>NZ_CP090365.1 GCF_021432065.1 Photobacterium sp. TLY01
TGATTAAAGCTCGCAATAGGCCCCATAGAGAGGACAGACACTTTACTTTAAAGCCCATAAAAGGACAGGCACTTTAAGTCAGATTCTGCGGATTACCTGAAAGTTACAACTACCTCAATTACACCACACTGCGTATCGCGTCGAATTTTTCACTATCCGACTTCTCATCCAACCCGTCTTTATATACTGTTCATACATCCAGTAACTTATTTGTGAACGCTTTCATGACAACAGCCAGACACCAGCAAATTTGCCTTGAAGCCACGGCCTATTATCACTGCATTTCCCGGTGTGTACGCCGCGCTTTCCTCTGCGGACAGGATGAAGAGTCCGGTGTCAGTTATGAGCATCGCCGTAGCTGGGTCGAAGACAGACTGTTTGCCTTAGCAAAAGTGTTTTGCATCGACCTCTGTGCTTACGCCATCATGAGTAATCACTATCACCTTGTACTACATGTAAACAAAGCCAAAGCCGACTCTTTGACTGACAGCGACGTCATTGATCGCTGGCTTTCATTTCACAATCCTCCCATCTTGATCCAACGTTATCTACGGGGAGATATTCGCACCCAGGCTGAATACAACGCAGTCTGTTCCATCATTCAGACCTGGCGGCAGCGTCTCTACAGCATCAGCTGGTTTATGCGGTTGCTCAATCAATTTGTTGCTACCGAAGCAAATAAAGAAGACGGCTGTAGCGGTCACTTCTGGGAAGGACGGTTCAAAAGTCAGGCCCTGCTGGATGATAAAGCACTTGCCGCGGCGATGGCGTATGTCGATTTAAACCCCATCCGTGCCGGTATCGCTGAAACACCGGAAACATCAGACTTCACGTCAGTTAAATCCCGTCTAGATAACTTGCACAGTCCCAAAGCCAGTTTGAGTTACCTCTATCCTTTTATTGGCCAAAACAACAGCACACAAGAAGGAATTCCCTATCACCTGGCGGATTATCTGGCGTTTCTCGACTGGACAGGCAGGTATTTTCATGAAGGAAAAACGGGACAGATTGCACACGACGCGCCACCCATTCTTAAGCGATTAGGATTGGATAGTTCACCTTGGCTGCGCACATACAAACAATTTGAGAAAGGCAGCATGATAGGGGCAAAGTCATCAATGAAAGCCAATTTGGCGTTAATGGGACGGAAACGAATGTCTGGTACTCAGTTACCAATAAATTAAACAGAGCTTGGCCAATCGTGAAAAAGCTTCAGCATTTGGCTTTTGACCAAGTCAGGTTAACGCATCTCTAATCCCCCCCTCATTTCTGGCGCCTTACTACATCGACATAATAGCCTCAACTTTCCCAGCAGCATCTGGCTACGCTTGCTATCAGTCTTATCCTTACAGACACCTTAGCTTTCCCATAAAAAATCCAAATGGTTAACTCATTCATTTGACTGTCCCATTTAGGTTTCAGCGACACAACAAGTAAAAGTGCCTGTCCTTTTAACTAAAGCTATCCCAACTTGGCTTATCCCCTCCCAGCTTCTCCACCAAAAAATCAATCAGCACCCTTACCTTCTCAGGTAAGTGCTTACGTTCTGGAAACATGGCGTAGACAGCATGCAGTGGTAACACATAATCTGGCATTACTGGAATCAATTTCCCTGAAGCTAAATCCGCCCCCACGATAAAGGTCGGCATCTGACAAATACCTAAGCCAGCAACCAAAGCATCTCGCAGCACTTCACTGTTATTAGCCTGGAAATTCCCTCTGGGCTGAATGCTCTCAACACCAGCTGGCCCGTCAAATCGCCACTCTGCACCGCCACGAAAATAGCTGTAATACAGGCAGTTATGATTCTGTAAATCCGCTGGTGACTGTGGCGTACCGTGCTTTTCCAAATAGTGCGGAGCTGCGCACAGCACACTTCGGCAAGACGCTAACCGCCGCGCAACGAGGCTGGATTCAGGGATATGACCAATACGAATCGAGAGATCATAACCCCCTTCGACAAGATCGACCATTTTGTCATCCAGTGACATCTCCAGTCGGATATCGGGATATCGTTGCAGAAACTCAGGGATCAACGGGCTGATATGCAGGCGCCCAAACGTCATCGGGACAGTCACTTTTAGCAGCCCGCTGGGATTGCCCTGCAACTGGCCGAGTTTATCTTCAGCTTCACAAGCAATTTTGTATGCGGCTCTGGCAGATTCAAAGTACTGCTCACCGGCATCGGTCAGACTCAGGCTGCGCGTTGTCCTGTTCAGTAAACGCGTCCCCAGTTTCGCCTCAAGGTGATTGATACGTTTACTGACTGCAGATTTAGTGATCCCCAACCGTTCAGCAGCTCCAGAAAAGCTGCCACATTCCACCACAGTGACAAAAACCGGGATGGTACTGAAAGTATCGTTATCACGCATTTGTATACTATTTCTCAACAGTGTTTTTCTATTGAACCCAATTATAAACTCTACAGACACAATATAAAATCCATCATAGACACGACACAATGAGTTGGATTATCCATGCTGAAATTATCCCCTGCGCTACTTGCGCTTTTTGCTGGTGCTATGTTGTCACTCATGATTTTGCTCAACAGCCAGTTGGCCGCACACAGCTCTCCTCTACTGGCCTCCTGGGTTGCACATGGCATAGGCGCAGCGTTTGCTGGCTTTATATTGTTTGTCTGTCATCTTCGGAGTAAACGAACTCGCCCGGCCCCCAGACCAGTTCCAAAGTGGGCTTATCTGGGCGGTATTCCCGGTGCATTTACCGTAATTCTGGCTGCGGCTACGGTGAATAGTCCGCTGGGTCTGTCGGGCTCTGTGGCTTTTATGCTGGTGGGACAGACACTTTTCGGGATGCTCAGTGATGTGTTCGGGCTGATGGGTTCGAAAAGAAGGAAATTATCTTCGCAAGATTTAGTCGTGGTGTGCTGCATTTTATCCGGCAGCATGCTGATCATTTTCACACCAAGCTGATTGCTGATAAATCACCGATTAATGAGGATAAACCATGGCGTTGTTCATTTTTCTTGCTGTACTCAACGGTATCTGTATTAGCCTGAGCCGCATCTTGAACGGAAGGTTAGGACTTGACCGAACAGCAATAACCTCTTCTTACTGGAACCATCTGATAGGTTTTATCTTCCTGTCATTATTGGTGCTGCTTGTGAATGGCAGCTCTTTCTCTTTACCACAAAATGCACCATTAAGTGCTTATGCAGGGGGAGTCATTGGTGTGCTATTTGTAACGATTAATAGCCTTGTGCTACCCAAAATTGGAGCGATGCGAACAAGCTTGCTGGTGATCAGCGGGCAAATGCTGGTAGGTGTTTTGCTTACCTTGATTTTGTTGTTCTTAAAGGGACAGACACTTTTGTATATGATCTGGCCTATCGCGGGAATGATATTGATTTTGCTCGGTGTGTATCTAAACCAGCAGCGCCAGGCCAACCCTGATGCTTAACTGGGTAGCATGCACTAAACAACAAAAAGCCCACGAAAAACGTGGGCTTTCGTTCGATCAGCTTAATGGCTTAAGCCTGTGACAGTGTTCTGCTAATTGCAGTAATCATTGTTATTTATTATTCAGAAACAGGGTTCAAAAACGGCGTTAACGCTTCAAAAAGTCGATCAATTTCTGCTTGAGTATTGTAGTGCATGAAACCAATTCGGACGACGCCACCACTTTCAAGCACTCCTAACTGCCGGCACAAGCCTAACGCATAAAAGTGACCGTTCCAGACGCACATATTCTGTTGACCCAGGTGGGAGGCTATATCCGACGGCGGTACATTATCAATACGTAGTGCAAAAGTCGGGGTACGTTCTGCGAGCCGTTTATCATCCTCGATACCCAGCAAAGTCACATTGCTGAATTTCCTGACCCAGCTCAAAAAATACTGGCTCAGCGATTCTTCATGAGACTGGTACTGAGTGTAACTGGCTGCCAGACGCTTGCGGAAGCTGTCTTGCGGATCGCCCCACTGTGCCAGATAGTCAATGGCAGCCACGACACCGGCCAACCCCTCAAAGTTCTGGGTTCCCGTTTCAAAACGTCCCGGACCGAGATCGGTCGCAGGTTCAACTTTATACGGCTTCAACGTCTGCAGCCACTGAGGTGCCACATAAACGATTCCCACATGCGGACCAAAGAACTTATAAGCTGAACACGCCAGAAAATCACAGCCCAGTGCCTGCACGTCTACCAGCTTGTGCGGGGCATAGTGCACTGCATCAACATAGACTTGCGCGCCAACACTGTGCGCAGCTTTAACAATGCGCGCAATGTCCACCAGCGAGCCAGTTGTATTCGACGCGTATGTGACGGCCACCAACCGCGTTTTATTATTCAGCAAAGATTCAAAGTGCTCGTAGTCTAACGTGCAGTCGGCTTGATTCACCCGAACCTGACGAACCAGTACCCCTTTGTCATCCGCCGCTTGCTGCCAGCTAGACACGTTCGAATAATGATCCAGGGACGTCACAATCACTTCGTCACCTTGCTTCCAGTCACGTGAAATAGCACGGCTGAGCTGAAAAGTCAGTGAGGTCATATTCGGACCAAAAACAATATTGTCGGGCGACGGCGCATTCAGTAATGCCTGAACAGACTGACGCGCCTTTGCCATGAGTGACACTGTCACCTCGCTAGAGAAAAACGAACCGCCCAGATTGGCATTATATCGACCAAGATAATCCGTCATGGCCTGTAAAACACTGGCAGGCACCTGTGCTCCACCCGGTCCGTCAAAGAAATACACAGGTGCATCATTTATCTGTTGAGCCAGTGCAGGAAACTGCTGACGAACACTCGAAACATCAAACTGCATACTGCGTCTCCCGGGCTGTCAGAACAAAGAGGTCCATATAGCCTTTTTTATCTTTCTTCACCGCTTTGATGGGCCGCGCGTTATGCCAGAGCTGATCGTCGGCCAGAATCGCGACCTCACCCTGCTCTAGCGCCATACTCAGAAAAGGCAGTTCATTCTTATTCTTGTAGACCAGAAACTCCCCACCCTCGATGTTTTCACGCCCAATCCCAATCACCGCAATGTGATTAAAACCATCCTGATGAACCCCTTCAGGCGCCACCTGAGTCTCGCCTTCCAGCGTAGCAATACGGATCTGATGAATTTCAATTTCCTGATCATCTGATAAGGCATTGGCGCGTTTGAACACTTCACACATTTCACGCATCCCGGCACTAAAGAGTATCTTGTCCTCCAAAGGCTCAAAAGTGCGGCTGACATTACCCTGAAAATGGTTAATGTCGTCAGATTGCACAAAAGCTCTGGGTGGCATGTGCAGTACACCATTGGCGGTCGCTTTCACAATGGAATAGCGGCGCAGACGATACTCGCCATCTGCATGCCCGGTTTTGGGTAAATGGTCAAACGAAGGGGAAAGCTCATTGATAGCCTGTCCGCTCAGTTGTGTGAGTTGAAAAGTACGATCCAGTGAAACATTCATTGCATCAGCTCCTCTTAGCAGCGCCTTATCCCTAGCAGTCCGCAACAGCGTCGGACACTCTCCCATTTGCATCGAACTGCAAACAAGAGATTAACAATTCAGTTACAAGCTAGGGTAAAGGAAAATTCGATAATGCCAAGACCTTGCAGATGTAAACTTCGACATATGGGTAAAATTAAGAATATCCAACCAATAAAGTGATTATGACTGGCCTAACAAACTGGTATTTTAATCTTGCATCACCAAAAAGCAGTGTTCCTTGCTAGGAAAAATCGTAACCCATTGATTTTTATTGTGTAATGGTTTGACACTCTAGCGGTGGCACTTGTGTGAACTCGTCAAAAAGCCAGCATAAAATACCGTTTGTGATGTGTATCCCACCAAAAATATTGATATTTTCTGCATGTACAGAGGAAACGAAAACGCAGAGTGCAAAAAAAACCTCCTGCCATTTCTGACAGAAGGTATGCAAATCTGGAGGATAATGAACGGAACAGTCTGGTGGCAGCTTAAGGGCGGTATGGGGTGTAAACGTAATTGTCACCAGATTTTTTATAAAATGCGTTATCAATAATCGCATAGGTAATGCCAGAGACCACAGCAAAGGTCACCAGTTCGGGTAAATTGGTACGGTGATATTCCCTGCGTGGGCGTTCCTTAATGACGACAACATCATGGTGGTGATAATGTCTTACCGGTTTACGATGATGATGGTGTCTGTGCTTATGTTTATGCTTATAGTATTTTTTATAACCATGATCATAACCATGGTCTCTGCCACCGTGATCTCTGCCACCATGGGCAAAACTGGTTGCTGGTGCAATCAGAGACAAGCACAAAATACCAATCCATAGAGTTTTCATATAACACTACCTGTTTTTCTACATATGTGTACAGCGTACATATAGCTTGGTAAAGCAGTGTCAACCGCAAGTAAACCTTAAGTAAAATCGCGCTTACATTCACTCAACATACTGCATACAAAGAAGATCGACACATATGCCTGAAAAAACACACAATATCACCGAAGATACCACGCAACACCTTATCGGGCTGGGATGTCCCGACTTTTCCTTAGCTGCCTATATCGAACACCGGCCAGGTATGCCCGGGATGGCATGTTTGGATCAATTACAGCCTGCGGCTTCAGGCGAAATACAGGCTATCGGCCAGGCGTGCGGTAACGGCTGGCGAAAAGTATTCAATGTGTACGCCAAGCTGATTTATGCCCTCGACAGCAAGGTGTTTCCTCATTCAACGAATGCACCGAGTTGGCAGTCATTCAGAGATGAGTTCCTTCTCCAGCAATCCAGCCAAACCGCGCTGTTATTCAATCCGCCCATTCTTGATGCATCAGACACCGCCCCTCGCTACCACATCATGATGGGCAGAACCTACGCCAAGAAACTGATCCACGAAGAGAAACTGACAGTGCCTCTCATCTGGCTGGATAATGAATTCGCAATTAACCGCGAACACCGACTGGTCATCTGTCCCTACTTTGATTATCGCCAGCTCTCCAATAGCAAAATAGAGCGATTGGCGAATATCCTTGCCGGATTTTCCTGCCACACATAAATGTCTGTCCCTCTATGGCACTATGGCATCCGATCAGCCCGTCACAATTGTGACTGTCCCGTTAAAGCAGTATCCGATTTACCCGTCGCAATCGTGTCTGTCCCACCAAAGCATCTATGCTTTTAAGGGATCAACAAGCCTGATTTCTGTCGTATGGGTGCTGTATGTTAAATGAACTGCAAACCATGATTTTCGAACTCGGGATCATTGTGGTCAGTTCAGCGTTAATCGGCACAATGTTCCTGTACGCCCGCCAGCCCATCATTCTGGCGTACATCGTTGCCGGCATTGCCCTTGGCCCGAGTGGCTTAGGCTTGCTGAATGACAACGACCGAATCATCCAGTTCGGCCAATTCGGTGTCATCCTCTTACTGTTCCTGCTTGGCCTGAATCTGCAACCCTTCAAACTGCTGACTCTCTTTAAAGAAAGCGCCCTGATCACACTGGGGACCTGCTGTCTCTTTTTTCTGGTCACATTAGGGTTTTGCTTGCTGATCGACCTGTCCCTTGGCGATTCACTTGTGGCAGCCGCCGCGCTGATGTTTTCAAGTACCGTCATTGGGTTGAAATTAATCCCGACCACTACCCTTCACCATCAACGTGTGGGCGAAGTCATGACCAGCGTGCTACTGATACAGGACATACTGGCTATCATTGTGATTCTGTTTCTGAATGTGCGTGAACCAGATGCCATGATCAGCGCCTTTATGCTCATCCTGCTGAAATTAGGATTGCTCTGCCTGCTGGCCTATTTAGGCGTCCGCTATCTGGTGCTCCCGCTGTTTCGTCGTTTTGATGTGATTCAGGAATACACCTTTGTTACCGCACTGGCATGGTGTTTGCTGTGGGCGGAAACGGGTCACCTGGCGGGTTTATCCTATGAAATCGGGGCATTTGTAGCCGGGCTGTCTATAGCCATCAGCCGGGTTTCGCAAGCCATTTCTCTGCACCTGAAACCCTTGAGGGAATTTTTTCTGATATTATTTTTCTTCGCGGTGGGCGCAAAAATGGACATCACACAAGGCGGTACTGTACTGCTTTGGGGTGGGCTATTTGGAATGCTGCTGGTGGCAGTAAAAGCAGCAGGTTTCATGATTGCGCTAAAACTGGCAAAGGAAAAAGCGCCTCAGGAGCTGTCTGCCCGGCTCAGTCAAGCCAGCGAGTTCTCGCTATTGCTGGCTTATTCGGCCCTAACCGCCGGTCTGGTTTCCGAGCAGGGAATGCTCTTTATTCAAGCCGCGACCCTCATGACTTTCATCCTGTCCACTTATTGGGTCGTAAGCCGCTTTCCTACACCCATCTCAAGTGCGAGCAACCTGCGCAAAGACTGATTGCTCGGTCAGGCTGCCTGGCGCTGGCATTGCATAGAGAAATGATTCTGCGGAGTAATGTGATACCACATTTCGAACTGCGCTGCGTTTTTACCTTTCATCACCGGCTGCAAGAAGATGCGGTAACCCATGAGATCGCGCTGCGCATCATAACCAAAAGGATTAGCCTGATTGGGGTCTGACAGAATTTCCCGTTTCATTGATAAAGGTTTTAAACGGTATTCACCTTCCAGCGACTCAAGGTGATAGTCGACAAATAAGTTGAATTCCAGCTCAGTTTTGCCCTGATCCTGATAGCGAATCCATTCTTTAGAGCTGACTTTTCCATCATGATGAAAGTCATAATTCACCCAGCTCTCTTCCTTATCTGATGCCTTCTCATCCGGCAGGCACTGCCACTTACCCACCAACTCTGACATGGATGCCAGATCCGTGGTGGCGTGCACATTGCTGGCCAGCCCAAACTGAGTCGCCAGCAACAAAGATACGGCCAGAGATCTGCCCTGCGTCCATGAGTTCATCCATTCACCTACATGATTATTGTCAGATTCATTTCCTAACATAGCGAACTTAAGATAATGTCTCCACAAGCTTTTACCAAAATCAGACATTAAAAAAGGAGCCATCGCTCCTTTTAAATATTCAGTCGTCATTCAGGCCATAATTCAGCGCTTAAGATGACTTTGCCTGAAATTGCCCAGCATGCGTTGCGGCTTGGGTTTTCTCAGTGCCGCTCGTCTTGTTTGCCAGCCTTTCTGCTATATTAGCCAGTAAATGTTTGACCGGCACAATCGGCCCCATCATATTCACCCGCATCGCAGACCCCACGGCCCCCAAATGCAACTCCGAGACGTCAGAGGCCGAGTAGTTGTACTTATAGTTAAACTTGTCGATCGCTAGATGAAGCAGATCAAACTCCTTCCTGTGACAAGAAATATATGCACGCCAATACATAGCATCCAGAACTTCATCAGACGAGTAAGCCCGCAGAATAAAGCGCCAGCTGCCATCTTCACCGTAGAAATCCAGCGGGAATATCTGTTTTGTTTTTCTTTTGTTAAACAAGGTAAATCGATCCACTTAGCCAGCGAGACTCATAGGATTATCCAAGGATTGAAACAGATTGGAAGCAAAAAATAATAAATTTGACATTCGGATTCAGGAAGTCATCCGCGTCTGGTTATGAAGTGATTTGAATGCTTGAGGATTCACCAAAACGCCACCTGATTGTAGGAGTCGGGGTAAAACGTCTGGATGCAATCTTCGGGAGGATACCATAAAAAAAATGCATTTTTCAGGCTTGTAGAAAAAATAACTGCGCCTATAATGCTGAAAACCGGAGCGTCTGCCAACGCTCCGGTTTTTTTGTGCCTGCTCTTCAGGAAACTTGCTATCTGCCAATAGCGCATTACTGACGAGCAATATCCGATAATCACAGAGAAGATAAAGAAGGAACTTCCATGCGTATCGAACAAGACCTGAAACTGGGATTCAAAGATGTACTGTTTCGCCCGAAACGTTCAACCCTGAAAAGCCGATCTCAAGTTGAATTAACCCGCGATTTTACATTCAAGCATAGCGGTCGTCAATGGTCAGGCGTTCCTATTATTGCCGCCAATATGGACTCAGTCGGCAGCTTTGACATGGCTAAAGCACTGGCAAAACACAATGTCATGACCGCCATTCACAAACACTATAGTGTTGAGGACTGGGCCAGTTTCATTCAAGAAAACAGTGCTGATGTCCTGAAACACGCCATGGTCTCAACCGGTACATCAGATGCTGATTTTCAGAAAACCAAAGACATCATGGCGCTGACCGACGATCTGATGTTTATCTGCATTGATATTGCAAACGGTTACTCTGAGCACCTGGTCGAGTACGTGGAAAAAGTCCGTAAAGCATTCCCTGATAAAGTCATCAGCGCGGGTAACGTCGTCACCGGCGACATGGTGGAAGAGCTGATTCTGGCGGGTGCAGACATCGTCAAAGTGGGTATCGGCCCGGGTTCAGTGTGCACCACTCGAGTGAAAACCGGTGTCGGCTACCCGCAACTGTCTGCCATTATCGAATGTGCGGATGCCGCACACGGCCTGGGTGGACAGATCATTGGCGACGGCGGCTGCACCTGCGCCGGTGATGTCTCGAAAGCCTTCGGCGGCGGCGCCGATTTCGTGATGCTGGGCGGCATGCTGGCCGGCCATGAAGAAAGCAACGGCGAAATCGTTGAAAAAGACGGCCAGCAATTCATGAAATTTTACGGGATGTCATCCCAGAGCGCGATGGACAAGCATTCTGGCGGTGTTGCCAACTACCGTGCCGCTGAAGGAAAAACCGTCCTATTGCCTTACCGTGGCCCGGTTGAAAACACTATCCAGGATATCATGGGCGGCGTGCGCTCAACCTGCACCTACGTTGGCGCGGCGAAGCTTAAAGAGCTAACCAAACGCACCACTTTCATCCGTGTTCGTGAGCAAGAAAATAACGTGTACGGGAAAGAATAACTCGGTTTTTTCGAAGTATTTAAGGCCGCTTTTAAGTGGCCTTTTTTATACCCCAAATAGCCAAGTGTCTACAAAGTGTCTACACCTGAGAAATTTTTCTTTCTCCTCTGGCCTTGATTATTCCAACAGCTATGCCTTCATATTTCAAAAATCTAATATGGCGAAACAGCGACTAAGGCCGAGAGTGTTAAACACACGCATTTAGATAACCAATACAGAGATTACGAACTGGGATTATTTAGTAGCACCACACGAAGTGAATCGTTTAATGAAACCTATAACCTCCCCAATCAGCACTTCACACAATCCCCCACTCCACCCAGATTTAACATTTCCCCTCATGTTGAACAGCCGCTATCCATGCTACATTGACGGCCTGTTTGTGATTTATGGCAGCACTATTTTTCATGCTTACTGAATGGTTTACTTCTCACAATATTCATATTGAACAACTGATTGATCTCGGCGAGGTGCTAGGATTGATCGCCGGTATCTCTGTCGTCATTCATTTCATCCTGCACCGCGGTGTGATTCTGTGGCTGAACCGGTTTACCGGGCATAGCGAAACGCTCTGGCACCAAGCTGTGTTTGGCAAAAAGCTCTTCAGCCGGTTTGCTCTGCTGATTCAGGGCATTGTGATTGCGGTGCAAACGCACTTGTGGCTGTCTGACGACAGCGCCGTGTATGAGATTTTGCAAACTTTCACGTCGCTGTGGATCGTGCTGTACAGCTTACTGACACTCTACGCGGTATTGGGTGTGATTGAAGTGCTGTTAAGCCGGACGCAGGCTGGCCGCAATATGCCGTTGCGAGGCATTTCGCAGAGTCTGAAAATCATCTTTTTTGTGGTTGCAGCCCTGCTGAGTACCTCGATTTTGATCGGTAAATCTCCGGTCATACTGCTCAGCGGTCTGGGTGCGATGACCGCAGTGATCATGTTGGTGTTTAAAGATCCGATTCTGGGACTGGTGGCAGGCATTCAGTTATCCGCCAATAAAATGCTCAGTGTTGGCGACTGGCTGGAAATGCCGAAATACGGTGCCGACGGTGATGTGATTGATATCAGTCTGACCACGGTGAAAGTGCAGAACTGGGATAAAACCATTACCACGATTCCGACTTATGCGCTGATTTCAGACTCATTTAAAAACTGGAAAGGCATGCAGCAGTCAGGCGGACGCCGTATTAAGCGCAGCGTGCTGATTGACGCCACCAGCGTGCACTTTCTGGCCGATAACGAGATTCGCTATCTGGAAAAAGCTCAGCTGCTTGAGCCGTATATCAAACATAAAGTGGCAGAGATCAATCAGTACAACGAGCAAAAGAAGTCGGATTTAGGCTGCCGTATCAATGGCCGCCGCTTAACGAACCTTGGCAGTTTCCGTGCGTATCTGGAACGCTATCTTCGCCAGCACCCGAATATTCATCAACACATGACATTAATGGTGCGCCAACTGCCGCCTTCACACGAAGGGATATCGCTGGAAATTTACTGCTTTACCAATACCACGGTCTGGGTGGAATACGAGCAGATCCAGTCGGATATTTTTGATCACCTGTATGCCGTGCTGCCCGAGTTCGGATTACGCGTCTCGCAAGCGCCAACCGGCAGTGATTTTCGCGAATGGCACTATGCCAGAAGCTCAGCCACCCCACAGGGGATCGCATCCGATACGCGTTCAGCGCAAATATCTGAACCGATGAAGATGAATTAAAGACGCAAATGAGTCAGGGCAGACTGAATCTGTCTGTCCTGACTGAACCTGATTATTGCGATGCTTTAAAAAGAATAATTAGTCACATCTTATTTTTTAATCGATGCTCAGCATTATTCTTTCTATCCTCTTTCGCTCTGAGATTATAAACAACCCACTCTTTATCAAAAGGCACCCGATTTACTTTTCACGCTGCCATTTTGAATAGCCAAGCAATAAATCGAAATAAAACACCCCGCTATGTGCACAACAGAAAATCCATATAGAGCACTGATATTAATAGATTTATTCACAAAACCGCTTCTAGTTTATTGTATTTCATGTACAATCCCGTCCGACATTTTCATCAACCACTTAGATTAGTTTTTGGTGAATTATCTTTTTGATACGCCCTTTTCTGTCGTATCCCTTTCAACAACTCACAAACCCAAGGTAAACAATGAAAAAGCTGTTTTGTTTATTTATTGCTCTGTTCATGCTGAATGGCTGCGCGGCCATGTTTAGCGGTACCAGCCAGGAAGTCAGCATTCGCAGTAAAAGCCCGAATGCGAAAATTTATGTTAATGAGCGCTATATGGGCCAGGGCCAGGTTCTGACGTCGTTTAAAAAGAAAGAAGAATACACAATCCGTGTAGAAGAAAACGGTTGCGAGTCAGTGATCCCAGTGTCTAAATCTTTTGATGCCACCACACTGCTGGGTATTTTCATCGACTACGGCCTTGTCTCAATCCTGGTGATTGATGGCGCGGCAACAGGTTCATGGCAGGAATTTGATCAAACCAACTACCTGGTTGATGCAGAATGTCAGGCTGAAGCCGTCACCGCTGCTATCTGATTGATCTCTCCTTATTGACAATCATTCCCCCGCTAAGACAAGAGCAATCCTATTCAGGATTGCTCTGTGAATATCAGAGTTCATTCACCACAAAAATCAACCCAAGAGTGCCTGTCCTGTTAATTTGGTTCATGACGCAAAAGTGTCTGTCCCTCTAATTTCTTCCGTTACTACTGAGCCATAAACGTGCCTGTCCTGCTAACTTCTAAAGTGTCTGTCCCGTTAATTTCCGGCACCGGAACAAGGATGAATTCTTCGAACAGCTTCACTAAATTCTGATGAAATAACAGTCAGCCCAAGCACCTGTGATAGCCTGAACCGTCTAATCTTTGGAGAGCAATGATGGTTAAATTTTTATTTCTCGCACTTCCATTTTTTATCGTATTTGGCGTACATGCTGAAGCTGGTAACGCACATGCGGGTTACACGAAAATAGATGAAGTGGACGGCAGGATGGTCAGTTACTTTAATTTTCGTGCCGAAAATATCACTGAAAACCGGGCCATTACCTCTTTTTATCCGCTATCCATCCAAAGCTATTCAAATGTCTCTCAACGAAGAAAAAGCCTTGCTGTGATTGCAGAGAATCTCTCTCAGACAGCATCCAATGATTATTTATTGCAGTTCAGCAACGACGAGATCGATGGCGACATCCTGTTTTTCTTAACCTATGGCTTAGGCATTCTGAGTACCCGGAAAGAATTAGTTCAGGGCGTAACACTCACATCGAATGATGCCTTCAGGGTGAAAGCAAAGCTGAATGAAACCTATCAACAGGTCTCTGAAAAATTAACGGCGAGAAATTTTCTCTCGTCCCTGACCCGATCAAAATCAGGCAACCTGGCGGTCTATTTTGACTGGGAAGGCGATTGCAGCCAGATGGCGCCAAAAACGACAACGACGATTCCGGTGAATAACGTCGCGGTGAATATGACCGTTTGGTGCGATGCTAAATCCAATGCACTGACTGCCACACCCAACTCGCGTGAAGACTTGCAGTCTGTCTATGACATCTTCTCAATGAACGAATGGGCGACCATACAACTGCCGCAAACACAGCATGAGGTCAGATTCTGGGTGGCTGGATTTCAGCAAAGCTGGGCATCGGCAAATCAGAAAGACCTGTAACCTGAATCGGGACAGACGAGATAACCTGTCTGTCCCGATAATCTTACTGCACAACAACCACCAAAGAGCCCACAAGAGTACCTGTCCCGTTAACGTGATTACTCACCCGATGGTCTGAGACGTGGTGCTTTCAAGTCACTCCAGACACCAGCGCCGCGTTTTTCCGGCACGGCCTGCAGTGCTTTGTTGTCCTGCTGGGCCTGATACGTAAACAGCTGACACTTGGGCAAAGGCTGCGCTGTACACATCTGGCCGACTGTGTCCCAGGTATCTGCTGCCTGAGGTTGTTGCTTACGAAAACTGGTGTAGTTCTGACTGACAATAGGGGCTTTTGCGGTTTGCGAATCTCCCGAGAAATAGAAAGACTGCGGATGTCTGTACCATTCGCCGGTCGCAGCGTCAGGCGACAGTGCTTGATTGAATGCATAACCAAACAAGATCGGCTCCGGTCCTTGCAGGGTCAGCGCATAGGCCTGTACTGATCCATTCAGCAACGCGCTCCGGTTGGCGCTATACGGTAAGTGCTTGATAAAATCCCGGCGAGGCGGATGATTTTGCGGCGAGAACAAACAACATTCCGGCATATCGGCTGGCCTGTCTTCCGGATAAGTCAGGAAGTACGCCTTATTTCCGAGAGACACAAACGAGCAGGAATATTCGTTATTTTCTATCGGGAAAATGGGCAGGCAGTATTTGTGATAATGCTCCATCATTGCCCCTTCACCATCACCGTCTGCTGGTTTGTATGTGCTGTCGTAATAGGTCGTGCCGTATGACACCGTATAATCCTGCGGACTCAGTGTAGAAGGCGGGTTGGTGTAAGGCGGCGGATTATCCGCATAGTTCTGGAACACCCGGAACATGGTCCAGTCGCTGATCCAGTACTCCGGATACTGAGGATCGCTCGGATCGCCCGCCTGACGCTGTGGCAGGCAGTTAGACGCAGGCTGACAGCCAAAATCATTATGCACACCCATCGTAAAATACACATCCGGGGCATCATCATTGTCAGCAGCATGAACAGCGCTACTCATAACTCCTGCAACCAGAGCGCCGACTGCCAGGACATGAGAACTCAGGGCGCCGGGCGTCAGAGTACTGAACAGCAAACCTCTTTTTTCTGAACAAAACAAACTCATGGCTTCACTCCCTGAATCCGGCGAATTAATCCCAGCTGATTGCGCTGCGGGTCGGTAAACATGGCAATCGACACCATTTCATCCCCTAAGGGCACTGTGACTTCCGGCATAATCACTTCACCGCCCATCTGAGCAATCTTCTCTAAGCTGAGGGCGATATCGTCCACCTTGATATAAAAACCGGCGTACGCATGAAATCCGGGCTGATCGCTGACTTTCGCAATGCCGCCGCTCAGTGTCGCGTTCTGGTCGGTACTGATGGTATAAAAAGGCGCTTCCGCAGAGCCCGTCATCTCAATCGCCCAGTCAAACAAGGGCCGATAAAAACGCTCGACCAATGCCGAAGGATTCGCTGTCACGATTTCATTGAAATCAAAGGGCGTTTCGGGAAGCGCTGCTACCTGCCCGGCTCGCGTTACCGCTTTCATCACCCCAAAGTGGTTTCCCTGCGGATCGCACAGCACAGCCAGACGGTACTGCCATTCCCCGAGCGAAGACGCCATTGCGGGCATCACGATCTGAGCGCCAAACGATACTGCTTTTGGCAAAAATGTATCGATCGCCTCAACCTGAATATAAAACAGCGTATTTTGAGAAAACCCCGGTTCGTCCGAGGTTTTTGTCAGCAGACCAACCGGTGCACAGCCCGGTGTGGAAGATCGGATAGCGTACAGGGTTCCCTGATCATCAATACGTTGAAACTGCCAGCCAAAGACCTCGCCATAAAAATGGCTGAGGTCATAGGGGGATGGCGTGACAATCTCGTGGAAAACAAACGGATTCGTCATACGCCAGCCTCATACATTGGTCGTTACATACTGAAATGGCGGCGCGGCAAACTCGCCATTGCCCAAATCGATTGTGACCATTTTTTGTACACTTAATCGCAGTTCATACATCAGCCCCATGGCATGATCCAACTGTTGCGGCTCACCGTTGAAGGTGTGATGCAATGAGTTCAGCAAAGATGAGTAAGTGTAATTAGTTTGCTCCGCGTAGCGCCGGGCCACACTGCCCTCAGGATAATCCTGCGCCTTGGCATTGTGCCGGAGGTTGTATACATCCTCCGGATTGAGCGGCACGGGTTCGCCGCTGAATGACCAGCCAACCGGTGAACTGGCATCTTTGACCAGGCGTTTGCCATAATAAATTTCGGCAAATCGGTAATAGTGCGCCAGCTCACCTTCTTCATCGGTCGGCGATTTACTGCTGCCCTCCCCCTGCTCAACAATCAGTTTAAGTGCGCTGCAAGCAGTTTCCACATCGGTTACGGCCCATAATTCATCCGCCGGAAACCACTTGGTGTCAGCCAGCTGGCGGCTGGGATCGCCGGTAAAAATGCTGTTTCCCAATTGCACGATTTTGTCGATAATCGCCTGATAAAACTCACCAATCGTGGCGTAATTGGCATCTGCCTGGAGCATACGGGTTACTGGGATATCAATGGGGTTTTCCGGCTCTTCGATGGCCATGAACACGGTTTTCACCTGCTCTTTGGTCAACGGTGCCAGGGTGGCAATTAACCCTCTGTCTTCCCCCACCCCCATAGGCAGGGGACCGGGAAACGTCGGAACAAAATCGGGCTTGTTGATTTGCGGCGCACCGCCAATTGCATTGAGCACATTACAGGCAATGCTCATGTGCAGCATTTCTTCAATCACCACACTGCGGACTATATTGCCGGCTTCGACATTCTGCGCCTGTTTCAGCGAGAACAAACCGGTCAGATACACAGGCACTGTCGCGTGTTCAAGCTCGATCGCGCTTTGCAGATACTCACGCAATTCGCTCACTTCGGAAATATCGCGAATTTTATCAATGATTTGTCTTTTGAGTTTCAACATGTTCGTACCCGCCTTTAATCTTGTTGAGTGAGATTGCGACGATACTGCTCCGCAGCCAGTTCTTTTGAGCCTTTGATATCTTGTGATGATTCCGCTTCCAGGCTGGCTTTTGCCAGTGGCGAGCTGATTTCACAAGAAGCACAAGGTTCAATCGGTAAAGGCGCGTCGTTCTGCCCTCTTCGCAGCAGGTAATTGCCGTTGGCGTCCTGCTCGCACAGCCACTTGAGCACCATTTGTCGCTTCGGCTCGGAAAGATCACGGGTGACAGGCATGTAATTCGGATCGCTCTGCTCGCGGGAGAAAGCCAGTTCCAGCAGATTGCGGAATCTCACCATCGAATCGTAACTGCTGAGATTAACCAGCATGCGGCCCATGATCGGGTACAGGTTGTTGTACTGACTCATAATGGGCTTGATGTCATCCCAGGTGGGTTTATCGGGCACGGTAAATTTGTCAAAGACCAGATTGGCAATAAAATCAAACATCTGCTGGATATAACCCGGATCACTCACCGGTGTGTAACTGAGTAGATACACCTGGCCGTCGATATACTCTCTGGGATTACCCGGCGCCGAAACGCTGTAACCATAATGCGCCCTGCCGTGTGAGTCGGTGGCGACGGTCTGGCCGAGGGAGATGGCAGATGCCGGGATGTTGATGACAGGAATAGGCACATCTGCCGGTTGTGGGCCACCGCCGCCCATACCTTTTGCCGGCGGCTGGAGCGTCACGGCAATCTTTTCTCCGGCAGCAGGAATACCATAACGGGATGCGTACAGATCGACCGACACAGGTACAGCCGGATTTAACCGATGTACCACCTGATCGGCCCGCACCAGAAGCCCTTCTGCCGTTTCCCGGATCAGCACGCCATTGTTGTCTGTGCTCAGCAAGGCCAGCGGCTGGCACTGTATTTTCTGAAGCAGAGTCGGGTCAATATCAGTGACATTGAACAGCGCCCCTTCAGCATTGAGCCAGTCCGGTGTCAGATAAGGGATCGCACCGCCAATCGGGGTAAACTGATTGCCAGCGATGAGCTGGGTGTCGCCTTCTTTGATGTTCTCAAAAGGCGGCTCTAAGACCACCAGTTTCATCTTGCCAAGATCAACAAAGGCGCCGTCAGTGCCCGACAGCGGTAATGCATTACTGAAGTCAACGCACAGATTGCGGTTGGCAGCATCCACCTGAGCATTAAAGAAATTAATGTTTTGTGTCGTATTCTGCCCGTTGGCTGGCGCAAAACGACGCCCGAGCACAAAGGTATCCGGCTCAAAATCCAATGCCGGGCCAATCACCCCGCTGACACGGCCAATGGTAAAGTCCGGATTCTTATGATCCATGTTGTAGCTGTACAGCATCATGCGGACAGACAGTTTTCCAACCTGCTCTGTCATTGCTTTCAGCTGCTGCAGAAAAGGGGAATGACTGGAATCAACCCAACTCAGATCCTCCAGTACCGACTGATAAATTGCCGTGGCAGCCTGATCGCCGGCACCGCCGCCCTGCTGTCGGCCAAACAGAATGTCACGAAATGGTGCAGGCAAAAAACGGCCTGCCACGAAATCTGGCGTCTTGCCGTCCGTCAGCCGCATGCTCAGCCCCCAGATTTCAGAGACCATCTGCATCTGCGGATCCAAGTCCACCATTTTGGCACTGACCAGATCATTAGAGCCACCCAGCAACATGCCGATGACAGGATCTTTGGCCGGATCACTGGTAGTTGTACCGTCCTGATAGCCGACCTGCGTTACTCTGCAGTCGATCAAGCGAAACGCACCGGAGCCACACGGGTTCCACCAGCCATTGGTCGCACCCGGCCCGTATTCCTGATACTTGGGGACGAACTTGTCGACATCGAAATGGCGCACATCATTATTGACGGTTGATACGTCCGACTGAAACCGACCGGAAAACACCATCCGCAAGTTATTTAAGTAGCTCATATTGCCTCGCTATTGAAAGTGCTGTTGCAACAGACCACAAACTTGCTGCATGAGTAGACAATCCGGCTGATTCAACCGGTCTAACATCTGCTTATTATTGGTTATGAATATCGGTCCATCTTCCGGCCGTTCGGCCAGACGCCCGTGGCTGCCTTTCACCAGGGAAGGATCCAGAGGAATGACGTCCATGAGCATGCGCTGCCCGAGTTTTTTCTGGAGCAATCGGGCGGCAATTTTCAGTTTGACGAAACGAATCGTAGGGTCGACAAACAGTTCTGCCGGGTCGTAACCGGGTTTACGGTGAATATCCACGGTGCGGGCAAAATCAGGCGCTTTGCTGTCATCCAGCCAGTAGTAATAATTGAACCAGCAGCCCGGCTCGGCGATCAGCACCAATTCTCCTGCCCGCGGATGCGCAATGCCATACGCTTGCTGATCGCGGTCATCAAGCACCTGCGCAATACCCGGTTGTGCCTGCAACAGAGATTTCACGGCAGAAAGGTCTGCCGGATCTTTGATATACACATGCGCAACCTGATGATCCGCAACAGCAAAAGCCCGGCTGCTGCCACAGTCGAGCAATTCCCAGCCCAGTGACTCGCGAACGCGAAGTAAACCGGCTTCTCGTAACAGCCGGTTGACAGACACTGACTGACTGACCTGCGTAATCCCGTATTCAGAGACCACCATGACATCAGCGCCCTGCTCACGGGCAAAATCAAGC
Organism: Photobacterium sp. TLY01; assembly: GCF_021432065.1. Classification (NCBI taxonomy): domain Bacteria; kingdom Pseudomonadati; phylum Pseudomonadota; class Gammaproteobacteria; order Vibrionales; family Vibrionaceae; genus Photobacterium; species Photobacterium sp. TLY01. The sequence continues at coordinate 20,168 of NZ_CP090365.1, forward strand.
AAACGCCCGGCTTCGTGATCGATCATCGCCAGATCTTTGGCAATCTCCGGTGAGTCCGGCCCTAAGCGCTGCAGGTTGTAGTCGAGGTGCGGTAAATACACCAATTGGAGATGCGGGCGATTCATGGTGAATTCGAGCATGGCGCAATCGACAATCCAGCGGCTGGATCGGATATCGGCCGTTGGTCCCCAGAAATTAAAAAAAGGAAATGTACCGACCCTGGCTTCGATTTCCTGATGCAACTGCGACGGCTCTGAATACAGGCCCAAGATTTTGCGGCCATCGGCAGGATAATGCGGACGCGGCGTGATCGCATGGTCAACATCCGCGTACATGTTGTACCACCAGAACAGTTGCGAGCACCGCAGGCCGGGATTGTCCCGTTTAAGCTTGTGCCAGATTTTCTCGCCCTGAACCAGCTGATTGGGTTGCAGCCAGAATTTCACTTCTGCCAGTTCGCGAAAATACCAGCCGTTGCCCACGATGCCATGTTCAGCAGGCAACAACCCGGTCAACATGGTGGCCTGCGCTGTTGCTGTGACCGCAGGAAACACCCCCTTGCATGGGTAACATGATGCCGTCATTGGCCAGTGCATTCAGCTGGGGGGTGTGTTCACCGAGCAGGGCAGGCGTGAGTCCGACAATGTTGATCACAATTAAAGGCTTAGTCATGAATTAACAGCCCTCGGTCAGCCAGTTGCTGCTCCAGCCAGTGCAATTCACCGGCAATCCCGTCAATCAGAGCATCATCATCCTGAGGCTGCAACGCTGCCGGCAAGACACCCCAGGTGTAGGTTTCAACTTCCAGATAAGGCTTCACGACACCCTGATAGTCAGCAAGAAACTGAAAAACACCATTGAGTGTATCGTGCAAAGGCTTGATCGCCGGGTGTATACAGGATGAAACGCTGAGCGGTATATGAAAATGGACCCGCCAGCTTGTTGTATCGTTCAGCCCGGTTCGCGCCATATACATTGACGCTAATGCCTCAGACAAATCCGATACAGCCATGATTTGTCCGTCCGGGCGACGGGCTTTGACCTGATGGAGATAACGCGCTTCGGCGAATTCAGACAACAAATCGTGCACATCTGACACGGGATCACGCAGACTGTCCGTATCCACTTCGAACGCATTGGAAATCTGGATCTTTCCTATTGTGATGCCAGCTTCAGTGAGCCGGCGTAAGGCATCATAGCTGTCTTCATACATCACGCCCTGATGGCAGACATCGAAACACACGCCCAAATGTACCGGATATTCACCATTGGCAGCTGTCAGCGCCGAGAAAAACGCGATCAGCTGCGATGTGGTTTCCAGCACACAATCGGGCTCCATTTCCAGACACACCACAATGTGCTTGCCCTCCAGCGCTTTCAGCACAGCCAGTTCAGCATTGAGCCGTAATAACTGTTCAATACTCTTTTGCTGCTTTTCCTCACTCCATTGGTGCCGGTAACCGAGTGGTAAGGTTGAAATCGTCCCCTGCGCCACGGATGAAGGCAGACAACTGGCCAGAATGACCGCTAACTGGCAGGTATATTTCAGCCGCTCTGGTTCGCTCCAGTCTGGCAGATACACCGCCTCTTTCACCGTCCTCTGATGAAAGTTTCCATAAGGAAATCCATTCAGGCTTGTCAGTACCACACCTTGGCGATCAAGAGTTTCTCTGAACGCTTTTAACGATTCAGGCAACTGGAGTGTACCGGCTGCAGCAGCACTGAGCCAAAGTCCACTTGCCATGTCTGACAGCGCGCGCCAGGCGACCACACGGGAAAAATACCGCGCCAGATTTTCTTCCACCTCGGCCAGTTGCTCGCCAGGATGGAGATTGCTGCAGTAAGTCAATTCACTCCGTCGCCACATATATGCGCCTCTCCTTGTGCGTGTTGCGTGGGTTGTTGGAACCGAACGCCAGTTTTCTGTATCAGTTTTCTACAATGGGTGTTTGCCCGCGCAGTGCCGAATTGGATTCCCAAAGTTTTGTCTGATCCACACTGATGGGAATACTGACCTCCTCTTTGCTGATACGGCCACTTTGAGCAAAGAAATCTATCGGGTTATCAAACAGCACTTGGGTAATCTCCGCATCGCTGTAACCCGCCTGCCGCATCGCAGCGCCTGTTTTCGGCACTTTGAGCGGATCGCTGCATCCCCAGTCAGCAGCACTGTTCACCACCATTTTTTCCAGTCCGTACTCTTTCAGCAGCGCGACCATGCGTTGTTCAGACATCTTGGTATTGGGATAAATGGAGTGGCCGCGCCAGCAGTCGGTTTCCATCACCAGCGGCAAGGTTTGTTCATTCAGGTGATCGATAATGACCATGTGTTCTGGAATACCCACTTCACGGATCAACGCAATGGTGCGTTTCGTTCCGCCGATTTTGTCTCTGTGCGGGGTGTGAACCAGAACCGGCAATTCAAATTCCATCGCGAGCTGCATCTGTTCTGCCATAAACAGCTCTTCTTCAGGCGTAATATCGTCATAGCCGATCTCGCCGACCGCAACGACCCCGTCTTTGGCCAGAAAGCGTGGCAACACTGCCATGACTTCTTTCGCCAGTCCCAGATCATTGGCTTCTTTGGGGTTCAGCCCCATGGTGCAGTAATGATGGATACCAAACTGGCTGGCTCTGAACCTTTCCCAGCCCAGCAAGGTGTCAAAATAATCGATGAAACTGCCCACAGAGGTTCGTGGTTGCCCCTGCCAGAAAGCCGGCTCAATAACGCCGACAATACCGGCGGCGAACATACGCTGATAATCGTCTGTGGTGCGCGACACCATGTGAATATGCGGATCAAAATATTTCATGATTGAAGTACCCGGTGAGTGAAGAAAGCGATTGAGAATGGCCAAAGCGAGACGCGGTCAGAAGATGGTCTATCAGTTGTTGAACCTCGCTGGTCAGTGACTGTGATTGCCTTGCTGCAAGCCTTTGCCAGAATGAATCCGGGCAGTCCTGTGCACCATTATTAGCCAGTGCCAGTAAGGCGTAATACTGATGCGCATCAGACTCGGAAAAGACATACCCCAGATAGGTATCTTTGCCACTGTCAGACAAATACCGAAAGCGCATCCCCAGCCAGATTGACTCTGGCACTTGGCGTTCAGCCAGCAGCCTTTCCTGCACCAGATCCGCACAAAGTTGTGTCAGTTCTGCCGACTGGCGCAGTGGCAGGCCTCTGACTGAATCAATATTCAAATCAAGAAACAGCGCCTTGAGCACTAACTGATGAAACGACCGCTCATTGAAATACTTCACCGGGTAGGCATTATTCAGCGCCAGTGCCGCAAACAGGTTCACATCATTGGTCCGTGCGGTTTCGTGCGCAATACCGTTCAGTTCATGATGACTGGACAACCAGTCCAATGCCCTGACCAGAACAATCTTCTCGTTTTCATCGAACTGACGATAGATAGAGAACAACACATCACTCCAGTCCGAAACCGGCACTCTGGCTCTCAGCGTCAGTAACAGCAGTAAACGCCCGGCCTGATCCACCCGCCAATCGGTGCCTTCGGGTTGATAGGGCAACACCGCTTGCCCCAGCTTTCGCCGTGCCATGGCACTGGTGAGCAGCAAAGCGGACACGGCGCCCTCAACAGATTTGGTGCCAAGAATCTTGTCTCTGGCAACCTGTAGCCAGGTCCTGGCTTCAGAGGTCAGGGCAACCGCCAGTTCACTTTGCAGTGCGTCGGGTGAAAAAGGGCTAAGTGGCGTATCAAAACGTCGTGAATGCATGACTTTGTCTCACACGATCAGGTTGCCTGTATCCACTTCTGTAAACCAGGCATGATGAAAAACACCGCCACGCACAACAGGCTCGGCAGAATCAGATTCATACTGGCAAGCATTAAGCCATCCAGCAGCGGTATAGCCGCAAGCAGACCGCCGATAAAACCCCGTACATTTTTGTGCGGAGTGAACAGGCAACGTCGCAGGGTATCAAGCAAATACAAACTCAGACCGCAGGCATAGAGCCAGAAAAACGGGAAGGAATAACCCAGAAGACTGACCAGAAAAACAGGCAGGAAAAGCAACCCGACGGACCAGAGCTGAGAGACTTTATTCGTGTGCTCTTCACGGGCGACATAGGTGATTCCGCTGATATAGAGACACAGCGCCAATGCCGCGAGAAACAGCTCAGGGGTAATCTCTGCCAGCATGAGCGCAGCAATCAGGTAGACACTCAAACGGCATCCGCCCATCAGCACCGCGCTGTGCCTGAACCGCTTATGGACCAGGTTGTACAGCAGAATCAATGTTGCCAGTAAACCAACGGCAACCCAGCCATAGGCCGCCTGTCCGGGAACCGCGCGCTGATACAAACTCCCTGCCAGCCCCATTCCCAGCACCAGCATCCCCAACCCATTGAGCCAGACAGCGGCAACAGAGACCTTGCCCTGAGCAATGGGCCTGGTGTTGTTGTTCCGTCTGTCCCAGTTGGCATCAAAAGCATCATTCAGAAACATGCCGCCCAGATACATCAGTGAAAGGGATAACAGACAACCGGTCCAAAGCATGATCTGCAGGCTCAGGCTGCCCGGTATCCATGCTTCATTATCCATTGCGCCAGTACTCAGTGCGTCGTTACCCAAAATCTTGGTGTTCAGACTGGTTTGCGCAATCAATGCCGCAGCAAATACATTGCTCCAGACGCTGGGGAGATTGGAGGCGCGGCCAAGTGTCAGCCAGGTATGCAGGCGCATTAGCCTACCTCCGATAAAGTGAGCGACTCACTTCGCGCGCTCACTTCAGCCTGATGCTCGCGTTTCAGGGCACGTAAGGCGCTCAGCAACCGGTCTGCATCAATGTCGTGCACTTCGACGCCCACCCCGACAGACGACAAAAGCGTGACACATAGCTGGCCGCCAAGATGCTGCCGGAAATCCTCCAGCCCCTGAAACACCACGGGCTGGCCAAGCTCATCACACCGATCCAGCGCCGGGTGCCATAAGGCAAAACCGAGTGCTGTCAGCAGCTGAATCAACCTTTGCAAGTCACCCTGGCTCAACAGCCCGATCTCTGCCGCATAATAAGCATCCAGCGCCATGCCGATTGCAACGGCTTCGCCGTGACGACACTCATAATGGCTCATGGCTTCCAGTTTATGTGCGGCCCAGTGGCCGTAGTCCAGCGGACGGGCGTTTCCGGTCTCGAAAGGATCGCCGGCAAGCGTAATCTGGTTAATGTGCAGCTCAGCACACCGCGCGATAGCATATTGAGTGGCCTGATCGTCAAAGGTATTCAGCGAATGCGCATTGTTTTCCAGCCAGTCAAAAAATTCTCCGCTGCGGATGGCGGCCACTTTCACCGCTTCCGCCAGACCCGCACGACGATCACGGTATGACAAGGTATTGAGCAGGGAAAAGTCGTTCAGCACGGCGAAAGGCGGACAAAAAGTACCAATCAGGTTTTTTGACCCATAACCGTTCACACCATTTTTCACCCCGATACCCGCATCATTCTGAGCCAGCACTGTACTCGGCATGCGCAGCAATTGAATACCGCGGTGAAACGTCGCGCACACATAACCCACAGTGTCCAGCACAGCACCACCGCCCACAGCAATCACCACATTGTGTCGGTCCACCTGATGATTCAGCAGGTACTGATACAGCAGGTCTGTCTGCGATACCTGTTTTATCGCCTCCCCGCCTTTCACCACCAAAGGTTGTCCTTTCAGGTGTATGTATTGCTGATGTTGCTGAAAATAAGCCTGCGCCTGTTCCAGCCAGTCGGGACTTTCATTCACGACCCCCTGATCAACAATCAACACACAACCTTGAACCGCCTCTTCCCGGCGCGCTCTGAGCAAGAGCGTTAATAAATCCGAGTTGCTGGGGGAGAAAACATCGTGCGTAAAACAGACGGGATATTGGTATTGAACTGTAAAGCGGGCTTTGATTGTCTCAATCTCGGTTGCTGACGGCTGGGTATGTGATGTTGAGGAAACAGCGGATACTGGCGTCACTCGTTGCCAGAATCTATGCAGCAACCAGCCAATCACCGGAATCAGTACGCTGCCAGCCACCACTAAAAAGAAAGGATCACTCTCGGCGCTGTAGAGACTGACATACGCAAAAGCACCAGCTAACCAGCCGTTGGCCAGCGAGGTAAACAGTAAGAATTTAGCAAAGGGATACCCAAGCATGCCTGCCGCAATCACTGAGGTCTCAGCAAGTACAGGCACACCCCGCATCATGATGAGCGCGCCGCCGCCCATTTTGTCCGCCAATTGCCGGGCCTTTTGACGCTCTTTCACAGATAACCAGCGCGTACCCATCCATTTTTCCGAGCAATCACCGAGCCAGTATCCAACACAGCAACCCAGTGTCAGCCCCAGCCACACAGAAGCCGCACCGGGAAGCGGGCCTAGAGCGGTTACCGCGAACATAGCCACCACACTCGAAGGCACAGGCAGAACAATGTCAAATGCCAGGATGACGACAACAAAGAGAAAAAGCAGAAACAGCCCGGAACCGTGAGAACCGGAAAGCTGAGAAATGGCTGATGACACCCATCCCATTGCATCCTGTTCAAACAATAAAAAGCTGATGGTGATCAGGGCCATGACACTTGCACAGTAAAGCAGCAAGACAGTGCCTGTTCGCTGAAATGTATCCATATGTCCAACCTTGCCCAACTGAAAGTGGGTGACTCACCGACCGGATACATCGCACTCGCTTACTGACTTATCCCTGTCAACAGAAAGCAAAAAGGCACTCTGGTCACTCAACGCTGAGTCAAGAATCACACCACATCGTTTCCAAAAAGGAATCATTGTTGTTTGAGTTGAATATAGCCCTGCCCGAATCAGGGCTAATGGAAGAACACAGCTTACACTCAATCAAAGGTTTATATTGCGAGCCGATTAGGAAAATTAATGTAAAAAATAATAAAGTCAGTTACATTAAAGTGAATGGGCAAAGAATAAAATAACAATTTAAAATCAACAAATTAAGACGATGCAGTATATAAAGACTTGGATTTTCACTCACTTGAAGATCTCAGGTAACCCATCACTCTTATCGCCACCATAGTTACTCCCTGTCAAATGGGTGAAAAAGCATATTGAACTCAAATTCAGATTCACTCATGCACTGGAAGCCAAGACGTTCATATAAACGCCGGGCAGGGCTGCCTTTTAATACACTTAAAGATACAGACTCATGATTGTCCGTCGCTTTAGTGATCAGCTCGGTGATGAGTGCCCTGCCTATTTTATGATTCTGATACTCGGGAAGGATTTGAATCTGAGCCAGATACCACTGGTTCAAATCTGCCTGATAAAATGCTTTAAACAAGCCAACACGTTTATCGGCTATTTCCACAATTTGCGCGTCATCAAAATGATAGAGAATTCGGTTTTTATAGGCATCTTTGTCTGTTGGTGCACCTGCCTTTTGCAAATACTGTCGCATAGTCCGATCACGCAATTTCAACAAAAAGTCCATATCTGCCCATGTCGCTTTTCTTAGTCGAACCGGGTCAATATCCATGCTTACTTCATCCTGTTCCATCTTCATTTTGATAATAAGTAGCATAGTATCAAACACTTAAAATCAATCCAGATAATACACACACCACTCATTCGAAAAAACCGAACAACACGGAAGAAAAAACACTCTTTAACGTGATGCAAATCACACTTATTATCACTACATGCTTTAAAACATCCTTCTCACCTGAATCAATTGTCGGAGTCACACTATGAAAACCTTTATTGCAGCACTGTTCACAGCCGCCATCGCATTTTCCGGTTCAGCATTCGCCGATTTAACAGAATCACTCACGGTACAAGTTACGCCTTTAAAAGGCGGGGCATGGGTGTTCGTAGAAAAAGAGGGCGTGCCGCAGGCCAATGTTGATGTTTCTGTGCCAAGCCAGAAATCCCATTACAAAACCAAAGAAGACGGCCGTGTTTTTGTTTACAGTCACAGAGAAGCGGCCCACACGCTCACCCTCAATATTTCTGAACAAGGTGGCGAGACATTTGCGGTTCAACGTCTGATTCCATCAAACCGATAATTCAGCAGCACCCACGACTTTCTACTGACACTGGCGCGTTTATCCGCGCCATTTTTATTCCTGCGCCTTGCCACTTTGCCCCTTTCAATTGGTGAGAGTTATTTTCTGCCCTGATTTTTTGTACTTGCCTGGCAACCATATCAGGCTGTTTCCTTTTTCGTTGATTTGTGGACCGACCTCTTAGTTTAATATTCAACACAGTGCACTATTATTTCCTGCTGGTATAACAGGCGGCTTACCTTAATACTGATAAATCAAATGGTTGGCCATATGAAATACCTACACTCAGGATGTCAGCGTTCAGCGCTGGCTTTGCTCATCTCCGCAGCTTTCTATGCAAACACAGCCTCTGCCGCGCCGGCTTGCGAGATTGATGCCTTGTCATCTTCACCGTCGCCGATCAGGACCATTGAACAGGCCGATCTCGAATGCAGAATTGCCTGGTTCTCTGCGCCTTCTGATATATTGAACTCGCTGTTCAGCGAGAGCAGTATTCGCCAGATACAACAGCAGTTAATGCTGCATATCAGTAACTACCGGGGAGAAACCCAGCAAGCAAGTGTCATCGAAAATCTCGGTGAATTTATCCGGGCTGCCTATTACGTGCGTTATCCGCATCAAGGACAATACGGCGATTTCTCTGATGCTTTAGATGTGTCGCTGGCAAATACCATTCAGACTTTTCTTGCCTCACCCTATGCCACGCAAAGTGGCAGGGAACAGGTTGCAGCGCTGAAAAGCATGACAACCATGGTAGACAACATCCGTCAGTTACCCTTGACCATGGCCAGCCAGTTACAACTGCTGAATCATTTCACCGCTGAAAAAGCACAGGATCTGCAATTTGTTGACACCCTCAACAACCTGTTCCGTGCTATGAGCGGACATATCGGCGTTGACCATTTCTATGATGATTTGGCACAACACCCTGAGTACCTGGAACAGTTACACCGGTTTATTCTGGAGAGTGAATGGGCCTTGGGCACTGAGGCTGATTTCATTGTGACCAATGCCGCCCGTGAAATGGGCCGTCTGCTGGTAACACCTCATGAATCGACCCGAACTCAAGTGCTCGCCATTCTGGAGTCACTGCTCCAGCGCTATCCGCTGGGCGGTAAGAGCGACAAAATGTGGGTCGGTATTGCAGAAATGATCAATTACTTCGCCCCCGAGAAAGCAGAAGCGCTGGGGCTGAAAGATGCGAAAAATCAGCTTGAAGCCAGAATCATGCCACTGCGCCATCACTGTGACGGACCGGCCATTATTCGCGCTCAGGCAATGACGCAAGAACAGGCCGCAGAGGCCTGCACTCTCCTTGCGGAGAAAGAAGCCGATTTCCATCAGGTCGTCAACAGCGGGTATCAGCCGGTAGCCGATGATTATAACGACAGTGTTGAGGTGATCGTTTTCAACACCAATGCCGATTATGTCAGCTATTCCAACTTCCTGTTTGGCAACACCACCAACAATGGCGGGCAATACCTGGAAGGCAATCCGGCCAACCCTGACAATCAGGCCCGCTTTGTGGCCTACCGGAATGAATATTCGCAAGGTTACAGTATTCTCAACCTCGAGCATGAATATGTGCATTATCTGGATGGCCGCTTCAATCTCTACGGTGACTTCAACGATGTATTAAGCCCGGGGCACACCGTGTGGTGGCTGGAAGGTTTTGCCGAATACATGCATTACAAACAAGGTTATGACGCTGCCGTTGAACTGGCCCGCAAACAAACCTATTCCTTGTCTGAGATACTGAGTACCACCTACGATCACGATCTGGATCGCATCTATCGCTGGGGTTACCTGGCCGTCCGTTTCCTGATGGAAAACCATCCGAATGAGGTCAATACTTTGCTCTCTTTCGCCCGTCAGGGTGATTACACGCAGTGGACAGAAACCGCAAATACGCTGGGCTCGCGCTATGCGGAAGCGTTCAATCAGTGGTTACTGACCGTGAGCACTGACGGTGAGCAGCCTGAGAACCCGGAGCCTGGCCAGGATGAGGCGAAAGCACTGGCATTAAACAGCACTGTCACACTGTCCGGTGCGGCTTACAGCGAGCAACTGTTCTATGTTGATATCCCTGCCAACACCCGCAATCTTACCTTTGCGATCACAGGTGATGGCGATGCGGATCTGTACGCAAGTTATGATCGCACTGCTCATTACTACGACTATGACTTCACTGCTTTCACAGCCGGCAGCCATGAACAGCTCACGATCAGCCCTGATGCCAATGGCAACATCAAGCCTGGCCGATATTATCTGAGCATTGCAGGGCGTGAAGCATTCAAGCAGGTCGTACTGAAGGCCGCTGCGGATATCGCCGAGCCCGAGGAAAATGGTGGACACACCGGTTCACAGCCCGCAGATGATTTAACCCCTGTAATATTAGAAGCCGATACCCCTCAGACGTTACGCATTTCAGCGCAGCGTTATCTGGGATTTTATGTGCCGGAGGCAGGACAGACACTACGGGTCTGGGTAACACCAAGCGAGCAGAACCAAAACGCGAATGTCAGCCTCTATGCTGCCAGCTCGCACTGGCCGACAGCAGAAAGACACGACACAGCATCGGCTGATCCAGACAATCAGGCGTTCATCGAAATCACGGCTGACAAAGCCGGGTACATGCATTTACTGTTGACCAATGCAGGTGAAACCGCCCATGTTGAGGTATACGCAGCAATCGTCGGATCTGAACGCGATATCTGACATTCAAGATCAAACGCGTTTTAACGCTTAGGCATCACTCAAACAGCGCAGTACGGACACTGCGCTGTTTTTTTTGTCTTTCACCCTTGGACAATGTATTTAAACCGAAACACCTGACATGTCTCACCCGCCAATTGGTCCATTCTTCTTTCTGCACAGGCTTTTTCCATCTTTGTTCAAGACTATGTTTGTTCACGACCAAATTGTTCACGAATGACTGTCACTACGCCATACTTAAACCAAAACAACGGGCAGGAGAGATGATGAGCAATACATTGAAAGATGCAGAGCAGCCGTGTGACTGCACAGACAGTTGCGGGGCAATCAAGCGCATTCTGTTTGCAAAAGACAAAGACTTAGGGGGCTTTTCCGTTCGCCGCTTGCTGCCGACAGCACAACAGAAAATGGTGGGACCGTGGATTTTTTTCGACCATATGGGCCCGGCGAATTTTCCCGCAGGCGAAGGGATTAACGTGCGTCCCCATCCGCACATCGGCATCGCAACCGTCACCTATTTATTTGAGGGCGAAATTCTGCATCGTGACTCGCTGGGAAGCCTGCAACCTATTCAACCCGGCGACATTAATCTGATGGTCGCAGGCAAAGGGATTGTGCATTCCGAACGTGAACGATATGAAGTCACCGCTACTGATCACCTATTGCATGGCCTGCAGCTCTGGTTAGCGCTCCCGCTGGCCGACGAAGAATGTGAGCCGGCATTTTATCACTACCCGAATGACACGATTCCATCCCTTCATATCGACGGTGTTCCGGTCAGAGTATTGATGGGCACCGCGTTTGGCGTAACATCACCGGTACAAACATTTGCAGAAACCCTGTACGTAGAAGCAGATCTCCAGCCGGGACAGCGCTTCACCCTGCCGATGGCCGAAGAACGCGCGATCTACATTGCCAAAGGCCATGTCACTGCAAAAGACAGCGACTTGCCGGAACATAGCATGGCCATCGTGTCGCAGCAGGAAGGCATCACCATTGAAGCAAAAGTGCCCTCCCGCATTGCGATTATCGGGGGTGAAAATGTAGGCACACGTTTCATTGAATGGAACTTTGTCTCCAGCCGTAAAGCGCGGATTGAACAGGCCAAAACCGACTGGCGAAACCACGATTTTCCGCTGGTTCCTGGTGATGAGACGGAGTTCATTCCTTTACCAGACTGACAACCGTGAAAAAGAAGCGTACTCAATGAGCATTCAGTGACAAGCGCTATCTGCCCTGCTTCTGTTTGACCAGCCGGCTGTATTGCTTCGGAGTAATTTTAGCGATGTGGCTGAACTCCCGCGTCATATGTGCCTGATCGGCAAACCCTTGTTCAGCGGCCAGATCCGCCAGCGGGATATCAGGTGAGCGCTGTATCAGCTCCAGTGACTGTTTGACCCGCAGAATTCGCTGATAGTATTTGGGCGTCATGCCCATCCATTTCTGGAAATGTCTTTCGATCTGCCGGGTACCGACCGGCAGCGCTTGTGGCCAGCTGTAAGGCTGCACCGCTTTCACAATACGGGTAATCGTCTGGTGTGTAGCATCGTCAGTATCCAGATGGTATGTCAGCCAGCGATACATGGCGACAAGGCGCGCCTGATGGTGGCGGCACGCGCCAAGCTGCTGCTGCAGCGATTGAAGAAAATAGAAACGATCCGGTTCATCGGCAATGGAAACCGGATGGTCAAAACGCTTGCCCAGCACGCTATAGCCCATGCCGGGATGAAAACGAATCCCGGCCAGAACAGCACCGGGAGGCAAAGTCACATACTGGGCTTCTTTACTGTTTGGCATGATCATCACGCCTTCCGGCTGACTGTAATTCCCAAAACAGACCTCGCCTCCCAGATTGAACATGATGCCGCTTCCGGCATCACTGAACAGCAGTTTTTTCTCATCAACAACCCGATGAGGTGACACAGAAAGCGACCATATTCCCTGAACATGATCTTTCAGCACGCCTTGTGGTTTAAAGATCCTGAAATCCATATATGGTCACTATCCTATATCCTGTACTGCGGTTCTATGCTGCGGTAAAACTCCCGACTTCGGGTTTGAAGGTTTTTACCACCCGGTTCCAGCTGTTAATCGCATTGATGGCGAACGTCAGATCAACCATAGCCTGTTCACCAAAGGTGTCCAGCACCTGCTGATACATAGCATCGTCCACAGGTTTGCAAGCGCTGAGGTGTTCTGCAAATGCCAAAGCGACTTTTTCCTGCGCGGTATAAAACGGCATGTCGCGCCAGGCGTTCAATCCCCAGATACGTTCCGGTTGCTCACCCAGTTTGAGTGCATCTTTGCTGTGCATGTCGATACAAAAAGCACATTGGTTGATCTGTGATACACGCAGTTTCACCAGCTCCCAAATGATCATCGACATGGTTTGTGATTCACTGAACTGCTGATGAAAATAGTTTTCCTGCTGGAACAGAATCTCTATCGCTTGCGGGGCAATGCTGAAGTAGTTTACGCGTTTCGTCATGTGATATCTCCTCTGTGTTGAACATGAAGATACTCAGCCAGGCGTGTGATTTATTGAATATTTCCGACACAGAACATGATTCGTTCATGGTTGTGACCGTCAATGGACGAAACGTTGCAACCTGTACGCACTGTTGCGAGCAAAGCACATCAGCAGCCCAGCTGGAAATACAGCTAAAAAACCGGATGCAGTTGCTTAAGAATTCGATTTTTATACGGTGCTGGCTGACCTGCGCATTTTCAGGCTGAAGTAAAGACGGCAACAAAGATACGGGGGCAAATGAATATCATCGGCGGGAAATGACTCAATCATCGTTCACTGCATGGCCTGGCGGCGGTAGCCATGAAATGAATGACTGGTGGTGTTATGGCGAAGTTATGACGAAAAAACGCTGAAATGACCAATCACTTGATTTTCACTGTTCAGAATATTTCCCGAGTGGGATCTTTCACAGTAGGAAAAATCGATATCTCTGCGGGCAATATTTCCCTGAAGGTGGACATGCCGGAGCAGGACATCATCATTTAACTGATGAATACGTGAACTCCAGGATTTTTGTTCTTGATAAAGCGTAAAATTAACAATCACTGAATGGCGACCCTCTTATTTTCGGATGTATTTTTAGTACGACTTTGATGAAACCAAAATCGATGACGACCAATTGAACGAGACATAATGTCTCCTTATTTTTTCTTTCAAATAAGCAAAATCATTACGTATAAAACGCAATATGAAACTTGCTTAAGATAAATATGCTAATGGAATTTATTTGCAGTTTAATGACAAAGCAAATACTGGTGTTTGATGGTGTGTTACGAAGGCGTTTGGAAGCTTACAGCTGACGTGCTTTTAAGGCAGGAGAGGCATAATTTTCGTTGTCGATACATTGGCGTAAAAGGCATAGTGCCCTTTACGCCAATGAAAAAAATTACAGTGCTACTACGTTAGCAGCCTGTGGGCCTTTCTGACCTTGCTCAACGTCAAAAGACACTTTCTGACCTTCAGCCAGAGTTTTGAAGCCTTCTGAAGCGATTGCACGGAAGTGAACGAATACGTCAGCACCGCCGTTGTCTTGAGTAATGAAACCGAAACCTTTCTCTTCGTTAAACCACTTAACCAGACCAGTTGATTTGTTAGACATAATTTGTCCCTTTTATTTAGATGAATTCAAAATATTTACCGCATTCATGCGATGCGCTGAGAGCCTAAATTATTGAATGTCACAATGAAGCTAAGGGAAACACTGAGGATAACGACAGTTACGAAGAAATTCTGAGGTTTTACTTTGACTTGAAGTTGCATTAATTAATCTGAGCGACAGAGCAAGATGAATCATACGCGACTCTCCACCGTTGTAAAGGTTTATTTGATCTGGTTCTAAAATAATATCGCTGTCTGCCTGAAAAGCCTCTCTTTCGTACATTCTTTCCCCGGTCACAACCATCCGCCATACCCGAGGAAAATCCGTTACGCGTAATTTTCAGCACCTGCCAGACAAGCAGAACCGAGGAGAACACCGTCAGCCATCACACGCCCGCTGTACTGAGGTCCGGAACCGGATAATACCCATCTCGAGTATCAAGATTCACTTTGCTTACCTATAGTTAGAACAATAAGAACAATGGAGCGCCTACACTTCCATTGCGACGTGATGAAATCTGATGGATAGGTCAATCAACAACGATGAACATGGATAAGTCATTTGCCCTGCTGCACTACTTTCAGGCGGTCGCGGAGTACAACAGCTTTTCCCGTGCGGCGAATAAGCTGAACATTTCGCAGTCCACCATCAGTGCCCAAATCAAGAAGCTGGAGTCCCAACTTGGCTGTGATCTGTTTATTCGTGAGAACAAACATCACTTCAAGTTAAGCCGTGAAGGCATGACATTGCTGGCAGAATGCCAGACCAGTCTGAACGGGTTGCGTCACTGCATGATGTCACTCGGACAAACAGAGACAATGGCAGGTTCGTTCAATCTGGCCTGTTCGGTCGCGCTGGGCAATCGGGTGATGCTGCCTGTCATCGACCAACTCATGGCCACTTACCCGCACTTGGTAATCAATCTGGTCGAAACCAGCCTTGAAAAAGCCTTCTTTGACGATGATTTAGATATTGCGCTGAATTTTTCTCAGCCTGAACCGGCCTTTTATTACCAGCGGGTGGCAGACGTCGATAAAGTGATTGTCGCCAGCCGTACATACCTGAAACGTTACGGTACGCCTGCCTCACTTTCAGATCTTGGTGAGCACCGCTTGCTGATTCAGTCGAAAGGGAAATTAGACTGGCCGAACATCTATGCTCAGCAAAGTAAGTTCTCCCTGCCTGAGCGCAGCCAGTATTTTGAGACCAACCTGACCAAAATGCATGCCGCCGAAAGAGGGATGGGCATTGCCGTGCTCCCCACTTACCTGTATTCGCCCGATAGCCAGTTAGTGCCTGTATTACCGCATTACGCCCTGCGGCTGAGCGAATCTCTCTACATCATGTGCAGCAAAAAAAAGGTCAGGCAGCCGGGCATGGTCGAGCTGATTGTCGAAATCGCAGAAATGATCCGGCAGCGGCTTTACGATACCACCTTTACCGCTGAGTGTTTCCCTGGTCACGAGGCCAAGCCTTCAGGAACAGAACAAGCTCAGAAAGCGGCAGAACGGATTCTGGACGTGTAGCGCCTCAGGTGACCTGCTCACGATACAGCTTAGGGCTGACGCCTGATTTACGCTTAAACACGCGGGAGAAGTACAAAGGGTCGGTATAGCCGACAATGCGGCCGATATGGTTGATGGAATAGTTCGTGGTAACCAGCAATTGCTTGGCACGGCTGATCCGCTGATCATCCCGCCACTGAGTGATGGTCATTTCCATTTCATCCCGGAACAAATGCCCGAGCCGCGACGGGGACAGACAGATATGGGCGGAGATGTCTTCAATGCTGAAATCCTGATTCAAATGCTGCGTCATATAATTCATCGCTTCGATCACACGCGGATCAAGCGGCCTGCTCACCACATCCGGTTGCAGACTCTTACAACGAATCAGTAGCTGCTCCAGCAGATTCACCGCCAGGTCGTTGCGATAGGGCACATCCGACTTCGAGGTGTATTCGATATCGATAAATAACCGTTCGATATGACGAATCGTCTCTTCATCTAATCCTCTGGTGATGTACACACCATTCTTTTCTTCCTGCCAGTTCAGCCAGTCGTGCCAGAATGCCCGTGGCCGAAAATACACCCAACGGTGAAACCAGGACGAACAATCTTCCTTGCGTTGGTAGTAATGTGCCGCAGAAGGCGGGAACAGCAAGAGATCCCCGGGCTGGACATCAAACGCATCCTTGCCGTGGAAAATGGTTCCTTCCCCTTTGCTGGTAAAATTGATGATAAACCCTTTCATTCCGTTCGGGCGATCAATCGTAAAGTCGAGCTCATCCCCTTCGATAATCGGCGTCAGCCCGGCAACCAGGTGGGCATCAAAATTATATCCGGGTTTGAGTGGATCGTTTTGCATCATTCGTTTTCTGTACCCGCTGTAAGCAGCCTTCTAGTGTATGCAGGCGGCGCATTAAGTACGAATGTTCTCATCACAGTTTTGACCTAACAACAGCCACAGAGAGGCCGAAAAGGCTTCGCAGAAACCATGAGTGGTCTGCTCGATTAAATATTCGCTTGGCTGTCCATTGCGTTGAAACAGCCAGCTCACTGCAGGTTTGCTATCCGATTGCGCTTCCTGCAACACGGTTGAGCTGATCTGATGCGCCAGTTCAAGCCGGGAGGGAATCGGATTACGGGCCAGATAATCAATTTCCAGCCTGTCTGCACTAAACCTGTAAGTCATGCTGATGGATAAGGTGTCGCCCAGGGTGAGATTGCACCACTGCTCCAGCTGATGCGCTTTCCGGCGAAATTGCCAGCGAATATCATGCAGAGACAAAGCCCGGCCATTCACGCTGAGCGCGAGCACAGCCTGGCACTGCGGCTGATCCCGAAAGTAAAGAATAAAGGTCTCAGGTTCAGCGACAGAGACTTCCACCCGCCAGTCCTGATAGCCCGTCGTCTCATGTTGCAACCCTGCTGCTATGGCGTTGTCTTCTTTCACAAGTGATCCGTTAGCGCCCTTTTCATCACGAAGAGGGCGCAAAATGAAGTTTAAATCCCTGATGCCAACCGGTAATAGACGCTGTTATTTTTCAGCTCGGCTTTGAACGGACGAATCCGGGTCTCCTGATCAATCAGCACCATTTCAATACCGGCCATTTCGGCGTAATCCGCCAGCATATCGACGGTGACCGACTGGCTGTAAACGGTATGGTGAGCGCCCCCGGCATGGATCCAGGCGGCAGCGGCCGTTTCCAAGTTTGGCTGAGGTTCCCAAAGTGCATGGGCAACGGGCAGATGCGGCATCGTCTGTGGCGGAGTCACGGCTTCCACGGTATTGACCAGCATGCGAAAACGGTTCCCCAGATCAATCACAGACACATTCACCGCCGGGCCGGCTTTGCCCCTGAACATCATCCGGGCAATATCACAACGACAGCCAATGGTATGACGGTGGATTTCAATCGCGGGCTTGGCATCGGCAATGGACGGACACACTTCCAGCATGTGCGCGCCCAGCACCTGGTCCTTCGCACCAAAGTTATAGGTGTAGTCTTCCATGAAAGACGTCCCGCCACTGCGGCCCTGACCCATCACTTTCATGATTCTTGTCATCGCGGCGGTTTTCCAGTCACCTTCGCCGCCATAGCCGTAGCCTTTTTCCATCAACCGCTGAGTCGCCAAGCCCGGCAGATTGCTCAGGCCGCTCAGGTTTTCAAAGGTGTTGGTAAATGCTGTTGCGCCGACGGATTCAAGAAAGCGCTCCATGCCCCGCTCCAGACGCGCTTCCTGACGCAGGATCGCCAAAGTATCGGCATTGGACAGCAAAGCCGGATCCAGGGTATAGCGTGAGGCATACTCATCCAGTAAGGCTGAAACCTCCCCCTCGCTAACGGCATTCACACTGTCGCTCAGCTCACCCAGCCCATAGCCATGCACCTCGTAGCCAAACTGGATCTGGGCGGATACCTTGTTGCCTTCGGTGACCGCCACCTGCCGCATGTTATCGCCAAAACGAGCCACTTTGAGTTGCTGCCCGGCATGGATCCCCACTGCCGCCCGGCACCAGTCATCAATCTGCTGATGCACAACCGGGTTTTCCCAGTGGCCGACCACCACTTTGCGGTCGATATTCAGACGCGTACCAATGAAACCGAACTCGCGGCACCCGTGCGCACTCTGGTTCAGGTTCATAAAATGCATGTCAATCTCATCCCACGGCAATGCCGCATTGAACTGAGTGTGCAGGTGCAGGAAAGGTTTACTGAGCTGGCTCAGACCGGCAATCCACATTTTGGCCGGCGAGAAAGTGTGCATCCACAGCACCAGTCCGACACAATCCGGATCGTTATTGGCCAGACGACAGACCGCCAGAATTTCATCCGGTGTTTTGACGGTTCCTTGATTGACCACAGGGACAGAAATAACCGGTGACTGGTTGAGGCTGTTCACTATCTGCTGACTGTTCTGTGCCACGCTGTCTAAGACGGTTGGCCCGTACAGATGCTGTGACCCGGTCACAAACCAGACGTATTTATTGCTGAAAGCTTTCATTGTGATTCCTTATTTCTTATCCGTTTTGCCCTGCCCGTAATAGGCATTTTTGCCATGCTTACGCAGGTAATGTTTGTCCAGTAATGCGGGATTCACGGCGGAAACAGACGGGTTAATCTGCAGCGTCTGGGTCGCCATCGCGGCAACGGTTTCCAGCACAACAGCGTTATGGACCGCCTGATCGGCATCGCTGCCCCAGCTGAAAGGCGCATGTTCTTTGACAATAATGCCCGGGATCGCCATGGCATCCTGGCTGCCGATGGTTTCCACGATCACCAGGCCGGTATTGTGTTCGTAGTCCGTGGTTATCTCTTCATCGGTCAAGGCCCGGGTACAGGGGATGTGGCCGTAGAAATAATCGGCGTGCGTCGTCCCTAATGCCGGAATCGCTTTACCGGCCTGCGCCCAGGCTGTGGCTTGCGGTGAGTGGGTATGCACGATCCCCCCGATATCCGGAAAGGCCTGATACAAAGCCAAATGGGTTGCCGTATCTGAGGAGGGCTTCAGATCGCCTTCCAGCACATTGCCTTCCAGATCCAGCACCACCATGTTTTCGGCACTCAGTGCCTCATAAGCGACACCACTGGGCTTGATCACCACGATGCCCTGCTGACGATCGATTCCGGAGACATTGCCCCAGGTAAACGTCACCAGCTGATGGCGTTGCAAGTCCATATTCGCCTGCCAGACCTGATGGCGCAGCGCCTGTCGCCGTGCGTCCGCACCACTGCCTTGCGCAGCAAGCTGTAACGAAACATCAGTGGTCATGATTGCGCTCCTGTGACAGTTGGAACTCGGACAAGGCTTCCAGTTGCTGCCCGAGTTGTTGATAGCCCTGATAACGTTGTTGATTCATTTTTTCTGTCCCTGTGACCGGTGAGTAAACCCGGCTGATCGGGCTGGCCATCTGAGACTGCGCAACGCTGGCTGACGGGTAAACTCCCGCAGCAACTGCCGCAAAAATAGCGGCGCCAAGCGCGCAGCACTGTTCCGACTCAACGACAGCAATCTCCCGTCCCAGTACGTCGGCGCAGGTTTGCATCACCAGCGGGGATTTCTGCGAAATACCGCCAATCGCAATCACGCGCCTCACCTCAATGCCCTGCCCGGTAAAACAATCCACGATGGCTTTGGCCCCGTGGGCGGTCGATTCCACCAGCGACAGAAACAGTTCCGGCGCATCTGAACCCAGATTCATGCCGGTAAGCGCGCCTTTCAGGCGTTGATTGGCATTGGGCGTGCGGCGTCCGTTATGCCAGTCCATGGCCACCGGCAGGCTGAGATCGCGCTCTGTGCCCAGTGCGGCCTGAGCTAAGGCAGGGATCAGCTGTTTTTCGATGTCCTCCAGTGGCAGGCTGGCTTGCGGATGCTGCCTGGCATACGCCTGTAACGGCCACATCAGCAGCCGCTTATACCAGGCGTAAATATCCCCAAAAGCAGACTGGCCGGCTTCCAGTGCCACCAGCTCCGGCATAGCGCTGCCTTTCACCTGGCCACAGATCCCGTGTATGGTTTTTTCACCCAGCGTCTGGTGATTGACCATCAGGATGTCGCAGGTTGATGTACCAATCACCTTGACCAGATCATGCTCACCCGCACCGGCCCCAACAGCCCCCATGTGGCAGTCAAATCCGCCGACGGCAACGGCAATCCCCTCCGGCAGTCCCAGTTTGCCTGCCCAGGTCGCAGACAGACGTCCTGCCTGCTCGTCCGATGTAAATACCTCTGTGAACAGCCGCTCTCGCATGCCGTCTAATGTCGGGGAAATCGCCGACAGAAAAGCCTGATCAGGCAGACCGCCCCAGCTGTCATGCCACATGGCTTTATGGCCGGCAGCACAGACACTGCGTCGCAAGCGATCAGGGTGCTGATTGCCCGTCAGCAATGCTGGCACCCAGTCGCAAAGCTCCACCCAGCTATGGATATGCTCAACAAGCTCCGGAGCCTGCTCCGCCACCCAGGCCGCTTTTGCCCAGAACCATTCCGAGGAGTAAATACCGCCGACATAGCGGGTGTAATCGGGGAAGTCATGGGAGTGCGCCAGTGCATTGATCCGTTCCGCCTTGCTGACAGACGTATGGTCTTTCCACAAAATGAACATGGCGTTGGGGTTGTGCGCAAACTCTGGCCGCAGCGCAAGCACATTGCCCTCGGCATCAACAGGTGCCGGGGTTGATCCCGTGCTGTCCACACCAATACCCACCACAGATTGAGCCACCGCTGGCGGCACCTGGCTGAGTGCCTCGGCAATGGCCTGAGTCATCGACTCGATATAATCCAGCGGGTGATGGCGAAACTGCGACTGACCTGGCTCGCAGTATGCTCCGGCCATCCAACGGGAATAATAAGCCACCCCTGAGGCAATCTCTTTGCCATTCCGGGTATCCACCAGCAGCGCCCTGACCGAATCTGATCCGAAATCGAGACCGATAACACACCGCTGTTCTGCACTGACCTTGTCCATGACTGCTCCACTCGTCGTCCTGTTCTTTTTCTTTTATATCGGGGACACAGGTTTTCAGCCATGAATTGAACCGCTATAAATATGGATAAATTCGTCAGACACTTCAGTTTGTGTCAAAGAACAAAAATGGTCACCAGATTCATCCAGCAGGCATGTAAAACGTTTACAAATTCATAATTGCTGCAAATTAATGCGCATCAGGTTTTATACTCATGGAAAAATGCGAATCACATCATAGCCATTCACGCTATATGCATGGACAAAATCGCTGCCTTTTTCTGCTGTGATTTTCATCACGCCAATTCTCCGTTTCTTGCTCAAATAATGATTCCCGATGAAACAAAAAATCCTACACGTAGACGGAATTACAATATGAAAAAAATCACACAGACACTTGCTGCCGCCGCACTGACAGGTGCGACATTACTCAGTGCTTCCGCAAATGCATTCTGGGGAAGTGACGATGACACCCTCAAACTGGGTTACCTGGTAAAACAACCGGAAGAACCCTGGTTCCAGACCGAGTGGAATTTTGCCGAGAAAGCCGGCAAAGACTATGGCTTTGAAGTGATCAAAATGGCGGTTCCTGACGGCGAGAAAACCCTCAACGCCATTGATACGCTGGCGGCCAGCGGCGCGAAAGGTTTTGTCATCTGCACCCCGGATCCCAAGCTCGGGCCGGCCATCATGGCAAAAGCCAACAGCTACGACATGAAAGTCATTACGGTTGATGATCAGTTCCTGAACGCCAAAGGTCAGCCGATGACCAACGTGCCTCTGGTCATGATGGCCGCCAGCGAAATTGGCTATCGTCAGGGCAGTGAGCTGTACCAGGAAATGACAAAACGTGGCTGGGATGCCAAAACAACGGGCGTCATGGCCATCACTGCAGATGAGCTGGATACAGCACGCCGCCGGGTAGATGGCGCAGTCAAAGCACTGACGGAATCCGGTTTCCCGGCCGCTCAGATTTACCGCGTGCCAACCAAATCCAATGACATTCCGGGCGCCCTTGATGCGGCGAACTCTCTGCTGGTGCAGTATCCGGATGTCAAACACTGGCTGGTGGTCGGAATGAATGACAATACGGTGCTGGGCGGTATTCGTGCCACCGAAGGTCAAGGTTTTGCCGCTTCAGAAGTCATTGGCATCGGGATCAATGGGGTCGATGCCGTCAACGAGCTGGCGAAGTCTCAGGCAACCGGCTTTTATGGCTCACTCCTGCCAAGCCCGGATGTTCATGGCTATAAGAGTATTGAATCCCTGTACAAATGGGTGAAAGAAGACGTTCAGCCACAGAAATTTGTCGAAGTCACCGACGTGGTCCTGATCACGCGCGACAACTACAAAGCCGAACTGCAGAAGAAAGGTCTGTAAGCACGAACCAGGCGGCAGTGTCTCATTGCCGCCCCATGATTCTACAGGAGTACGCATGATGGCTACGTCCCCTTCTCATCTGGAGTTTCGCCAGATTTCGAAGCACTTTCCCGGTGTCAAAGCCCTGTCTGATATCAGTTTCCGGGTCAGCAGCGGCAGTGTGCATGCGCTGATGGGCGAAAACGGTGCCGGTAAATCGACCTTACTGAAAACCCTGAGCGGGCTTTACCAGCCGACCAGTGGCGAACTGGTGATCAACGATAAGCCCGTTCGCCTTTCTTCCACTGTCGATGCACTCGAGCAAGGCATCGCCATTATCTATCAGGAATTGAACCTGGTTCCTGAGCTCAGTGTCGCGGAAAACATATATCTCGGTCAGCTGCCCACCAAAAACGGAAAAGTGGATACAGAAACCTTAAATCGCAATGCCAGGAAACAGCTGGCACGCCTGGGTGAAGATTTTGACCCGTCACTGCCTTTGAAAACCTTTTCCATCGGTCAGTGGCAAATGGTCGAAATTGCCAAAGCCCTGAGCCGCAACGCCACCATCATTGCCTTCGATGAGCCGACCAGCAGCCTGTCACAGCGTGAGATCGATAACCTGTTCAAAGTGATCCGCGAGCTGCGCGATGATGGCAAAATCATTTTGTACGTCTCTCACCGGATGGAGGAAATCTTCTCGCTCTGTGATGCCATTACGATCTTTAAAGACGGCACCCATGTGCAGACCTGTGATGACATGACCCACCTGACCCACGATAAGCTCGTCGCGCTGATGGTGGGACGTGAGATCAACGACATCTATAACTATCGCTCACGCCCCCTGGGTGAAAGCGGCCTGAAGCTGGATAAGCTGACGGGAACCGGTTTAAGTGCCCCTGTTTCGATGGATATTCGCCAGGGAGAAATTCTGGGGCTGTTTGGCCTGGTTGGCGCAGGTCGCACTGAACTGACACGGCTGATCTTTGGCGCCGAAAAACCGGATTCCGGCGACATTTACCTGCACAACCAGAAAGTACAGATCCGCAGCCCTCAAGACGCCATCAAAGCAGGCATTACCCTATGCCCTGAAGATCGCAAAGCGCACGGTATCGTGCCGATTCTCTCGGTCGAAGAAAATACCAACATCAGCGCCCGCCCATGGCATCTCAAACTGGGCGGGGTCATCAACCGTGTGTGGGAGCGCAAGAATGCCGAGACGCAAAGTCAGGCACTCAATGTCAAAGCCGCCAATCTGGCGCAGGCCATTGGCCAGCTCTCCGGAGGCAATCAGCAGAAAGTGATCCTTGGCCGCTGGCTGTCGACCGACATGAGCGTGATTTTACTGGATGAGCCCACACGCGGCATTGACGTTGGCGCGAAATCGGAAATTTATGAGCTGATTTTCAGGCTGGCTGAAAACGGGGTCACAGTCCTGGTTGTCTCCAGTGATTTACCCGAAGTGCTGGGGATCTCTGACCGCCTTCTGGTCATGAAAGAAGGCAGAATCACCGGTGAACTGGCCCGTGATGCCTTTGATGAACAAACCGCGCTTCGCCTGGCCATGCTTGGCGACGCCCCGATTGCCGCTTGATGAAAAGGAACCTTCTCATGGCTACAAGTAGTACAACGAAACTGATGGAATCTGACAATACGTCCGCCTCTCTGAACATGTCCGCAGTCTGGGATAAATACGGGATGCTGATGGTGTTCGCCGGCCTGTTTTTACTGTGTGCGTTTTTTGTCCCTTATTTTGCCACACTGGTGAATATGAAAGGACTGGGACTGGCCATTTCGATGAGCGGCATGGTGGCCTGCGCCATGTTGTTTTGTCTGGCCTGTGGCGACCTTGACCTGTCTGTTGCTTCAGTGATTGCCTGTTCAGGAGTGGTCACCGCGGTCGCCATCAACACCACCGGCAGTGTGGTGCTGGGGGTGGGCGCGGGGTTGCTGTCCGGCGTGCTGTTTGGCTTACTGAACGGATTTGTCATTGCCAAACTGCAGGTGAACGCCCTGATCACCACACTGGCAACGATGCAGATTGCGCGGGGGTTGGGCTATATCATCTCGGATGGTAAAGCCGTGGGTATCACAGAGGAAAGCTTCTTCGCCTTAGGTAACTCCTCGCTGTTTGGGATCCCGACCCCAGTCTGGCTGACCCTGATAACCTTTGCGGTATTTGCTTTTTTGCTGAACCGCACTGTTTATGGCCGCAATACGCTGGCTATCGGCGGCAATGAAGAAGCCGCCCGCCTGGCTGGGGTCAATGTCGTCAAAACCAAGATGATCATTTTCACCGTGTCCGGTTTCATCTCTGCACTGGCCGGTGTGATCCTCGCGGCGCGCATGACCAGTGGCCAGCCCATGACTTCAGTCGGATTCGAACTGGTGGTGATTTCAGCTTGTGTTTTAGGCGGTGTGTCCCTGAAAGGCGGGATAGGTAAAGTGTCTTATGTGATTGCCGGTGTGCTGATTCTCGGCACAGTCGAAAACGCCATGAACCTGCTGAATATGTCCCCATTTGCGCAATACGTGGTGCGCGGGTCCATTCTGCTGGCAGCTGTCATCTTCGACCGATATAAGCAAACTTCCCGCAAAGCCTGATATCGCCATCCTGACGCGTGCCCCTCTCTGCAACGGGAGGGGCGTACACACTGAAATCATTGCCCTGCTCCTTCTCATCATGGTTTCGCCGCCTACACTTGTGGTAACTCCTTTTGCAGAGAAGGTGAGCCATGACAACGGGATTATTTGTCTTCAGTTACGACTTGCGCCTGCACGATAACCCGGCGTTGAGGAAAACGGCTGAGCAGGTGGAACATCTGCTGTGTCTCTACTGCCTGCCGCAGCAAAGTCCGGTGCCGTATCCGGGGCATCGCATGCCCTGGGGAAAACAGCGACAAGCCTTTTTGCTCGACTCGCTGGCCGATCTGAATCACCAGCTTGCCGATCAGCACCCCCATCAGGGCCTGCTGATCCGCGACACGCCGCTGGAGGCAACAATAGACGAACTGCTGGATCAATACCCGATTTCCGTCATCGGCCGCAGTGAACAGGCGGGCTATTACGAAAACCAGAGCTGGGCGTATATTGAGGCCCAATACCCGGACGTCACTTTTCTGACCATTCCAACCCATACCCTGTTCACGCGCGCACTGCTGCCTTTCACCCTCAATGAACTGCCCGCAAGTTTCACCCAGTTCCGGCTGATGACAGAAAAGCTGGATTGCCGTTCAGAGTCTGTGGTTGATCTCGAACTGCCACCGCCCCCTGCATTACCGCAAACCGCTCCGCTCCACCCGATCAATCTGGCGCGCACCCAACTGGACAGAATGCCGGAACGACCTTCCGTCTCCCGCGGCTTCACCGGCGGTGAAACGGCAGCCTTTGAGCATATTCAGCGCTATTTCTCCGGCGATTTGCCAGCCCGTTACAAAGAGACACGCAATGCGCTGGATGGCTGGGATAATTCGACCAAGTTTTCCCCCTGGCTGGCGCTGGGGTGCCTGTCCCCGGTGACTGTACTGCGCTATCTGGACGATTATCAGACCAAGGTCATCAGAAATGACTCAACCGAGTGGATTCGATTCGAACTGTTATGGCGCGAATACTTTCAATGGTATGCCCATGCCTACCAGCAAAAGCTGTTCTATTACCGTGGCATTAAAAATCAGGAACCGACTAACCGCCATGATGAGAGCCGTTTTCAGCAATGGTGTAACGGCAAAACTGGCTATCCGATTGTCGATGCCTGCATGCGGCAACTCAATCAGACCGGCTATATGTCTAACCGTGGCCGCCAGTTGGTTGCCAGTTGTTTTGTCCACGAGCTGGCCCTCGACTGGCGCTACGGCGCCGCTTACTTTGAGCAGCAGTTAATCGATTATGATGTCGCATCCAACTGGGGCAATTGGCAGTATCTGGCCGGGGTGGGTGCCGACCCGCGGGGCTGGCGCTACTTTGATCTGGAGAAACAGACGAAAATGTACGATCCTGAGGGCGACTTTATTCATCGCTGGTTAGACAATGGCAGCCACTCGATATAAAACCTTAAGACTGATTCTGGGCGATCAGCTCAATGCCAAACATGCCTGGTTTCAGCTAAAGGATGACAGCACCTTATACCTGATTGCCGAACTGCATCAGGAAGCGACTTACACCAAGCATCATGTGCAGAAAATCTGCGCCTTTTTTGCCGCCATGAAGGCCTTTGCCAGCGCGCTCAGCCAAGCCGGCTTTCATGTCTGCCACCTGACACTGGACGACACCGCGGCATACAAAAGCCTGCCGGAACTGCTGCACCAACTGATATCCGATCATCAGATCGAGGTGTTCGAATACCAGCGTCCTGATGAATACCGCCTGCTGCAACAACTGCGAACTTTAAGCCTGCCTGCCAGCGTCTCGTGCACAGAAGTGGATACCGAACATTTCCTGTTGCCCTTTGACGAGATACCCCACCACTTTGCCCGGGGCAAGCATGTCTTAATGGAACATTTTTACCGGATGATGCGACGTCGCTTTGCTATCTTAATGCAGGGCGAAAAGCCTGAAGGCGGCAAGTGGAACTTCGACAAAGAGAACCGGCATAAACTGACTGCCACGGATCTTGCGGCCGTTCCGGCACCGCTACGCTTCGACAACCCGGTCAGTGATATCCTGGCCCGACTGGAAAAACACAAAATTCCGCATTTTGGTCAAGCCTCAGACTCACTGCTATGGCCGGTAACACGCCGGCAGGCCATTGAATTACTGAACTATTTTTGCCAGCACCAGCTTCAGTGCTTCGGCTATTTTCAAGATGCCATGACAGATCAGTGTGAGCACCGGTGGAGCCTGTATCATTCGCGGTTATCTTTTGCCCTGAACACGAAAATGCTGCACCCGATGCAGGTCATTCAGACCGTTCTGACCCATTATGAACAAGCCGATGGCAGGATCTCTCTGGCTCAAGTGGAAGGCTTCATCCGTCAGATACTGGGCTGGCGCGAATACGTACGGGGGATTTACTGGGCCAATATGCCGGATTATGCCAGCTACAACACCCTTGGTGCTCACCGGAATTTACCGGATTTTTTCTGGACCGGAAAAACAGGCATGGCCTGCCTCAAAGCCGCCGTCTCGCAGTCGCTGGATTACGCCTATGCGCACCATATTCAAAGACTGATGGTCACCGGCAACTTTTGTCTGCTCACTGAAATGGACCCCGATCAGGTCGATGCCTGGTATCTGGGGATCTATGTCGATGCCATTGAGTGGGTTGAAATGCCCAACACCCGGGGCATGTCTCAGTTTGCAGATAACGGCATCATTGCCACCAAACCCTATGCGGCAAGTGGTAACTACATCAATAAGATGAGTGACTACTGCCAGTCCTGCCAATACTCAGTCAAAAAGAAAACCGGCGCGGATGCCTGTCCCATCAACAGCCTGTACTGGCGATTCATGGATAAACACCAGCAGCGTCTGGCCGTCAATCCAAGAATCGGGATGATTTATCGCAGCTGGGATAACTTAGCGGACAACGAACGACAGGCAATACTCAGCCGAGCCGAATTCTGCCTCAATCACCTGGATCAGCTCTGAATGCCTCTTCGATCCAGCTCATCACACTGCTGTTTCAGCCAGCGGCCCAGCGTGATAATGGCTGTTTGCGAGGCGCGGGATTTTTTATACACAAAATAAAAACTGTCGCCCGTTGGCAGCTCGTGCATGGGGATCCGCACAAAGTGCTGTTGCCTGTCGATGTCATTCATCAGGTAATCATTGAGAAAGGTGATGCCCTGATCATAGCGGGCCGCTTCTGCCGCCAGCAGCATATGGCTGAACAACTGAAATCGCGCCAGTTCAGGTAATTCAAAACCGCCCAGCTTACACCAGCGATGCCAGTCTTCACCGTGTTTGGCATTTTTAAAAATGGATCGCGTCGTCAGCAAGGGATGCTCCCACAGGGCATCGGGCAGCGGTTTATCCCGCATTTGCTGCCAGAGTTTATGGCTGCAGACCGGATACAACTGCTCATGATACAGCAGCTCTGAAATGAAATTGTTCCGCTTGGGTGGCGAGACGGTAATAAAGCAATCGGCCAGTTCATCACTGAAATTCGGATCATTACTCACCATATTCAACGTGAGCTCAATTTCCGGGTGCAGCTGACGCAGGTTTTCCAGCCGCGGGATCAGCCATTTCACCGCCAGAGAACTGTATAGTGCCAGGCGAATCTTTCCCCCTTCACCTTCCCGGATTTGCTGACTGGCTTCAGAGATATCCGCCAGCGCATGGCTGATTTGCTCGTAATACTTTTCACCGATAGGTGTCAGAGACAACTGGCGTCCTTGGCGCTGGAACAGTTCTTCCCCCAGATAATCTTCTAACAGACGAACCTGATGGCTGACCGCACTTTGCGTCACGCTCAGAAACTCTGCCGCACGGGAAAAACTGTTCAAACGAGCGACAGCCTCAAAGTAATGAACGGCGCGAAGGGGTGGCAGTTTCACTATCTAAAAAACTCATACCAAAAAAATTTATATCATTATACTTCATCACTGTGACTGGTTTATGCTTTGGATCACAGTTTGTCGTCTCGTTGATTTATCACTCACTCAAAACAAGAAGGAGCAGCCCATGCCTCAAATGTCTGTCGGTTTAGCCATGATATTGCTGATTGTTGGCAACTTAATTGCTGTGTGCTCCGATGCCATGATCAAATCATTGGGTGATGAAACGGCGATTTTTCAGTTTGTCTTTTTCCGTCAGTTAACCGCCGTTGCTATTCTGGCACCGTTCTGTATCGGCACCAAAAAAGCCGATTTTTTTGCCGGATTTAAGTGGCATGCTCTGCGCGGACACATTTGGTTGCTGGGCATGGTCTTTATGATCATTTCGATTACCAGCCTGCCCCTGGCAACAGCCAATGCCATCTTCTATGCCGCGCCGCTGATCATGCTGCCGATGGCCATGATGCTGTTTCAGGAAAAGCTGACCAAATATTCTGTCGGCGTGGCAGTGATTGGTTTCATTGGTGTACTGGTGATTATCCGCCCGACCGAAATCAACTGGGCAGCCATTGCGGCACTGATTGTTGCCTTTACGCTGGCCTGGAACAACCTGCTGGTCCGTAAACTGCCAAAACATCAGACGGTTGCACAAACCCTGATGCTGACCAACCTGGCGGGTATGCCGGCTGCGCTTGGGCTGGCCCTGTGGGAAGGACAACCCTGGGACTGGTCGCCGCTGCTGACTGCGGCTGGCTCAAGCACTTTTATTATGATTTATGCCGGCGCCTGTGTACTGGCTTACCGCTCGGCGGAATCAAACAAAATCGCGAGCGCTGAATACAGCGGGCTGATTGGCGCTGTGATCATCGGTATGCTGTGGTTCGATGAAGTGCCTGATTTGCCCATGATTCTTGGCACCATGATGATTATCGTTCCTCTGATTTGGCTGGCACAAAAAGAAAAACGTGCCAAAAAAACCGCTGGGCTCAAATCAACTGAAACAGCAGTTGCCACAGAGGCCGTAGAAGAAACCAAAGCCTGACCGTTTATTATCCGTTGTGCGACAGTTCGGGTACTCCTGCCCGCCCTGTCGCTTTTTTTGTGATGCACTCTTTTTTATTCGGCCTGCTACTCACCCGACGACTCACCATTGAACGCACGTTCCAGCACGGCTATCTCCAATTTTGTCATGGTCAGAAAGCACTGTGTTAAGCGCGCCAGTTTGACGGGATCATGGCTTCGCATCATCGCCGCCATCGATCTCGGCACGATCTGCCAGGACAAGCCGTATTTATCTTTCAGCCAGCCACACTGCCCTGGCTCACCGCCATCCTGCGATAAGGCCGCCCAGTAACGGTCGATTTCTGCCTGATCGTCACAATGAATCACAAATGAGATCGACTCGTTGAAAGTGAAAAATGGCCCGGCACTGATCGCTGTAAATGGCTGACCGAACAATTCAAAGTTCACCACATCAACACTGCCTGAGGGGGTGTCTTCAATCTGGGTGTGATTGACAATTTTTGAGTCGTCAAAAACTTGCGTATAAAACTCAGCGGCCTCAAGCGCTTCTTGATCAAACCACAAGTGAGGAGAGATTTTCGCCTGCTGAAACGATGCCATAAAACCTCCGGGAAACTGGACAGGAACATAAAGAAAAACGGCATGCGGTATCGACCAAGTGTAGCTGAAGACGCGGCGTGATGAACTGACGCTTACTGAGTTAACACCTGCCTGTCATCAGGTAATGCGCCCAATCTTCTCGACCACTGGCTGCGGCGGCCTGCACAGCCGCTTTTACGTCGTAATTCACACGGTGAAAGGCAACATCCCAATCCCCCTTGTCCTGTAAAGTCAGCACCGCATACGACGCCTGCGGGGTGTGATTTTGCATCACATGGGGCGAGGGCAGATCGTCAGCATAAGCCTGAAGGCCCACACTGCCCGGATTGATCACTGTCTGTCCCGTCGACAGCCGGACACAACGGGGAATATGAGTATGACCACAAAGAATGATGGGGGAATGGATGTCTTTAAGAGGCATGGCTATTTCAGCATCGGCTTTAACCCGCGGATGGCCCGAGCTGATATCTTCCAGCAAATACACCAGATCATCGTCCGGCGTGCCATGACAGGCATAGATATCATCGGATATCCGGGCATCGAATGGCAGTTGCTGCATCCAGTCCAGCGGTGCCTGGCCTAAGTCGTTGAGAATAAATTGCAGCGTGGGGTTGGCAGCCACTTCTGCTGCCGTTGACTGGTAAATTTGTCGATCCTGATTACCTGAAATCGTCAGCATCTCTTGCTGCTGCAGGAAATCAAAGGTAGCACGAGGGGCTATCGGGCCGTATAAAATATCCCCCAGATTCACCAGCCGGGTCACCCCCTTGCTGAGCGCATCCTCAACCACAGCTTCCAGCGCAAAGACATTACTGTGAATGTCCGATAACACGGCATATTTTTCCAACGCACACTCCTTGTGATCATCCAGATGATTCAGCGCGACACCTAGCTTTTACTCTCAGTGATGTCCTTACTGCACACCACTTTGCACCGTGTAAAAAACATAGCCAAACAAGGCAGCGAATATCACGACAGTCAGAATCAGCTTTATCCAGAATCCTTGCATCCGTTTTCCTTGTCAGATTGCTCAGTGGTCAAAATTCGCTTACTGCCCAGCAGTGTCTTCTAAGCCATCTCATCTAAAAGCGTCTCGATAACCTGCTTGAAAGTATCCGCATCCTGTGCACCAGAAAGCAGATATTTTTCATGAAAGACAAACGCAGGCACAGCAGTGATCCCCTGCCCGCTCCAGGTTTGTTCTTCAGCTCTGACGGCTTCAGCAAAATTGCCTTGCTTAAGTACCAGTTCGGCTTCATCGCGATCCAGGCCGGCGGTCTCAGCAGCATCCAGCAACACAGATAATTGACTCGGATCATCCTGTTCAGTGAAATAAGCCTCGAAAAGCGCCAGTTTCAGCTCTGTCTGACGGCCGTAGTTCGCGGCCCAATGCAACAACTGATGGGCTTTGAAGGTATTGTAGATACGGGAAAGCGGTGTGAAGTGGAATCGGATACCGGATTCTTCGCCTAAAGCGATAATCCTGGCCCGGTTCTGCTCGCTTTGTTCGGGGGTGATCTGATATTTCTCTGCCAGATGCTCACTCAGCAACTGGCCCTCTTCCTGCATCGCCGGATTCAGTTCGAAAGGGTGCCAGCGCACAGTAAACTGTACCTGATCCTTATAGGCAGCCATGGCCTCTTCGAGCCGTTTGTAACCAATGTAGCACCAGGGGCAGACCACATCAGATACGATATCAATGGTTAAGTGGGTATGCGTTGACATGCATTGCATCTCTTTATTCAGGTGGGCTGATAGTGGTTAGCACGGCGTAAAAAATCAACCCGTAATCCCTAAAAATGAGATCTCAAAATTAAGGCTCGGCTAACACGGAAGTGTCCCACAGGACATAGATTGATTTATCACTCATTTCAAAAATCATCCCTTTCGCGCCTAAGCCGCTTCTTTGGTAGACAGGCTGATTCCGGCCATCACGGTATTGCCCCGGCTCTCCCTGCGTCGGATGAAAATCGTAATAGACACCATCTGCTCTGTCGATCGTGACATAGCCATGATGCTGAGACAGCACACACAAGTAACGGCCTGAGGGTTTATCGGCTCCTTTGGGGTATATATCGCAGCGGGCATCAACAATATCGGCTTGAACAGGCAGGGCAAAACTTGCCCATATCAAAGCAGGGACAATCAGAGTCGCAAACCATTTCCACAGCAAACTGACCATACTTGCCTCCGCGACGAACCCATTTCCACGAAGTCAGTGTCGATATGAGTGTAGCATGCTTGTTCAGACAATCAGGACGCTGACAAGCGCTGCCCCCCTTGAACCCAATGATTTGCCTGTTTATCGCGTTTTTGAATCAGGGACGGCAAGAATGAGCCTTTCAGATTGCGCCGTTTGCTACGCAATATGTTATTCCCTACAATTCTCATCAGATAACGAACCCTAAGGTCATCCTTGATGAAAATTGATTTAAACACGCTGATCACTGAGAGCCGCAACCCTGCCAGCCACGCGATAGACACCCTGTCGACCGTCGAGATGCTGAAAGTCATCAATGACGAAGATAAGCAAGTGGCGCTGGCGGTTGAACGCGTCTTACCGCAAGTGGCTGAAGCTGTTGATGCGATCGCCACGGCTTTTCAGCAAGGTGGCCGCCTGATTTACTCGGGCGCAGGCACATCAGGCCGCTTAGGCATTCTCGATGCCAGTGAGTGCCCGCCTACTTATGGCAGTGATCCTTCTCAGGTGATCGGCTTGATTGCCGGAGGCCGGGAAGCGATTTTCCGTGCCGTAGAAAATGCGGAAGACAATCGCGAACTCGGTGCAGAAGATCTGAAAGCCCTGAATTTTTCTGACAAAGATGTGTTAGTCGGCATTGCTGCCAGTGGTCGCACGCCTTATGTCCTGGGCGCAATGGCATACGCGAAATCAGTGGGTGCGACCGTCGGAAGCATCAGCTGCAACCCGGACAGCGCCATGACCCGGTTCGCCGATATTGCCATGACGCCGGTCGTTGGGCCGGAAGTGGTGACCGGCTCCTCCCGCATGAAAGCCGGTACAGCACAAAAAATGATTCTGAACATGCTGACAACAGGCGCCATGATCCGCACCGGCAAAGTCTACGGCAACCTGATGGTGGATGTTGAAGCAACCAATGCAAAACTGGTCGAGCGCCAGAAAAACATTGTCACCGCGGCTACCGGCGCAACACGCGAACAGGCCGAATCTGCGCTGGCAGCCTGTGGCGGCCACTGCAAAACAGCCATTGTGATGATTCTGACCGGTTCAACCGCTGAAGAAGCACGAACTCTGCTAAACCATTCGCAAGGATTTACCCGGCAAGCTGTGCAGAAGGCAGGTCAGTAAGCGTACACCACTTACCCCGCCTTACTGGGCGGCAAGCCAAAATAGCGTTTAAACTCGCGGCTGAACTGCGCGGCGCTTTCATACCCGACTTTGCTTGCTGCCACGCTGGCTGACACGCCATCCTGCACCATGAGCTGCTTGGCGTTATTGAGCCGGATTTTCTTGATGTATTGCAAAGGCGGGTCGGTGACAACTTGCTTAAATGCACGGTGAAAAGCTGAAATGCTCATGCCTGCCATCTCAGCGAGATCATCCACCGCCAGCTTATCGGCATAGTGCAGCTGCACATGCTCGATCACGCCGGATACACGAGCTAACGCGCTATCTTGCTTTACATACTGGGCCAGCAGAATCCGCTGGGGACTTTGCAGCAAGCGGTAAAAAAACTCTCTGAGGATCTGTGGGCCCAGTAATTTTGCATCCATCGGGCTGTGCAACACGGATAATAGTCGCTGCATACAATCATTGATCTCTGGTGTAACCGGTGAGGCGGCCACACCTTTGTGCTGCTGTTGCGAGGCAAAATAGTCGGCGCCCAATTCGGCCTCCATGTCATCAACCAGCTGGCGAATCACACTGTGGTCGAATCCGATATCAATCCCGATCAGCGGCGCCTGCTCCGACGCAAAGGTTTCACAGGCAATGGGGTACGGCGCTGACACAATCAGGCAATGTTCTGTGTCGTACTCAAACCGATAGTCATTCAGGTGGCCAATTTTGTTGCCCTGAAAAATAACGACCACCCCTTGTTGGTACATCTGTGGCGTCACATGATGATACTGGGTGATTTTAAACAGGCTTACGCCTTTTAATGCCGAATTTACCTTACCTTGCCTGTCTTCCAGGCCCAGCTGACCACTTAAAGAGATCGCCAGTTCCAGGGTTTTATTCATAGTCGCAACTCTGTTTATCTGAGTAAGTCATTGTTGATGAATCGCCATACGAATAAAAGAGTAAAGCAGAATCAGGCAAGAATTAAGCAGAATTGTGTATTACAGCGAACCTGCTTGTCACCTACACTTTGCAGCACACTATATCTTACAGGCAAACCTGGAGAGCAATGATGAACCCATTTAGCTATCACAACCCGACACGCATTCATTTTGGCGAAGGCCAGATTGCTGCAATCACAAACGAAATACCTAAAAGCAGCAAGGTAATGGTGCTGTACGGCGGTGGCTCTATCAAAGCTAACGGTGTATACGACCAGGTCGTTAAAGCGCTGAGTGAACACCAATGGATTGAATTCTCTGGCATTGAACCTAACCCGCAATACGACACCCTGATGAAAGCTGTCGAACAGATAAAAGCTGAAGGTGTCGACTACCTGCTTGCTGTCGGTGGTGGTTCTGTGGTTGACGGCACTAAATTTGTCGCGGCCGCTGCCTGCTATGAAGGACAAGATCCTTGGGATATGTGGTCAAAAGGAATCAGTGTGAAACATGCTCTGCCAATCGGCTGCATCCTGACCCTGCCGGCAACGGGTTCTGAGAGCAACAAAGCCTCTGTCGTTTCACGTGGTAATGACAAAATTGGCTATATGTCCTCTAAAATCCAGCCTGTGTTCGCTGTTTTGGACCCGACAACCACGCTGAGTCTGTCTCCTCGTCAGATCAGTAACGGTGTGGTCGATGCGTATGTTCACGTGATGGAGCAATACCTGACCTTCCCGGTCAATGCCAAAGTTCAGGACAGATTTGCCGAAGGCTTGCTGTTAACCCTGATTGAAGAGGGCCCGAAAGCACTGACCAACCCGGATGATCTGGCTGTGCGTGCCAATATTATGTGGTCCGCTACTCAGGCGCTGAACGGACTCATTGGTGTGGGTGTTCCGCAAGACTGGGCCACACACATGATTGGCCATGAACTGACTGGCAACTATGGTATTGATCATGCCCGTACTCTGAGTATCGTGCTGCCGGCGGTTATGAAAGAGCGACGCCAGGAAAAAGCCGCCAAGCTTCTTCAATATGCTGAACGTATTTTTGGCATCACTGAGGGCAGCGATGACGAACGCATTGATGCTGCCATTACCAAAACAGAAGCTTTCTTCAAGGCCATGCAGGTGCCAACTCGCCTAAAAGATGTCGAGCTGGATGAAAATGACATTAACGTTCTGCTCAGCGGTCTGGAAAAACATGGCATGACCGCATTGGGTGAACACGGCAAAATTGGTATTGCCGACAGTAAAGCCATTCTCCGCACTGCGCTTTAATTTCTTTGAGCCAACACAGATACACACCTAAAACCGCCAACACTGGCGGTTTTTTATTGCCTGCCGCACATGCTATTCATGTGGCTGAATAAATAATTTCAACAATGGTATTGATCTCTGTGCACAAGTGTCTATTATGACGATAAGTCAACTTTGACCAATCGTCATTTTTACAGAGATTTACCCTTTTCGTATTCGTGTTAAACTGTTTACAGGATGTTTGCTTCTTGTAAAGCAGAAACTTACAGGAGTGCCAGCATCTTACAGAAGGAGTTGCAATGTATTCACGCAACTGACAACTTAAAAGTCGGAAGTTATGTTCGGGTTGAACTGTAATAAAGAGAGATGTGCCCTCTTCTCCGGAGAGCGTGTACCCAAAACCAAAAAACAGCAAGCGATTGCAGAACGCGATCACGAGCTGATTATGCTTGCCAAAGATCTGGTTAACAAAGAAGGCTTTGCTAACCTCACCATGGATAAGCTGGCGTCAATCAGTCCTTACTCTAAGGGAACGGTGTATAACCATTTCTGCAGTAAAGAAGACGTCATAGTGGCACTTTGCAGCCACGCTATAAAGGTTGAAATGACTCTGTTCAACCGGGTGTTAGACATGGAAGGCAGCAGCCGGGATATTCTGATGGGTGTCCATGTTGCGTACCATATCTTTGCCCGACTCGAACCCATACTGTCGACCTGTCTGCTGACAGCGAAAACCCCCTGGGTTATCGACAAAGCATCCAATACACGCGTGGAAATGTTGAACCAACTTGAGGAGCAAATGATTGATAATGCAGATGCAATCGTCAATCGTGCTCTGGAAGAAGGCAGTCTGGCTATGTCGGCGGCCGTCAGTACCGATGCAGTGGTTTTTGCAAACTGGTCACTGGCTGTGGGATCAAATGCACTGATTACGAATGCGACCAATAGTCGCTGCATACATCGCCTACAGGATCCGTTTACCATTTTGAATAACATCAACATGTTACTTGACGGAATGAACTGGAAGCCACTGTCTAGCGAAAGGGATTACAAAAGGCTGTGGAAACACATTGAACAGACCTTTTTTGCAGAAGAGATCGAACTTCTTTCCCAACTGGGTCGCTAGTTACTGTAAGAACCCGCTTCAGGCGGGTTATTTTCACACCATGCTTGACGATTTGTCACAATTTGATTTCTCTCTGCAATGAATACGGAGAGATTAACACTCATAAGTAGCTGAATAATTGACTTTGGCTATGAATAAGCAGCTAACTCATGCCCGGCCAGCCTACACGCTGGTTTTAAAGCACCAAATATTGACGAAACGTCACTCATGGAGATTGTGATGAAAGACAGTATCTACGCTTTACCGATCAAACGTGCTTATATCGTCCTGGCGATAATTACAGCACTGTTGATCGCCGCCACTATCGGCGCCAAAAACCTTTATTTCCGGGGGGATTACAACATCTTCTTTGACGGAAATAACCCTCAGTTGCAAGCCTTTAACACTATCCAGAACACCTTCAGTAAAACAGACAACATCAGCTTTGTCATTGCCCCCAAAAACGGCAATGTCTTTACGCCTGACACCTTGTCTCTGATCCGGGATCTGACCAACGACAGCTGGCAAATTCCTTTTTCAAGCCGCGTCGACTCACTGGCTAACTATCAGCACACAGAAGCCATTGAAGATGATCTGCTGGTCGAAGATTTGCTGTTAGATGAATATCCGCTAGATGCGAACCGCATCGCGAAAGTGAAATCAGTCGCCATACAAGAGCCTTTACTCCGTGATTCACTGATTTCATCCAGCGGTGATGTTGCTGTTGTTAACGTCACTTTACAGATGCCTAAAGTTGACGAAACGACAGAAATTACTACGGTTACCGATTATTCCCAAAACTTACTGGCAAAATACCGGGCAGAATTTCCTGAGGTTGATTTTTATCAGGCCGGCATTGTCACCATGAACCGGACTTTCATGGACATGGCGATGAAAGACAGCAGCACACTCGTGCCGACCATGCTACTGATTGTGCTGGTTTTTCTGATACTTATGCTGCGCACTGTAACTGGTGTGCTCGCCACACTTATTGTGATTATCGGTTCAGTGGCGGCTACTATGGGTTTGTCCGGCTGGGCGGGCATGTTCCTCAGCACAGCCACAGTTAATGTACCAACCCTGGTTCTCACGCTCGCCGTTGCTGACTGTGTGCATGTTATCGCCACTATGCGGCAAGGTATGCAGAGGGGCATGCTCAAAAATGAAGCCATAGGCTATAGCATCAGGCTCAATGCTATGCCGGTCCTGATTACCTCGGTAACAACGGCGCTTGGCTTTTTAATGATGAATGCCTCTGATTCACCGATTCTGCGCGATTTAGGTAATCTGGCCGCTCTGGGAATCATGATTGCCTGCTTCCTGTCAGTCTCCCTGCTGCCGGCTTTGCTGTCTGTACTGCCTTTACGTGCCCCGGCCGTTAAAACGACCGACCAGCACACCTGGACAGATAAATTAGGCAACATAGTGGTTAACCACCGTAAGATCATCTTGCCTTTGTCCGTCATCATTCTGAGCGCCGCCACCCTGCTGCTGCCTCGCAATGTGGTCAACGACGAGCCTGTCAAATACTTCGCCACAGACAGCCAATTTCGCCAGGCAGCCGACTTTATGGCAGACAATATCAGCGGTATGACCACCATCAGCATTGCGATTGATTCAGGCCAGCCCCAGGGGATCGCGGATCCTGGCTTTCTGAACATCCTGAATCAGTTTACCGACTGGTTGCGGGAACAGCCGGAAACCGACCATGTTGCCAGCCTGAGTGATGTTTACAAACGCCTGAACAAAAACATGCATGGTGATGATGACAGCTGGTATCGCCTGCCGAACGACAGAGAACTGGCCGCACAATATCTGTTGCTGTATGAGATGTCCCTGCCCTACGGCCTGGACCTTAACAACCAGCTCAATGTGGATAAATCATCCGTCAAACTGACGCTGACCACCAAGAATATCGGCAGTAAAGAACTGGTAGCCCTGGAAGCTCGCATTAATGACTGGTTTGATGCCAATGCGCCGGGTTACGCCATTATGGCGTCCAGCCCCAACCTGATGTTCGCTCATATTGGCGAAACCAATATGGCCAGCATGTTATCAACATTACCGGTGACGCTGGTATTAATCTCCGTATTGATGATTTTTGCTTTGCGTTCACTGCGACTGGGCGTGATCAGTCTCATTCCCAACATCGCCCCGGCCATTCTCGGATTCGGACTCTGGTCACTTTTGTCTGGTGAAATCAATCTGGGCCTGTCAATAGTGGTCACTCTCACACTCGGTATCGTTGTCGATGACGCCGTGCACTTCCTGAGCAAATATCAAATCGCACGCAAAGAAGGCCGCAATGCGGAAGAAGCGGTTCGCTATGCCTTCAGCACTGTTGGCCGCGCGCTATGGATCACCACCGTCGTTCTGGTTGCCGGCTTCTCGGTACTGGCCAGCTCCAGTTTCCGCCTGAACAGTGACATGGGCCAGCTCAGTGCCCTGATCATTTTCATTGCCCTGGTGGTGGACTTCTTGCTGCTGCCCTGCATGTTGATGCTCTTTGACCGTCAGCCGGTGGAACAGGCTGACACTGAGACAGCCAGAGCGGAGACCAAGAACCCAATGAACCCAAAACCATTGGCTCAATAACCATTTAGCCAAAGATGAAGGAGAAAGCTCATGACAGATAAAACAGCACGAATCACACAATGGCTAGCGTCTATCGGCATGATTACCGCACTGGGTATGGCGGTCATCCCGGCGGTATGTTATGCGGGTAACGAGCAGGGATTAGAGATTGCCAAGGAGCGAAAACTGCGTGATACCGGTTGGGGCGACAGCGTGGCAGTCATGACCATGCTGCTATCCAACGCACAAGGCGAAAGCAGCACCCGGAAAATGCGTATCAAGACACTGGAAGTGGCTGACGACGGCGATAAAGGCCTGACGATTTTTGATCAGCCACGC
Organism: Photobacterium sp. TLY01; assembly: GCF_021432065.1. Lineage (NCBI taxonomy): Bacteria > Pseudomonadati > Pseudomonadota > Gammaproteobacteria > Vibrionales > Vibrionaceae > Photobacterium > Photobacterium sp. TLY01. Next base: position 60,534 of record NZ_CP090365.1, read on the forward strand.
GATGTACAAGGCACAGCCTTTCTGAATTTCGCCCATACAACCAAGCCTGATGACCAATGGCTGTATCTGCCAGCGCTAAAGCGGGTCAAACGAATTGCTTCGCGCAACAAATCGGGCCCTTTCATGGGCAGCGAGTTCGCCTACGAAGATTTGAGTTCATTTGAACTGGAGAAATACGACTTCACCTATCTGGGTGATGAAACCATGCAGGATCAGACTGTTTTCAAAGTTCAGCAAATCCCGACGGATGAGTACTCCGGCTATACCAAACAACTGGTCTGGTTGGATAAAGAGCATTACCGTCCTTTGAAGGTGGAGTTCTATGACCGGAAAGACAGCCTGTTGAAGACGCTGACCTTTGACGACTATCAGCAGTACCAGGACAAATACTGGCGTGCTCACACCATGACGATGAATAACAGCCAGACCGGTAAAACAACGGTGCTGACCACCCATGAACTGACGTTCAATAACGGCCTTGATGAAAGCGATTTCAATAAGTCCAGCCTCAAACGCGTCAAATAATCTCAGGCAGGAGCAAGCATGATATACCGATTTTCTGCATTGCCCCTGCTTCTGGCTGCCTCAGTCGAGGCAGCTGGCATCAGCGGCCAGATAAACCTTGAACAACGTCAGTTTCTGCACCCGGGTCTTGAGGGCCAGGACAAAAGCCAGACCTCTGTGGTGATAGAGCCCGAGTGGTACACAGAATGGCAGGACGGTGACGCCCGGCTGACCATTCAGCCCTTCTATCGCTGGGACAGCATGGATGATGAACGGACCCATTTCGATCTTCGTGAATTCATGTATCTGCAGCTGATCGATGACTATGAACTCAGAATAGGCGTCGGAAAAGTTTTCTGGGGCGTGACTGAGTCCATTCACCTGGTCGATGTGATCAACCAGACCGATAACGTCGAATCTGTCGACGGCGAGCAAAAACTCGGCCAGCCAATGATCAATCTTGCAGCCGTCAAAGACTGGGGCACAGTGAATGCCTTCATCCTCCCCTATTTTCGTGAACGTACTTTCGCAGGCAAAGACGGACGGCTGCGGCCGCCGCTGCCGGTAAATGACAATGCATTGTATGAATCTTCATCGGAGCAGGAGCATATCGACTGGTCATTGCGCTACAGCCACTATTTTGGCGACTGGGATGTCGGCGCCAGCTTTTTTCAGGGCACCAACAGAGATCCCTACTTTCTGCCGGGACGCACCAGCCTGACCCCATACTACGCCCAGATGGATCAGACCAGCGTGGATGTTCAGGGTATTTTTGGCAGTTGGTTATTCAAACTGGAAGCGCTTTACCGGGACAGCCTGGAAAATCACTCCGCCGTGGTCACAGGGTTTGAATATACCCTGGTCGGTGTCTTCGATACCTATTGGGATCTTGGCCTGATTGCCGAGTACCAATACGACTCCCGATCACTGAGTCTGAATCAGAATGACCTGTTTCTGGGTACCCGATTTGCCCTCAATGACATAGACGGCACAGAAATTTTATTCGGGATTAATCAGGATCTGGACCACAGTCAGGAATCGACCGGCAGAATTGAAGCCTCCGCACGGATCAACAATAACTGGAAATGGCGGGCGAATGCCTGGTGGTTCAATGCCAGTCAGCTTGACAGCCCACTGTATTTTGTCCGTAAAGACGACTTCATTGAACTGGCACTGGAATATTACTTCTGAGCCAATTTGCCATTTCATTGGAAAAACCTGCCGGAACAGGAAAATTCTGCGTTCCGGCTTTTACAATCGCCATTTCTGTTTTTCCGACTGGATATGCCCTGCCCTTACATCAGTGCTGTGTCTGTCATCAAACTTGGTGCCATCCAGTCTCTTATGATTCACCAGCCTGAATCAAACAATCCATCATGATTAAAAAAACAGTCGACACATTCAACAACCCAATCATTCAGGAAAATTAAAACGATTCCACGAATCATATGAATTGAATTAGGATCACAAGTCTTGAAAATATCAGAGACTTTTCAGCTGAGCCGCAGACATTAAATTGACGTTTTGACCTCGTTCACTTCAATCCCAACGACATTTTTCATAATAAATGAACTTGTTAGTAGCAGATAAGTTATTGAAGCCACAAATCGACAGAATATTAAACGCATTATTTAGCTTTTACTAACTTTTCAGATGCTCGAAAAATATCTCTTTTAAACATATTTCTCTGTTCTATATTCAGCTAGAGGGCATATATCGACAAGGACTGCGACATGTTCGGGTTATCTAACAAAAATAACATCACTCAAGACGCTTACAACACACTTCAGCAACAACTCCAGGAAGCCAGGCATACTTTAGCGGCAATCAGTGATTCCTTCGCATCCATTGAATTTACACCTTCAGGAGAAATCATTCGTGCCAACCAACATTTCCTGAACACCATGGGCTACAGCCTGAATGAAATCCAGGGCAAACACCACCGGATATTTTGCACTGATGAAACCAAAAAAAGTCAGGAATACCAACAATTCTGGTCTCAGCTCAGCCAGGGTAAACAGTTAAAAGGACTATTTCAGCGTATCACCAAGTCAGGTCAGGATATTTGGCTGGAAGCCAGCTATTGTCCGGTTTTCGACCATGAAGGGATCGTTTACAAAGTCATTAAAATTGCTTCTGACACCACAGCAAGGGTTGCAGACCACCACGAACTGGCCAGCCAGACACAGGCGGTTTCCCGATCAATGGCAGTGATTGAATTTGATCTCAATGGCACGATATTGCACGCCAATGAAAACTTTCTAGCGACAGTCGGCTACACATTGGATGAAATCAAAGGAAAACATCACCGTCTGTTTGTCAGTCCCGCCTATGCACAAACCAGTGAATACCAAAATTTCTGGTCTCAGCTCAATCAAGGGCAGTTCATGGGCGGTAAGTTTGAACGGGTGAATAAAGCCGGCCAGCCTCTGTGGCTGGAAGCCACCTACAATCCGATCTTTGATGCCAGCGGCAAACTCTATAAAGTGATTAAGTTTGCCACAGATATCACTCAGACGGTGATTCTCGGTCAGGAAAACAGCCAGCTGGCTTATGATATGTCGGTCAAAACCCGGCAGTTATCCGCCGAGGGCAGCAGTTCGGGGAATCAGGCGATCGAGCAGATGTCACAAATGGTCGAGGCGTTAAATTCAACTTCAGATGTAATATCCCAGCTTGAGGAACAATCCAAATCCATTACCAAGATGGTGGATACCATCTCCGCCATTGCCGATCAAACCAACCTGCTGGCGCTCAATGCGGCCATTGAAGCCGCCAGAGCGGGCGATCAGGGACGTGGCTTTGCCGTAGTTGCCGATGAAGTCCGTCAGTTAGCATCGCGCACCAATGAGTCGACTGTGAAAATTGATAATGTGGTGAAACAGAACAGTCAGTTTACAACCCAGGCCGTCACGTCCATGGCGGAAATTATTGCCCGCGCTGAAAGCAGCATGGAAAAAGTGAAAGAAGCCGGCACATCCATTCAGGACATTGAAGCCAGTATTAACGATGTCGTCATGGCGGTGCAAAAAATGTCTGAAGTCAGTTAACGCCACCCCCGCCGATATCCTGTCTCTTGGGCATCTTTCTCTGTTCAAGAGACAGGGGCTGGAAAAGCAGGTGTTCAGAGACATGCGCTCTGAAACAATCACCCGCCCCTGTCAACGATACGGATTAATGCGCCAGGCGTTTCGGATAATCAAAATACAGCAACTGGCAATTTTCCGGCCCGAACAATTCCCATGTTTCAGCCTCAATCGCAAACACCACCAGACCGCAGGTCGGCACATTGTCTGTCTTTAATCCCAAACGAACCACTAAATCATTGATGGCGGGATTATGGCAGACCACCATCAGCCGTTCGACCTCATCGGGTACCGACTGAATAATGCTGACCACTTCATGGGCAGAATCGGTGTACAAGCCCACTGTGGTGGCCAGCTCAGTCGGATGCGGATGCAGTGCCTGTTCAAAAAATTGCGCGGTCTGAAATGCCCGTTCAGCAGTACTGCATAAAATTCGCTGCGGCAGTGCCTGCCAGGCGGCAAACCGGCTGGCCATCTCAGCGGCATTTTTCAGCCCCCGTTCATTGAGTGGGCGATCATGATCATCCAATTCCGGGTCATCCCAGGATGACTTGGCATGACGAACGATATAAAGCAGTTTCATAGCCGCAAACTCCCCGTTAGTGTTGCATCAATCCTGTTTGTACTAATCCTAGCGCAAACAAAACGGCTTATCACAGGCGAGGCAAAAGTGCTTTATCGTGCTGATTTCACAGCTCTGGCTAACTGATTCGCGGCTTTTTCCGGATCAGCCTGCTTACTGTGGAAAAAGTCAGTGACCACATCAAAAATCGCCGCCTGCACATAGCTGGTACTGGCCAGCCCCTGAGAAATACTGGGGACTAATGTCTTGTTCTGCTGGTTGAGCTGAAACGCGGTCGATGACGCCAGTGAACAAGTGTCAAAACCCGTCAGATCCACATCGGTACGCACCGGAATCGAACCCTTCGCGAGATTGAATTCACGCTGGAAAGCAGGCGTAAGTATGGTCTGTGCCATCGTTTCCTGTGCCTGAATACTCAGGTCATCACTGTGCTTAAAAAAAGCAAAACTGTCGATGTTGTAGGTAAAGAAACCCTGGGTGCCCGGTGCAGGCACACACAGAATCTCTTGACCCGGCGCTTTCCCCAGTGCAGAAAACTCGCCCTTCGCCCAGTCTCCCATGAACTGCATCGCGGCTTTCCCTTCCACCAGCATGGCACTGGCGTCGCTCCACTCCAACGCCTTGGTTTTCACATCAATGTATTGGCGCATCCGCTCAAACTGGCGGAAAACATCCACCATCGATTCACCGGACAGCATGTCAGGATCTAAATCCACAAAGGCACGACGGTAACCCTGAGGGCCCAACACTGCCAGCGCCACGGATTCAAACAGAGTCACTTCCTGCCAGGGATCGCTGCCCAAGGCAACGGGCACAATATTGGCCTGCTTCAGCTTTTCTGCGGCGGCAAAAAATGACTCAAGCGAATCCGGCACCGTCGCTCCGGCTTTCTCCAGCAGCTCCGGGTTAATCCATAACCAGTTCACCCGGTGAATATTCACCGGCACGGCCACATAATGACCCTGATATTTCATGATCTGGCTGATCACCGGCGGCAAAAGCTGATCCCAGCCCTGAGTGTTTGCCACCGCATCCAGGTTGGTCAGAAAACCCAGCATGCCCCACTCTTGCAAGTCATAGCCTTTGAGCTGTGCCGCTGAAGGGGGGTTGCCCGACACAGCACGGCTTTTCAGCACTGTCATGGCACTTTCACCGCCACCACCGGCGATTGCAAAATTCTTCCAGCCGATATGCTGCTGTTCAAGGCTCCCCTGTAACACTTCCGCGGCTTTTATTTCACCTTTGGCCGTCCACCAATGAAGCACTTCAACCTCTTGCTCTGGTTGCTGAGCTGCATCCGGTGCACTGATGGCCGGCGCAGACATGAATGCCGAGATCGAAGCCGTGATGAAAACGGCTGCCAGCGACAGTGAGCGATTACAACCCGCGGAAAAACTTTTGTTCATTTAGGCTCTCTTACTTTACGCCGCACCTGCTGTGAGCAGAGGCGGCTATCATCAGTCCATCAGGCGAGGCAGGATCATCGTCACTTCCAGCCCCCCTTGCTCCATATTGCGGATAGACATTTCGCCGCCGTGGGCATGTAAAATGTTGCGCGTGATCCCCATACCAAGGCCATGGCCTTCGTCATCGGTCGCCAATCTGACATAGGGTTCATACACACTGTCCATTTTATCCTCTGGAATACCCGGCCCTCTGTCTTGCACCCGAATGACCAGGCTCTCTGCTGTGTCTTCGGCCAGTACCCAGACTTCGTGCCCGTATTTGACCCCATTATCAATGATATTGCTCAAACAGCGTTTCAGCGCCAGCGGTTTCCCCATCAGCGGCGCAATCTCTGCAACCGGCAGATGTACTTTCGTGCTGTTTCTGTTATGCCCTTCGGCAATACTGCGCATCACGTCAGCCACATCCACCTGAGCCAGATTTTCATGCAGATCAGTATCCCGCACGGTCTGCAGCGCGCCTTTGACCATCATTTCCAGTTCATCAAGATCTTTATTGAACTTGTCGATCTTCGTGTCATCTTCCAGCAGTTCAGCACGCAGCCGCAGGCGGGTGATCGGGGTTTTTAAATCATGGGAAATGGCGGAAAACAAATGCTCCCTGTCATCGATATAACGGCGCAGCCGCTGCTGCATCCGGTTAAAAGCCCGGGTCGCAGTGACCAGTTCACTGGCACCTTCTTCTTTGAGCTGCGGCTGATAAATATCCATGCTCAGGGCATTTGCCGCATCCGCTAACTGTCTGAGCGGTTTTGTCTGGCGCCGGATCATCGTATAAGTGAAGAACAGCAGTAAGGCAGTGATGAACAGCAGAAACAGCACTTGCTGCTTAGTAATAATTTCATCTTCCAGCGTGGAATAAGGCGCAGGCAGCAAAGCGGCGATATACAGCCACTCATTGTCCGCCAGTTCCAGCTGCACCACCAGAATCGGCGGATTCAGCGGCTCCAGGCTCAGCGTGTAATGCGCCCAGGAACGGGGTAAGTCACTCAGCAGAATGTCATTCTTCAGGACATGCAGGGTTTCGGGGCGAGAGAACTCTACCCGAATCACATCCAGGCGCGGCAGCTTGTCATGTAGCACTTCCTGTATCGCTTTGACCGCGGTGTTTTTCATGCTGGAGCCGGGAATCGGATCGATCAGTATTTCTTCTTCGTTGAATGAAACAAAAAAACGGGTGCCACCCATGTTCCGGATCTGATCCAGCACGATATGCCGGTACTGCAAAGGCAGGGATTCAAAAAAAGTGACCGTGGAAGCAAACATGGTGGCCATACTGGTGGCCGCCGATTCCAGCCCGGCCAGATCCCGACGTTTAGACTGCCCGTACCAAATCAGCGTCGCAATCATTTGTGCCAGAAACACAGCCAGCAAGGTAAACCACAACGTGCGGGCCATCAGTGACTTCGGCCACCATTTTTTCCAGTTCATCATCTGCCTGATTTTCCACTCAGTGATCCGTTTCGTAGGTGACGTCGGCATTAAACAGATAGCCGTTGCCCCGCACAGTTTTGATTAATCGCTGCTGGCGCCCTTTGTCACCCAGACGCTGGCGTAACCGGCTCAGCTGAACATCGACCGCACGTTCAGAGGGCTGTGCATCACGCCCGCGTGTTGCAAAGAAAATCGTATCCCGGTCGAGCACTTCATTGGGACGACTGAGAAACAGCAGAAGCAACGCATAGTCACTGTTGGTCATTTCATAGGTGCGCTGCGTCTGGGTATCCTGCAGAGACTGAGCAGCGGTATCCAGACGCCAGTGATCGAACAAAAAGGCTTTTGGCAACGACGGGTTCACAGGCTGGTTTGATTCTGTTGGCTGCACTCTTCGCAGCAGCGCTTTAATCCGCGCCATTAACTGGCGGGGGCTGAATGGCTTGGCAATATAGTCATCAGCGCCGAGCTCCAGCCCGACAATCTGATCCATCTCGTCCGAGACGGCAGTCAGCATAATAATCGGCACGGCAGAGGTTTTCCGGACATGCTGACACAAAGTGAAGCCATCTTCACCGGGCAGCATAATATCCAGCAAGATCAAATCCGGCTCACTGATGGTCAGCTCCCGTTTCATGGCCACACCGTCTTCTGCGGTGACCACCCGGAAGCCCTGCTTACCCAAATATTCGCCCAACAGTTCACGAATCTCCTGATCATCATCCACGACCAGTACTGACTTGTCCGCAACCATTCTGATTTCCTCACTGCGGCCGTATCCGGCATGGTCAACAGGTACGCATGACAGAGAAAGGCAGCATCTTTACACATATACGATTCAAAAATGTAAGATACCAGACTCCGGCCCAAAACGCTTGGGGTTCAATGTAACGCTAAAGTAACAGTCATTGGAATGACCGGCTCATCACAGTACATTGCACCAGTTGAATATGCCCCTTTGCCCGAAAGGCTCGAAAATTCATAAACTAACAGGCTACCCATACACATTTTGTGGATAAGGTTACATTTTTGGCTGGCCTGCCGTCATACTATAAACACCGGTATCTTTATGGGTCCGTTCTGTTTTATGCCGTCGCCCAGACCATGCAAGGAAGTCAATCACCATGACAGTGAAAAAGTACAAAGGCTCAGCCGGTGGCTGGGGAGCGCTCGCAAGCACCACCCGTCACCTGGTGAAAAGTGAAAATATCACCCGAAACATTCGCAACCTGCTGAAAACCAATCAGGATCAGGGTTTCGACTGTCCGGGCTGTGCCTGGGGTGAAACCGAAGAGCCGGGACATTTCCGCTTCTGCGAGAACGGGGCCAAAGCCGTGAACTGGGAGGCAACCAGCCGTCGGGTGACCCCGGATTTCTTTGCCCGGTACCCTGTCGGCTGGCTACGTCAGCAAAGTGATTATTTCCTTGAGTATCAGGGCCGCCTCAGCCATCCGGTGCGTTATAACCCACAAACGGATCATTATGAGTCCATCTCTTGGGACGATGCTTTTTCACTGATTGCGAAGCATCTGCAATCGCTGGACAGCCCGAATCAGGCCGAGTTCTACACCTCTGGCCGTGCCAGCAACGAAGCGGCTTTCCTGTATCAGCTTTTTGTCCGGGCTTTTGGCACCAACAACTTCCCGGATTGCTCCAACATGTGCCATGAAGCAAGCGGCGTCGCGCTCAAGCAATCAATCGGCATCGGCAAAGGCACAGTGCGAATAGATGATTTCGAAAAAGCCGATGCGATATTTGTGTTCGGACAAAACCCGGGTACCAACCATCCGCGCATGTTAGATACGCTTCGCAAAGCCGCCAGACGCGGCGCTGCTATTGTCACTTTCAACACCCTGAAAGAACGCGGTTTAGAGCGCTTTACCAACCCGCAGTCTCCTGCAGAAATGCTGACCGGCGGAGCAACAACAATCAGCAGTCATTACTTCACACCCAAACTGGGTGGTGACATGGCTGTTGTGCGCGGCATGGTGAAATCACTGATCGCCATGGATCACAGCGCAATTGAGCAGGGCAAGGGCTCTATTTTTGATCACGACTTCATTCAGGCCCACACCCAAGGCCTGGAGGCTTATCTGGCAGAAGTAGACGCTACAGACTGGTCTCTGATCACAGAGCAGTCCGGTCTGTCGCAACAAGATCTGGAGTATGCGGCAACTCTGTACCGGCATTCTGAGCGCGTGATCATCACCTGGGCGATGGGAATCACTCAGCACAAACACTCAGTGAATACCATCCAGGAAATTGCCAACTTACAGCTACTGTTCGGACAGTTAGGTAAACCCGGTGCCGGTCTTTGTCCGGTGCGCGGCCACAGTAATGTGCAGGGTGACCGGACCATGGGAATCAATGAGAAACCCACCTCTGCGTTTAATCAGACGATAGAAGCCACCTTTGGATTCACCCCACCGGTGCCGCACGGTCACAACACAGTGCAGGCGATCAAAGCCATGCTGGCCGGTGAGAGCAAAGTCTTTATCGGGCTGGGTGGCAACTTTGCTTCTGCCACGCCGGATACCCGGCTGACTCAGCAGGCGTTAGCCAGCTGTGATCTGACGGTCAACATTGCGACCAAACTGAACCGCAGCCATTTAATCACAGGGAAAGACAGTCTGATCCTGCCGTGTTTGGGCCGCACAGATGTCGATCTGCAACGCTCTGGCCCGCAGTCAGTGACCGTTGAAGACTCATTCAGCATGGTGCATGCCTCAGGCGGTGTAGTGGAAAGTGACACTGCAGAAATGCGTTCAGAACCGGCAATTATTGCCGGTATCGCCAAAGCGACGCTGGGCAATCATCCGGTCGACTGGGACTGGCTGATCGAAGACTATGACAGAATTCGCGATCTCATCGCCAAAACGATCCCTGGCTTTACTGACATGAACCAGAAACTGAAACAGCCGGGTGGATTTTATCTGGGCAACAGTGCGGCAGAGCGTATCTGGCATACCGACTCGCAAAAAGCCGCCTTTCGAGTGCATCCGCTGCCGACTCACTTATTGCCTGCCAATCTGCGTGAGCTGAGCGACGATCCTGTTTTTGTGCTGCAGACGGTCCGCTCACACGATCAATACAACACCACCATTTATGGGTTTGAAGACAGATACCGCGGAATCTCCGGCGAGCGCAAAGTCCTGATGATCAACCCCACTGATATTGAAGCACTTGGCATGGCGCCGGGTGACAGGGTTGATGTGACATCACTGTCAGCCGATGGCGCAAAGCGCACGGTTTATGGTTTTAAACTGGTGAGTTATGACATTCCCGCCGGCAATATTGCCGCCTATTTCCCGGAAACCAACCCATTGGTGGCATTAGACAGTGTCGGTGACCTGAGTGATACCCCGATCTCCAAGGCAATTCCCATTGTCCTCTCACCCAGCCAAATTGATGAAGAGCGTATCGATTTATCACCCTACTGATCCTGAATCTCGCCCTTGCATAACGGAAATCAAGGGCCATATCAGCCATCAATACACCGGGCACATAACAACGGCCCGGTTTGTTATTACTCGGATGTGTCAGGGGGAACTGAACACGTCCGTTACTGCAAATTACAATAGGTCGACTGGCAATGCGCATGCGACTGCAGTGCGCTGTATGTGGTTTTATCCCACTTATAAATGGTTTCGTAATCAGTGCTTTCCAGAGGCGGGATGTAACCCAGATCATATTGACTCAGATAAAACTCCTTAAACGAGTCAATTTTTTGCTGTTTATCAATCCAGAACGTCATTGGCGTGATAGCGTTCGCCGGCAAGCGAGCCTGAATGCTGTTCACCTCATCCATAGCATTGTCTGGATTCGAGCCTGTGTATGGCTGATCTTCACCAAAATAAATCTGACACTTCGCCTCTGACCCCAGATCATGCGCCGCTTTCATTACCGCTTCACGAACGATGAAATGATCGATGTGGCTGCCATTAGCCAACAGCACAAACGCGGCGCAATTCTCCTGTTTCAGGATCGGAGTCACGTCTGCTGCGATGCGCTCATAAATGCCGACTTCATCCTGACGGAAATCGGCAAAAGTACCGGCAGGGCCACCGCCTGCGGTCGGAGAACCTTCATATTTACGCAATGGTGCATCATAAAAACCAGCGGTCTTATAGCGGAAATGATCCCATTTGGAGAACATCTTGATATGTGCTTCAAAATCTTCTTTGTAACGCATGGTCGATACATCAAATACACGCTTGTTGGTCAGCTCATTTAAATGGTTGGTCGTATAGTTTGACAGTGAAAAGTACACCTCGGTGACATTTGTTTTTTGCGCCAGCGTCCCTTCTTTAGACAATTTATTAATCAAACCGCCAAAAGTAAGCAAAATATCATCCGGATGCGGACTGAGAAAATAAAGATTGTCCTGATTGACATCCAGTGGCGCCGCCTGAGCAACCGGAACCATGCAGCTTGCTGTTGCCAGTAAACCAGCCACCAGTGAAGTAGTTTTGAAACGCATTTTCTATTCCTTTTCTTCAACGAACAAAATTAAAAAGGGCGGAATCAACCGCCCTGACTTGTATCAGTTTGAAGCAACGAGAACGGCATTCATCTCAGTTTTAATGTTGTCTGACTGGGTACCGAAAATCGCCTGCAGATTATCGCCAACCACCAGCACTTCACGCGCCCCCAGTTGTTTAATTTTCGGAATATCGGCGCGACTGATATCGCGCACGCTGACACGCAGCCGGGTAATACAGGCATCAACATTTTTGATGTTATCCTTACCGCCCAGTGCCTGAATCAGCGTATGCGCCAGCTCATTGCCGATGTCAGACAGATGACTGACCTCAGACGCTTCACTTTCCCGACCCGGGGTCATTAAATTCAGCTTGGCGATCAGCACACGGAAAATGGTGTAGTACATCAGCGCCCACACAGGGCCAATGAGAATGAACAGCCACGCATTTTGCGACAGCGGGAAGTAAATCAGGAAGTCGATTGCGCCATGAGCGAAGGTTACACTGTGGTGAATATCCAGGCTGGTAATCAGCGCAAAACCCAAGCCGGTCAGAATACAGTGAATCACATACAGTACCGGCGCGGCGAACAGGAATGCGAATTCCATCGGCTCAGTGATACCCGTCAGCCAGGAGGTTAATGCTGCTGAAGCCATGATACCGCCAACCAGCGCGCGCTTTTCAGGACGGGCCGAGTGGTAAATCGCCAGACCAACCGCAGGCAGTGCCCACATAGAATACAGGTAACCACCTGCCAGATTGCCCGCCGTCGGGTCACCAGCCAGATAGCGCTGAATTTCGCCCTTAATGACTTTACCCGTTTCTGGATCGACATACTCACCTACTTCGAAGAAGAAAGGTACATTCCAGATATGGTGCAGACCGAATGGGATCAGCGAGCGCTCCACCAGGCCATAAAGGCCAAATGCTGTGGTCGGGCTCTGGTAGGCCGCCCAGTGTGAGAAACTGTCAATCGCATTTCCGATTGGCGGCCAGACATAGCTCAGGAAGATCCCCAGGAAGATGGCTGTGATACCGGTGATAATGGGAACAGAACGTTTGCCGGCAAAAAACCCCAGGTATTCAGGGAGTCTGATATTGTGAAAACGATTAAACAGATAAGCCGCCACGGCACCTATCATGATCCCGCCAAACACCCCGGTGTTCAGGCTTGGGATCCCGATAATGGTGGCCGGCTCAATGCCATGGAGTTTTGCCATCACGCCCATGGTCGCTGTCATAATCGCGAAACCCACTGTCGCTGCCAGACCCGCAGCGCCGTCATTATCTGACAGACCCAGTGCCACGCCAATGGCAAAGATCAGTGCCAGATTACTGAATACGGCATCGCCCGACATCGCCATAATGTCTGACACCAGGCCCGGCAGCCAGGAGAAGTTCGCTGAACCTATCCCCAGCAGTAAACCCGCGACAGGCAGGACAGCAACAGGCAGCATCAGCGACCTGCCTATCCGTTGTAATAACCCAAAGGTGCTACTTATCATTTTTCGATCCTTCATGTATTGGTAGAGGTACCAACACAAGATAATGAAAAACAGCGTGCCCAAGGTTACAAAAACCTATGAGTTTGTAAGTAGCCTGTTACATACACAGATTGCGCTGTGCGTGAAATTTGCGCTATACAAGTAGCCTTGCCATACGAAATGATGTATCAGATACAGTATTGAGATATGCAACTTGGTCAGGTATGAAAAACCTCAGGGAAATGAAAACCATACTCGTCGTCGACGATAATCAGGAACTCCGCGATGCGCTTACCGAATATCTGGGGCGTTCAGAATTCCATGTGCTGACCGCCAGTGACGGCGAAGAAATGTGGGAGCATTTCCATCGTGGCGAACCGAATCTGATCATCCTTGACATCATGATGCCCGGAGACGACGGGCTCACCTTATGCCGGCAAATCCGTCAACGTTCGAATGTGCCTATCATCATGCTCACCGCCGTCACCGACGAAATTGATCGCATTGCAGGTCTTGAAATTGGGGCGGATGATTACATCACCAAAACCTTTAGCCCCAGGGAGCTGCTCGCCCGCATTAAAGCTTTGTTGCGACGTACGCAACCCGCACAGGGTGAAACAGCGGCGCATCAGTTGCAGTTTTCAGGCTGGACGTGCGATCTGATCAAGCGGCGGCTCATCAGTCCGCATGGCGAAGTCGTACCGCTTTCAGGCGCAGACTTTAACCTGATCAGCCTGATGCTGGATAAACCCCATCAGTTACTGAGCCGGGACGACATCGCACGTTGTATCTGGGGACGGGACGCAGATCCGTTTGAGCGCGGTATTGATGTACAAATCAGTCGTCTGAGAAAACATCTGCACGACGAAGATCGCTCGCTGATTCTGACAGTCAGAAACAAGGGCTATATGCTGGCCAGCGATGTTCATAGTGTATGAATACGCCCCCTTTGCTAAAACTGACCAGCCTGCAATCGCTTTGTTCATCCATTACGTTTCGTATTGGGGCAACCTTGCTGATCATCATTATGATCGCCGAGCTGATTGCCGGGTTGATCTGGTATCAGTCCAGTGCCAAAAAAGAAGTCGAGAACCTGCAAAAGACCATGGTCAGCATGATGTCGAATGCGGCCGACACGTACAATTATTTTCATGCGCTGCCGGTCAATTATCGCTACCTGATTCTGAACCAGATCCGTGAAATGGGCGGTACCCGTTTCTTCATCTCGATTAATCAGCACCCATTACCGGTTGTGCCTCCTGCCAATAATGCACGCACTGATATTCTGCTGTCCGCGGCACATGACGTACTGAGCAAAAAAATACCCCATGCAGAGCAGGCCAGTGTCTCTCTGAGCCGCCGTCAGGATCTGCGGGTGTTTAACTCAGGCATCAAACTTGATGCCCTGCCGGAAATATGGGCAGGCTACAGTCTGGCGCTGGGGGATATGGATTTACCGATAGTCGTCATGCAAATCCAGATGTCAGAACAGGAATGGTTCTATCTGGCTGCGACATTACCTGTCCCCTTCTCAGCATTGTCACCTCAGTTTATCGATCAAAAGCAGTTAATGTTCCTCGGTATTTCCTCTTTGTTACTGGTGCTCTGTACCGTGTGGTTATTACGCCTGGAAATCCGCCCGATTCGCCGGCTGGCAAAAGCCGCCACGTTAATGAGCGGACAGCTCTATGTGCAGGAAGTCGAAGAAGAAGGCAGTAAAGAAACCCGGGCAGCGGTTCGCGCATTCAACAAAATGAACCGTCGGGTTCGCGCTTATATCCGGGACAGAGAAATGCTGTTCGGCGCAATTTCCCACGATTTGAAAACGCCTCTGGCCTGTCTCAAGTTACGCACTGAAATGCTTGATGATGAACACGTGAAAGCCAGATTCGAGAAAATACTCGATGAGTTTGATTTGATGTTAAAAGGTGCCTTGCAATGTATACGAGACACAGACATACACGAAGAACCTGAGTGGATTGATGTCAGTCAGATGATTGAGCAATGTGCCTGTTACTACAACCGGAATACCCCAAAAGTTCAGTTCATATCCGGAGAACCGGTTCACTACCTGGGCAAACCACTGGCGGTCAAACGTTGTCTGTATAACATCGTAGATAATGGGGTGAAATACGGTGATAAAGTCGATATCGAGCTGACATCCACAACTGACAGTATTGTGCTCAAGTTCAGAGATTACGGTCCGGGTCTGGACAAAAAATGGACCGAAAAGGTCTTCGAACCTTATTTCCGGGTGAACCCGCAAGATGAGCTGGGTTCCGGTCTTGGGCTCACCATCTCCCGCAGTATTGCACGCAGCCACGGCGGCGATCTCACCCTGCAGAACCACCCTGAACAAGGGCTGATTGTTCATATTCAATTGATGAGAGACGAATGAAGTTTTTCTTTTTCATGAGCTTGCTGGTGCTCACTGTCTCCGGCACAGGAATCAAGGTAAAAGCCGAAACACCTCACGCTTCCACTTTGCAGGAAGTGGAATTTCTGCACTGGTGGACCGCCAAAGGTGAAGTCGCCGCATTCAATCTGGCGACACAAGCCCTGCAGGATGCCGGCGTGTCGATTCTGGATCTGCCTGTACAAGGTGGCGGCGGCGACACAGCGATGTCTATCCTTCAGGCCCGCGCGATTGCTGGTACGCCCCCCGATATCGTGCAGCTGGAAGGCCCGTCAATTCAGTCTTGGGCCGCTCTGGGGTTTCTTCATCAACTGGACCAGGTGGCTGTTGACGAAAACTGGCAGCAGAACCTGCTGCCGATCGCACAGGACATTAACCAGTATCAGGGTCACTATGTGGCGATCCCCATCACAGTCCACCGGCTGAACTGGATGTGGATCAATCGCAAAGTCCTGCGCCAATACGGTTTAGCCGTTCCGACCAGTTGGGACGCATTGATTGACGTATTTACCCGGTTAAAACAAAACGGGGTCGAGCCACTGGCGCTTGGTAAAGACCCGTGGCAAGTTGCACTCCTATTTGAGAACCTCGCCTTTGGTTACGGCGGAGCAGACTACTATCGGCGTGCCTTTATCAATATGGAGCCACAGGCACTCAACAGCCAGACCACCTACGACATCCTGGCGCGTTTTCGTACACTCAGTCAGTTAGTCAAACCCGGCATGTCTCACATGCGCTGGGATGAGGGCACACAATTACTGATAGAAGGCGAACGGGCGTTTCAGATCTCTGGTGACTGGGTACTGGGTGATCTGCTCGCCAATAATATCGCGGTTCCTTCAGCCATTGGCTGCTATCCAACCCCATCCAAACAGACAGGCTTTATTTATAATATGGACAGTTTTGCCCTGTTCGACAGCCCGCGCACCCATGCGGACACAGCTCAAATCGTCAGTAAAACACTGTCTTCACCGCAGTTTCAGCAATCCTTTAATGCCTTGAAAGGCGCCATTCCGGCACGAAACGATATCAGTCTGAAGGGATATAACAGCTGCTCTGTGAATGCCAAAGCCGATATGGAAAAAGCGTCAAAATCTGGTCAGTTAATTCCCAGCATCGTGGATTCTATGGCCGTCAGTTTAATCGCACAGCGTGCCACTTCCAGCGAAATTTTTCGCTACTTTAATGATGAAACAATGGCTCCGGAAGATTTTATTCTCCATTTGCAGAATATTCCGCGTGGTGAGTCACTCTGAATGATACATGTATCAATCCTGCATTTGGGCTGTGTTGAAAAACCCGTATATAGTTATTCCAATAAGGGATGACCGTTGCCGGGAATGGTGAGATGATCAAGGTTCAGATTTGTCTGTTTGCATACAACCTGGAGGAAAGCATTGCCAGCTGTATCGAAAGCGTGATGGAAAACTGCGGCACTTATCAGTATGACCTGTTTGTTATGATCAACGGCTGCACCGATCAGACTTACGACATTGTGTCCTGTATCGCTGATACCCATGCCAATGTACACCCGGTTCATATCGCAATCGGTGATAAATCAAACGCCTGGAATACCTTTATTTATCAATATTATGACGGCCACTCGGTGGCCGTTTTCGCTGATGGCGATCTGACATTTGGCCAGAATGCCTTTCAACATATCGTGGACTGTCACCTCGCCCAACCACACTACAATGCCATTACGGGTTTCCCCTGGGATCGGGGAAGAAACAGTAAGCAGATGCAACACAGAATGCAGCAGAATCATGATTTAGCCGGTGGCTTATACTTACTTTCCCCGTTATTTATCCAAACATTAATCAGCCATACCGTGAAATTGCCCGTCGGATTAATCGGTGACGACAGCATGCTGGGATTTCTCTCAGCCACCAATATTTGCAGCGGGACTGATTTACCCAAACAACGCATTGGCGTTTGCGTGAAAGCTGTATTCATTTACGCCCACCTCAGTCCGTTACGCTGGCAGGACTACAAGCTCTATTTCAGACGCCGGGTTCGTTACTCACTGCGTTATTTCCAACAACTCAGTATTGTCACAGATCTCAAGCAACAAGGGATTTCCGCGATGCCAGCAGTCGCCATTCATGGTACGTCTGCATCCCTGCATCAGGTGCGCTGGCGCAGCAGTCATCTGATTTTTGACCTGATCTCCAAATGGATGATCGACAGACAAAAAATGCGTTTACATCCGGACTCAGAGAGTGCCAGCAAGTCGCTCAGCTAGCCGTCGGTTGCCGATCTTACCGACTATCTGCTGCTGAACCGCTCTGTAGCCACATGCCTTCAGCGGTGAACCAGAATGACTCTCTTGTCGCATTGCGCCCCCTGACAGGCTGTCAGAGTCACCTCTCCCTGATAGTGCGTCAGATTAAGCAGACTGCCGCTAAATGGCTGGTGATTGACATACCAGAACACCTCAGACGGTTTTTTGTTACTTTTCAGTGGGATCGCGTCTATTTGTGACAGGTAATAGTGCTGACCATGATTCACCGACATGATCCTGATACCTGCTTCTGGCTGCTTCTGATCAGATGACGACGGCTCAGAAAGTTCCTGGCTCATCCTGCCCTTGTGTTGCTGCCAGACACGCAGCGCTTCGGGCCAGCTATCCGTGACAACAAAATCACCATGACTTTCCAGCGTCGGCGGTGTCAGGCCATTGCGGGTATAGGCATATTTCTGATACGCACAACTGGCAGCTTCTGTGACAGCTTTCGCTCTGCCGCCAGGCCAGCAGATCAGCTGCCGCTTCACAGTGACCGGCTGGTTTACCCGACGGTTGTCTTCGGGTAGCTGATCAAACACATCAAACATGATGGGCGCAGCCTGTGTTGCCCCGAGATAACCGACCACAGGCGATGAATCCGGCCGGCCGACCCAAACCGCCACTGTGTAATCTGCACTGACGCCAACTGACCAGAAATCGCGGTATCCATAACTGGTGCCTGTTTTCCAGGCAACTTCACGGCGCACCCGCGGCACGACTCTGTCCGGCGCACTGATCGCACTGAGCGTATGAAACATCATCCAGCTGCTTTCAGCACTGAGGAGCGTTTTATCGGGATCTGCCGCTGGTTGATGATCGCTCACCATATTCAGTGCGCTGTATTTCCCCTCAGAGGCGAGCGAGCGGTACATTTCAGCCAGTGTCTGCAGATTGGTTCCTGTCCCGCCTAATCCAACGGTCAGATTGGCCTGCTGGTGCTGCAACTGCACACCCGCCTGGCGTAAATCCTGTTCAAATACAGCTGGCGTCAGCGCATGAAATACCTGAATCAAAGGTATATTTAATGATTGCTTCAGCGCATCGCTCGCACTGACGGCGCCCTGAAAGCGCTCATTCAAATTCTGCGGCTTGTAATCAGAAAAACGGGTCGGGATATCACTCAGCAGACTTTCGGTATGAATGATGCCGCGATCGATCGCCATGCCGTAGATAAAGGGCTTGAGTGTCGAGCCTGGCGAGCGGACCGCCTGAATCATGTCGACATGGGCAAAGCGGCTGTTATCCTGAAAATCCACCGAGCCCTGATACGCGAGCACATTGGCTGTTTGGTTATCCACCACCAATACCGCCGCAGAGGAATGCGCAGGCAGCTGGCGTTTTACTTTTTCCAGTAAGCGGGCGACCCGCTGCTGAATCACACCGTCCAGCGTTGTCTGAATCACATGCCTGTCCGGATACTGCGCTCTGAGCATGCGACTGAGCAAAGGGGCCAGCGTCGTGTTGTCCGAGCGCTTCAGTTCAACCGCTTCCTGCGTGAGATAAGCTGTGGCCTGATCACCCAGTAACCCGCTGTCGTGCAGACGATCCAACACTTTATTGCGCATCGCTCGTGCGGTGTCCGGGTATCGGTCAGGACGGTACAGTGACGGTTTTTGCGGCAAGACCACCAGTAAAGCGGCTTCGTTCTTCGTCAGGTGGCCGGCTGAGGTATTGAAATACCGCCGGGAGGCAGCTTCAACGCCGGCGATATTGCCGCCAAAAGGCGCCAGATTCAGATAAAAAGTCAGTATCTCGTCTTTACTGTAATACCATTCAAGCTGTAAAGCCCGCCAGAGCTGTTTCAGCTTGCCGGCAATGGAGCGCGCATGCGGATCAATCAGTCTGGCCACTTGCATGGTCAGCGTAGAGCCGCCAGACACAACGTAACCATTGCTCGCCCATTGCCAGGCGGCCCGGACAACGGAGACAGGGTTAAACCCCGGATGCCAGTAAAACCAGCGGTCTTCATAATTGAGCAATGCCTGAATATAGAAAGGATCGACATCAGTCAGTGTGACGTTGTAACGATGAACGCCCTGTCGGTCCCCAAATGAGCGCAGTATCTCACCATCCCGGCTGACAACCACTGTCGCGGGGCCGTCCGGGTACAACGGCGGCAGAGGCCACACTTTGTTCAGTACACAGACTGTCAGCCAAAAGAAAACAAACCACCCTGCCATTTTCACGGGCAGAGTGGCTCGTAGATTGGGCAATAATCGTTTCATCTGAAATGATTATCCTGAGTCTTCACGGTTACTTTTCCACTGTGATGGTTTGCGGCGTCTGCCAGTACGCCAGATGTTTTTCCGGACGATACATCGACTCAATAAAGACAGGCGGAACCGCGAACGTGCCCGGCACTTCGGCGCGCAGAATATAGCCATAACGGGATTGCTGGCCTTTGCGCATTTCATCGGACAGCACAAAACGATCATTGCGGTATTCCTGATGATCGGCAGCCTTGAGCTCAATCCCTGCCGGCAGTACCCGTTCAATCGGCAAACCTTGGTTCAGCGCCGGGTTCTCCAGCACAAAACCGGCCGGGATCTTATCAACCAGCAAGGCATCATTGACGCGTTCGTTTAATGCGACAGTGAGTACCACAACCACCCGCTCCCCCACTTTCACACGGTTCGATGCCAGCGGTTCGCCTTTCATGGTATAGAGTTTGCGCTCGACCTGGTCGGCATCCAGTGTATTAAATCGGTTCGCTTCATTAGCAATCCCACGATTTAACATCTGATAGCCTTGTGCCAGCACTTTCACATACACAGGCTTGTCATCCAGATTCTGGATGGTCATGTCACTCGCCAATGGCTGACTGAACATCCCTGTCTGGCTCAACGCATGACCGCTGAAAGACAGATTGAAAATCTGGTCGCGGTTTGCCGCGTTGGTCAGGGCGGATGCCTGCACCAGAGCCGCGCGTTCCTGGGTGCTCATCCAGGGTGTATTCGCCAGATCGATCAGCTGCTCCAGATACTTGGTCTGCAGTTCCTGTGCGATGGCTTTGAGTGAGTGATCACCGGCCATTTCCTGCAGTACCGTGACCGATTTCGCAACATCACGCAGGTTCGACCCGTAATCGCCGAAGTATCTGTGCCTGCGGTTGTAATCCCGGATGTCATCGAGCATGTCTTTCGCCTCATCACTGGCACCGACGTTGGCATAGCTGGCCGCCAGATGCAGATAACTGAGCTGGGTCGGCAGGCTCGTCAGTTTCATGCTGTCGAGATCACTCCACTTCAGCTTACCCTGCTTGCTCATCAGGTAGGCAGCATAGGCACGCGCCACTTTGGCTGATTCTGTGTCATAGGCCAGATTTCGGGTCACGGATTCATTTCGCACATACACCATGAGGCGATTTGTGGCTTTACTCAGCATAGAAGCCGGCACCACCTCCGGAAAACGTTTGTCGGCCGCGAGCAGAAAATCGGTCACATAGGCGCTGAGCCAGGGATTTTCCCGCCCGCTGCTGTCCCACAATGAGAAACCGCCACTATTTTTCTGCATGGTTTTCAGCCGCTGCACGGCTTTTTCGATCAGCTGTTTGTCTGTTGATGACGCATCGCTTCCGTCATCATCACTGTCATAACGCGTCTGATGGGCCTGCGCTTTAAAGCGCCGCAGTTCCGGCTCATCCAGCAGAAATGGCCAGGCTTTACTGGTGGTTTGTTCGGCGCAACCGTACGGATACCGAAACAGCCCGCGAGCATGCTCCTCGGTATTGAGTACCGGTGTCCGGCTGAAGTAAGCGTGCCCCATGCTGCCACGCACCACATCCAGGCCAGACCAAAGCTGCTCGCTGACATTGTATGTCTCTTTTGAATCCAACAGCACAGACTGCGCCTGTGTCACCCAGGGCATCACCGGGCGAACCGGAATCCCCCATGAGCGATCAACCGATATCTCCTGGTTGTTCACACTCAGTGTCAGCGAAGCGCGGTCGGTGATCGTGGTATCTGACACACCAAAACGATAACTCTGGCTCCAGTGTTCGCCATCTTTCAGCACCAGCTCAGTCGCTGGCTGCTGGTTGAAGTTCAGTGTTTCTGAGCCCGTAATCGCCACTGACAGTGTCTGAGAGTGACCACTCACATTGTGAAGATCAACGGTAATACTGGATTGGTCGCCAGGTACCAGAAAGCGCGGCACACTCAGTTCAGCCACCACAGGGGCGCTGATGGGTTTATCCAGTACCGCTTGCCCGACTTGCGAGCCGTTAAAGACGGTCGCCACAATCTGTGCTTCGCCGTTGTAGTCCGGGATGGCCATGTCGACCACCGCTTTGCCGTCGACCAGTTTCACCGGCCTGGTCATGAGAATGATCGACTTGCTTTCAACCAGGCCGTCATTTTTGTTGTCTGTGTCTTCGTTGGCATCACTGCCAAACCGCGACTGTGCAAACGGATCGGGCCGCAGATCATATAAACGCGAATACATGTCGATGACATCGGCACTGTAGCGGCGCTGACCAAAGAAATAGTCATGCGGATTCACCGGCTTGAAGCGACTCAGATTGATGATCCCCTTATCGACCATAGACAGGGTGACCCAGGTGTCGCCACCCTGCTGGGCATCAATGTTATCGACAGTTACAGGAACAGAAAGTGTTTCTGAGGGCTGAATCAAATCGGGCAGATCCAGCGCAACATTCAGTTGTCTGCTGCTGCGATCCAATTTAAGCGGTGTGATACCGAAGTAGCGCTTGGGTGTCTGTCCATCTCTTCCCGTCAGCGTGGTGGTCAAAAAGACATCGTGACGGGCCAGCGATGCCGGAACAGGGACAGTCACAGTAACCTTGCCTGCCTGAACCGGGTAGCTTTCCGACCAGACCAGTTGATCCGCTTCCAGTGTGACCAGCAAGCTTCCGGACAGCGGTGCAGTCACAGTGACTGTGGCCTGCCCGCCGGCGGCATAAGCCGGTTTATCCGTTTGGATCACCAGATGATCCGGTTTGGCTTTCAGCTGTTCATTACCCTCATACCAACCAGCATAAAAACTGTAGCTGGACGACACACCGGTTGAGACATCCGTTACTGTCAGCAGATAGTCGCCCCACTTGGTGGAAAACGCCAAGCTTTCCGGCTGCTCACCGACTTTGATTTTCTGGCTCGATACACGCTTCCAGCGTTCCTGTTTTTTGCGCTTCCAGCCAATGCCATCCTCATAAACCCAGTAATAGGGCCCCTGGTCATAATCCATGGTGACTTCCAGTTCACCGCTGGTCAGTGATTGTCCATCGGCACTAAGCAGTGCAAGCTTGAACAAAGCATCAGTATTGTATGGCACAGAGACAAATTCAGGTTTAATGCCGGGAACCGGCTGGTTTTTCCATGACACGTAACTGAGCTTACGCTGTACTGCTGCGCCGCCCGACTCCAGCAAACTGAAATTGGCCACGGTTTTGACCGGACTTTTGATCTGTTTCGGATCAGGCGTTGGGAGATTGACGGTTAAGCGTCCTTCTTCCGACAGGGCGGCCTCTTTCAGTTCCTGATAATTGGCATCCAGCGTAAAAGGCACGCCGACAGTATAATCGTCGAACTTGCCCGGAATATGAGTGACGGGCGCATAAGTCACCGCCGATTTCACTGTATTGCCAGCCGCCGGGCTGCCAAAAAGATAGCGGCCATTCAGCTCAACCTTATTCGCCTGGCCCGCGAACACAAATGGCGCGGCGTTTTGGAATGTCAGATCCATACGCTCAGGTACAAATTCTTCGAGCTGAAATGACAATTCGCTTATCGGGTCTGGCGCGGTCGGATCTAAACGGACTTCGATACGGTATCGCCCGGTTTTCCAATTCGCTTCTGTCTCAAGCTGACGGAAATAATACCCCTCGGCCTGAGGCTGTAATTGCTCCTTTAAAATTTCTTCATTCCAGGGATTCACCACAGACAAGGAAACAGGTCGCGAAGATAATGCCTTGCCGTCTTTATCACGCAGCAGAATGTTTACTGGCAGGCTCTCACCGGGTTTTACCAAATCGCGATTACTGTAGATATAGGCTTCTGTCGCCTGATATTTTCGTCCGCCAACAGCACTGTCTGCCAAATCCAGCGGCGCTTCTCGCAATGGTAGAATCGCTATTTCTTCTTTCGCCGTTCCGCTATCATTGCGGCTTGTCACCCGGGCGATCACAATATCTTTGCGCTGAGTCTGGATATCGAAACGGGCAACCCCGTGCAGATCAACAGGCTGGCTGTCGAGTAAGGCGTTGTTGCGGTAAATCTCTACCACACCTTGTGTCAGCGCATCGCCCGTTGAGAGCCTGGCAAGGCTAAAGGCGGCCTGTCGGGTATTGATTCTGGCCTGAATACCAACATCAGTCAGCAGCATATGCTTGGCTTTCACGCGGTAAAACGTTCCTGGCGCTTTAATCACCACTATGTACCAACCGGCATCCAGGGAATGCGGGATCGGCAGTCGGGCTGGAGTCTGGACGTCTTTCTCGCTGGGCGGCAGTGTATAGCGATCTGAAAACACACTTTTATAGGCATGCTTAATATTGTCCAGATCATAACTGGATAATTTGTCTTGAAGATAATGCCTGTTCAGCAATTGTCCCGGCTCCGTTACCTGTAATATCTCGATATCCACATAATCAAGATTGATAAAATTAACAGGAATTGATTGCTGACTGGATTGCGGAACCAATGGCCCGCTGCCAACAAATAACACATCCGGTGTTTGCTGTGATGTTTCGTTATCCGTTTCCGCATAACTGAATAACGAAAAGAGCGACAGACACAACAACAGCCAACCTTGCCGCCATTGCGCTAAATGAATTGATATAACCATAAATTATTATTCTGTCCTTACCAACGTGAGTCGTGAAATATTGCTTTTATGTTCGCTATGCGCGTTATTCTATCCCGAGCTGAATCAACAATGCTGCGATTAATAATAAAAACGACCACTGGCCCGCAAATACAAAGCCGGTCATTCGCAATCAGTTATGACGATCGAAAAAACGCTGGCACAGTGTCCAGCGTCTTTCGCTGTTTATGAACACGACCGCCATTTCAGCCCGGCCTGATGGACCATGTCGTCAAGTTCATTCAACACAACCGTCGCGTGAGGGTGAATGTCATGGAAAAGCACGATTCCCTTGCGCCATAACAACATCAATGTCATGACACGATCCGCAACCTGCCGGGATGACAGACGGGCATTCCAGTCCTGGCTGTCAATCGTCCACAGATAAACAGGTTTGCCCTGACGTTGTAACCACTGTGACAGCGCCAGGCTGCGCATACCATAAGGCGGGCGGAAAGCGGAGTCTGAAGGCAGGGAAGCCAATTGCGCCATGACCTGATCCGTGCTGTGAATGGAGTCTTTCGATTTATCCAGCACCTTGTGTGCATGGTGTCGCCACCCGTGCGAGCCAAGACACTGCGACTGATACCAGTGCTTTTGTTCAGCCGGAACCAACTTACTCCCCTGCACAAAGAAATAAGCCTGAATACCTCTGTAATTCAGCTGATGAATCAGTGTCTGGGTGCGGGTCGGATGCGGGCCGTCATCGTAGGTCAGCAGAAACTCGCCGTCTTCAAAGCGTTCACCCGTCACCTCATTGTCATTATGAGTCAGAATTTCACTGCTGATGCGGGGAAACAGTGCCGCCAGACGGACCTGCTCAAACAAATAATAGTGATAGAACTGCTCACTGGATTCACGCCATTTACTGTTAAAAACCGGCAGGCGTTCCTCCGCGATCCTGACCAGATCGTCCCAATGCTTCACTGACTGATTGTGAGCGGCTAAGCGATACCCTTGCAGCATTCGCAGCTGCGTTTTGGTACGCCATCTTGCAACAGAGTCAACACTCACCTGCTTCACACCGGTAAAACGAGAGATGTCCTCTTCGCTTGCCAGCGGTACTTTCGCCATCACATGGACAAACTGCAGTATCTCTGCGGCAGAAGCCCGGTCAAAGGCCGCTTGTGAGTGAATCACTTCAGGCCATAAGTTTCTGTCTGTTGTGGCAACTTTATTTGGCCCGGCAGCATAAAGCAAACCCGGCCATAAACAGACCAGCAACACCAAGCGAATAATTTTCATGAGATATCCGACCTAATTACATCATGACGACTTGCGCCGAAAAGCAGATCTGGACACGTTAGCCAGAAAGCACATCCCAAGCGACTTCAGCTCGCTGGGTATAATGGTATAAACGGCATAAGCATGCAGACACTTAAGAATTTCCTCAAGCAATGCGAGAAATTGCTCACGGCTCAATTCAGGCAACGCTGTTCAAGCGCTTCAAAAACTTCCTGGCTTAAACTTTGCCGGGTCATCCCGGAAGTGCCTGCATTTCGCTCGTAGTCAAAAATCACATGTTCGAGCCTGCCATTTTTCGTCAGAATCTGAATTTCATACTGAGTATTGCTGATACGGTGCAGACCGCACACCAGCTTTCGCCGCGGGTTCAGATGTAATCCCTTCATTTCCCAGTCCGCTTCCTGAGAAAACAACCGCGCTTTCGGATCATATAAGAACACTTCAGATAACTGATTGGCTCCCAGGTTATCGTCAATCACCAAATCAGGATGCCCGTCAAAGTTGATATCCAAAAAGCGGGCACTGTAATCCAGATACTCAATGTCGTGGGGCACCGGGATGGATTGCATCCGCCCATCAGCAAACTGAACGCTGACCGCATGCTCACCAATCTCGACTGACCTCACCAAAGCCACCGGTTGTTTCCCGGCTGTGGTTTCAGACCAGACAACAGCACTGAACATCAAACTCAGCGTCGTGAATAAATGCTTCATGGTGAACTACCTGCATGCCGATTCAAAAAGCCATTGTGATTGCAGACTGACCCGAAGCTGGTGCGCTTGCGAATCAATCTGGTACTTGTAATGACCGCGCTGGAACGATAAGTCAATCGCACCGGGACTGGTCAACGTTTTTGCCACTGTGAGTTCCTGCGTGCCCGCTTTAGAAAACCTGTAAATCAACGCCTGATCTTGCTCACAGAAACAAACGCTAGCCACACGCTCACGCCCGATCTCACACAGATAGACATAACTTTCCCCATCCAGACAACCTGCGTTGGTAGCATGCCCGATACGATTCAATAAAGAAAAATTTTGCTCGTCAAAGAGTTGGGCCGGAGAATAGCGGCTGATATCCAGAGGCAAGTTGTACAGCGTGGATAAAAGATTCACATCCCTTGTGGAACGTATTCGATCCAAATCCACAGCCAGAGGCTCCAAAACCTGCTGTTCAAGCATTCGGAAATCTGGCAGGAATGGATGCCGGGTGAAAGACACTTGTGCAGCAATAGCAAGCGGACCGGCCGTATTGATGTAATAGCCGGTTGAATACTTGCCCCGGTCATGCACCACAGTCAGCTTTTGCAGTTGATCACTGTCACGATACACCGCTTCTGTTTGAACACCGCCACACCAGGTTCCCCATAATTGCGTTTCAAGCACTTGTCCCTGTGAACTGAGCTGTATCGCACAATAGGGTTCGCCATTGTCGCGGCGATTCTCTGTTTGTACTTCCAGCGCTGACGCCGGCGCTGACAACAACACAATGCCCAGCCAGAAGATACGTAACATCATCCTTCGTCACCGAATTCACAGGCATCAAACAAGACTGGCAACAGGTAATCCTGTGCGCCTTCTGTCCCGCAAATCACGGCCATTCTTTAAATCCCTGATAGGCTTTTCCGTCAAATTTCAGTGTCTGTTCAAAACTCCAGGCTTTTTCATAAACATCTGAAAAATATTGATCGCTCATCTTATCTTTCACTTTTGTCGTCAGTTTTAAATCACGGTATCCATGGGAGATTTTATTTCCGATATTGATATAGACTTTGGCCTGATGAATCGGGACAGGCTCATCGGTCACTGAAAAATGGCCTTCCTGATTCGTCCAGTAATTCATCGGCAAACTTTTCAGTACAGGCTGTAACTTTTCCTGCTCGCGCACAAAGAGCGTCATATAGCCAGACGCCCCACCCTCTGCATACCGGGAAGCATGGCCAATATCTAACCGAACCCCGAAGGCTCTGGTCTCATCGTTCAGATAATAACGCGCGGTATCCAGCCAGATCTGATCACTATCAATCCGAATTCCCCCTTCATCGCCAACTGAACCGGTATAAGCAGAAACCACCTGATGCGTTGTTGTATCAACCAAGACAACGCGCCAGAGGTACTGAGATGAGTCATCGAGCGGATCCATAAAACGGCGCTGAAAATTTGACCCCAACATGATGTCTGGCTCTCCCGGTAAGCGCTTACACGCAACCGAGCTGAAATTATCCTCATTCCATTCAGAATCATTCTGATTGCGGGCATCAGACTTCAATACCGACATCATGGCATTACTGCATAACTGGGTTTGCGCGGCCTGTGCCGAACCCGCCCACACCGAAACAAAGAGGGGGGCAGACACCATCAATTTCAATCGTTTCATGATTTATTGACCTTCAAAGCTTGAATGTGCTGGTAGAGCGCAGTCACCCGCTTGATATCCGGCACATACTCGCATTCCAGAAATGCATCCTTCACGGTATCACCTTCTGTAAACACGTGATTCACCAAAAGCGCCTCATCATCGATAAAGCTGAATGTATAATAGTTATATTCTGCAGTTGCTATTTTCAGAAAACCTAAGGGATCCATGGTGACTGATTCGGAAGTCACCTTATTTTCGACGGCCAATGCATCATTTCTGTAAATCTGTAGCTCTTTTCTTTTCAAATCGAAGTGTCAGATCTGGTCTGAACTAGTACAACTAAGTCATGCTTTTGATTAATGGTAGAGCGAGTTTCTTCAACAACAGATAAATGTTCAATGAGAGTCATATTTGTGTAGGGGTTACTGCAAAAACCCATTAGATCAGTAACATGGCATGCTCTCAACTGGTATTAACGAAGTGTGATCCCACCTTGAAATTCACCGTACCACTTCACCGTCGAAATGACAGGCTAATAAGTAATTTAATCAGGCGGATTTCATGTGACTTAGCCAAAATCGACCAGGGCGAGAGCACTTATGCTCATTTTTTATCCAAACCTTGGATTCCCGCCAATATTACTTGCTCCAAATAGGCAATATTCATGGCAGCTATTTTCTGCTTTCGCCTAATACTCGCCTTTTTGCTTGTTACTAATCAAAGCATGTTAAGAGCCATGTGACGTACACCAGCCAGAAGTTCGGCGGCATTGCCGCGATAGATTTGGCAAGCATCTTCATTCATTGTGACATCGAGCACCCAGTGCAACCGATTTTCGATTTCCCAGTGACCTCGGACTGCATCGGCAAAACGCTCGGGGGTTAGCACCGCAGAGCTAATGTAGTAGCGGTACTCCAGCGACTCTTTCCCAGTTGAGTCAATACGATAGCCAATACCAACACCGATGCTTTGAAGCTCTTTCCAATCAGGGAAATCTGTCGTCAGCTCCTGCGCTGACATGACATGGTACTCGCGCGCTTCAATACGCCCATGTCTGCGCTTGATGTCACACGCTGAGCTTTTTTCGAGCAATGACGCCAATACTTTTTGTACCGCTTTAGCCAGGCTTTTTTGGGTGCCTTTGACTGCCAATAGGTAATCGCCACCTTGCTCAACTACCTGCTTGGCGATATCGGTTTGACAACCCATCGCATTGATAGAGACAAGACAACCTTTGATATCTAACAGCTTGAGCAGCTCAGGGATGGCGTTGATTTCATTGGACTTATCTTGGGTTTTAACTTGTCCCATGACAACGCCGTTGGCTGTCGCAAAAGCACTGACCATGTGGAGCGTTGATTGCCGATCTTCTCGGTTGTAGGAGCTGCGTAACACCTTGCCGTCAATAGCAATAAGCTCGCCATTCGAATGGACGTTGGTTGCCTGCATCCATTTTAAAAAGCAATCTTGAAACTGGTCAGGTTCAATGGAATAAACAACCCTGGCAATAGTGCCATGGACTGGGATGCCCTGGCGAAAAAGTCCTTGTCCTGTAGTCAATCGAGGTGAGCTTCGCCAAAGTCTTCGATATCTTCCCAGCCCTCCATGCCTGCAATAGTGGCGCATACGGTCAGAAACAAAATGTCGAACAGTGGGTACGATATTTTTGCTGACTGTCGTGGGTCTTGAATAACTGAAAAGAATTGAGAAAAAGCATCGATACGCATCAGGAACTCCCGTAAAAATGGGAGTATATGATCACAACCAGCCCTGATCGTCAAACTGATCTATTTTGTTCAAAAAACGTTCGTGATCTTGCCCTGCAAAATCGACACTTCTCAACGTCTATAAGCCCAGTAAAATGTCTTTTTAATGGCTATATTTGTGAGCTGTTCACCAAGCTTGTATACCGATAACTAATTTAGTGCAGAGTGCTGATGATAAATTCACCGTATCTGACGCGCGATCCACGATTCACTTCATCCTATCTGACAATATCCGGCTCCCGAATCAGGTTATTGATCCACTTTTTCGACTGAATGCGCTGGGTGGTCAGCCCTATCTTGACCACTTCTTCGAGCAAAATGACCGCCAGTACCCAGTCCAGCGACCAGCCCAGCACCAGACCTGTGTAATAGCCCAGTGGAATCCCTATCGCCCACTGGGCAAACAGATCGATAAAGATGCTGTAATTGATGTCACCGCCGCTGCGCATCACGCCGCCTATCCCTACCATGTTGAAGACTTTCAGTACCATGCCAAATGCCATCACCAGCGTCACATTGACTGCCAGGTCTTTGTGTTCGACCGGACTTAACCCGATCAGAAAAACAATGACCGGCTGCGCCAGCCAGCAGGCGATGGCCAGCAATAACGCACAACTACAGCTGATGATCACATACCACCAGGCTGTGCCTTCCACTCTTGGGTAATTATCTGCCCCGATGTCATTGCCTAAAATAATCGACGCGGCTACCGCAAAGCCCAAAAACGCCGAAATGAGCACGCTTTCAACCGGTGACAGCAGGGAAATAATCGCCAGTTCACTGACGCCTAACTGACCGACCAGTACGTTATAGACTACCAACCCGGCTGCCCAGCCAGTGTCGTGGACAAACATCGGCATCGCAACTTTAAAGTAGCGCCGTAAATGATGACGCTTCACCGCGTCAACCCAGTGAAAACGTTCAGGCAGCAGATGCGGATAGCGGCGAGCCACCACCCAGAAAAGCAGCGCGGTTTGCACCAATCTGGAGATGATTGTGCCAATCCCTGCGCCCAGCACGCCCAGTTCCGGCAATCCCCACAGGCCGAAAATCAGCAAGGCGTTCAGTAACGCATTGATGGCTATCGCAAAAATACTGATGGTGGTGGGCAGTCTCGCATCCCCGACTGAGCGCAACGCCGATTCCAGTGGCACAACCATTGCCGTAAAGATAATACTCGGCCCGGTGATCCACAGATAATCCGTTGCCAGCTGTACGTAGTGCGGATCGGAAGCAACCAGTGCCACCAAAGGCTCTGGGATGATCAGATACAGAACGACAAACGGCAGAACCACCAGCCCGGACAGCATCCATGACTGGGCCAGCGTGCGGCGAACGCCCTCCATATTGCCGGCACCAAAGTATTGCGAGGCTAGTACATTGACCGCCCCACTGGCGCCGACCACCATGATCAGATTAAAGAAGAAGATCCGGTTGCCCACACCAACGGCCGCTGTTGCCTGCTCGCCCAGCTGGCTGACCATGAAAATGTCCACAACGCCCAGCAATGAAAACAGCATCGCCTGCAGCGAGACAGGCAAACCAATAGTCAGCAATTTCTGCCAAAACGCGCGATCGATATACTGGGCTGAAAGCAACATCACAATTCTCCACCGGTGATTATGCACACAGTGTAAATCTCTGACTGAATCCCGTATTCTTTCAGCTCATCCAAAACCTTTGCCAGACTCTCAAAATGAACGACAAGCAAGAACGGTTTCTGATCTCTGAGAAAACGCAGCAAGAGTTCCTGGATCAGACCAAAGTGCTGCT
Source organism: Photobacterium sp. TLY01 (assembly GCF_021432065.1). Taxonomy (NCBI): domain Bacteria; kingdom Pseudomonadati; phylum Pseudomonadota; class Gammaproteobacteria; order Vibrionales; family Vibrionaceae; genus Photobacterium; species Photobacterium sp. TLY01. The sequence continues at coordinate 92,236 of NZ_CP090365.1, forward strand.
GCTGGAAGAACATGGCCTGGTGCAATGCGGGATAGCGCACTGCCGCGAGCAGTTTTCCGTGTTCAGGAAACATCCGCAGCGACACATGCTGATCTACACGATCGGCGGCAAGGGATGGCTGGAAAGCGAAGGACGCCGCTGGCTGCTCGAGCCAGGGTCGTTGATCATCGTACCTGCCGGGATGGAGAACGGGTTCGGAATTGAAGAGGACGGCTGGCAAATTGCCTGGCTGTTTCTGGATACCACCAAAGATTGGTCGGCTTTGGTCACGGACGAGATCAGCTACCTGCTCACGCCGACTGCCGAAGTCATGTACGCCTGTATTCAGACGCTGCTCAGAAGCTTGTCGCTGCAGATGGATTTGAGCGCTGCCGTTATCGCACACAGCGTGCAGCAAATTGATTTACTGCTCCGTACGCCGGGCATCGCAAGCCAGCCGCGCCATCAGGTTCGGTTAAAAAGGGTTTTTGACCGCGTCCAGCGCCAGTTGCATAAAGAGTGGGATGTTCAGCAGCTGGCTGCGCTCTACCCCTGTTCCGAACCGCATTTGCATCGCTTGTGCCAGCAGTACTTGGGGCGCAGTCCCATTGCCCATTTGACCCGGATGCGGATGGAGTACGCGGCTCGGTTGCTACGCTCTTCTGAATGGTCTGTGCAACAGGTCGGGGAAATTGTCGGCTACCCGCTGCCGGCCAATTTCAGCACCCGCTTCAAGGCCTGGTCTGGCATGACACCGAGACAATATCGCCGGCAGCCGTCTCAGACTGATCAAAGCATCAACATCAAGAATTACTCTGTTTAAGGACAATCCTATGCGTGAATCACTGCGCCAAAAAATCATTCAGATCTGTCACAAAAAAATTGATCAGAAGGGCGACAATGTGGGCGTGTCTTTTTATGCCTTTTTCGCCAATAAAAACGATGACCCTGAGCTGCTGATGGAAGCCGCAATCTGGTGGATTCAAACCCATCAACTGGATCACTTTGAAAAAGCCTGGAAGATCATAGACATGGTTGAGGCTGGCAGATAGCCATTCAAACAGCTTTCATGTCGCGGATACCGTCGTAGACGGTAATTGCAGACAACAAAGCTGAGTTGGTATGACACCCGATAACAGGGGGGCTGGTTAGCATTGGCAGTCTGGAGATAACTGCCTTGCCTATTTCCTGGGCGGGCAAATGAATGGCTAACCAGCCATATGAGCAAAGGTAACAAGCGCACCTGGTGTCAAACTGTGTTCAGATCATTTAGCTCATCATCCACAAGGGTACGGTGGACTCAAAAAGCAGCTTCTTAGTGACGCCACCAAATACTTTTTGATGCAGCTTCTGATGAGCAAATGCGCCAGACACAATAACATCGGCGCGAATCTCATTGGCGATTTCAAGCAATTGCGTTCCAGTATTACGATTTCTGTGCTCAAACGTGATGCATTCCACTTCAACCTGATGCCGGTTGAGGTAGCAGGCCAAATCAAGCTGCGTGGGTTTTTTCGCGATTGAGCGTTCACTGGTGACAACCACCACCTGCTTTGTCCGTTTTAACAGGGGAAGTGCGCTGCTTACTGCATTTGCCGCGGCTTTGTCTCCATTCCAAGCGATCATCACGGTTTCTGGCGAAAAGTGCGTTTGCGTACGCGGCATGACAACCACTGGTTTACCGCCATCACTGATCGCAGATTCAAAGCTGACGCTTGTCTGCCCATTGAGCGACTTTGGAATGATGATCAGATCAGCCACTTTTCCCCATTCAGCGACAATTTCACCTCGATAACCAAAAATGTCATGCCAGCTGGCGCTCGCCTGTGGCGATGTGGATTCCCCCTCTACGATGTGGGAAGCGCGACACCATTGCTCAAAAACCTGCTTTGCCTGAGACATATCAGAGTGAATGTAATCTCTCACAATCTTATCGATTTGATCATAAAACTTTCTGGACACTAACTGTTTTTCAGTTGGCATTAGCTGCTCCGATCCCATCTGGGCATGAAGCACGTCTAAATGCGCACCAAAATATTGAGCAATGCTCAGCGCGCCTTGCAACCGCATTTCTCCATTTTCCTGCGAAGCAAAAGGCATAATGATTGTGTTAATTGACATTTTTCACTCCTCATTAGCCTAACGGCCAGGGTAAAGGCACGGTATCTTGCAAAATACCAAGCGGCAGATCCAACAACATGACATGGGTAAGCGCCAACAAAAAGCACGATGCCGCAGCGGTCAGGGTCAGTGATCGTCCAAGACTTAACCCGGCTTTTGACATGAGAAACGCACAGAAAAAGATCGTAATCGAGATGACATACCCCACCAGATAGCTGCCTACAATCAAACCCGCGAGCCAGTAAAGGTAGTGCATCATTGACGCTGTGTTGCTGTCGTAGGCATACCCTTGCACGTACTCATTGTCGAAACATACCGGTGCGTCGTTCGGGCTAGTTAACAATTGAATAATCACCACAGCCGACAGTATCCACATACCACTCGCGACAACGATGGGGAAAATGCCCCCCAGAAAGCTCTGCTGATAACCATCGTAAATCCCGTAGGCAAAAACGAGGTTCACCAAAAGTGCAAAAATCACCTGTGGCCGACGATGACCCGAAGGCGAGGATACGTCTTGTGCTGGCTTCGTTTTAAGAGACTGACGAATCATTAACGCCAGGGATACCAAGGTAATCATGCCAATGATGAGGACACCGGGACGGAGTAAAAACGCCACACCGTCAAACTGAATGGCTTGATACAAATACGTTTCCATTCCTGCTGACAGTACAAAGCCAATTAAGAAAGCCGGTCTTGGCCAGTCAAAGCGTTTCATCAGCACTCCCAGCACGCCAATACCAAGCAAAGTCACGAGATCCCCTAAGTCACGTGTTGCCTGAAACGCGGCAAAGCAGATCACCATCACCATAAATGGCGCCAGCAAGGCATAGCGAATGGTCGTCAGTTTCGCAACCCATGGCGAGATAAGCATACAGGCCGCGGCGCCAAACACATTCGCTAACGCAAGTGACCAAACGATAGTATAAGTAACATCTAAATCGGTACTGACCATTGCTGGTCCGGGTTCAAGGCCGACCAAGACCATTCCACCGAGAAAAACAGCCATACCACCAGAACCGGGAATCCCAAACAGCAGGGTTGGCACTAGTCCCCCGCCCTCTTTGGCGTTGTTTGATGACTCTGGTGCAATCACGCCCCGCACATCGCCATGTCCAAAGTCAGGCTTATTTTTGGTGGTTTGTACCGCATGCCCATAAGCAATCCAATCGACAACGCTGCCGCCTAAACCTGGCAGTGCCCCTATGATGCAGCCAATCACACTGCACCGCAGCGCAAGCCAGCGATGCGCGATAAAATCTTTGACTCCAGCCATCCAGCCAGACCCTAAGCGGCTCGCATTAGAAATCGGCTTGTTTTGTCTTAATAGATCGATAATTTCAGGCAGTGCAAATATGCCTAAGCCCACCACCACTAAAGGAATACCATCCATCAGATAAAAATTGTCAAACGCCATGCGATATTCGCCGGTTGCAGGCGCACTTCCTACACTGCCGAGCAACACCCCTAATCCACAAGCGGACAAGCCTTTCACCAGGCTTTTACCTGCCAGCGAACCTACCATGGTTAGCCCCAGTAACGTCAGCATAAACAATTCGCCTGAGCCAAAGGCCAAAATCACCGGTCTTGCCACTAAAACAAAGCCAGTCAGTACTACGGCACCGAACAAACCGCCAAACAATGAAGAGGTGAAGGCAGCCGAAAGTGCACGCGCAGCTTGCCCTTTTTTCGCCATCGGAAAACCATCCAGTACGGTCGCTTGAGAACCGCTGGAGCCTGGTATCCCCATCAGCACCGAAGTAAAGGTGTCAGAAGTTGGGATCACGGCGACAAGTCCAATCAACATCGCCAGCGCAGAAATCGGGTCCATGCCATATAAAAATGGCAGTAATAAGGACAGCCCAGCTATCCCTCCCAATCCAGGGAAAATGCCAATCGCAAGCCCAAGTAAAACACCCCCCATCATATAACTGATGTGCTGAAGCGTTAGTATGGTATGCAAGGCAGCAAGTAAATCACTAAACATCCTTGAGTCCTTGTGAATCATTGAAACCGGCTCTGGGTTTCAACCCGAAGCCCAGAGAGTCTGTAGAAATGAGAGAAGGGGGTGGCGGGTTTGTTTGCCGAGAACAAGAGCCCGCCACAGACCGATCGTGTTACAACCTGGTGTTGTATTTCTCTTTCAACCAACTGGTCACCCATGCTTTGCTGGTGTCGTCGAGTGACAAAATACTTTCAACCGCAGCATCGGCTTTTACACCCGTTAAAGGCTCGTAGTTTCCCAGAACGTCCTCGGCTCTGGCCTGAAATTCTGGTTGGGTGATAAGTTTGCTCATGGATTCTCGCCACGCCTGTTTGATCTTTTCTGGCGTAGACTTCGGCAAGAAGAAAACTTTTTGTGCGACAAATCCAGCGATAAAGAATGATCGCCAAACCTGAAAGCCCTGAGAGGTTGTCGTGTCACCTTTTGCCATGGCATACACTTCGCCGAAATGCGGCAAATCCGGGAAGTTAGGATCGCGCTGTATGCGGCCTTCATCATCAATCACACCAAAACTGAACAGTGGTATCGCCTTTCCTTCTTCAACCAATGGCGCGACCTTTTTTAAATAGGCCGAACTGGTTTGCGAATCTAAATTCACCTCTCCACGCTCGAACGCGAGACGCCCGGCTCCACGGCCTTTCATTCCAAATACAGCCTGAACGTCTGCACCGAGGAGATCAAAGGCCAATAATGGCACCAAATCGATCGAAGTCGCCCCCTGGCTCGCGTATTTGAATGATAAGGTATCCAGCTTATCAACAAATTCTTGTGCATTGGCCACCCCTACATCCTTGGACACATAAACCACGCCACCTGTAGGAGATGCCAATACTGGCGACCACTCGTGGTAGTCGTACCTCACTCGGCGATCATTCAACAAATAGGTGTAATGCGTTGAAGCAGAGCTTGCGAGCACATCCAATCCATCATCTTTCGCTTGTCTGGCAAACTGGTTAGCCCCCTTTGTCGACCCTCCGCCAGGTATATTTTTGATCATCACGATCGGCTCGCCCGGAAGCGCCTGAGTGAAATAAGGGCCAAAAAATCGCCCCCAAGTATCGGTACCTCCACCTTCTTTATATGGCACAGTCACTTGTATACGCTCTCCCTCAAAGCTCACAGACTGAGCATAAACAGGCGACATGAAAGGCATCGTCATCAGTGCAGTGGATACAAGCGGGCAGCTGAGGCATAACTTGGCTTTATTAAAAAAATCGTTCAGTAACATAGGATTTTCCTCAATTCTGTCATGGCAGCATCGAATTCAAATCGCGTGAGAGCGATGTTCACACCCTAAGACGCAAAACTGTCACCAAACTGACACGTCACTTTTTATTAACAAAAGTGTTACAGAGATCGCGTGGTAAGCATGTTTGCGGATGTAACAGCGCTGCAAACAGGCCTTATCCGATAAAAACTTCTCCTTTAAAGAGCGGGCGCGCTGTCCTCACCAGTGCAGCTTGCGCAATTATGGGTTCCTCACCCCCTGGTATCAGGGCAATTTTGACTTCGATTTTGCCACTCGGATGCTCAATGCAGACTGCACTGTCATTTGTTAGACTCGCCAATTGATGTGCAATGGTGTTTTCAATAAGCGCAGCCGCCCCTACGCAAATGGCACCGGTAACGGCATGACTGGCATGACAATTGTGTGGCACCAGGTAGCGTGAGGTGATAGTGCCGCCCTGTTTGGGCGCGGACAGAATCGCCACTTTTGGGATCACACTGCCTGAGACATCCCCTAGCCCCATGCGCTCTCCGGCAATCAAGCGAATGGCTTCAACTTTTTCCAAAAGCGGGCGGTTGTTATCGATGTCTTGCTTACACTCATCGCCATTGATGCCCAGTTCATGCGCGGCAATGTGTACCATAGGAACGGCTGCGTCCACGCAGCTGACCGTGAAGCCGAGAATGGTTTCTGTGGTGTAGCCGGTCGGGAACAACCTGCCCGTTTTTGCTCCGCCAACGTCTAAGAAGTTAAGTAATACGGGTGAAGCCGTTCCCGGTACGCCATCTATTGATGTCGAACCATCAAAACGCAACGTTCGGTTTGGTGTTTCTGCGGTCACTTCGATGATGGTGTCTGTATTGAGGTTTCTCACGCGTACGGTTGTGCTCGTTTCATCAAGTTGGATCAAGCCTTTTTCTACCGCAAACGCCAACACGCCAGACAGAATGTTTCCGCACGAAGGTTTGGTATCCACGACCTGTTCTTCAACGCCTACCTGGGCAAACAAATAATCGAGATCGACCCCCGATGCCGGTGAGGGCGAGATAATGCCAACTTTACTGGTGAGTGTCGTGCCGCCACCAATACCGTTAATTTGTTGAACATCACCGGAACCCATGATTTTGATGAGCATCTGGTCTCGCAACGTCGGCTCGTCGGGCAGATCGCGGGAAAGAAAATAAACACCTTTTGAGGTGCCACCACGAATCAGCATACAAGGGATAAATTGACTATCAAACATGATGAGAGCTCCTTACCATTTACCCACTTTCACCCTTGAAAGTGGTGGTAAGACGCTACAAAACGAACCTGTCATATCACTGACTTACTGACAGGAAGAGGAAGGAGTTGTTAGGCGTTAGTCGTAATTTTTAAGGGCGTTTTCCCACTCAGTGATCACTATCTCTTTTTTACTCTTATCAGCAAACACCAATAGCCGAACGTCCAGAGGCAGCGGCTTTAACTGATCTGCAAACGCTTCTCTCATATATTGGGCGGACTTCTTTCCCGTCACATCCAAACGGATAGGTGGCATATTGGTCTGCTCTGCCATCACCCATTGACCCGGTGATGAGAGCAGATAGCTGATGAACTGTTTCGCTTGCTCCGTGTTTTGGGTCGTGCGGTTAATGAATGCGGTACGCATAATAACCGGTGTGTAATCTTCCATCGGCACCACCACGATATCGTCGTGTAATTTTAACCAACTGTTGGCATAAGAGCCGACGACTTGGTAGGACATGGCAATTTGACCCAGGCTTACTGCTCTGAGCATACTGCGCGTACTGTCAAAGGTACGAGCATAGTGATAATTAAATAACTCGAGGAATTGACCATAATTACGCGCTTGTTGGCGTTCAAAGGACCACAATAAATAGCCAACTCCCACTTTTCTTATGTCAAACAATCCGATGCGCCCCATCAGTTCATCGCTGTGCTGCCGAATAAAACCGAGTAACTCAGTACGATTGGTGGGTAGCTCTTTGTCTTGCATAAACGCTTTATTGAACACCACGACAGCAGGTTCGAAGCTGAATCCAAACAAAGCGTTTCTCCATTGACTCCAGATTGGAAATGGGCTGTTTTCTGATGTCTCTTGAGCAAGGAGTTGATCATGCTCTAGCGCATAACCATCGTTTACCAGACGTAATTGCAAATGCATTACTGAGCTGATCGTAATATCAGGCTGTGGTTCGGCATTGGAGCGAATGTAGCTATCGAGATCTTCACTGCTCATCCAGCGGTACTGCACATTAATGTCCGGGTTTCGCATCGAAAAATCATCCAAAAGCGGTTTCATTTCCGATAAGTATGCAGCGCCAAATACCCTTAACGTAACAGGAGGGCTGTTGGTTGGTTTCGCATCCACCAGTGTGCTCGCAAAAAGCAAACACACCCCAATGATGCCCTTCAATAGCGTCATTCAGCCTCCTGCCATGTTTTGTAAGGAAATTGAATTTCCACTGTCAGCCCGTTCGGGACGGTGTCTTTAAGCAAAAGCAGAGCCCGACAATGCTCAGCGACATCCGCGGCGATACTCATACCCAGCCCAGTCCCCGATTGTTCACCGCCAGGAAGCCGGTGGAAACGCTCAAACACCAAAGACTTGTCTTTATCTGCGATACCCGGACCAAAATCCCGGATCACGATACTGGCTTTCGAACCTCGCCGTACCACTTCCACCTCCACTGACTTACCGCCAGGGGAATATTTGATCGCATTCTCGATAAGATTTAACAGCATTTGCTCGACACCAAAGGCATCACCGACAATCGTAAATTGAGCGTCTTGTTGCAAGCTTAATTCAATATCTCGTGCCAATGCTTGTATGGCTAAAGAACGGCACACGTTTTCAACCAATGCGTTTATGTGAATGGTCTGAGGTTCGATGCTGCGATATCGATGTTTAATGGTGGCTTGATTGAGTAATTGTTCGATCGTGCGTTCAAGCACATCACACGCCTCCAGCACACGGGCCAAAGCACGTTCCGTTTCGGCGGTCGTTTCCCGACTGTGCAGTAACTCAACTTGTACCCGCATTCCCGCTAATGGGGTTTTCAATTGATGCGCCGCTTCGCTGGTGAAATTTTTCAGATTAGACAGCGTTTCGTCTAACTGCCCCATGAATATGTTGATGCTTTTGACCAGGTGACTGACTTCTTCTGGCACATCCAGATCAATCGGTGTCAGATCTATGTTCGATCGCTTCATCATTTTTTGATTGAGCAATTTTACCGGCTTAAGCACCTGATAAATCAAAAGAACAATGACAATGATGGTGCAAAGAATCACAGCGGTGATCAATTTTAACGCGACGTCTGAAAGTTGGTGCTCCCACTTTGTACGCGCTTCAGCCGTCTGCCCCACCAGCACCAACACTTGTTGCGGACCATTTCGCGTGTAGATCACTCGCCCCACAAGTGCAGCACGTAAGTATTCGCCTCGAAACTTAAGATCAAAATACTCAGGTGACGTTTCCAATTGCATGGTATATGTCTGAATTTTTTGACGTACCGTGTCATTGGCCAGTAATTCTTGATAACCGGTTACATAGGCTTGCTGTTTGGTGGCGATCAGATAAAACACCTTGTCGCGAGGCGCATCAGCGAGTCCGCTAAACGCAGAAAAAGGCATATCAATAGCCAGCTCCCCACCTTCAAGCCGCACTTCTTCTAATAGTTGCAACGCAGAATTGGCCAATGGCCGGTCAAATGTGCTTTGGGCTGTTTCAAACGCAAAACGCTTTACAACCATCAATGCGAGCAGACCGATGACCAAAAGTAAGCCCGCTGAGTACACCAAGAGCTGAGAACGCAGCGACCTGGTCGAAAACCGAAATGGAACGGCAATCATGGTTGTTTCACAGAGAGAACATACCCTAAGCCGCGCAGCGTTTTTATTTCGACACGACTTGCACTGAGCGACTTACGTAACCGGCCAACGTACGTTTCAATGGCGTTCTGATTGGGAGGATTATCATAGCCGTACAAGTGATCGATGATTTCATCTTTACTTAAAACACGATTAGGATGACTCACAAACACTTCGAGTAGACGATATTCTCGGTTTTTTAAATCAATCTCCTGCCCTTGGATTTGCACACGGGCACTCGCGCTATCAAAGGTGATATCACCAATCTCTATCACGTTTTGATCGTTACCTTGACTACGGCGCACAATAGAACGACAGCGGGCTTCCAGTTCCCCCAAATCAAAAGGCTTTGTTAAGTAGTCATCGGCCCCTAAGTCGAGCAATTCAATCCGATCAAACACTTCATTACGTGCGGTCAATATGAGGATCGGCGTATTACCGTGCTGACGAATTTTTTTCGTGATCGCCTCTCCCGAACGGTTCGGCAAATTGAGATCCAGAATCACGAGATCATACCGTGTGTGTGCTACCAACGAATACGCAACTTGCCCATCATAGGCGGTGTCCACCCCATGGCCTAAGTCTTTAAAACGCTGTTCGAGGGATTCACTGATCAGTCTGTCATCTTCTACAATCAAAACTCTCATCATATCACCGTCTAACTGCCTGTTTTAATCACGATGAGTGCTTGGAAAGACTATCTGTATCTTGTACATACATTAAATCTGAAGCATTCACAGCCATACTTTGCATTATGAACCCTTCCCAATTTCCACCCCTTATGACTTTATATTACCTGATTAGTGGTGAATCCAAATGCCACACATAACAAGCCATTTGCAACATGTGCGAAACATAGATCGCAATCACGATATATGAATGTCTTTTTCTATTTACCTGCTTTTTATCGGTCATTATTGAATGCAAAGCTGAAGATCTCAAACAGGCGAGCATTGCCAGCTTCGCAGGACAAACAAAATAAGCCCCCGCAACCGGGGGCTGTAACACGTAAAGCGATACATCAATCAACACACGAACATCGCAGCTTAATTACTGGCGGCGACCTCTGCTGCCGGTTTACTTTGCGACTTTACGAAGTAGATACAACCCGCCAGGAACAACAGTGGTACAACCGGGTCGAACACACTGCCCTGGCTGCCGAAGATCAGGTTCAGAATCATCACCAGCGAACCGCCGATTGACCAGGCGATGGTCGTCGGTACCGTCCAGATCACCAGTTGCTTACGCACTTCGGTCACACCCATCAGACGGTTCACGATGTGGAACAGGCTGTCGTTGAAGTAACCGGCAAACAAACTGCCCATGGTCGCGGCAGATGCGGCAAAAAGCATGTTGATGCCTTCCATTTCAGCCAGAACCGGCGCAGAAATCGATGCTGCGGTGATCATGGATACCGTGCCGCTGCCCTGAATCACACGGACCAGAGTCGCGATGATGAACGGGATCATGATGGGTGAAATAGACAGTGCCGCAATCTGGTTGGCGATTTCAGTACCCGCACCCGATTCACGCAGTACGCTGCCCAGCGCACCACCTGCACCAGTCACCAGCAGGATAATCCCTGAGGTGGAAATCCCTTCTTCCAGCTTGCGGGTCGTGGTTTCTTTGTCCAGATACGGTGTCAGGGTATAAACCGCCAGCAGCGTACTGATAGACAAGGCAATCACAGGATGGCCGACAAAGTTGATCACCGCGCCCAGCGCGCTTTCCGACAACCCGTCAAATCCCAACTGTTTTTCCAGCAGGCTTGCCAGCGATTTCACCAGAATCAGCAGAATCGGCACCGCAATCGGCATGATAGATTTCATCAGCGAAGGCAGATTTTTCGTGGCTTTGGATGCCATGTACTCGTCATGCACTTTCTTCAGGTCATCAGATTCCTGCGGCAGAGAAACAGGTGTCGCATATTCCGGGAAGTGCTTTTCTAACCAGCGGGCATACATCACAATGCCGTAGATAGATGGCAGCGCAATCACCAGACCCAGACCCAGCATAGAGGCGATATCAACACCGAAAATACTGGCAACGCCCAGCGGACCAGGTGTCGGCGGAATACAGTGGTGCGCTACAACCAGACCACCAGCCAGGGCAACAGTCAGTGTCAGAATGGAACGGCCAGAGGTTTTAGACAGTGACTTCGCAATCGGATACAGGATGATCAGTGCACTGTCGACGAACACAGGGATACTGACGATATAACCGGTAATCGCCAGTGCCATCTCCTCTTTCTTCTTGCCCAGCCATTTGATGAAGTGATAGGCAATGGACTCACCGGCACCGGAAGTTTCGAGAATGGCACCCATCATGACACCCAGACCAATCACGATACCAATACCGCCCAGCGTACCGCCGAACCCTTTACTGATCGCCGACATGGTGTCGTCCACACTCAGCCCGCCAATCAAACCGGCAATACAAGCCGCAGCCAGCATCGCGATTAAGACGTGAACACGGGTTCTCAGCACCAGAAAAATCAGTACAAAAACCGCAATAATTAAACCTATAACAGAAATGGGTAACATTAGATCGCCTCCTCTTCGCGTACCGGATACTTAGCTAAATACGCCTTAAGTACCGACTGGAAATCCTTATCCGCTTTAAAACCCAACGTCAGTTCCGACGCATTATTAAACCCTTTCGGCCAGCTGCCGACAATCCGGGCAATCGCGGCATCCGCCTCGTAGCTCACACGCTCAGCAAACCCGGCGCCCACCGTCTCTGTCATGGCCGCGATCATCTCTGCAGGCGTCACCTGAATACCAGGCAGATTAAAGGTACGATAACCTTTGATGGCGTCAGCCGGTAACTGGCTGGCATGGATAATGTTATCGATCACTGTTTCCGGGCTGGAAATCCACAGTGGCAGCGTTGGCTCAACCGGGCAGTTTGACGTTTCGCCTTTCAGCGGTTCACGGATGATCCCGCTGACAAAAGACGACGCCGCTTTGTTCGGCAAACCCGGGCGAATACAAATAGTCGGCAGGCGCACAGTAATGGCATCGACAAAACCTTTACGGCCGTAGTCGTTAACCAGCAACTCACCGATGGCTTTTTGCGTCCCGTAAGAAGAGCTAGGTTGAGTCGCCGTCATAGGCTCAATCAGATCCGGCAGCTCGCCACCAAACACCGCCAGTGAACTGGAGAACACAAAGCGGATCGCCGGATTCACCTGACGGCATTTTTCCAGCAATAGCTGGGTGGCCAGCAAATTCACTTTCATACCGAGATCGAAATCTTCTTCGGCATGGCTCGACACAATCGCCGCCAGATGGAAAACATGGGTGGTGTCGGCATCAATCAGCGAATCAATATCTGCCGGGTGAGTAATGTCGCCCACAACCGCACTGACACGGCTGTCGAACTGACTCAGATCCGGGGCGATGCGATCCACTATCTTGATTCGCTCGATGTCGTCATAACGTTGTAGCAGGGTGTCGGTAAGCATGGCTCCTAAAAAGCCTGCCCCGCCTGTAATAATTATTTTCATAGGGGATGTCCTTGCTCTCTTCTATCTTGTCTTAAGTCTGTTGACGAAATTGTCGATGTCGGCTTCCGTTTACAAACAGGTCCGTTTATTCATTGCTCCGTTTACAGATAAGGTGTTACCCAGCCCAGGCCTTCTAGTGTGCCTTGTCGCGGGTTGTACTCACACCCGATCCAGTCCTGATAACCCGACTTGTCCAGCTCGCCGAACAGGAAGGGGTAATTCACTTCACCCTCGTAGGGTTCATTACGGCTTGGCACAGATGCTATCTGCACATGGCCGATGTAATCCGCGACCTCTTTGATCAGAACAGACAGATCGCCGTCCATGATTTGCGCGTGATACACATCGAACTGCAGTTTCACATTCGGTCGGTCGATAGCTTTAATTAGCGCGACAGCGTCACGCTGATGGGCCACGAAATAGCCCGGCACATCACGGCTGTTCAGCGGCTCAATCATCACGCAGATACCGTGTACGGCAAAGCGATCAGCGGCATAGCGCAAATTACGGATAAAGGTTTCTCTGTGTGCTTCAACCGAGAAGTCAGGACTGAGAATACCTGCCATGGCATGCACCTTTTTACAGCTCAGTGCCTGCGCGTAATGAAGGGCAATCTCAACACTTTGCTCAAACTCTTCAATGCGATCCGGCAGAGCGGCAATGCCACGCTCACCCGCCGCCCAATCGCCCGGCGGCATATTAAAGAGTGCCTGCTCAAGCTGATGTGTTCTGAGCTGTTCTGCCAACAATTCCGCTTCATATTCATAGGGAAACAAAAATTCAACGGCTTTGAATCCGGCTTTGCTGGCCTGACCGAAGCGCTCTGTAAAAGGCACTTCAGTGAACAGCATGGTGAGGTTGGCTGCAAATCTGGCCATTATTTGCCTCTCCCTTTCAGATCGCTGACTTCCGCATCGGTCAGATAACGAATGGCTTTGCCATCGAGCATCAGCGCCAGTTTAGCGGTTTCTTCCAGCTCTTCGGCGTTATCCACCGCATCACGCAGATCTGTCCCGGTAATGACCGGGCCGTGATTGGCTAGCAGGAATGCACGGTAGTCAGCCGCACGATTGGCCAGTTCCGTTGCAATTTGCGGATCGCCCGGACGCAGATAAGGGATCACCGGCAGCTGACCAACCCGCATCACGTAATACGGTGTGAAGGGTTTAATCGCATTGTCAGGATCCAGTCCTTCCAGACACGACAAAGCCGTCAGGTAAGTGGAGTGCAAATGCACAATGGCATTACAATCCGGGCTGTTGCGGTAAATCGCCAGATGGAATGCAATCTCTTTTGAAGGGCGATCTCCCGACAAATGATTACCGTCGATATCCACCACCGACAGACGTTCCGCCACCAAACGTCCGAAGGAAGAGCCTGTCGGCGTGGTCAGAAAATTGCCGTCAGGGAGTTTAAGAGACAGATTCCCTGCCCCACCGGTGGCATAGCCCCGCTCAAACATCGAACGGGCAAGCGTCACCATGTCTTCTCTTAACGCTTGTTCAGTCATGGAAAAATCCTTGTGCAGTCGTAAAAAATGATTCGTCACCAAAGTTGCCGGATTTCAGTGCCAGCGACAGCTCCTGATCGATTGCCGTCACCCAGGGCACCCCCGGAGCGATTTGCGGGCCAATATGGAAACCTTTCACGCCCAGACTCTGAGTGACCACCCCGGATGTTTCACCGCCAGCCACAATAAAGTTACGCACACCCTGTTCACGCAGCCGGTGTGCCAGCTGGCTGAAGAACTGCTCCACAGCCTGGCTGGACGCCTGTGCTCCGTATTCGGCCTGAATGATTTTCAGCATTTCAGGGTTGGCGGTCGCGAACACCATAGGCGCGTATTCACCGCCCAGGTTCTCCAGCACCCAGTCACACACTGTGTTACCGTAATTGTCATCAGTCAGGCAGGCTTTGACATCCAAAGCAAAGTGCGGCGCCACACGTTGATACTGTCCCACTTGCTTGTTGGTCATCACGGAACACGACCCCGACAGCACCACGGTTTTACCGGCTTGCGGATGACCAGCTGACAGTGCTTCGGCCTGCCCGGACTGCGCCGTTACCCAGTTTCGGGCGATACCGGCAGCCAGCCCTGAGCCACCTGTCACCAATTTGAGGTTTTTACAGGCTTCACCAATAGTGACCAGATGCTGATTGTTGAGCGTATCAAGCACAGCGTACTGCACGCCCTGAGCTTGCAGCTGGTCAAAGGCTGTCACTACCGCACTTGTGCCTTGATCTATGGTCTGATAATCCACCAGTCCGCTCACACCCTGCGCCTGGGCATTCATCAGTCGCATCAGGTTGGCATCCGTCATGGGGGTCACCGGGTGATGACGCATACCGGATTCGCTCAGCAGCTCTCCGTTGACAAACAGGTTGCCGTGACAGACGGTACGGCCGTTGACCGGAAGCGATGGACAAATCACAGTAAAAGATTCATTCAGTTCCGCCAGTAAGGCATCGGTGACCGGTCCAATATTGCCGTCGGCTGTACTGTCAAAGGTTGAGCAGTATTTGAAGTAAAACTGCTGACAACCGGCAGCTTGTAACCAGCGTAATGCCGCCACAGAATCGGTGACAGCCTGATCCACAGGGCAGGAGCGGGATTTCAGGCTGATGACCACGGCATCGGCGTCTGCGCTCAGCGCATCAGCAGGCACGCCATTGAGCTGAATGGTCTTCATGCCGTTGGCAACCAGAAAACCTGCGATGTCAGTGGCACCGGTAAAATCGTCAGCAATGACTCCGAGTAACATAATTAACGCTCCTTTTTCGGCAGTTCGATGCCCGAGAAAATCTTGATGACGGCGCTGTCGTCTTCCTGACCAAAGCCAGCATTACTGGCCTCGGTAAACATATTGAGCGCGGTGCTGGCAAGCGGCAGCGGGAAGTGCATCGCTTTTGCACTGTCGGCCACCAAACCCAGGTCTTTGACAAAAATATCGACCATTGAGGTTGGGGTGTAATCCCCCTCCACCACATGCTTCATGCGGTTTTCAAACATCCAGGAATTGCCAGCCGCGTTGGTGACCACGTCGTACATCAGATCCAGCGGAATATCGGCACGCGCTGCCATAGCCATGGCTTCGGCTCCCACCGCAATGTGAACGCCAGCCAGCAACTGGTGAATAATTTTCACCGTCGAGCCTTTCCCAATCTCCGGCCCCACGTTGTAAACCTTGGCCGCAACCGCATTCAGGACAGGTTCCAGGTGGTCAAACACACGCGGCTCACCGGATGCCATCACTGTCAGCTCCCCGCTGGCCGCTTTGGCTGCACCGCCCGACACAGGGGCATCGAGCATGCATAAGTCGTACTGTGCCAGTTTGGCTGCAATCGCTTTGGCATCGTCGGCAGAAATCGTGGCGCACACCATGACAGGCGTACCGGCTTTGAGTGAGGCAGCCAGTCCCGACTCAAACAATACAGCGTTCACCTGCTTCGCATTGACCACCAGCACAATCACGGCATCAAGCTGAGCGGCAAAATCCGTGCATTGGTGAGATGTGCCCTTTGCACCCGCAGTAGCCAGTGCCTGACGAGCCGCATCGCTCAGATCAATACCGTAGACATCAAACCCGGCCCGGATACAGGACGTTGCAACGCCCATCCCCATAGAACCCAGTCCGATCACGGCAACAGAATGCATTTTACTCATTGTGCAGGCCCTTTGTTATATTTTGTGAATTAATGTTCATGTTTGTGATTCTAGGTGCTGACTCAGGATCATTCTGCCGAGTTCGTCACAAAAATTAACACAGGCAGACACCTCCGATCTGATCTTCTCGATGAAAAAATCAATAAATTCACACCTAATTGATAAAAATCAGTCGGTTATGTTTCACACATTCTCACCATGACTAACAAAAATTCACACCAGTGACGTGCTAACGTGTTAGACTTGATGCCGTTATTGATCAGTGTGAGCGAAAAACCCCTATGATTCCTGCTGAACGTCAACGCGCCATCCTGGCCTTATTAGGAAACCAACAAGTCATCAGCATCAATGAGCTGACCCAACACCTGGATGTATCGCACATGACGATACGCCGTGATATTGCCAAGCTGGAGGCCGATGGCCGGGTGATGTCTGTTTCAGGAGGCGTGCAGCTGTCTGAATCGATTCACATCGAGTTGCCCCACGACGATAAAATCGCCCAGCAACGAGATGAGAAAGCCAGGATCGGGCAGCATGCGGCCAGCTATATCAAGCCGCACAGTACGATTTATCTGGATGCAGGCACCACAACGCTGGAAATCGCGCACCAGTTAAACCAAAGAGATGATCTGACCGTGATCACCAATGATTTCGCCATTGCCGCGTATCTGATGGCGCACTCGGATTGCATGCTTTATCACACTGGCGGAAAAGTCGATCGCCATAATCAATCCTGTGTGGGAGACAAAGCGGTGTCCCTGTTAAGGGAAATGAATGTAGATATGGCCTTCATCTCATCGTCGTCCTGGAATCAACGCGGCATCTCTACGCCCAGCGAAGACAAAGTCACGGTGAAACGGGCGATTGTGGCGGCAGCCAAAACCAATTATCTGGTTACAGACGCGTCAAAGTACGGCAAGGTGGCGACCTTTCATGCGCTGGACATCAGTAGCTTTGACAAAGTCATCACTGACCAGGCCCTGTCGGACAGCAGCCTGCATGATTTTGCCGAAAAAGGCATTGAGATAGACAGAGTTTAGGGTTCTTGCTCACACTGGCGGATTACGAAAAGTCAATTTCGTACAAAACAGCCCGCGGACAATTAAGATAAAGTGCCGGATAACACGGGTAGACAAAGGCAGGATCATGGGCAGGCAGAAAACGAAGATCACATACGGCCATGTGAATGAACTGGATGGTCTGGCATATCTGAATGCTGATTATATTGAACAGACTTTTTCCCGCCATGCTCACGAAGGGTATTGCGTCGGTGTGATCAGTGAAGGTGCTCAGGGCTTTTACCACAACGGCGCCGAACACCTGGCCCCGCAAAACACCATTATTCTGGTGAACGCAGACGAGATTCACACAGGCTATTCCGCTACGGAAACGGGCTGGAGTTATCGCGCCCTGTATCCGTTACCTCAGCATTTTGAACAAATCAGCCAGGATTTAGGACAGCCTGAATACGGCGCGCCTTACTTCCGGCAGTCCGTGGTGAAAGATGATGCATTAGCCGCCAGTTTACGTCACTTGTTCAATACGCTCGACCACTCTGAGGATACCCTGCTCAGAGAAACCCTGATCTACACCACACTGACGCAGCTGGTCCTCAAGCATGGCGGCTCCCGGCTGAACATCAAACCGACCAAAGGTTCAGCACAATCGCTGTATCTGGTGAAAGAATTTCTGGATGAGTACCCGCAGTGGCCGGTCAGCCTGACTGAGCTGGCAGCCCTGGCCTGCATGACGCCTTTCAGCCTGGTGCGGGCCTTCAAACGCCAATTTGGTTTACCGCCGCACGCCTATCAGATTCAGGCCAGACTCAGAGTTGCCCGGCAAATGCTCAAACGCGGATTGTCGATCAAAGATGCTGCCGCAGAAGCCGGGTTTCACGACCAGAGCCATTTTCACCGTCATTTCAAAAGTGCCATGGGCATCACGCCCGGCCACTATATGAAACACGTATAATTGTTTTTCCTGCTACATTCATGAACACCACTGACAAATTGATGTCGTTTTTCATCCGATCATTTGGCGTGGTTTTAGTCACCAACCAGTGAAAGTTTTCTCAGCAAGGAAGGCTGTTATGATCATTGCATCCGCGTTTTCCCTCGTCTTTCTGGTTCTGGCCTATACCCATGTGTTTGTCGAGACCATCGATGTCGATGCCATTACCATTGTCCTGATGGTCTTAGCCACCCTGCCCTGGGTATTTCCTTACCTGAAATCGCTGGAGTTGCCAGGGGGAATTAAAGTTGAAATGAAAAACGCGCTGGAAAAAGTAGAGCAGGCTGCTGCTGAAATCGATGACTCCGGGCAATCCAGTGGGTATCAGGGTGTGGATACAGCCCTTGCCTTTATCGCCTTACGGGTAGAAATAGAAAAAATCGTCCGCCGCTATCACCCGGATTTGCGCTCAAGCCCTTATTCTCTGCCTGCGAGGCTGCACAAACTGGCAAAAGAAAACGTGATTAATCAGCACTTGGCCGATGCCCTGCTCGATATCGTTAAGCTAGGCAACGCCGCCTCTCAGGGGCAATTTGTTCCCTCAGAAGAAGCAGAGTTGATCTTGATGCGATCCGGACCGTTACTGGACAAACTGGAACATAACCTGAGCCAGTCCAGTATGGCGCAGTCTGCAGTGATTTAACCGGTTAAGGCAGTTGGTCTATGTCTTCTTTCACCTGATAGCCCTTGTCGGTAATGATCTTCTCCAGTACCGACAGCCGCTCTCTGAGTTCGGTCATTTCCGCTCGCAAAGCTTCCGCTTCCTGACTGGCAAGACGCTCCCTGTCCTTCTGTTTCGCCTGCAGACGAAGGTATTGCTGGACAATCAGCGCACCAAAGATAATGGCAATAATCCAAACCGCTGTCATGACACCTCTCCTGATTCATTACCGACAACAGAACTGAAGTTGAGCGTAACACCCGTGATACGCTCAACTGTAGTACCTGATTTCCCTGGTGTGACACACAAGTACTAAAAAGCCGCCTTTTGAGAGGCGGCTCAATCATTTAGTGGCTCACGGCCATCGCTTGCTGCTGATCCGTCTGCGGTGGCAGACGATAACGCCCTTCCCGATAGAGTTTGCCGCCCAGCAAAGCATGGGCCAGCGCACGCTGGGATTCCTGCTCGGTAATGTCTGAAGGGAGTAACGTCTGCCGGGAAAAATCATACTGGTAGCCAATAGGCGCTTTACCCGGTTGCAGCACAACCAGTTTATCTCTGGTCAGATACCCGAAGTTTTTGTCGAACTGCATCATTGCACGCTGATATTCCGGCGCGATCTCTTTGGTCATGTCATGGCCAATCATCGGCGAGGTGTTATCTGCACCAATCAGTGACAGCAGCGTCGGAGCCATATCGATGTTGCTGGCCAGGCGGTCGTCCTGACGAGGCTGAATATCTCCACCCAGAATAACGGCCGGAATATGAAAGCGATCGACCGGAACCGGGACATTGCCTTCGGCACGGGCATCATGATCGGCAATCACAATAAATACCGTGTCTTTCCAGTATTCCGATTGCTTGGCTTTGGCGAAGAACTCGCCTAAAGCTTTATCGGAATACTTCACCGCATTATTGCGGGTATGCTCAGGTTGTTCGTACAGTTCGATTTCACCATCAGGAAATTCGTAGGGTGAGTGGTTACTACTGGTGAACACTAAGCTAAAGAAAGGCTGACCCGTTTGATGCAGCTTGGTGAATTGTTTATCTGCCATGTCATACAGATCCTGATCGGACGCGCCCCATGAGCCGACAAATTTAGGATTGACGAAGTCAGGCAAATCCACAATATCTTCAAAGCCATTACCCAGGAAGAAAGACTTCATATTGTCAAAATGGCTTTCTCCACCGTAGATGAACTGGGTGTGGTAACCCTGGCGATCCAGCAGCTCGGCAATGGTATAAAACCCAGTCTGGCTTTTGCTTAACTTCACAACCGCACGGGAAGGCGTGGGTGTAAAGCCGGTTGTCATCGCTTCAATCCCCCGTACTGAGCGCGTTCCTGTGGCATACACCTGAGTGAAATTCCAGCCTTCTTGCATCAGGGCATCCAGATTCGGCGTGAGCGGCAAGCCACCTAAGCCACCGACAAAACGTGCACCCAGACTTTCCTGAAGCAGAATCACCAGATTTTTCTGACCTTCAACTGTTGGCAGATTAGTATTCAGTGTTGGAATATCATCTGATAAGAAAGCCTCGGGACGGCCAGACGACGCACGCACTGTCGCAATGATGTCCTCAAGCGGCATGGATCCGTAAAACTCTTCCGCATTTTTTTCTGAGGCCATATTCTTGGCAGCAAAAATGACCGAATAAGAGGAGTTCAGTGTCAGATCGTTCAGCAGCGGATCGGTAGAAAACGCCACCATGGCCGGATTCAGCGGCCGGTGCTGGAAAGTTGAACGGGCGCCCATCACACCAAGAATGACCACAAAAACAGCCAGCACAGGACGCCAGTACCAGCGGGGAGCGTTCAAATCACGCACAGCATAGCCACTGAGCAACCAGCCAAGGCACAGGGTGAGTACTGAACCAATCAGTCCGACAGCCAATTCCAGCTTATAGCCCACCCACAACATGCTGAAGACTTCTTTCGGATAAACCAGGTATTCAATGAATAAACGGTTTGGACGCAAATTATATTCGGTAATAAAGCTTGGGGTCGCCAGTTCCATGTAAACCAGAATCCACAAGCCCGCCACCAGCCATAGCCGGAGAATAAACAACCAAATCTGGCCCAGAAGCCCTTTCGTCGGCAGCAATGCCAATAGCATCGAAGGAAGAATCAACAGCCAGCACAGTGTCGCGACATCGACTCTGATGCCGGATAAAAGGATTGATGGCCAATCTTGCCAGCTGGTAATGTGATCAACCTGCCAGAGAGTGAGCACAACGCGGGACACACTGAGCAGAATCAGAGACAGCAGAGCAAAGAGGACGATGGGAAACATCACCCCGGTTAGAGATTTAAGCTTTTGCATTACAGAAAGATCCAAATATTTGGTATCAGAGCAGGATTACCAAAACAACTTCAGGACGATCGCCAGCCAGATGCCACCGGCCAGCAGCAGAGAAACAAATACCGCCGCAGAGCCAATATCTTTCGCCCGGCCGCTTAATTCGTGAAGTTCACTGCCAATTCGGTCGACCACTGCCTCAATCGCTGAATTAAGCAACTCAACAATCACAACCAGAAACAGACTGGCAACGAGCAAGATGTGCTCGATAAAACTGACCGGCAGGAAAAATGAAATGGTTGTCAGTACAACAAGCAGAATAATTTCCTGTCTGATGGCCGCTTCATGCTGCCAGGCAGCTTTCAGGCCCTGTACAGAATAGCCCGTCGCTTTCACGATACGTACCAACCCAGTATTACCCGGTTTCATAGTGTTCCTTGCTTAATCATTAGGACGGCTGAAAGTAGTGAAATATTGCTCTGCCGACAATCGGCAAAAACCCAGTTATGATGTTGCTCCCGCTTCCAAACGGACAAGTTTTTCAATCTGTGAGGTTAAGCACTTTTCTGTCACCATCGCTTCAGAAAACCCTTGATATCAATACTAAAGATACAGTATGACTCGCGTTTCTTAAGAAAAACTTAAGAAATGCGAGCAATATATTGACTTTTGGGGTTAGAAAGCGCTGCTAGATAGGCAACTGCTGGCCGGTTTTGACGGTTCGGATCGCCAGGTTTGTATGAATATCTTTGACCATGGTCAGGGTCTGTAATTTGCGGATGAAGGATTCGTAATGAGGCAGATCTCTGGCGACCACTTCTAACAGGTAATCGTGTGCTCCGGAGATCACATGCGCGCTGATCACTTCAGGCATCCCTGACATCACCAGCTCAAACTCATCAATGGGTTGGTCCCTGTGATTATTCAGGCTGACATTGACAAAAAAGGTCATCATCAGTCCCAGTTTCTGTCTGTCCAGAGTCGCCTGATATCCCGCGATAATCCCATCGGATTCCAGCTTCTTTATCCGTCTGGCACAAGGTGACACCGACAAGCCAACCTTATCGGCGATTTCAGCGGTGCTTTGACGTGCATCGCGCTGTATTTCAGTCAGAATCTGCTTATCTTTTTTATCCATTACGCCCGCATCCCGCCTCTTTGTGACTCACCACTAAAACAAATTGGTAAAATAAGTCATCAATTTAAATAATGTTGGAAAAAATAACCAATAAATAATAGTTAGCCGGTTAACTTTGCCAACTATTATCACGTGCTTTTGCCGATACTAAAGTCACTTCAATCGCACGGATGACACTGATGCAAAAGAACACGCCCGCTATGCTGACCGGACTATTCGCCATGACGGTCACTTTACTGATCTGGTCCGGTTTTTTTATTTCACTGCGGGCCTCCAGCCAGTCAGATCTGACCATCGCCGATATTGCTCTGATACGCTTTGTGCCCGCCGCCCTGCTGTTTGGCTGGCTGTGCCGGCATAAAGTCAGACACATATTTCAGACCCCAAAGCGATACTTAGCCCTGATATGCTGGGGCGCCGGTCTGCCTTACCTGTTTATCGCCGGATACGGTTTGCATTATGTGCCTGTTGCCGATGGCGCTTCCTTAATTCCGGGCATATTGCCGCTCCTCGTATCAGGGATTGCACTTGTCTGCTACCGGGAATCGATCTCACCCATGCGGCGGACAGGTTTAGCATTGATTGCACTCGGGGTGGTGTGCTTTGTCGCCAAATCGCTGGCCTCCGGCCAGCCCGGTATGCTGACTGGCTATGCCATATTGATACTGGCCAGCTTGAGCTGGGCCTGGTTTACCATCGCCATGCGTGTTTCAGGCTTGTCCGCAATGGAGGGGGCGGCTGTGATTGCTGTATCAGGGGCAGCCTTGCTGCTGATAGGATTTCTCAGCCAGACCATGACGTTTCATTTAATGTCAGTGGATACTCAGGAAGTGATGTACCATTTTCTGGTGCAGGGGGTTGGCGTGGGGATCGTTTCCAGCCTGTGTTATACCTTTGCTATTTCACGTTTGGGGGCTGAAATGAGTGCCGCACTGGGGGCTTTTACGCCGGTTTTCGCGGCACTGATGGCCATTCCACTTTTTTCTGAACCGCTGAGCGGGCAAACCATGATTGCCATGGCGTTCATTGTGATCGGCGCGCTCACAGCCAGTGAAGTCATCGCCATGCCCGTCAACAGAAATAAGGCAGTGAAAAAAGCCATGCGTTGAATTGCGGATTGATCAGACAATGCCCATCTGGTTTTTGTATTTCTCAACGGCTTTTTCATAGAAAGCACGTTCGTCATCATCAGAAATACTTTGTGCCTGGTTCAAGAACACTTCAGGCCCGGCTTTGCCGTTTTTTAACTGCCAAACGGCGTAAGCCGCCTGCTTATCCAGCTCAATACGGTTTTTCTCGGCAGCCGATAATAAAGAAAGATTATGCATGGTTTTCCTTACAATTACGGAGTCAACGCTTGGATCTGGCGACATAGTAACGAATTCAGCGTTAAAGGAAAGGCCTGCTTGCTTTGCGCCGGTAGACGCGTCACGCTGAATATCTCGCCGTTCTGGTCAGAAACCCAGATGAGAGGTCACCACCCAGGTAAAGACGACGACCACCATCGCGATTAGCGTCACACTGAGGAGCGGATTCAGGGTACGCCGGTTAGGATGGCGGAGCGCATCAATGACACTTGGCTCATCGCTTTTGCTGTCCGGTTGCATGAACTGGTCAAAGTAAGCTTGCCCTGCGCTGACACAGTCCTGTTCGCCATCGATGACCTGCGCATCAAACCATCTGGGCCTGTCGACTAAACGTTCAGCAGGTACATTCCGTGGCGAACCAAATTGCCCGGTTCTGGGCTCAATGATACTGATCACCAGCAGTTGTTTTGACTCGCCCCACACCCAACAGGGAAGAAAATTGCCCTGAATATCAACCCGGCACGGAAAAGGATAAGTATCATCGTTCAATAGCTGAGAAACTGGCATCCCCGGAGACTGCAGCGTTTGCTGCGCATTTTCAAGCCAGGGAATCACCGCCTCTCTGAAGATATTTTGTCGTAAGGGTAATAAGCGGGACAGACCGCGCAAAATGAACGCCCGACAATCCGGCCGAATCTGATACGTTTGCCAGTAATCCTGCACCGGACCAAATTCAGACAGCGCCAGAAAAACAGCCCGACAGGTTTTCTCATATCGTTCAAAATTGGTCATGAACACCTCCGCCGCAATCGGGCGTTGCTTATCCTCACAGATCACCGGATAAACAACCCCATATACAGAACACAGTACTTGTTGCAGGCAGAACAGGTGTTGATCTCACGACTGTTTTCGCGCTGAATTTCGCCTTCACCAACAATTACAAGCCAAACCCTACGCTCAACAGAATCGCGTTACTGTCCACCTCGCCCATATCCCGGTATTCATAGCCGAGTGTCAAATCCAGCAAAGGGATAATCCCCAACACGAAACCGGCCCCGCCGGCAAATCCCCAGCCGTCATCCTTGTGTGTCACCCCGGATAATTTGCGATCAACATCGTAATAGTTCGTCCCGGCTCTGGCATAAACACTCCCCACCAGCAGTGGAATATCAGCCTGAAGTGTCAGCGGTACAGAGGTATAGTCAATGTCATTTTTTGCCGACGACAGCCTTGAATCCACTTCCGCGCTACCAATGGCTAATCCGGCGTTGACACTAAAAATACTGGTGACCTGATAAGACGCATTGACCCCATATTCATAACCATAATCAGAGTTACCGTCATACTCCAAGCGGGATGCTCCTGCATTAGCCCCGACAGATAAGCCCAGAATTTCAGCGCTGGCTGGCAGGCTTAACACTGCCAGCGCCGCGGATAGCATCAATTTCTTCATGTTCACGTTCCTTCGTAGCAAAAGAGTTCAAACTGTCGTTGCAGACTGTGCCCAATTAATCAATAGCCCATATCCTTGTTTTCGCCAACTAAACACATCTAAAAAACAAGCAGATACTTATCTTTGCCTGTGCTGTTCCTGCTTGCATTACCTCACCTGGATAAACGCTTCAAGCCATGATATCGATTACATTGATTTTAGCCCTGACAGCAAGAAAAAAACCCAGGCTGCATTCCTGAAAAGCAAAAACAATTCACTCAACGTACTGTTATATAAATATTTATACCAATACTCATTGCTTTATTCACCCTGTTGAATAATTCAGCACAACAATAAAAAGCAAACGATTAACCTCCTGTTTTCAACAGATTTAGTAAATAACACTGGATTGAGGGTCGAACAATCAATAAAATGTGACTCAGTTCAAAAGTTGCTCTGGGTTACTTCACTAGACTGGCCCCCTGATTCAGCAACAGCGCTTCACTGGCGCTCATTGAGTGTCTGCTGTGCTGGTGTTTTTTTCAGATAAGACGTACCGCTGAGTGCGACATACAGAGGGTAAACACATGAACGAGATTCTGCTTGCAACCATTGCAGGAGTCGTTGTCGGTCTCTTCTTCAGTGCAGTCAAACTGCCATTGCCTGCGCCGCCTGTGCTGTCTGGCATCATGGGAATTGTGGGTGTTTACCTGGGTGGTATGGCATACCAAGCAGTGGTTGAACGTTTCTTCTCGTAATTTTTTCAACGAATAACTTGTCAGGAGTCCGCTATGGCTACCCCGCATATCAATGCCGAATTTGGTGATTTCGCAGAAACAGTGCTGATGCCAGGTGACCCGCTGCGTGCGAAACTGATCGCAGAAACCTATCTGGAAGATGCCAAAGAAGTCTGCAATGTACGCAACATGTTTGGCTACACAGGTACGTATAAAGGCAAAAAAGTGTCTGTGATGGGCCATGGTATGGGTATCCCGTCCTGCTCTATCTACGTTCACGAACTGATTAAAGATTTCGGTGTTAAGAACGTCATCCGTATCGGCAGCTGCGGTACTGTGAGTGACGACATCAAACTGATGGATATTGTGATTGCGATGGGTGCATCTACCGACTCCAAAGTGAACCGTATCCGTTTTAACAATCATGACTTTGCCGCCATTGCCGATTTCCACCTGCTGGAAACAGCGGTAAACCAGGCGCGTGCGCAAAACGTGCCTGTCCGTGTCGGTAACGTGTTCTCTGCTGATCTGTTCTACAGCCCTGAAGCAGACCTGTTCGATAAAATGAACAAGCTGAACATTCTGGGTGTCGACATGGAAGCCGCCGGTATCTACGGTGTTGCAGCTGAGCTGGGTGCGAAAGCGCTGACCATTCTGACTGTGTCTGACCACATTACCCGTGGCGAGCACCTGAGTTCTGAAGATCGTCAGAAATCATTCCACGCCATGATGCAGGTTGCGCTGGAAACAGCGATCACAATCTGATGGCTCTGATCCGGCCTGTCACATACAAGCCGGATTGAACATTGAAGGCCGGCTTTCTTACCCGGCCTGACTAAAGGATTAGTCAGCTCAATCAGGGGATTTGCCTGTCGCAGCTCAAAAATTGGTAAAATGTGGCGTCTTACACAATTTGAAGCGGGTTTACCCGGGCGACAATGCGATGCCTGGCAGTTTGGGCCAACTAATGGGTGTCGGGTCATCGTATGCGGTCATGACTCGGCACCTTTTTCCGGATCTGTTTTCGGTATCGTCCGTACACGAGGAAGGTGGCAAGCATGATGACACATCAAAAACAGTCTGCAACCTTGCCGCCTGCCAGCGGGCAATGGCAGTTGAATCATTGCAAAACCGTCCATTGCCAAAATTTTGGTTCCCGCGATCCAGACGACTATATCATTCAGAGGGCCAATCCCAACCGCCCTGCCTTCATCTGTAAAGAATGCGGCGCCTTTCCCCCTCTGATCAGCAATCAGAATGTCATCGCAGAATGGCGTTACCTGAAATTACAGCAAAGTCACGGTTTACCGGCCTGCACTAATCTGGACTGTGACAATCTGGGTTTGCCTGTGCTGACACATCGCCATCTTTATCATGCTTTTGGCTACAGTGGTGATCGCCAGCGTTATCGCTGCAAAAATTGTCAGGCGACCTTTGTCGACAAATGGTCTGGTTTTAATCCTAAACACCAGATTCAGCAAAAGCTGCTCGCCCTGCTGTTTACCGGCCATCCCATCCGGGATATCTGCCGGCGGCTTGGGATGAATCCAAAAACGTTTTATGACCAGCTGAACCACATTGCCAGTCGCTGCCGCCGGCAACTCTCGGTTTTTGATGCCCGTTTGCTGCAAAACCGATCCCAGCTGGCCTTGGCCAGTACACTCAGTCCGTTGCAGCCCCATGCTGCGAATGGCGTTTACTGGATTGCCAGCTGCGAAGCGCATTCCGGGTATGTTCTCAGCCAGCATATTAACTATCACCCGGAACAGACAGGCACCTCAGAGACGCATCATGACCCTTACAGTCCCAATGCCCGTTTCCATGCCCGGCAGCTACACGCCGCAAAGCCTGCCGTGCAGACTGCCCCTCAGGGCTTGCTGGCAAAAGTCGATGCAAAATACCGCGAAGTATTATCAAGACCGCATCTGGAAGATCCAAGCAGTGATCAGAACATTGAGTATTTCCCGGCCAAAGGCAATCTGATCAGACCGCAATATGCAGTGTATGCTCATTTTTTACAGCTCAATGAACAAGTCAGTGAGACCAGTCAGCTGATGCTGTTCATGCCACAAGAGCCCTTATTACGTTCAGCTTGTCTGTCTGTATTTCTGGACAGAATTCGCGCAGGTACCATTGAGCCTGTGTATGTAGAAGAAGATCCGGACTGGCCACAGGGCAATGCCGCCGGACGTATCGACATCGTGCTGCTGGGATGGTGGCGCGACCGCTGGGCATTTACCCGCCATGGTGAGGTTGGCAAAGGCATCTGCCATTTAGGTGGCGAAAAAGACAATGAAGCCCGATGGCTGCAGCTGGCGACTCACAGAGCCGTCGATGAATACCAACAGCGGTTTTACCAACAGTTTGCGCAGTTGGTTGATGAACCCAGAAGAAAAGCCAGACCTGGCGGGTTACTGCCGCTGCTGGATATTTACCGCGCCTGGCATAACCTGTGCAGACAAGATCGCAACGGATTAACACCCGCCCAGCAATTGGGAATAATGAGCTCGCCATTCACATTGGAACAGTTACTGAACTAATTCAGCAGCCTCGTTTTTTTCAAGGCATAACACATCACGCAAAAAGGCATTTTTGTTAGCTCAGCGTCACTCACCTATCACACTTTGGCATATAATCTTCAGTGCGTAATCTTTATTGACAAGTTACACAAATTTCTGAGGTGATGTGGTGATACGGATTGTCCCCAATCGAATCAAACCGATTTTACTGGTGAGCATGCTTGCGGTAGGCATTCTCCCTGCCTATATCTATGGCTGGATCAGCAGCGAGAAACTGAATGACGTCGCGTTGGACAGAATTGCAGATGGCATTAACGCCCGCAATAATATCGTGGCCCAGAGCCTGGACCAGACACATACGCTGCGATTGAAAAACCTGGATTTATTAAGCCACTCCCCTATTTTTTCCCGACCACCTGAAGAGATTGGGCAGTTTTTTCATAACTTCGGGCAAACTGACCCTTCATTTTCAGCAATGCATCAGGTTCGCAACACAAACGGCGGTTATTATCTTAATGCGACCTCAGGTAAAGGATTTACTATTCATGAAATTGGTGCCCCGGATTTAGAGAATATCGAAAAAGCGTTGGCCAGAGATAATACCTACATATCCCATCCTTTAATCAAAAATGGTGACCTCACGGTATTTCTGGCAAAAAAAATCAAACAACAGCCTGATGGGTTTCTGCTGATTGAATACAAAATGGATGACATCAAACAGCAGCTTAAGCAATTAGGGAGTGAGGTTGCCCCAAGCGACGATGTGTATCTGACCGATATTGATGGCAAACTGCTGCTGAGCAGCCATACCACAGAACACTCCCTGCATCATTTCAAACAATTCTACAAAGCCAACCTGATCCCAGGGTCAGGTTCACTGTCCTCCTTTTTCCCGTTCAAACCCGGAATCAATAACTACATCGATGATGATGGCGAAGCGATGATTGCGGCGGTGGTCCCTTCACAGATCAAAGACACAGAAGGCATGCCGATCTGGTCGCTGATCACTGTGACCTCGCAAGACAGCGCCATCAGTGTTATTGATGAATTACACCATTTCCTTCTGCTTGCGCTGGCAATGATCAGCGTGTTCATCCTTTTACTTGCCATCGGCCTGACGAAGCGAATTACCGGCCCGATTGCCAAACTGACTCGGTTCGCCTCCCAGTTCCGTTTAGGAGATTACCAGCCAAACCCCTCCTTTGAAGGCCCTTATGAGTTTCAGTTACTCAATGATGCCCTTAATCAGGGGGCTGATAAGATTTCAGCTGATACTAAGCGGCTCAATCAGGCGCTGGAGAAAGCCAAATCGGCGGATAGAGCCAAATCGGCATTTCTGGCCAATCTGTCCCATGAGATACGCACCCCAATGAACGGAATGCTGGGTTTGTCGCAATTGTTGTTGAAAACCAAATTAACGGCAGAACAAGAACATCATCTCAACACCCTGCTCGATTCGGGCAAGCACATGATGTCATTGCTGAACGATATTCTGGATTTCTCTAAAATTGAGCAAGGCCAGCTAAAACTGGATAAAACGCACTTTTGCTTTAGCGACCTGGTCGGCACGATTGAAAGTACCTACTACTCGCTGGCGAAAGAAAAAGGCCTGGCTTTCAACATTGACTGTGGCTTTGATCAGGAAACCTGGTTCTATGCCGACAAATCCCGTATCCGTCAGATTCTGTTTAACCTGATCAGCAATGCCATTAAATTCACAGACAAAGGCCATGTCAGAGTGCGTATGAGGCGGGCGCTGCTCACAGGAGGGCAGCAACAGCAACTGACGATTGTGGCTGAAGATAGCGGCATCGGCATCGCACCGGAGCGTGTCGCCCTTGTTTTCGACCCTTTCGCGCAGGCGGAAGTCTCTACCAGCCGGCGCTATGGCGGCACCGGACTCGGGTTGAGTATTGTCAAACAGTTGGCAGAATTAATGGGCGGCAATGTCGAACTTAGCAGCGAGCCTGGCATTGGAACATCTGTGACCGTCAACCTCTGCCTTGATACTGGCACCCCTCAGGAAGAGCTGATCGAAGACATTGAGATCGACAGAGAAGCTTTTGCCGGATTACACGTCCTGGTTGTTGAAGACAACCACCTCAACATACTGATTATGGAAAGTTTTCTTAAGCAGTGGGGATTTCATACCCACACGGCAGAAAACGGCCTGGAAGCATTAGAAATGATGCAGCGCCAATCCTACGATTTGATCCTGATGGATAATCACATGCCGGTTATGGACGGTCTGGAATCAACCCGCCGCATTCGTTCCCTGCCGGAACCTTACTGCATTGTCCCGATCTTCGCTTGCACCGCAGATGCCTTTGAGGAAACACAGAAGAATATGCTGGATGCCGGGGTTGACTGTGTTATCACCAAACCTCTCGACGAGCGAAAATTACTGGATGCGCTACAACGCTTTCGCCACCGTATTGACTACATGGCCTATCTGCGCCGCCATACGCTCAAACAGCCTGATTTTCGGGATCCGTCTATTTTAGGCGATCACTCCCTTAATCAGATGCCGCTATCCGCAACACTTTCTGCATTCGACCTGGACCAAGTCACACAGATAGACATGGAAGAGTTACTGGAACTGCTGGATCAGGATAAAAATATGATTGCGCATTTCCTCACTATCTTTGCTGATGATCACCATGATTATGACCAAAAAATCCGTCAGGCCATTAAGGAGAACGATCTCGAGCAGGCAATGTTACTCAGTCATACCCTTAAAGGGGCCTCCGCCAGTCTTTGTGCGAAGCGGATCAGTCACAGTGCCATGATAATCGAGAAGCAACTGAAATCTGCGCAGATCCCCTCGGAATCTGAACTTGATGCGATGTCACAAGCTTTATCAGCACTTTGTCACGAAATTCGCAGCCAGCAACACACTGTCGATATTGGCTAATCCCTTTATGTTTATCAAACCAAGGATATCAGTATGAATGATCACCATGCCGCACTTTCCAACGTTCGCTGTATCCTTGGCGAGGGTGCCGAAAGAATGTTTGACAAAACCGTTCGAATTGGGCTTCGCGATTGACATCGACACAGAAAAATTTAATTATCGGGACATCAAATATTTTGCTTCGATCCATATGTTCAGAGCATCGGACATGGCTTCAAAAGAACAGTCAACAGACCAAACTTAAGGTTTGTACAAACACAGCAAAGGACAATAGATATGAGCACCAAACTGGAACAGCTGCGCGCACTTACTACTGTTGTTGCCGACACCGGCGACATCGAAGCGATTAAGAAATACCAACCGCAAGATGCCACCACCAACCCTTCCCTGATACTGAAAGCCGCAGAGATTGAACAGTACGCTCCGCTCATCGACGATGCGATTGCTTATGCCAAAGCGCAAAGCAACGATAAAGCACAACAAATCCAGGACGCGGGCGACAAGCTGGCGGTGAACATCGGTAAAGAAATCCTGAATGTGGTACCGGGCCGTATCTCCACTGAAGTGGACGCGCGTCTGTCCTACGACACCCAAGCCAGCGTGGCCAAAGCCCGCAAGCTGATCAAAATGTACAATGATGCCGGTATCAGCAACGACCGTATCCTGATCAAACTGGCCTCGACCTGGGAAGGGATCCGCGCGGCTGAAGTGCTGGAAAAAGAAGGCATCAACTGTAACCTGACTCTGCTGTTCTCTTTTGCTCAGGCCCGTGCCTGTGCTGAAGCCGGTGTCTACCTGATCTCCCCCTTCGTGGGCCGCATCATGGACTGGTACAAAGCCAAAGAAGGCCGTGACTTCGAAGCCTCTGAAGATCCGGGCGTGCTGTCAGTCACAGCTATCTACAACTACTACAAAGCCCTGGGCTACAACACTGTGGTCATGGGCGCAAGCTTCCGTAACACAGGTGAAATCCTGGAGCTGGCCGGCTGTGACCGCCTGACCATCAGCCCGCAGTTGCTGCAGGAGCTGTCTGAAGCACAAGGCGACGTGGTGCAGAAACTTTCTGCTGACGTAGCGTCTGAAGAGCGTCCGGCACCGATGACTCACGCTGAGTTCCTGTGGGAGCACAACCAGGATCCTATGGCGATTGAGAAGCTGGCGGAAGGGATCCGTAACTTCGCCATCGACCAGGGTAAGCTGGAAACCATGATCGAAGCGCGTCTGTAATCCCGTTTCAATTTGAGAGCAGCACAACGCTGCTCTCACTCGTTTTATGTCCAACCTGTATTGAGTAAGAAGAATTAATTATGGATCGTAAAGTATTAGCCAATGCTATCCGTGCCCTGAGCATGGACGGTGTACAACAGGCCAACTCCGGCCACCCGGGCGCCCCGATGGGGATGGCTGACATCGCAGAAGTACTGTGGCGTGATCACCTGAACCACAACCCGCAAAACCCGAACTGGGCTGACCGCGACCGCTTCGTGCTGTCCAACGGTCACGGCTCCATGCTGATTTACTCCCTGCTGCATCTGTCTGGCTACGACCTGGCGATTGACGATCTGAAAAACTTCCGTCAGCTGCACTCCAAAACCCCGGGTCACCCGGAGTACGGCTACGCGCCGGGTATCGAAACCACCACAGGCCCACTGGGTCAGGGCATCACCAATGCGGTGGGTATGGCGATTGCTGAGAAGTCTCTGGCTGCTCAATTTAACCGTGACGGCCACGACATCGTTGACCACTACACCTATGCATTCCTGGGTGACGGCTGCCTGATGGAAGGGATTTCTCACGAAGCCTGCTCCCTGGCCGGTACCCTGGGTCTGGGCAAGCTGATCGCCTTCTGGGATGACAACGGCATCTCCATCGACGGTCACGTGGAAGGCTGGTTCTCTGACGACACGCCAAAGCGTTTTGAAGCCTACGGCTGGCACGTGATCCCTGCGGTTGACGGCCACGATGCGGCCGCTATCAACGCGGCCATCGAAGCGGCAAAAGCCGATCCACGTCCAACCCTGATTTGCACCAAAACCATCATTGGTTTCGGCTCGCCGAACAAAGCCGGCTCTCACGACTGCCATGGTGCCCCGCTGGGTCACGATGAAATCGCCGCCGCCCGTGAATTCCTGGGCTGGCAGCACGGTCCGTTCGAAATCCCTGCCGACGTTTACGCGCAGTGGGATGCCAAAGAAGCGGGCGCAGCCAAAGAAGCCGCGTGGAATGAAAAACTGGCCGCTTATGAAGCCGCACATCCGGAGCTGGCTGCCGAGTTCAAACGTCGTGTAAACGGCGAACTGCCGGCACAATGGGAAGCAGAAGCAAGCAAGATCATTGCTGATCTGCAAGCCAACCCGGCCAACATCGCTTCCCGTAAAGCCTCTCAGAACGCGCTGGAAGCGTTCGGCAAGATCCTGCCTGAATTCATGGGCGGCTCTGCAGACCTGGCCCCTTCGAACCTGACCATGTGGTCTGGCTCCAAGTCGCTGACCGCGGATGATGCATCCGGTAACTACATCCATTACGGTGTGCGTGAATTCGGCATGACGGCCATCATCAACGGTATCGCCCTGCACGGTGGTTTCGTGCCTTACGGCGCCACCTTCCTGATGTTCATGGAATACGCCCGTAACGCCATGCGTATGGCTGCGCTGATGAAAGTGCAGAACATCCAGGTTTACACCCATGACTCTATCGGTCTGGGTGAAGACGGTCCGACGCACCAGCCAGTTGAGCAAATGGCGTCTCTGCGCCTGACGCCAAACATGAGCACCTGGCGTCCGTGTGACCAGGTTGAGTCTGCCGTGGCCTGGAAACTGGCGATTGAGCGCAAAGACGCGCCAACCGCGCTGATCTTCTCGCGTCAGAACCTGGCTCAGCAAGAACGCAGCGAACAGCAGGTAGCTGACATCGCCAAGGGCGGTTACATCCTGAAAGACTGCACCGGCAAGCCTGAGCTGATCCTGATTGCCACCGGTTCTGAAGTGGAGCTGGCGGTCAACGCTGCCGCTGAACTGAGCGCCGAAGGCAAGCAGGTGCGTGTGGTGTCTATGCCATCGACCGATGCATTCGACAAGCAAGATGCGGCTTACCGCGAGTCTGTACTGCCATCAGATGTGACGGCCCGTATCGCGATTGAAGCCGGTATCGCCGACTTCTGGTACAAGTACGTGGGCTTTGACGGCCGCATCATCGGCATGACCAGCTTCGGTGAATCTGCACCGGCTGGCGAGCTGTTCAAGCTGTTTGGCTTCACCACTGAAAATGTGGTCAGCACCGCGAAAGAACTGCTGTAAACCGATCGGAAACCATCATCACTATCATGGCGATGGTGCAATGATTCAAAGGCCTGGCATTCATGCCAGGCCTTTTTTATCACCCCGGTCATCATCGGATCTCTCTCCGCAAACCCAGCGAAAAAAAGCCGGCAGATTAATGCGGCAATAAGAAGGCTGAACAAAGTGCATGGCGGCTAACATTTGTTTAGCACTTCTGAATCCATTACACTGACGCCTCATCTGTGTATGGAACACCGCTATGACCACTTCACCGCCGACCGCTTCTTTTGATCCTCAGCTGGAAGATACAGACCTGCTCACTGAGATTGCCATCTTGTATTACCAGCAAAGTGCCACGCAGGAAGAAATCTCGAAAAAATTTGGGATCAGCCGTCCTAAAGTCAGCCGGTTGCTCAGAAAAGCGCGCGAAGAAGGTATCGTAGAAATTACCGTCAAGTTTCACCCGGTCCACAGCGCCCAGCTTGAACAGCGACTCATGGACAGATTTCACCTGAAACGTGCCTTGATTGCATTGGATCAGCCCAGTGCGCAAGAGCAGCGAATGCAAGTTTCGACGCTGGTTTCAGCCTATCTCGACGGTTATCTGAGAGACGATGTCGTTGTGGCCGTCGGTCAGGGACAAAATGTTGCGGCTGTCGCCGATCACCCCGGTATTGTGTCCCATCGCAATGCAAGATTTGTGTGTGCTATCGGCGGAACCCACCGCAGCGGTGATACCATCAATGCGGATCATATCTGCCGTCGGCTGGCCAAAAAATTTGGTGGCACCAGCGAAACACTCTACGCACCCGCCTATGTCGACAGTGAAGTCACCCAGCAGGTGTTTATCACGCATCCCAATGTCAGTGAAACCCTGAATCAGGCCCGAAAAGCGGAATTTGCGTTAGTCGGTATTGGTGATATGGACGAAAACAGCCATATGGTGAAGTTGGGCTGTTTTACGGCGAAAGAGTTTGTGGAAGCCAGACTCAATGATGGCATTGTCGGCGACATCGGCGGTTTTGACTTTTTCCGCCTGGATGGTCAACAGGCTGGGACGCTGATGCGGGGACGGGTTGTCGGGCTTGAGATGTCTGATTTGCGCCGCATCCCAAATGTGATCGCGATGGCCAGTGAAAGCCGAAAAGCACTGGCGATTCTGGGCGCGTTAAGAACGGGCGTGATTGATGTACTGGCGACCAGCGCAAGTTGTGCGATGGCATTGCTGAACATGTCAGATTCATAAGTACAGCAAACAGCAGATCCGCTCTGCAGGGTGAACAAAATTACATCTATACTATTTTTGTTCACCTTGAGCCTGATGCACTGAGACAGCCGATGCATCGTTCTCGCCTTCTCCCTGCGCTGAAAAGACGCCAAGCTTAACCTGAATTCTCCATCCTGCTGATAAATAGCAATTTTTCATTTCCCCTCTGTATCCTTACCGCTCAAGTGTATTGAATTCAGCACATTGACCTGCGTTCATCTGGGTCAGACGCTGTTACAAATCAGGCAAATTTCTCTGTGATCAACGGCAACGTAGGGTTTGACATTTGTATCAAAAAGCTCAACTATGAGCACTTCATTTGCTCAGGTGCATTACATTCGTTCATGAGACATGAACCGCAACAGAGCAGAAACGTCATTTCTTACCACATATCAAAAAGGTTTTACTGAGATGAGCACCAAACTGGAACAGCTGCGCGCACTTACTACTGTTGTTGCCGACACCGGCGACATCGAAGCGATTAAGAAGTATCAACCGCAAGATGCCACCACCAACCCTTCCCTGATCCTGAAAGCTGCTGAAATTGAACAGTATGCGCCGCTCATCGACGATGCCATTGCGTATGCCAAAGCACAAAGCAACGATAAAGCACAACAAATCCAGGACGCGGGCGACAAGCTGGCGGTGAACATCGGTAAAGAAATCCTGAATGTGGTACCGGGCCGTATCTCCACTGAAGTGGACGCGCGTCTGTCCTACGACACCCAAGCCAGCGTGGCCAAAGCCCGCAAGCTGATCAAAATGTACAATGATGCCGGTATCAGCAACGACCGTATCCTGATCAAACTGGCCTCGACCTGGGAAGGGATCCGCGCGGCTGAAGTGCTGGAAAAAGAAGGCATCAACTGTAACCTGACTCTGCTGTTCTCTTTTGCTCAGGCCCGTGCCTGTGCTGAAGCCGGTGTCTACCTGATCTCCCCCTTCGTGGGCCGCATCATGGACTGGTACAAAGCCAAAGAAGGCCGTGACTTCGAAGCCTCTGAAGATCCGGGCGTGCTGTCAGTCACAGCTATCTACAACTACTACAAAGCCCTGGGCTACAACACTGTGGTCATGGGCGCAAGCTTCCGTAACACAGGTGAAATCCTGGAGCTGGCCGGCTGTGACCGCCTGACCATCAGCCCGCAGTTGCTGCAGGAGCTGTCTGAAGCACAAGGCGACGTGGTGCAGAAACTTTCTGCTGACGTAGCGTCTGAAGAGCGTCCGGCACCGATGACTCACGCTGAGTTCCTGTGGGAGCACAACCAGGATCCTATGGCGATTGAGAAGCTGGCGGAAGGGATCCGTAACTTCGCCATCGACCAGGGTAAGCTGGAAACCATGATCGAAGCGCGTCTGTAATCCCGTTTCAATTTGAGAGCAGCACAACGCTGCTCTCACTCGTTTTATGTCCAACCTGTATTGAGTAAGAAGAATTAATTATGGATCGTAAAGTATTAGCCAATGCTATCCGTGCCCTGAGCATGGACGGTGTACAACAGGCCAACTCCGGCCACCCGGGCGCCCCGATGGGGATGGCTGACATCGCAGAAGTACTGTGGCGTGATCACCTGAACCACAACCCGCAAAACCCGAACTGGGCTGACCGCGACCGCTTCGTGCTGTCCAACGGTCACGGCTCCATGCTGATTTACTCCCTGCTGCATCTGTCTGGCTACGACCTGGCGATTGACGATCTGAAAAACTTCCGTCAGCTGCACTCCAAAACCCCGGGTCACCCGGAGTACGGCTACGCGCCGGGTATCGAAACCACCACAGGCCCACTGGGTCAGGGCATCACCAATGCGGTGGGTATGGCGATTGCTGAGAAGTCTCTGGCTGCTCAATTTAACCGTGACGGCCACGACATCGTTGACCACTACACCTATGCATTCCTGGGTGACGGCTGCCTGATGGAAGGGATTTCTCACGAAGCCTGCTCCCTGGCCGGTACGCTGGGTCTGGGCAAGCTGATCGCCTTCTGGGATGACAACGGCATCTCCATCGACGGTCACGTGGAAGGCTGGTTCTCTGACGACACGCCAAAGCGTTTTGAAGCCTACGGCTGGCACGTGATCCCTGCGGTTGACGGCCACGATGCGGCCGCTATCAACGCGGCCATCGAAGCGGCAAAAGCCGATCCACGTCCAACCCTGATTTGCACCAAAACCATCATTGGTTTCGGCTCGCCGAACAAAGCCGGCTCTCACGACTGCCATGGTGCCCCGCTGGGTCACGATGAAATCGCCGCCGCCCGTGAA
This sequence comes from Photobacterium sp. TLY01, assembly GCF_021432065.1. Lineage (NCBI taxonomy): Bacteria > Pseudomonadati > Pseudomonadota > Gammaproteobacteria > Vibrionales > Vibrionaceae > Photobacterium > Photobacterium sp. TLY01. The sequence continues at coordinate 130,435 of NZ_CP090365.1, forward strand.
TTCCTGGGCTGGCAGCACGGTCCGTTCGAAATCCCTGCCGACGTTTACGCGCAGTGGGATGCCAAAGAAGCGGGCGCAGCCAAAGAAGCCGCGTGGAATGAAAAACTGGCCGCTTATGAAGCCGCGCATCCAGAGCTGGCTGCCGAGTTCAAACGTCGTGTAAACGGCGAACTGCCGGCACAATGGGAAGCAGAAGCAAGCAAGATCATTGCTGATCTGCAAGCCAACCCGGCCAACATCGCTTCCCGTAAAGCCTCTCAGAACGCGCTGGAAGCCTTCGGCAAGATTCTGCCTGAATTCATGGGCGGCTCTGCAGACCTGGCACCTTCCAACCTGACTATGTGGTCTGGTTCGAAGTCGCTGACCGCGGATGATGCATCCGGTAACTACATTCACTACGGTGTGCGTGAGTTCGGCATGACGGCCATCATCAACGGTATCGCCCTGCACGGTGGTTTCGTGCCTTACGGCGCCACCTTCCTGATGTTCATGGAATACGCCCGTAACGCTATGCGGATGGCTGCGCTGATGAAAGTGCAGAACATTCAGGTTTACACCCATGACTCTATCGGTCTGGGTGAAGATGGCCCGACGCACCAGCCGGTTGAGCAAATGGCTTCTCTGCGTCTGACCCCGAACATGAGCACCTGGCGTCCGTGTGACCAGGTTGAGTCTGCCGTGGCCTGGAAACTGGCGATTGAGCGCAAAGACGCGCCAACCGCGCTGATCTTCTCGCGTCAGAACCTGGCTCAGCAAGAACGCAGCGAACAGCAGGTAGCTGACATCGCCAAGGGCGGTTACATCCTGAAAGACTGCACCGGCAAGCCTGAGCTGATCCTGATTGCCACCGGTTCTGAAGTGGAGCTGGCGGTCAACGCTGCAGCTGAGCTGAGCGCCGAAGGCAAGCAGGTTCGTGTGGTGTCTATGCCATCGACCGATGCATTCGACAAGCAAGATGCGGCTTACCGCGAGTCTGTACTGCCATCAGATGTGACGGCCCGTATCGCGATTGAAGCGGGCATCGCCGACTTCTGGTACAAGTACGTGGGCTTTGACGGCCGCATCATCGGCATGACCAGCTTCGGCGAATCTGCACCGGCTGGCGAGCTGTTCAAGCTGTTTGGCTTCACCACTGAAAATGTGGTCAGCACAGCGAAAGAGCTGCTGGCATAAGCCCAAAACAGGCAAACCCCCAAAGCCAGTCGCAAGACTGGCTTTTTGTTTATGGGTATCTCCCGTCACTGCGTCTGAAAACAGACTCCGTTTCAATTCGCTGTCAGTATGCGCTGCATCTATTTGCTCCATCTATTTACCATCAGCCAACGCTTTTCGCAGTTCTGCTTCAACAATGTGCCTATCCAGCCCGATATCATCCAGCAAGTAGTCTGGCAACTCACTCAAATGACGCAAGTCACGCTCACGCTGCCGCCAGCGTCGATAGGAAGAAAAGCCAGACTTAATCAAACTCACCATGTCTTTGCGCCCGGTAAACGCAAGCTTCTCTGTTGTTATTCCCATGACCGCCCCCTATTATCATTCAAGTACAGATTTATCTTCGTTCAGCAACCGCAAGTGCTCAAACGATAGATCCTGACAGTCAGTTAAGGAAAACTAATGTCACAACCCAATGAACTCCGACACCGTATGCCACCACTGCAAGGCCTGTATTATTTTTATCAGGCCGCGCATTACGGCAGTTTTAAAGCCGCTGCCGAACACCTGCATGTCACTGCAGCTGCGATCAGCCAGCAGATCCGGCTATTAGAGGACTGGCTGGGCGCCGCCTTGTTTTATCGCCAGCACCGCCAAGTAGTGCTGACCCCGGAGGGACAAACGCTGTTTGAACACAGCCAGAAAGGCTTCAAACACATTCAGAATGGGGTTTGGCTGATTCACAATGACCCGGAGCCCCAGCGTTTATCCCTGTCGACACTGCCCTCTTTTTCCGTCCACTGGCTGGTGCCGCGCATGACAGACTTTCGTTCTGCACACCCCGATATTTCTGTGTTAGTCGAATCGAAAAATGAACTGGCGGATTTTGAGCAGTCTTCGTTAGATCTTTGCATTCGTTACGGTGAGGGAGTCTATCCGAACGTCACCAGCCAGTGGTTGATGGATGACTTGCTTTATCCCGTCTGCCACCCGATCTATCAAAAAGAACAGCAGATTTTTACCCTTGAGGATTTGCAACGTGCTCATCTGATTGGTGACCTTTTACCGGATATGGACTGGGAGCGCTGGATGTCGCTTGTTGGGGTTCAGGGCGGCTCCACCTCATTGGTTTACGATGGTGCCAGTTATGTGCTTGAAGGGGCGCTGGCCGTGCAAGGCGTGGCGCTTGCCCGGCACAGCCTGGCACACAGATTTGTTGAAGACGGCACCCTGGTGCGGATTGGCAACATTGCGGTCCGGCCCAATTACAACTATTACCTGTGCGCGCCGGAAGGTTATTTTAAACGTGAAAAAGTCAGGTTATTCAGCGACTGGATTCGCCGGCAGGCAGAAGCGTTTCAGCACACCCGGCCTGTCGATCTGATCATCAAAGAGGCGTGAAGGCAGCAAACAAGTGGTCGTACTGACAGTGTTCGCTGCCTTGGTCCGCACAGTTTGCTCCCTGCTATTTTTTCAGCGCCGCCTGGATCAGGTCTATGACCACTTCAGGGGCCGGTAACGAGGGATGGCCAACCATCCGATTGAGCGACGCATCAAAATTCTCATGCCAGACTGGTTCAACGACGTCATAACCGTCTTCACGCAGTTGCTGAACATTACGCTGCACCGCTGGCTTTTTCCACATTACAGCGCCCATCACAGGCAAAAAGTACACTGGGAAATCTGCCGTCAGAATTACAGTGGTGAGCCGGTTGGTCGCACCACCCTGTGCTGCAGTCGCGAGGGTGTTTGCTGTCGCCGGCATCACAAACAACACATCATGATCGGCAACGATCCGGGACGGTTTATCTGTCGGCCAGTCCCGGGGCTGCTCACCCTCAATCACCCGGTCACAATACAGTGCCATACTGGATGCCGGTATGAATGTTTCTGCCGTCGGCGTCATCAGAACGGTCAGCTCACAGTTGATCCCCCCTTTTATTGCCTGTAAATATTTTGGCAGCAGCATGATATCCACAGAACCTGATGCGCCGATCAGTATCTTTGGTTGAACCGTTTGTTGCAGAAGAACCTTTTCCATATTGAATTTCCTTATCAGTCACTAAATTTTCCCCTGGCACAGCGCCATGAACCAGCCGACACGACCTGAGCCGGAACGCTACATCAAAAGCGTATCGAGCACCGTCAACATGCAGTACGCATCGCGGCCTTGCCTGTCTTTTGGGTAGCCCAAAGACACTTCAACGTGCGGTATTCCGTCTAATACACTGTGCCCATGCCTGTGAAGATGTCCGTACACAACCAGACAAACCGGAAAACGGCTGAACCAGGTCTCAACCTGCCGTGTACCACACCAGATTGAAAACTCCTGCGGTTGCACCGATTCAGTCAGGGTCTGCAGCATGGGAAAATGGTTAATCAATATCATAGGAAGCTGTGCTGAGACGGCATTCAGCCGGGCTTCCGTGTACTGAACACGTTCACTACACCAGCTTCGGATATCCGGATAGGGATACGTTTTCAGAAAAAACTCGTCTGAGCACACCGCACCGGCCCGTCTTGCTCTTTCCAACCCCTGTTGCGCTGTGAAATCAGAAGGGTGTCGAAACGAGTAGTCATACAGTGTAAAAAGCGGGGCAAGCAAAAATGATTGCCCGTTTTCAGCGGTATACACCGGATATTCATCCTCCGGGGTCAGGACGCCATATTGGTGGCAAATTTCGATAAGCTGTCGATACCGCATCTCACCCGGCAATGCCATTGGCTCTTTGGGCGTACACCAGAGCTCATGATTACCGGGTACCCAGATGACCCGGTAAAACTGCGCAGCCACTGTTCGGATAACCCACTCGAAATCGTTCAGATCATCAGCCACATCACCGCCCAGAATCAGCCAATCACTGTGGTATTGCGTACACATTGCCTCAACTGCCCGTCGGTTTTCCGGGTGAGAGACATGCAAATCACTGACAGCCACCAACATGGTTTGTCTCCTAAAGTGTTCCCGGAGGCGCTTCTCCCCAGCCCCATCTGGGCACAGTATCCCGCTTGGAAGGCTTAGCATCCGGTTGTGAATTGGCCATGGCTCTGCGCGATCCCCACTCTATGTATGCCGTAAACGCGGAACGAAATTCCGGGTCGCTGGGTAATTCAATTTCATCGGCACTTTGCATCATCAAAGAGACCCAGCGTTCTCGCTGCTCCGCCTGAATCGAACGTCCTCTGTGCTTACGGATCATATTTTTGAATCCGCCTCTGTCATTGGTATACAGAGGCTCACCACCGAAGACCTCTTCAAACCACATCGCCACATGGACATGGTGATCTGGCGGCATATGCTGAAAAAGAGGCTGAAGTAAGTCATCTTTTTCGACTTTGGCGTAAAATACCTGCAGCAAATGGCGGATCGCATCGCGTCCCCCCATCCACTCCAGTAATGTGGGTGTTGATGGACTCGTCGCCTGGCCTTTTTCAACTTTCTCGACGTTCTCAGTCATGGTTTCTGTCATCGTTTCTGTCATCGTGTTTTCACTCATGATTAGCCAAGCTCCAATGACGCAATGCACCAAACCTTGTGTTCCTGCTCTTTCGGTGGTTCACCGCGATACATGCGAAGTGTCTGGAAGATGGATTCAAATCCATGGGTTTCGGCCAGACTGATCAAAGTGCGATCTGTCTTTTCAGGGACATCCAAGGTGACTTTCCCCCCCTGTGGCACAGCGGATAATGCCGCGATAAACAGAGGTTCCACCAGGTCTGGGGAACTGGCGAACAACGGACCAACCCGGTAACCCTCTTGCGACTGACGAACGCCGATAATGCCAGTCACTTCCTGACCACTCCGGCAAATGAAGCCGTAACGTGTTTCCCCGATAAACCAGTGTTTCAGTAAGGCACTGCGGTCGATACCCGTACAGCTTTGATCGTATGCGATGAGAGCGTCGATATCCGCAGCCTGTACCAACGCAATATGATCGGGGCAGTGGTAATCCTGTTGTACCTGGCCCACCATGCGCAGATTATATCTGTCCCCGGCAAACCCCCATTTTGCATAGTTATCAACCTGGGCCGGCATGCCATCCAGTCCCATGCAACGTTCCCCACCGTGGTAGAACGCACTTTGACATAACTTCAGGCCATAGCCTTGTCCACGGTACGCCGGGGAAACCAAGTAATGCCCGAGGAAACTAAAGCGGGACGAATAATTCACGACTGACATCGCAGCAACAGGCTCTTTACCCAGATAACCGATAAAGAAGCCTTGATCATCCACCTCAAAAAAGGCATTCGCATCACCGATGCCCATGTCCCAGCCTTCATCTTTTGCCCACGCAATCACCGCTTGCCACTCCGCCAGATTCGCGGATTCAACACGCCAGACGCTGTTTGATGTTTCCGTTTCCGTTTTGTTTTTGACGATATCCATCATTTCCTCTCTAAAGCCCCATGGATTTACTGACGACTTCCAGCATGATTTCACTGGTGCCGCCATAAATTTTCTGAACCCGGCTGTTGACCCACAATTTGCCGATCGACGAATCGCTCATATAAGCACTGCCACCATGCAGTTGCAGACATTCATCCGCCACTTTGTTCTGTACTTCTGTTGCCCACCATTTCAGCCGCGCCGCATCTTCCAGGCTGAGTGAGCCGGCATTAAAGCGCTCAATGGCGTCATTGAGATAACTGCGGGTCACTTTGATCTGGGTGTCCAGTTGCGCCAGCAAAAAGCGGTTGTACTGAAACGCCCCGATCGGCTGACCAAACGCCTTACGCTGTTTCACGTAAGCCAGCGTCTCTGCCATCATGATTTCAGCGCTCACCACAGCCACGGTACTGATACTTAAGCGTTCGCGTGTCATCCCTGTCATAAAGTAATAGCTGCCAAGATTTTCACGCCCAAGCAGGTTACTTTTGGGCACAACACACTGGTCAAACGTTAAATTCGCCGTATCGCTGGCATGCCATCCCAGTTTTTTCAGCGCTTCGCCCTGAGAAAAGCCAGCCATGCCTTTTTCCACCACTATCAGGCTGATTCCCTGCCCCCGTGGCCCGGCGTCAGTCTTCACCGCGACGATAAACAGATCCGCATTCACCCCATTGGTGATAAATGCTTTCCGGCCATTGAGCACATAGTTTTCGCCGTCTGCTGTCGCTTGCGTGCTCATCCCGGCCGAATCTGAGCCACCGCCTGGTTCAGTGATGGCAATAGCGGCTATTCGCCGGCCACTGCACAAGTCCGGTAACCAGCGCTGTTTCTGCGCTTCGGAAGCAAACTGGTTGAGATAACTGGCAATGACATCGTTGTGGGAAATCACGATTGGCGCTGTCATACCCACGGCCAGCATTTCTTCCGTGAGCGCCAGCGCAAAGCGGTAATCCGATTTATCTTGTCCGCCCAGCTCCTGGCTGACGCCCATCCCCAGCAAGCCATGCGCTCCCATGGTCTGCCAGAAATCACGATCCACCAGACCTTGCTCCTCCCATTTTTCAAGATGGGGCTTCGCGTAATGGTCAAAACATTCCCGGCAAGACAGCCGGAACTCCTTTATCTCATCTGTGGTTGTATTCACTGAAACACACTCCAACTGTCCATTTTGTTTGTCTCCGCAAGCCTGAACGAGGCTTCGCTATCCATTGCCTGCTGAATCACAGACCAGTGCCGGTAAACCGCAAAATGATCGCCATTCACCCGGATCATGCTTATCCGATCCACTGTGTGCCGCCGCCATTGCTGAAGCTGTTCCTCAGTGACATGCGGATCGTCCGATGCGGCCACCAGCAGCAGGGGCTGCAAAACGCGCAGATCCCTGAGTGAAGGAAACTGGCTGCGCACCAGAAAATCACTGCGTAACTGAGCCACATAGCGCCTGGCAAGCGCCGGTTCATTCAGCACCGTATTGGGTGTTCCCTGATCCTCACGCATTTTTTGCAGCAGGGATTCGTCCGACCACAAGTGCAAATCATCAATATCTTGCTCACAGGGCGGAACGGATCCCGAAACCATGCTGTACGCAGGTTTGATCCCATATTTTTTATGCATGACGTCTGTGACTGCCACACTGAGCACACCGCCAAAGCTGTGACCAAATGTCGCCCAACGCTGAATTCCCTGCAGCTGCTTTTGCCGAAAATCGCTACAGAGGGTATCTGCCAGTTTCTCAGCCAGCGTATGCAGGCAGGTCACCTCAGGTTCACGGCCCAGCACACCACGTCCGGGCATTTCAACCGGATGTAAAAGTGCCGTCCCCTTGTCCTGATGAAGCTTGCAGAAAGGTCGATAGACATTGGCACTGGCGCCGGCATGCGGGAAGGCATACACAACCAGATTTTTATTCGCTGACATCCAGACCTCCTGTTCTCAATGCGTGCGAGATACGCTCTGCCAGCATGATGGTGGTTAAATTGGTCGGCATGGAGGGGATCACAGGAAACAGCGAAGCATCGGCAACGGTCAGGCCGGTGACACCGTACACCCTGCCGTTCTGATCTGCCGCGCAATCCGGGTTGTGTTCAGGCCCCATCCGGACGGTTCCGGATGCATGCCAGCCCGGGTTGAGCATGTTTTTGACCGCGCTGTACATCACCCGATCACTGTTGATCATGGCCTCAGACCAGAACTGAATCCCATCCAGAAAGCAGGCAACCGCCGGGTCATGCAGTGCGCGCCACATTTGCCGTACCGCCCCGACCATGCGGTGAACGTCCTGCTCGTTTTCACGTAAGGGAAGCTGTATGGATGGCAGCACTTCGGCCTCGCGACTGGTGATAAAAACCTGACCCCGCGCAGCAGGCTGCATCAGCATGGCAGAAGCGCCAACGATCATGGGATACTCAAGCCTGTGCCTGAATTTGGGCACGGTATGACTTTCGACATTATTGAGCAGGCCAATCTGGACATCGGTTTCCTTGCCTGCACCACTGCAAATTCGGGCTGCAATCTGACGCCACGGCAAGCCGCGACGACAGACACCGGCTTTGGGAAGCGCCCAGATCACCAGCGAGGCATGATCCTGCAGATTGCGGCCAACGGCAGGCCGGTCGACCCGTACAGGAATATCCAGAGACTGCAAATGCGCCGGATCGCCAATCCCGGAGCGCTGTAACAAAGCCGGGGTGCCGATGGCGCCTGCCGCCAGGACCACTTCACCGGCTTCAAAGCGATGAAAGCGCCCCTGATAAATGGCTTCAATGCCTGAGACCGTCGTCCCGCTGAATGTGATGGCGGAGACAAGAACGTCAGTCAGTACCGTTAAGTTCGGCCTGTCCTGAACCGGTGCCAGATACGCCTGATAGACATCCAGACGCCGGGCGTGCTGTTTGACATTGGAAGGTACAGGGCCGACACCGGGTGCTTCTCCGGCATTCAGATCTTCGGTATATGGAATCCCTTGTTTCTGGCAGGCGGCAGAGAAAGCCTGATCTAACGGATGCAGACTGTCAGCATCAGGACGACGCAACACCATAGGCCCCTGATCGCCGTGCAAGTCATCGCCCGGAAAATCCGTATCGGTTTCCAGACGGCGATACCAGGGCAGGACGTGTTGCCACGACCACTGCGGACACCCCATCTCAGCCCAACGCGCAAAGTCCCGGGGAAAAGTCCGCAGTGCAACGGCGCCATTCACGGCGGATGAGCCGCCCAGCACTTTCCCCACTCGGTAATCAAAGGGAGGCGGATGTTTATCCTTCGGTTGATCCGCAAACAACTGACGAACCTGATCACTGGCCGGGCTAAGGCTGCCTCTTAACTGCGCCTGATACGACCAGTTATAACCTTCCAGTACCAAACGGGATGCATCAGCAAGCGGACTGTCAGCAAGGTGGGCATCTGACTCGGGCCCGGCTTCGAGCAACAACACCCGTATGTGACTGTCTTCCGACAGGCGGGCCGCGAGCACACAGCCCGCAGACCCGCCACCGACAATGATGAAATCAAACTGGCTCTGAGCCAGTGGTTCTTCGGCTAGCGCACTCATCCCAGACTGACTCCATCCAGTTGTTTCATCGATTCAATGATCTGGGCAAACTGACGGATGCTGGTATTCATGAAGAGACCTTCGATCAGATCCTGCTCCTGAACAGCCGTGACCTTGAATTCTTCACGCAGTGTGCTCAGCAGTGCCACAGCAATCAGCGAGTCGCCGCCAACATCAAAGAACCCGGCATTCACATCCAGATCATCGTGTTGTAACAGCTCCCGCCAGAGATTGAGTAACCGGCTTTCCGTAGCAGAAACAGGTTTGGTCTCTGCTGTTTGCGTCTGCTCTTCCGGCCAGGGTGCCGGTAATGCTTTTCGATCGATCTTGCCGTTTGCGGTAAGTGGCATGTAAGGCAAAATAACGAAGTAAGTGGGCACCATATAAGGTGGCAAAGTGCTTTGTGCCTGCTCCCGGCAGCGCTGTTTCAGGGTTTCATGATCACAATCAGCGTTCTCGTGCAGTACCAGATAGGCCACCAGTTGCCTTTGTCCCGATTTAGGGTGAACCGGCGCATCTATCACAACATGATTCACGGCTTGCAGACTCAGCAAAGCAAATTCCACTTCACCCAACTCCACACGGTAGCCATTGATTTTGACCTGGTTATCTTCCCTGCCCAGAATTTCTATCAAGCCATTTTGGATATACCGCCCTAAATCCCCAGTCTTATACAGACGTTCACCGGTTTTCGGGTGAGTGAAAAATCGCTGCGCCGTTTTTTCCGGATCGGCCCAGTAACCTTGAGCAACCCCTTCACCCGCGATATTGTAGTGGTCAACTAATTCCGGACAGTAAATTAGGTTGGTATTCTGCCTTTGCAGGCGGAATACCATCATTGTAGCTGTGTGGCCTTTCCCAGTTGTAGTAGTCCATCAGATAACGACTGATATCTTTGGTTGAGTCTGTCAACGATGTATAGCCTGTTGCTGGTATCCACTCCGATTTCAGACTTCTAAACAACCGCTCCATGGGTGCGTTGTCCCAACAATTACCACGACGACTCATACTTTGAGTCATGCGATAACGCCATAGATGTTGGCGAAACAGACGACTGGTGTACTGACAGCCTTGATCTGAATGAAACAGTACATCTTGTGGCCGGCCTCTTTGCTCATAGGCCATGGTCAGAGCCTTTGCGGCTAATGAAGCATCTGGTTTATCTGACATCGCCCAACCGACAACACGACGACGGAACAGGTCAATCACAGCAGCCAGATAGCACCACCGATTACCAGCCCAGATGTAAGTGATATCACCACACCAAGCCTGATTAGGTCCACACGCATGAAATTCTCGGTTGAGACGGTTCGGAACATCAAGCCGCTCAACGGTCGCATTCCTGTAAACATGTGGACCTGGCTGCTTACTGATAAGTTGCGCTTCTTTCATCAGCGCTCTGACTTTGAAACGACCGATGGAATAACGGCGTTCACGCATCATCCAGGTGATCGTACGACTACCGGCAGCACCTCGGCTGAGTGTAAAGAGTCGATTGACTTCGCTACGAAGTTCCATGCGTTCAACATCAACGCGTTGTTGTCGTTGCTTGTAGTCGTAATAACTGGATGAAGAAATATCGAATACTGAACAGACCAAGTGAACCGATTCATGCTCCCTCAACTGGTCTATCAGCGTGTACGTTCGAGTTCGTCCGACATTAAGAGAGCTGTGGCCTTTTTTAGAATCGCTTTTTCCCGCTCTAAGCGATTAATTCGTGCTTCAAGCTCCTGAATTTTTTGCTGTTCTGACGTGAGTGCTTTCGATGTTGGTGTTTGGCCACCGCGCTCAGCTCTGAGCTGATCAACCCAACGTCTAAGTGCCGTCTCTCCGACGTCAACGGAGCGGCATGCCTCAGGAATTGAATAATTCTGGTCGAGTACCAAACTTGCAGTATCACGTTTGAACTCAGGACTAAATGAGCGTCGTTTTTTGGTCATTGAACACCTCTTTCTTTGGTGGCTACTTTACCACCTTAAATGGTGTCCGGGTTCATTAAACCACTACATATACAGCTCACCGATCCCCCATTTGGGACAGTCTTCCAGCCACTCGTTCAGCACATGAAAGCGCTGGTTCGCCAGAGGTTTCCCATAAGGAATGCTGACCCAGTCTTTTTCCACATGCGCAATGGGATAGCAGATAGACCAGATGGAGCCTTCCGTGGCACCGCCCAGACTGATGACCTGAGCATCCGGCAGTGCGTTGCGGATCGCATCCGGCAAATCCACCGGAATCCAGTCGCCGCTCATTAAAATCAGTCTCAATTTGCTGCTGGCGAGCAGATCACTGGCCCGATCCACCATGACTTTGACCGGGGCAGGCACGCTATTCCAGATGGTGATGCCGTGATGAATCAGCGTCTCACACCAGATTTTGGGATCGTTTTGGGCATCTGCGGCCAGGAACACCAAACGGCCGCCTGCCCCCAACACCCCGAAGTAGTCATAAACCGATAAATCAAACCCTGCCGGCGCAATAGACAGGACGGCATCGTCGGCTGTCACCCGAAAGCGGCGATTGATGTCATCAAGGGTATTGACGGCATTGCTGTGACTGATCATGACGCCTTTTGGCTCGCCGGTTGAACCGGAAGTGAAAATCACATAGGCCAGATCATCAGCGCTCTGAATAGGTGACACAGTCTCTAAAGGCGCGTCATCCGGCAGGATATCCAGATCTACTCTTAAAAAAGGCTGATACTCTTCAGGATTGGTGTAAATCTCTGTGGTGGTCACGACCGCTTTGGCCTGACAGCGGTGCAACAATTGCAATCGTCTTTGCTGCGGTAACGCGGGATCGATCGAGACATAGGCGCCGCCTGACTGCAAAATCCCTAAAATACCAAGAATCAACTCCGGTCCTTGCGGCAAAGACACCGCAATGATATCTCCGGCTTCAATATGCGCAGATTCCCTTAGTTTCGCCGCCAGATGGGTAGATTTTGCGACCAGTTCACCATAAGTGAGGCGTTTATCCCCCTGTTCTATGGCAACCGCATCCGGACGATTTTTCGCCGCATCCAGCAAGCTGTCATGCAGCAATCTGGGGCGGATATCGACAAATGTATCATTCGCCGCACGCCGCTCTGCCTTATCTGACTCAGGTATGCTCACCACAGCACCGGTTTTCTGCCAGATGGTTTGCTCTGAGAGCGCTTCATCTGAAATCACCTGATTCAGCAAATCCAGATAAGCGTCCATCATGTCTTGTGCCAGATTGGCCGGGAATAAGCCATCCACATAATTAAAATGAATGCCCAGCCCTTGCTGTTCAAGGGTGATCTGGTTTTCCAGCCAGATCTGTGGGGTTTGATTGCTGGCATACACCTCCCTGCTGCCGGGTCCGCGCCAGTCGGGCACCCACTCTGCTAACTCAGGCGTCAATGTATTACTGAACACCACAGGCATTGAGATCGCGCGGTTTTCCTGTTTACGACTGGTCAGCTCGCGCAACACCTGAATACCATTAAATGAAGCATGCAACTTTCCCTGATAAAGCAAGGTTTGCACTTCTAACATCCGCTCTGAGAAAGTACTTTCCGCAACACAAGAGACTGGTAACAGCTGAGGCTGAAGAAAATTTCCTACCGTCTGATCAATTCCCTCTTCGTAAGGCCTGCGCCCCATTTGGGTCAGTGTCAGGGTGAAATCCTGCCGTTTTGACCACTGACGGATAACCTCGGAATAACACCCCAGCAGCAAAGCTTCCGCTGTCAGGCCATGCTTATCAGCCGCTTGTTTGAATGACACTAAGGTCTGCGTCGGTAACAGTCTGGAAAGGCGTTGAATATTGGGGTGTTCAATTTGTTGCGGGGAAATATTGAGTGGCAGTTCAGGTGCTGGGGGAAGATGATGAATACGTTCAAGCCAGTATTGCTGGTCGTTCTGGCCCTGTGCCTCCCCCTGAAGTATGCGCTCTGCGGCGACATAATCCAGGAAATCCGGTAACTTCACCGGTGTGGTATCTCCCTTCAGTTGATATTCACGCCAGATATCTTTCAGCACTAACCTGACACTGATCACATCAAGAAACATGAGATCGAAATGGCAGTGCAGCCGCCATGTGTTATCCGCTAACCGGGTGATTCGCATTTCAAATGATGGCGCTTCGTCTAGCGTCAGCCGTTGCTTTTCCATGCTTTGGCGCAATGTGGTGAGATAGGTGTCCTGATCTGAAGCTTCCCAGGCACGAATATCTTTTGATTTCATGCAATACAAACTGCAAGCCGGCACAATTTTTTGTTTGCCGCCAGCAACAGCCACAGCCCTGAGCATGGCATGCCTGCCAATGGTCTGATTTACCGCATATTTGAAACGCGCTTCATCCAGTGCGTCGACATCCAGTTCCAGATAGTAACTGCTGGATAATCCGCCGAGTTCCAGACCCGTGTTTCGCCCAATCAAATACGCATACTGAATATCCGTTAATGGCTGTTCATGGGGTTCAGATACAGCCGTCATTTGCTCGGCCAGTGGCTGATGCAAAGGCAACTGGCCACGATACAGGGCATCAAGCGATGCTTCGTCCTGGCCTGTTTGGTGTAACACCTCTCCTCCGTGTTCGAACGTCAGGCGGCCGTTTAACTTAACTATCTGTTTTTCAATGATTAGTTTGCCAACTTGATCACAGTTCATAATGGGTCATGTGTCCTTAGTTTGTCTTTCAATCATTTGCATTTAATAAAATTGTTATTATCTAAAACGCAAAAACCTGCCTACTCGTTACTATGCAACAAGTAGACAGATTACAAACTAGAAGGCGATATATTATTCGGTCAAGCGATCAATTGATTGTTTTGTATTCACCTTAGGCATATATGATCAAAGACAATATTTACAGCAACTCAAGATGTCGCTCTATAAGCAAATTGTTGCTCATTGTCACATTTATCCTGATTGCTCACTCGCTGTGCGTGCCGTTGCTTGATATCGATGCCTGGTGATCAACCAGGCCAGCAAAGCTGCCGCCACATAAACACCTGCAGCTGTGGCAAACGCCAGGCTATATCCACCGACCACATCAGAGGCAATGCCCGTAATGGCCATCAAAGAAGCCAGCCCGAATGTGGGACCTAATTCCATGGAAGTATTCATCACACCCCCTGCCAGACCGGCCTGATGCTGAGGGACATTCATGGTGGACAGCACAGCGGACCCCGAAAACATCAGCGACGTCCCCAACGTCAGAATAACAATGCCCGGCAGTAGTCCTGACACATAGGCGACCTCCTGATGAATGCCCGCGAGCAGACTTAACCCGACAGCGCCAACCACTAACCCACTGATTGTTACTTTCAACGGCCCCAACCACCCGACAATGCGACTTGCCGCCTGATTCATGATCAGTAAGGTTAAGGTGTAGGGCACAAAGGCACCTGCTGTTTCAAGCGGCGTCCAGCCTTGTTGGATCTGGAGAAACAAGGACAACAGAAAAGTGACCAGCCCCATACTGGCGGCAGCCAGAAGAATTCCCACCAGTCCCACGATACGATTCGGCTCTCCGATAAACCCTTTTGGCAGCAACGGATCACTGACACGTCGTTCAACCGCCAGAAACAGGACGATGAGGCAGAGACCCACCAGTACAGGAACGAGAACAACAGGGGTTGACCAACCCAGTTCGCCGCTGGCGATCAGCCCATAGCTACCAATAGAAATACCCAGTGTAGCCAGCAAGGCACCGAATGGATCCAGTCCAATCTTATGGCTGACCGCCTGGGCGTGCTCTTCTTTCGGTAAGACCCATTTCACGGCCATTAATCCGATCACGGCGATCAACACAGGCACAACAAACATCCAACGCCAGGAAACCCAAGTCGTTACCACGCCAGAGGCCAGAAAGCCCACGCCACCACCCAGCACGGACACTCCTCCCCAGGTTGCCATGGCTCTCATGAAAGCGCTCGGGTCCGGAAACAGTGTACGCAACACAGCCACAGCGGCGGGTGCTGTCAAAGCGGCGCCCACTCCCTGCAAAAAGCGCATCGCAACCATCATGTTGAAGTGGGTTGAAAAAGCCGCAATCGCAGAAGCCAGTCCAAAAACACACAGGCCTAGTGTGAATAATTTCAATCCGCCAAATCTGTCTGTCAACCGGCCGCCGAATAACAACAATCCGCTGAAAGGCAGCCCATATGCCGTGCTGACCAGAAGCAAATCTGAAGCCTGCAGGCCGAATTCTCGTCCAATATCCGGCAGCGGAATGCCAATCATCACGATGGTGAAAATCAGTGTCGCCTGCACCACAGCGAGCAGGGGGAAAGCAAGTTTAGATGCCGGCGACACCTGAGTACCCTGTGTCACCGGTTCATCCTGTTGTTCCTCGAGAGTCATCCCGGAATCCTTTTTATAAGTAGCCAACTAACATTGTTTGAATTTAAGAATAACATTCAATTGAATTATTGAATGTTGATTAGCATAGGATACGAATCACCTCTATGTCAACGTTAGACAGATATTAAAAATGCCTGATCCGAGCGCCAGAAAGAAAGGTTCCTCACAGATAGCAATCTGTGAGGAACCCTCGCAAAAACGCTGAACTTACTCAGAGAGCGTCGATTTTATAGCCAGCCGCTTTCCATTCGGGCACACCATCGTTTAAACGGCGGGCAGATAAGCCTTTTTCTTTCAGCGCATTCACCGCTGTAATCGATAAAGAGCAATAAGGGCCACGGCAATAAGCGACAATCTCCTGCTCTTTCGGCAGTTCTGACAATCGCGCTTCCAGCTCGCCGAGGGGAATATTGATCGCACCGGGCAAATGCCCTTGCTCGAATTCTTCTTCCGGGCGTACATCCAGTAAGGTCACACTGTTTTCCTGCATCCGGACCAGTAGTTCCTCCCGCGAAATGGCTTCCACATCCTGCTGATGATGCAAAGTGCCTTTTACCAGCTTTCGGATCTCAGAATGGTTGAACTCGGCAAACTGACGCAATGCCATCAAGAGCTCAACAACAGGTGCGTCTGCAAGACGATAAAACACATGCTTGCCTTCGCGGCGGGTCTGGACATAGCCATTTCGCTTGAGCTGCTGCAAGTGTTGGGACGTATTGGCCACTGTCAGAACCGCCAGTTCTGCCAGCTTTTCAACAGACTTTTCCCCTTGGGCGATATGCTCCAGCAGTATCAAGCGGTGGGCGTTTCCTAAAGGTCGGGCAAGATCAGCCAACTCCGAATAAATATGATACTGATTGTTTATTGTTGACATAGAAGATTAACTGCCCCATCATTCAATCGATTTATTGAATTATATAGCATTATCAGTGGATTGATACCGCAGCCGTCTCATTTGCTGACATTGTTATAGTTAACCGCATGATTGTCCGCGCAAAAAAAGGAGAGAACCAAGATGGAACCTGATTTCATACTACGCGCCATTGCTCTGGGTGTCGGTGCCACCCTGGTCATGGATCTGTGGGCACTGTTCCTGAAAGTCTGTTTCAAGATCCCTTCTCTGAACTATGCCATGGTTGGTCGTTGGATCGGTCACTTTCCTAAAGGGCAATTCACCCATGCCAATATCGGTCAAGCTCAGCCCGTTGCCGGCGAAACTTTGCTGGGCTGGACCGCTCACTATGCGATAGGTATTTGCTTTGCTGCCGTACTGCTGTGGGGCTGGGGATTAGAATGGGCGGCCTCTCCGACCTTACTGCCCGCGTTAATTGTGGGTGTGCTGACTGTGGTTGCACCGTTTTTCCTGATGCAACCAGGCATGGGAGCAGGCGTCGCAGCATCAAAAACCCCTCAGCCCAATACCGCCCGATTACGCAGCCTGCTGGCTCATACCTCATTCGGTGTGGGGTTATATCTGACGGGAATGATATTGTCAGTTTTTTGAATACCATTTCAGGACGAGACAGACAGAGTCAGCAAAAAGCCCCCGAACCATTCGGGGGCTTCTTCAATTTGAATCAAACGGTTGCATTTACGGTGTGACTATCCCGAAATCATTGGCGAAAGTATCGAAAACGCCCATCAGCTCATTCAGGGTCTCGCGGTTTGACACCTTGAATTTTCCGGCTTTGACCAGATCGTCAAGTGAGGCTTTCCGGGTAAGCAAGTCGGCCAGATCAGACTGACTGAACGTGAGCGTTAAATCGGCATGATCCAGTTGGCGATCCGGATATGTTTTCAACACTGAGTTCGACAGCAACATCGCGTATTCACCCGACTGCGTATTCTGATCATCCGCAACCTTTAAGTTCACTGCGATAGTTTTACCCGCGGCTTTTTCCGGGTTCACCCGAACGGTCAGGGACTCCAGCACAGAGCTTACCGGCATGTTCTTGGCGATAGCCGTGGTATCTGGCGTCGGTGCAGGTTTAAATCCTTCCCGTAACTCTTTTGCACCAATCAGGTAGTTATTGCGCCACGGACCAGACTCAGACTGATATCCCAGCTGCTCCATCGCATCGGCTTCCAGATACCGGGCTTGGGTATTCGACGGGTCCGAAAAGACCACGTGATTGAGCAAAGTCACCGCCCAGCGATATTCACCGCGATCCACCGCTTTTTGCGCAATCTGAATGACCTGATCAGCCCCGCCCATGGCTTCGACATATTTCGCGCCGGCTTCTTCCGGCGGCAGCGGATTCAGATTGGCCGGGTTGCCATCCCACCAGGCACCAAAATAGAAGTCGTACGTTGCGCGGGCATTATGCGATACCGTGCCGTAGTAGCCACGGTTGTACCATTCTTTATCAAGCGACTCTGGCAGCTGAATGCTGGCTGAAATCTCATTGGGTGTGTAGCCCATATTCGCCAGACGCAGCGTCTGATCATGGACGTACTGATACATGTCACGGGTTTTCTCCAGCTGATCTTTGATCTTCGCTTTACCCCAGGTTGGCCAGTGATGCGATGCAATCATGGTGTCGGCTTTTTCACCATACAGCTGGATGGTTTCATCAATGTAGGCCGCCCACTTGCTGGCGTCCCGGGTCTGCGCACCACGCAGAGTCGAAATATTATGGATGGTATGTGTCATCACCTCGGCCGCCAGCAGGGTTTTGTATTTCGGCATATACGCCATAAACTCTGCCGGGGCTTCTGAGCCGCTCGCCATCTGGAAATCAAACTCGATGCCGTCAATGGTGTGCTTTTCACCGGTTTTGTGAATCAGCAAGGTCGGCTCAACAATTCCCGGAACGCCGGTCGACGTCGTCTTGCCTAAACCGGCATCCACCAGACCCCGCGGTCCTGGCGCAGCGAGGTTACCGTACATGAAACTTGCACGGCGCGACATCAGATTCCCCGCAAGCACGTTTTCTGAAATGGCGTGCTCATAGAAACCTTCCGGTGCAACGACCTCAACCTGACCGGCCTCGTAAGCTTCTTTGGTCGTAACCCCCCAGATACCACCAAAATGATCAATGTGAGAGTGCGTGATCACAACGGCTGTGACCGGCAATTTTTCAACATGTTGATTCAGTAGTTCCAAACCCGCTCTTGCCGTTTCTTCAGAGATCAGTGGATCGATCACGATCCAGCCTTTTTCACCCCGGATAAAAGACATCACAGACAAATCAAATCCGCGTATCTGATATACACCGTCGCTCACCTGAAATAAGCCCGCTTTATTATTCAGCTGAGCCATGCGGTGCAAAGATGGATTGATCGTGTCGATCTGCTTCTGCGCATTCACAAACTGATAGGCATTAAAATCCCAGACGACATTGCCTGCTTTGTCGCGAATCGTTTTCTCCGGCCAGGTGGCAATAAAGCCTCTGCTTGCTGCACTAAAATCATCGCGATTCTCAAAATTCAGGTAATTCCTGAGTGCTTCATTTTTTTCAATGGTATAAGTGCTGGCAGGCTTACTGTCCGGCGTAATTTCCATGGAGGCCATGACGGATTGCGATATCAATGCAATCGACAAATAAACAACTGAGTTTTTCAACTTCATTTTTCTTTCCTTATTTCCAGCAGCGCTTCAATCGTCTTGCTTCAAATAGGTCGGACATCCGTATTTCCCGATTCAATACCGCCAGGAAATCACGGATTCAGCCGAGGTTCTGTTGACGCTCTTATGATGTCTGTTTAGTCTATCGGCTCTTCGTTGAACTGTCGGAAAGGCGTAATTGACTGAATGGAAAGTCATGTGGATTTAAACTTGTTAAGAACTCTGGTTCTGGTTTGCCAAGTGAAGAACCTGAAGCTGGCATCCGTCCGGCTGGGGATTTCTGAAAGCGCCGTCAGCAAGCAACTTTCCCGCCTGAGTGAACAGTTAGACGAAATGCTGTTTGAACGGACGCCGAGTGGACTGGAGCCAACCCCCTATACGCAGCAGCTTTTACCACAGCTGCAATCGTCACTGTCTGCCCTTCAGACAACCCTCCGGAAGAAGTCGTTTGATCCGGCACACTGTCACGATACCCTGACGATCGCCTTACCGATGATCACGCTGGATAAATATGGCCAGCAAATTTATCAAAGCCTCAAACGCGCTTTGCCGAACAGTAAGGTCGTGCTCTCAAGCTGGAATCCGACCACGCTTACCGCCATGGCTCAGGGTGAAATTACACTGGGCGTGCATTACTGGAATGCTGAGGTTTCGGGTGAGATTTATCAGCGGCAGATCACCGGGGATGAATTTATCGTGGCGATCGCGCAGTGTCATCGCACGGCAGATTTCGATGAGGTTCGAAACTGGCCGTTTATCATGCTGCGAAGCAGTGGCTGGAATGATTACAAATCGCCGTATTATGAAAAATTCGTGGCTTTGGGGCATCACTTTGATTTTGAATATCAACTCGATAGCCCGCAGCTTGCTTATCAGTTTATGAAGAATGAGCGTGTGGCGATTCTCACCACGCTGAAAAATCTGCCGGACGGTTTAAAGCGTATCCCGACACCAGACGCATCCCGTTTTCAGGTCAGGCTGTCCAGCTACACCCAACTCGTCAATCGTTCAAACCCTTTACACCTGTTTCTGCATCAGACGCTGGTTGATATTTTCACGGCAGCCGAGTGATTCCTCTTGCCGCGGGGCCAATTGCACTCACACCGAAAACATCGGAGACAGACCGGTATCCTGCCCGTTCATGAGCAATGCGCCGATCGCCATCAGCAACACGCCGCCAAGTAACTGAAGATAATAACCGGTTAGTTGCCAGCCTGCCTTGCTGTGACTGTTGTCTGTCATCAGATAGCGCTGCACCAATTGTTTCCCTGCTAGTGTCATGATTGCAATCACAGACGTTGTGAATGCAGTCCCTGCGGCCATCACGATGGCACTGACAATCCCTATCCAGTAAAGCCCGGCAAGGTTGGCAAACAACAGCACCATCACAGCTCCCGTACACGGCCGGATCCCAATGGATGCCACAATCCCGACATACTCCCTCCAGGTTGAGGCCCGGTTGATCGCTTCCGCATCTGCGACATGGGAGTGTCCGCATCCGCAGTCCGCATGGTGATCATGACCGTGTGCTGCTTGTCTTGGCGCAGTGGCAAGAATCACCGGGCGGTGAATCGCTGATGTGAATGCGGACTGGTGCGGCGTGGCTGAACGCACCACAGAGAACGCAGATGACACAGAGGACAAGGATGAAGCGTGACGCTGAGCACCACGTACTGAATGATAAATTTGCCTGATTGCTTTCCAGCAGATCAAGCCGCCCAGTACCGCAACCAACGTAAAGCTCAACGACACGAAAACGGTAGCCTGCTCATTCACAACGCGCATCGACGCCTGAAAGCCCCAAACCAGCACACTCACCAGAGCGACTGCGACCAGGGCCTGAAAAAATGCTGAAATGGCAGTCAGCATCAAACTGGCTTTCACCTTTGTCGGATGTGTCGCAAGGTAGGTTGTCACAATCACTTTGCCATGTCCCGGACCCAGCGAATGCAACATG
The DNA here is from genome assembly GCF_021432065.1 of Photobacterium sp. TLY01. Taxonomy (NCBI): domain Bacteria; kingdom Pseudomonadati; phylum Pseudomonadota; class Gammaproteobacteria; order Vibrionales; family Vibrionaceae; genus Photobacterium; species Photobacterium sp. TLY01. Next base: position 151,387 of record NZ_CP090365.1, read on the forward strand.
CCGTAAAGAAAACTGAACCCTGCCAGCGATCCGCCGGCGATCAACGGGTTAGATTTCGCATCGTATAACAAGTCAGCCAGCTGGGCGTTGACTTCCCGCTGCCACTGAATGCTTTCCACCACCAGGGTTGGCCACACAGACCACAACTGATAAAAGATAAGAGCCATGACGCATACAAACGTTGCGCTGACATACCAACGACGCGGGTCTATTTTGCTTTGTGCCATTTACTTTATCTCTTCAACTGACTCAAGGATTTCACCTTGCTCTGTATCCGGCTGCTTGATGAATCGATTCATTTTCCGGCTGCAGTGTGCTCACAATGCATTTGCACGGTTTGCGTAAACAACTGCCCCAACGTGTTATCCGGATTCGCATCGGCTGGCAGAGACATGGCATAGCTCACCTGCTCCGGCGTCGGATTCGGCTCAATAAGTTCAACCCGGCAATCACGGGCAAGCGCATCGGACAACACAACATCCTCTGCACTATTCCATGTCATCCCGAGATAAAAACTCGGCTCAAACACTAACAGTCGCAATGTATCGGGTGTCATTCGCTGAGGACTGGACAGGGGAAGCACGAAACTAAGCACCAGTTTTGCCCGGTCACGCGTCAGTTGCCCGCTATGCGCCGGTTTGTAGTGAAGCGGCTGATCACCGTCATAAAAATTAGTGAAATACTGTTCACCCTGAATATTTTCCAGCATGGATGCCGCCATCTTCCGGAAGGTGTTCTGCTCGTTTTCAGGGGAAGTATCCTCACCGTCCAGCATATAAGCGGACGTCATCGCATCAAACGTCCATTCCATTTTAAAGCCGGTGATCACGCCATCCTTTCCCTGGATGTGCGTCTTCATATCCGCAAAAGAATGAGGGTGCGCCTGTACTGTTGGCGCGACCAAAAGCGCAAACACCCAGAAGCACCGCTGGATACCTTGCCTGAATCCATCAAAATGTTGCCGTAATAAGTGAATGTGAACCATGTGAGTACTGCTGATCGACCTAAAAAAATTGTCATAACATAACGCATGTGAATCACAAGATTGCCGAGGATGCATAAAAGGCACTGTCCACTTCGCCTTTAGCGAGACAATGCGCCAGACGCACAGCGTTTTCTGTGTTGATATGGGACTCGACCGCCCGGATCACCACGACGATATGCGAGATCCTTGCACGGAAAAAAACGTCATCACAATCTTTCAGTCAACTTCTGAAGAAAGGTAACAGATCGGGGGGGGATGTCGTGGGATTGGGAGCGTTCAAACGAATCAATCGTTTTTGGACATTTCCGAGTTAAAGCCTTAACTCTAACTCGTCAGTTTCGGATTAAAACGTTAACGTTGCCAACACGCGCCGCTTTAGCGGTCGCCGTGCTTGGCTTTGTTATGCGCTTCTTCGACTGCGATGTCAAAATGGAGGATATTTTCACGCACTCCGAGCTTCGTATAAAGCGCGATCGCGGGTTCATCTTCGATGCCCTGATCGGCCTGAACGAAGATCACATAGGCGCCACGTTTTGCCGCGACCCCTTTTAGGTTTGAGATTAGTTCTGTCGCGATACCCTCTCGTCGATGGCCTTCTAGTACAGCTAAGTCATAGATATAGACTTCGCTGCGCTCTTGCTCAAATTTTCTTAACTCATATGCGGCAATACCACCTACCACCTTCCCGCCCTTCAAAGCTGCCAGTGCGATGAAAGAGTCACCGCCCAACAGTCGGCCCAGGTAGCTCGCGCGTGGGCGATTCCCGGTGTAAGTATCCATATCGCCGAAGGCTTCACCGAACATTACCAACATACTTTCCATCAAGCCGATGTCGTCGGGGGCGAGATGGTGAATTACAAGCGACATGGCGCTCTCCTAATCCGCTTAACGAATGACATGGACTCCCCCTCATCAGGCTCTGCCACACTAGGTAAGTCTGACTACGAAATTACCGGAGGCCACCATGTCACATTCTATTTATGGCATTGATTTAGCCAAACATAGCGTCAGTGTCCACGGTGAAGATCATCAAGGCAAGGTGTTGATTCACGGACCACTTTAAAAGGACATCAATTCTTGCTGATCATATGTCGCGCTTGAGTTCAGTGCTTCTCTCATCATTGTCTGACGCGCGCCAGTTACTCTTTGCTGGCACAATGTATGGCGAAGCTTGGATCATCTGGTCGTGACTGAGAAATAATATTGAGTACCAAACGATTTAAAACGGAACATTTTTTCAACTGAGTCATTTGCTTCACCGGGTCATTGCAATCACCAATGATGATGTAAGGTTCAGTCCTTTTGCGGGAAAACCTGATAGCGCGGCGGGCACTTTCGATGCCGTCTAACGAATGAGGAACCGCAACCGCGTAGTGTCATCAGGGTCATGGCATGAATGCCAGTTAACAGACCGAATGTAGAGCGGCAGTCCCAAACCTTGCATTACCTGACGCTGTTGTTGACAACCGGGGGAGTCCATGTAGCTTTGCTAAGCGGCAATAAAATAGCTGGCTAAAATTAGCGAGGAACGAGCAAAAGCCAACTGTTTTTTGTCCATTTAAGCAACTTGTTAGCATTCAATGTTACTTGAACGGCATGTCGCCATAGCCCCAAATAACTGTACCTAAAACAATGAAAAATATAGCTACACTTTGTTTTTGACTCTTTTGTGTAATAAGTTCATGAATTTCAATAGAGAAGTTACGAGTTTTAGCAAGCTCTTGATATATGCCAGACATGCTAATGCCGTTACCTTGGGCTATTTTAGCTTCAAGCTCTAACATTTCTTTTTCTCTGCTTTTAGCTTTAGCCCAGTTACTCAGTATTGATGAGTATTGTAATTCAGCACCCGCTAGAACAATTAATGCACCTGAACGTTGAAACCAAAAATTTGGATTTGAAGTTATAAAGTCAGCAATTAAAGAAATAACCGCTATAAGTATCATTAAGAAAGAAAAAGACACTGAGAATCTATTGTTTTTAATTAATTCCATAGTCGAAAATATACTCTTTGAATGCTAACGCCCGCAACACCGGACAATTTGGAGCGTAGCGGAAAATTGTTCCGCGTGCTTGCGTTTGTTAGGCATGGATTGCCAGCTTTTCTTGAAGAGCTTGATCATCAATGCTCATAAGCTCCTGTTTTGTAATAATGCAAACTAGATCTTTTCCTTTTCGACCTTCTGACTCTCCAGACAGTCGATTTATTAACTGATTGTACTTTTCTTCATTGTAAGCCTCCGAATCAATAACGATCAGGAGAAGTGTATTGGGTAATCTATTTGTCACCTGATAATATACACTCTTCGCATATATGTTCTTCAAATATACTTCGCGAAGCCAGCCGAAGTTAAACCCCTTTCTTATATATTTAACTTCAACTATATAGTCTTTGGTTAAAATGGCCTTACCACGAAGTAATATATCCAATTCAACGTTAGCCACCATTTTGTTGTGACTGACGTCAAACTTATTCCCATACACCTTTGATAACTTGCCGTAGACAAGCTCTTCCACTTTTGAGTATTGCGATCTAAACGAATTAACAATGTAGGAATCCGAATTTCCAGACTCTGCAACCTGAAGACTCTCGTACTCTGACGTTTCTTTCTCTTCTATTTCATCTTTGGTTGCGTCGCGAAGTGATTGCTTCTTGATTTCGACATCGAGCATTGTTTGCTCGTCAAGATGAAGCTGGTTTTTCCGCCAGTTTTTCAGACCAAGGAAAATGAATATCATTCCTACAGCAGAACCGATAGAGGAGAACCATGGAATAAAGCTGACGATAAACGAAACTGCGTACTGCCTTTTAATTACCACTGCCTTGGCCACATCTGACAGTGCGTTTATCTCTGATTCTGGTCGGAATAGATCGAAAGGCTCCCTAAGAAACATCCAAGGAGCCAAAATAGATAGGGTTATCAATACTACACCCAGAGATACTATAAATTTATATAGATCTCCAAATTCAAACTTCATCCTCGCTCCTTTTGATGTCTAACATTTTATTCAACGACACCATGTCGTATAACTCTGTCATATAACTTTTTCAATCAGAAATAACTTAAGATATTGATTATATTTAATTAAATACGCTTAACCAGATGAATCTATCAGTAAGATACACGACATCATGTCGTGTATCTTACTCAATCGACTTAAGCTATCCAATTGATATTATTTGTTTTTTTATTTCATGACTTACACCAAAAATCAGCGACGCATAAGCTTGTGAGAAAAGCGACATCGGTCACTTACCCTGCACAAAGAAGCCTCAGCATATCCACCCAGCTACAGAAACTGCACTCGTTGTATGGATTGCCGCCTGCGCGGCAATGCCAGAAGTGAATAATGAATGCCTAGCTGAAAACACACTGTACAATAACAACTACAAGATCCAAGAAATCTTCTTCCCCAGGGAAAAATTCATGGACGAATTTTTAGGTTGTCGGCGCCGGGAGCGCCTACAACCGTCCCGGACCACACCAAAGAACAAAAAGGGCTTTCTGGGCACTCTTTGCCCCTGCAAAGAGTGTCTGGCGCGCATCCGGAAATGGTGAGATTGCTACTAAACGTAAGCGCGACATACCCGCAAAACCCTCAAAATTACCCCAAACCACGCTACCGCCAAAACGCTCTATCAAAACCCCCAAACATCCCGTTTCCAAGATGAAAACACGGTTTCAGGGTTGCTGTCTTGAATCACCACAGTGTGATTTCAGGCAAAAAATCAGTACAACGGCTTCGTTTTGCAATGTCTTCACCGCAAACGAACGACCTGAACGTACGCTCGTCTGGGTTAACTCAACCTGAAAGGTTTGCCCGCTTTGCCGGGCCACAAAAAAATGCCCGGACAAGCACTGCACTGTCCCTCTAAACCAACAATGAGGCAAAAGCCAGTCACACATTCCCTCCCCAATACATGACTTACTTCAACCGTTCAGGTTGTGCCTGGCACGGGACTCAGACCAGATGGAAAAATTTCGATTTTAATATCATGTAGTTAAGTCGTCATTCCCGCGAAGGCGGGAATCCATATCGCTAGGTATCAGAAGCAAACGAAGATCGGATGCATTCATCCACCGTCACTGGATCCCCGCCTTCGCGGGGATGATAGTTTCCAGATAAATATCAATCATTTAATCTTGGTCCATTGCAAGGAACGGATTCCATACGACTCAGCATCCAACGCTGGCCGCTAAGCCAGCTTAAAGCGGTTGATCATCTTCATCAGATCCGCCGACACATGCAGCAGTTCATCGCTCGCCTGCGCCATCTGGTTCGACTCCGTCGCCACCGACAGGGACATATCCTTCAGGCTGACCACATTGCAGTTAATGTCGTTCAGGGTCAGGGTTTGTTGCTCTGTGGCGGTGGCGACATGCTGGTTCATCGCCTGGATCGTCTGCACTTCAGCGTTAATATTATTGAGTGCGACGCCAGCTTCTGCTGATATCTTCGAAGCATTTGTGGCTTTTTCTGTCCCTGTTGCCATCACTTTCACCGCATTTTCTGCGCCGTGCTGAAGTTGCTCGACGATTTTCTGGATTTCCAGCGTCGATTCCTGAGTGCGCTGTGACAGCGTCCGGACTTCATCAGCAACGACGGCAAAGCCACGTCCCGCTTCCCCGGCACGGGCGGCTTCAATCGCGGCGTTCAGGGCCAGCAGGTTGGTCTACCCAGCTCTGCCCCGCCTTCATCGGTGACAGTAAACGGTGCATTGGCCAGCGGGGCCCCCGTTGGGTATCGGCAACTCAAGGTGACGTCAAACGTCGCTGCTTCATCTGGCGGTACTTCGACGCTGGCTTGGGAGACACCCGACAGACACATGGTATTGGCTTTGTTCATGGTCATCATGTCAGACAAGCGGGCAACCCCTTCGCCTTCGATTTTGACGGTTGCAGAAGCAGTAACGAAAGCCGCTTCACCCTGAATGACACCAGAGACGATGCCTTTTTTGTCTCCGCCTTCATCGCCGGTACTGGTCGAGAACTTACTGGGTTTGATCGCGATACTGTTACCACCGTCCATGGTCACCGTCGTCGTTCCATCCACCAGATCGGCTGATTTGGCTTCATTGGAATACGGAATCGGCACTACGGGTGGCCCACACTGTGTCATACAGACATCCGGAATATCGGCGTTGGCCACGCCCTCCGAGCCCTGGTGAACAATACTCAACCCATCTGCACTTACTGTTACCGGCATTACCCGTCCTCATCTCATCAATAATCTGACTATTTTATCAACCAGACCGGATTGCTTTCTCACTGGAATTTCAGTGATTCAGACGGATTTCCCTGTCGATTTAACGGTTTAGCCCGAAGTGAGAACCGGATTCCGTTTCTGCCCTGCTGGCTCGCGTGTCTTTTTCAGGTCATTATTCTCGGCTTTTACTTTGCTGCTCATAGCGCAAAGGATGGCCATGAAACAGCCCGGTTATCCAGTACTGAACCAGGTGAAACAGATTTTAATTTTGCAGTTATGGCGGCTAAGTAGCGTGATTTCCTGAACTGATATGAAACAATGTACTAATCTTGTATGTGAATATGCTCTGTCAGGGAAGGCGAGGCCTATGTTGTTATGCCACCACGCTTTTTTAATCATTGACGACAGCAATACCGCTATCGCACTGACGCGCTCCATGCTGAATAAAGCCGGTGTGTCCAACTCACACATTCAAACCACCACAGACAGCCTGAAGGCGCTGCGGCTGCTGCGAACTAACCAGTACGATGTGGTGCTTTGTGATTACAACATGCAGCACCATATTGATGGCGGACTTATTTTCGATGAAATCAAACATAACCATCTGTTATCACCCGGCAGCGTATTTATCTGTGTGACAGGCGATAACAGCCAGCAGGTCGTGACCCATTTTCTGGAACTGGAGCCCGACGATTACCTGATTAAGCCGTTTCGGTTTTCTGATTTTATTTCGAGGATCGAATACGTACTGGAGCGAAAAACGGCATTAAAAGTGTTGCTCACCGCCATTGACGAAAAACAGTACGAACAAGCTCTGCATCTTGCCTCGGCGCTGGCTCAGGACGTCCCCAAGTATAAAGGCTACATCACACGCTTACAGGGTGACTGCCTGTTGCGGTTGCAACGTCACCAGGAGGCTGAAACCTTTTATTTACAGGCCTGTGCGGAAACTCAGCATATCTGGCCCATGATTGGGTTCGGTAATGCACTTCAGGGTTTAGGCAAACTCAAGCAGGCAGAGGAGATTTTCCATGAAATTCTGGCAAAACATCCGCACCATCCCAAAGCCCGCCAGGGGCTGGCTAACTGTCTGATCAGACAAGACGAACTGCCGCAAGCCTTACAGCACTTTCTGATGCTGCATAAAATCAATCCGGCTAACCCGATCCGGGAACTGATCATTGCGAACCTGTACGCTCGCCAGCAGGACCATAACAAAGCCGCAACCGGCTATCAGCGTTTCACACGCAAAGTCACAGACACCAGCCAGTACAGTTACGGGGTGGAAGTGAACGCCTCCATCTCACTGCTGCTGGCCAGCATCTATTCCCGTGATGCAAAACACGCCACAAAGCTGATTGATGAAGCCCGTAACGCGCTTGTCCAGCTTAATCAGAAAGCCGCGAAAGAAGATAAACAGCTCGAAAATCATCCCAGTCTGCTGGTTGGGCTGGCGATACTCGCCTGTATGCGCGGGGAGATCCAGAATTGCTACAGCATCGCAAGCCAAATTGACATGGATAGCGTAGCAGCGGATGACTTTTACACCGCGCTGAACCTGGCACGTATGTATGGATTTTGCGGTATGCCGGACATGTATGAAGCAGCCATGGTCAAAGCGCGCAAAATCTGCGGCCAGACAGAAGACGAGGGGCTGATGCTCAGCCAGATTGAGCTGCTGAACGGCTTTCAGGATGAAATTTACCAACGGCTGAAACTGGGGGGCGCTCTGGTTAAGAAAGCGCAGTCATACCGGCAGCAGAACCTTGCCAATAAAGCCCTTAAACACGCTTATCGCGCCTTTTTCATTGTGCCGTTTCACCATGAACTGTGTTTTTTAATTCTGGAGCTCACCGCGCTGGCTACCCCGGCCTGGCTGCAACATGATGAAGTCAATGAGATTCTGAAATCCTGCTACTGGCTTTACTGCCATGATAAACGCCCGACTGAACAGCAGAAACGACGCGCGCTGGATCTGTACCGGTTAGCGACTATGCGGGTGGCGTAATCATGGCTATCGACACCTAAAGTGACGGTGAACTGTCCGAACATTCGCAGAAACCTCACAATTCCACACTGATGACCGCCTATGCCAGAAGACAGTCTGATGAAAGACACGTCTGATTACACGTTTTGGCAGACAGAGGTAAATATGCGAGTGTTAGCTATCCGGGCAATTCAGGGTTACCAAAGGTACCTTTCTCCTCACAAGGGTTTTCGCTGTGCGTATGCGGCGTTTCACAATGGACCCAGTTGTTCAGGGGCAGTCATCACGATTCTGCAAACCAGCCACTGGACAACAATCGGGAAAGAGATTTCCCAGCAATTCAAAGCATGCAAAGCCGCGTCGTTACAATTACAGGCCAGCAGATCCCGTCGCAAGCGCCGGCGCAAAGAGGATGACATTGATTGGTGCGACCCGATTGCCACGTCTTGTTTATGTTGGTCATGTTAACTGCGATGACTGCGCTTCAGTGGCTTGCTTATTCATCAACCTCTAGGGATCCAGGTTAAACACATTATTGTCGAACAGGGAGGTGACAATGTCTGTGGCGCTTGAGCTGATATCCAGTCCCAGACCACCCAGGTCCAGATTTTCCAGCACCACATTGTGTTCACCGTCCGCCGTGTTCAATGTGAGGTTAACGCTGTCGCTGGCATCAATACTGGCGTCAATGTTATCCAGCAGACGGGTGAGCTCATCAGCACCGTCGTCCGGCAACACATCCGACAGGGTCAGCACATCTTCACCGGGATTCAGATCTGTAATCACATCGGTGTTGGCCGGTGTAGTGACAGAGGCAGTATTGATCACAAAATTATCGGCGCCTTCCCCGCCGGTTAAGATGTCATCACCGGGGCCGGCTATCAGAGTATCGTCACCCGCCAGTGCGCTCAGGGTGCTGCCCGCCGTTTGTGCCGTCAGCACATCATTGGTTGCGGTGGCAAAACTGATATCCAGCAGCAGGGAACCATTGCTGAACAGGGTTTCCAGTTTTTCTCCGTCGGTTAATCCGGCCGGATCTTCCCCGAGTAAACTGGCCTGACTGACGCCTTCCAGCACTATGCTCTGCACAAGAGCGCCGCCGTCAAGAATATTGAGCAGCGTATCACTGCCACTGTCGGCCAGTTGGATCTGCGCAGCCAACTCATCAAAGGAGGTGCTGCCTGAGGTATCGACCGCTTCGGTCAGGTCAATCCCGTCAATACCGGATTCGAAATCTTTCACTGTATCCGTTGCGGCACTGCCCGCGCTGCCCAAATCCGCCGCTATCCATTTGAACAGGTCGCGTACCCCGTCGCCAGAGCCGCCCTCTTCACCGCCCCAGAGAATATCATCGCCTGCGCCGCCAATCAGAATGTCCGCACCTAATCCGCCGATCAGAATATCATCACTGTCACCGCCAAACAGGGTGTCGTCACCGTCACCACTGATCACCAGATTCGGCTCGCCGCCATCACCAGCACCAATTTCACCACCAGTGGTTGCCGGATCATCGATACGAATTTCAATCGCAACCGGAGCTGATTCTGCCTGACTGCCGTCGACTTCTTCCGAGACAGCCACCGCCTCCAGATTGCTCGTGCCTTCCGGTAAACCAGCCACAAACAAATCGGCCAGCAAATCTGTGGTCACTGTCCAGCTGCCGTCCCCGTTATCAGTACCAATCACGGCACCTGTGCTATCGACCAACTGACCGGCGCCCAGATTACGAATTTCAACGGTCAGGGTTTCATTTGGATCAGCCGCAACTGCTTCCAGCCCGACTAAGGGGATCATCACGCCAAGCGCACCACGCATGACTGCCGTTTGCGGCACAGCAAGCGTCAGTGATGGCGGATTCGCCACGGGCGACACACTGATATTGACTGTGGTTGAAGCCGATTTCGGGCCATCTGTGCCCACATTGCCATTGTCATTCACCGTCACGGTCACGGCGTCATCGCCATTGAAACCGGACTCGCCCTGATAACTGACCCCCGCCGCCAGAATGGCATTGATCTCATCCAGGCTGCCTTCCAGGGTGACATTGCCCGTACCGTTATCAGTCACGGATGCGCCTGACCCGCCTGGGACAGTCACGGATAAGGTGCCATTGGCCGCACTCAGGGTCACCGTCATCACGCCGGTTGATCCGGCGTCATTAAAATCAACGTCTGTCACCGACAGGCCGTTAATCATCAATGGCGTATCTTCGTCGACCGTCTGATCCGGGATCACTGGCAATTCAGGGGCATCGTTAATGGCCTGGACCTGGATGGTGACAGTATCCGTGTCTTCCAGCGCCCCGCCTGTGCCGGTATTGCCCTGATCATTGGTGGTCATCGTCAGGGTGACATCACCACTGAATTCAGCATCAGGAGTAAAATTGATGCCACTGCTCAGCAAGGCATTGATATCCGTGATAGAGCCTTCCAGCACTAAGGTACCTGAGCCGTCGCCGGAAATACTCAACGCGCCGGTATCACTGCCGGGAGGGATCGCCAGTACGCCGTCAGTCACAGTGAGGGTCACTGTCATCGTCCCTTCGGTGTCTTCATCGACATCGACGTCTGTCACCTGCAGGGTATTGATCAGCTGCGTCGTGTCTTCGTCGACGGTCAGCGGATCAGCAGGTACGACATTGACCGGCGCGTCGTTGACGCTGTCCAGTGTCACCGTAATGGTTTCAAATACCGCCAGCTCATCCGTGGCTTCATCGTCTAAATCGACAGCGCGGATATCCAGATCCAGCACACCGTTCCAGTTGCTGCTGTTGGCATCACCCGGCACGAAAATCAGGCTGTCCAGCGAGGAACTTTCCACCTGCACCGTCCAGCTGCCATCACCGTTATCCGTCACATTACCGGGTACACCCGGTGGCAGTTCAATGCTGCTGGAATCCGGCACGTTGGATACGATGATCTGCAGCATTTCAGGACCGGTTTCATTGACATTGGGTGCTTCTGCCACGCTGAGTTCATCATCAATGGCCTGAATATTCAGGAGCAGCTCGACATTCTGATCTTCCGTGCCTGTGGCTGTGGTTGTAATGTCCGTATCCACCCCGTCAGCCACCGGGATAATCACCAGATTAAAGGTATCCCGGAACTCCACCGGATCAGCCAAACTGTCTTCTTTGGTGAACACCACAATGTCGATATCCACCACACCACTGAAGTCTTTGGGAGGAACAATGGTGATATTACTGCCTTGTCCTGCCGCAAATGACCACTCACCGTTCCCGTTGTTCGCCGCCCCCAGCACGACAAAACCTTCCGGTACATTCTCCAGCTTGGCCGACACAAACTGCTCTGAGCCATCAATATCCAGCGCCGCCCCGGAGATCCCCCCCAGAATAATTTCAGTTGCGTCTTCAAACTGCACGATAGGGATATCGGTTCCGACGAATTCGACCTGATCGTTGACGGCAATAATTTCAAAATTCAAACTGCCATTCACGCTGGCCGTATCCGTTTCAGTCGGTGCGCCCGGGGTTTCATCAAAAACCGCCAGATCCTGTACATCGGCGCTCACCAATAATTCCACAGTACCGCTGTAATCTTCGGCGCCCTGGAACTGGACCGCACTGAGCTGGCTGGCATCGGTAATCGTGATGCTGGTCACCAGGTCGCCATCGGCATCCACCAATAAGCCCGTTGCCGGATCCGCGACCGTCACAGTGACCTGAGTAAAGGTTTCCAGGCCTTCTTCTGGTGTTGTGCTGATATCGCCGACCACCCCGCCTAAATCCAGCGTAATCAGGCCGTCTTCATAGGCCGTGCCTGAGACGATGACTTCCGGCTCACCGGATTCCGACACCGGTTGGCGATCGGCATCCAGTCCCTGAGTGTCGACCACCGAAATATTGGTGCTTGGATTGTCCACCACAGGCGAGACACGGATAGGAATGCTGTCTGTCACCTGGTTGCTGTCACCACTGACGATGTCTGTGTTGACGTAACGGACCTCCAGCATAAAATCACCGGCAAAATCCTGCGGCAGGTTGAGTGTTACGCCGGTCAAATCGACGGTTCCGTCCGGGCCAACTGTGGTTTTGATCTGGTACTGGCCTGTGGTGAAGTTGAATTCCATACCGGATATCGAGGCACCCGGCGGCAATAAACTGGCATCAATCACCAGAGAGAATTCATCGTCGTCCTGATCGCCGGATGCCGTGTCTACCTGCACAATTTGCAGCAGGTAGTCGCCTAGTTCGACCTGTGTGTCTTCCGTGCCCAGCACCACAACAGAATCATCCACGACAATTTCACCGGCGAACTTATCAAAATCCCCCTGACTGAAATTTACGGTGATCACATCAGAGACAATCACAATGGCACTGGGATCGCCGTCATCACTGAGATCCTGGACTTCGCCGGCGATTTCAATTTGCGCCGAGCCGACAAAATTCGGTGGCGCAACAATGCGAACCTGGTCAATATCCCCGGCTGGCACGACCCAGCTGCCGTCCCCGTTGTTAATCCCGCCGATCACCACAAATCCGGCATTGGGCTGATCTAAAAAGGTAATGACCACATTGGTGATCACCTCATCACTGCTGGGATCAAAATCTTCAAACGCGACGATGCCGACGGAATCCGGGCCGCCGGTTAGGTCCAGTTCGCCATCGACGGTAATTTCGTTGTCCTCAAAGATCGGATTGCCGCTGCCGTCCGTGCCAATCTGAACGCCAATGCCGGCATCCGGTTCGACAACCGCCCTGATATTCAAGGTGAGCGTGCCCGTAACCTGACCGGTTGCCACAGCAGGCGAGTCAACATCATCTTCCTGCAGGTCCACCACTGTGGTCAGGGTGACATCCAGATCTGAGTCTTCCGGTGCCAGCAGTTGCAGCTGTGCCCCGCCCTGCAACAACGCAAATTCTGCCGCGCTGAGTGTCACCGAGCCACTGCCATCCACAGTCAGAGTCGTGATGCTGCCGCCATCATTGATTTGCAGTGAATAACCCGGGTCTGTCGGAATGTTCTGAATCGTCAGACCGGTGGCAAACTCCTTGCTGTCTGCCAGCACCGGCTGCCAATTGATTGTGACCGCTTGATCTTCCAGGCCCTGACTGGTTCGGGTGTAATCACCGCTGTTGATGACAGGTTCAATATGAATAATCAGATTGGTGTCATACACCAGTTGATCGCCATCGTTTTCTGTCACCACATAACGCACATCCAGCACCACATCTTCAGTCGCATTGGGTGGCGGCTGAATCACAATTTCGCCAGCGGTCACTGTACCGTTCAGGCTCAGCTGATACCTGGGCAAGCCGGTGACCGGGTCTGTCCCGGCAAAAATCAGGGTTTGTTCATTACCCGAGGCATCAAAGATCACCGTACCTTCAGGAATGTTGGCCACCAGAACCGACAAAATCTCAGAGTCGTCATCCGGGGCATTGGGTTTTTCTCCCGACGACACCATGAAATCGACCGTAGCCTGACCGCCTTCCTCTATGGTGGTCTCAAGCGCATCCTCGCCGGGCACTTCAGTCCAGATGGAACCTGTGGTGTCAATGAACGGCTGATCAGCCACACCGGTGAGCGCAACATTGATGGTTTGCGCCGGGATCACCCGCTCATCGGTCGCCGTGGTGGTGGTGCCGTCTGCCAGCGTGATCGTCACTTCGTCCCGGACAACCCCTTCCACAGTGAAAGAAAAATCGACATTGCTTTCCGGCACCGGCTGTAACGCAATCTCGCCGATATCGGTGTAAGCAAATTCATAGACGCCATTGGCATCCGGGCTGAGGGGTGTACCGTTTTGCAGCAGGACAGCGCCATCCGGCAGGCCAGAAATACGGACAAACAGGGTTTCTACGCCAAAATCATCGGCGGTGTCGTCCAGCTCGGTCAGCGTAATATGATCACTGAGCGGAATCGGTTCATCTTCCAGCCCTTCCACCCGTGTCACTCTGAGCTGTGCATCATCAGCCACCGGCAGCACGTTGATCACCACTTCCTGAACCACAGACTGGGCGGTTTCCGAACCGGCCAGCGGGTTCAGGGTTTCCGTACTCTGGGCGATCAGTTCGAGGCGGATATCGCCACTGAAATTATCCGCCGGATCGACAGCCACAGTATTGATCTGGCTGACCGGGACTAAGAAAGACCCGTCGCCCTGATCAATCAGCCCTTCACCGACGATCTGGCCTTCCCCTTCGACAATACGCACGATATACACCAGCTCTTCGGAGCCGTCGGTATCTTGCAGCAAGGCATTGAATGACGGGCCGATATTGATGTTATCACCGTCTTCCTGCCCGTTGCCGTAATGAACCTGTGCCGCGCCGTCCCAGACAGGCACATCGGCAATCCCCTGCACATCAACGGACAAAGTACCGGTCAGTTGAGCCGGCGGCGTGCCTTCTGTGACATTTACCTGAGCGGTCACCGTGAAATCCAGCAAAAAACCAGGCTCGGCAGCCGTCGAATAATCGGGGTCAGGCACAAAGGTGACCCCTTCCAGCTCAAACACGCCGTCCCCGTCGGGATCCGTAAAGGCGCTGGCCGGAATTTGGACCTGACCGCCGGTCGGGGTAATCAGCACGCCATTAAGGTAAAAGTCCCCGTGCGGCTCAGCAGGCAGCACGATAAAAACATCCCCAATGGTTTCGCCTCTGTCCTGATCGCCCAGATCGATCGACATGGAGACAGGAATCCCCAGCGTCGGATCGGCCAGACTCTCGTCCGGGTCCGGATTGCGCCCCTGCTCTTCCACGCCTTGCGCAGGATCGACCGTGAGCACAGGGCTCTCATCTGTGATGGTCAGGTTGATCAGGCTGGTATCCAGATCGTTATCGCCATCCAGCACTTCGAACGTCAGCGTGCTGCTCAGGGCGGTGTCGGCATGATCGATATCAGGTTGCGAGACAAAAAACGCATCGCCTTCGGGATGCACGAATAGCTGGCCAATCAGCTGGCCGCTTTCAAATATATCGACCGCGATAAATCCGTTGGCATCCGGCGTCCCGCTGGCCAGCTCAGTCCGGTTGCCGTCTGCGTCAATGATAGCCGTCACTTGCGCATCATCGGCCCCTTCCTGACTGACGGCCAGCAGATCCAGCGTGCTGCTTGTCTGTCCTTCCACTAAAGTCCCGAAGGTGATATCAGTCGTGATTGGCGTATCATCATTGACAGTCACAGACAGCGTCACCGCAGCGCTGGGATCCTCATCCTGATCGACAGCGGTCACCGTGAAATCCAGTTGCAGACTGGTATCGTCATCCGGTTGCTGGTGATCAAGCGCCCCCGTCAGGGTAAAGGTATAGCTTGCTGTCGCTACATCAAAATCCAGAATGAAGACGGTGACGCCATTGGCCTGACCCAGATAAGTGTCTGTCCCGACATCATAGACCAGAGTCACAGGATTGCCGCCTGAGGTGAGTCCGGCATTGGCCGCATTGAAGGCATCGACATCGACAACAAATTGCGTCACTTGATCCGAGCCGGAATCGAGCGTGATCTGACCGGTCGCAGATTCGCCGTCACCGCCGGGATTGGTGCCCGGATGGACGCTACTGCCGCCATCCAGATCAGCTTCTGTCACAGTGACCGCTTCAATCGCAGTCAGCACCGGATCATCGCCGTCTTGAATTGTCACATTGACCGGCACCAGATTATCGAGAAAATCACCATCAGTGTCCTGCACCTGAACCGGTAACTGGAATTGGATCTGATCATTCTGCGACACCACCAGGTCTGAAGTGTCTGTCCCTTGATGATCCAAAGGAGCAAGCTGCTCAACCACCAGACTGACATCCAGCCCTGCGCCATCAGCGTTCTGGGTCGCCACCAGCGTCGCGGTCAGTACAGTCGCCCCACCGGCAGTCAGGGTCAGTACCTTGGTTGCATCGTCCCAGTTTGCCGTCACAGGCTGGCCGCCTGCGGTGATTTCAGCCTCCAGTTCACTGATTAGTTGTGCAAGCGTGGCAGTGTCCAGGGTGACTGTGGCCGGGTCGAGCCGGTCAACCCCCGGATTGATCGTGAACTCTGTCTGTCCCGAGACCGGATAACCATCGGCCGGATCAGCCGGGGTGAGATCGCCTTCCGTCAAGACGATGTCAGTTACACCAGTAAAGCTGCCGTCGGCGTTAGTCCCGTCGGCGATAGTGAGCGTGATGGTAGCCGGCGCACTGGTATCACTATCTCTGTCCTGCGCCAGGACCGTCAGAGTCAGGTTGTTGTTATCCGGCGCATCAAACTGATCGAGCGGCTGAGTCTGGTTCACCACATAATTACCATCGAGATCAATCGTGATGGTCAGCACAGTGATCGCAGGGTCATCAGTACGCGTGACAGTAATGGTATCGCCAGTCACGGCATACTCTGTCTCAAAGCCATTGCTGGTCAGATTGTCCAGCGCAGCCTGAACCGGATCGAAAAAGACACTCACCACATCGTCGCTGCCGGTATCGATCTCTATCGTACCGTTCGCTGATGCGATGCCGTCATCACCTTCATTGAGACTGGCGCCGGAATCGCTGCCGAATGCCGGCAGATCCCCGTCAATAATCGCAATCCGGGTCACATCCGGCGTGGCCAGTAAATCGCCGTCACTGTCGGCGACCTGCAACGGCACATCGATGCGAATATCGCTGCCATTGGCCAGCACGATCTCGCCATTGAGATCGACATGCTCTAAAGGACGGAACTGCTCCACGCTGGCGGTGACATCGACATCACTGCCATTCTGGCTGGCCGTAAAGGTCACGGTGAGTACCGGGTCATTCCCGCCCGCTGTCACCAGGGTAATCGTGACCACGCCATCGACGGATTCGTCGACAAGTGCCGTTAACGTTTCACCGTTTGAGGTCAGTGCAGCAAGTTCAGTTTGCAGCGTGTCTGCCGCACCGGCTTCCAGCATCAGGGTACTGGCGACTAAATCATCCGTAACCGCAGCAATCGCAAAAGTGGTGGTGTTATCCACCGGATAAGTCTCTGCCGGATTCGCGGTTTCCAAATCGCCTTCGGTGATACTGAGGGTACGGTTGCCGCCTTCCGCATCCGGACCGTCGGTGATATTAATGATCAGGTTGCCCTGATTGCTGCTGTCTCCATCCTGATCAACCGCAATCAGCGGCAGCACCAGCTCGGTGATATCGCCGTCATCCAGCTGCTCCAGCGGTAAATGCTGCACAACCGTGTAGGTGCCATCGCTATTCACGGTGACCGTCAGCACAGGCGTGCCGTCTGTGTCTGTCACCAGCTCAATGACATTGCCTGTCACCGTATAACTGGTGTTTACCCCGTTGGAGATCAGATCCTCCAGCGATGGCTGATTGTCGGCAAATTCCAGCGAGGCGATCGCATCACTGCCGATGTCCAGCGGTATACTGCCGTTGACTGTCTGTTCATCCAGAGTTTCGGTGAAGTTGGTGCCGCTGTCTGTCCCGAGTGATGGCAGAACGCCATCGGTAATGGTGACTTGTGCATTGACGGGCTGCTGCAGCGGATCGCCGTCCACATCTGCCAGCTGAACCGGAATACTGACCACCAGATCTGTACCGTTCACCGAGACCAGCCCGGTGTCATTGCCGGCTTGATCATGATCCAGCGGTAAATGCTGAGTGGTTGAAAAACTGACGGTTACATCCTGGCCGTTGGCAGCCTGCGCTGCGGTCAGGGTGATTGTCAAAGCAGGCGTACCGTCAGTCAGCGCACCGGTCAGTTCGCCCGTGGCGGCGTTATAAGTGAAGGTCAGTGCCTGTCCGCCGGATGTCAGCTCGGCTTCCAGCTCATCAATCAAATCCTGAAGCTGGGCAGGGTCGATTTCAATCGTAGACGGGTCAAGCCGGTCTTCCCCTGCCACCACATCTGCCGTGGTTGCGTTGGTGGCCGGGTAACCGCTGGGAGCCAGATCGGGCTCGGTCAGCGACAGGGCAATGGTGCCGCCACCGGCGGGATCATCGCCATCGGTGACCGTAATGGTGATAGTGCCGGTATTGGTGTCCCCATCTTGATCAGTAATGATGAGATTGAGCGGCAAATCAAGACTATTGCTGGCATCCTGATCCAGCGTGCCGGTCAGCAGTGTCTCGTAGCTGCCGTCTTCCGCAATGGTCACCGTCAGAATCAGGTTACCATCGGCATCACTGACTGTGATTTCATTGTCATTGACCGCAAAGGTGACTGGCTCGCCATTGCTGTTAATCCCCGTCAGGCCGGGCTGGTCAGGCGAAAAATTCAGGCTTGCCAGAGCATCAGAGCCAATATCCACACGGATGCTGCCCGCGTTGTTCACCACACCGCTATCGGTGGTTTCATTCACGGTCACCCCGATTTCGTCGAACAGTAGCGGGATCTCGCCATCGCTGATGGTGACGGTTGCCGCCACCGGTGCGATCAGGCTATCGCCGTCTGCATCGTTGGCCTGGACGTTAAAGTTGATGGCAATACTGTCACCGCTGACAGACACGAAACCGTCGCTGTTGCCAGCCAGGTTATGATTAAGCGGCAGATTCTGGGTGACGGCAAGATTGAGCGACACATCATTGCTGTCAGCGACCTGAGTGGCCGTCAACACAATACTGACAGCGACGGTGCCGTCAGCCAGTGCGCCCTGTAACACCCCCGTGGCCGGGTCGTACGTAAAAGTCAGCGGCTCTGTACCTGAGCCCACTTCTGCATTGAGTTCAGTGATCAATGCCTGCACGTCGGCCGGATCAATTTGTACTGATTCCGGCACTAACCGGTCGGCACCGGCGGTAATCACCACATCCTGGCTGTTGCTTTCCGGATATAAAGTCGGATCTGAATCCGGCTCTCTTATAGCAACAGCGACACTTCCGCCACCAGCGGCATCACCGCCGTCGGTGATATTGACAGTGATCGTGCCCGGCGTGCTGTCTCCGTCATCATCAGTCAGCAACACATTCAGCGGGATCACCAGCGGATCAGAATCGGTCTGATCAAAAGTGCCCGTCAGGGTGACATCGTACGCACCACTCTCGTCAATATTGACCGTCAAAATGACAGTACCGTCTGCGTCAAGCACCTGTAGCGTATCGTCATCGACCAGATTCACCGTGACATCTTCGCCATTGCTCTGTATACCCACCAGGCCTGGCTGAGTCGGCAAAAATGTCAGACTGGCAACCGCGTCACTGCCGATATCAATCCCGATGCTGCCGGGCAAAGTCGCACCCTGATCATCGGTTTCATTCACGTTCACCTGGGTATCGTCAAGAAAGGCCGGCAGCTTACCGTCAATGATGGTCACAGTCGCAGCGACCGGTACTGCCAGTGGGTCTCCATCGACGTCGCTGGCCTGAACAGGCAAGCTAATCAGAATCGTTCCCCCGTCGACCGCGACAAAGCCGTCGGCATTCCCGTTCAGGTGATGATCAAGCGGCGCATTCTGAATCACCGCCAGCGTCAGGCTGATATCATTGCTGTCCGCCACCTGCACTGCCGATGGCAAAATACTCAACACGACCGTGCCGTCTGCGAGCGCACCTTCCAATGCGCCCGTTGCCGCATTGACAGTGAAGGTCAACGCTTGACCGCCTGAAGTCAGCTCCGCATCCAGCTCAGTAATCAGCGCCGCCAACTGACTCGGATCGATTTCGACGGTTTCTGGGACTAATCTGTCTTCTCCTGCTGAAACCGCCACCGTTGAGCTACTTTGTGCGGGATAATTACTGGGATCCAACTCCGGCTCATTCACGGTCACCGCAATCACTTCACCGCCCGGAGGATCATCGCCATCAGTCACACTCACAGTGATCTGCCCCGTATCCTGATCACCGTCATTATCAGTAATGACCAGGTTCATCGGGATATCCAGCGAATCGCCGCTCAGATGATCTAAGGTGCCGGTCAACACCACGTTATACTGACCATCAGAGGTGATCGTGACCGTCATGATCACAGTGCCATTACTGTCTTCCAGCGTGATCTGATCGCCATTCGGAACCAGGGTCACCGGATTACCGTTACTGGTGATCGTTAAGGCTGGCTGGGTATCATCAAACACCAGCGAATCAATGCCGTCGCTGCCGATATCCAGCCCAATCGATCCGGTCAGGGTCTGGCCGTTATCCGCCGTTTCATTGGCCGTCACCCCGGTATCTGCCAGAAACGCAGGAAAATCGCCGTCATTGATCACCACAGTGATCGCTGCCGGTGTTACTAAGCTGTCACCGTCCGTATCCTCGGCATTCAGCGGCAGGGTTAATGCAATCGTCTCGCCGTTGGTGGTGACGTAAGGCGAGGTGACTGTGCTGTCAATATGATCTAAGGGCACATGCTGGGTTACTGTGATGCTGACCGCCAAATCTTTCTCGCCGGACTGCGCCGTGGTAAAGCTGACTTCTAACGCCAGTGAATTGTCGGGCAAACGGCCTTCCAGCACACCGGTTGCCGGATTAACCGAGAAAGTGATGGTCTGCGTATCCGAGGTCAGAACCGCGCCCAGATCAGCCAGAATCGCTGATAATTGCGCCGGATCCAGCGCCAGTGAATCGGGCACTAAGCGGTCAGCACCAGCCAGGATCACAATGTCATCCGTCCCGGTCTGCGGATAGTTATCCGGATCGGAATCCGGCTCGGTGAAGGTAATGCTGCCCGCTTCTCCGCCTGCGGCATCGTCACCATCCTGAATCGTCAGGGTGATCTGCCCCTGCGCTGTATCGCCGTCGTCGTCGGTTGCCAGCACATCTACCGGCAAGATAATCTGGTCATCGGCGCTCAGCTCATCAAACGAGTTGGTGATGGTTACTTCATAGCTGCCGTCTATGCTGATGGTCGCAGTCAGGATGACAGCGCCGGATGCATCCAGTATCTGCAGTTGGTTGTCACTGATGCTGTAAGTCACCGGATTGCCATTACTGGATAGCGCGCCGATTGCGTCAGCCAGTGCCTGATTATCAATGATGGTAACAGAGGCAAGATCATCACTGCCGATATCCAATGCGATCTGGCCGGTGACGGCATTACCATCGTCTGTTGTTTCATTGACAACCACCCCACTGTCATCCCCAAACGCTGGGAACACGCCGTCGGTAATCGTGCTGGTCACTAATACAGGATCATTGAGAAAATCGCCGTCTGTGTCGCGTGCCTGCACCGGGACAGTGATCACGATCGTGTCGCCGGACACAGCAACCAGCCCTTCGCTGTTACCGCTCTGGTTGTGATTTAAGGGAAGATATTGGGTCAGCGTAGCGTTCACCGTCATGTCCAGACCGTTGGGCGCCTGAACAGCAGACAAGGTGATTTCAAGGGCCAGAGTGCCATCAGGCAAACGCCCTTCAATCGCATCGGTTTGCGCGTTATAAGTAAAAATCAGGGGCTGATCGCCCGACTGCACTTCGGCGGCCAGTTCCGCCAGCAAGGCATCAAGCTGCGTGGCATCCACCTCCAGTGTGGTCGGATCCATGCGATCAGCCCCGGCGATCACTGTTACTGAATTGCTGTTGGAAACCGGGTAATCATCCGGGACCAAATCCGGCTCAGTCACCGCCAGGCTGATGGTTTCTCCGCCGGGAGGTGTATCGCCATCAAATATCCCGATCAGGATAAACCCCTGACTGCTGTCACTGTCGAAATCAGTCGCGGTGACACCTATCAGCAAAATCGCATCCAGCAACGATGCCTCATCAACGGCCAGAAACTGGGTCACGGTATAACTGCCGTCCGTATTGATGGTAATCGTCAGGACATCGGCGTCCGACGAATCGAGCAAGGTCAGTTGATTGCCATTGACCACCAGTGTGGTGGGATTCCCGTTACTGGTGACATTGGCGAGAAAAGGCTGCTCGGCATCAAACACCAGGGTGTCAATCGCGTCACTGCCGACATCCAGCCTGACCTGTCCGGTAAGCGGAATCCCCAGCTCAGAGGCTTCATCAATAATGGTGATGCCGGCACCCAGTTGCGGATCCGCACCATCCAGAATGGTGGCGGTTACGCTGATCGGCGCATCAAGCGCATTGCCGGCCACATCGGCCCCCTGAACATCGGCCCGTATCGACAGGGTATCCCCGACAATCGATACCCTGCCGCCCGCGCCGCCATCAAGGTGATCCACCGGGCCTGTCAGCACAGTTGTCACCGTCACCGTTACATCGCGGCCACTGGATTGCGCCGCCAGAGACAACGTAACAACCGTCTGCCCCTGACTTTCACCAACAATGGCATTCTGGCCAGCATCAAAACGGAAAGTCACAGGCTGACCGCCAGAGGTGACTTCATTTGCCAGTTCTGCCAGTAAGACATTCAGGGTGGCCGGATCAAAAGTAAATGCCGCAGGGTCAAGCGGTAAGGTGCCTGCTTCCACCAGCACTGTGGCTGTTGTTTCGGTTGGATACGTGGCAGGGGCTAAATCCCCTTCCGTGACAGAGACAGAGACGCTGGCGCCGCCGCTCGCGGCATAGATAACATCGGTTTCATCCTCGGTGTCTGCCTCGGCGAATTCGTACTCAGTATCAAAACCGGTTTCAGTCAGCACACTGTCGCCGTCATAATCAATCACCACAAAACCGCTGTTGGCAGCGACACTGGCACTGCTGCTGCCCAGGGCGGCCGCCTCAAACACTTCCGTCGGGTCTTCCCCGGCCAGGATCAGCGCCTGCAGCTGTTCAATATCCAGCGCAACCGGCGGTGGCTGCTCGCTGTCGGGCTGTTCAAACTGAACATTATCGGCCAGATCTGACACCCAAACCCCGGCGCCATCAAGCAAAACACAGGTTGGACAGGGACGATCGATCAGCACTGGCTCACCGTTTTGCATCATGACATAACGGGCATAGCCGTTCGCGACCACCAGTTCATCTGCCTGAACCTGGTAGGCGAAGTCGACCGGTTTTACCGATCCATCGGGTTTGATAACAAACACCACCCCGTTTTCAACGGTCAGGGTTGCAAGACCGCCTGAGACAGACTCTGCCATAACGCCTCACTGACGCAGGGAAGCAATGACCTCACCGTGAGCAACAAACATGTCGCATTTGCGTGTTCACCGGCGGTCATTGTTCCTCATCTGATAATTAAGAATTGTAGAATAGAAGTGATACACATCACCTTTTCTTGTTCTATCCTTGTCAATATTGGGCAATTCAGTGAGTTAGTCTCACTCTTTTAACGATCTCGAATCAGGACTGATCACCAAACTACTGAAGTCGAGCCGGAAAGTTGAGTGCTGAACCGGGTTAATGATTCCCAATCTTGCTAATGAGACAATTTCGCAGCGACAGCAAGAGCGCCGACAACTATGAAGACGCCGTCAGTGGATCGTAAACATCTTGATTTTGTGGATGATAAAACCGCCGCCCTGCTGCTCAACACACCGGGCAGCGCCAGAGTGATGCTCTGGGTGATTGTCATTTTCTTTATTGTGGCAGGCGTCTGGGCATCCCGCGCCCAGCTGGAGCAAGTCACAACTGGCAACGGCAAAGTGATCCCTTCCTCTCAGCTTCAGGTGGTCCAAAATCTCGAAGGCGGCATCGTTAAAGCCCTGATGGTCAAAGAAGGTGAACAGGTACTCAAAAATCAGCCTCTGCTGCTGATTGATGACACCCGTTTCCAGTCTGATTTCAATGAAAGGGCGCAAGAACTGGCCAGCGCACAGGCCGATGCCATTCGGCTGGATGCCCTGCTGGACAATGTCAGCGTGAATCAGAAAAACAAAGCCGTGTCTGTTTCCCGCACGCCCCTGGTTTTTCCTGATACCTTTCTCAGTGCCTATCCGGATTTGGTCAAACGTCAGCAGGCTGAATACAGCGATAATCTGTCGACCCTTGAAAGTCAGCTTGCTGTGGCCGCACAACAGATTCAGCAGAAACAGCAGGAACTGGTTGAAGCCCGCTCAAGGCTCAGCGGACAACGGCAGGGTTACAACCTTGCCAGCCGGGAATACAAGATCACCAAGCCGCTGGCCGATGAAGGCGTCGTCCCTGAGATTGAACTGCTGAAGCTGCAACGCCAGCTCAACGATACCCGCAAAGACATGCGCTCGACTGAGCTGCAAATCCCCGTGATTCAGGCAGCCATCCGGGAAGCCGAACTCAAACGGCTGGATGTCGCACTCAAATTCCGCTCAGACATTCAGGCCGATCTCAATCAGGCCACGGCTAAACGTGATGCCCTGAACCAGTCCAGCGTGGGTCTGGAAGATAAAGTCGAGCGAACTCTGGTGCGCTCACCGGTCAATGGCACAGTGCAGACCCTGTATGTGAATACCATCGGTGGTGTGATTCAGCCCGGCATGGACATCGTCGCCATCGTCCCGACAGAAGATAACCTGGTGATCGAAGCAAAAGTGCTGCCACAGGATATTGGCTTCTTACGCCCAGGTCTCAAGGCAATGATTAAATTTTCGGCTTATGATTACACAGTCTATGGTGGTTTAGAGGGCACACTGGAGCAAATCAGCGCCGATACGATTCAGGATGAAGAAGGCAATAGTTTTTATCAGGTAAAAATTAGAACAGAAAAAAACAATCTTGCGGATAACAGCGGTGAGCAGCTGCCGATCATACCGGGAATGACCGCGTCGGCCGATATCATCACCGGCAAACGTACCGTGTTGCAGTATTTACTGAACCCGATACTGAAAGCCAGCAATTCCGCCCTGAGGGAGTAAACCCATGCACTATCTGTACACCAAGGTATGTACTGCACTGACCCTGGCGCTGTTCACCGGACTGGCCTCGGCACAATCGCTGGAGCAGGCGGTTGCTCAGACTTTGTCTTCCAACCCGGAAATTAAAGGGGCCTATAACGATTTCATGAGTCGCTATGAGTCAATTCGGGCATCGAAAGGGCAATATCTGCCTTCTGTCGATCTGGAGGCTGGCATTGGCTACGAAGACTACGATGACACCACCAATAGCACGGGCGATTATAATCCGTCAGATGCCACCATCAGCATCAGCCAGCTCATCTGGGATGGCTCCATCACCTATCACGATATCCAGCGCAATAAGTCCGAAGCCGAAGCACAGCGCTACCAGCTACTGGCCGATGCACAGGACAAAGCGCTGCGGGTGGCTGAAGTGTATCTCAATGTGCTGCAGGCGCAGGAAGTGCAGTCTCTCTCGGAATCGAATTACCAGATCCACCAGCGAATTTACACCGATATCAAAAAACGCACCGATGCCGGTATTGGCTCGATTGCCGATCTGTCACAGATCGAGGGCCGGCTGGCCCGGGCAGAGTCCAACCTGATCGCTTCCCGTAATAACGTACAGGACAAGGTGACAGAGTTTTACCGGGAAGTCGGCGAACAGCCGGTCAATCTGGTTCAGCCGGAAGTGGATATCAATTTCCTGCCTCCCTCGCTGGATCGGGCCATTGAAATCGCCAGGGAAAATAACCCGACCCTGAAAACCGCCAGCAATGATGTTGATGCGGCCCATTATCAGTACAAGCAGGAGCGCGGTGATTTCTGGCCAACGTTCTCCATTGAAGCCTCTCAGGAATGGGGCGAAGATCTGGAAGGCACACCCGGCCATACTGACGAATTAAAAGCCGGGTTACGGATGCGGTATAACCTGTATAACGGCGGTACAGACATGGCCGAAAGCCGCCGGGCAGCCTACCAGATCAATAAATCCAAAGACATCCGCGACAGAGCGCACCGTCTGCTGGATGAAAGCACCCGGCTGGCCTGGAGCGCGCTGGAACTCTCTGAACGCCAGACCCAGTATTTACAAAAACATGTGGATGCCTCGGCCCGTACCGTGATCGCCTATGAGAAACAGTTTCAGATTGGGCAGCGCACCCTGCTGGATGTGCTGAACACGGAAAACGAGTTGTTCGATGCCCGTAAAGCCTATTTACAGGCCTTTTATGACGGGATTCTGGCAAGATACAGAGTCCTGAATGCCACGGGTAAATTGCTGGATGAAATGCGGGTCGATATTCCGGATAAATGGGCTGAGTCGGTACGCTGACGAGTAAGGAGGTGACATGCAACGACAAGTGATGTGTTTCTTACTGATACTCGTGCTGGCCAGCTGCTCAACCACAGTAGAGGATCCGCCTGTCGCCGAGCAATCGCGTGATCTGCTGGATCAGGATTCAGACGGTGTAATCAATGCGCGGGAGCGATGTGCTGACACACCGATCCCTGCGGTCGTCAACAACGATGGTTGCCCGCAACTCGTTGAAAGCAAGCGCACCAATCAGCTGCATATCCTGTTTGCCAACGATTCTGATGTGATCCCGTCCGGTTTTCGCAGCCAGATCCAAAAAATGGCCGCCTTTCTGAAAGCGTACCCGGAAACAGCGATTGAACTGAAAGGCTATGCCAGCCCGGTGGGAGCATCGCCACATAATCTGGATTTATCCAAGCGCCGCGCTGCAAATGTGCGCACACTGCTGATAGATGAAGGTATCGCGCCTGAACGGGTCAGAACGGTTGGCTTCGGTGATAACGAACCGGTACGGGGACAGACACGGGAACAGACCAATATTCTCAGCCGTCGTGTGACGGCAACCGTGACAGGCGCCGACGCCGGGGTACTGGAACGCTGGACTATCTTTACCACAAGGAATCAATAACAGTATGACACTAGGGTTCACTCAGACTCCCGACCGACAACGCCAGTGACGCGGTGGCTGTTGATGACATGGCTATTCCTTTCGCCCCCGCTGAGTGCCTTCAATGAACAGGAACAAGCGGCGTTTGATCGCGTCACGGCTTTTTATGGTGAGCGCGCAGGCAAGCGGATGATCGCCTGGCGGCAACTGCTGACTTCCGTATCCCATCAGCAGGAATGGCAAAAACTGGAACAGGTCAACCGCTTCTTTAACCAATTCACGTTTCTGAATGATATTGAAATCTGGGGAGAAAATGATTATTGGGCGACGCCCTCTGAGTTTCTCGGCGCGGCAGGCGGCGACTGTGAGGACTTTACGATTGCCAAGTATTTTTCGTTGCGGGAACTGGGTATCGACGATCAGAAACTGCGCCTTGTCTATGTGAAGTCGCTCAATCTGAATCAGTTCCATATGGTCCTGGCCTATTATGCCAGCCCAAGTGAGGTGCCTGTCCTGCTGGATAATCTGGTTCCTGACATCAAACCCGCGACCGAACGCGCCGACTTGCTGCCCGTTTACAGCTTTAACGGCAGTCAGTTATGGCTGATGAAACAACAGGGACAAGGGCAACTTGCCGGTCAGTCTTCACGCCTGAAACGCTGGACCAACCTGAGAGAGCGGTTTGAAGCGCAGACACTGGCGCGCCCTGTCATCAATCTGGACCAGCCATAGGAGGAAGGGACGCATGACACTCTACCGGCAACTCATTCTCTGGTTATTCCTGGTCTTTGTGCTGCTGCTGGTGAGCGTATTCTCGGTTCAAATCCACAATACCCGTGCCTATCTGCTCAACCAGCAAACCATCGAGACAGACAATGCCGTGAATGCCGCCGGACTGGCTTTAACCCCCTATCTGGCGATGAAGGATTTGGTTGGGGCGGAATCTGTCATTAACGCCATGTTTGACGGTAGTTTTTACCAGCGGGTTTCTCTGAGTATCATCACGCCTCAGAGCCAGATTCTGAGGGAATACCCGCCGGGTGCCTTTGCCGTACCTGAGTTTTTCCGCCGCTGGCTGCCTATCGAGCCGCAGTCACGTTCAGTGACACTCACCAGCGGCTGGATGCAAACCGCCGAGCTGTCGGTGACCAGTAATCCGGCTGCCGCTTACCAGCAGCTCTGGCAAAGCGCTGTTCAGTTGTTTCTGGTTCTGTCCGCCATACTCGGGCTGGGCGCAGCGGCTTTACTGCTGGGCCTGAATCTGATTATCCGCAAACCGCTGAACCGGCTTCGGACCAAAGCGCAGGCCATTTCCCGCAATGACTTCGGAGCGCCGCTGCCCTTACCGGCCACCAAGGAACTGCGCGATGTGGTGGACGCGTTTAACCACATGAATCAGCAGATACGCCACCATTTCAGACAGCAAGCCGAAGCTGCAGACAGACTTCGTATCCAGGCTTATCAGGATCCCGTTTCCGGGCTGGCAAACCGCCGTTTTCTGCTCTCAAAGCTCGCTGCGCTGATCCCGGATAAGGGCCACGGGGGGATTGTCCTGTTGCGGGTCGACCTCATTAAAGAGACCTATCAGCAGCAGGGATTCCGCGCTGGCGACAGCCTTGTCTCAGCCCTGTCGCGTCAACTGACAACATTGCTTGGCCCGAAGGCCACCCTGGGCCGGCTCAGTCAGTCAGAATTTCTCTATGTCGGACCGGTTCGGTCGCGAACAGACCTGACTGACATTGCCGGACGCATGCTCGCCATCACAGAGAAATGTCATCCGGTGCCGGAGGGCGTGGCTGAACACAACAGCAGCGTAGCCGTTGTCATGAAAGGAAAAATGCAGACAGTGTCTGATTTGCTGGCAGCGGCAGACAATGCCGTGAATCTGGCATCTGCCCAGACAGACTTTCCGCTGTGCGTTATCGGCGACGATACCCATTTACCCACTTTTGGCCGCCAGCAATGGCAGTCGCTGGTTGCTCAGGCAATCAAGTCAGATCAACTGACATTCAGTTTTCAAACGGCCATTGATCAGAAACACCAGCCTTTATTCAGAGAAGTGTTTACCAGTGTGGAACATCAGGGCCAGTCTTACCGGGCGAAATTTTTCCTGCACGCGCTGGATACGCTGGAGGATGGCGCCAGCCTTGACCGTTATGTACTGAGCAAGATGGCAAAACACTTAGGCTATCGTGACGATACCTCATTGGTGCCGTTAACCGTCAACCTCAGCCTGAGCAGCATTCGCGCCGCAGGTTTTCTCCGCTGGCTGGCAGGGTTTATGGCAATGCACCGTCACATTAGCAGCAAACTGTTGTTAGAAATTCCTGAGGCTGCTTTTGTTCATCATTATGAATTTTCCAGCCTGCTTTGCAGCATCATTCGTCATTACGGATTTCGTTTCGGCATTGATAACTACGGCCATCATTTTAGTACTTTAGGCTATCTGCAGCGATTTAAGCCCTACTATGTCAAGCTGGACTACGCCTATACCGGCCAGTTAGATCAGGAAATAAAAACCAATGTCCTTCGCGCGGTTACCCGGACCGCAGATAATCAGAATATTCTGACCATAGCCACCCGGGTTGAAACACAAGCGCAGATGAATAAACTGGCAGCACTTTCAGTCACGGGCTTTCAGGGTTATGTGGTCGACAGTCTGTTAAGGGCATCTCCATGACAGATCCTTTACTGCTCGCCCTGATTGTCGTCAGCCGCCACTATGGGGTGGCCAACACACCCGATGCGTTAATTGCCGACCTGCCGCTGCCAGACGGACAGCTCACTCCCTTTCTGCTGCCCAGGGCCGCAGAAAAAGCCGGGCTAGAAGCCAAAGAAGAAAAACTGGCAATAGAAAAACTGCCACCCATGTTGCTACCGGCCATACTGCTGCTCAAGGGCAACAGCGCCTGCGTAGTCGCCAGCATCGATCATGAAAAACAACAACTTGCTGTTATATCACCTCAGTTTGACAGTGAAGAGCGCTGGATATCTTTTTCAGAATTCAATGAGAGCTATACCGGCCATCTGTTTCTGCTCAAAAAGCGGTTTCGCTATGACGAGCGATCACCTGAGCTGCTCAAACCGACAAAAGGACACTGGTTCTGGGGAACGCTCTGGTTATCGAGAAATATCTACCGCGATGTATTTATTGCCTCCATTCTGATCAACTTGTTTGCTATTGCCACCCCGCTGTTTACCCGGCTGGTTTACGACAAAATTGTCCCTAATCAGGCCTTTGATTCACTCTGGGTGCTGGCAAGCGGCATCACGCTGATCTTTGGCTTTGACTTTGTGCTTAAGTTAATGCGCAGTTATTTCATTGATGTGGCGGGCAAAAAATCTGACATTCTGATATCTGCCAAGCTTTTTGCCAAGGTCATGGGCCTGCGGATGGAAGCCCGGCCACCATCAGTCGGTGCCCTGGCCCGGCATCTGCAAGAATTTGAA
This sequence comes from Photobacterium sp. TLY01, assembly GCF_021432065.1. Lineage (NCBI taxonomy): Bacteria > Pseudomonadati > Pseudomonadota > Gammaproteobacteria > Vibrionales > Vibrionaceae > Photobacterium > Photobacterium sp. TLY01. Next base: position 181,505 of record NZ_CP090365.1, read on the forward strand.
GCCATCCGGGAGTTTTTCACCTCAGCGACCATCACTTCCCTGATTGACCTGCCCTTTGCGATATTGTTTCTGGTGGTGATCTGGCTGATTGCCGGGCCGCTGGTGATCATTCCGATTGTCGCTCTGGCCTTTCTGATTCTCTACAGCCTGCTGGTGCAGCGGCCTTTGCGAAGAAGCATCGAAGAAGGCTCGCGCCTGTCGTCGCAAAAACACGCCAACCTGATTGAAAGCCTGTCCGGACTGGACACTATCAAACGGTTCGAAGCACAAAGCCAGTTTCAGTACAAATGGGAAGAAGCAGTGGCGCACATGGCCAACTGGAGTATCAAATCACGGCGCCTGACCGATTCAGTACAGAACACTGCCGGATTCTGCCAGCAGTTTGTCACAGTCGGCATGATCGTGTTCGGCGTGTATCAGATTGCCGCCGGCGAGCTCACCATGGGCGGTCTGATTGCGGTCTCTATGCTCAGCAGCCGCGCGGTCGGGCCCTTGGTGCAACTGGCGTTGCTGTCGACCCGCTACCATCAGGCAAAATCGGCCAAGACCATTATCGAGCAGCTCATGGCCTTACCGGTCGAGCAAGAAGCTGATAAGCGGTTTCTGCATCGCGCCGCCTTACAGGGCCGGATTCAGTTCAGCCAGGTCAGTTTTCAATATCCCGGCCAGCAGCGCATGGCGCTCAAAGATCTGGATCTGACCATAGAACCGGGTGAGAAAGTCGCCATCATTGGCCGGGTCGGCTCAGGCAAAACCACCATAGAGCGTTTGATCATGGGGCTCTATAAGCCCTCGGCAGGTTCGATCAGCCTTGATGACACGGATATCGGTCAGCTGCACCCCACAGACATCCGACGCAATATCGGCAGTGTGCCGCAGGATCTGATGCTCTTCTATGGTTCCGTCCGCGATAACATTGCATTAGGCCGCTCGCAAGTCAGTGACGAGGCCATTCTTCGTGCCGCAGAGCGGGCCGGTGTCACCGCCTTTACCCGGCAGGATGAAGCCGGGCTGGATCGCCAGGTCGGCGAAGGCGGGCAAGCACTCTCCGGTGGCCAGAAACAAGCCATCGCCATCGCCCGTGCCCTGCTCACTGAGCCCAAAGTCCTGGTGATGGATGAGCCCAGCAGCAGCATGGACAACAAAGCCGAACAGGTACTCAAACAGGTATTAAACAGGCTCGACAATGACGAAACCCTGATCCTGTTCACTCATAAAACCAGCATGCTGGATGTTGTCGACCGCATCCTGGTTCTGGAGCAAGGCCAGCTCGTCGCCGACGGACCCAAAGAGCAGGTGCTGCAGCAACTCAGGAAAGGCAATTTAAATGGCGGAAAAATGGGCGCTGGGTAATATTTGCTTGGGTGTGTGGTAGAGTACTGATCAATTGCCGGACACCAACATATTGAGAGAATGATGAATGACCTACAACGATTAATCTTATTATACAGGACGTTAGACAATGCACCTGAAGAGGAATTAATCAGTACATGTCGTCTCGCGAGTCATATTGAATCTCTGGTTACACTGATCCCTGATACACAAGATGATTTTCAGCAATCGTACTATCAATTGTGGGATGCACTGGAAGTGGCTTATGTTCAGCATACTGAGTTGGCAATACCATTCAACGAATCAGTCAAAATGGACTTAATACATTTCCTGGATATTTTCAAAGTTCACGTGCTGCATGAGATCAATCGACGGTTTTCTGTCTGTTTCAGAGTAATGAAAAATTGAGTGAGTTAATAGTTAACAACTAAAGCCCGCCATCTCTGCTGGGCTTTAGTTGCTAATTAGAGCGTACCCATTCACATGACCGGATTATCTATCCGACGCCAGAAACAAATTTTCTGATTGTTGCGCTGATCCACCAGCCAGGTATAGCTGCAGTTATCGTCGTAGCTGTAACGCCCGGTCTGAACCTGATATGGCCCAAAGCTGGTGCCTTGCATCGACTGGAAACGCCCCTGATACAGCAGTGAAAAATGCAGATGCGGCCCGGTTGACGAACCTCCCTCACACAAAGCGGTCGAGCGATTATTGGCGTAAGTACCCAGCTTGGTATTTTTGTTGACCCATTGGCCGTTGGAGACCTGAACACCATCCATGTGATAGTAATTGGTCGCCCAGCCATTCGGGTTGGTGACCCGCACCTGACAGCGTGATAACACAGTCGCATAGCCATCATGGGCTGCGGTGACGCTGTAGGTCGCTCCGCCCCAGGCCGGCCAGTCGTACGAGACATCTATCGAAGAAAGCGGAAAGCCTGATCCACTGTGCGCATGCGGCCCGTTGGGCACCCAGCTGTACCCCTGATACCAGGGCATCTGCATAAAGCCGGCAGGGGGAGCGAGCGTACTGGCGACACGAGATTCCGCACGGCTCTGGCGTGTTGACGCCGGTTCACCGAACCAGGCCACATAGTGCTGCGACCATTCTGCTGCACGCTGCGGATCATTGAGTGTACTGAGAATGGCCAAAGTAGACGTATTGGTCGGAATGGCGGTATCAGCCTCATACCGGTAAAAATACTGCGAAAGATGATTAGCAACGCGTTTGATCGCTTCTTTGAACTGAATGTCTTGCGCTTCGTTAACATCCGCGTCCGGTTGCCAGTCTTCCGTCAGCAGGACAGTGACCAGGATGACTCTGGGATCAACCCCAGTCGCGCCGCTCCAGTGCATCAGAGTTTCTTTCAAAGACGTCCAGTTCGGGGCAAAACTGTCAAAGAACGCCTGTTCATCAAACGGGTTCTGATAGGGTCTGAACACAAAGTTTTCGTCAGACACCAAAGGCTGAACGTCCGTCCCCTGATCAATGATTTGCTGAGTTACCGGTGAACTGGGTACCGCAGGATAAAGGTCATGAGCCAGCGCGACAGAACTGGCAATGAAAGGAAAAGCCATGAACAGTATCGATTTTTTCATCACTATTATCTCCAATTGCTTATATGCAAAGTGGAGTTTGGCAGGCTGAGTTTACTTCAGAAAAATAATCTGTCGGTTTGCGAGTTAACAGAAGATTGAATGTAAGTATGTGCAATTGACAGACAATACAATTTGACTCTGCGTGATTAGTAACCGCAAGTGCGGCCACGTTTCTGGCTGGACAACCGCGACTGGATCAGCCCTTACAAGCGCATTACCATTCGCAGTGTCCTTCTAATCATGCTCTCTATGGCAATTACAGACGCTCTTCAACCAGGAAGCGTTTGAAGAAGTCCGACAAATCGATTTTTGCCAGATCCTTGAACTCTCCGGCATCGTAAAAACGGCCTTTACAGGTCGGGCAGCTCTCAAACCAGATATGAGGCTGTTTCGGGTCGACCAGCCTTAGCAACTTATTGCTTGGACAGACAGGGCATTCGATCTGATCTATACCGTTAAAGGTTTTACCGATCCCGGCATCCCCGATATCGACGGCATCAGCCAGCGGCTTCATTTTTTCGATTTCATACGCATCCAGCCATAAACCTTTGCAAGCGGAACAGCGCTCAATATCACCCAGCGGGGTATTAATATGCTCAAACTTCGAATGACACTTAGGACATTGCATTCGAGACTCCTTTTATTATTGTCTTTCAATTCAGTTGCATACTACATTCATGCCGCAATTGAATCATAGACAATTTGTTTTATATCCTTCTGTTTTGTGATTCTCATGGAAATGTCACCGATTGAGAGCGTCAACGGTATGATGCTCGTCCGGCAACCACCCCAAAAAAAACCGCTCAGGCGAGCGGTTTTCACTGTCACTTTCCCTGTCGGGGCTGGAGAATTTGCTGCAACGCATCCGTCACCAGTTGATGATCTTCTTCCTGGGGTAAGCCAGATACTGTTACCGCGCCCACCAGCCCGCATCCTTGAATGCGCAGCGGAAAAGACCCGCCATGCGCACAGTATTCACGCGCATCGATATGGGGCTGGCTCTCAAACTCACGCTGCTTGCGGGCGTTGTACTGTCCAAGGTAATAAGAGCTTTTACCAAACCGCAGTACGCTGTTGCGTTTACGGCGAATCCAGTCCTGATGATCCGGGTTCGTTCCCGCCATTGCATAGCTAAACAGAATCTGGCCAAACGCGTACACTTCGATCGCAACAGAGGCTTGTTTCGCTTCTGCATGGTTTTTTAGCAACGATCCCAGCGCCCAGGCGGTCTCGTGATTAAACTGCTCAAGCTGCAAATCTGCTTCCTGTTGTACCAAAACGTCCAGTGTCAGGCTCATGCATCCACCTTCATGGTTTGCCCTAACCGGCTGCTTTCCAGCGCCAGTTGAATCAGCTTAATATTCAGCAACGCTTCCTGTGCCGGTACCGGATTCGGTGTGCCGAGGCGAATCGCGTCTGTTACGCCGGCAAAGTAATGCTGATAGCCACCCAATTCAGTAGGAATGATTTGCGAGCCGTCTTCCTGATGAAGCTGACCAGAATGGGCTGCGTCTTCTGCTGCCCATGCTGGCTGCTCGGGTTTTACGCCGGCTTTCAGGTAATCTTCTTGCGGATCGAGACCATATTTCTCGTATTTACCCAGTGAACCCAGCACTTTAAAGCGCAAATTCGGCTCAGGACTGTACAGGTTCGAATGCAACTGAACCAGATGCTCAGGGTACTGAAGGATCAGGTTGTAATAATCAATGGTTTTCGCACCCGGCCGCATAGCCATACACTGGGCCGTCAGGGCCTGAGGTTTGCCAAACAGTGCCAGGGCCTGATCCAGCAGGTGCGGCGCCAGATCAAACAAAATGCCGCCACCGTCTTCGGCCATTTCACGCCAGCGCTGACGGACTACAGGGCGAAAACGGTCAAAGTGTGATTCAAAATACTTCACCTCGCCCAGCCTGCCGTCTTCCACCAGCTTTTTCACGGTCAGGAAGTCGCCATCCCAGCGGCGGTTGTGGAAAACACTCAGCACCAACCCTTTTTCTTCGGCTAACGCAATCAGGGCTTCGCCGTCTTCCACTTTGGTGACAAAAGGCTTTTCGACGATGACATGCTTGCCGTTTTCCAGCGCCAGTTTCGCCAGACGGAAGTGAACATCGTTGGGCGCTGTGATGATCACCAGTTCGGCGTCACTGTCGGTCAGCAGGGAATCGGCATCGCTGAAACAGGTCACGTCAGGGTAATCGGCTGTAACCGCCGCCGTCTGGCTGCTGCTGATAGCGGTCAGCACAAGCTCATCCATCGCTTCAATGAAAGGCAGGTGAAAGGTTTTTGCAGAAAAACCGTAGCCAATGACGGCTGTTTTTACCGGAGAATATCGCATATCAAAGCTGTCCTTGTGTGGTGGAAGCCACGATCACTTGAATATCGTGGCTGTCAAAACGTTCGGCGTAAGTGTTTGTAAGTGGTTGGTCTGTGATTAATACATCAATGCCATTCAGGTCGCAGACATGATGAAAATTATTCTGGCCCAGTTTGTGCTGCTCGCACACCACAACCACTTGCTGCGCCTGCGCCATCATCGCCTTTTTCAGCGAGGCTTCCTGTTCATTATTGGTCGACAAGCCATGTTCTGATAAAGCACAGACGCCGATAAAAGCTTTATTCACCCGATAGTCAGCCAGCTGCTTTTCGGCCTGATGGCCTAACACGGCGCGGTGGAAAGCATCAAATTTGCCGCCCAGCAAATGCACGGCAACATGAGGGTTGTCCGCAAGTTGCTGCAAAATATCGACGGAGTTCGTAATGACAGTCGCAGGCCGGTGAATGTAGCGCGCCATTAATGTCAGTGTCGTGCTGGTATCGAGTAACAGATGATCATCGGCGTCAATCAGTTGTGCCGCGCACTGAGCAAGCTGTTGCTTGGCTTCACTGATCACTTTACCGGAATAGGGTTCAAGACGGCCCGATACCGAGGTTCTGACTGCGCCGCCACGGATACGCTGGATACCCGGCTGCTGAGTAAGCTTCACCAGATCGCGACGGGCAGAATCGCGCGAGACGGTAAATTGCTCGCAGATGTCATTGAGGGTCACCTTTCCTTGCTGTTCTATCAGCGAAGTCAGGTGAATAAGGCGTTCTTCCTGGGTCATACACTCAAAACCACTTAAGTAATTTTAAGTTATTCTGACAGAGACTCAGCCAAATGCCAATCAAATACTGTCTCGAGTCATGCGTCACTGCTCATTTTATCTGTGTTCTGTCACCTACGTTTCGTCTGTATTCATCCGGTGTAACGCCCATCAGGCGACGAAACATAGCGATAAAAGCTGACGCACTCGCATAACCCAGATCGTGTGCAATATTTTCTACTTTCTCGCCTGCTTCCAGCAGTGGCATGGCCCGAACGACCCGTAATCGTTGACGCCACTCCGACAAAGATATCCCTAAATCGCGCTGCGCACGGCGCATCAGTGTGCGCTCAGTGGTATGAACCCGCTTTGCCAGCTCAGCCAGCGAAGCGTTACAACCTGGAGCAGATTCCAGCCAACCCAGCACTTTTCGCAACAGAGGATCCGTCGAAGTTGGCAGATAGCTGCCCAGAGTCGTCGCCCCGTAAAGCTGATCCACTAGCACGGCCAGTAGCCGGCTCTGAGCTTCTGAATAAGGCAGCACTGTGCTGGTTACCCTGAGATGATCCAGCATTGCTTTCACCAGCGTACTGACCTCAAGTGCACAGGTCGTCTCAGGCATCTGACCACACAAAGCTGCGTCAAGATACAGAGAGCAATGCGTCGTTTCATAACGGTTCAGCCCCTGATGTTCCACATCTGGCGGCAACCATAATCCGTACTGAGAAGGCACTAAGTATTGTCTGCTGCCGATTTTCACTTCCATAATGCCACTGAAAGAATAGACAAACTCTCCCCACGGATGGCGATGTAAAGGATAAGCAGCATCCGCCGGCATGCAGGCGGTACGAAATACCACAGGCGCAGGTAATTCAGTGCTGTAAGGCGGAATATGAAGCTGTTTACCGGGAAGGCTCATTGTGCATTCTGTCGTTTCATCGTTATCGGTTGTCACATTCTAGCTATATGCAATATTCACGACAACGCATAATGTTAACAAGATGTCACAGCCTGTAGGGAGTAAGAGATGAGTGAACGCAAACCTGTCGATGTCACCGCATTAAGCATTATGGTGGTCTTTTGCTTTGTCATGGGGCTTCAGCAGATATTTCTGAAAGCGACAGGGGAAGACATCGCGCCGATCTTGCAGATTGGCATCCGCTCAGGGATTGCCGCTGTGCTGGTCTGTTTATACGTCGTTCTCCGTCGAAAACGCCTGTTTTTTGCCGACGGTAACTGGAAGCCAGGTATTATCGTCGGGATTCTGTTCGCACTGGAGTATCTGTTTCTCGGCGAAGCACTTCGCTACACTTCTGCGTCTCATGCCGTGGTGTTTCTCTACACCTCACCTGTTTTCAGCGCGCTGATGCTGCACTTTCTGATTGATTCAGAACGGCTGTCCAAAACACAATGGGCCGGTATCCTGCTGGCATTTTGCGGCATAGCCGTCGCGTTTCTTTTTCATTCAGACGACAAGAGTGCAGTCACTCAACCGGATCAGCTGTGGGGCGATTTTCTCGCCTTGTTGGGCGGCCTGGCATGGGCGGCAACGACCATCCTGATTCGCAGTACCAGACTGGCTCGGATATCCTCGGAACAGACTTTGCTCTATCAGTTAGTCATCGCGTCCATCGTCCTTATCACAGCAGCAGTTTTGATGGATCAATCTCATATCAACCCAACACCACTCGCCATTGCCAGTGTGGCTTTCCAGACGCTGATCATTTCCTTTGCAGGCCTGCTACTGTGGTTCTGGATGCTGAACACTTATATTGCGTCACGGTTGGGCGTGTTGTCTTTCATGACGCCACTTTACGGTGTCGTTCTCGGTGCCTGGCTGCTGGATGAAGCCATCGAACCCGGCTTCGTTTACGGTGCCGCCATGGTGATTACCGGCATTGTACTGGTGAGCGGACACAGTTGGATAAAACAGTGGCTGGCAGGAAAGCTGCTGAAAAAGGAACTGCCGGTTAACAAATGATGAGCAGGAGAAAAGGTTCAGGAAAACTCTTCCTGAACCTTATTGGTGACTCACAAAAATTACGCATTCGACATGGCCAGCCGGGCAGCAAAACCGATAAACAACGTCCCCATTAAGGCATTGCCTATCTTCTGCATACTTTTGCTGGCACGCACCAATTGGGTGATATAGGCGCCCGCAATAATCAGCACACTGAGAAAGATCAGGCTGATCATTTCAAGTACCGCAGCCAGAATCAGAAATGGCACCCCAGGGCTGGCGTAGCTCATATCAATAAACTGCACAAAGAAAGACACATAAAACAGAATGGCCTTAGGATTGGTCAGGCTGAGTATCAACGCTTTGCGAAACACCTTTTTACCCTGTAGTGCCGGAGAGATATCTGCCGATTCACGGGATTGAAAAGCGCTGTATACAATCTTGCCACCCAGAAACAGCAGATACACCGCGCCAAGATACCGCACCAGGGTAAACAAAATCGGCGTTGTCTGTATCAGGGTGGCAACACCGGCATAGGCACAGAAAATTAAAACGGCATCGCCAATAAACACGCCCGTTGCCGCCAGATAACCTTGTCTGATCCCCTGTCCCATGCCCGTTTTCAGCACAAACAATGAGTTAGGCCCGGGCAGCAGCACAATAAAGATAGCGCCGACCACATAGGCCCAAAAATTCAACACCCCGTATTCCGCAAACATTCCCCCTCCCTCTGAACGACTTCAGACCATACTGATATACCGCAATATATACGTTTTCATATTGTATGCAATCAGAGCATAAAATCGCCTGTTTGGAATTCTGAGCAGCAGGCTTTAAAACATTATGCCCAGTGTTGCCAGATTGGATTATCAACCAGCAGCCAGATGGCGACGATCACCAAGGATGCGAAGTAAATATAGCCTTGTACTTTCTGGTTCTTACTGTCCCCGGCCAGTTTGGCTAACAAACCGCCGGCCCAGATCCACACCAGATGCATCGAAATATTTAGGATGGCAAGCCACAGCACTAACACCCACACCGAATGTTCACCGTATTCCTGATATGCTTTCTCTGAAAACAGGGAGAACATCAGTAAGACCAGAAGCCAACCTTTGCTGTTGAGCAATTGAATGATCACGCCATCATAAAACCCTAAGTGCTTTTGCTGCCCGTTGTGCTCTAGCAGGCTGGTTTTCAGAAAACCGGCGGCCAGATAAATAATATAAAGGGCTCCCGCGCACTGTAGTAACTGCAGCGCCAGCGGATACTCTTGAATGAGTGCGCCCAGCCCCAGCCCAATCAGTAAGGACTTAATCAAAAACACCGTGTCTATTCCCAGCAGTAATGGCAGTGACCGCCTGACCCCGACACTGGCACCAGAGGCGGCAAACACGATATTGGCCGGCCCCGGACTGAACACTAATGGAAACATCACACCCAACCACAATAATAAGAAACTCATCGGTTTATCTCCGTTTCATTCAACACATGTATTTCCAGCAAATATCAGGAAACTGGAGACAGGTTAAACGTCGCAGAGAGCAGCTTCTTGTATGAAATTGCAGTTGCTAAGGTTGTATCGCGTAATGCTTGGGAGGAACGCCAAAAGCGCGTTTGAAGTTGCGGGTGAAATGGCTTTGATCAAAGAAGCCACAGTTCAGTGCAGTATCGACACAACTGTGACCGTCCAATAACAGTTTTTTCGCTTTCTGTACTTTTGTAAGAAGCAAAAACTGGTGCGGCGTCAGTCCGTAATGAGATTTGAATGCCCGGATGAGTTTAAATTTCGTCAGGCCACTGACAATTTCCAGCTCATCCAGAGTGACGTTAGCCTGCCAGTTATCGTGCAGGTAATCCCGGATAACGCCCGTATGCTTCTGAGTATGCCCGATCTTGCCAGCATCATGACCAGCATTGCCGTATTGAGAAAACAACGACTCCAGCGCCACAGTCAGTAAAGAGTGTTTGGTCAGATCAAAACTGGCGGCTTCAAATGCCATATGCAGTTGAAGCAGCAAATCAAACAGTGCCGGATTGTTAATCACAGAGCGGTCGATAACAGGATCAACGGCTTTCTCAGTGTCAGCAAAATGCTGTTCTATCATCTCAGGTGCGAAGTAAAACATCCGGTATCGCCATCCGTGTTCACTGCCCGCAAAACCTGTATGCACTTCAGCAGGATTAATAGCGACAATATGGCGCTGAGGCACCACAATATTGCTGCCACGATAAAATAACCCTTCTGCGCCAGCTTCTATCACCCCAATGGCAAGCTCTTCATGCCAGTGACGGGAGAATTCAAACTGAGTAAACGAGGCGGACAGCAGTTCGATACCGGAAAATCGCGCTGGCCGCCAAAGTGTCGAAAATTCCCTGTTTCCTGCGCCCAACGTCGCCCCCTACTTTGAATGATCGGCTCTTGCCTTTACGCAACAAACGACATAATCACACCAGCAAGATCAGATTACAATGACCGGCCATCAAAATGCTTCACCGGAATTGCATCGAGATCGATATCGTCAAGACAACGAATATTGATGGCCGCTATGGCGTTACCCTGCGGGTCAGTTCCTTCCCCATAAGGATGAATGCCGCACGTCGGGCAAAACCTGTGCTGAATAACATGCTGGTTAAAGGTGTAAGTACTTGCTGCGCTCTCTGCCGACAGCAGCTTTAATTCACTGCGGGGCACAAACCACAATAACGAACCTTTTCTCTGACAAATAGAGCAGTTGCAAGCCAGTGCTTCCTGAATATCGCCTTCGACCTCAAAAGCGACATTGCCGCAGTGGCAGCTTCCCTGGTATTTCATCATCTTTCTCCCATCGGTTTCATTTCATGCCCGTTTGACCGCTACCGCTGTTTTGCAATCGGTATGAGTATAGCTGGCTGAAATACGGGATTAGTCAAATCGCTTTTCCATCCAGAGCGAGCTGATGTACTCGCCCTGTTTTCTGGCATAGTTATGAAAAACACCGACCTCACGAAAGCCGAATTTCTGATGCAGCGCCACCGATGCATCGTTCGGCAAAGCAATGCCAGATAAGGCACAGTGCACCGGCTGAGTCGCTAAAGCATCAAGTAAGGTTTTCATTAATGCACTCCCCAAACCCTGCCCCTTCGCATCGGGGTAAAGATAGATGCTCACTTCAACGGTTTCTGCAAAAGCGGCGCTAGGCCGGTAAGGTTGGCTGCAGACAAACCCTATCACCTGATGGTTTTCCAGGACAACGAAAAGCTGATGCGGAGAATCGGACCGAAACTGCGTAAACCACTCATTACGATTACCCAGCGTCATCGGCTCGGTTTCAAATCTGGCGTTCGTGTGCTCAATGTAATGATTAAAAATAGCCTTGATCGCGGGGATGTATACACTTCAAAGACTTATAATATTTTATTAGTGCGCATGCGCATTTACTACGTTAGACCAGTGAAAACGAACACAGTTAACTATCTGTATGTAAAGAACTTATAAGCTTTCTATTAAATACACCATCTAGAAAAAACGCGCAAACTATTGAGGTTAAAAACGCAAAAAGCTACTTAAATTAGAATATGACTGTATACACATCCAGTTCCGCTCACTCATGAAGAGGCTCTAAAAACAGGGTTAATCAATAAGAACTGTCAGGGCAAGTAGTTCGTTAATTTTCGATTCACTAAACGAGTACTAGAAAGCTTTGGAGCAAAAGCCTGTCACACATTCCCTCCCCCAATACATGACTTACTTCAACCGTTCAGGTTGTCGCCTGGCACGGCGTTCAAAGAAGACGGAAATTTCTATTTTAATATCATCATGTTATGCCGTCATTCCCGCGAAGGCGCAATACTGTTCGATTAAGGAGATTCCTTCTTCTTTCGGCTACTCTTTAAAGGATATTTATTGGGCCTTATCTTGACCGCCCGTTGATAATTTGGGCGGTCTGGTTTGGGGAGAACTAAATCTTTCAGATCATCAGTTAAATCTTTGAGTCGTGCTGGTATCGACTGTAAGTTTCTCGTCTGACATATCGCTGTATAGTCATACAAAACCACCTTAAAACCGAGTTTAAAGCTAATTCTCAGGGGACTGACTTTCGCTTCCTTGGCCGCTCATTTCGTAGCGGATCAGGTTATAGGCAAGCAACAACCCATATACCTCCTGATAAACTAAAGTGATTTTCTTGCTTCTTAGGGCGATGGCTTTACGAAGCATCGTACATTTTATTTCACGATACCCAAGTTCAATTTCCCAGCGCTGATGGTAAAGTTCGACGATTTTAGCTGCATCATAATGATTTTTTGGCAATGATGTCGCAAGGAAACGTTCAGGGAAACCATCAACTGATAACGAATGACTCGAAAGTACCATTCTTTCGGTAACGATGGTGACTGCTTTTGCGCATGGGAACTCAGCTTTCGTTTCACAAGCCAGTCGTTATCATCGTATTCATCCACTATTTCATAGTTGATATCTTTCTTTAATGGTGTCACCGAATGGCGATTACTTCCTTTATTTTCAACGTGATGAAGTAGCTCTGCGCCGTGATAGAGTTTGTCCATTAGTAGCACTGAATTATCGTCGATGCTGTCCACCAACTGAGATGCTTGAGTAATTTCAGCCTCCCGGTAAGGGCCGGCCGCCGCTTTAAGTATCAATCGTGTGGCGGTATCCATTAAACAAGTCAACTGCATTACCGGATAACCGGACTGATATTCAGAAGCAGTGTTTGCAGAACCGAAATGTTCTCGGCACTCTGGGGTGTCTTCAACACGAAATTGAGTCCCGTCAATGGTATAGACTCTGAGACCTTCCCATTTATCCACCTCAACCTGTCCGGCCCAATGACTGGCACTTTGATGGAATAACCACTGTATAGGCTCAACACCCAACCGTTTACGAGCTTCGATGAGAGAGCTTTTAGCTTTTAGCTTTTAGCTTTTAGCTTTTAGCTTTTAGCTGATAGCAAAGCGTTGTCTAATTGCTTGGAATTTAACGCTAATTGTTCAGCAACAGTATGGATAGACTCCTGTCTCAGCAATGACATGCCAATCACGAGTCTGAGAACATCTTGCGGCTGAATTTTTCGACGTCGGACCGTCGCATGGGATGTCATACTCAATGCGTTGTTTACCCACTCAATAGGCAGGTGAGTATTCAAGACATGTAAGTAATCGCTCTGCAGTGGGTAGCTTGAAGAAAAGTCTTCTAATTCAGCAGCAAACATACGGGCTCCTTTCAGTCGAGCCTGTAGTTTGCTTGAATTTAAGGATCGTTCAAGTTCTTCATTTTCCTTAAACGATCAGCATTGCGCGAAGGCGGGAATCCAAAAGACTTAGAATCCACAGCTGGCCTCTAAGCCAGCTTAAAGCGGTTGATCATCTTCATCAGATCCGCCGACACATGCAGTAGTTCATCGCTCGCCTGCGCCATCTGGTTTGACTCCGTCGATACCGACAGGGACATATCCTTCAGGCTGACCACATTGCAGTTAATGTCGTTCAGGGTCAGGGTTTGTTGCTCGGTTGCGGTGGCGACATGCTGGTTCATCGCCTGGATCGTCTGCACTTCAGCGTTAATATTATTGAGTGCGACGCCAGCTTCTGCTGATATCTTCGAAGCATTTGTGGCTTTTTCTGTCCCTGTTGCCATCACTTTCACCGCATTTTCTGCGCCGTGCTGAAGTTGCTCGACGATTTTCTGGATTTCCAGCGTCGATTCCTGCGTGCGCTGCGACAGGGTTCGGACTTCATCGGCAACGACGGCAAAGCCGCGTCCCGCTTCCCCGGCACGGGCGGCTTCAATCGCGGCGTTCAGGGCCAGCAGGTTGGTCTGCTCGGCAATCCCGCGGATCACTTCCAGTACGGTATCCACGTTACGGCTGTCGGTCGCCAATTGTTCGACCACCTGACTGGCCTGCGCAATGTTGTCGGCCAGCTGATTCGCTTCTTCGACATTTCGGTCCACAATCTGCTTTCCGCTTTTGGTTCCTTTGGCCGCCGACAAACTGGCGTCGTTGGCTTCGACCGTGCGGCGGCTGACCTCTTCTACCGTCGCCAGCATCTCGTTCATGGCGGTTGCCAGTTGCTCAACATCATTTTGCTGCTGGTTCAGGTTATGGTCGACGGTATGGATCGACGATGAAACCTGATTCGCCGCAGTCGCCACCTGAGTGCCGGATGTATTGATCTGCTGCAAAATCGACTGGATTGAGGCGACAAACTGGTTGAAATACTTCGATAAGGTGGCCAGTTCATCCCGGCCAGATTCATCCAGCCTCTGTGTCAGATCGCCTTCACCCCGGGACAGTGCTTTCATCGCATCCACGGTTTGTTTTAATGGCGCAGTAATCGAGCGGATCATCAGTGCAATCAGGACAGACAGTACCACCAGCATGATACCAACATTGGTCAGGGCGATCATTTCCGCTTTCCGGACATCCGTCTGCAGCGCCTGCATATTCATGCCACTGCCGATTAGCCATTGCCACGGGCCAAATTCCAGCACATAACTGGTTTTCGGCTCAGAGGCATTGGTACTCTGGCCACTGTGCCAGGCATAATCGACAAAGCCCCCGCCGTTTCTGGCTTCGACATATAACTGGCGCACAAACCGGAAGCCTTCCGCATCTTGCAGATCCATCGTATTGGTGCCAACCAGAGACGCCACACCCGCCAGTTGGATTCCGTTGCGATCGTTGACAAAGATATAGTTGCCCTGATCAAAGCGCATCGCGGCAATGGCCGCAATGGCGTCAGACTTGGCCTGAGATTCGCTCAGAGTGCCGGACTGACTGAGCCCGTGGTAGTATGCAATCACGCTGACGGCACTCTCGACCAGATTCACCACTCCCCGTTCATAATTGTCTCGCATAAACTCACGCGATTTACTGGCATTGACAAAGGTATTCACCACTAATCCTGCGGCAAACAACACCAGCAGCATCCATATTCGTGCAGCAATACTGAAACCAGAAAACCAGGTTTTCATTCTGTCCTCTCCTTGTCCTGTCATGACTGACTGTCATCTGGGGTACTCAATTCCTGCTGACCTTCCAGACAGAGATGCGCTAACGAATACAGTTCGCGTAATTTGGCCTGAGTCAGTTTCAAGTCTTCACTGTGATTTGCGGCAAAATGATCCACAGCCTCTTCAAAGCTGGTCAGTAGAATGTGCGACTGCGTTTGCGCTTGATCAGCCGCTGTTTTTTCCGAGTGGTTCGTTGCTTGTTGCATGTCCCTGGCCTGCTGAAATACCTGATTCATAGAATTTCCTTGTGATGATAAGGTTCGAAGCAATCAGTACCCTTTCCACCTGCGTATGACGTGACCGGCTCCAATCCGCTGTTCTGCTCATCTCTTTGTATGAATAGATGAGCATAAATGGATTGGATAAAATCACTGTTCTAAACTTTGATAGTGTTCAAAATTCACACAAAAGGTCTCTGTTGGCAGGTAATTAAGCTGGTAATTCCCGGAATGATGAATATTGACCAGTGTCAATTTCCCGACAATGTAAGTCTTTGAATAAAAAAGCCAGCCATGAGGATTCCCCCTGGCTGGCTCGTGCCGCGTCACACCATGATGCGCGGCTTTTTTTATTTTTTGAGTGCGATACAGTGTGTCGTTTTTAACCGGGTACTGTTATGCGGTTGTGTTGACCCACACCTCCCCTTTCTCTACCTTCACTGGCCAGACAGGCACACTGACGTCGGGCTGTTCCAGACACTGGCCGGTTTGCAGGCTGAAATGCTGTTTATACAGGGGGGAGGCCACGCACACTTCCCCTTTGATATCCCCTACTATGCCTCTGGCTATTACAAACGCCTTGCCGATGGGATCCCAGTTATCCAGCGCAAAGACCGCTGGCTCTTGGGTTGGCAGATAAAAAAGGGCCAGTTGTCGTCCTTTTACCAATGCGCCCATGCCTGAATTGGCGATCAGGGCATCCAGATCGCAGACTCTGTTCCAGCTCATGCGCCCTCCTGTTCTGTGTGCTGAATGAATTCGGCCTTCGGATCCACCATCCGGACCGGAATACGCTGACCGCGTTCACGCCGGTAATCCGGTGTTGCAGCGGCATCACCTTCATTGACAAAGCGGCGGAAGCGGGCCAGTTTTTCCGGCGTTGACAAGGTGGTTTTC
Organism: Photobacterium sp. TLY01; assembly: GCF_021432065.1. Taxonomy (NCBI): domain Bacteria; kingdom Pseudomonadati; phylum Pseudomonadota; class Gammaproteobacteria; order Vibrionales; family Vibrionaceae; genus Photobacterium; species Photobacterium sp. TLY01. The sequence continues at coordinate 197,602 of NZ_CP090365.1, forward strand.
CATTCGCACTGATAAGTGTCCACCACATGATTCATTTGCGCTTCCAGCTCGGCGTTGAGGCCCAGGCTGTCGTCGACCACCACACTGCGCAGGTAATCCAGACCACCTTCCAGATTTTGCAGCCACACCGAAGTGCGCTGCAGCTTATCGGCCGTGCGGACATAAAACATCAGCACTCTATCGATCATGGTGACCAGCTCATCGGTCGACAGATCTGACACCAGCAGATCCGCATGGCGCGGACGCATGCCACCGTTGCCGCACACATAAAGATTCCAGCCATTTTCTGTCGCAATCACGCCGATATCTTTACTCTGAGCTTCAGCACATTCCCGGGTACAACCGGACACGGCAAACTTGAGTTTGTGCGGTGAGCGAAGCCCCTTGTAACGATTCTCCAGCATAATGGCCAGGCCCATGGAATCGTCCACACCATAGCGGCACCAGGTGGATCCCACGCAGGATTTGACGGTTCTCAATGACTTGCCGTAGGCATGGCCGGTTTCAAAACCAGCGTCAATCAGAGCCTGCCAGATATCCGGCAACTGCTCCAGTTGCGCACCGAACAGATCGACACGCTGGCCGCCGGTGATCTTGGTGTACAGGTCATATTTTTTCGCCACTTCCCCTAACACAATCAGTTTATCCGGGGTGATCTCGCCAGCCGGTATCCGGGGCACCACGGAATAACTGCCGTCTTTTTGCATGTTCGCCAGGAAGGCATCATTGGTGTCCTGTAACGGCTGATGTTTGGCATCCAGAACATGCTCATTCCACAGGGAAGCAAAAATCGAGGCGGCGGCGGGTTTGCAGACATCACAGCCCATTCCCTGACCATGGCGGGCGATCAGCTCATCGAAACTGCGGATTTGCTCGACCCGGGCCAGATGGAACAACTCCTGACGGGTATAAGCGAAGTGTTCACAGATGTGGTGATTGACTTCCATGCCCAGGGCGGCCAGTTCTTCATCGAGGACAGATTTCACCATGGTGCTGCAGCCGCCGCAGCCTGTGCCAGCCTTGGTACAGCTTTTTAATTCAGACAACTCGTGTGTGCCGGCCTGAACCGCGGCAGCGATATCGCCGCGTGTCACGTTATGGCAGGAACAAATGATGGCACCGGCGTCTTTACTGCCCTGCAAAGAAGAACAATCAAACAGCAGCTCGGCCGGATGCGCAGGCAGCGGCATGCCATTGAGGTAGCATTGCAGCAAGGCATCATAGTCCTGATTATCACCAATCAGGATCGCCCCCAACAGTTTGTCACCGGTGTCATTCACCACCAGCTTCTTGTACACACCGGCACGCATGTCCTGCAGCACCATCTCCTGACAACCTTCGCCCTGACCCAACGAATTACCGATGGCAGACACATCAACGCCCATCAGCTTCAGCTTGGTGCTCATGTCAGCCCCGCTGAACCGGCTGTCTCCGCCCAGAATCTGATCGGCTGTAATGCGCGCCATTCTGTAACCCGGTGCCACCAGCCCAAAGATTCGCTGCTGCCACAGAGCACATTCGCCGATGGCGTAGATATTCGGATCGCTGGTCTGGCAGGCATCGTTAATGACGATGCCGCCGCGCTCGCCAATCTCCAGGCCACACTGGCGCGCCAGCGTATCCTGTGGCCGGATACCGGCAGAAAAAACAATCACATCCACTTCCAGCGGCTCATGATCGCTGAAATTCATTCTGTGATATGCGGTTTCACCGTCGGTGATTGCCGTAGTGGCACGCTGGGTGTGAACCTGCACTCCTAACTCGGACACTTTGCTTTTCAGCAGCGCACTACCTGCATCATCAATCTGCACCGGCATCAGGCGGGGCGCAAATTCCACCACATGGGTTTCCAGGCCCAGCAAGCGCAATGCGTTTGCCGCTTCCAGCCCCAGCAGACCACCGCCCACCACGGCACCGGTTCTGGCGCCGGCACAGGCGGTTTTGATCGACGACAAATCATCTAACGTCCGGTAGACAAAGCAATTGTCCCGATCGCTGCCCTGCACAGGCGGCACAAACGGGAATGAACCGGTTGCCAGCACCAGCTTGTCATAGGCCAGCTGGGTATCACTGGCCAGGGTTACCCTTTGCTTGTCGCGGTCAATGGCCACAACCTGCTCACCGAGCAATAACTCAATGCCATTGTCCTGATACCACTGCTCACTGCTGAGCAGCAGATCCTGATGTTCACTACCGGAAAACAGCGATGACAGATGCACCCTGTCATACGCGACAAAACGCTCTTCCCCCAGCACGATGATCTGATAATGCTGATGGGCGTTCTTCGCCACCAGCTGTTCAATCAGGTGATGGCCGACCATGCCGTTGCCCACCACCAGTAATTTTTCTCTTTGCATCAACATAATACTCTCCTGCACATTCGCGATGTCACTGCTGCGCCCGATCAGGCCACTTTCTGGGTGCTTTTCTTGTCCGGGATCGGCGCCACTTTGCGTTGCTTCTCGTAAAGGAAACGCAGCACGCTCTGTCGCAGGCGCTGGTATACCGGATCATCGGCCAGCGCAACCCTGTCTCTTGGCCGCGGCAAATTGATATCCAGCACTTCGCCGATCGTCGCCGCCGGGCCATTGCTCATCATCACGATGCGGTCTGACAGCAGCACCGCCTCATCGACGTCATGGGTGATCATGATGACGGTGTTATTGAGCTCGGCCTGAATCGCCATCAAAGCATCCTGCAGATGTGCACGGGTCAGCGCATCCAGCGCGCCGAAAGGCTCATCCATCAGCAGTACTTTTGGCTGCATGGCCAGCGCCCGGGCAATCCCGACCCGTTGTTTCATCCCGCCGGAAATCTCATCCGGCCGTTTATCATGGGCGTGATCCATCTGCACCAGTCTCAGGTAGTGCATCACCTCATCGCGGATAGCCGCCGAGGCTTTACCTTTGCAGACTTGCTTCACCGCCAGTTCGACGTTCTGGTACACCGTCAGCCAGGGAAGCAGGGCATGGTTCTGGAACACCACGGCCCGCTCGGGTCCCGGCCCGTCAATTTCACGGCCTTCCAGGATCACCCCGCCGTCTGTTGCATCCAGCAAGCCCGCAACCAGATTGAGCACAGTCGATTTGCCGCACCCTGAGTGACCAATCAGAGAAATAAACTCCCCTTTATTGATGGTGAAGTTGACGTCTTTCAGCGCCACAAACTCGCCATTTGGCGTCGGAAAACGCATTCCCAGATAACTGAGCAATAAATATTCGCGTGACATGGTTCTCTCCTTGTCTTCAGCTGACTCAGCGCAGGCTCAGCTGTTTATTCCATGAAAAATGTCGTTGCAGGCTGAGCATGCCGCGATCGAGCAGCAAACCAATCAAACCGATGGTCACAACAGCCACCATGATTCTGCCCAGGGATGCTGAGCTGCCGTTTTGAAACTCATCCCAGACGAACTTGCCCAGCCCCGGGTTTTGCGCCAGCATTTCTGCGGCGATCAGCACCATCCATGCCACACCGAGCGACAAGCGCAGGCCGGTGAAGATCATGGGCACGGCAGAGGGCAGCACTATGGTTCTGACATGCTGCCAGCGTGACAGCTTGAGCACCCGGCTGACGTTGAGCAGATCGTGATCGACTGCTGTCACGCCGACTGCCGTATTGATCAAGGTTGGCCACAGGCTGCACATCGCCACGGTAAACAGCGAGTTGAGAAACGATTTCGACACCAGCGGGTCATCGCTGACATAGAGCGCACTCACCACCATAGTGACGATGGGCAGCCAGGCCAGCGGCGACACGGGTTTTAACAGCTGAATCACAGGGTTAAAGGCCGCGTACAGGCTCTTGTTCAGTCCCAGCACGATCCCGGCAGGTATGGCTAAAGCAGAAGCCAGCAGGAAACCGGCGGCTACGGTCAGCAAACTGGTACCAATCTGATCAAAAAACGTCGGTTTGCCTGTGTAATCCCGGGTTTTCACCTCTGCCTGCGGATTTTGCGCCAGTATGGCGGTATTGCGCTGTTCCTGACGTTCGTAGAACGCGGCTTCGCGGCTGCGTTCACGCTGATGTTCGTCCACCAGACCGGTGAATTGCTGCCAGGTCTGCGCCGGGCCGGGTAAGGTGCCCAGCGAGGTATTGACCTGACTGGCCGCCAGATGCCAGATCACCAGAAAAACCAGCAATCCCAGCGCAGGCAAAGCCAGTGCGCGGCTGAAGTGAATCACGTGGGCCGGTTTGGGGATCGCCGGTAATGTGAGAATCGATGCCATGAGCGGTACTCCTTACAATGTGTCGTCGCCTTTCAGACCAATCGCAAACTTGTTGAGGTAAGCGTTGGGCTGCTGGCCATCAAAAGTGATCTGATCGATAAATCCTTGCTGGGGCGGACGAAAACCGTCTTCCCGGTCAAAGTCAGGAAAATCAGCCGCAGTCAGCTTGCCTTCTTCGATTAAGGCTTCAGCGGCCTGACGGTAGATATCCGGCCGGTAGACTTGTCTGGCGATCGACATATACCAGTCATCGGATTTCGCTTCCGGGATCTGCCCCCAGCGGCGCATCTGGGTCAGGGTCCAAACGGCATCGCTGTAATACGGATAAGTGGCGTGGTAGCGGAAGAACACATTGAAATCCGGCGCCGGGCGGATATCGCCTTTCTCATATTCAAAGGTGCCCGTCATGCTGTTGGCGATCACTTTGGCATCCGCCCCCACATACTGGCTGCGGGCGAGTAAAGCCACCGCTTGCTGCCGGTTGGCATTGTTTTTTTCGTCCAGCCAGTGCGCGGCGCGGATCAGGGCTTTCACCACTCGGATATGAGTATTGGGATAGGCATCGGCCCAGGCTTTGCTGACCCCGAACACTTTCTCCGGGTTGTTCCGCCAGATGTCGTAATCGGTAATCACCGGCACGCCGATGCCTTTGGAGACGGCCTGCTGATTCCAGGGTTCACCGACGCTGTAGCCCTGAATGGTCGCGGCCTCCAGCGTCGCAGGCATTTGTGGCGGCGGGGTGACACTCAAGAGCACATCCGCCTGACGCTGGCCGCTGTTATCACCATGGGCCGGTGCGTAATACCCCGGATGGATTCCCCCGGCGGCTAACCAGTAACGCAGCTCATAGTTATGTGTTGAGACAGGAAACACCATGCCCATGTTGAACGACTTGCCTTGCGCCTGATACGAGGCAATCACAGGTTTGAGCGCACTGGCACTGATGGGGTGCCGGGGTTTGCCGCTGTCCGTTTTCGCGATGTTCGGCTTGATGGCATCCCAGACATTGTTGGCCACCGTGATGGCATTGCCGTTGAGATCCATGCTGAACGCCGTGATCACTTCGGCTTTAGTACCTATGCCTATGGTGGCGCCAATCGGCTGCCCGGCCAGCATGTGGGCACCATCCAGCTCGCCGTCAATCACCCGGTCCAGCAGCACTTTCCAGTTGGCCTGCGCTTCGAGTGACACGTACAAGCCTTCGTCTTCGAAAAAGAAGTTTTCATACGCCACGGCCAGCGGGGCCATATCAGTCAGCTTGATAAAGCCGAACTTCAGCTCATCTTTTTCCGGCGGGCCGACCTGGGCCTGTGCCTGCAGTGATATCAGACTGGCACTGGCGATGCCGGCTATCATCCATCGATTGATCGATTCCATATCCAAACCTCTTCCATAGATAAAAAACAAAACGTTAAAAACAAAAAACGCCGCCCTCCCCGAAAGGAGCAGCGACGTTGCTGTATTGATCAATTTTTCAGTGGCGTGTGACGTGGCGCCGAATCACATACGGTTCAGGCTCAGCAGCAGGTTTTTCGCTATCTGGCCTAAACTCTGGCTGTTGTGCATCGCGGCCTCACGAAGCAGGCGATAAGCCTGAGCCTCATCCAGCCCCTGATGCTTCATCAGCAGTCCTTTGGCCTGCTCGACCAGCCGCCTGTCTTCAAGGCGGCGATTCAGCGTCGCCAGCGCACTTTCCATCTGACTTTGGCTGTCCCTGACCTGGCATGCCCTTGCTACCCAGACACTCAGCGCCGTTGCTGAGTCTGCCGGTAAAAGCACATAGCCGTTTGGTGCGGGGAGCCTGTCAATATCCTGATGCTCAAGCTGTCGGAGCAGGACCACCAGCGGCCACCGTTGGCTGTCTGCATGGTCTGCCAGCATCCTCAGCTCAGCATCCGCTCTGGCCCAGCTGATCACCAGCACATTGTCCTGTGTCTCTGTGGTCAGTGCCGCAAGCTGGCTGAAGCCACAGCCGATCACGTTGTCATAGCTGACCGCCAGCTCGCCGGTCAGCTTTGCCTGTTCCCGGGTGCAGTCGCTGCAAACCAGTATCTGACGGGTGTCTTGATGGTTGGCGGCGACTTGCTTTCGATCTGACTTTTCTGGCTTTGCCATTGGTCTGTCTTCCCTGTACACAATGGTTCAACACGCATTCATCCATAAAGAAGCAAGCCATCAGCCACTTAGTCAAAATCAGCCGTAAAATACCTCTTTAGGGTTAGTCTCAGGAGCATCCTTGCAGTTAAGTGCTTGATTCAGCGTGGCACGCAGGGCAACCACATCGCCGATAATCAGCAATGCCGGCGACTGTCCTTTGAGTGCCTGCCCCAGTTTGGTGAGCTTGCCCAATGACGACACATGGACTTTCTCCTCCGGTGTGCAGCCTTTCACCACCACAGCCAGCGGTGTGTCTTTACTCAGGCCGCCCAGAGTCAGACCGCTTTGGATCTCTCTGGCCTGCTCAAGCCCCATATAAAAGACAATGGTCTGCCCCGCGCCAATCAGTTGCGCCCAGGCAGGTAACGCACCGGACACCACATGGCCGGTGACCAGAGTGACGGAACGGGACATTTCTCTGTGCGTCAGCGGTATTGAGGTGGATGCCGCGCAGCCAATGGCCGCGGTAATGCCGGGCACGAAATCAAACGGGATTGCCTCTGCCGCCAGCGCCAGTCCTTCTTCCCCGCCACGGCCGAAAATCAGCGGGTCGCCGCCTTTTAGCCGCACCACATAGCGGCCTTGTCTGGCCTGCTCAATCAGGACCTGATTAATGGCTTCCTGCTTCATGCTGGGCTGACCGCAGCGCTTCCCCACATAGATACGTTCGGCATCCGGGTTCGCCATTGCCAGAATCGCATCGCTGACCAGACGGTCATACACCAGCACTTCGGCTTGCTGAATGGCTTTGAGGGCTTTTAAGGTCAGCAATTCAGGATCGCCCGGCCCCGCTCCCACCAGACTGACGGAAGGGCGATGCGGCGCGGGCTGGAGCCGGGTGACCGTCGCTGCGCTGTGTGTCGATGTCATTGGTTTTACTGTACTCATCCCTGTTCTCCTTCCGTTACTGCTTCTTCCGTGTTCACTTGCGTCTGCTTGAGCAGTGCCTTGACTTCGCCAAGACAAGACCCACAGTTCGAGCCACATTTCAGTTGTGCTTGTAGTCCCGCCAGACTGGTCAGCCCGTGCTGTTCAATCGCGTGCATGATCTGTCTGTCCGTGACCCTGAAGCAGCTGCACACCAGTTTTGAGGGGGCCTGTCCCTGCATCGCCAGTGCCAGAAAAGCACTGACCGAAAACGCCTTGTCAAACAACGCAGTATAGGGCTGAGGATCAGATCGAAGTGGCTGCTCGCTCACCAGACACATGGCGGTTAACCGGGTGCCGGCTGTCATCAGCGCCGTCCAGCCGCCGTTGCCTGCATCGTCAATCACCAATGCCTGAGGGGTGAGACCGTACAGATGGGATTTAGACAGCGGCGTGCTGCAGGCAAAGCGCCAGAGATTAACCTTGTCTCCGGTCTGGAAACTGAGGAAATCTGTCTCAAACGGCGGTGGCTGATCGCCCATCCAGATCCCGTAACTGGCAGCCCGGGCCGGTGACAGCGTCACACCCGCCGATTTGAAGGCTGGCTGGCCCGACACAGGATCCACCTCTGGCGCCACCATCTGATTAACCCGGCTGGCAAAACCAAATGCGCCGGCCCAGTGCATCGACATGTAGAGCTGGTTTGACGACAGGCCATCATCAACCGCCAGCTTGGCCAGCATGCTGTTGCCGTCATAACCGAGTGACACCAACTGTCCTTCACTGAGCTGGGATTGACTGGCCGACAGCGGATGCATATACACAGTCGGCTCCGTTTCGCTCTCGGCCAGTCTGGCAATATGGCCGGTGCGCGTCATAGTGTGCCACTGATCGCGTTGCCGTCCGGTATTGAGCCACCAGACCCCGGGCCGGGCCGCTTGTTCGCGATGACGAACGGTGATCAGATTGGCGCGGCCGCTGGCGGTCGGGAACACCCCGTCACTGAACAGGTGTGACTCCCTGCCCAGCGGCCAGCGCTGCGGCTGCCAGTCGGCATACTCGGCATCTGTCATTGACGCTAACGCTGAAATATCAAACAGATAAGGTGAGTCCCGGTTAATACGGCTCAAGGCAGCGTATTCGCGATACACATCCGCCACAGTGGCAAAATCAAACCCACTGAAGCCCATTTTCTTCGCCACTTCACAGATTGCCCACCAGTCTGCTTTGGCCTCACCGGGCGGAGACAGAAATGCCCGCTGACGGGAGATCATCCGCTCTGAGTTGGTCACCATACCGTCTTTCTCGCCCCAGCCGGCTGCCGGCAGCAGCACATCAGCAAATGCTGCCGTGTCTGCCTCGGGCGAGATATCTGACACCACCACGCACTCACAACGCGCCAAGGCTTCCGCCACTTTGCGGCTGTCAGGCAAAGACACCACAGGGTTAGTCGCAATCACCCAGACAAATTTAATCTTGCCCTGATGAATCGCCTCAAACAGCTCGAGGGCTTTCAGGCCCGGTTGAGTAGCCATATTCGGCGCCTGCCAAAAGTCACCCACAGCAGCAACTGACTCTGGGTCAAAGCCTCTGTGGACCGCCAGCTGGTTTGCCAGCCCGCCGACTTCGCGGCCACCCATGGCGTTGGGTTGTCCGGTCAGCGAGAATGGCCCGGCGCCCGGTTTGCCAATTCGTCCGGTAGCCAGATGACAGTTAATCACCGCGTTGGCTTTGTCGGTGCCGTTGGCCGACTGGTTGATCCCCTGACAAAACAGAGTCAGAGTGTTCGGGGTGTCTCGGAACATCGCATAAAAAGTATTGAGCTGTTCCCGGCTCAGCCCCAGCGATTCCGCGCAACGGGCCAGACGATATTGATCGCGGCTGATTTCCGCTTTCAGTGAGTCAAAGCCCTCACAATGCATCGCGATAAACTCATCATCCAGCGCATGATGATCGGACAGATAACGCAGCAGGCCATTAAACAGCAGCACATCGCCGTCGTTCGCGATCGGCAGATGGAGATCGGCCTGCTCTGCCGTTGTCGTGCGTCTGGGGTCAATCACAACCAGACGCAGATCCGGGTTGGCTTCACGGGCCTGCTGAATACGGCGAAACAACACCGGATGCGTCCAGGCCGTATTGGCACCGACGATGACGATGAGATCCGATGTTGCGATATCGTCATAGTGCACCGGGACCAGATCTTCGCCAAACGCGCGGTTATGCGCCGCCACCGCCGAAGACATACAGAGCCGTGAATTAGTATCGATATTGGCCGTACCAATGAAGCCTTTCATCAGCTTGTTGGCGACATAGTAATCTTCTGTCAGCAACTGACCGGAGACATACAGGGCCACACTGTCCGGGCCGTATTTGGTAATCGTCTCTTTCAGCTTCTGTGCGATATACCCGGTGGCATCCGGCCAGCTGACTTCCTTGTTGCCCAGACGCGGATACAGCAGGCGACTGGGGATGCTCAGGCTCTCTTTCAATGCCGAGCCTTTGACACAAAGCGCCCCATGATTGGCCGGGTGGGAAAGATCACCGACAATTTCTGGCTGCTTGGTCAGACTGCCGGGCTGAAATCTGCCGTTCACCGCCACACCACAGCCGACGCCACAATAGGGACAGGCTGACTTCACTGCTTCACCTTGCTTACATCCTGCAACCTGACCGGCTGTGCTGCTCATATTTTTCTCCTTCACGTCCCGCTTCGCGCCGGTTTCAGACATAAAAAAAGCCACGCCCCCGGGAGAGGACGTGGCTGCAATGCCTAAAACCAAAGTATCAAGTGTTGAATGTCGTGTACCTTAGTTGTACTGCATCTTGTGTGCCAGTTTTTTCCACACTGATAAAATCGTTTTATTTCATATTATTACAATCCATCACTATCCAGTTGTCTGCCTTTGTACGGATGAAAACAGCCAATCTTAGTGCACCGCTGCACTGAGTTGGGGAGCCGTTTACCCGAGCCGCGCCTGCCGCTGCCTGAGCCATACCGGACCGAAGGTATTGAGCAGGGTCGCCAGCACAATCAGGCTGATGCCCACCACTTTGTTCCACATCAGTGTCTGTTCAAAAAAACTGACTTGCCAGAGAAACGCAAACAGCAGATTGGTGAGAATCAGCGGTGCCAGACTGGAGCCGGATTCCACCAGGCGATAGGCTTTGACCCGAAAGACCTGGGTATTGACGATGCACACCGCCAGCAACAATAGCGACGGTAACAGCAGCGATTGCAGATCGGTGAGCTGCTGCCAGCTGGCTGCCAGCCTGTCCGTGCTGTGGGTGAAGAGGACCAGAGGCAGCAACATCAGGCTGGCGAGCGTAAAGCACCAGGCATTCAAGCCAAAGGCCGACATACTGCCTTTGCTGACCCGGTAGAGGCTGACCTGAGAGCCGGCATTGAACACCCCTGCCGCGACCCCGACGATCAGTTCCGGCCGCAAAGAAAAACCGCCGGCATTGCCTGCCATCAGCACCACACCTAAAAAGGTGATCGTCAGATTCATGACCGTCATCGCCGGAATCCGGGTGTGAAATAACAGTTTTTCTAACACAGGAATGAACAGCGGTCCGGTACTGAACAACACCACAGTTTCCACCAGGCTCAAGTGGCTGAGCGAATAGAGAAAACACAGCTGCGCAGCCGCGACGCAGAAAGCCCGGATCCCCAGAGACTGCCAGAGCTTTTTGCTGTCTGGGACCGCCCACTGGGTCAGAGACATCAGCCACATCAGTAAGACAGCCGGCAGCGAAAATCGCAGAAAACTGAGCATTTCCACACTGATGAAATCCGTGAGCAATTTGGACACCAAACCGTTCACCGACAAACTGAAAGTGGAAGCCAGCATAAAAAAGAGAGGGCGCAAATCTGTTGTCATTCAGTACTCCTTAGCTGGTAAGAAGTCTAGAGAGGTTACAAATGATAAAAAAGCGAATAATATTAACCAAAACTGTTAGAAAAACTTACAGATGAGAAAGCTCGTTCCGCTGAAATCACTCTATGCGTTTGTGGCTGTCGCAGAGACAGGCAGCATGACAGATGCCGCCGAAGTCCTGCATGTCAGTCATTCGGCTGTCAGCCAGGCGATCAAATCGCTGGAAAGCCAGTTGGGTTTAGCGTTATTCCACCGGACGGGCCGCCGGGTAGAGCTGAACAGAAATGGCCGCAGATATTACCGCCAGGTGGCCCCGGCGCTCGAACAGATCGTCTCTGCCGGTGAAGCCTTGCAGCGGCAAAACCCGCACCGGCTGACGCTCAATATGGTGAACTCGCTGGCCCTGCACTGGTGGATCCCCAGAGTGCCCGATTTTCAGGCACTGGCACCGCATCTTGATATCCGGATTTCGACCCTGACCCATGTATTTGATCTCGATAAAGAGGGCGTGGACGTGGCTTTGATCCACGGCCGTCCGGATGACTGGCAAGGCTATCATTGCGAACAACTCGGTGACGATGAGCTGATTCTGGTCTGCGCACCGTCACTGCTCGACACAGACACAACGCGTACCGCAGCAGCTTTGTTATCGGCCCACCAGCCCATTTTTGTCACCAACCCAAGGCGAGAAAATGACTGGCAAATCTGGTGTGAAGCCAATCAGCTGCCGGTACCGGCACAGCGCCACAACCTTTGTTTTACTGCGTCCGTTCAGGCGGTGCAGGCCACGCTGAGGGGGCTGGGTATTCTGGTCACGCATCGTCTTTTCGTCCGGGATGAAATCCGGCAGGGACTGCTGAGTGAAATCGGCCCGTCGGTGCGCAATCCCTATCAGTCCTTTTATTTTGTCTGCCAGAAAGACAAGCTGGTTCAGGAAAGTGTCTTAACCCTGCGGGCCTGGCTGCATCATGAATTCCGGCAGGCCGGTGAATCAGAACGCTTGCCCTGATTACTCTTCTTCCGCCAGCCGCAGGTAATCGGAGAACAGAAAATTGCCCAGCAGCATGGACTGGTTTTCAGCGCCGTCGGAATAATCCAGATAAAAGCGCACCAGCAAGTAACCGGGCGAATCCCCCTGGCCGAGATCTAAAATATTGAGCGGCACTTCCAGCGCTTTATCCTGCCCGGACTGAAGGACGACAGGCTCGGTCAGGCTCACAGTCTCATCACGCTCCGGTCCCAGGCTCATCCCTTGTGCAGGCACCGTGACCCTTGGCGGAACCTTCTCGCCGGGATACCCTGTCTGAGCCGGCGCCGTGACAACAAAAACCCGCTCACTGCGCACAGCTTTCAGGCTTGCCTCTCTTGCCCCGCTGTTGGTAAAGCTGAAACGCAGCGTCGGCTGTAACCCGGCATTCACCTCATCTTCGATGTACGCCACAGGCTGGGGCAAATCACTTAAAGGCAGGTTGGAGAGCTTTCCCAGTTCATCGTACCGGTAGTAATGCGGTACGCCGTCATCGTGGATATATACATCCAACCGAGACAGTAGACTGCCCGTTGCGTCCGGATCGCGTTTGATATGGTAAATATACAGGGTATTCTGGCGGGCATTCCCCGCTAGTAAGCCTTCCACCACCAACTGCGAGGGAGAAGCAAACTGCTTCATCTGATCGGTATGCTGAAGGTAACCGGGATCGCCACAGAGCAACCAGGGGGGCAGGATGGCTGACCAGCGCTGGCACTCACCAGACAAGCGCTCCTGTTCGCCCGTCGTCTCCCTTTCAGCGATCAGTGCCTGATATTCTTTCTGACTCATGATGAGCAACTCGGGCAGCAGAAATGCCGACTTTTCCTCCGAAAACGGCGCCAGTGCAATGCCGGACAGATGCAACTCAGCGGGGCGGGTATGATAGGTGTAAATATTGAGCACAATGGCCCCCAGGATCATGGCGAGTAACAGCGGCAGTATGAACCGCAGCAGCAGATTTTTTTTGGTCATGGCAGCAACTCAGCAATCAGCACCAGGAGATTGTGCTAAGTATAGTCTTGATACGGGTTCTATCATTTGCCACTCTGGTGGTTCAGCGCACCCAAATCGCGTCGCAACGGATTGAACAGTATCAATCACGTATTGTTTCTTCAGGTGCATATCACAAAACAACACCATAAAAGGCAAAACCCGCATTCAATTATGAGCAGAAGGGCATACTCAGTCGCTCATTTAACTTATATTAGAGCACTCACTGGTACCTTTATGTTGCTGTCCTGTCACACCATTTTCAGGAACTTCATCAGGTAGCCACAGTCGAATTTTTTGTGCGACTGAATAACAGGTTTAATTTCTCTTAATCTAAGGATGCTGACTATGTGGCAACTTTCCGATCTGGCTCCCCTGCTGTCTGACCATGACGGCTGGGCAGTCGACATTCAGGGTCAGGCATTACTGATCCGCAATGAAGACAATATCGAAGCGTTTCTGGCGGTCTCAGGCGAGCAGATTCTGGTTGAAGTCTTACTCTTTGACGCCGCACAGGTGAAAGATACCGATGCGCTGAACCGGGAAATACTGCGCACCCATAAGATGTTCCCGCTCTCGACCATAGGGATCAATGCAATCAACGGCAACGACTACTATGTGGCCTTTGGTTCACTGTCCTCCCAGTCCAAAGCAGAAAGCGTTGTCATTGAAGTCGCCACGCTTTTCCGTAATGTTGAAGCATTTATTGATTTGTACCAGGACTTCCTGAAGGAGCAAACGGCATGAGTGTCTGGAAGAAACTTTTCACCGCAATCAAAGGCGGTGCCAACGAAGCCGCAGAAGCCGTCGCTGACAGCCAAGCGCTGCGTATTCTCGATCAGGAAATCCGTGAAGCCAAAGCAGAGTTGCGCCGCTCTGATGAAGCACTGGTTGGCATAGTAGCCAAACGGAAAATGTCTCAGCAAAAAGTGGAAAGTTTTAATCTGGGCATTACCGAATACGAAACTTACGCCCGTAACGCGATGGAAAAAGGCCAGCAGGACTTAGCACTGGAATGTGCCCAGAAAGTCGCTAACCTGCGCAATGAACAGCAGGCAGAACAGACCTATCTGGATCAGTTCACTCAGTCTGAGCAGACGCTGAGAACCAACATCGCGCAGGCCAAAGACAAGCTTCGTCAGCTGGAACAGCAAGTAGACGTGGTGAAAGCCAATGAAGCGGTGCAAAAGGCGCAGTCTGCGGTGTCATCCGGTCATGTCGGTGCCAACGCCAAAATGCATACCGCCGCCTCGTCGCTGGAGCGTATCAAGCAGCGTCAGGCGGAAAAAGCCGCTCAGCTGGAAGCATCTGCAGAAATGGCTGCCGAGCAATCTGGCAGTGCATTGGACAAGAAACTGGCCGACGCCGGCATCAAGAGCAGCGGCACAGCCTCTGCCGAAGATGAACTGGCACGCATTCTTGGTCGTCAGTAAGCGGTAATTCCAGGGGCTGATGTCAACGCGATGACCGGTCAGCCCTTTGGATTGAGGAGAAATGCATGTCTATCTGGTTGTTGGTCCGCCGCTGGGCCCATCAACAATTTAATCAACTCAATGGTCGAAACCTGCTCATCACGCTCCTGTGCTATATCGGCTTGTCCTGGCTGCTTCTTGAACTTGCGGGTGAGCAGGCGCTTACACACTCATTAACCCACTTTTTCTATTATCTGGTCGTGACGGCTTCTACCGTCGGCTACGGTGATTATTCTCCGGAAACCCAAGCCGGAAAGTGGGTGGTCGCCCTGTTCGTCATTCCTGGCGGTCTGGGTCTGTTCGCCATTGGTATAGGCCGCCTGGCGACGCACTTTATTGGTTATTGGAAAAGTGGCTTGCTCGGAAAACGGAGAATTAACGTGGAGAACCATATTCTGGTACTCGGCTGGAATCACCAGCGAACCTTGCACCTGATTAAAATGCTGCAGCACGAAGAACGCAAACGTCGTCACATTGTCTTATGCGTGCGCCCTGAAATGGAAAACCCGCTGCCGGGTGAAATCGACTTTGTGCGTGTGGTCAGCTTTACCGATACCACAGACATGGACAAGGCCGGTGTCAGCAAGGCGAGCTGCATCATCATTGATAACGAACAGGACGATGTGACGCTGGCAGCGGCACTCTATTGCTCCAGTCGCAACCCCGATGCGCATTTGCTCGCCTACTTCACCGATGAAGGTCTGAGCGACTTGCTGAAATCACATTGCCCTAAAGCAGAATGTATTCCGTCCGTGGCGGTTGAAATGCTGGCCAAGGCCGCCGTTGATCCGGGTTCCAGCGAACTGCACCATGAACTGCTGAGCACCCATCGTGGCATGACGCAGTATGCGGTGCGCTTTCCTGAGACCGCTGCACCAACCCAGATCAGCCGCCTGTTTACCCTGTTTAAAGAAGAGCACGAAGCGACTCTGATCGCCATTGATCGCGGACAGGGCGTGGAATTGAATCCGCCGTTGGATCTGGATGTTTTGCCCGGGGCCAACCTGTTCTATATCGCCGATGAACGGGTCGATAATTTCAACTGGCCGTCTTAAACCGGCAAGGAGTCGCTATGTTTGACTGGTTAAAAAAACGCAAGCAAACCGCAACCACTGAGCCGGCAGCCCCTGAGATCATCGGGCTTCGCTTAGGCGGGGCCTTTGAGCTGGATGATTTGAAACTGCGTCTGACCGAACCATCGCTGATGATTGAAGGGGCAGCGCGTACCCAGCTCATTCAGGCGGTCGGTGAGGTTTGGCTCGATGAACAAACGCGCCTGATCCGCTATTACACCGATGACGAGGGGTTTGTGCAGGTGCTGACCCACGGTGCCGGTGACGCCGATGTCAGCGAGGTGAAACTGTTTTACTTCTATGACAGCAAGCCTGTTGATACCGACAGTGAATGGCAGCATTTACTGGACAAAGGCATCGTCAAAGGCCAGTGGCAACTGGAAGACTTCACTTATCAACAAGTGTGGGAAAACAGTCGCCCTGTTGCAATGACCGAAAAAACCTGGCTGCAGAACGGGACGACCAGCGCGACCGATCAGTTTGTCATGGTCTACGAGAGAGACGCAGAAGCCGCGGTGAAAGAAGTGCTGCTGGTGTCTGCAGAAGAGAAAATATTCAACAACAGAGCCGAGCGCAGCCTGGTGTTGAGCACAGGATTTGACCTCAGCCCGACGGATTTTAAACTGATTGGCTGAGTCAGATAATCACCACTAAATATTGATAATTTCAGGGATTTCCATGGATCTTTTGACACAATCACTCGCCGGGCTAGGCTCGTTTATCATTTATTTCGCTATTTCTATCGTGTTCTTGATGCTGTTCAAGGTCATTTTTGTTCGCATTACCCCCTACGACGAGTGGAAACTGGTCAAAGAAGAAAAAAACACCGCTGCGGCCATTACCCTGTCCGGTTCTATTCTGGGTTACGCACTGGCGATCTCCGGGGCTGCCAGCAACTCAGTCAACTTCATTGACTTCTCGATCTGGGGTGTCGTGGCATTACTGGCACAAATGCTGGCCTATGTAATTGTCCGGGTGGGTTTCATGCCCCGTATTGCTGAGCGCATTGAAGCAGGAGAAATTCCTGCCGGCCTGCTGATGGCGGCGACCTCAGTGTCGGTTGGCCTGCTCAACGCGGCCTGCATGACCTATTAAGGGGGACTGTCATGAAACGGACAAAAGACGTCAACCTTGCCGGCATGCGAAAACAATGGCGCCCCTTCGCCATTGCGCCTGTGACCGCCGCGATTACCGCGGGACTACTGACCGGTTGCAGTGACCCTCAGGAAGATGCGGTCATTTATCACACTGTGAATGATTGTAAAGATGACAACCCCGGCTATTCCGAACAGTGTGAAGCGGCCTATCAGAATGCGCTGAAGGAAGCTGAGCGGACTGCGCCGAAATACAAAAGCTTGCAGGAGTGTACGACTGAGTTCGGGATGAACTCTTGCATGAGAACGACTGAAAACAACTGGTTCATGCCTGCCATGGCTGGCTTTATGTTTGCCCGGCTGCTCGACAGTAACCGCGGTTACTACAGCCAGCCGATGTTCAGCTCCTATTACCCGGGCAGCCGTTATTACGGACGCTGGACCACAGCCGACGGCTACGACTACGGTTCCTACCGCTATAAAAAGTCAAAGATCAAAGTCGGCCCGGATCAGATGAAACCTAAACCGACCGTCAGCCGTACCATCTCGCGCGGCGGTTTTGGGTCCAGTGCGGCGGCAAAATCCAGCTGGGGCAGTTCATCAAGCAAAAGCTGGGGCGGATAATCTGACCTCATCAAACCCTGAGCGCCTGTTGGCGCTCTTTTTTCAACCACAAACTTACACATCAAAACAATCGCACCCGAATTTTATCAAAAACACCACAATAAACATTATTATCAACAAAAACAGATATTTAGACAAAACATTAGAGCTACAAATCAAATACAGACACAGATCACACTTTGAACACTAAGCAAAAAATTGATAATATCCTCACGTTTTTCATAAGCAGAAAATCTGGAATCCCTGCTTAACAAAAGGTCATAGCGCAAAAAATCGCTTTTAACATGGCCTATTTCACTGTCCGTTGAATTGATTCACATCAATTTTCACTAAAGCCTCTGCCACTAAGATGGCGCACCACTGAGCGGACATAGCAACCGTATGATTTGAAGGATTTATGGAAATTAAGTCAGATTTAAATAAACCGGTATTTTTTACCTCGGCAATCTTCATTGCCGCACTCTCTTTTATAGGTGTGATGTGGCCGCAAGCCATGGAAGCCTATTTCAAAAACATTCAAGGCTGGATCATCACTCAGGCGAGCTGGATCTACATCCTGGCTGTCGCCATCTTTTTGATTTTCCTTATTCTGGTCATGTTCAGCCGGCTGGGTGATATCAAACTCGGGCCCGATCATTCCGAACCAGATTACAGCTACAGCTCCTGGCTGGCGATGCTGTTTTCCGCGGGTATGGGTATTGGCCTGATGTTCTTTGGCGTTGCAGAGCCCGTGATGCATTTCACCTCTCCCCCGGTCGGTGATCCGCAATCGGTCGAAGCAGCGCGTGAAGCGATGAAGATTACGTTCTTCCACTGGGGTCTGCACGCCTGGGGGATTTATGCGCTGGTTGCACTGGCGATGGCCTATTTTGCGTACCGCCATAAACTGCCACTGTTACCACGCTCGGCCCTGTACCCGATCCTGGGTGACAAGATCTACGGTCCGATTGGCCATGTGATCGACATCTTTGCCGTGATCGGTACGCTGTTCGGTGTCGCGACTTCCTTAGGCTTTGGTGTGGTTCAGGTCAACGCCGGCTTCAATTATCTGTTTGATTTGCCACAAAGCACGACCGTTCAGGTACTCCTGATTGCCGCCATCACCCTGATTGCCACTGTTTCGGTGGTCATGGGTCTGGACGGCGGTATCAAACGTCTGTCGAACATCAATATGTTCCTGGCTGTGCTGCTGCTGGCCGTAGTCATCATTGCGGGTCCAACCGCGCTGATCATGAAGTCGTTTGTGCAAAACACCGGGGCTTACCTGAGCGACATCGTGAATAAAACCTTCAACCTCTATGCTTACGAGCCGAAGGAAGACTGGATCGGCGGCTGGACCCTGCTGTACTGGGGCTGGTGGGTATCCTGGTCACCGTTCGTGGGGATGTTTATCGCCCGGATTTCACGTGGCCGGACAATTCGTGAATTCCTGGTCGGTGTCCTGCTGATCCCATCGCTGTTCGGCTTCCTGTGGTTCACCGCCTTTGGTAACACAGCCATTGATGCCATCATGAATCATGGTGCGGCTTATCTGAGCCAGGCCGTGAGTGACAATGTGCCCGTTGCCCTGTTTAAGTTCTTCGAGCACATGCCGATGTCAACGATGCTGTCCGTCATTGGTGTCGCACTGGTGATCACTTTCTTTGTCAGTTCCTCCGACTCCGGCTCGCTGGTGATCGATACCCTGACCTCAGGCGGTGCGGCTGAGCCACCGGTCTGGCAGCGTATCTTCTGGGCCGTAATTGAAGGTGTGGTGGCCGCTGCGCTGCTGGCGGCTGGTGGTCTGTCTGCTCTGCAAACCATGACCATTGCCAGCGCCTTCCCGATCATGATTCTGATGCTGCTGTTCTGTTACTGCCTGTTCAAGGCACTGCGCAATGACTACATGCTGCAAAACAGTATTCAGACGCACAACACCAGCGTGCAATACGCTCAGGCCAGTGTGAGCTGGAAGTCCCGCATTTCGGCCATGGTGAACCATCCGAAGCAGGATGAAGCAGAGAAATTCATGACTTCAACGGCCATACCGGCGCTGACAAACCTGGTCGAAGAAATGAAAGTCCAGGGCCTGGCCGCCAAGCTTCAGGTACTGGATGAGTCGCGGGTGCGCTTGGTTGTCGAGAAAGAAGAAGTGGAAGATTTTGCCTATGGTATTCGCCTGCGTCACTTCGCACTGCCAGCCTATGCCAATGAGTCGTATGACGATTACTACCGCGCGGAAGTCTTCCTGCTGCAAGGTGGCCAGCAATATGATGTGATGGGTTACAACCAGGAACAGATCATTGCCGATGCCTTAACCCAGTACGAGCGCCACATGCACTTCCTGCATCTGGCCACCTCGGAAAACATTCAGGAAGAACCTGTCCTGTCATAAGGTTTGCCTGACTGAAATAACAGCAAAAGCCAGCTTCGCAATGAAGCTGGCTTTTTTTATCCCCACGCTCTGTAAATCACGATCGGCTCACTGGCTGTAAGCACCGCTGGCGTAATGCAGTTCATAGCTGTGGCTGTAGATTTCCAGAATATTCCCGAACGGGTCTTCCATATAAATCATGCGATACGGTTTCTCACCCGGATAATAATAGCGCGGTGCTTTCATGCGCTTTTTGCCGCCTGCAGCAACGATTCGCTCTGCCAGCTCCTCGACATTCGGGTCCTGCACACAGAAATGAAACACACCGGTTTTCCAGTATTCAAAGTTGTCTTCCGGCTGCTGCTGATTGTCGAACTGAAACAGTTCCACCCCAATGCGATCCCCGGTAGAAAGATGCGCAATCCGAAAACGTCCCCAACCCTCGCCAAACACATCGGTACACATTTCACCGATGGCGCTGTCATCCTCGACAATCTCCGTTGGTGACATGATCAGATACCAACCGAGCACCTCGGTATAAAACTTCACCGCCGCTTCGAGATCCGGCACTGAAATACCAATATGGGAAAACGTTCTTGGATAAGGCATTTGTTCGCTTGTCTTCATGGGTGAACCCCTCTTGTTGTTGAGTGCTTCACTTTAATTCGCCAAAATGCGAATTAAAAATTATCATTTATTCTTATTTCCATCACGATTTGTTATCCATGAAGCTCAACAGGCAATGGCTCCATACCTTCGCCACTCTGGTCGAGGCCGGCCAGTTCACTGAAACCGCCGCCCGGCTCCATATGACCCAACCGGGTGTCAGCCAGCATATCCGAAAACTGGAACAGCAAGTCGGACAGGCACTTCTGGTTCGGATAGGGAAAAAGTTTGAACTGACCCATGCAGGCACAGTGCTGTATCAGCACTCTCAGGCTTTGATGGCAGAAGAAAAACGCCTGCAACAGGCGCTGTCACAGGATAACCCGGAAGCCGGTCCGTGCCGGTTTGCCATGTCCGGTACGCTGGCCAATCAGCTTTACCCGCTTTTTGTTCAGCGCCAGCTTGACCATCCGGGACTGGTGGTTGGCGTTGAATCCGCGCCGGATCAGCGTGTGCTTCACTTATTAGAAATGGACGAGATCGATCTGGGTATTGTCACCGAGCCACCCGCGCAGGCGCGTTTTCACCGAGAGCGAATTGGTGAAGAAACCCTGTGCCTGGTTTTTCCTGCCACACAGCCTAAATCTGAGTTGTCGCAAGCCTTACTCGCAGAAACCGGGTTTATCGATCACCCCAACGCCCGCCGGTATCTCGACAGTGTATTGTTGGATCTGCCATTTTCCATACCGCACGATTCGCTGCCGGTACGTGGTTACATTAATCAGCTCAGTCAGATTTTACTGCCGGTTTCACTCGGGCTCGGTTTTACCGTCCTGCCGGAGAGTACCATTCTGGAATCCCCGTACGTTCAAGATCTGCGTATTCTGCACCGCAGCATTAATGCCAGAGAGCCTTTGTATCTGATCCGGAAACGCCATCGTGAGCTGGCCTCACGTTATACCTGGTTTATCGACTGCATCCGGCAGACGCTGCAGTCTTCCTGAGCAATCAGGAAAAGCACCCAAACGCGCTGCATCCAGCGCATTTCACTCAGTACTCATTTGTTTTTTTAAGGTTTTTTTGCAGGTGTTCAATGAAAATCGTGATCTTTTTGGCCAAATGTTTTCGCCCGGCATAGAAAGCGTAGAGGGCCAGGGGCTCAGGTTCAGCGTCTAACACTATATGCTGCAAGGTACCTGCGTTTATTTCATTGGTGCACGACTCCTCAGGCAATATCGCGAAGCCAAGACCTGCCAGCGCACCAAATTTTGCCATGTTGCCGCTGTTGACTTTAAATGACGATTTCACATGCTGCGTAAGCAACTGACCGTTTGAATGCCTAAATACCCAGGGGGTGCCATTTAACGCCGTTAAGCTCGTGATACAAGGCAAGTGGGACAAATCGGCCAGTTTATCAGGACGGCCATGCTGTCTGATCAAGACCGGTGCCGCGACCACAATGCTTCGCAACCTGACGATCTCTTTCGCCACCCAGCCACTATCGGTTAATTTTCCTCGCTGATAACTCAGAATCAGATCAAACCCATCCAGTAAGCCCTCTTTGGGGCTCAGACTGGTTTCGCAGGATAACGATATGGCTGGATGCTCAACACAAAAATCGACGACTGCCTTTGCGAGTACCGGAATATCCGGCATCAGAATTCTGAGCGAACCTGCTACCGTTTGAGCGTGCTGATTCACTGCTTCAAGTGCATCGTTCAGCGCCGCTAACAAGACATGTGTCGTCGCGTAAAGCTGTTCACCCGCCTCGGTTGGGGTCATACGACGCGTTGTTCTTTCCAGTAACCGGGTATCCAGCTTCTCTTCAAGTAAAGCGACATGACGGCTGACATTTGATGTGGGTAAATTGAGCTGTTCTGCTGCCTTTTTAAAGCTGTTGGACTCATAAACGCAGTGAAAACTTTTCAGCCATTGCTGCTCGATCTGCTCAATCATTTATTATCCCGAAACGTTGGATTATCAAACCAATAAGCCGCACTTTATTACTCAATTCGGGCGAATACAATCAAGTCTTTCTTAAGAGTTCCCCCTCAAGACCAGAAGGCTTAACAATGCTCACTTCATTTTTTTCATCACGCCGCATCTCTGATTACAGTCTTTATCTCTGCTTCATAATTCATTTTCTGGTTGCACTGGATGCTTTAGTGATTGTGCCTTTCAGCTCGGTCATGGCACTGGAAGCGAGAGTTCCGGCATCACAGTCTGGTTATCTGACGTCTGTTTACGCGATTGCTGCAGCGATGACTTGTCTGATTATTCAAGGCTCACAGGATGTGACGCGTGAACGAAAGAGAATCCTTTTTTATCTTGCTGGGATCGCGATGACGACGCTCATTACCTCAACGCTGGATAACTTTAATCTTTTACTTTTGGCTCGGATAGTGACAGGATTTTTTGGGGGTGCGTTGGCTGTTGTCAACCTGAATTATTTAATCTTGATCTCTGATGAACAGAAAAAAAAAAGAAACACCGCAATATTGGTCAGTGCATTTCCGTTAGCCCTCGCGCTTGGTGTACCAGGTCTCATCATGGTGTCCGCCGGCACTCACTGGCAGTTTGGATTTCAGCTGTTAAGCATGGCTTTGATATTTTCTGCCATCTTGCTTTTAATCGTTCATGTTGCTTCTCCCAAACCATTACTGGCATCAGGATATACGAAGGACACGGTGCAAAATACGTCAGTGAACCCACTCAGGAATTACAAACGATTACTTTTCTTTGCTGCACTGATTTTCACCACCATTTTGAGCACTTTTGTCGTTTCAACCCAATACCCTGTCATGCTAACGGTAAACCTCGGTATCTCTGAAAAACTTCTGAGTTTTTGTTACATGGCAAGCGGCCTGGGCTCTTTTGTGTTCATTCAATATTACGCAAGAGCGAAAATGAGCGATGTTGCGGTTGGCAAGTTAATCGCAGGACTATCATTTGTGATGGCGATTGCTGTGGGAGTAGGTTTTTATACAGAAATTGTCAATCTTGCCGCACTGGCCTTTGTGATGTTTATCATTGTCAGCTCTGCGCGAACACTTATCTTAATTACCGAATTAATCAGCGCTCTCACGCCACAAGATCGTGTGATTTTCATCGGTTTGCAAAACGCTCTCCAGCATTTCGCAGTCGGTCTGGGCGGCGCATTAGGTAGCCTGCTCGTTACCTCGCAAGCGGATTTATCTGTCGATTTTACAGCAATGACGTACGTGGCAATCGCCTTAACTACCTGCACACCAATACTGTGGAAAGGCAAGTCACTGATAAAATTCGATAAGGTCAATCAGACGTGATGAGTTGTATACCATCGGTAAATAACCGGCTCTCACGAATCGTCGATATAGATAAAACCACAATACCCCAGGCCGTGGCTGTCCATTCAGCCACTTTCAAAGTCACCCTCGTTTCGATTCAAATCTGAAATTCACATTTGCGCAACATATTGCTTATTCGCACCTATACTCCTTCCAGACTCACGCTCAAAGCGTACGACAAGGACGTCAATCTCATCAGACAGGAGTTCAGAATGTTGCACACTCTGTTACAACGTTTATTGACATTTACATTGCTGTTTTCTGTTTCAGCGCACGCAACAACCGTGCTGCTGCCGCCATTGAATGCGCAAGCCAATCAAACCTCGATTTCCGGTCTGTCGTCCGGTGGCTTCATGGCAGCGCAATTTCATGTCGCCTTTTCTGAATCGCTGGTCGGAGCAGGAATTGTGGCGGGAGGTCCCTGGAATTGCGCGGGTAACAACCCGTTTGTGAACCCGCTGATCAACGCGACAACCACTTGCATGAACCCCTGTGAAAATAGCCTGAATGGCTGTTCATCAAGCCTGTTTCCCAACAGCGGATACTTAGCTGAGTTAGCGAAAGTAACTGCAAACAACGGCCGGATAGACGATACTCAGCACCTGAAAAATGATCAGGTTTACCTTTTTTCGGGCCGGCTGGATGAAACAGTCGTCACAGGTGTGGTCGATTCCGCAGTCAACTTTTACCGGAAACTGGGGATGCCTGACTCGCAGATCCGCTATAACAGCAGCGTCAATGCCGGCCATGCCTTTATCACCAGCGATCCGGCAGATACCCCCTGCGATCTCACGCAATCCCCTTATATCAATAACTGTGATATCCCACAGGCACAGCGAATTCTGGCACACATTTATGGTCCGCTGAATCCCCCTGCGGCAACGCCAGATGGAGACTTAGTGGCATTCGATCAGAGTGAATTCATCAGCAGTTCCACCACCAGCATGGATGACACAGCGTATGTCTATATTCCCGCCAGTTGCCGCTCGGTATCCTGTAAAGTACATGTCGCTGTCCATGGCTGTCGCCAGGGTATTTCGTTTATTGGTACCACTTACATCAGAGAAACCGGTTATCTGGAAATTGCCGATACCAACGAGATCATCGTACTTTTCCCGCAGGTGAAAAAGTCTGATTTTATCCCCTACAACCCACGTGGTTGCTGGGATTTCTGGGGATACGGCACGCTGAACAACCCACCTTATAACTATTACACCAAAGACGCCCCGCAGATGAAGGCGATTAAAGGAATGATTGATCGTTTGGTCAGTGCCGGATGATCCGAACCACTATTAAATACTGTATCAATATCCCATCATTGGTAGCTGCTCACAAATGATGAGGGCGAACAAAGAGAGCACAGATGCATACGCTTTTGCAGCGGAAGCGTATGCACTGACACTGTATTTAACTTTCAATATTTCAATTGCTTACATTTAATACGCCACGACAATCACGATTTTTCTCTCCCAACACTCTACTGCATAAATGCAACAAGACACCTATTAATTCTTGCCATAAAATAATCACGAATAGTATCAGGGCTACTCATAACCCACCGTGGGGCCTATTTCTGCAAGAACAGAAAACATAAAAACAGGACTAAGACATGCAAGGTCAACTCCCTTTATTAACACCGATTCGCGGTATTGCTGCGCTCATCGTTACCTATTTTCATGCCCGTTTAATTTTGTTTCCGCAATGGCGGGACAGTATTGCGCAATCCACTCATTTTTTGGAAAACGGTTATCTCTGGGTGGATATCTTTTTTATCTTGAGTGGCTTTGTCATGATGCATGTTTATCAATCAACTTTCGCCACAGGCAGTAGCTTCAAAAAATGGCGAGGGTTTATGTGGTTGCGTTTCAGTCGTATTTATCCTCTGTTCTTTGTCACTCTGGCCGTACTCTTTAGTTGGGAATATTACAAATCGGTACACCACATAGGCTTTTATGCCGGCCCATTATTTGATGCTTGGGGTGCCACGGGAATTCCTCCTTTTACCGGCCCGTTTAACCGAACCGAGACCCTGTTACCCAATTTGTTCCTGGTAAATGGTATTCTTTCCCAGCCTTTAAGCTGGAACATTGCGGGATGGTCACTGAGTATTGAATGGCTGTGTTATATGGTCTTTCCGTTGCTAATATCAGTGCTTTTGCGATCAGCAAAAAGCAATGCCTGGCTGCCAGTCCTGATTATGCTGGTACTAAGCGGTATGGTGAACATGCATGGAACATTGGATATCACTTCAACACTGAATGCATTTGTCCGTGGCCTTTGCGGCTTCACATTAGGTCTGTGGTTATCCCGGATCTCATTCGGTCCCAGAACGAAAAGCTGGATCAATCACGATGGGATACTGTTTGCGCTCATCATTGCGTTAATCACAGTACTTCAATTCAGCATCAGCTACACAGTCACTATGGCGACTTATGTACTGTTTGCAATCTTAGTACTCGTTGCGGCCAATCAGGAAAAACGATCTTCGTTGTTGCTCAGCTTACTCGATAATAAAGTCACGCAATTTTTGGGCGATATCTCTTATTCCATTTACCTTTGGCATTCTGTCTTGCTATTAGCTGGGGTGGAAGTTATCCATCACATTAACCCAGACTGGACCGCATGGTGGTATGCACAAACATCTGCTGGTATTGTATTGACCGGTATCCTTTTGTTTACCGCTGCGCTGATCTGCATTTCCACATTCAGTTACTACTTATTCGAACGCCCATTGATGACATGGATGCGGGGAATGGCAGGGAGACGCACCCCGCCAGAAGTGTCTAAAGCATAACTGTTGATTACAATTACAGTGGCTGAGATTCAGCCACTGTTAACTTAATCAGGCTATGTTAAACAATTCATTATTCGCTCAATATCATGATATTTCACTAATGTAGGACGACAGGATACCTGTAAGAAAAGTCATTTTTCCCAATAATTATGTGATAATGTCCTAATAAATAAACTTAAGATAATACCATACGTTTTATATGGTCGCCTAATTTTCCTTTACTTTCAACGAGAAAGTGTATCGCTATCTTGCTTCCGGGCTAATCATAGGAAATACCGTGTCTAATACTAACATGAATCAATTTAAAAGTTTTTCTCTCATTACAATACAAGGGTTTCTTGTTTTCATCCTCGTTGCTGCAATCGCCTTATTGATTTCAATATCATTTTCAGAGATATTTTTTAGTAATTATAATGAAAGCAGCCCGGCAGGAGCGACATTCTTTATTTCCGGTATGTACTTAACATTATTCATCACCAAAAAAACATGGCATTCATCGATCAATAAAGATTTAAAAAAAACTTTACTAACAACTTCATTGATATGTTCAACTATTATTTACTCAGTCTATTGCATCATTAAAGAAATTAAAGACTTTGATAGACTTTTAGACCAATACATTTTATTACAAGTGGTAGCAGTATTATTAACACTGATATTGCAATACTTCATATACAGCAAGAAATAAGCTATAAACTCGACATTCACTATCCCCATCCTTATCTAAATCACATAGAAGAATTCATCCCTACATGTCAGGTTGTCGGCGCAAAAAGCGCCAACAACCTCTTCAACCGTACGACTTCAGCCACCGAATGTGTGTCAAGACAAAACAAACTGGCAGATCAGAGCCAACCAGCCATACTGTTGCAACCTGTCAGGCAATGTTAGCCTTTAAATGTTAACCCAACAGCAAGACATTGGACTTCTTGAAACAGTAGGAAAATTGTATGAAAACATACCTTACGAATAGTAAATTCCTGAATCTCTTACTCTACAGTTTATTCCTGATGTCCTCGGTTGCGGTAACTGCCGATGATATTCGCACTGAACGCGTTCAATTTCAGAAAGGCACGAACGGCGCCGTGATCGAAGGGAGCATCAAGGGCTATGAGGTTGTTGATTACGTGTTGAATGCCAAAGAAGGCCAGCAGATGAACGTCAGCATGGCAACCAAGAACACCGCCACCTATTTCAACATACTGGCACCTGGTGAAAACGAAGCTGCCATGTTTAACGGTTCTGTCAGTGAGAACCAGTATGAGGGAAAGCTGCCTGCGTCTGGTGATTACAAAGTCCGGGTGTATATGATGCGATCTGCCGCACGCCGGAACGAAGTCGCTGACTATCGGTTAGAAATGATGATCAACAGCGGAAATTAATGTCTGCAGGACGGGAATTAGGCAGTGCAAGTACATGCCAATGCCTAATTCCTGTCGCCCATCATCCGGCTTTCTCTGAAGGTAAAATACGCCAGGACCCGGCATCAATGACAGCTACAAAACGCTTCAGCCAATCTGGCTGTCAGTCCTGCTAGCGCATTCATTCGATTGTCAAATGGATAATTTCTGAATATGCGCTTTTGGATTTTCCTATTCCAGTTTATTGTTTCGACAATCTCTGAATATTCAAAGTGATGGTTTTGATGCATACGCAAGAATTGAAGCTTGAATTGAATGCGATACAACAAGGTTTTGTCAGCTTAGTGCCTATTTCGTTGTTCGTATTCGTCTTTGGTGCCGCTTTTGGTTTGGCTGCGGCTCAGGAAGGACTGAATGACGCTGCCGCCGTATTGATGAGCGCCCTTGTGTTTGCCGGGGCTTCGCAGTTCGCGGCTTTAGACCTTTGGGGAACCCAGGTGCCAGTGCTCCCGTTAGCCATCACAGTCTTTGCCATTAATGCCCGGCATTTGCTCATCGGAGCAACCTTGTATCCCCATATTCGTTCCCTGAATCCGGCCACCCGCTATGGCGTGATGCTGGTTGCCTCCGATGCCAACTGGGCGCTGTCGATGCGGGCTTTTGCTCAAAATGAGACGGCCAAAGGACTGGGTTTACTGTTCGGCGGCGGCATCGCCATTTGGTTTTTCTGGATGATTGGGACCTGGGTTGGTTTTTATTTCGGCAATGCCATCCAAAATCCGTCCGCCTTTGGCGTAGACATGGTGATGGGGTGTTTCCTGCTCACCATGGCGCTGGGAGGCAGCAAAAACAATAAAACGTACGTGATCTGGGCTGCGGCGGCCGCCTCATCGATTGCCGCTTACCTGTATCTGCCAGAAAACAGTCACGTGATTGTTGGTGCACTCACAGGTGGCATCACGGGCGTATTCCTGAAAGGAGATAACCATGAGCATTGATACCTCGGAAATGGGCACACTGTTACTCGTCATCATCATGGCGGTGGTGACAATTGCAACCCGCTGGGGAGGTGTATTCATTATGTCTTACATTCCCATCAGCCAGCGTGTTCAGCAGTTTATCTCGGCGATGTCAGGCTCTGTGCTCATTGCAATTATTGCGCCCATGTTCATCAAGGGAGATACGGGAGCTCAAGCGGCACTCCTGGTAACCGCTGTGGGTACCCTGGTGCTGAAAAAACCGCTGCTTTCTATTGCTGCCGGCATAGCAATGGCTGCACTGATGCGACAGATGTAGATATTCAGAGGTTCCTGAGTACCACCCGCACTCAGGAACCGCCTACACTGCCTCGTACCCCATCACCCATTCTCCTTCGCCGGTATGTTCATCAATATTACCGCCAAGAACACGAAAGCCCTGAGAAAGATAGAAGCGATAGCTCGCATCATTGCGTTTATACACATTCAGCGACAGCGACTCGCGCCGTTTTTTGGCATGGTTGAGCAGTGCTTTCCCTATCCCTTTGCCCTGCACATCGGGTTTGACGAAAATGGCCGCCAGCTGGTTTTGGTACAGGGCATAGAATCCCTTTACTGTCCCGTTTTCAGCCCAGACGTACACTTCTGAAGCCGGCAGATACATGTTTCGCATGTTATCGAGCTGTGACTGCCAGAAATTCGGGGAAATAAAATCGTGCGCTTTGAGTGAAGCATTGAGCCAGATATCCAGTACCGGCTCCATGTCTGTGTCTGTAAATGCTCTAATCATTGTGTCTTTATGTTGTTTGCGTTCACAGGAGTATCCCAGTTAACACGGTGGCCTTGCCAGAACAGAGATCCCAGAATGAAGGAAAGTAGTCGGTATGCGTCGCAAAATCTCGCCCCGGCACGTCCGCATCTCTCCTTCAGACCTCTCGACTTTCACCTACTTTCGTTAGAACCCCGAGCCCATATTGAAGTAAAAAGCGCTTTCTTCGTCACTGAAAGCAATATCGATATGCAGGCCGTACCGGCGGGCGATCAGGTAGCGAAAGCCCGTGCCATAAGCGGTTTCACTGACCTTATGATTGGACACACTCATTTCCGTTTGCGGCCAAAACTTAGCCCCAGCAATCGTGGTGTATCCTGAACCAGGAACTGGAATTTCTGGATTGCCGCAGTCCTAACAAAGGACCCATTCACCGTCCTGATGTATCCGAATGTCGCGGCGGTAAATGTCCGTACCGCGCAGGCTGCCATCCTCGCCCACACGCTGCCAGCCCCAGCGACGGTAATGGCGTAACGCCCTTTCGTTGGTGCGGCTGACCGTTAACAACATTGCCTGACAGCCCGCCTGAGAAAGCGTATCTGCCATAAACCGCTGTGCGGCATCGGCCACACCGGAGCCACGGTATTCAGGAATAAGGTAAATCAGGTGGATATAGCCTGTTTCGGCTTGATCGGAATAAGACTTAAACTCCAGCTGGCCAATAATCTGGTCATTCTCCCAGATATGAATGTAATACCAGCGGGGGTCCACCAGCCGGGCACGCATTCTTTCTTCATAACCGCGAATAAAGGGCGCAAAGCCGTGGTCAGACTGAAAGGTGCACACAAAAGCATCTCGCCGGAAGGCCATGCAAACTGAAAAATGGTCATCAACATTAACTGGACGAAATTCAGGTTTCACATGGCCTCCCAGTTAGGTGCAATCTCGTCAGTTCAGACGCCAACGGCCGCATTATAGTGAATCAACCGTGTAAACTGCGATTCAGAAGGTTTAAAACGGCAATCCAGATCTTTCCCGACACGTCGAATACGCTGTGTGTTCATTCTCATAGAAGGTGGTCAGTCAAATAATATCTGAAGTGCTCGACTGTCAAAATGATCATTCGCATCTTCACTCATGCACCGAATTGGCACCATCCAGTCAAGGTCATATAGCCGAGCATGTTCAAAAATCATGCAAGACTGATAATTCACGAAATAATCTTCTATATTTTCTTCAGACAGCGTTCCATAACGTTTGATTGAATCTGAAGCACAATAATTCGAAGCAGGTGATATTTCAACGGTACACGCACCTTCAGAAATATTCATACATTTCTGATATAACGGATTCGCACAGATGACTTTACCGCCATTCTTCTCTATTTTCCCCGCGACCAGTTCCAGCCAAGCATGATGGAGAGCGGGCTCCTCTTGCGGTTTACTGGCACAACCTGTCAACAGACTCACCATCAGGCTCACTCGAATGATTTTATTCATTATTTTCTACGCTGTTTTCGCCATCGTCTTCACGGCTTTTTTGACTTTCTTCATCGCCATTTGGCGTTTGAATGGCGACAGATAATCAATGAACAGATTTCCGCTCAGATGGTCAATTTCGTGCTGCATCACAATAGCCAGAAAATCATCACGCTCTATCGTTACTGGATTTCCCTGCCGATCAAGTGCAGTCACCACCACAGATTGATAACGCTCAACATCGGCGTAATAATCCGGCACTGAAAGACAACCTTCCTGTCCCATGGCTTTATTTTCACCACGCGCCACGACCGGGTTAATCAGCACCAAAGGTTGATCTCTGGTCTCTGAGATATCAATCACCACCACAGCTTCTCGGCGACCAACCTGAGTCGCCGCCAGGCCAATACCATTCGCGGTGGCATACAGGGTCTCCAGCATGTCATCCACCAGCGTCTGAACAGCAGTAATATCCGTCACAGGAATGGCCTGCTCTTTTAAACGGGGATCCGGGGCGGTGAGAATCTCTAATCGTGCCATCTTGTTTCAATTACCTTAACGTTAACGACAATCAGGTTCAGCATTCTCTGATACTTTTGTGCTCACCGCATTATCTTATGGGTTTTCTTTAATTTTCATAAGTCACTGGTGCAGTAAAAATATAGCCGTTGCCCCGCATGGTTTTGATGTACTTGGGATGCTTGCCGCTGTCACCCAGTCGCTGTCGCAACCGGCTCAGCTGAACATCAATTCCCCGCTCAAACGGCAGCGCTTCACGGCCCCGGGTGGCATTGGAAATGGTGTCCCTGTCCAGCACTTCATTGGGACGGGATAAAAAGAGCATCAGCAAACTGAAATCCCCGCCCGTCAGTTCATAGTCCTGCTCTGTCTGCAGGTCATAGAGCCGGTGAGATAGCGTCTCCAGACGCCAGTGTCCGAACCGGATCGATCGGGGCAAGGCCGTCGGTTGCACGATTTCCTCCGGACCGGCAGGGCGTGTGCGACGCAACAGTGCCTTAATGCGCGCCAGCAACTGACGCGGACTGAATGGCTTGGCGATATAATCATCAGCGCCAATTTCCAGCCCCAGAATCTGATCCATTTCATCCGAGGCAGCGGTCAGCATCATAATCGGCACTTCCGATGATTTCCGCACAAACTGGCACAAGGTAAAGCCGTCGTCCCCCGGCATCATCACATCCAGCAGGATGACATCGGGCGAATGCACTTCAAGCTGCTGCTTCATGGCAATGCCATCTTCTGCGGTGATCACCTCATAGCCGGATTTCGCCAGATACTCCTGTAATAACTCGCGGATTTCGACATCGTCATCCACAACCAGAATGGTCTTTGTCGACATGGTGGTGTTCTCTTTCTGTTCGTACACGTCATTATCGTTATGATTTTTCACTGCTAACTTTCATCAAGCGCTTTGCAAGTCGCTTCATTGATCCCTGAAAGTAATTCAGCCGCTAGCAGTGTTATTCATTACCGGGATGAAATCACGGTTCAGGCGACAAAAGTTTGAGGCGGATAAGGTTTTACGGCCTGGTTGCAGGTGAAATTTTGCTGCCAGCTTCCACTGATACGCCATTCATGCATAATGCTTTTAAAGCAGTCTGTTCAGAGAAAAACTCCCTTATGCTCACCATTGATTACGCCATCTTTGACGATCATGCCGCGATTACCGATCTGCATGTTCGCAACTGGCAGGCCGTGTATTGCAACGATCTGTCGGAGCAATACCTGACGCACGATATCCATCAGGACAGGTTTCAGACCTGGTATTCGCGCTTAACTCAGCCCATGAGCAAGCGTCATATTCTGGTTGCAAAACAAAACGGGCAAATGTGTGGATTTATCTGCATCGAGCTGGATGCGCATCCTGAACTGGGCACACTGGTGGATAACCTGCATGTGAACCCTGAAATCAAAGGGCAAGGCATTGGCAAGCAACTGCTTGCTGCGGCCAAAAAGATTATGGCTGAGCACGCGCAGTCAGACGGTCTGTATCTCGAAGTGCTGGCGTCTAATCTGCCGGCCATCGGCTTCTATCAGCGGATGGGCGGCACAGCGTACTGTGCGCAGACCTGGCAGGCACCGGACGGCACTGTGGTTGATGAGTATGTTTACCATTGGCCCCGACGCGAACATTTAACGTTCTAAACGCAGAATTTGCAGTGCCTGTCACGACCCTGTCTGTCCAACGGGTCGTTTTGCAGCAATCATGAAAGAAGAGCGACCCCAGCTCTCTCCATCTCAGAGAGAGCTGAGAAGAGAGCTTAAAACAACAGATGCGCAATGCCGACTACGATGGGCAGGGAAATCAAGGTGCGCAACAGAAAAATAGCCACCAGATTCAGAAAATTAAGCGGTATCTTGCTACGCAGGATAACGGTGCCGACTTCGGACATAAAGATGAGTTGGGTAACCGAAATGCAGGCAATAATAAAGCGGGTCATTTCGTTCTCGATGCCAGAGCCGAGTACGGCAGGCAGGAACATGTCAGCGAAACCAACGACCATAGCGGGCGCAGCGGCTGCCGCTTCTGGTACCTGCAGCAGACTCAGTATCGGTTGAAATGGCATCCCCAGATACCGGAACAGTGGTGTGTATTCGGCCAGCAAAATCGCCAACGTACCAAACGCCATGACCACCGGCATGATCCCCACCCACATTTCCAGAACGTTGCGAGCGCTTTGCCTCAGTATGACGCCAGGGCCAGTGACCGTTTGCGACTGCGCGAGGGCGCGTTCCAGACCGTAGGACCAGACAGATTTTCCCTTGGGAGGTATTTCCTCATTATCAAGGGTTGGTGCCCCTTCGTAGTATTCGTCTCCAATCCGCGATAGTGGCGGTATGCGGGGCATGATAAAGGCCAGAGTCAGGCCAGCAACCAGCAAGGTCAGGAAGAAGGGACCAATCATGTGAGCAAGGTTCAGATAAGTAATAACAACAATGGAAAAGGTGACCGATACCAGTGAGAAGGTGGTGGCGATGACGGCAGCTTCCCGCTTTGTGTAGTGGCCGTTTTCGTATTGCAGGTTGGTCAGAACCACTCCTATGGTCGCATCACCGACCCAGGAAGTCATGCAGTCGACGGCAGATCGTCCGGGCAACTTAAACAAAGGTCTGAACAAACGGGTGAACAGTGCACCGACGAATTCCAGCAGGCCGAACATCAACAGCAGCGGCAGAAAAATGGCAGCGAGTAGGAAGATCACCAACAGCAGCGAAACCAGATCGTTCAGCATCAGACCACCGGTGTTTTCATGCCACAGTAGTTCTGGCCCCCATTGGAAATAGACCATGGTTGCGAACACAGCACCGACACAGCGTACCAGGGTCCAGAACATACCGGCGGAAAACAACTCGCGGTAGAGTTCGGTCCTAAGCAGTGTCGGCGGTGCTCCCAACTGCCCCAGCACGCTCAGTACCGCAAACAGGTTGATCAGGATCATCGCGAACAGAGGAGCATCGCCGAGTGCGTTCTGCAATAAGCCTGCAAACCAGGCGATAAGCACAGTTGGTTCGCCGTCGAACTGCATCGGCACGAGAAACAATAGAATGCCGAGCAGAGACGGCAATATAAATTTGGCGTAATCCATAAAACCTGCCGTGTTTGGCTGGGTTTGGATTTGGGTTTGAGTGCTCATGGTCGCTCTCCTGTTCATTGTTGTAATTATTAATGTTGTGTTTAATATCTTTTTTGACAGCGGGTGCTCACCTTTGCAGGGGCTGGTGCTTTATTCGACACTCCTGGGGGCAGCTCGATGACGGTGCCCCCTATCAGCCTGAGCATCGTGGATAAATGTTTTGCGAACATAGGGCGACAGAATGCCCTGGACTGAAGCTCCGTAGCCGAGATCAAAGCTGAGTGAATCGCCAACGCGCCAGGGCCGGCTCTCAGTCAAATCCAATACCAGGTGGTCCGAAGAGGCGCCCAGGACTTCAACACCGGGGTCGCGCGGCAAAAGGGTGGCCAGGTCGGTGTCCAGGCGTCCAAAACCGACGATGCCGCGTATCCGGTCGCCGCGATCCTCGAACTGAGGCACGTGGCCGAAGGCGTCGACAACAATATCTCCCTCGGGCATGGACGCCTTCGTCTGAATCTCAATCAGTTCGGCGTTTAAAGTGAATAGACCGGTGTTCAGACCGGACAGGGGTTGATCGGTGAAAGGATTTTTTCCCTGCAGGATGGTAAAGCCAATACGTAGGTGATTGATGCGTTCTGGAATCCGCTGTTGCAGCAACAACGGCAGTGCGCCCGAATTGCCGCCGGAGATATAGCGCAATGAGCGCTGAAGTTGTTGCTCGACCCGTTCGGCACATTGCACCAACTGCCCAAGGTTGTATTCCGTGGTACGCACACCACCAATGCAACCGAGGTTGGTCCCGATACCGACCAGATCCAATCCCGGCAAGTCCTGAATCCGGTCCACCATATCCGGCAGCCGCCCAGGTAAAATGCCTTCCCGCCGATCCCCCAGTTCCACCATCAGAATGACCGCGTGACGTTTGCCCAGTTGTTCAGCAGTAGCGGACAATGCACGCAGCGAGGCCAGTTCCGAATTCAGACTGAGGTCGCATTGCTCAACCACTTGTGAAGCCTGGCTGGGAGAAGGAGAACGCAGCAACAACATGGGTTGTTGCAATCCTGCACGCCGCAGCCGGTCGATGTTCTCCAGGCGGGAGTCTGCCAACATATCAATACCACCTTGGGTAAAAGCATGGGCAATACGTGCGTCACCACAGGCTGCTTTAACGACCCCTGCAATCTCGATTCCCGACTGGTGGCACCAGTCGGTGACGGTCCGGGCATTCTCGGCCAACTGTTGCAAATGTATATCAAGGCGGGCGGATGGATTCATGTGTATTCCCCAGGCAGAAAGATACGACTAGGGTTTAAAGCTAAGTGAAAAACAGCTATTAATCTAAATGTTAAACTCTATGTTTGATATAAATTTGGTCTATGCATAGACTAACAACCGAATCATTGGAGATCCTGCTCATGGACGAGTCATCCGCACACTACAACCAGCTTGAGCGCTTCGCCTCTCGTCTGGATTGGAATTTGCTACGCACCTATATTGTGATCGTTCAGGAGCAAAGCATCACCGCAGCTGCGGACCGACTCTGCCTGCAACAGCCAACCATCAGCGCTGCCCTGAAGCGGCTGGAATCAACACTGGAGCGGAAACTGATCGAGCGGCGACCAGGCCGTTTCGAGTTAACCCATGCAGGTCAAACACTCTATGACGAGGCCATGTCGATTTACCGCACTGTATCCCGGTTGAAGGAATTCGTCAGCGAATCCCAGGCGGATACCCTGGGGCACATCCGCATCATGACCATCAGCCATGTGGTCAGCGATTATCTGGATGAACTTCTGAGTCGCTTCTTCAGGGATCACCCCAAGGTGACTGTATCCTGTGAGGTCTCGACCACAGCCACCATTCTGTCGGAGTTGGAGAAATGCACCATCACTCTTGGTGTTTGCGATGGCGTCGTACCTGAATCGCTGGAGAGCCGCTTTTTGCTGCGCGAGCAGTACGCTCTCTATTGCGGACCCGGCCACGCCCTGTACGGGCGTAAAGGATTGAAGCTGGAAGACCTGCGGGGTGAGGCCTATGTGGCGTTTACTTCAGACGTGCTTGGCGGCGAACACATGGGGGCGGTGACCGCCATCCGTGCCCTCGCGTCAATCGGACAACATGTACGTGGCAGTTCCTGCCATGTTGAAGAAGTGACCCGAATGATCATTAACGGAGTCGGGATCGGCGTTCTCCCGTTGCATTTGGCTGAGCCACATGTAAAGCGCTCTCAGTTATGGCAGTTACCGCCCTACCATGATTTACCCGAGTCGGATATACAATTGCTGTTCAATCCCTTGTCACGCTTTAATGATGCCGAACAGGCTTTGGTGGACAGTTTGAAGCAACGGTGAAATCAAAAATACTCAATATCTGCCATCGACCCGGCAAGGATCAGATGAAGTTCTGATTGCTGACACAGCCGTACAACACGGCCGTATCCAGCGATACGGCCGTGAAAGCAATTAAAGCTCGACGATCAACTTACCTTTATTCTCACCGGAGAACAGCAGGTTTATCCCTTCAATCGCACTGTCCAGGCCATGCAACGTATGGGCGCGGTACTGCAGTTTGCCGTCCATCATCAGTGCTGCCAGTTTCTGGCCGTATTCGGCAAACCGATGGAAATGATCCGGCATCGTAAAGCCTTGGATCATCAGTCGTTTACGCACAATATTCATCCAGTTTGGACCCGGTTGTGGTGTCGCCGTGTTGTAATCGGCAATCATACCGCAGACAGCCACGCGGCCATGGGCATTCATGCGTTGATAAATGTGCTGCTGCGCAACGCCACCGGTATTTTCGAAGAATAAGTCAATGCCGTTGGGGGTTGCGGTTGCCAGTTTCGCCGCGAAATCCTCATCGTGGTAGTTGATGGCAGCATCAAAGCCCAGCGTTTCTGTCAGCCAGTGGCATTTCTCATCGCTGCCGGCCACACCGACGACAGTCACGCCTTCCAGTTTCGCCAGCTGGCCCACCATGGATCCCACTGAGCCTGCTGCGCCTGTCACCACCAGTGTCTGTCCCGCTTGTGGTTTCAGCACTTCATACAGGCCGTGATAGGCCGTCACGCCCGGTAAGGCCACCACTGAGAGCAAAGCTTCCTGAGGCACAGACGTCGGCACTGGCGACAAGCCGCCTTTGGCGACAAAGTATTCTGTCCAGCCCATCATGCCCATCACACGGGTGCCCACAGGAAAATCCGGATGTCGGGATGCCACCACATCACCAATCCCGCTTGAGCGCATCACTTCCCCCAGCTCCACAGGCGGGATATAGCTTTCACGATCGGCACTCATCCAGCCACGCATGGCCGGGTCCAGTGACATGTGGGTTTGCTTGACCAGAAACTCGCCCTCTGCGATTTCCGGTACTGGCTTCGACACTTTTTCAAAGATATCTGACGTGATGGTGATGTCAGGACGTTTTTTCAGAAGAATGGCACTGTAATTCATGATCTTGTTCCTTTCGTTGTCTTGAGGCACACTCTAACTCTTGCTGAAAATGAAAATAAGACAGCAAAACAAAGAAACACTTTTGCTCAGAATGGGAAAATAAGCATGGATAAACTCAAAGCCATGGAAGTATTTGTCACCACATTACAGTGTGGCAGCATTTCTAACGCCGCAAAGCAATTACATCTTCCCGTCTCCAGCGCCTCGCGCCAGCTGAGCTGGCTTGAAGCACAGCTCGGTACTGAGCTCATCAAACGCAGTACCCGAGCCATTAACCTGACTGAAGTGGGCAGAGCCTACCTGACACAATGCCAGCAGGTTCTTGAGCAAATTCGTCAGGCGGAAGAGCTGGTGAGTTCCTATCAGCAAACCCCGTCGGGCATTCTGACGATCAGTTGCATGAGCCACTACTTTGACAATCAGGTACTGCCGCATCTGAGTGAATTCGAGGCACTGTATCCTGAGATCAAACTTGATATCGATGTCTCTGACCGCCTGACCGATTTGTCAAAAGCAGAAACCGATATCGCGATTCGTGGCGGATACCTTCCCGATGAGCGGATTCACGCGCGCTGGTTATGCGATAACACGCCCCATCTGTGTGCGACACCTCAGTACATAGAACGCTATGGCCTCCCAGCGGATCATACCGAACTGCATGCACACCATCTGGCGTACTACCGGAGCCCGAAACACATTTTAACCTGGGGTATCGTCAGAGAAGGGCAATGGCTGCCTCTGGAACTGAAGCCGTATGTAGTGACCAATTCCGGTCGCTATATTCGTGAGCTGATGATGGCAGGAAAAGTGATGGCGCTGCTGCCTGACTGGTCAACCCAGGCAGACAGGGATGAAGGCAAGCTGATCAAGGTCGATCTGCCCGCGCCGATCTGCCTGTCTGCCGAGCGTCTGGGCCTCTATCTGCTGTATTACACGCCCCGCTATCAGGTGCCGAAAATCAGGGCTGCGGTCGATTTTTTCAGCCAGAAACTGGCCGTAAGCAGGTAGCAGTTAACAGATAGCAGGCACAACATTCATGTTTGACTCTGGTTGGCCTGATGTGCCAGCACTCACTGGGTTCAGACGCCCAGCTTGCTGCGGAACATAAAGAACACCGCGCCCAGCATACACAGCCCGGCCCAGAGATAATCCAGCTTCAGCGGTTCCTTCAGATAATAAAACGCAAAAGGCACGAAAACAGACAGGGTGATCACCTCCTGCAAAATTTTCAGTTGCCCGACACTCATCACTGTAAAGCCAATGCGGTTTGCCGGCACCTGCAACAGATATTCAAACAGCGCAATCCCCCAGCTCAGGAACGCAGCAATGACCCAGGGTTTACTGTTCAGATCTTTTAAATGCCCATACCAGGCAAAGGTCATAAAAACATTACTGCACAGCAGCAGAAAAATGGTAATCAGTGTCGGTTGCATAAAGAAAGTGACTCAGCTCAACAGCCGGAGAATGCGCGGATTATAATCAGCACGTTTCGCCTTGTCATTGAAAATATACACTCAACCCAAAACACACATAAGTTACTGTTTATTATTCATTTTTATAGCAACACCGCTCCATTTCCCTCATCGGCCAGCGCATCATCGGGGTTACGAAGCTGACACCGGCCCAGAGACAGACAACCGCAGCCGATACAGTCGCCCAGTGAATCCCTGAGTTTTTGCAGTTTAGTGATGCGTTCATCCAGCTGATGTCGCCATAAACTCGCCATCGCCTGCCATTCTTCTTGCGTTGGTGCGTGATCCAACGGCAGGTGAGACAGAGCTTCGCCGATTTCCTCCAGCGACATGCCCAATTGCTGCGCGGTTTTAATCACCGCAATCCGGCGCAGCACACTGCGATCATAGCGGCGCTGATTTCCTGCGTTTCGCCAGCTCTGAATCAGTCCTTTTTGCTCGTAAAAATGCAGCGCCGATACTTTTACGTTGGCACGTTCAGCGACCTGCCCGACTGTCATTTCCATCACCCATCCTTACCTGCTGATAATCTGTATTTTTATCCTTGACCTCAAGTTTACTTGAGGTTTTACCCTCTGACCATCACTAACAATAACGAATAAGGAAACACGGATGTCTCGCACTGCAACTTATCTCACAAGACGTTTAGATCGGATTCATGGGCAATCCGTAATAATGCTTTTCTGAGAAATGAAAATACCGATCAGGGAGTTTATCATTTATTAACGGACTAAGTGCGGCATCATACAGACGCGATAACCTTTTACGACCATGCTTATTATATCACCAGAAGCAATATCGCGTAGTGTGATAAACCGGAGGTTAACATGGACAGAACCCGTAAACCCAACCAACCCGAGAAAAAAAATGTACCTCAAGATCCCCAACCAAAACGCAACCAGGGAGAAAATGATCTAAAAGCACAAGGTAAGCATGATGCTCAACAAAAAGAACAACAAAAAGAACAAGAACAACAACAACAACAACAACAAAAAGAACAACAAGAAAGAAAGTAACGTTGGTAAGTATTAACAGGAAATCGGACTTAGACTTTCATCGTTAATGCTAGCTGTTAAGTTAATATATTGGGATCCCGTCAATAACGGGCTCCCTTTTTATCGTTCTTTGCAGAACTTCCCTTTCGAATTTAATTCACACTTTGGATAAAATACAAACATCAAGAATGGCATTAAACTTTATAACCAATGCGCGACCCGAAATCCAGATGCAATCCGACTTCGCTTTTCCTTTCGCAGTCGGCTGAACTTTATTGCTTTGCTGGCCTGGGTAACAGGCGATCTGTCTCCTTCTTGACCACGGCATAACACTCACAACACTGCTTCTCAAGTTTAGTTCGGTCCAACACTGTGATGTGACCACGGTGGTAATTGATTATACCTAATCTTTGCAGGTTACCTGCCGCTTCAGTGACACCTTCCCGACGCACACCCAACATGTTGGCAATCAATTCCTGGGTCATGGTCAATTGATTGTTCGGCAAGCGATCCAGGGAAAGTAACAGCCACCGGCAAAGCTGCTGGTGGATGGAATGATGTCGGTTACAAACCGCTGTCTGCGCCATTTGGGTAATAAGCGACTGAGTATAGCGCAACATCAGAATCTGCATTTCTCCATGCCGGTTAAATTCATCTTTAAGACGTTGCGCAGAAAGCTTATAGGCAGACCCCTCGCTTTGTACAATGGCCCGGCTTGGAGTACTTTCTCCGCCCATAAACAAAGCGATACCAAGCAGACCTTCATTACCCACAACAGAGATCTCTGCCGATGCGCCATTCTCCATAACATAAAGCAGCGACACAATAGAATCGGTAGGAAAATAAGCATAATGCATTGAGGAGCCGGATTCATACACCACTTTACCCAGCGGCAAGGTAACTAGTCTAAGATGAGGAAACAGACGATCCTGAACGTCGGGGGATAGCGCAGCCAACAAGTGATTTTGTAGAGGGCTAGGTAAGTCTGTCATGCAAACCTCGAAGCTAAAAGCATAATAGGCAATTTTACTTTAAAAAGGCGTTTTGGGGGGTCGTCAGGTAAAGATAGCCTTTAACAGCTTTTTTGCCAGTGTTCGCTATTGTAAGGCGTCTCGATTGCGCAGCGACTATATCTGTTGCGCTAGCGCCGCAATTAATAAAACAATCAATTATATGCAATCATCAATACAGATTAATGAAAGTGACTGAAAAGTGATTAATGCCAATAGGCAACTACGTTTATATCAATATCCTCGATACCACTTACTTTTCTCATTAATAATACTTTTACAATACCCGATAATATATAGCCGTTTTTTCCCAACATGATAAAGACCTCAATGTGGATACTTAAAAGTGGCTGTGATGTTGAGGTTTTCTTGCATCTAATTTTAAAAGCACGGCTGCCATTTATTGGCCATAAATGATCACCCCTTGACCTCAAGTTTACTTGAGGTTTTA
The DNA here is from genome assembly GCF_021432065.1 of Photobacterium sp. TLY01. Taxonomy (NCBI): domain Bacteria; kingdom Pseudomonadati; phylum Pseudomonadota; class Gammaproteobacteria; order Vibrionales; family Vibrionaceae; genus Photobacterium; species Photobacterium sp. TLY01. Next base: position 239,656 of record NZ_CP090365.1, read on the forward strand.
AGCTCTCCCCATCACTAACAATATCGAATAAGGAAACACGGATGTCTCGCACTGCAACTTATCTTACCGGGCGTTTTTTTGATGGCATTTCTTCAGGGATGTTCATGCTGGCACTGCCTTGGGTCATGCTGAATCAGGGCGACATGGGGGTCTTTGTGGCGGCTGTCGCGCTCACTTGCACCGCCTTGTCATTTATCGCCACCCCTTTCACCGCCACACTGATTGACAGGCATTCACGCAAAGCCATTCTTATCGTCATTCAGGTTATACAGTCACTGACCGCGCTGTCTGTCCTGCTGGCTTTCCGATTTCAGGTCGACTCGGTTTGGTTGCTGGCACTGGCGCAACTGATATTCTGGCTGACCAATGATGTCGCCTGGAGCACTAATAATGCCTTCACCCAGGAAAATTATGACAAGGCAGACTACGCCAGAGTCACCGGCCAGCAGGAAGTGGTCATGCAGCTGACGACGCTGAGTGCCGGGGCGGCGGGAATCGTGCTGCTGGCGTCCTGGTCGATGAACGAATTCGCCTTGCTGGCAACGCTGGCCTCTGGCATTGCTGCACTTAGCTACTGGCTCACACCCTATCGCCGCCAGCTATCGTCCCATCAACCTCAGGCGTTTTTCAGACAGCTGGCAGAGAGTAAAACTATCTTTACCCGCCAACCCGCGTTTTACCTGTTTCTGGCGTTATCCTGCCTGACCTACCCGATGCTCACTTATCTGGCAAAACTGGTGCCTGTGTATTTCTCTGAGCACAATATCAGTGGCAGCTGGTTTGCGTCCTGGTCGCTGAGCTATGGTATCGGCGCCTTGCTCACCGGTCTGTTAGTCACCCGTTTGCTGGCCCGCATCAGCCATGAAAAAGCCATGATGTACTCCGTACTCGCAATGGGAAGCCTGCTGATCAGCATGGCCGTCTGGTTAACACCTGTCGTTCTGGTCTCACTCACCGTGATTCTGGGCTTTTTCAACGCACTAAACCGTATCGCCCGTACCAATAAACTCAACTACGAAGTGAATGTGCATGAACGGGGCCGGATAGAAGGGGGACTAAAATTATTCTCTACACTTAGTCAGAGCCTGAGCTATGTATTGATTGCAGCATTAAGCTACTTTCAGATCACTGAAATGGGTTTTATCATGATGGGAGCCATGGTGATACTATCTGGCATGATCATGCAGTTATTGTACCGGAAAGGTTCCCATATTCAGGTTTCAATAGCCTGAAGCCAAGACAATCACTGTGGCGACTTCCCTGTAGCGAACCCAGGGAAGTCTTTTCATTTTTTCATCCAGTCGTTCAGAAACTGCGCGAAGGCGATAACCTGTCTGGGCTGAAATTTCCTGCCGGGATACACAAGCTGTAAAGCGACCGATTCGGTATCACTGAGGCTCAACCCTCTGACCTGATGATCAAAAAGCAAGTTTAGCCGACCGTCCAGCACATCCTGCCTGACATCCCACCAGGACTTCATCGCGATACCACAGCCTTCCACGGCCCATTGACGCACTAAAGCCCCGTCCGTACAGATCATGGCTGGCTCGACTTCCACCGTCATGGGCCCCTTATCCGTGACAAAGTGCCACGCATTCATCACCTGTCCGGCCCACTCCATTACCAAACATCGGTGATAAAGCAAATCATTGGGATGCTCCGGACATCCCGATTTCGCCAGGTAAGCCGGCGATGCGCACACCACACGGCGATTCTGTACTAACGCCTTAGCCACCAGGTTGCTGTCGGGCAGATTACCCAGCCTGATCGCAATGTCTATACCTTCATCCACCAGTTTTACCATGCCATCTGTCAGATAAAGATGCGGTGCAACCTTAGGATGGGCCTCTGAAAACGCAGCCAGGGCCGGCGCCACATATTGCCTGCCAAAATCCGATGGCGCGGTGATGCGCAGGGAACCTGACAGTTCCGCCTCACATTGCGTGAATACCGCTTCTGCTGCTTCAACTTCTTCCACTACTCTCAGACAAGCCTCGTAAAATCGATAGCCCGCTTCCGTCATCGAAATATGCCGGGTATTTCTGTTGAGCAAACGGGTTTGATATCTGTGTTCCAGCTGATTCATCCGGGCGGTCATACTGGCAGGTGACAGCCCCAGCTTACGCCCTGCAGCCGCCAGTCCACCCGATTTCACCACCTGAACAAACAACGCCATGTCATCTGTCTTTGCCATATTATTCAGCTTTTATGAAGTATGTTTTCGTATTTACGCTAATTATAAATATTTTCCGAATCAATACACTAAAGACCACTTAATTGCAGAATCCGAATCGCAGAACCCGATTATCCTTATGACAACCCATATACTCGAGGAAGCCCTAATGAAAGCTGTCGCACTGACCCAGTACTTGCCTGTAACAAACCCAGACAGCCTGATGGATGTCGAACTCCCGGCACCGGCGGTATCAGGCAGAGATATCCTGGTGAGAGTGGCGGCCGTTTCGGTCAATCCGGTTGATACCAAAGTAAGAGCCCCAAAAGAGAAGATTGAACCTCAGCCGCGTGTACTGGGCTGGGACGCGGCAGGCACGGTCGTCGCTGTGGGTGATGACGTGACCCTGTTTTCCGTCGGAGACGAGGTATTCTACGCCGGCGACATGACCCGTCCCGGCAGCAACAGCGAATACCAGCTGGTTGATGAGCGTATCGTCGGACATAAGCCGCAGTCTCTGTCGATGGCGGAATCGGCCGCCCTTCCGCTGACCAGTATTACCGCCTGGGAGGGTCTGTTTGATCGCCTTAAAATCGATCCTGACGTCCCACAAGACCAGAAAAGCCTGCTGATAATTGGCGGTGCTGGCGGTGTCGGCTCAGTGGCCATTCAACTGGCCAGTCAGATTGCCGGATTGACTGTCATCGCCACCGCATCACGGGAAAACACACAGCGCTGGTGCGATGAAATGGGTGCCGATCACACCATCAACCACCGGCAGGATATGGCGGCACAGCTGGCCGAGCTTGGTTTCCCGGCTGTGGATTATATTTTTTGCCTCAACGACACAGCAGGCCACTGGGCAACAATGACGCAAGTCATCAAACCTCAGGGCATGATTTGCAGCATTGTTGAAAGTGATGTGCCATTGGATATGGAACCATTGAAAAGCAAAAGTGCCGGTTTTATCTGGGAATTCATGTTTACCCGCTCCATGTATCAAACCGATGACATGGCTGAGCAGGGTAATCTGCTCAATCAGATCAGCAAGCGGATGGATGCCGACTCCTTGCAAACGACGTTGACGGAACACCTGACACCGATCAACGCTGAAAACCTGCGCAAGGCCCATGCCATGGTCGAGCAAGGAAAAATGATAGGAAAAGTGGTGTTGTCTGACTGGGAAAATTAACCCAGCCACACAGCTCCTCTGCCCTGCCCAATCAATATTGAGCAGGGCAGGAATCATATCACTGGATCACTCTCACTTTATTTATTCACCGAGTCTGGCTTTCACGGGTTGCAGGACCAGGATTGCAGCACCAAACAAGGCGATAGCGAGCAGCGCCATACTGTATGGCCCGGCACTGTACGCGACACCGGCAACACCAGACCAGATCGCCACGCCCAAATGCATCATGGTCATGGCCAGTGACATAAGAACACCACGGTGAGTCACTGACAGTTCCGCGATATAGCTTTGCAGCGCCGGAGAGCCAACTCCGCCGGCCAAAGCCCAGAGCAGCAGCAGTGGAATAACTGCAATCAGATTCTCCGCAGAAGACAGATAAAACCAGACACTGACAACCACACAAACGCCCAGCGCAATTCGCATCACCTGACGCCCACTCTCCAGCCGACCGGTCAAACGTGGCATCAGCATATTACCGATAACACTGATCACGCCAAGACCGGCATACACACTGCCTGCGACCCACATAGAGACACCCTGCGTATCCCGTAAATGCTGACCAACCAGATTAAACAACCCGATGCCGCCTCCCAAGCCAAAGCACATAGCCAGCAAGGCACCCGCAGCACCGGGAATCGCCCAGAGTTTAACTTGAGCATCTTTGTGCTCAGTCATCTGCCCGGCCCGGTGTGGCTGCCTGCCTGACACATACCACAACGTTGCGGCAACAAGCCAGGCACAGATCCCCAATACGACAAAGGCGGCTCGCCAGCTTACCGTTTCGGCCAGGGCAGCGCCTAAGGCCGGGCTGGCAATCATTCCCAGCGTCAGACCCGACTGCACCCAGGCAATCTTTTTCATGGCATCTTCCCCTGCGGAGTCTGCCGCCAGAGCAAAAGCCACAGGCAACATTCCGGCGCTGGCCAGTCCCGTGGCGACCCGGGTCGCTATCCCGGCCTCAAATGTCTCCACAAGCCCTGTTGCGATCGACGCCAGACCAAACAGGACAGATGCGGGAATCATCACGGCCAGGCGTCCATGCCGGTCAGAGTACGCCCCCAGTACTGGCGCTATCAATGCCAGGGCCACGCTGTAAGCGGTAATAAACAGGGTGACGCGCTCAGGAGCAACGCCCAGATCATGGCCGATGGGGGCCAGTATCGGCCCTAGCATCAACTCATCAGCGCCTACCAGAAACGCAATGCAAAACAATACAATTTTCATCATTATTCTGTTCTCACCTCAGGCCAGAGTCGCTTTTGCCATGACCCCGGCAGACTGAATATCAATCACCCGGTCCGGCCAGCCGGCGACAAAATCCCGCTCGTGCGACACTAAAATGACAGTCCCGTTAAAGTCGATCAGCGCTTGCTTCAGCGCCGCTTTCACCGTGGCATCCAGATGGGTGGTTGGTTCATCCAGCACCAGTAAGTTTACCGGCTGCAATGCAAGACGGCACAACTTCACTTTGGTCTGCTCTCCTCCGCTGAGCGAGCCGACTGGCTGCAAGGCCAGCTTGCCGGACAGTCCAAAGCGCGCTAACTGCTGCCTGGCCGCTTTGTCATCCAGACCGGGACAGACAGACTTCACCAGATTTACAGGTGTCGCGTCCTGAAACGGCCAGTGCAGTTCCTGCTCAAAGTACCCCAATCTGAGACCTTGCGATAATTCCAGCCGGCCGGACATGACGGCCAGCTCGCCTACCAGAGTTTTCAGCAACGTCGATTTTCCTATGCCGTTAAATCCGGCAATCACCACTTTTTCACCACGGCGCAGCGACAGATTCATGGGTGGCAGCAAAGCACGCGTGTATCCGATTTCCAGTTCGGTGGCCGCCAGCACAGTCTGGGCACTCAGAGCCGCAGCCCGGAAGGCAAATGACACCGATTTCTCCGGCTCAGGTGCTGCCAGACGTTCAATGCGCGCCAGCTGTTTCTTGCGCCCATTGGCAATGCTCGCATTCACACCGGCGCCGTTTTTGGCAATGAACTGCTCGAGCTTATCAATGTGCTTTTTCTGGGCCTGATACTGCTTGGCGTGTGCCGCGTCGTCGCTGGCTTTCTGTGCCATCGCTTTCTCAACATTGCCTTTATATTTGCGGATTTGCTGTCTGTCGACATCGCAGATGCCGGTCGCAATCCGGTTCAAAAACGCCTTATCGTGCGACACCACCATGAAGGCGCCTTTAAAGTTATTCAGATAATCTGCCAGCCAGTCAACATGTACGGTATCAAGATAGTTGGTCGGCTCATCCAGTAACAATACATCCGGCGATACCAGCAGCAGAGTAGCCAGCATGACTTTGTGACGCTGACCGCCACTCAGGGTGCCGAGCGGTGTTGCCATACCGAACTGGGTGATCCCCAGTCCTTCAGCCACCGCCTCTATTTTGTGGTCAGTAACATAAAAGGACTGGCTTTCCAGCGTGGCCTGAATGGAGGCGGCACGGGTCAGGAAACTGTCGCGGGCGCTTTTCTCCGGGCAGGCGTAAATGGCCATCATTTCGGCTTCCAGTGTGTACAAATCGGCAAATGCCGATTGCAGGTAACCACGTACCGTCAACCGGGGATCCAATTCTGCATGCTGGTCCAGATAACCGATCTGCACTGCTGGCTGCCAGAGAATATCGCCGCTGTCGGGCAGCAACTCGGATTGCAGCAATTTCAGCAGGGTACTTTTCCCTACCCCATTCTTACCGGTCACTCCGATATGCTCGCCGGGAAACAGAGTGAAATCGGCCTGCTGATAAAGGGTTTTGTCGCCGATGTGGTAAGTCAGATTTTGAATTGTAAGTAAGCTCATTGTGTTACATCCATAAAAAAACGAGGGGCGGTACAAGGCATACCGGCCCCTCGCTTCAAGCAATCTTGAAACTAGTTTCTGACTGATTCGCGGTCAGAAACTAAAAGGCCGACGATGAAGGTCATCGTCGGCCTGTTCTCTGCATTCATCAGATACACTCACCCCTCCCTTTTTCAGGGAATAGCGGCTATATCTGATGAAGATTCAGAAGACATTCAGCTCCGAGCAACACTTCACCGTGTTAATGCGCGGAGCACAGTCGCCTGACAAAATTCTTGAATAGGATGTAAAACATTGCAGAGTGGTCCAAAAACATAATTCGGTCGCAAAATACGCAATTTTCAATCCTGAGTCAACCACATCTATTCCCGTATACCACTCATATAGCGCATCTGCAGCAGGGCATCGCTTTACGCCCCTCAGCCAAAAAACGCGACCAATAGCGCAATCACAACAGCCAGAGCCAGTGTCGCTTTCACCAGCAAACCGATATTATTACTGCCGCCATCAGGCGGCTGATTACAACATCCCACTGTTACCTCCAACATGGCAATCATGCAGCTCAAAACGGACAGACTAATGCTTCCCCCAAGTGGAAGGTAAAGCAAAACTGTTACCCGCTGCACATTTCCCTTTGCCCGAACCCTAATTGGCGGGAATACTCAACCAATAGCATTTATGTTATGCATATGCGTTATCACCTTGTCATTGGAATGTCATATGCCTGTCCGAGCGAGTATTGCCCGAGTGAGTATCATCTCTGCCGGCCTGCTTTTTATTTCTGCCTGCAGCCAGAATGCCAGTAATGATGTCGGTTTGTATGCGCAAGCCAGTAATCAGCTCACCAGCCAGCTGGGCGAGATGATGCAGGAAACCAAAACTTTACAGACAAAACGGGCCACCAATACGCTGGCACTGGAGCTGGAACGCCCCAGCACCCTGCTGACCTCAGACCGGCTGACTCAACAGGCAAAAACGTATGCCGATATCACCCAGCAGCAGTTCGCGCTGTACGCCCTGAACCGTTCCCTGCAGGACTACAGCCAAGCCCTCAGCGAACTGGCAGACGCCAAATACCGCGGCGACATTGACTATGCCGCCGCCAAATTAAGCGGTTCTCTGATCTCAGCGAACAAGCAGTATCAGGCCCTGACCGATACGCCCCTGCTTGATGCGAGCGATGACACCTTCCATATTCTGTCATCTGCCATTGCGGGAATCGGCGCCACCGTCGCGGAATCTCAGCGACGAAAAGCCCTCAAAGACATCATTATCAAGGCTGACCCGACCATCAGCACAATTTGTGACACCATCAGCCAGCGACTGTCATCCGGCAGGCTGTATGCCGCCCTGCTGTCGGAACGCCGGGATATGCTCAGTACCGATATCCGTCGTTTCAACATCATGAAAACACAAGGAAAGCTTAGCCATGAGGCAGTGATCGCCCAGATTGAAAGCCTGACTCAGCGCTCAGTGGATATCGCCTCAACAGCGCTGATTTTCAAGCAAATGGCCAAAGCCACGCAGACGCTGAAAGAAAAGCACCACGCGATTACCGGACTGGTTGCTAACAACGAGTTCAGCGGTAAAGCCTTCATCCGCATTGCTGGCGAGCTCAGCGAAACCGGCCGCCATTATTCATCCCTGAACAATTTGCTGGGTAGCTGCGAAACCGGCTTTGAGCTCAGAGAAGATCAACTTGTTTGCAAGGAGGGGTAAAATGACGGACAAACCATTAGGCCACTACCTGGCTGAAGCCATCGACCAGCTACGCAAGGTGAAAGAAATCACCCTGGATTATGAGCAGGCGCTGCAATTACAGCAAGACATCAACAAGCTGTTGACTCAGCTCAGTGACGCACTCGCCTTGCCGGATTTAGGGGTTACACGTACCCAAAGTGCGGTGACGGATCTCATCTCCCTGACCTCGCTGGCCAAAAAGGCCAAACACGATCCCAGCAAAATTGCCGATGTCATTCACACCACCTCAAAAGTGGTTCGAGTGGTTGAAAAAGTGCTGAAAGGGACAGGTGAAGCGTTGCTGTAAACGCGAGTGGCGTATACAGGCTTGTTGCGAGCTGGATCTGGAAAAGGATCAATCCATCCTTGTTATTAATAGCGATAATAATAGGGAAGGAAGGATGAGTCTGCTAGAATCCCGTGCCCTCAAACCTTCATGGCACATGATTAATCATTCGTGCCGTTCTGATATTAAATTGAAGCGTTGAGCGAATACCACCCAACCCAACCTGCACAGGCACGTGAGAAACTCAGGAACGCGTTATGATGACAGATGAAGAAAGAATTGAATTACAAAAAAATAACCCATTACACGGTCTTAAGTTAGAAACCTTACTGCAAGAGCTGGTCGATTTTTACGGATGGGATATTCTGGATACGGCTATGCGTTTTAACTGTTTTCACGTCAATCCATCGATTAGCAGCAGTGTGAAGTATTTAAAGAAAACGGACTGGGCGAGAGAGAAGCTGGAAAACTTTTACCTGTACCGCTTCAAACGCATGCCTCGCGCAACGAGCGAAGAGTTCGAGTTGCCGCCACGCGCCCGTACTTTCCCGCACGGTCTTCAGCCGAAAGAGCCGATGGAACTGACGGTTGAATCCATACTGAAATCGCAAGCCAAAGCCGCATCAGCCCATAAAGAGCGCTCATCACGGGGTCGTCACTCGCGCCGTTAACCAATTAGCTACGACTTGATTGATCAAATTGCGACACATCAGGCATGGATGCCTGTGTTTGCTATTGGGATATGTTCAACACAATTTTCAGGTGCCATCTACCATCAAAATTTGACGATGATTCCTTGCTGTCAGAGCCTGAATGTCGTGGTGTCAACTACGGACTGCGGATAATAGATAATGACCCAAATAATTCACGGCAGCGGGTATGATGCCTTTCGGATTTACTGGCGGGCAATGTCGGTTTGTTAAAAACTGCAACAGTTTGTCTTAGTGGCTACCCGTGTCCTTTCCATGTAGATATCTTTCTGTCTGGTGAATAGAACCGACTAATTCGTCTGTTTAAATAATCTCTTAAAAAATAACGCTGGCTTACCCAGCGTTAGTTGATGCCACCTGACAAGTCAGGCCAGACCTGAGGCGCTACCCCCAAATCCAGCGCTGCCATCATCTGGTGTAATAAGACTCAACACTGGAATTCCAATTGGCGTCCGCCATATCCGGCCATTTGTCCTTGTCAAAACCAGGCGCGTTTTTTAGGCGCTCAATATCGACGTCGAGCATGAAACGCTTATTTTCTCTGTCCAGCGTCAAAGCCTTCCAAGGAATGGCAAACAGGCGATCGCCTATGCCTAAAAAACCACCCGCCGACAGCACAGCATAGCGAATATTGCCCTCTGTCATATCCAGCATAATATCCTGGATTTTACCCAACTTTTCATCCTGCATATTACAGACATCATCGCCGGTAATGCTGGAACTACTTAGTAAGGTTAAGGTAGTAAAGCCACTGTTGGATTGCGTCATTGAATTGTCCATTTTGCCCCCCTTCCACTATCGTTATTAATATTACCTAACACCACGCCATCTTTGCCGTCACGCTTGCCGACTTTGCTTTTTTGCTCGGGTCTTTGCCATCGTTCACCTTGTCGACAAGTTCCCGCTCCTTCCTTTACTTTTTGTTTGAACTGCTTTTAGCCTGATTCTTGCTGATGAGTGGTGTTTAGATTCATGGTCACACTCAGGTTCTGCCCCTTCTCCAAAGACGGCTCAAAGATGCAGGGTGACACTTATACGTTAGTAGAGACCAGTAGCTTGTTCTGTACGCTAGCTAACGTAGCCAACGCATTTGTTCTGCGCCTGCCTACTCTTCAGCCTGTGGCGCACTGAACGCTTTGCTGTAGAAACCGGACGTATCAAAGCAACACACTCTCTTCTTCCCCGAAGCAAGCATGTCGCATGCGTCATGAATGCGTTTCGTGCGGGTCTTGGCCTGCTTGGCAGAAACAATCCAGTGGATCCAGTCTACGCGGGCAATGGTCGTCGTTGCGTTCCAAATCGCACGCGCCTCAGGTGCCGCCTCCAGTGCGTTAGCCAGATCATCCGGCACGTCCGGTTCGGGTTCATCCCCGGCGAAAATCTCGAAGTGTGCCGTGTCACCCACGCTGGCCCCAGAAGCCACAAGCAGTGACTTATCAATACGCAGCCAATGACTTTTCTTGCCATCCGGTTCGAGCAAAACAGTAAAACGGTTACCGTTTAAGGTGCCAGACACAGTGATACGCCCACGCCTTGGCAACGTCGCGCTTGCCTCCTTAGGCAGCACCACAAAAGCCCACTCACTGTCACCGCCCAGATCTCTGGGGCGAAGCAAACGCACGTCGAATTCAGCACGGCTGTTTTCTTTTTCCATGATTTGATGCTCTCCCTATGAAAATTTTCCCTGAGCGAACGACATAGTATTTTAGCAGACGAGTATGTTGGTGGGAGTGAGTTTAGTCTCCAGCCCCCATTGCATCACTTTGTATGTCGCGCTTAAAGTCAGCGCCTTCTCAGCATTCTGCGTTGCGCGCCAGACACTCTTTTCTGGCTCAAAGAGTGCCCAGAAAAGCCTTTGATTTCGCTGGTGTTATCCGGGCCGGTTGTAGGCGCTCCCTGCGCCGACAACCTAAAAATACATCCCTGTATTTTTCCCTGGGATTGTGACTGACTATCCTGTTGATGATGCTCAGCCTACCGATATGACAGTTGCTTGTGCCAACCGAACCATGGAAAGTAACTCGGCGCTGAACCAGGATATGCCTTAATAATGCTGCTGCGGACTTGACCAAGAGCCGAATAAAGCATCGGCGGCAGAACACGTACCCTTCAGTGTTATAAGCGCATTTTTGCGTAGATCACTGTGTTATCTAACTCTCCTGAAGGTAAACGTCTGGCATTAGCTAAACTAGCCTCAAACTGGAAGCCGCAACGCTTTGCAACAGCCTGGCTTTTCAGGTTTGAACTAGCCATCTTTATTTCTAATCGTTGGGCTGCATTGTCATTAAAAGCATATTTCTCAACAAGTTTTACGGCTTCGGTTATGTAACCCTTACCGGTTTCAGATGTGCATAACCAATATCCAATTTCAAAATAAGGAACAGATTTATCCCTGACAATAAAGCCGACAGCACCAATAAACCGCCCTGTTTCTTTTTCAATGACATTAAACCAAAACTCACCAGTAAAGTTTGAAAAATGATCAAGAGCCTCTTTGGTGTTTGCTTCGAGATCACGCTTCGTTAATGACTCCGAAACCCAGGGTAAAAACTGAGAAAGCTCTGCTTTGCTCTCCTCAATGACAGCAAACATTGATTCAGTATATTTCAATGATGGCGGAACTAATTGAAGTCTCTCACTTTCCATCTGAGATCCTATTTATGACGTGCTTACAACGAATGAGGAACTGCAACCGAGAAGTAGCATAACATCAAAGCCAGTGAACAAACTCAATGCTAAGCACCATCGTCGTTTATCTTGTTTTAGTCACCGACGCCGAGCTAGGGAAGGCAAACCACCATGGGTGGCTATCATCGCCTTCAGTATGTTGTCGTCCTGATGAGAGCTGGTTGTGTCTCGCACCGTAAAGCTCTTAAGCAGACTCATGACGAAAAACAACGTCATCAATTTCGCTTTTACAGTGATTATCCTTACACCAACAGCAACCGGTTAATCACGAATTTCCTCAGGAATCAGCGCCAAGAGATCTGTGACCCCAATATCTTCACCGGCCTGAGAAAGTAAAGCAGAGACCTGCCCACGATGATGGGTCTGATGGTTAAAGAGGTGAAGAACCAGACTTGAAAACCGTTTATTGGCAGAAACGCCTTTGGTGTTGTGATAACTAAGCAAAAGATCCAAATCTGTTTCAGTGAGTTTATTTATCCAACCAACAATCTGACAATCTAACCAAGCTCTTTGTTCGGATAAAGCAGGTAAATCATCAAAAAGTATCTGATCCAAACTACTCGGGTTTGGAAGATTAGCGACCTCACGTAAAGAGGACTTGCAAGACGGATGCGAGGAAAATCGCTTGAGCCAAATAATATCGCCCACAAGAATGTGATTCAAAGTACCCAAAATAGAGCCAAAAAATGCGCCACGATCCTTAGTCAGCTCTTTTGTATCTAAACGACTCGCAGCCTCGTAGACCTTTGTGTTCATGCTTTGGTTGTAAGCGGCCAGCAATATAAAGTGTTCTTTCAGGCTCATCTGTATTCCTCCTTGTACATTTTGGATAGCATGAACTCCCTCTTCAGGCTTTGCCACTCCTTAATAAAGCCATTTCGGGCTTGTCCATATTTGCTATGCACGTTTTATAGCGACCACTGAATATAAATGCCAGTGCTACATTTTACCCAACGAAGTCTTTGCCGTTTCGTCACGTTCGAAGTACCTGACGACTTCAAAATCCGAGAACAAAGCCTTAACCTCAGATTCAGATAAAGGTGTTGTTGGACTAAGGTGATTTTTAGCCCAGCTGTCTCTTGTCCCCATAAAGTCACCGGCAAAGACACCACCAATTTCAATCGACGATTTAATATTGCCCCAAGTTGCCTCAAAGAAATTCGGATCAGCAAAGAACAAACTAGAATTAGCGATGACTAGGCCAGCCTTTGGGTAGACAAAAGACTCAAATGAAGACTCTGAAATTTCCACCTGAGATTTAGCTCCAAATCGGTCTCTGCATATCGCTACAGAGTCAGGATTAATATCAAAGCCATGTACCTGATAACCTTGCAGCTCCAGATAGTGGATATCACTTCCAGTACCACAACCACAGTCAGTCGCTATTTTGAGGTTTGATGCATTTAAACTAGCCGCAAATTCCGTACGTTTTAAATGAGAGCGAGATAATGCCTTTTTGTAGTACTGACGCCAGATCTCAGCATTTTCATCCATAAGCTTATTATTTCCTTGAAAGTACATGACATTTTATTACACGACCCACTACCCGGTATCTTACCCAAACAACTTATGCAACCCAATTTATACTCTCCGCTTTTGTCGCACTTTATGATCTACCTAAAGTTCAGCGTCGCAGATGCTGGTGAAACACGACAACGATCACTGACCGTTTTGAGGGTCGTTCATGATCTGATATTCACTGTGGTGGTCAGAAAACCACGCTTTTATGGCTTGGCGCGATAGTTTGATGCCTGTTTGTGGCTGTTGCGGCATGGGGAAAAACGCATCGGGGATTTTGAAGCGGGTGAGTTTGTCTGTCAGCCAGAGGGGCAGTTGCAGGGCTGACAGGTCGCAGGCACTGTTGATCAGGGCTATCGGGCGGGTGCCGTAAATTTCACAGGCCACGGGGATGACCATACTCTGACGGATCGCCGGATGGCGGTTCAGCACGGCTTCAATTTCCTCGCAGTGGATGTTCTCGCCGCCGGAGATAAACTGATTATCAACACGGCCAATGATGCGGAGTTCACCATCGACCCACTGGCCGACATCTTTGGTATCAAACCAGCCTTGCTCATCCACCAGTGGGATAAGTCGGCCCTGATGATAGTAACCGCTCGCTAAGGTATCGCCTGCGATATAAATCCGCTTGTTTTTCAGCTGAACCTGACGGTTGGGCAGCACGCGCCCGGCGCTGGCAATGTCGTCTGTCGGTTTGGCCGTCACAGTCGACGCGGCTTCTGTCATGCCGTATCCCAGCCAGGTTTCAATGCCGCTGTCTCTGGCCTGCTGACACAGCGACAAAGGCACGTCACTGCCGCCCAGTAACACATGGCTGAGCTGCAGTGGCTGGCGATGATCCAGCAGTCGCCTGAGCTGCGTGGCCACCAGCGACGCATGAGTCACCCCCTCAATATCTTCTTGCAACCGACCGCTGCCGATTTTCAGGCAGGCTCCGGCACTGAGCCAGCGGTACAGAATCGACAAACCGGAAACATGGTACATGGGCAGACTGAGCAGCCAGCAATCGTGCTGCTGAAACGGAAACACCGCCAGCAAACCGCGGGCCGAGGCCAGATGCTGGGCCTGGGTATGGGCAACCGCTTTGGGTACGCCGGACGAGCCTGAGGTAAAGACAATCGAGACGATTTGTTTTTTATCGCATTGTTTTGCATCGCGTCGTTCTGCATTGCGGGCAAGGCACGATGTTGAAGCGGCAACTGGCACTTGCAGGTTCAATATCTGGCAGCCTGTGAATAAGCGCTGCCTGTCCTGTTCAGACAAACCGGCGACAACAGATTCACTCAGCCACACAAACTGCCGCTGCCCTTCGCCATACAGCACACGCAGTTTGTCCTCCAACACCTGGCAGGGCTGCGGCATCATCAGGGCCGTGATCGCCCCCAGCTGGATGCAAGCCAGATGAAGCATCACCACATCCGCCGAGTTTTTGCTGACTACCGTTACCACAGTCCCTTCGCTCACCCCCTGAGCGGCAAGCACGCGCGCCAGATGGTGAATCTGCTCAGTCAGCGCTTGCCAGGTGTATTCCGTGTCAACCGTGATCAGAGCGATGTCGTCAGGCCGCGTCTGAGCCCAGGTGTGCCAGAGGCAAGGCCGATGCAGACTGTGCGGATTCATGACTGCCATACCTGTATGTGTTGCTGTAACGAGTGGAGCGGTAGCGTGCTGCCCGGCCAGGGGATTTCAAGCTGCGCACTGAACAGATGAAGTGTATCCAGCCCGGGCAGACTCTCTGGCAGCAACCAGTGAGAGAGGCGTGCGAGCTGCGTCAGTCCCAGGCTGGATTCAAGCGCTGAGCTTATCACCACAGACATGCCCGCGGCTTGTGCGTCCCCAATCAATTGCGCACAGCGCTGCACCGAACCGATCAAGGTCGGTTTCAGGACAAGCGTCTTTGCACCGGACAAACTATTGACCCTAAAGTCTGCTTGTCTGACGGCATGCTGCAGAGTTTCATCCCACGCCAGGGCGATACCGGATTCCCGGGCAAAATACAGGCTATCCGACGGGTGACGACAAGGTTCCTCCATAAAAGCAATGCGCGGAAGATGAGCCGTATTGACCGCAGAAGAAAAATCAATCGCCTGTTCCAGAGTCCAGGCCCGGTTCGCATCCAGACGTAAGCTCAGATGAGGAAAGCGACACAGCAACTGGTTCACCTGCTCGGCCTCCTGTCCCGGCACAGCCCGGCCGACCTTTACTTTCGCCAGGCGGCACTCTGCCAAAGCGCCCATTGCTGCCGTATCTGCCATTGACCCGGCACTCAGCAAAGGCACAGTGTGATAAGGCACCTGCGATGGCAACTGGCCGCTCAGGCACATCAGTGCCATCGAGAACCCGAAAGCCACCGACGGATACAGCGCCATCTCAGCACTATCCTGACCGCCAACCCAATTTGTCAGTAAGGAAATAGCCTGTTGTTCCGCCTGTTCACTGCTTTCCACGCTCAAGCCCACCAGCGGGGCAATTTCTCCGCAGCCCACGCATGCGCCATCACGCAATTGAGCAACATAACCCACACGTTCATCTAATTGCTGGCCGCTTAACACTATCCCGCTGTCTATGGGTAGCCTGTAGCGAAACAATCTGGCTGAACGCGTCATGTTATCCGCTCCTCACGCCAGTCAGCCCGCTAGGGGTTACGCGGAAACTGGCTGAAATCCGGCGGACGTTTCTCATTGAATGCATTACGGCCTTCCTGACCTTCTTCGGTCATATAGAACATCATGGTGGCGTTGCCTGCCAGTTCCTGCAGCCCGGCCTGTCCGTCGCAGTCGGCATTCAGTGCAGCTTTCAGGCAACGCAGTGCCATTGGGCTGTGCTGAAGCACTTCACGGCACCATCTCACCGTTTCCCTTTCCAGCTCAGCCAGCGGCACGACCGTATTGACCAGTCCCATATCCAGCGCTTCCTGCGCATCGTAAAAACGGCACAGAAACCAGATTTCGCGGGCCTTTTTCTGACCGACAATGCGTGCCATATAAGAGGCTCCCCAGCCGCCATCGAATGAGCCGACTTTCGGGCCAGTCTGGCCGAACCGGGCGTTCTCTGCCGCAATGGTCAGATCGCACATCATGTGCAGCACATGACCGCCGCCCACCGCCCAGCCGGCTACCGATGCGATCACAGGTTTCGGGCAGGTGCGGATCTGACGCTGAAAATCCAGCACATTCAGATGATGGGTGCCGGCATCGTCCCGGTATCCGCCATAGTCACCGCGTACTTTCTGATCGCCGCCTGAGCAGAAGGCTTCCTCACCCAGCCCGGTGAGAATGATCACGCCGACGGACTCATCGTAGCGGGCTTGCGACAACGCATGGATCATTTCTCTGACGGTCTGCGGACGAAAAGCATTGTGCACCTGCGGACGGGCAATGGTGATTCTGGCGATACCATCGCTTGATGTGTGGTACTGAATATCTTCATATCCGCTGCTGCCGTTTACCCATTCGATCGGCGCATAAAGTGCCTCTTCAGACAAACCCAGGCTCATTGCCATATTATCCTCACTCTCAGATCACAGTATCATTTCAAGGTGTTGGTTCAGTTGACGCCTGAGCGCCATCGCAAACGCCTGCGGTTGCTCTTTGTGGGCGTTGTGCCCGGCATTGGCGATACAGGTTGCCGGCACCCGGCTGTCATTCGCCATTCGCGAAAATTTGCTGTCGTGCTCGCCGTAAAAGTAATGCACTGGCACCTTCTGCGACTTGATCGCATCCGCCAGGTAAGCTTGCCGGGCCAGTGATGTCGCGAGCAGCATGCCGGCAACACTTGCCCCGAGGTTATCACTGCGGTAATCAATCAAACTTTGTTTTTGCGCATGATTCAGCGAAGAAAAGACAGGTTGCTGATACCAGTCTGCCAGTACCACATCAACTGGCTCACGGCGAAACCGGCGGGCCCAGCGACAGTCCTGCCGCCACCGTACAACGCGTTTCTGTTTGGAAGTCAGGCCAAAATGACCGCCTTCCACCGCCAGCAGCCGGATATTCAGCGGCGCAAACAGGCCACTGGCCACGCCGTGCATGGCGATACGCGCGCCCAGTGAGTAACCTGCCAATATCAGGGGACGGGCAGCGAGCTGATGCTTGATCAGGGTATCGCGGACCTCTTCTGCCGCCTGATCCAGTGAGTGGCAGGCAACAGCGCGGCTGCAGCCATGGCCGGGCAAATCCAACGCGATACAGGGATAAGCTTGCAGCCACTGAGCGCAGTCAAGCCAGTCTGCTCCGCTGCCCAGCAGGCCATGGAGAAACACCATCACCGGCTGTTCAGGCTGATCACTACGGGTAAGATATCGGCTAGAGAGCATGTAAATCTCTGATGAACTGGCTGAGCTGCTCACCGGCTTCTCCCGGCGGCGTCTGAATCTCCACCAGCAGCGCGCCTGTTCCGGCAATCAAATGCTCGCTCACAACCGATTGATAAGCCGACAGGGTCGCAGTTTTGCAATACGCCAGTCCAAACTGACGAGCGGCATGTTCAAACTGGAAACCATGCGGCATCTGGTACAAATGCGGTTTACTGTCCGGCGAAACAGGCAGCAGATCAAAAATGGCCCCGCCGTCGTTGTTCGTGACCACAATGACCACAGGTGTTTTGCCGTGGGTCAGTAACGCCAGCGAATTCAGATCATGCAGCAGCGAAGTATCCCCCAGTAACAGCATCAAAGGCTGCCCGCTGGCACGCTGCACTCCTGCTGCAGTGGCGACCAGTCCGTCAATTCCCGAAGCGCCCCGGTTAGTGTAAACAGTACGCCCGTCAAACACGCTAAACATATCAACCAGCCTGGCCATCAGGCTGTTCCCCAGAAAGAGCGCCGCCTGCTGACCCCTGTGGCTCAGATCCATCGCCAGTGCCAGCTCCGACATTGCGCCACAGGCCGCTAAATAGGGGCCGACCCTGGCATGAACCTGCTGCGCCGTGTGCCGGAGTGCCTGCTGCCACTGCTGATGCGTCTGTCCGGACAGCGGATCATCAGCGGTGGTCTCTGCTAATGCTGCCAGGGCCTTGTCTGCCCAGCCGGCAATCCTCGCAACAAAATGGCGTTGCGGCAGGTGGTCCGGATTGTGACGCGCCCTGTCAGCCGACACATACCAGTAATCGCTCTGTCTTTCACTGACCTGTCGCGCTATCCACTGGGTCAGGCGTTTGGAAATCAGGCGAGAGCCAAACTGAATGATCAGATCGCAGTCATTCAAGGGCGCGGCCAGCGCGTCAACCTGCAGCCAGAGATCGTAATGCGCCCAGTCGCTGCCGAGCCCCGATTGCGGATCGCACAGCAGCGGACATGCCAGTGCTGCCGCCAGAGCAGCCACCGCCTTAGCGTCATTCGCCGGCATGTCGCCGGCGATAATGACTGTCTTTTTGCTGCGCAATATCTGAATTTCATCAGGCACAGAGATCTGTGCAGGTTGCACAGACACACAGGTATAAGGCTGTGCAGCACTTCGCCAGTCAGCAAGCAAACCTGTGTAATAGCGTGATTCGTCCGGCGGGTCTGGCGAATACAAAGGCTCAGGAAACGGGCAGTTGATGTGCACCGGGCCACCCTGCCGGCGCTGGCGAAGCAGCAGATCATCCACTGCTGTCAGCAGCCAGCTTAACGGGACAGACACAGAAGGGCTGGGCAGATCCAAGCGGGCCGTCACGTGAGAAGAGAAGATGCCCGGCTGACAGATCGCCTGATTGGCGCCGCAGCCAATCAGTTCGACAGGCCGGTCGGCGGTGAGTAACACCAGTTGTTCGCCGGTCAGCCCCGCTTCAACCACTGCCGGTAACAGATTCGCCACAGCCGTGCCGGATGTCACGATCACCGCCACAGGGCGGCCGCTGGCTTTGGCCATACCGAGCGCAAGAAAGCCCAGTCCGCGTTCATCAAAATGGGCATGCAGATTCAGTGTCGGATGCGCGTCGGCTTCCAGTGCCAGCGGTGTCGAGCGTGAACCGGGGGCGAGACAGACATCAGTCACACCCAGGCGTGACAATTCTTCGAGCAGGGTTCGCGCCCAAATCCGGTTCAGGTGAGCCGGATCGACAAGCATCAGGCCACCTCCGAGACTTGCGGCGCGCCGTGAACACCTTCAATAAGCGCACTGATTGTCTGACAAAAATACGACACCTTGACCTCACCGAGCAGAATAGGAAATCAGCCGAACTTGCCCGCATTTTACTGCCGGGGCCATAAACCTGAGATGCACCAGATCAATATTGTTTTCGTTTCTTATCGTGATAAACAAATAACCTGAGTACAGAGACTTGAAGTCCGCTTTTTCGACCTTATATCAATCACAAGAGAGCCATTAGCCTTACTTTAAGTGCGTTTATTTTTTTGAGGGATGACAGGAATATTCCTGCTTGTTGATTGAGGTGAGCATGCTGACGCAACTGCCCAGGCTGCATCTGGAATTCACGGAGTGCAGCCCAACATTCATTGAGTCCAACCGTGACCCATTGACTCCGCCCCATTGGCCAGCCAGCCAGGTCTTTCCGGCCCTGCCGGTCACAGACAGCACGTTTCGGCTGCCCACAGTGCGATTTGTTCTCGTGGTGTCTGCTGAGTACATACTTGAACAGCTGAATAAAGCCATCACCCGGCCTGTGCTTCACTGACAGGTGATCTCCCACTGGCAATCATAAAAACCGGCGCTCAGGCACCGGTTTCTGTACTTGTCAAAGAGACTGCCAGCGCATCAGTTGATGGTCAGCAGCGCCATGAACTCATTGACCGGCGTTGCTTCCAGCGTCGCCTGATCGCTGCACAATGCAAAAATCTTCTCACTCTGCCCGGGGGGAAAGCGGGTCAGCAAGTGACGTTTGAACTTACGCTCCAGTAGCGGAATCCCTTCTTCACGACGACGGCGGTGCCCAATCGGGTATTCGACTGACACTTGCTCGGTACAAGTACCGTCGCTGAAGAAAATCTGAATAGCATTGGCAATCGAGCGCTTGTCTGACTCCAGATATTCGGCGCTGTAACGCTTGTCTTCAATAATTTCCATTTTGCTGCGCAGCACATCGATGCGGCTGTCGCCACGGTGGAAGTCATCTTCGTAGTGTTCAGCAAGCAGATCCCCGTAAATCAAAGGTACAGCAATCATGTACTGCAAGCAGTGATCGCGGTCGGCCGGATTGGCCAGCTCACCGGATTTAGAAATGATACGAATGGCAGATTCATGCGTCGTCACTGTAATGCGTGCGATGTCATCCAGTCGGTCTTTCACCTGATCATGCAAAATCACCGCGCACTCAACTGCGGTCTGGGCGTGGAACTCGGCCGGAAATGCAATTTTAAACAGCACATTTTCCATCACATAGCTGCCAAAATCCTGATTCAGCTTAAACGGCTTACCGTTGAACAGTACATCATAATACCCCCATTGCGGTGCGGTCAGCACAGAGGGCAGACCCATTTCGCCTTTCATAGTGATCATCGCCAGACGTACGGCACGGGAGGTGGCATCACCCGCTGCCCACGACTTACGGGAGCCGGCGTTCGGCGCGTGACGATAGGTGCGCAAGGCACAGCCATCGACCCAGGCCTGAGACACAGCATCGATGATCTGATCCCGGTTTCCGCCCAGCATCCTGGTCACCACAGCCGCCGATGCCACACGGACCAGCAAGACATGGTCCAGCCCGACCCGGTTATAACTGTTTTCCAGCGCCAGTACCCCCTGAATTTCATGAGCTTTGATCATGGCCGTCAGCACGTCGCGCATGGTCAGGGGGGCTTTGCCTTCCGAGACAGAAACACGGCTCAGATAATCGGCCGTGGCCAGAATACCGCCCAGATTATCGGACGGATGGCCCCATTCTGCGGCCAGCCAGGTGTCATTAAAATCCAGCCAGCGAATGATGCAGCCAATGTTAAACGCTGCGGTGATCGGATCCAGCTCATGCGAGGTACCCGGTACACGCGCGCCGTTCAGGACCATCGTCCCCGGTACAGTCGGGCCAAGGTGCTTGGTACATTCTGGAAAACGCAGCGCCAGCAGGCCACAACCCAGCGTATCCATCAGACAGTAACGGGCGGTGTGATAGGCCTCTGCAGAATCAATCCCGGTATTAGCGACGTAATCGGCAATGTTGACCAGCAGTGCATCCGGCTGCGGGCGTTGGTTCAGTTCAACGTTGCGCCTCATTCATCTCCCCTTTTCGTAGCGGGTCATGCGTGTTGCGATTCCCTTTTCAAGGGAGGGAATATTCGTAACCGCAACAAACCCGGGCAGTCCCTCCCCCTTTTCAAGGGGGAGGCCAGGTGGGGGTTACTGAGCACAGAGCCAAATCCGTACGCGCTGTTCGAACCCCACCCTAACCCTCCCCTTGCCAAGGGGAGGGGATATTTAGCGGCGTTGGTCTATCGGCAACCAGTCCTGATGATCCGGGCCGATATAATCTGCACTTGGCCGGATGATACGGTTATTCTCACGCTGCTCAAATACATGCGCGGCCCAGCCGGTCACACGGCTCATGACAAAAATCGGCGTAAACAACTTGGTGGGGATCCCCATAAAGTGATAGGCCGAGGCATGGAAAAAGTCGGCATTGGCAAACAGACCTTTTTCGCGTTTCATGACCGTTTCGACGCGCTCAGACACCGCATAGAAATAGCCATCATCAGCATCGTCCGACAACTGACGCGCCCACTCTTTGATCAATGCATTGCGCGGATCTGAGTCGCGATAAATGGCATGGCCGAAACCCATGATTTTCTCTTTGTTTGCCAGCATGCTGAGAATATGGCTTTCTGCTTCATCCGGAGTTTTCCAGTCTGCGATCATCGCCATCGCTGCTTCGTTCGCCCCGCCGTGCAGCGGGCCACGCAGACTGCCGATTGCCGCAGTGATGCACGAATGCAGATCAGACAGGGTGGAAGCGCAGACACGCGCGGTAAAAGTCGAGGCATTAAATTCATGCTCGGCATAGAGGATCAGCGAGCAATGCATGACCTGTTTGTGCAGCTCTGACGGAGTCTTGCCTGTCAGCATTTCCAGGAAATAGCCGCCGGTGCAATCTTGCTCAGAACTAGCGGTATCGATGCGCTCCCCGTCATGACTGTAGCGATACCAATAACAAATCATCGCAGGCAGCATGGCCAGCAACGTATCAGCTTTATCCGCCTGCTGGCTGAAATCAGTTTCCTGATCCAGGTTCCCCAGCATGGAGCAACCGGTGCGCATCACATCCATCGGATGAGCACTTGCCGGAATCGCTTCCAGCACAGTTTTCAATGCATCCGGTAAACCGCGTCTGGCTTTCAGTGTGGCTTTATACTGATCCAGCTCAGCCTGAGTCGGCAGTTTGCCTTTCAGCAACAGATAAGCCACTTCCTCGAACTGGGCGTTGTGGGCCAGATCGGTAATATCATAACCACGGTACGTCAGACCGGTGCCGGTTTTGCCAACAGTACACAAGGCGGTACTGCCGGCACTCTGACCACGCAGACCTGCGCCGCCCAGGGGTTTATTGAGTGAACTGTCCTTGTTTGCCGTGTTTTCGTTGTCCGCTGTCACTGATTGTGTCGCAGTCATTACAGGCTCCTTTTGTCACGATGAGTCACGGGGAGCGAATATCCGTGCAAACTTCACACGCATACCGTTTCTCCCCCTTGCGCTCATATCATGATAGACAAGATATATAGCGCTAAGCGGGTTTGTCTCAATATCCATCCGAAGCAAGTTGACAGGCTGTCACGTTCCGGCGCACGTCTTGCGGCTAAACGTATTCGGCTGAGGTTCAGCCCTGTTTTAACTGGCTTTCAATCAGTGTTCTGCTGCGCATGATGTGACGGCGCATTAACATTTCGGCCAGCTCTCCATCGCGGTCCTTTATCGCTGCCAGAATCTGTGTATGCTCATTCAATGCCCGTTCGGGACGCGAATGTGAACGGGGCGACTGGTAGCGGTACATGCGCAGCAGGTGGTACAGCTCATCACACAACAAGCTGATTAATTTACTGTTTCGACTGGCTTTGATGATCCGGTAGTGGAAATCGAAATCACCATGCTGGTGAAAATAGGAGGCACCATCGACCTGTTCAATATGGGCCTGATGGGTTTGCAATAAACTTTCCAGTCCGGCAATTTCCTCATCCGTCATTTTTTCACAGGCCTGACGCGCCGCCATGCCTTCCAAGGCTTCCCGAACTGCGTAAATTTCCGCCAGTTTCTGCGGACTGAGATCAACAACCCGTGCGCCAACATGGGGAATGCGCTCAACCAGACCCAGCGCCTCAACCCGCATCATGGCTTCACGCAGTGGCCCGCGGCTGACGGCAAATTGACGGGCCAGCTCAGGTTCAGAGATCTTGCTGCCGGCAGGAAAAACCCCGGTGACAATGCGCTCGACCAGGACTTCCAGCAAACTGTTGGATTTGGTCGGTTCTTTGACAGCATCAGCTTTACTGCGCATCGCAAACGTGGCATCTTGCACACTCTCTACCGAATCAATACTCACCGCACTCTCCACCGATTCAACTCACACTGTTAACAATATTTAACTAATAAGGCAAAAATAGCCCTATAAAAGATAAAAAACAAATCAATTGTCAACATATTATGAAGTAAACACGATATGATGCAGCAGTAATGTGAGGAGGATTGATTCAGAGAGAGGAAGTACGGCTGATCAATAGCTAAGGCTTCATGGGCCCGGCATGCTGTTCAATATGCTTTTCCAGCGATGAAAACCACCCCAGCAAAAAAAGCACTTCAGCCAGGACAAACAAAGGACCAATGATCAAACCGGCCAGATCATCGACAAACGCCGGTTTCTTACCCTCGAAATAATGGCCAATAAACTGAATCACCCAACCCAGAAAAAACACACTCAGGCTAAAGCCCAGCCATCCCAGGACAGGCAGTGCAGCAATTGGTAAAGCTGCGATGATCAGGAGTGACAACCCCCCTGCCATCATCAAACCCATCGGCAGGCTGAGGCGCAGGTAGTACAGCACAGCCAGAAACACAGCAACATAAGCCCCATTGAACTCAATACCGCCCAGTGGAAACACCACTCTGGCAAACAGGCAGATCACAGCAAAGACAATCAAGGGGATACCGACAAAGTGTGTGTATAAATTGCGCTTTGAACGATGATAGCGCGCATACTGGGTCAATTGCTGTTCCAACGTTTTCATTCCATTGTCCTGATATTGTCACCAAGTAATCACTCTAAAACACCGCACAATGTTAACGAAGTGTAAACAATGAATTCTGTGATTTAGACTCGGGTCAGGATAACAATGCGAATTGTAAATAACGATTTGATCAGGTCACGGTCACCTCGGTTTCGCGCTCATTTTTGCATTTACAGGTTAGACAATATGCAATAGTGTTAAATCCAACGTTTAACCGGTTGCGAATAACAAGGAATGTTTAATGCGTCAAATACACGGCAGTTGCCTGTGCGGCACAGTCACCTTTTCACTGGATGACGATTTTTCTCATTTTTATTTGTGCCACTGCGATCAGTGTAAAAAGCTGACAGGTTCAGCCCACGCCTCGAACCTCTTTACCCAACCGCACAATCTCCGGTGGGATCAGGGCGAACAGGCCATCGTGCGATACAACCACCCGACACGTACTTTTTCCAATGCCTTTTGCGGCCAATGCGGCGCGAATCTGCCCTATTTATCCCAAAGCGGAAAAGCCATGATCGTCCCGGCAGGCTCCCTGAACGAGTTACCTGCCAAATCCCCGGACTGTCAGATTTTTTGTGATGAACAGGCCCCCTGGCACAAAGCCGGTATGCAAACCAAACACCTGCCGGGTTTTCCGGAATGATTATTTGGCTTTGAGAAAATATCCATGAATCTTTGTGCTGTTATTTTTGCCGTGGCTGTCTATCAACTCATTGAAGCATTCACCGGGTTTGATGTGAACGTGTTTACCGGTTCCTCTGACTGGCAACAGCTTGCTTTGAAATTGCTCATTTACATGGCGCTGTATGCCGTTTTTGATCAGATTTGGCGTTGGTACAAACGCTCTTTTGTCACCCCCCCATCACGGCTGACCGTCAAAAGCAGAGAGCCTCATTCTTGAGGCTCTCTGAGTTTATCTCATCGAACTGAGCTGAAGAATCTGGCTAAAGCCGGAATGTCAATCTGGCCGTCTTTTCTTACTGGCAAACAGTGCCTGTCATGGGCGTATTCTGCGTGCCATGACCTGCGGACACCTTTCCTGAGCATTTTCTGATTATTTTTGCATCCCGCGCTTGATCTGAGATGCACTCATCTTCATATCAGAAGGGTGCTCGTTTTCTGAGCATCACCCGACACCACGAATATCCGATTCAGCCCAACAGGAGCACTTACACAATGGACTATCTCTACGCTATGGTTCTCTTTGCCGTGTCATCTTCCGTCACGCCGGGACCGAACAATATTATGGTGATGACTTCGGGCCTGAATTTCGGGGTGAAAAAAAGCCTGCCGCTGCTAAGTGGAATCTGTATGGGTTTTGCGATCATGCTGCTTTTGGTGGGCATTGGATTTGGTCAGTTATTTGAGCTGTTTCCCAGCCTGCATTTCATCATTAAATGCCTGGGCGTGCTTTACTTAGTGTATCTGGCCTGGCTGATTGCCCGCTCCGCTGATGTCGGATCGTCCGGCTCACAGGCCAAACCCTTGAGTTTCATCAAAGGCGCACTGTTTCAGTGGATTAACGCCAAAGCCTGGGTGGTCGCTACCGGTGCCATCGCGGCTTTCACCACAGTGGGAGCGGATTTTTACGGTCAGAATATGATGCTGGCGCTCACCTTTTTGCTGGTTTCCTTTCCGTGTGTCGGCGTCTGGCTGATGTTTGGCTCTCTGCTGAAAAAAACACTGACTCAGGACAAATATCGCCGTCTGTTTAACTACACCATGTCCGCGTTGCTGGTTGTCTCAGTACTGCCTGTGATGGGCGAAATTTTAAATCATCTGGCGTCATCACATGGCTGATCGGGAATTAACACAGATGGGGAGCGCTCGGGTATTTCTGAGAACCCACAACGGTAGGCCCTACATTGAAAAACACTATGTCAGCGCTGTTGAGATACGCTTTTATCAGGACATTGCCCCGCACATGAAACTGTGTGGCATTCAAACCCCTGAGGTGTACCACTCTGATGTACTCAGTCGCCGATTACGCCTTGAATATATTCCCCACTCAATTTCTCTGGAAGCATTGAATGCCGACAGGGAAACATTTCGCCAGCTGGCGGCCATTCATTATTTCGCCATACCCGCACAACAGCCGGTTCACTCACACCAATGGACATCCCAGCAGACGGAACAAGCATTGGAACACCTGCAATTACCCGCCGCTGCCGAACAGCAACTGTTGCGTCTTCAGGCAAACTCTGCCGACCTTTTTCTGCCGGTTGCCTGTTTATCCGGCGACAGTAACGCAGGCAACTGGGGGCGGCGCGTTCAGGGTGAGCTGGTTTTATTTGACTGGGAACGATTTGGCCGGGGCAGTCCGGCCATCGATTTAGCCCCCTTGGTGAAGGGCATGGGAAATATCGCCGACTATCAAGCCATTGCCCGTCGATATCTGGCGTATTCAGCATTATTGCCGGAAGACCAGTTAATCCGAGAGATTATCCTCGCCAAAGCCTGGATTGTAGTGGAGGTGGTCAATCTGCTGACAGACAGGGAAAAAGCGTCTGCGCAACAATATCTGAGCTGGTTTCGCCAGGTCGTTCCCGGCTGGCTCAACTTAGCTGCATGATCCGAAAATCATGCCGTCATGGACGAAACACTCGGACAATTCCTCCCCCCTTTTCAAGGGGGAGGGAAATAAAAATCACCCAAAGAATCGTGCGAGTGTCGGGACCCGGCTGAAGATCAAACGGTCGGCGAGCAGCACAATGAAAATCGTGATTCCGGCCAGCGGGAAGCACACGCCCAGAATGGCAATCACAACCATTGCGCCTTTCCACAGTGTCATATTTTTCGGTGCTGGCGGGGCAGAAAGCACACGCTTGCCTTTCGGCCGGCGCAACCACCACATCACGATACCGCTCAGGCTGATCACAATGAATGCCAGGCAGAGCACAGTGTTTGCGGCTTTGTTCCACCAGCCAAAGTCGCCCTCGTGCAGTGCAATGCCCCACGCCATGACTTTTGCCATCGGAGAGTATTGATCGTACCTGATGTCAGCCAGAATCTTGCCTGTGTACTGGTCGATGTGCAGGGTACGGTCCTGCGTCGCATCGTTAATATCGCTACTCATGGTGCTTTGCAGCACGCTGTATGCGCCCAGCTCACCTTTCGGCAGATTGACACGAAATGACGTAAAGCCCTGCTGCCTGGCAAACGAAACAACCGACTCCAGATTCACCTGACCCGCAATACCGTGATGGCCGGCATGAGAACCTGACATCGGCATTGGCGTTTGCTCCAGGTTCCACGGCACTTCTTCCAGCTCGCCGTGGTTCATCTCAGCATGCTTGGCATCCGAGAGCGGCACATCCCCAAATACTCCCGCAGGAAAGCTGTTCCATGCCTGCACCATCTTGCTGCCCCAAATTCCCGACCACGACAGACCCGACAGCAGGAAAAGCAGCAAAAACAGAGATGTTATCACGCCAAGGTTTGCGTGCAGATCGCGCCAGAACGTACGCTTGCCGCTGGCCAGACGAATGCGCAATGCACCGGCTCTGCTCGCGTTGTCTCGCGGCCACCACATGTAAGCACCACTCACAATGAGGATCACGGCAAAACTGGCCGCCAGCTCAATCAGACGATCCCCCAGATCGCCAATCAGCAAGGTGCCATGAATTTCATTGGCCAAGGTGTACAGGTTGTTATCGCGATCTAGCGAGCCCAGCACTTCAGCAGTGTAGGGATTCACGGTGACGAACAAGCCTTGTCCATCGGCTGTCACCACCGCAAAACGAGCAGCATCCTCAGGCTGTTTTGGGGTTAGATATTGATGAATCGTGGCCTGGGGATAGGCTTGCTGAACGGCATTGAGCTGCTGAGTGACAGGCAGGCTTTGAGCAGCCGGTTCGACAAAAAGCAGGTCTTTAAAACGGAGGTTATCGATCGTTCCCGCATAGAGCATCATCAGGCCAGTCACCGCCAGCATGATCAAAAAAGGCACCACATACAACCCAGCATAAAAATGCCAGCGCCAGGCCGTCATGTAGCCGTTACGTTGTTGTGATGGCAGCTTATCCTGCTGCGCCAGAGTCTCGTGATTATGTGTCATTGAGTTTCCTTCCAGTGCGAAAAAATACGCACAATTACACTGTTTCTGTCTGTAAAGCAGAAACAACCAGCATAGAGAAATGTTTGGGAAATACGTAAACCGGGGATCAGGCAGATCGATCCCGGTCAGACCACTGGCGGTGCTCTGGAAGGTGAAAGAAAATAATGCCACTGGCGAGGCATAAACTGATAGGCGCTGACGGGTTGTTCGATCCCTCGTTCACCCAGCCCCAGCCATCTCTCATCAATATGCGCCAGGCTGAAAACACCGATAGGACAGTGCCCCTGGGTATCATGCTTGAGCTGATCTTGACCATCGGCCAGTTTGACGAGTTTGAAACCGCCCAGTGTACACAGGCTGGCCCAGGTGCCCGCAGGCTGATGATGGACATTGACCACAGGCATCGCAATGATCAACAGCCAGCTCAAAAAGCTGGCAACAATCATCATTCTGTGCAGTGGATTCCCGGGGCGCATTGGTACTCTCATCCTTGGTAGCGATTGAATACTAGTGGCTGATAATTCACTTAACAAGAATAAATCGGGAATGATTGATTCATCTGGCAAAAAATGCCTGTGTGGCAGATGGGTTGTCTTCGATGAAGTGCGGCAATAAGTAAAGGGTAGAGGTATGTCGCGCTTGAGTTCAGTGCTTCTCTCAGCTCTGTACTACGCGCGCCAGACACTCTTTGCTCGCCCAAAGAGTGCCCAGAAATGCTTTTGAGTTCTTTGTCGCTGCCCGGGTCGGTAAAACATCAATATGTAGCCCCTCATACCTTGATGGAAATCGACGCGTTTCATCAAATTCGGAAAGTTCATCGCCTTATTCAAAGCAGGAATGTTCGTGCAGAAACCAGGTTCTAAGCCGATATGTAAATCACAACATGATGAATTACTGCAGCTTTAATCCTCTACTCACACATTGGAAACATGCTGTTGTTTTCGGATACCCATGCACTATTTTTATGCTGACTCTCTTAGAGCAATCGCCAGTTCGTGGTTATAAGTTGTCAGCGATAATTCTAGGATTCTTAAACTTAATTGCATTTTAAGGAGCTTACATGGCTTACGCACAATGGGTCAGCTATACCGTCATCGCAGATAACTGCAACCTGCAAGTGAAAAATGCGGAACATAGCTGGGGTAAATTTTATAAGTATGACAATAAAGATGATGAACTGTCGCCTGAAGAAGTGAATGGGCAAGTCGTCGAAATTGGGCAGGAAGGTTTTAATATCGTAAGCTCCTGTGGTCGCTCTGATTCAGCTTCCGGTACCCAAGGTTCGTTTGATCTGTTCGACGGTTCAACAAAAGTCGTGACTCTGGTTTGGGATTGTCCCTGGGGCAGTAAGTCAAACAGCTGGTCTCAAACTGGCCAGAACCGCAATTATGTTGTGTCTGTGACAGGCGGCTCCATGAACTCTGGCGCCATTGGTGTCCTGACTGTGGAAGTGATCAAGAAACACGTCAGCTAAAATAGAAGGCAGTGCGCAATTGTATCGTCCGCACTGCCTTTCTTTTATTCACCGGATAATGACACATCGCAATCACGCTTTGCTGCGCCAAATCTAAATCGCTGCATACATATTCCCCAAATGGCAATCATAAAAAAGCAGCGTTTCCGCCGCTTTTCTTACTACTCATTTGGCTGATTCGCCGTTATGCCGTGACCAGCTTGCTTCGACGGGCTTTCAGTCTCAGCTGGGCAACCGCCACGCCGCAAAGCACCATACCACCGCCGATCAAGTGCACCGCTTCCAGCTGTTCGTTCAGCAGAACACTGGCGATGATAGCTGTAATCACAGGCATCAGATTCATGAACATGGCCGTTTTATCTGCACCCAGCATCTTAATGGCTTTCATCCAGCACCAGGGGGCAATGACCGAGGCCGGAATCGCAGCAAACAGGATCAGCGGCAGCGACTCACCGGTAATGCCGGTCCGCTGGCTGATGAAGAGCATAGGTAAAAGAAACAGGACGGCAAACATGCCCTGAACATACACAGATTGCCAGTTACTCAGCGGCATGTCCCAGCGTTTGATCAGCACGCAGTACAGTGCATACACAAAAGCTGCCAGCAGGAGTAAAGCATCCCCTTGACTCATGCCCTGAGACAGCAACTGAGACGGTTCGCCGTGGCTCAGCATTAATACCAGCCCGCCAAGCGACAGTACAGCGCCCACCATGGCCAGCGGTGACAGCTTTTGTTTCAGGAGCGGTACACTCAGAAACATACTCATCAATGGGACCAGCGACATAATCAGGGCCATATTGGTCGCTGTGGTGGTCGGCGCGGCAAAATACCCCAACGACTGGTTCAGCACCATGCCCAGAAACGCCAGCAATGCCAGCTTTGACAGATACGGTTGAATGACTGACCACTGACGAATCACAGAAGTAATCACAAAAGGGGTCAATGCCAGCATGGCAAAAAACCAGCGGTAAAAGGCGATCGCTCCCGGATCGATTACGCTGTAGGAAAGTTTGTTAACAATGGCATTCCCTGCCCAAATTGAAACTGTCAATAAGGGAAATAAGTAGATCATGCGTTGCCTTCGCTGAGATTACAGAAAAATACGCTGTACGTATGTCTTCATTGTCTCAGGTCAGCTCAGAAATACATATCTCTAATCGGACACACGACCCTTAGATTCAGACAGATCAGTCATTATCGGCAAGAACTGAAATCGTAATACAGTTTCGCCACTCTCTGCATCGGTACAGGAGCCTGAATCACGACAACCGTTCAGCGGCGTATCCCAGTGCCAGATTTCAACAATGACATAAATAAAATCAATCACTTAAAATAATACGCCGCCATACTCCTTCAATTGCACTGGTCACTCTGTCTGGCTGGGTGGTACATTGTTCCCTGAACTGACGCTCAATGGACTGAATGGCAATGAAACATGCCAACCCGAATACAACGCCGATAGATATCTTTTTCCTGCTGACCCCTGACGTACATTTACTCGATCTGGCTGGCCCCTGTCAGGCTTTTCATGAAGCCATCAGCTATGGCATGGATCTGAATCTGCATTTCATCAGTGATCAATGCACCCTGAGCAGTCATCAGGGGCTCACGCTTGGCGGCATACAGCCTTTGCCGTCTGTCTTGCCAGAGAATGCCATCGTGGTTGTATGCGCCTCGAAATACCATGAAGGGATATACCGCAATCAGGCCAGTGAGCGATGCATTGAATGGCTCAGGCGCACCCCGAAAGCTGATACCCGGATTCTCGGCATTTGCACCGGGGCTTTTTTACTGGGGTTATCGGGCTGGCTGGATAACCGTCAGTCGACCACGCATCACAAACTCACACAGGCGCTGTCGCAGCACTTCCCTGCTGCAGACGTGTTACCGGAACGAATTTTTGTGCAGGATGGTCAGGTCTACACCACCGCAGGTGTGACAGCCGGTATTGATCTGGCCCTTCAGCTCATCGAGGAGATCAGCGGCAGCCGGTTTGCCATGGAAGTGGCACGGGAGTTGGTGGTTTACCGGCGTCGTATGGCAAACGATCCGCAGATCTCCAAACAACTCAGCTACCGCAGCCATATTTCACCGCTGGTGCATTCCATTCAGGATTATCTGCAGGCCAGGCTGCATGAAAAACTGGCGCTGACTGATATCGCAGACGCTTTTCGGGTCTCTTCCCGCCATATGCAGCGGGAATTTAAAAATGCCACCGGCCTGACGATAAGAGAGTTTCTGGTCGAGCTGAGATTGGAAGAAGCGAAGAGCTACATTGAAAATGGTGACACCATTGAAGTCGCAGCGTTTAAGTCCGGTTTCCCCCAGGCCAGCTCATTGCGGGCCGCCTGGAAGAAAAAGTATAAAACCCTGCCAAAAGAATCCGCCGCTAAAGTGGATGCGGCGGCCGAAAGTACAGGGAGATACCTGTTCAATCGCTCAACCGGGTAACAAAAAACTGAGACGCCAGTTTGAGAGCATGTTTGGTGGCTTCAGGGTTATAGCGGATGGGGACATTTCCCCCCTTGCCCTGAAAAGCATACGGGTCGAAGAAAAGACTTTCGGCTCTGGGTAACTCAAAAGCATGCGTTGCACCGGGCAGTGTCACCAGTTTCACCAAGGACTGGTTAGACGGTGGCAGCTGGCTGACTAACGTCTTGCAATCATCCGGGCCATCATATTTGTCGTCTTCACCCGACAAAATCATCAGGTGGCGGTCTGCAGCAATGCCGGTAAACGGATAACCCGGCACCTTGTTATAGGCCCAGCACACGGGATAATTGGCTACCAGCGCTTTCAGTGTGCCAGTTTCCTGTTCACCCGCCATCAGCATGGCCACCACACCGCCCCAGGAGAAGCCAATCAGGCCCAGTTCGCTGGCATTGATATCCTGTCGGGATTTCAGATAATCAATCGCTGCATACACGTCAGGTAAGGTCTCTTTGACATGCTTGGGACGAGACAAACCGCCATCCAGCCCGCGCGCGGCCCACATGTCGATTTCCAATGTGGCGAAACCCTGTCTGTTCAGCACCTGGCTGTAGAGCTCACCGCGCTCATCCACCCCCCCAGAACCATGCACGATGATGACCGCTGGCAGCGGTGTCTCTATGCCAGCAGGCTTGGTGAACCGTGCAGCCACAGTCACCGGATGATCAGTCGTTTTTCCGGACTGGAAAGCGACATAATTGTGTTTAGACAAAGCATTTGCCGTATGGCTCTGCGCCGCATTGACTGTACTTGTGACCAGTACAGAAACAGCCAAAAGCGCGGCGTTTCGGAATGTTTTCTTCATGACAGCGATACAACTTCCCTGAGTGAGTGTTTAACCTGAGAGGCAGCCAACGCCTGCCCCAAATCCTGAATGATGTCCTGACTGGCTTCCAGCCCGACACACAGTCTGACCAGGCCGTCTGAAATACCATACTGCAACTTCTCTTCCTGAGAATACCGGCAGTGAGTCGTTGAGGCCGGGTGCGTCACCATGGATTTAGTGTCACCAATATTGGTACAACGGGCCACCAGATTCAGTGCGTCAATACAGCGCCAGGCCGCTGCCTGACCCCCTTCCACGATAAAACTAATCACCGGGCTGTGGCCAGTTTGCTGCTTAGCGATCACTTCAGCCTGCGGATGTACAGGACTGAAGGTGGAAAAGACCTGCTTCACACAAGACTGCTGACGCAACCAGGCTTCTACTTTTCTGGCATTCTGTTCATGCATGGCCATTCTGGCTGTCAGCGTGTCCAGACCGTGACTCAGGACCCAAGCCGTAAAGGCATTCATGCAAGTTCCTGAGCTGCGCAGATAGTTTTTCAAGGGCTGGATCACGTCTTTACGTCCGGCAATGACACCGCCAACCGTTCTGCCCTGCCCGTCCATAAACTTACCGGTTGAGTGCAACACCAGATCAGCCCCGTGATTTAACGGCCGCTGATTGACTGGCGACAGCAAAGTGTTATCCACCACTAACAGGGCATGATTTCGTTTTGCCAGCCCGGACAGCCAGCTTAAGTCAGCCACTTTCAGCAGTGGGTTGGTGGGTGACTCAACCAGTATCATGCGGGTGCGGTCACACATAGCAGCTTGCCAAGCATGCTGGTCATCCAAATCCACACAAGTCGCCGTGATGCCGAACTGGCCAAAATACTGACGGAAAAGATGCGTTGTGGTACCGAAGATGCCGCTGGCCAGCACAACATGGTCGCCCTGCTTCAAGAACGTCATGGCCAGTGCCAGGTAAGCGGCCATGCCTGAGGCAAAGGCCACCGCCGCTTCAGCGTTTTCCAGCGAGGCCAGTTTGCGTTCAAAATGTTCGACCGATGGGTTGGTAAAGCGGCTGTAAATATTGCCTTCTGTGACCCCGTTGAATCTGTCACTGGCTTCCTGCGCCGAGGTAAAGTCATAGGCCGATGTCATGGCAATGGCAGCGGCATGGGAGTCATCCAGTGCAGGAAAACCCATGTGTATAGCCCGTGTTGATTGCTCCATGCTTTTGATTCCTTTCATCATTGAGTCGGCGATTAAGAGGGCGTAACAATCTGCGATTGCGGCTTCTCTTTAAAGGCATCAGAGAAATAGAAAACCAGCCCCATGGCGACAGAGACAAAGCACAAACCGGTCACCGCGAGTGTGATAAAGGAGTAACTTTGCGTCGCATCATAGGACAGTCCCCCCAGCCATACCGTACCGAAGACGAAGACCTGGTGAACGGTAAACAGGCAGCCAAAAATCTTGCCTTTTACTTTCTCGCCGTAAGCTTTGAGGCACATCAGTGACGTGACGATGACGGTGCCCATATAAGTCAGGCCAAACAGCACGGCAAAAATCATGCACAGCAACAAACTGTCTGCTGAGAGCACAATCAGCATCGAGGCACCACGCACCGCATACAACAGAGCCAGCATTAAAGCCGGTGCCGAAAAGCGCAGTAAGTAACCCACCAAAAACGCGCCAATCAGTTC
This sequence comes from Photobacterium sp. TLY01, assembly GCF_021432065.1. Lineage (NCBI taxonomy): Bacteria > Pseudomonadati > Pseudomonadota > Gammaproteobacteria > Vibrionales > Vibrionaceae > Photobacterium > Photobacterium sp. TLY01. The sequence goes on from NZ_CP090365.1 coordinate 274,409, forward strand.
TGCGGCACCCAGCACGCTCAATGATGAGGCAACGATGGTGGCCTCCCCTTCTCCCCCGGTAAAACGTTCCTGCAACATAGGAACCAAATGCACATCGACATAAGCCATTGAGGCACCGCAACCGCCAAATGACAGCGCCAGCAGCAAAAACAGCGGCTTTCTCAGATGTTGATGCCATTTCAGATCATCTTCATGGCTCTCGGCTGCAGTCTCAGAGACAAATTCCCGGCGCGGAAAAACGCGGCACAACCAGATACAGGCAGGCAGGATCACCACGGCAAACACACCGAAGATGATCAGACTGATGTCCTGCCAGATCACAAAGGTATTCAGCCACACCCAGAATGGCGACAGCACCATAAAGCCAATCGCGGTCCCGTTGGTGATGGCAGCGTACGCCATCCCTTTGTTCTGGCTGTCGAAGATCCGGTCGACCAAAAGGGCCAACGGCACAAAAGTCATTGCCGTTAATGCATAGGCCGCCAGCACGCCGAACAGCACCAGAAACAGCCAGAAGTTGAATGCTACTGCCATCAGCAGATAGACAAACACCGCAACCACAGCGCCAGACAAAATGGTCAGCGCCGGGCCAATGCGGTCGCATATCCAGCCAACCACAGGAGACAGAATACCAATCGACAAGCCAAACAATGCGCTGGTGAGCGAGAAGATACCCCGCCCCAAGCCGCACATGCTGGCTAAATCGAGAAAATAAACCTGATAGCTGCCTTTGATCGATGACGCCCAGAAGGTCACCAGCACGCCGACGGTGATGGCGATGATCTGTTTATTACGGGATATATCCATCAGGCCTCCTGAAGCGACTCCGCTTTCACCTGTTGATCTTTCTTGTCGTAACCAAAGTGTTCATAGACCCCTTGATACATCCCATAGAACAGCTCGCAGGTGGTATTGATTGCCTCAATCGCTTCCTGTTGCTTTTTCGGGGTATCGCAGAGATCTGCCAACAGCGCCAGACCTTGCTGGACATGGCCGACATCTTCTTCCTGGTGAACCGAGAAGAACAGCAAATCGGCTTCTTTCAGGTCATACACTTTACCCAGAATATTATGGCGGGCTTCATCTCCCACACTTTCCAGGTTCTGCCCCTCACTGGCGACCATGACGGCCGCTGCACCGATGTGGTACAAATCCGGGTTTTTACAGGCAATCAGGCGATAATCAATCAGCGCCTGCGTTTGAGGTAAAGCAATCGCTGCGTCACGCTCAGTGTCTGAAATGCCCAGTGCCTTGATAAAATCCTGCATCAGCTCAACATGATTTTTGGTATTCGATAACCGGCCGGTTTCTTCTTCATACATATTGTGCAACAGCGCCCGCTTATGTTTTGGCAAAGGGCAGTGAAAGAACAGATGCTCAATATAGGTCAGGAAATGTTTCGTGAGCTGATACCCCTGCAACGTGGTGAACTTTAATAAATCGGGATTCGGGTTATTTTCATCCAGCAGATATTTAAACAGGGGATGACCTAAGGTCAGGTGATTTTCTAATGTCTCACGCATTAATTCGCGAAAATCTTTTTTATGAATAAGTTCAGCGCCAACTGACATCGTTTGACTTCCTTGTTTGTAGAATGTTTTAAAACGGTTCCAGAGATCAGCGGTTCGTTGTTTCATGAAATGCCCGTCGAATGACTGTCCCTGATAGCGACTGTAATCATTCAGGATTCCATAAGTTTCAAAACCACATTTATTCCAGATTCGATGAGCCTTCGAGCCGCCCCGCACATCCAGCGTGAGCAGTTCAACGCCTTGTGCCATGCAAGATTGTGCGATCGCTGCCAGTGTCTGTTCCAATATGCCCTGGCTGCGGCAATGGGGATGAATCATCCCCTTTTGTAAATCACATATATGTCTGGTGGTTTGCTGATGGCTTTTTTTAAAGAAGCAGCAAACCACCACTGTGTCGTTTTGCACTCCAATCAGGATCTGCAACACCTGACTGGCGATATCTCTTTCCAGTGACGATAAATACCGGCTTGCTTTCTGTTCATCAAAGCTGGCGTCAAAACCTAAAATAGCATCGTCAGCCTGGCTGAGTTTCAGCAGTTCAATCAGCGACTGCTGGTAGTCCGAGAACAATTCAACACTATTAATCAGCACGTAAGAAAGAGATTCAGACACAACAATTTCCTGTGGGTGTGGTTATCAATCGAATGATAAATAAGTTGCGTCAATGCTATTAACCATTGAATCAGTTTCATAGCGTAAAAAGAGACATTTTTTCACCAGAAAAGTGACATTTCAGCGCGATCCGGCTGTCCCTCTCCAGCGCCAGAGTCCTTTATTGACCAGTTGACCAACCAGCACCATCACCACTGCGCCAATCAATACCGGCGTGATCAGAAACGACCAGCTCTGCCCGGTCAGCATGATCAGAAGCGGATTCGCACCCGCTGGCGGATGAGTCGTTTTGGTCAGCAACATGACAGAAACCGCCAGACCTGAAGCCAGTGCCAGCGTGAATGGCGTGACGCCGATAAAGCTGACAAAAAACACCCCAATTAATGCTGTTAACAAGTGGCCGGCGATTACATTCCTGGGCTGTGCTAACGGGCTGTCCGGCACCCCGAAGACCAACACCGCCGTCGCCCCAAAAGGGGCCATCAGCCACAATCCGGCCGACGTCAGGTTCTCTGCCAGCGACAATAATCCGATAGCCACCGCCGCACCCAGCCCGGATATCAACGCAATCCCGTATTGATTCATTTTTTACTCCTTCTCCGATAAAAGGTAGACCGATCTGTCTACTCTGAAAAAGCAGAGTAGACAAGTCAGTCTACTGATGTCAAGATGCTTTTCAGTACAGGAGGATGCATGAGTACGACAAGGTCATTGAAAACAGATAAAAAACAGCTGCTGACAGATACCGCACTCAGCCTTTTTTACCGTCATGGCATTCATGCAGTGGGGATTAACGAAGTGCTGAAAGTCTCTGGGGTCGCAAAGAAAACGCTCTACAGTTATTTCAGCAGTAAAGACGACCTCATACTCGCGGCACTGGCAGCACGCGACGAAATTTTTATGACGTGGCTGGCACAGCAATTAGCGCCGGCAAGCAATGATGAAGAAGTGATCACCTTTCTGTTCAAGGGCTTGAGCGATTGGTTCCATGGACGGGTGCCGGCATTAAGCCCTTTTCGCGGCTGTTTTTTTATCAACGCATCGGCTGAATTCAGTGAAGAAAACACCGCGATTACCGACTATTGCCGCGAACACAAATGCAAAGTCCGGGCGCTGATTCAGCAACACCTTCACGCACCGGACGACATCTTGCTGGATACCATTTGCCTCTTGAAAGAAGGCGCCATTGTGTCGGCATTTGTCGGGAAAGATCTGGATGCGGCAGAGAAGTGCGTGGGTGTACTAATGACGCTTATCCCAAAATCAGGCTAAGCAGAAACACACGGCTGCGTCGTATTGTATTGCGTGCCACCACCTAATCAGAGAGATAGTACTCAACCGTCGACACCACTCTGACTTTCTTAATATGCGGATTATTTTTATCGCGCGCACTGATTGAAAACTGTCCCTGCGACGCTTTACGGATTTTGCCTAGTGTGCTGTCAGAGTCCGAGGCAAATTTCTGCGCCACTTCGCGGGCGTTTCGGGTAGCTTCTTCGATCATCTCAGGTTTAATGGCGTTCAAACGGGTGAAGAGATATTCAGTCTGGGTTTGATAGGCATCACCGGTAAAAACAATCCCTTGCTTACCCAGTTCAGAGAGTGAACCCATGACATTACGTACTGTATCAATATGGGTGGAGTACACAGTGACGGTCTGCATCGCGGTATAACGATACTGCGCCTGCACATCGCTGCCATATTGCTGGGCGGATTTATCCGTGATCGCAGGAGTGGAGACAGAAATCTCATCAACACCGATGCCATTGCCCCTCAGGTAAGATCGGATCTGCGATGTCTGGCCATCCAGCATCTGATACAGTTCGGTGAGATCATTACTCGCGACATTGTACTGAATCGGCCAGATCACAATATCGGCCGGATATTCTCTTTCCGATAAACCTTTCACCGTCACACTGCGATCAAGCTGCTTATAGCTCAGCGCAGCATGACCAAGCAGATATCCCAACAGCGCCAGCCCGAGTAAAATACACACTCCCAGCACCGCAAAACCAATTCTGTCCTGCTCTTTTTGCATGTCGATTCCTTGTCTGAAAATTGGCAGCAAGTACCAGCCAGTTTTTTCTCATGTAAATGAAATATAGGAGGAAAACATTAACCGTGAGCGACCAAGATCAAAAAACGCAGCCGAAGCTGCGTTTTTCCATCCAAAGGCAGGGACGGCGGGATCAGGCATAAGCCAGGGTGAAGCGGCGGTTGATGAAGGCCGGAGATTCCAGCTCATCAACCATGGCTTTTGCGTAGTCTTCAACTGAAATCTGACTGTTACCTGCCGCGTCCGTGAGCAACTGATCTGTGCCCAGCTGATACTGGCCGGTCCGCTCGCCCGGTGCAATCATGGCCGCCGGAGACAGCATGGTCCAGTTCACGCCTTGCTGGGCACGCAGGGCATTCAGTGCGTATCTTGCCCCTTCTGCCGTGGCTTTGTATTCTGCCGGAAACTCTGGCGTATCAATCAGTTGTACACCGGGTGCAACTTCCAGAGAGCCCGCGCCACCCACAACCATCAGGCGATTGGCCTTTGCAGCTTGTGCTGCCGCCAGAATGCTGTCGAAACCCTGAGCAAAGTAACCGGCGACATCCGTTTGTGCGTGTCCGGAAAATGCGCTCAGTACGGCATCGTAACCGGCCAGTTGCGCCGTCAGTGCCTGGGTATCCTGCACATCGGCTTTTAGAATCGTCAGGCCGGGTTGTGTTGCCAGACGCTCTGGACGACTGACCAGTGCGGTCACCTGATGACCACGGCTCAGTGCTTCTTCACGCAGGGCTGAACCAATAAAACCACTTGCGCCAATGATTGCAATCTTCATGATGTTGTCCTCAATTGTTTTCGTTGATGGACACATTGTGCGATGAAAGATTGATTTGAAAAATACGCCGTTGGATAATTCACTGTTATTGATTCCATAACAGTCAGCAAGATGAGCCACGCACTTGATCTCAATACCCTGCCCTTATTCATTGCCACCGTTGAGGCAGGATCATTTACGGCTGCGGCCGAGAAGCTGGGCTGTACGAAAACCAAAATCAGCCTGAATATCAAAGCGCTTGAAGCTCATCTGGGTTCTGCGCTGTTTAACCGGACCACACGACAGGTCACCCTGACGGAAGCAGGACAACAGCTTTATCTGGCCTGCCAGCCATTGCTGACAAAGCTGGACGAAACACTCAGCGAAGCCAGTACCAGTGCGCAAGCTCTGTCTGGCACCCTGCGGATCACGGCGCCTGTGGATCATATGGCACTGATGCTGGCTCCCGCTGTGGCCGCTTTTTCAAAACGACATCCAAAGCTCACGGTTGAGTTGCGGGGCGGCGATAAGGTGTCGGACATGGTGCGTGACGGGATTGATTTAGCCATTCGGATGGGATGGCTGAAAGATTCCAGCCTTCGGGCGCAGAAACTGGGCGAGTTTGAGCAGCGTGTGATGGCTTCTGCCGGATATATGCAGGAAATGGGCAGACCACAGCATCCGAGCGAACTGAAGCATCATCGCTGGATTGAATTTTCGCCCCTGCCAAGCGCGCTGACCTGGACGTTCACCCGGGCAGACGAACAGGTTCAGGTTCAGATGCAAAGTCATGTTCGGGTCGACAACACCAGTACCATGCGCAGCCTGATCAAAAGTAACGCGGGATTGTCGGTGATTGCGACCCATTTTGGCGAAAACGATCCGGAATTAGTGCCCTTGTTCACCGACTGGCAATTACCCAGAGGCGGGATTTACGCCGTATTCCCGCCGGGCGCTTTTATTCCGGCGAAAGTCAGAACCTTTGTTGAATTTTACCGGAGATGGCTGACGCAGCGGATGAATAAAGCTCCGTCATGACAAGCATCAGGCGGACCATAAAGTAACTCACCCATCATGCCACAAGCCCAATTGCTTCAAGCGTTTATAAACCGTATTGCGGCTCACGTTCATTGCTTCAGCGGTTTTGCTCACATTGCGTCCCAGCGCTTTGTAGACTTTTGGCAAAGCAACCTGCCAGTCATCTTCCAGCAGATCGGATTCGAGGATTTCCGCATCTCGGGTAATGCCTTTAAGATCCCAGAAAAAATCATCCGGAAGATGCTGAGGTTCTATCACTTTGCCCTCCGCCAGCACAGTGGCCACCCGCAGTACATTATGCAGCTGACGAATATTGCCGGGCCAGTGGTGCGAATTGAACAACTGCATGACCTCATCACTGATAGTGACAGAACGACCGCCTTCACTCACTTCACCGACCACTGACAGTACCACCTGGGCCATATCCTGTCTGTCGCGAAGGGCAGGCAGAGCCACAGTCAGTCCATTGATCCGGTAATATAAATCTTCTCTGAATTGCCTGGTTTTGATCTCATCACGCAGCGACTGATGCGTGGCACAGACCAGCTGAAAATCCACCGGATAGCTGTCACTACTCCCTAAAGGCGTGACCCGCTTTTCCTGCAGCACGCGTAGCAGCCTGGCCTGAGTGGCCAGTGGCATATCACCGATTTCATCGAGAAACAGCGTGCCTTTATCGGCACAGCGGATCAGTCCCATGCTGCCTTTGGGATTGGCGCCGGTAAAGGCACCCTTGACGTAGCCAAACAATTCGGATTCTACCAACTCGGAAGGAATGGCAGCGCAGTTCACCGCCACCATCTCAAACGCAGCCCGATGCGAAGCAGCATGAAACGCGCGCACAAACCGCTCTTTTCCCACGCCGGTTTCGCCGTGTATCAATAAGGGAATGTCACGGTTGAGTACACGTATCGCCTGGTGAACGGCCTTTGCCATCTGCTTATCACCCGTATCCAGATCCGTCAGTGAGGACTCACACTGTGGTGCTTCCTGGGTGGCATTACGGGGAAAAGCTACCCCAGACGGTACAGTAGCAGACGGTTCAGCCGGGGCGTTTATCCGGGCAAACAAGGGAAAAGACGTCAATCCGCTGAATGTCAGCGTAGCGTCCTGCTGCGTTGCCATCAGCGTCTGCAGTGACATGCCGGCTACCATGTCGATGGTGATGCCAGCCAATGGCTTACCCAGCAACAAATCAGCCCGGCGGTTGGCCGAGACAATTTGTCCCTGAAAATCAAACACCAGCAGTCCGGCCCATTGGCTGTCCAGATTATCCGGGCTGGTATTGAAGACAAACTGCCAGAAATGCTGACCGTAAGCGGCAAGAATCAGCTGATTTTCAATCGCCTGAGCCATGACTTTCACCATGCCGTGTACCTGAGTCGTTGGCAGGTAAGCATCGCTGGATATGTTAAGCACCCCCACTGTCTGACGATGGGGATCCACAATGGGCGAAGCCGAGGCGTTCATAAACCGGTTTTGCAGCAGGAAGTGTTCATCACGGCGGATGTCGGTGATCTGCTGCGTGTGTAAAGCTGTGCCTATCGCATTGGTGCCTATCTTTTTTTCCTGCCAGCAGGCCCCGGGTTCAAATAATGCCGGTGCCATTTGCTGTATGAAAGGCGGATTGCCCCATCGCTCCAGCAAATACCCCTGATGATCCGTGAGAATGACTAAACTGCTGCTGTTGGCGAGCATGCTCTGAAAACCGGGTAATACCTTCTCGCGGGTGACCGAGACCATCACTTCTGCCAGTTGCCGCTTCTGCTGCCAATGCGAGGGATCAGGAAAATGAAGTGCAGGTGTCTGGTGACTTTCCAATCCGTAATCCCGGCAACGCTGCCAGGATTCGCAGACAAGGCGATCATCGCTTTGCAGTCTGTTGTCCATGTCGACCTTTGATTTCCGCATTGATTGCTATCTGGCCGCAGCCAGCCCATTCACCTATTCCTGAACGTTAACTATTGTTCACACTATATTAACAATCAACAGTTCCAACCTGTTTTTCACGAATGACAAACAAAACAATAAAGACAAAAAAGACTGTGAATCATAAGGATAGTCAGAATTCAAAGATGTTAAAAAAATGTGGCATATTTTTAGCGTAGTGCTGGTGAGTAACGCACAGGGAGCCAGAACAGCCATGTCGCTCATTTTGGATAAGATCACCCGCACGGTAGACGGGCTCGATTGGATAAAAGCCGCCAGCCTGGTGCTTGAACCTGGCTCTTTTAATGTATTACTGGGCCGCACGCTGGCCGGAAAAACCTCCCTGATGCGCCTGATTGCGGGTTTGGATAAACCCACGTCCGGAAACATCTCTTTCAATGGCCGGGATGTGACTGGCATTCCCGTCCGTGAACGAAATATCTCCATGGTGTACCAGCAATTCATTAACTACCCCAATCTCACGGTATACGAAAACATCGCCTCGCCGCTGCAACTGGAAAAACTGCCAAAAGCACAGATTGATGCGCGTGTGATGCAGACCGCCCAAATGCTGCATATTGAAGATTTTCTCAAACGCTACCCGCTTGAATTATCCGGCGGTCAGCAGCAGCGCACAGCCATGGCCCGTGCGCTGGTCAAAGATGCCGACATCATTTTGTTCGACGAACCTCTGGTCAATCTCGATTACAAGTTACGTGAAGAGTTAAGGCAGGAAATGAGGGAGCTGTTTGCCTCCCGCAATACCATCGCGGTTTACGCCACCACTGAGCCCAATGAAGCCCTCGCACTGGGTGGCAATGTGGTGCTCATGCATGAAGGGGAGATCATTCAGTCGGGACAGACCCCTGTGGTTTATCACAATCCGGCCAGTGTGACCTGCGCAGAGCTGTTCGGCGAACCGCCGATCAATCTGATCAAAGGACAAATCAGTGCGAACAATGTGTCGTTTTCCGAACACGTCCATTTTGCCCTGAACGATGACTTAAGCGATCTGCCACCCGATCACTACGTCTTCGGCATCCGGCCGAATCACCTGACTTTAGTGCCAAACAACGATGACGATCTTGAGCTGGCGGTGGATGTCGAACTGGCCGAAATCAGCGGCAGTGAAACCTTTCTGCATGTGTCTAACCGGGAGTTGTCTATGGTGCTGCACCTTCCCGGCGTGCATGAATACGCGGTTGACAGCCGTATCAATATTTATGTGCCCACCCATAAGCTTTATGTGTTTTCAAAGGAGCGGCAACTGATCCAAGCGGCCCGTTCAGGCTGGGAGCAACAATAATGGCAGAAATTCGTCTGGAATCATTAGCGCACAGTTACACGGCACATCCTGCCAGCGATGCAGATTACGCCATACGCCGTATGAACCACGTCTGGGAGGACGGCGGTGCCTTTGCATTACTTGGCCCGTCCGGCTGCGGAAAAAGCACCATGCTGAATATTATTTCCGGCCTGCTGACCCCCTCGGAAGGCGCGGTAAAGTTTAATGGCCAGACGGTGAACGGGCTGGAACCGCAGGAACGCAATATCGCTCAGGTTTTCCAGTTTCCCGTCATTTACGACACCATGACGGTGTTCGATAATCTGGCCTTTCCGCTGCGCAACATGAAGACACCGGCAGCGAAAATCCGCAGCAAAGTACAGGAAATCGCCGATATTCTGGAGCTGACGCCTGTACTCGACAAAAAAGCCCGTAACCTCAATGCCGATGAAAAACAGAAAGTCTCGATGGGACGAGGGCTGGTTCGTGATGATGTCTCGGCCATTTTGTTCGACGAACCGCTGACCGTGATAGACCCGCACCTGAAATGGAAACTGAGGCGCAAGCTCAAGCAAATCCATGAACAGTTCAATATCACTATGGTCTATGTCACCCACGACCAGCTGGAAGCGGCCACCTTTGCCGACAAAATTGCCGTGATGTACGACGGTGCCATTGTCCAGTTCGGCACGCCACGCGAATTGTTCGAGCAGCCTAACCATACCTTTGTCGGCTACTTTATCGGCAGTCCTGGCATGAATTTACTGCCGGTACAAAGAACCGCAGGTTCAGCAGACGTTACTTTCAAAGGATTACCGATTGCGCTGAGCGCCAGCCAGCAGCACGCCCTGTCTCACACCCAGTCAGAGAACATCAAAGTCGGAATACGCCCTGAGTTCGTTCATTTACGGGACACACAAAAAGAGGCCAGTTTCGCCGTCACTGTCACCCATACCGAAGATCTGGGCACCTACAAAATCGTCACCGTGATGCTGGATGATACGCCGATCAAAATCCGGCTTGCCGAAGGTTCCCCCGTGCCTGCCCGCCATGGCTGGATCAATTTTCCCAGCCGCTGGCTGAAGCTGTACATCGATGAGTATCTGGTCGGCGAAGACAGTGAAAACGGCGATGACGACCGTCAGGGAGGCAGCGACAATGCAGCATAAAACCGTGAATAACAAAGCATGGTGGCTGGTATTACCGGTTTTTCTGCTGGTGGCTTTTTCTGCCATCATTCCTTTGATGACAGTGGTGAATTACTCCATCCAGGACATCTTCGATCAGAACACCGCCTATTTCGTGGGCAGTGAATGGTATAAAGAAACGCTCAACGATTCGCGTCTGCATGATTCGCTGCTGCGCCAGTTTATCTATTCGGCCTGCGTGCTGCTGATCGAAATTCCACTCGGCATTCTCGTCGCACTGACGATGCCAAGCAAAGGGATCAAAGCATCACTGGTGCTGATCGTGCTCGCGATTCCGCTGCTGATCCCCTGGAACGTGGTGGGCACCATCTGGCAAATTTTCGGCCGGGCCGACATCGGCTTGCTCGGCTGGTTTCTGAGCAGCATTGGGGTTGATTATAACTATGCATCCAACCCGGTCGACGCCTGGGTCACAGTGCTGGTGATGGACGTCTGGCACTGGACTTCACTGGTCGCGCTGCTGTGCTATTCCGGTTTACGCGCCATTCCCGATGTCTACTATCAGGCGGCAAAAATAGACCGGGCCTCCAACTGGGCGGTGTTTCGCTACATTCAATTGCCCAAACTGAAAAACGTGCTGCTGATCGGCGTGCTGCTGCGCTTTATGGACAGCTTCATGATTTACACCGAGCCGTTTGTCCTGACCGGCGGTGGCCCGGGCAACTCGACCACTTTTCTGTCACAAACCCTGACCAAAATGGCAGTAGGACAGTTTGATATCGGCCCTGCCGCGGCGTTCTCCATTATCTACTTCCTGATCATCCTGCTGGTGTGCTGGTTGTTCTACACCTCAATGACAGTGATGGATAAGGAGAAATAATCATGCATAAGCGGAAAACGTTCATTTTGCTGCTGTACATACTCTTCTTGCTGCTGCCAATTTACTGGCTGCTGATGATGTCATTCAAAACCAATGAAGAGATCCTTGGCGGACTGACCTTCTGGCCGACGGAATTTACCCTGGCCAATTACAAAGTGATATTTACCGATCCCTCCTGGTACAGCGGCTATATCAATTCGCTCACTTACGTCTCAATGAATACCGTGATCTCTTTGCTGGTCGCCCTGCCGGCTGCCTATGCCTTTTCGCGCTACCGCTTCATTGGCGACAAGCACATGTTCTTCTGGCTGCTCACCAACCGGATGGCGCCGCCTGCGGTCTTCCTGCTGCCCTTTTTCCAGCTTTATTCGTCGGTCGGACTGTTCGACACCCACATTGCCGTTGCACTGGCGCACTGTCTGTTCAACGTGCCGCTGGCGGTGTGGATTCTGGAGGGCTTCATGTCGGGCGTGCCGAAAGAAATTGATGAAACGGCTTACATTGACGGCTACAGCTTTCCGCGCTTTTTCATCCGTATTTTTCTGCCGATGATCCGCTCGGGGATTGGCGTCACCGCCTTCTTCTGTTTCATGTTCAGCTGGGTCGAACTGCTGCTTGCCCGCACGCTGACCTCTGTCAATGCCAAACCGATCGTTGCCACCATGACCCGGACTGTCAGTGCCTCCGGCATTGACTGGGGCGTGCTGGCCGCTGCTGGCGTGCTGACCATCATTCCGGGATTGCTGGTGATCTGGTTTGTTCGCAACCATGTCGCCAAAGGCTTTGCCCTGGGGCGTGTTTAGCATGAGACCGCAAAGGAGATTCCCATGAACTGGATGGCCTGGACCCTACCCAGCGCACTCTTCTTTATCACTATCGCCGGCATCTTGCTGACGATGACCGTCTTCGAAATCCTCAAACCTTGTGTTGAACGCAAAGGCTTTTTGCCGATCAGCACAACCCGGGGAGATCGACTGTTTATCGGCCTGCTCAGCAGTGCCTATATCCACCTGCTCTTCCTTGGCATTACTGACCTGTCGATCTGGATACCGTTTGCGTTATCTGTGTTTTGGCTGGCCATTTTGCTGCGTTGGGGATAATACAAAACTAAGGAGTTCACGCATGAACCGCACACGCTTTGTACCTAAACCGACTACATTGGGGTTGATCATCGCACTCTTGCTGTCGCCGGCAGCCTTCGCTGATCAGTACAGCGATGCCGCGAAGAAATGGATTGATGATGAATTTGCTCAATCCTCTCTCAGCAAAGACGATCAGATGAAAGAACTGGCCTGGTTTACCGAGGCCGCCAAACCCTTCCGCGGCATGGAGATCAAGGTGGTGTCGGAAACCATCACCACCCACGAGTACGAATCAAAAGTGCTTGCCAAAGCCTTTGAGGAAATCACCGGCATCAAGGTCACCCATGATTTGATTCAGGAAGGGGATGTGGTGGAAAAACTGCAAACCGAAATGCAGTCCAACCGCAGTATTTATGACGCCTACATCAATGACTCCGATCTGATTGGGACCCACTTTCGCTACGGTAAGGTCATTCCTATCAGCGATTACATCACAGGGGAAGGGAAAGACGTCACCCTGCCCACACTGGATCTGGACGATTTCATCGGCCTGAGTTTTACCACAGGGCCGGACGGCAAAGTCTATCAGCTTCCCGATCAGCAATTTGCCAACCTGTACTGGTTCCGCGCCGACTGGTTTGAACGCGAAGATCTGCAGAAACAGTTCAAAGAGATCTACGGTTACGATTTAGGCGTGCCGGTTAACTGGTCTGCCTATGAAGACATTGCTGAATTCTTTACCGTGCATGTGAAAGAAATCGACGGCAAACGCGTCTATGGTCACATGGATTACGGTAAAAAAGATCCCTCGCTTGGCTGGCGTTTCACCGATGCCTGGTTCTCCATGGCGGGCGCAGGGGATAAAGGGTTGCCGAACGGTAAACCCGTCGACGAATGGGGCATCCGGGTCGAAGGCTGCCGCCCGGTTGGCTCCAGCGTTGAGCGGGGCGGTGCCACCAATGGCCCGGCGGCTGTCTATGCCACCACCAAGTATGTCGAATGGCTGAACAAGTATGCGCCCGCTGAAGCCCAGGGCATGACCTTCTCTGAAGCCGGTCCCGTTCCCGCACAAGGCAATATCGCGCAGCAAATTTTCTGGTACACCGCTTTCACGGCCGATATGACCAAACCCGGGCTGGAAGTGGTGAATCCGGACGGCACACCGAAATGGCGTATGGCGCCCTCGCCTAAAGGCCCCTACTGGGAAGAAGGCATGAAGTTAGGCTATCAGGATGCCGGTTCATGGACGCTGATGAAAGCCACCGACCCCGAGCGCCGTAAGGCCGCCTGGCTGTATGCGCAGTTCACCGTCGCCAAAACCGTCTCGCTGAAGAAAACCCTGGTCGGCCTGACCCCGATTCGTGAGTCAGATATCAACACAGACATCATGACAGAAGCGGCGCCGAAGCTGGGCGGCCTGGTCGAGTTCTACCGCAGCCCGGCGCGTGTTCAGTGGACGCCTACCGGCACCAATGTGCCTGACTATCCGAAGCTGGCTCAGCTCTGGTGGCAGTACATAGCCGAAGCGGCGAATGGCGAGAAAACCCCGCAGCAGGCACTGGACGGGCTGGCAACGGCACAAGATCGCGTGCTGGAACGTCTGGAACGCGCCAATGTGCAGGGTGAATGTGGGCCTAAACTCAACAAGCCCAGAGATGCCGCCTACTGGCTGGCCCAGCCCGGGGCACCGAAAGCCAAACTGGCTAACGAGAAGCCCCAAGGTGTGACCATTCAATACGCTGAACTGCTCAAATCCTGGCAGCAGTGATGAGCCGGTAACACAAACCCTCAGGGAGGCATCATGCCTCCCTGACCTTAAAATCAGCTAAATGTTGAAATATATAACTTTTCCACTTTCGCTCTCGCCCAGTCCGTTTTGCGTAAAAACTTCAGTGACGATTTAATGGAAGGATCATTTTTAAAACAATTAATATCGATTTCGCACGCCAGAATCGTCCACCCATAATGATCAACCAGTTGGGTTAAGATTTTTTCCAGGGTCAGGCCGTGCAGAGGGTTATTCGGTTGTTCGCGGGTCATAAGCTTTTCTTCGGTGGCAGTGTGAGAACGGGGATGAGTATACAGAATATTTCGCCATCCGGCATGGCGACAATGCCTCAGCGCCAAAGTATTCCTTTCACTCTGGTCAGTAAGCTGAGAGAATGCCGCGGTCATTTCAAATAAAACGACCCATCATGAAACTTCTAGTTCGTAACCTGTCTCGCTCAACCACTGAACAAGACATCCGTAAATTGTTTTCTGAACACGGCAAAGTCACCGAGTGTACACTGGTGCTCGATCAGGAAACCGGCCATTCCAAAGGCTTCGCTTTCGTCGAAATGCCGGATCAGGATCAAGCCAAAGCAGCGATCGCCAGCCTGAACCTGACCTCGCTTGCCAAAAGCAACATCCGGGTGAAAAAAGCGCAATAAACCGCTTATCCGATAGCCAGAAAACCAGCCTTTTCTGGCTATTTCCTCTCTGTTTACCGGCGATGAAACTCAGCGTTTAACATCGCATACAAATATTCATCTCCCCAGGCACCTTTGAAGAAAATATTTTGTCTGAAGTGGCCTTCACGACGAAACGCCAGTTTCTCCAGCAACCGCGATGACGCCCGATTATCAGCATCCGTGACCGCAATCACTCTGTGCCTGTTCAGGGTATCAAACAGATAATCCAACAAGCAGTTCACGGCATGAAACGCAATATTTTTTCTCTGATATTGGGGATCGACAGTAAAACCAATCTCCACTTGCGCATCATCGATAAAATGCACCGCTAAATCGCCAAGCAACACATCTGTTTTTTCATCTGCGATTGCCAATTGATACCAGTTGCCTGTTGTTCCGAATGTCGTGTAATCCATCCGCTCAAACAGGGTGACGGCATCCCGGTAGGTGTACTCCGTCCAGCTTTGATAACGGGCAACGTCGGGCTGCGCGCGATAACGTGTAAACGCCGCCAGATCCTTTCTCTCAAAAGGTCGGATCATCAGCGAATCAGTTTTCAGTACAGGTGCCATTTGAATTCCTTGCTGCTAAACCATCACTGCCTGTCATCTTTGCATATATTTCTGATCAGGCAGAAAAATTATCACCTGATACCCCTATTATTTCTCAGTGTTTATTAGCACTAATTGAGACTAGACTGAGTTGAACTCCAAAAACGAAAGGAAATTACCATGATTCAACAAGGCCAGACTCTGCCAGCTGCGACTCTGAGTGAACTCACCAAAGACGGTATGGTCAACCATGAGGTTACAGAACTGTTTGCAGGCAAGAAAGTGGTGTTGTTTGCGGTTCCCGGCGCCTTCACGCCAACTTGCTCGGAATCTCACCTGCCGGGTTATGTGGTGCTGGCAGATCAACTGAAAGCCAAAGGCGTGGATATCATTGCTTGTGTGTCAGTCAACGATGCCTTCGTGATGCAAGCCTGGGGCGAAGCACAAAATGCTTCAGAAATTATGATGCTGGCAGACGGTGACGGCAGCTTCACCAAAGCGCTGGGTCTGGAGATGGACACCGCAAAGTTCGGCGGCCTGCGCTCGCAACGCTATGCCATGATCATCGACAACGGTGTGGTGACACAGCTGAACGTTGAAGCGCCGAAAGAATTTGAAGTCAGCAAGGCAGAAACCATTCTGGCCAGCCTGTAATTTCAGATCATACACAACGGAAGCGAACGCTTCCGTTGTTCTCGGATTCACTTGATCTCTGTCATCGAAAAGTGGTGGCTGGCAATGTGAAACCCTTCACGCAGATAGAACTTATGCGCCGCAAAGCGCTGCACGCCAGAATCCAGATGCAGTTGCTTACACCCCTGCGCCTTTGCGTACGCTTTCAGCCAGTCAATCAAACATTCGCCGACACCCTTAGAGCGGTGTTGCTCAGCTGTCACCAGATCATCCACATAAATGGCTTTGCCCCAGGCCAGCTTTTCTGACACCACAAACCCGGCGACACCCATCACCTGATCGCCTGACTTCACATAAACCACCTGATAGCCCTGCGCCATCTGCTTGGTGATCTGCGCCTGTAAAGCACCTCTGTCGTACTGGGGGCGCAACTGACGCAACACATCCAGCACCAAAGGGACGTCCTGATTATCTTCAAAAAAATGTACTTTCATCGGGTTCCTATGACTTGCTGTTCAGACCTTAATGTCGATGTCTGTTTATAACGTTTTCAGCCACAACTGCACAATGGTTTGATGGATAGAAATGCAACCATCCAGTTTGTTTTGCGAACAACAGTTCAGAAGCGGTGCGCTTTAATTCTTTGCCTGCGCCCCGCTACCAATCCAGACTTTGATATCATCCAGAACACGTTCAACCTGACTCTGACCCTGCGCATCATTGAAAGCATGATCAAGGCCGGCATAGGTACGGGGCTGAATATGAGGGGCGGTTTTCTTCAGCGCCCTGACCATAGATTCGAAAGCGTGCGGATCCACATTGGTATCCTCTTCCGACTGAATCAAAAGAACAGGAACATCAATCGTTTGCAGTATCTGCTGCTGATCAGCCGTCAGCATCGCTTTCCACCATTTGAAACCGTGCCCACTGACAGCCGTGTCCATCTCGTTACTTTGCAGCACAGCTTCAGCAAACTGCCTGAACCCTTGTTCTGCTTCACTGAATGCCTGCGGTGACATCTGAGATTGCATGTTGTAGAGCACATCATCGATGAAAAAACGCCCACCGCCATTTAACGCCACCACACCTGTCACTTTATCACTCTTCGCAGCCAGCAGATTAGCCACCAAAGCCCCTTCACTGCCCTCCAGCAAGACAATCTGGCTATAACGATTATCCTGATCCAGTTTATCCAGCACCGTCAGGTAATCAGCCACACGCTGTGACGGAGAATCCTGTTTCAGATAGGCATCGGGACAGTCCGCTCGCTGCGGATCGGTATTCCAGCTCAGCCCGTTATCAATCCCGTATTTTTCGACCGTCAGGGTGTCTGCATCGTCCATAACCCGGCTGAAGTTGTCATTGATATTTTGATTATGAAATACACTGTTGCAGTCTGAGCCCTGAATCAGCACCAGCAAGCGGTCGCTGCCACGCCCGCTCAGGTAATAGGTAATGTCTGAACCATCACTCCGTCTGAGCTCTTCCGTTACCCTTGATAAAACCGGCGAAGGCACCACTGAACAGACGGCGGTCACCACAAACAATAAGGGCTTTAACATCCGTTTATCTCCTGTAATCCAATCCTCTTCTTTGATAGCGCTGTTGGCATCTTGTTCCCGACAAAATGAAACCAAGTGCACATAATTTTGCATTATTCCGTCAAATCAAGTCATGCCATGATCCCTAAGAGAGGCAACTGAAAAACATCGCTGTCCCGTTTATACCTGTACCGCAACACGATGATGTCAGATAAAGATGGCAGGCATAATCATGGATTTGGTAATCTTATCCGGCAAGTGCTCTTTCTGAGCCGTTCATACAAATGATTATTCGATAAAACAGCCACTTAAATAATGAAAAATATCGAAACGAAATGGTTACAGGATTTTCTGACCCTGGCCGAGCTGCGTAACTTTTCCCATGCTGCCGCTGTGCGTAATGTCACGCAGCCAGCTTTCAGCCGCCGGATCAAATCCCTTGAGGCCGAGCTGGGGCTGAATTTAATCGACCGCAGTAAAACCCCCATCGAGCTGACCCTGAAAGGCAAGCAGTTTAAAACGACTGCATTGTCGATTCTTCAACAGCTGGATGACGAAGTGAACCGTCTGGCTGGCAGCTCATTTCTGGGGCGTCATACCGTACGGATCAGCTCTTCGCATTCCATGGCGATCAGTGTGCTGCCGAAACTGCATGCCTGTTTGTTTAACCCGACCTTGAACACCCAGCTTTCTGTGGTGGCCAATGAAGTGGATGATGCGGTCAAACAGTTGATCGACGGGAAATGTGATTTTCTGTTTTCTTTTTATGAGGACAGCCTGCAGGTGGCACCTTACCGCTCTGTCTATCTGGGGCGTTCTTATCTGTACTGTGTGTCGGCGGTGGATGAGCACGGTAAACCGCTCTTTGATCCCGCAGACAATGACACCGTGCCCTCGCTGGACTATACCCCGGAAAGTTACATGGGCCGGGCGCTGCAACGGGCCAACCGGCGATTAACGCAAAATACTGTCTGTACCTCATCAATGACAGACTTTATCAAAGCCCTGGTGATGCAAGGCAAAGGGATCAGCTGGTTACCGGATTATGCCATCAAAGATGAACTGGCCGCCGGACGTTTGCAGATCCTCACCGCACGGGAACCCGTGCCGCTGGATCTGTACATTTACCGTTATCACTCCCGACTCCATCCCACTTGCGAAGCCATCTGGAGCGCACTGAGCAAAATCAGCCCGATTGATGGCCTGATGAGCAGAGACTGACAATCCCTGCCCCCAGAAATAAAAAAACCTCCCTTGCAAACAAGGGAGGAAAAGGATGTAGGGTTTCAAGACCTTTTATTGATTGTTCTTCAGATTCTTTGGGTTATTACATGGCTTAGCTGTACAGCTTGGCTTTATAGGTCGGGCGCATCAGGTTCTGAGCCGAGAAAATATCGTTCAGCTCTTCTTCACTCAGCAGGCCACGCTCCATCGCCACTTCTTTCACGCTACGACCGGTTTCAGCACAAATCTTGCCGACGATATCGCCTTCATGATGACCGATATACGGGTTCAGGTAAGTCACGATACCGATTGAGTTGAAGACGTAATCTTCACAGATCTGGCGGTTCACCTTGATACCCGAGATACATTTGTCTGCCAGGTTGATACAGGCATTGCTCAGCAGTTCAATCGACTCGAAAATCGCCTGACCAATCACAGGTTCCATCACGTTCAGCTGCAGCTGTCCGGCTTCTGCCGCAAAGGTCACTGTGGTGTCGTTACCAATCACTTTAAAGCACACCTGATTCACCACTTCCGGGATCACCGGGTTGACTTTGGCTGGCATGATGGAAGAGCCCGCCTGCATTTCCGGCAGGTTAATTTCATTGAGACCCGCACGCGGACCGGATGACAGCAAACGCAAATCGTTACAGACTTTCGACATCTTCACCGCCAGACGCTTCAGTGCGCCGTGTACGGTCACATAGGCGCCACAGTCAGAGGTCGCTTCAATCAGATCTTCTGCCGGTACACAATCCAGACCTGTTGCTTCTGCCAGATATTTGACCGCCAGTTCCTGATAACCGGCCGGGGCATTCAGGCCGGTACCAATCGCGGTGGCACCCAGATTCACTTCCAGCAGCAAGGCCGCGGAATATTTCAGGTTTTTGATTTCTTCTTTCAGCAAGACACTGAAAGCGTGGAATTCTTGTCCGACTGTCATAGGCACGGCGTCCTGCAACTGGGTACGGCCCATCTTCAGCACATCACTGAATTCTTCGCTTTTGGCATCGAACGCCGCCTGCAGGTGCTCAATCGATCCCACCAGCTTGATAATGCTGTTGTAGACAGCAACACGGAAACCAGTCGGGTAAGCACAGTTGGTCGACTGGCTCTTGTTCACATGATCGTTAGGGTTAATGATGTGATACTCGCCTTTGGCATGGCCTTTCAGCTCCAGCGCAATGTTGGCGATCACTTCATTGGTGTTCATGTTAACCGACGTACCGGCACCGCCCTGATACACGTCTGAAATGAACTGATCCATGCATTTACCTGTCTCCAGAATCAGATCGCAGGCTTGAATGATGTACTTGCCCACTTCCGACGGAATGCTGCCCAGCTCCATATTGGCACGTGCAGCCGCTTTCTTGGTAAAGACCATGCCGCGAACAAACTCTGGCACGTCGGAAATACGCATTGAAGAAATATTGAAGTTCTCATAAGCGCGAAGAGAATGAATGCCGTAATAAGCAGAAGCGGGAATTTCACGCTGGCCTAACAGATCTTCTTCAATACGTACTTGCTGGACAGTATCAAGCATAGCGGTCACCTTAAACTCATGGGTAGGAAAGAGATACCACTTCGCCGCTTATACGAGCCATCTTCAGCTTCTTATGGCGGCTAAGTGATTCATACAATCGTCGTTTTGAGTCACAAAGGGAAATGCATAAAAGTAAGCCACAATGCAATTAATGCATAGCTGAATAGATTGCAAAAAAAGGCTATTTATTCTTATAAGCGCCGAATGCGTAATTACCGGCGCTTTATGCAGCGCTTATGCATGAAACCAATAAACACCTGTATCAGCAGCATGTTAGCCTGCACTCTGGCGAAATCGCGCAATCGGCAGGAATATGATCCGGGTCTGAATATTGGGTTTTACCCCTCCCAGTGAAAATGTGCTGCCAACCTGATGAAATTCACAAACTCCTGCGCGGTATTCTTTAGTTTTTGTCTGCAAAACCGATTTGCGTGTATAAAAAAAGACCAACCTCGCGGCTGGCCTTTTTCTCTTTGCAGACGTATTAAAGATTAAGCGATATCTTCACTCGCCGTCAGGGTCGTTTTCTCTGTGCTGCGGTGATACACCTCAGTGTCCAGCTCGTCTTCACTGCGGCCCACCAGCACAGCAACCATCAGGTCGCCACAAACATTCACCGTGGTACGCGCCATATCCAGAATACGGTCAATGCCGGCAACAATCGCCAGACCTTCCATCGGCAGACCAACTGTGGTCAGGACCAGCGACAGCATGATCAGGCCAGCACCCGGTACGCCAGCGGTACCAATCGAAGCCAGCGTAGCTGTCATCACGATAGCCACATAGTCGGCAAATTCCAGGTTAATGCCAAAGGCCTGCGCCACGAACAGTGCCGCCACACCCTGATACAGTGCCGTACCGTCCATGTTAATGGTCGCGCCCAGCGGCAGAACAAAACTGGACACGCCTTTCGACACACCCAGCTCTTCACGGGCACATTTAATACTGGCAGGCAAAGTGCCTGAGCTGCTGGTGGTGGTAAAGGCCACAGCAGCCGGCGTCGCAATTCCTTTGATATAAGGCATCGGATTCAGACGACCAAAGACTTTGATCACTGCCGGATAGAACAGCAGCACATGCAGCAGGCTGCCGATGTACGCCACGGCAATCACTTTGAACAGCGGCAGCAGGATCTCCAGACCATATTTACCGGCCACCCAGGCCATCAGACCGAAGATCCCGTAAGGCGCCAGCTTCATCACCAGTTCAGTCAGTTTGTACATGGCTTCAGCCAGACTTTCGAACACCTGAACTGCCGGTTTGCCTTTCTCACCACACAGGTTCAGTGCCACACCCAGACCCAGGGCAAAAACGATGATTTGCAGAATGTTCCCGGTTGCCAGTGCACTGATAGGGTTGTTCGGAATGAGACTGAGCAGTGTCTGAACCAGAGTCGGCGCTTCTTTCGCTTCGCTCGCCGCCGCGGTTGCCGTCATCTCCAGGCCGGCACCCGGTGCCAGAATCGTGGACAGACCCAAACCGATACTGATGGCCACGGCTGTGGTCGAGAGGTAAATCACAATGGCTTTGGCACCAATGCGTCCCATCTTGCGGGTATCTTGCATCGAGGTGACACCGACCACCAGAGAGCAGAACACCAGAGGCACGATCAGCATTTTAATGGCATTGATAAACAAGGTGCCGATAGGTTTGAGAATTTCGGCATCAGGGCCGAGCAGGCTGCCCGCAATGACCCCAAGGATCATACCGACCAGAATTTTCTTCCATAAGGCGAGTCCGCCCCACAGTCCTTTCGGAGTTGGCTTCTCGTGAGCTTGTTCCATGTTATTTCCTTATCCAATTGACAGAAGTCGGGTGCATCCCCGTTTCTGCTTCGCTGTCATTGTTTACACGTCAGGATGGGCTGCGCCCATACATACAGGAGCAAGGTTATTGCAAGCATGATGCCAAACAATGAACACAAACTAAGTCATTGTTATTCATAAAAAAGAACAGAAGAAGAGAGATCGAGCAACGCAAGAAGGGGTATAACCAAAGGAATAGGCACGAGCAGTAAACCCACGCCTTTCCTTTGCAAAACATCATCTTATTGACTATTTACAAAGTTATAACCTTTCTTTTGGTTATAGGGGTTCCGTCAGCCCGTCCCAGTGTGGCCTGATGCAAAGTGTTTATTCCGGCTGAGATTTTTTCAGTCGCTTGCTGAGTGCGGGCTGCGAGATGCCGAGAAACTTGGCCGCCAGCGACTGATTGCCCTCCGCCCGGCGCATGGCTTCCTGGATCAGTAAGTCGCCCATTTCCTGCAGGGTCGGCAGGGACTGCTCCGGGTCGAACATCGTCAGGGGACTTCCTGCGCTCATCTCACTGACGTCATTGTCCTGATCCAGCACCCGGCGAAACACCGCCATGGATAACATCCGCGAGCGGTGCTGACTCATGGCATCATACGCCAGTGCCCTCAGCTCACGGATATTGCCGGGAAAGGCATAGTTCGCCAGCAGCACCGGCAGCTCTTTCGGGATGGTCGGCTTGGTTTTACCCAGCTCATCGGCCGCTTCCTGTAAAAAGTGCTCCAGCAGCAAAGGAATATCCTGACGGCGCTGACGCAGAGGCGGAATGTCCACCTGATGGGTTTTCAACCGGTAATACAGGTCTTTGCGGAACTCACCGCTTTGCTGCTTTTGCACCAGATTCTGATGCGTGGCCACCACAATCCGCGCGTTCAGACGTTTCGGCCTGTCACTACCGAGGGGATAGTATTCCCCTTCCTGAATCAGGCGCAGCAGCTTGACCTGTGAGGCCTGGCTCAAATCACCGATTTCATCGAGAAACAGGGTACCGCCGGCCGCTTGCTCGATCAGACCCGCGCGGGGTTTGTCGGCGCCGGTAAACGCGCCGCGGTGGTGGCCAAACAAAGTGTCGGCAAACACATTGTCGTCCAGCCCGGCAACATTCACGCTGATCAGCGGTCCGGCACGCTCACTCAGGGTATGCAGCGCGCGGGCGATCAGCTCTTTACCGACCCCGCTCTCACCGCACACCATCACAGGCTGGCTGCTTGGCGCCACCGATTCGAGATACTGGAACACAGAGCGCATGCCTTTATCCCGGGTAATGATGTCGCCAAAAGCCTCCGGCCGCTCCAGGGTGTCGGTCAGGAACCGGCGCCGCAGTGCATTGTGTTCCTCGCGCATTTCCTGCAGCAAAATGGCCCGTTTCACACCTTCGATCAGCCGGTTTTCCTCTGTGGTTTTCACGAAGTAATCGTACGCGCCAAGGCGGATACAGTTGACGGCGGTTTCCACCTGATTCAGCCCGCTGATAATAATGACGCCGACTTCAGGAAATTCAGTCTTGATCTGCTGCAACAAGGCTTCGCCGGACAGGTGCGGCATGGTGAGATCCAGCAGCACCAGGCCGATATTCTCCTGCTCTATCAGAGTCATGGCATCGCGGCTGTCCTGACACTGGATGATATGGTTGATGCCGCCCCGCCGCTCCAGCACGATACTCAGGCTACGCAGAAAGGCCGGTTCATCATCCACCAGCAAGACACCAAATGCAGGGTAGCGATTTGTCTTCATGAAGCAATTGTCCCTTTCAAGGCCGGCAGCGAAAGTGTCACGCAGGTGCCTTGTTGTCGTCTGGATTCATAGTTCAAGGTGCCGCCATGTTCACTCACAATGCTGAATGAGATCGACAGCCCTAAGCCCGTCCCGCCCTGCTCACGCTTGGTGGTAAAAAAAGGATCACTCAGGTGCGGCAGGTGCTCTGGGTCGATACCCTGCCCCTGATCGCAGATTTCCAGGATTAGCAAATTGTCAGCCGGGCTGAAACCCGTCGTCACCCTGATGCTTTGCGTTTGCGAGGTCAGCGCCTGGCAGGCATTGATGATCAGGTTGATAATCACTTGCTCAATGCGCTGGCCGTTGCCTTCAAAACACGGCAGCGGATCGCCGTATTCAACCGAAAAGTGATGAGTCGATGCCGATAGGGTGCTGTCGACCAAACGAATGGCCGCAGCCGTGACCTGATTGAGATCCACCACCTCATTCAGCGCGCTGGGTTCCTGACGGGCAAAATCCCTCAGGTCATCGACAATGCGGCGGATCCGCTGCGTCCCTGACTGCATATCATCCAGCATGGAGGGAATTTCCTCCCGCATCCGGCTGTAGGCCAGCCCGCCTAAGGTGAAATCACCATACTGCTGGTAATGGGCGTCCAGAATGTCTTCCGCGTCCTGATACGCCTCTTTGAGAATGGGTAAATTCAGCAGCAACAGACTACTGGGATTATTAATTTCATGGGCCATGCCAGACACTAAAATACCCAGCGAAGTCATTTTATCGGCCTGAATCAGTTGCTGTTGCTGGAGCTGCTGCGTTTTGGTCCGCCGGGCCACTTCCCGGCTCAGTGCCCGGTTCCAGATCATGATTCCCCCCAGCACCAGCAACAGAAGGGCAGACACGGTGGCCGCCGCCATACCCAGTTTCTTCCAGCTGATCCCCGGCGTTTCCAGCGGACCCAGCCATTTATCGTAAATCGCCTGCTGGCGGCCGGTATTTTTCAAAATCGCCAGCCCTTCGCTGAACTGGGCCAGTAAATCTTCATGGCCTTTTTGCACCGCATAACCGTAATGCTGGGCACCGAAAGGTTTTCCGGCCGGAATGATATTCGACAACTCCAGCGCCTTGCCGGTATACAAACCCGGCAAGTTCGCCACCAGCGCGTAGTCGTGCTGACCGGAGGCCAGCAAGCGCAATCCGTCGGCGTGAGAGTCCACCAGCACCAGGTTTGCCCCCGGCTGCTGGTTGCTCAGATAATCGTGCATCGCCCCGCTGCGCTGAACAATCACAGATTTGCCCGCCAGATCCGCAAGACTGGCGACGAAGGGGCTCCCCTTTCGGGCAAACACCGACTGGTGCACGATGGCGTGAGGCGGCGAAAAACTGTATCTCGCCTGCCGGGCACTGGACTGGATCATGCCCTGGACAATATCAATCTCGCCCTGATCAAACTGACGGCGGATCTCATCCCATGCCCCCATTCTGATCTCGATATGGATGCCCATCAGTTCAGCAATCGCCAGGGTCAGCTCGGTGTTGTAGCCATCCGGCTCACCGTCTTCATTGATGAATTCATAAGGCGGGTAATTGTGATCCGCGCCGACAACAATGACCTGGCTGTCTGGTGCAGCCATCACACTAAAGGTGCAGAAGAAAGACAGTCCGACACCGAACCATCGCATCCAGGCACTCCATACGTCACGACAGCCTGTCAGCTTTTGGATCATGCACTCTTCCTTCATCAGCCCGGCCTGACCGGCAAAGCAGTCAGTCAGCCGGATTTGGCGACACCGGGCAGAATGTGATATTCCGCTCAACAAACGAAGGGGCTATTTTATAGATTTGCCAACAATAGCCAAGGAAAGAAAGTGGGGCTGTGGGGGAATGCCTTTTTGTGCTTTGGTGTTGTGCCTGGGGTTTTGGTACAGCTGAGGTATGTCGCGCTTGAGTTCGGTGGCTTACTTGGCATTCATGAATGCGCGCCAGACACTCTTTATGGGGATAAAGAGTGCCCAGAAAGCCCTTTTTGTTCTTTGGTGTTGCCCGGGCCGGTTGTAGGCGCTCCCGGCGCCGACAACCTAAAAATTCGTCCTGAATTTTTCCCTGTGGGAGTGCCATCAATGTACATTTTCAGCCCGTCAATTCCGCGACAGGCGGGAATCCATGTGGCGAGTTCTCTTTTTTTGGCTGGGTGAGTATGTCGCGCTTGAGTCTGGAGTCTTTCTTGGCATTCATTGATGCGCGCCAGACACTCTTTATGGGGATAAAGAGTGTCCAGAAAGCCCTTTTTGTTCTTTGGTGTTGCCCGGGCCGGTTGTAGGCGCTCCCGGCGCCGACAACCTAAAAATTCGTCCTGAATTTTTCCCTGTGGGAGTGCCATCAATGTGAATTTTCACCGCGTCATTCTCGCGACAGGCGGGAATCCATGCAGCAAGTACGATTCTATGGCTTCTTTGTACAAGGTAAGTGACCGATGTCGCTTTTCTCACAAGCGTATGTGTCGCTGATTTTTTGGGGTAAGTCATGAAATACAAAAAAAATCAATAATATCAATTGGGTAGCATCAGGCGATTGAGTAAGATATACGACGTGATGTCGTGTATCTTACTGATATGTATATATGTTTAAGCGCAGTTAGTTTAGTACAATCAGATGTTTAAGTATTTTTTTGATTGAAAGAGTCATATGACAGAGTTACACGACATGGTGTCGTTGAATAAAATGTTAAATGGCAATCATGAATATCGAAGTTATCAAACAAGTTGTGAAGTCTTGGTTAGAAGAAGGCTACCTCGAAGGTGAGTTAGCAGTAGAGCCAGAATGGTATGTCTTGTGGCGGCCAGAAGAACTGGAAGAATTCAATCGCGACTATCAGATCGACGAATATGCTCCTGGCTTTTTAGCATTCGGCGGCAATGGTGGAGGTGAGCTTTTGGTTGTTAATAAATCCAAGGAGGTGTTTTACATGCCGTGCATTGGCATGGCACCAGATACGGCAATTAAAATTGCAAATAATCTGCAAGAATTTAAAGGCTACATGCAGCAATGAACAAGCCATTTAACAAGGCCAATCAGCATCGCGCACTACGTGCGCTGGACCTCGCTACGCTCGGCCGCTGTTGGCGGCGTTAGCCCTTTATACAAAAAATTGAGGTTTAGATGGAATATCCAAATGTTCAGTATCTTTCAAAGTATCGTATTTTGCGTAACCCAGATGGGACACTAAATGAAAATACATTGAATATATTGCGAAATAAAGCTGTGTGGTATGCCGCACCTCATACCTTTAATGACCCTTTTGATTGCAAGATTAGGCCGCTAAAAGTTCCAAATGACGGTGAGTTTATTGGTGACTTTGATGATATGGATCAGCTTGAGTATTACCTAGCATCAAGAGCAAAAGAAGCCTCTGAGCAAGGTAACGTTAGTGAGTTCAACGAGTTTCTGTATAAGTTAACTCAACGACGAAATGACAAACTTGAAGAGCAATCCAAAAATTACGCTGTAATGTGCTTTAGTGAGATTCACGATCATGGTTTGATGTGGTCGCATTATGCCGATGAGCACAAAGGTATAGTCATTACGTTTGAAAGAACTGAAGACAATATGCTTGGTCGTTCTAGTTGCCGACCAGTTCGTTATAGTCGCCATTATCCTCGTATTACTCACGAGGAATACTGGAAAAGTCGCCAGTTTGCAACAGGTGAACATCCACAGGATCATGATGTTCTCTCTATGTGCTTATTTACTAAATATGAAGATTGGTTTTATGAAAAAGAGTGGCGGGATGTAATTCATAATTCAGATGGTACAGGGCAACTTATTGAGCTAGATGCAAAAATAAAAGGTGTCTTTTTTGGGTGTAGAACTCCCGAGGAAGACAAGAAAATTGTAAAAGACATTTTGGGCGATTCTGTAGAATATCTGCAAATGTTTCAGGCTGAGTCAGGCTTCCAGTTAATTCCAATGCAAGAGCAGCAGTGGGTTGCAGAAACTGAACGTCTAGAAAAATTAGGGCAGTACGACAATTTTGATGGCTTAGAAGTAATGACAAGATACCACGGGAAACCGAATTATTTTATTCCGCAAGAAATTGCTGAACAGCTGCTAAAGACTATGAAATTCAAATAGTTGAGCACAGGGCTAACAAACAATTTAAGAGTGATTCCCCACGCTTGGCATTTTTGGTTTGGGTTTACTTTAGTGTTTACGGCGTCCAAATTGAGTGTTGTGGTAGCGTGGCTCACACCTTAATTGGGCGTTAGCAATCAGGGAGAAATTGAAGTTGAGTGGTTATCAATTGAATTTAGAAAGTCAGCTGAACATGCTCAATGAGACTTGGGCTTCACTAATAAGTAATGGAGTCACCAACGAAACAGAGTTAGTTCTAGAATTTAGCTATTTATGTCCAAATAAAGCATCAGCCATTCAACTAAACAATGCTCTCGAAAACTATGAGTCACTGATCAGAAGTGAGGGGTTAATTAACCGCTCATGGTTTGTTGAAGGATATTCTCACCCGACAACGGTAACCAAAGACATACTTGCTCAATGGTTAGACTTTATGGTTACAAAAGGTTGGGAGTTTCAATGTACCTTTGATGGTTTTGGGGCCTCGTTTAGTTAAATTGCTAACAAACTGTTTAAGAGTGATTCGCAACGCGTGGCACTTTCACTATGCGTTGCATTTAGTGTTTAAGGTTGTATGCGGCGGCTTAGGTATTGCGTTGCTCACACCTTAACAGGGCGTTATACGGTTTTTAAAATTCAGAGGTATTTATGGATTTAGGCTTAATTTTCTCAGAGTTAAATAACAACTCTGAGTATCGTTTTCATCTAGCAAAACAAGAGCCCGGTGGAACTCGCCCTATTGATGTGCTAGCTCGAAGCCATGAAGAGTGGGCTGGTTGGCAAGTATATAGAGGAACGAAAAAGGAACGTTTTGTTAAAGACAAAATAGTTAGCTTTGCCCAAATATCTGGCACAAAATTTTTGTTTGGTGGCGTTTTCGATATTACTAGCCGTGATTCAAAGCACTATGAAGTAAAATTAAACAGTCAGTTTTCTGAACTTATTGGTCGCTTGACAATTGATTACCAAGGCGACAATACGAGAGGTACGGTCTTCACGCCTGATTATATTTTCTCACACTCAAAAGTCTCCTCGCTTTCACAGTATTCATATCAGGGTGAGCGCTTTACATCCTATGATAACGTTAACCATAGCTTTGAAGTAATGAGCATAGTTATAAAAAATGAACTCAATGACTGGAAAGTAGCGTTAAGTAGTGTTTTTGGTGTTTATTTGCTAACTGATACTAAAACAGGAAAGCACTATGTTGGGTCGGCTTACGGAGCTAATGGTATCTGGGGACGTTGGTCTGACTATATTTATGGCTGCCACGGAAATAATAAAGAGCTAAAAGAGCTTTATGCCATAAATACTCGCGATTACTTTGAAAAGCACTTTAAGTTTACAATTCTTGAAGTTCTCTCTTCATCTCTGACTCCTGAACAAGTCATTCAGCGTGAGAGCTTATGGAAATCAAAACTTCAGACTGTAAAGTTTGGGTATAATGCGTCATAAACCGTATAACAAACGACTATGGCGTCAATCGTTAAAATCATGCTGATTTTTCATTCCATAAGACGCCATCGCGTAACATAGAATTGAGGATGATAACCATCTTCCTGACACAGGCAATTATGGCTACTTTTTTCGGTTTTCCTTCAGCCAGTAGTTGTTGATGGTGGCCCGGTAGTTACAGGATCAGACTGGCCAAGTGTGGCAGCTCCTGATGAGGAGGAGTCTATGTCATTCATTAGCACACACAGCCAGTAAGTGATGGTCGCATCCTGTTACGGTATTTTTGTTCATTGCTTCTAAGCCTTCGTTTAGTATCGACATCCCTTTTTCACTCAGAGGCTTAAGATGAAAAAATCAGTAATCACATTAACTTTAATGCTCGCTCTAGTGGGTTGTGATGATGCGAGTAAAGCGATTGATGAGGCTCAAGCAGCAGCGAACAAAGCGGTCGATAGTCTGCAGCAGAAGGCAGATTCGCTCGATTTGAATCATCTCAATCTTGAAGTGTTTGGTGATGCGAGCCAAAAGGCTCAAGATTTTGCTCAGTCGATAGACACATTGATCAACACAGATTTCACTGACCATCAAGCGGTTGTAGCAGCAACTGATAAAATATCTCACAGTTACAGTTGCTTGGTTGATGTTTCTTCTGAGGCGACAGCAGAAAATTTACTCGATAAAATCGTATCTTCAGTGAAGAATGATCAAGTATTGGCAATCATCGAAAAAGGTGTCGCACAAGCGAAAACTGCGACAGAGTGCATGATGTAGCCACGTGTGCTCACAAACATCTCATGAGGGGCTGCCATGTGCACTGGCTTTGAGGCCAAATCCTGAGAACAGGCGCGATTGCGGTTCCTCATTCGTGATAACGCAGCATCAACTTCTTGCTCATCACCGCTGGCTGAACTATTGTTTGTACGTTATTTTGTACCAAATAGAGTTCAACATGAGTCGTATTCATTTCGATCAAGATATTCAACCGTTGTCTGAATTTCGCGCAAGTGTCGCTTCCTACATCAAACAAATCAATGAGACTCGTCGTCCATTAGTAATTACACAACGTGGTAAAGGTGTCGCTGTGGTTCTTGACGTTACAGAGTACGAGGCAATGCAAGAGAAAATCGAATTACTGGAAGAAATGCGCACAGCAGAAGCTCAGTTAGCTTCCGATCTGGGTGTTTCTCATGAAGATGCACGCGTCCAAGTGCTAGCACGCATTAAGAAATGAAAGTAGTTTGGTCTCCTTTAGCGCTTCAGAAGCTTGGTGACGTAGCAGAGTTCATCTCTTTAGATAATCCATCTGCTGCAGAAAAGTGGGTCAATGATGTTTTCGACAAAACGAAGTTACTCGAAAGCATGCCTGTTTAATTACGAGCAACAAACCAACGTAACCCACTCCCCCAGAGGAAAATTCAGGACGAATTTTCAGGTTGTCTGCGCCAGGAGCGCCTGCAACCGCCCCGGACACAACAACTCGTCACCACTAATTTAAAGCCCCCTTCAGCAATCAAAATCTCCAGAAAGAACAAGAGACATTGATAAAGATCCTAAATTCCCGCAAAGAACAAGTTGCTCAGTCAAAACTGTTTTAAACATCCCCACAGAACTGTGTGATAACGCAGCCGCAGCACTTGCCCGCAAATTGAAACCAGTATCATATGGTCGATATCCAACAATGAAGGAATCAACAATGAAGATTCAATCTGCTTTCAGATGGTGTCATGTCGCGCTTGCGCTGATGGCTGCAAGCACTGCTGCCTATACTCATGCCACTGAGCCCGATCTGTTCACCGGCACCCACGGTGAATTTCAGCAAAACAGCGGCCATGTGGTGGCCACTTATGTGGCGAACTGGTCGAATCCGACCAGTATCAGCCAGATCAACGGGAATAACCTCACGCATATCCTCTACGCATTTCTAGATATCTGCGGTCCGGGCCAACGGGCAGGCCACGAAGCCACCTGCGCCGGCAAACCAGATTTTACGCTGGCGGAAAATAACAGCACGGTTGATAAAGCCTTCTCGGCCCAATTCAGTGAACTGAAAACCCGCTTCCCGCACCTGAAAATTCTGCCCTCGATCGGCGGCTGGGGTGGCGATGGTCCGTTCGCTCCAATGTCTATGAACAGCAACAACCGGCAGGTTTTCATTCAAGCCATCGTGGATTACCTGAAATCAAATCCAGCCTTTGATGGTGTCGACATTGACTGGGAGTGGCCGCAAAACCGTGCAGAAGGTGAAGCCTATGCGGACCTGATGATCGATCTGCGGGCCGCCATGGACAGACTCAGCGCCGAAACCAGTCGTGAGTATCTGGTGACATCAGCCATTGCGACAGCAGAGTCCTATACCGCTAAAGTCAATTATCAGCGGGCAGAGCCTGCCATGGATCTGATATTCCTGATGACCTATGACTTTTTCGGAGCCTGGTCATCTGACAATGTCGGCCATCACACCGCGATCAGTGCCCACAATGGCAACTTAGCCAAAGGGTATGGCTATGGTGCTGAAGATGCGGTTCAGAATCTGCTTGGTTTAGGTATGCCCGCCGAGAAACTCGTCCTGGGCGTTGCCAAGTATGCCAAGGGCTGGGACGGCGTCACCCTGAATCCACAAGGCTCGCCCTTTGGTGGTGTCGCAATCGCCGGTTTTCCAAAACCAGTGAATCCTTGGGATGTCGAAGGTATCGCGACCTATACCCGTGTCTCAGAAGAGATCCTCGGGCCGGACGGACAAGGTGTGAACGGCTTCGAGATTCGCTTCGATCAGGACTGCCAGTGTCACTATGCATGGCGCAGCTCGGATGCGGCGTTTGTCGGCTTTGATCACCCGGCAGATGTCATCGCGAAAGGCCAGCTCGCTACCCGTCAAAAACTCGGCGGCCTGTTCTCATGGGAATACGGTCAGGACAACGGCGATCTGCTCAATGCCATGAATATCGGTGTCGGTAATCTGGACATGAATACTCTGCCGGATGTGACAGACTGGCAACCAGATGCCGTCTATCTCGCCGGTGATCGCGTCAAATTCAATCACTTTGTCTATCAGGCCAAATGGTGGTCCAAAAACGACGAACCCGGTCAGCCCTACGGACCATGGGAAAAGATTGACTTCACCCATGCGGCCAGTTGGTCTGCAGAAGCCACCTATCAAACCGGTGATCGTGTCACTCACAATGGTGTCATCTACCGAGCCATGTGGTGGACGCTCAATCACGAGCCGGGTACACCGGACACCCCGTGGGCGGTGTTGTAATCGTATCTATCCAGGCGGGAACACATGTCCCGCCTTGCACCATGGCTGAATACGTGGGGTTGTTCAATAAACCATCTGGTGATTTAGCCTGCCGCAAAAATGACGGAGATGAAACCATTGATGTATGCCTGAAAACACTTCTGCTCAACAGCAATCATTGAATCCAAGCAACCCACTCCCCCAGAGGAAAATTCAGGACGAATTTTCAGGTTGTCGGCGCCGGGAGCGCCTACAACCGCACCGGGCAACACCAACGAACAAAAAGGGTTTCTGGGTACTCTTTGACCCACAAAGAGTACCTGGCGCGCATCAAACAAGGTCAAATGAACCACCAGACTTAAGCGCGACATACCATCAATACAACAACTGGTCACCGTACTCGCTGTATGGATTGCCGCCTGCGCGGCAATGACAGAAGTAACTGAATGAATGCAGGCCTAATCATGCTCTATTCAACAACGATTCAGAGAACATAGTTACCCACTCCCCCAGGGGAAAATTCAGGACGAATTTTCAGGTTGTCGGCGCCGGGAGCGCCTACAACCGCCCCGGACCACACCAAAGAACAAAAAGGTTTTCTGGGTACTCTAATGATATGGTCCGCCCCAACCTCACCCCTAGCGACGTCAGTGGCTAAGCTTGAGGAAACCGAAACCACTGAGGTGTGCCATCATGGACAATTTACATATTCTTGGTATCGATCTAGGCAGACATACTTTTCACTGTATCGGGCATGAGGTGTTTCGTAAGAAATTCAATCGGGCTCAACTGCTTTTATGGCTCTCTAATTTACCGCAGACAACTGTGGCATTTGAGTCTTGCGGCGGCGCGCATTGGTTAGCCCGAAAATGTGAAAGTTACGGGCACGAAGCAAAGCTCATCCCACCTCAATATGTAAAGCCCTATGTGAAATCGAATAAAAACGATTTCATTGATGCAGCGGAGATTGCTGAAGCTGCATCCCGCCCATCAATGCGCTTTGCTGCCGTGAAATCAGAGAGTGCTCAAGTTATCAGTATCATCAACCGGGCAAGAGATGCCTATATCAAAGAACGTACGGCGACCATGCTCAGAATTGGTGGGATTCTTGTTGAATTCGGACTCAGTCTTCCCAACGGTCATTCAACGATGAAAAAGTTATTCCAATGGATTGCAGAGCAAAACCAATCACTACCTCAAGCTTTACTCTTGGAATTAAAAGAACTTCACGAGCACTACCTGTACCTCACTGAGCACGTTCAGCTGCAAGAACAGAAATTAATCAAAATGACATCTGAAAATGAAATCGGTGAATTGCTTATGTCGATCCCTGGTGTTGCTCATATCACAGCGAGTTCATGCTTGGCTGAGATTGCCTCTCCGGGAAATTTCAAGTGTGGCCGTGATATGGCAGCATGGATAGGATTGGTTCCGAGACAGTACTCTACAGGTGGGAAAACCACATTATTGGGGATAAGCAAGCGAGGTAATAAAAGGCTCAGAACATTATTTATTCATTGCGCCCGTGCTGTCTTATCAAAGCCAGAAACAACGGGAAAATGCTTCGAACCCTGGCTTAGTAATCTGAGGGCAAGCAAGCCTTTTAATGTTGTTGTTGTCGCACTGGCTAACAAGCTAGTGCGGATCGCCTGGGCTGTGATGCACTCACATCGAGCGTTCAACGCCAACAAACTTGCTTGCCAATAAACTCATTCACCCATTTTGCAATGACAATGATGACGATAACGGTACATCGGCCAGATAGATAACCTGACGGTCCAAATAGCACTGAGATGCTTGCACTCTTTTAAGGATTATCTGGCGCAGATATCATCGTGGAGCTGGAATGCGAGAGCTTCCAAGAGAGACTCCGAATACATTAGCGTAAACCACTCCCGTTAAAATTGTAGTTGCAAAAACGGGGCGGACCATACATTTGACCCACAAAGAGTACCTGGCGCGCATCACACATGGCCAAGCAAACCACTGAACTCAAGCGCGACATACCATCAATACAACAACTGATCACCGTACTCGCTGTATGGATTGCCGCCTGCGCGGCAATGACAGAAGTAACTGAATGAATGCAGGCCTAATCATGCTCTATCCAACAACGATTCAGAGAACATAGTTACCCACTCCCCCAGGGGAAAATTCAGGACGAATTTTCAGGTTGTCGGCGCCTGGAGCGCCTACAACCGCCCCGAACCACACCAACGAACAAAAAGGTTTTCTGGGTACTCTTTGACCCACAAAGAGTACCTGGCGCGCATCACACAAGGCCAAGTAAGCCAACGAACCCAAGCGCGACATACCTCAGCCGTACCAAAATCTCCCAGCCACAACATCCCAAAAAACCAAAAGAAACCCACTTCCCTAGGGGAAAATTCAGGACGAATTTTCAGGTTGTCGGCGCAGGGAGCGCCTACAACCGACCCGGACCACACCGAAGAACAAAAAAGCATTTCTGGGTACTCTTTGGGCTAACAAAGAGTACCTGGCGCGCATCCCACATGGCCAAGTAAATCACCGAACTCAAGCGCGACATACCTTCAGACTCAGACATCACAGCTCGTCACCACACTGGAAGTAAGCCGTTATAACGCCAACCTCAACCGCAGCATATCCTGATGCTGAATACCCTGCTCAAAAATTGCCTCATCATAATGATCAAGAAAGAAATCTTTGCCGACACCCTCGACCCGAAACCCCAACCGCTGATAAAACGTCAGCTGATAGCCGAACGTGCCGGTCCCCAGCACCACTGACTGAACGCCCTGCTCTTTCAGCCGGGGAAATAATGCAGATAACAGTTGCGAACCGATACCCTGCTGCTGAAATGCCGGATAGACCGCCAGATTGAAGATTTCGTATGTGTTTTCTGCGATGGGTTTAGCAACACAAACCCCGATGATTTCGCCGTCAGCCACAGCGGCCAGGCAATAAGCCCCGTTCAGATAACGCAGGATACAGGCCTCAGAGGGATCTGCTTCCAGCAGCAGTGACATCGGTATCTGTGTCGCATCCAGATGCTGAATCTCTATCATGGCAACCTCAGTGTCATGATCAGCTCGTCTGCGGTCTGGTCCGTCACCTGAAAACCGGCTTGCTCATAACGCCGCTTTGCCGCCAGATTATGCGGATAAACATCCAGTTCAATGACGCGCGCATGATGCTTTTCGGCTGCCGTGTGTTTGGCCACATCGATCAACGCCACACCGGCACCAGTGCCCTGGCACCGTCTTTTCACATACATTTGTGTCAGCTGTGCCACCTGGTTTTCCAGTGCAGACACACCGCATAAACCAATCAGTTCTTCCCCCTCAAACGCCCCCAGCATCGTGTGGTGCGGGCTTTGGCAGGCAATGTTGCGCTCAAAATGCATGGTTGGCTGCTGACGCTGCTCCTCATAGTTGGCACCAAAGCAGTCTGGATGTAACCGCAGGCTTTCCAGGCGAATGTCGCGATATGCGGGGATATCAGCAGGGGTTAAAGCACGAATGGTCACTGCCATGTCTTTGTCTCTCCATTTCTTTGTCTCTCCATGTCTGCGCATCTCTGACTCTCATACTTCCTTTCACCGCAGATAATCACAATTTCAACCTGTTGTATAGCCTGTTTCCCCGCTTAGCCTCTGACAGGCGAAACCTTCAGTAACTGGGTTATAAATGATGTTTTCATTGACCAACTGAAACGATTCAGCAATCATACTTTGCCAAAGAAATGTTTCTGTTTTGGGGAGATAGAATGAGCATAATATGGGTGACCGGCGATGCAGTCGTCGACTTGATACCAGACAGCGAAAACCGCTATCTGAAATGCCCGGGCGGTGCACCGGCGAATGTTGCCGTGGCAATTGCCCGTCTTGGCGGCAAGGCTGCATTTTTCGGCCGGGTGGGACACGATCCACTGGGCCGCTTTATGAAGCAGACTCTGGCCAGTGAGCAAGTCAATACCGACTACATGACCCTGGATGAGGCACACCGAACCTCAACCGTGATTGTCGATCTGGATGACAGCGGCGAGCGCAGTTTTACCTTTATGGTCCAACCAAGTGCAGATCAGTTTATGCAGATCTCCGATATTCCTGAATTCTCTGCCGGTGAATGGCTTCATGTCTGTTCTATTGCGCTGGCGAATGAGCCCAGCCGCAGCAGCACACTGGAAGCCATGCGCCGTATAAAACGCAGCGGTGGATTTGTCAGTTTTGATCCGAATTTGCGTGCGGAAGTCTGGTCAGATACTGACGCCATCATTCCTGTGGTCCGCCAGGCGATAGAATTGGCCGACGTCGTCAAGTTTTCCGATGACGAATTGCTGTTTCTGACACAGACAGGGAACCTTGAGCAAGGTCTGGCCGCCATTCAACCTTACAACCATCCCTTAGTGTTGATCACTCAGGGAGCAAAAGGGGCTCTGGTGCTTTTCGACAACACCCGCGAGCTGATCACAGGTCAGGCGGTCAGTCCCGTGGATACGACAGGCGCCGGGGATGCTTTTGTCGGTGGGCTACTGGCGAGGCTGGCTCAGTCTCCGGCGTGGACAAACAGCGAAACCATTCGAGACGCAGTCAAGTGGGCAAACGGCTGTGGCGCACTGGCGACCACGCAAAAAGGCGCCATGACCGCATTACCAACCCGGCAGACGTTACTTGCCTATATTGGATAAATAGTTAAACAGACTGCCGGGGTGAACCGGGCAGTCTGTTTTCTTGGCTCTCTGTTTTCTTGGCTAATTGCTTTGTGCTAAGACGGGAATGGCGCACTGGCCGGACGGTATGTCCGCAACAGCGCTGATCGCGCCTCGCCGGACAGTGAAATGCAGGTCGCTCTGGAGTCAGTAAAAACCCGGGAACTCATCACGGCTTCGCCGCCGTTGACAAAGATTTCGACCGAGGACGTGTCGGCCAGGATACGCAACTGCACCCTTTCGGCATCCAGGGGCAGTTCGCGAACCGTGTCCTGAGCACGGTTCAGGGTATGGCATCGATCCAGGATCAAAGCTCGGCGCTGGCGGTCAGCCCGAATCACAAGGTGTTGCGATTCATTCTGAAACAGCCGCAATTCATCTCCCCATCGCAGGCTGAGAGACAGATCAAACGCTTTGGTTGCCAGATCCAACGGCGTTGCAGAGAGTTGGATCGTCTGCTCTGCTGCCACCAGTTTTTCCTGCTCCCGAACGGGCCACTGGCATAACTTGCCATCGCGTACCGTCAGTTCTCTCATGCAGGTTAACTGGTGCACCCAGCCGTTATCGGCGCTTGGCTGATCAACTTCATCGGGCAATCCCATCCAGCCGCACAACACCCGGCGGCCATCAGGGGTCAGCAGGGTCTGAGGGGCGTAAAAATCAAAACCGTAATCCAGCGGCTGAAACCCGGCAAGCGTGAGCTGGCCTTGCCCGTCCCAGCAGGCTTTGGCAATGCCATTGTGATGGGGAATGGTATTGTGCGCTGAAAATGACGCAATACCCTGCGGCCCCAGCACCACAAAGTGCTGATCGCCCAGTTCAAAGTAATCCGGGCACTCCCACATATAGCCAAAGTCGCCCAGCTCCTCGCCACAGAGCCGGTCAAACGTCCATTGCTTCAGATCGTCAGACTGATAAATCGCCAGCCGGCCTTTCAGATCTTCAGTTTGCGCGCCCAGCAGCATGAGCCAGTGATCCTGATGGCGAATCACTTTGGGATCGCGGATATGCGGGGTCACCCCGGGCGGCAATGCATGAATCACCGGGCCATGCTTGGTAAAGTGCACACCATCGGCTGAAGTTGCCAGACATTGCGTGGTCTGCCTGTCCCTTTGTGCTCCGATGCGGGTGTTGCCGGTATAAAACAGCAGAAGTTCCCCGCCGTGACTGATGGCATGGCCCGAAAAGGCACCATGGCTGTCAAACCAGTGGGAAGGCGTTAGCGCGATGGGCTGCCAGCTCCAGTTGATTAAATCCAGGCTGGTCAGATGCGCCCAGTGCTTGTCGTTGTGAGTACAGGCATAAGGAAACCACTGATAAAACAAATGATAACGGCCATCATGAAAGATAAAACCATTGGGGTCATTCAGCAGCCCCTGAGGCGGAGAAATATGCCATGAAGGACGAAATTCGCACGGCACAGGTCGGGCAAAATCCTCAGACCTTGCCTGTTGTCTGACGGCAATGAGATTCCCCACCGCCAGCAAATCTTGTTCAGAGACATCTTCAGGCCGCCTGAAGGTGACCTGCAACTTACCCTGTACCGGCCCGATATGCTCAATCAGCCCGGATTCGCTGACCAAATCGGCATTCAGCACTTCAACAATGAGTGTATCGTCCGTTATGAGTATCCGGGCGATATTATCCATGCTGCCACAGAGATCGACTAAGGACTGAAGAGACATAAATGCAAACCTAAATTGGGAACGTTTGCAAAAATTACATCAAACAAGGCTGGCGGACAAGTAAAAAACGGGTATTCCTGTGCGTTTGCCACGCTCACAGCTGCAAAACCCGGACACTGCCGGGTGATATGCCATCAAAGTGGCCTAGCAGGTTTCACGGTCGATGTTCTGGAAAGTTAAAACGACTTTGCTCATCACCTGAGGCTTGCCTTCGATGAGTTCCAGCAAAACCCTGGCAGCACTTTCTCCTGCCTTATCAAAAGCATAGTTAAATGTAGACAGGCTTGGAGCGCAGACAGCACTCAGCTCGTCGTTACCGACCCCCAGTATTTTGATCTCCTTGCCAGCGGTTATCCCGGCGTCTCTCAGCGCGTTAATCGCACCGATCGCAATCCTGTCGGTGGCGCAAAACACCCCGTCGGTTTGGGGGAAGCGCTCGAGCAGCTGTTTCATCTGGCTGTAACCGGATTCAATCGTAAATTCGCCATGGCTGTGAAACAGCAGTGGCTCAGCCTGACGCATTTGCAGAGCCTGCTGCAACCCCTCTGAGCGCATTTTGTCGACGGCCACGTCTGAATCCGCAACGCCAATAAAGCCAATCTGCCGGCAACCGGCATTCAATAACCGGTTGCCGGCTTCAAACCCGACGCGAAGATCATCATGGATGATGCTGGGAATATTAAACAAGGAACCATCCTGCCCCACCAGAATCACCGGGGCATAGGACTGCTGAATGGCGTGCACCAATTGCTGATCAATATGTGTGGCGTAAAGAACAATTCCCTCTACTCTTTTCTTGTTAAAGAGTTGAATATATTCAATTTCTTTTTGAGCATTCTGCTGGCAACTGGCTAAAAGGACATGCTTTTGCGCAGCGTCAAACACCAGGCTCAGCCCGTCCACGCCCTGTGCTGTGGCATGTGAGGAGACTCGCGGTACAATCACCCCGACTAAATGAGTTCTCTGTGACTTCAGATCTTTGGCGACCTGATTGACCACATAACCCACTTCTTCTACGGCTTTCATGACCTTGATTCTGGTCGCTTTTTTAACGCCATATTCATCGTTGATCACGCGTGAGACGGTCGATTTTGAAACGCCAGCCAGCTGCGCCACGTCATGCAAACTTGCCATTGGCCTTCGCCTTGTCTTCTAACTGATTGGGATTGTTTGCAAAATTACCAGAATCTCATCGGATTACCAGAGAGGCCAGCAGCTTTCTGCTGCGCAATTAGCAGATCAATCTCACATAAAGACGGAATGTGCTTTGACGGCACCGGTTTCTTCAAGAAAAATGATCATTGCAAACGTTCCCGAAATTATAAAACACCATAGATAGTACATCACGATTACAGCCAAATACCTACCGGGGGATGAAATGGACTACCCAACCATTGCCAAAGCGCTTCTCAAGCAGCTTGGCGGTAAAGAAAACCTGCAAGCGCTGGCGCATTGCGCAACGCGTCTTCGTCTGGCACTGAAAGATGATGCCTTGGTCGATGAAAAAGCCATTGAGTCGCTTGATGGCGTCAAAGGCCAGTTTCAAGTGGCCGGTCAGTACCAGATCATTTTTGGTTCAGGGATTGTGAATCAGGTCTACGCTGAGCTGGCCAAACTCACCGGCATGGCCGACATGTCGACAGCGGATGTCGCCAATACAGGCGCGCAGAAACAAAATATCGTGCAGCGGGCCGTGAAAGGCCTGTCTGACATTTTTGTCCCGATCATCCCGGCCATCGTGGCCGGTGGTTTATTGATGGGGGTATTTAACCTCCTGACCGCAAAAGGCCTGTTTCTGGATCAGATCTCATTGATTGATGCGTATCCAGGCCTGGCAGATCTGGCCAATATGCTCAACACCTTTGCGAATGCTCCTTTTGTGTATCTGCCTGTTTTGCTTGCATTCTCGGCCAGTAAAAAATTTGGCGGCAACCCTTTCCTGGGCGCTGCGCTGGGCATGCTGATGGTCCATCCTGATTTGCTCAACGGCTGGGGATTTGGCAGCGCCAGCGTTTCCGGTACGGTGCCGACCTGGAATATCTTCGGCTTTAGCATAGAAAAAGTGGGCTATCAGGGCTCTGTCCTACCGGTATTAGTCTCGGCATTTATTCTGGCGAAAATTGAAAACGGCTTACGGAAAATTGTCCCGTCCGTGCTGGATAACCTGCTCACGCCTATGCTGGCGATATTTATTACCGGGTTTCTGACCTTTACGCTGGTTGGTCCGGTGACGCGGGATATTGGCTTTCTGCTGGGCGATGGCCTGAACTGGCTCTATGATTCCGCGGGCTTTTTCGGCGGTGCCTTGTTCGGGTTTATTTATGCGCCTTTTGTTATTACCGGGATGCACCATAGCTTTATTGCCATCGAAACCCAGTTGCTGACCGATATTGCGGTCACAGGCGGCACCTTTATCTTCCCGATTGCGGCCATGTCGAACATTGCCCAGGGCACGGCAGCCCTGGCGGTCGGCTTCTCAACCAAAGAGACCAAAACCAAAGGTATCGCCCTGCCGTCCGGTGTCACTGCGCTACTGGGGATTACTGAACCGGCCATGTTTGGCGTGAATCTGAAACTGCGTTATCCCTTTATCGCGGCGATTATCGGCTCGGCCGTAGCAAGCGCCTGGATTACATTATTCAATGTCAAAGCTCAGGCACTTGGCGCAGCAGGTTTGCCCGGCATCATTTCCATCAGCCCCGGCTATATCGGTTACTTCGTGGTTGGCATGCTGATCTCGTTTGCTGTCACCTTTGTGCTGACGCTGCTGCTCGGCATTCGTCAAAAAGCCAAAGCGGGCGCTCTCGCAACGGCTTAATCTTCATCACAAACCTGGTTTTCAGGACCAGACCAAGCCACTGGCAGACGCTTTCTATCGTAAAGCGTCTGCCCCTTCAATTACCTTCCAGCAAAGAGTACCTGGCGCGCATCAAACAAGGCCAAGTAAGCCACCGAACTCCAGCGCGACATACTTACCCAACCTCAGAAATCGTAATCGCTGTATGGATTCCCGCCTCACGCGGGAATGACGGCTTGAAAATGTGCATTGATGGCACTCCCCCAGGGGAAAATTCAGGACGAATTTTCAGGTTGTCGGCGCCGGGAGCGCCTACAACCGCCCCGAACCACACCAGAGAACAAAAAGGTTTTCTGGGTACTCTTTTACCTCAAAAGAGTACCTGGCGCGCATCAAACACGGCCAAGTAAGCCACCGAACTCAAGCGCGACATACTTACCCAACCTCAGAAATCGTAATCGCTGTATGGATTCCCGCCTCACGCGGGAATGACGGCTTGAAAATGTGTATTTGATGGCACTCCCCCAGGGGAAAATTCAGGACGAATTTTCAGGTTGTCGGCGCCGGGAGCGCCTACAACCGACCCGGACCACACCAAAGAACAAAAAGGTTTTCTGGGTACTCTTTGACCCACAAAGAGTACCTGGCGCGCATCAAACAAAGCTAAGTAAACCACAGAACCCAAGCGCGACATACCTTCACACTCAGACATCACAACTCAAACCCACATACCTATAAGTACTGCTGATAATCCTTCGGTGGTGAAGGCAATGATTCCAGCCCGATATCTTGCTTCATGTGCGGTGTGAGAGATTCAACCGGCGCTTGTGGCTTTTTCTGCCGGTTTCCCCATAACCAGGGCTTTTTCTGTTGAAACAGCTGTATTTCGACTTCCCATTGCAGTGCTACTCTGATCATTTTCTTCTCCTTCAGTCACAGTGCCTGCAGGAATTATGCGTATAATGAGTGCCAGTCACGAACGATGATTCATTACACCAACTATAAGCTGAGATTATGGACAATCGACTACAGCACTTATCCGGATTACGCTACTTTGAAGTGGCTGCCCGTCGCCAGAGCTACAGCAAAGCCGCCGAAGAACTGTATGTCAGTCAGGCTGCTGTCAGTCAGAAAATTCGTCAGCTGGAGAACGTCCTGGGCTGCAAACTCTTTGTCCGCCAGGGACGGAACATGATCCTGACTACGCAAGGCGCCAGCCTGTACACCGATGTCTCCCGC
This sequence comes from Photobacterium sp. TLY01, assembly GCF_021432065.1. NCBI lineage: Bacteria > Pseudomonadati > Pseudomonadota > Gammaproteobacteria > Vibrionales > Vibrionaceae > Photobacterium > Photobacterium sp. TLY01. The sequence goes on from NZ_CP090365.1 coordinate 317,431, forward strand.
GGATTCGATCAGATTCTGTCAGGACTGAACCGGATTCAGGCCGAGCCTCTGGAAGGGATCCTGACCGTCAATACTTCCCGATCATTTGCCTCCCGCTGGCTGATGCCCCGCTTGTGGAAGTTCACCATGATCCATCCGGATATTTCGATCCGGGTCGATGCCACCGCCGATGCGCCGGACATGAAATACGGCAATATTGATCTCGCCATCAGGCAGGGACACAAGGTACATCTCGGTGACAGCATTCAGTCCTGCGTGCTGTATGAAGAGCCCGTGTATCCGCTCTGTTCCCCTGAACTGGCCAATTCGATGAAGTTTACCCATCCAGAGCAACTGCTGAATTGCTGGCTGGTTCACTGGGCTGAAACCTGCAATTTAACCTGGGAACGCTGGTTTCATACGGCGGGCATTGACGTCCCCGAAGGTAACCTGCAATGGATGGAAGTCAGCACCTTTGAAATGGGCCTGAATGCCGTGATGGCGGGTCACGGCGCTTGTCTGGGAACACTGAGTCTGGCGGGTGATTTGATCGACAATGGCCTGCTGGTTCAGCCGTTTGACATTGGCTTGGTGCCGGGTATCCGCTACACCTTGTTTTATGATCGCAGCTCACCGCGCATTCTCCGGACTCAGGCGTTTATCGACTGGCTGCATCAGGAAGTCCGGCAGTCTCAGACACAGCCTGTGCCGACTTGAACCTCTGGTATTTTCCCTTCCGCTTACCGCGCTCGCTTTGACCCCGCCACTCTCCCGTTCGCAATAAATAGCTCATTTGGTGTTGTCAGAATCATTTTGAACCTCTATCATAACCATTAAATGAACCACACCAAATGAACCCTTCCTGTTGTTCCTGACTGAAGCGGTTCTGTGAAGGAGTCGCGATGTCGACCATATACGGCTATATCCGTCTGTCGCCCAAGATGAGTGATCCGGAAACGTTAATCGGGCAAATAACCGGGTACAACCCAGAACTGAAGCTGTTTCGGGAAACCGGGATCCGCGGCAATGTTCCGGCTGAAGATCGCCCGCAGTACCGCGCTTTATTCGACGCACTCAAACCGGGCGATCAGCTGATCGTCCGCTGGGTAACGGATCTAGGCTTTCATTTCGATGCCTGCCACCAGACCCTTCAGCACTTATTGGACAAAGGCGTGATCGTGCACACGGTGAACCAACCGCTGACTTTCAAACCTAACTGCCCTGTCACCAATGCCTTACTGCTGATGCTTAAGGGCTATGCTAACTCACACACCCAGCATCGGCTGTGGGCCGCCGAGGCGGGCCGGGATTCACTGCGCCAGGACAAAGCCGCGTGGAAAGAAAAATTTCGCGGGCGCCGTGCCAATCATGAAGTGCACCGCCAGATTGCCCTGCTGCTCCAGGCAGGGAAAACACTGCAGACCGTGGCCGACGAAACGGGTGTCAGTCTTTCCACGGTCAAACGTGTGAAAGCCAAGATGCAGCACCACAACCACGATCAGTAACCCCCGAATTCAAACAGAGACCAACCCATGCAAAAACGACTGCAACCCAAAACATTCACGGTACAGCAAGCCTTTGATATCACCCCGAACATGCGCCGCGTGATTCTGACCGGCGAAGATATCCGGCTGCTTCCGACCGACAGCGCCGGTCAGTATGTCAAACTGCTGTTCACCCCGGCCGGCAGTACCGACCTGAGCACTTTGTCTGACGGCCAGAAACCTGTGCTGCGCACCTTCACTATCAGTGAATTTGATGCAGAGCAGGGCACCTTGTCGCTGGATTTTGTCAAACATCAGTATCAGGGCGAGCACCAGCACAAAGATGAGATCACGCCGGAACAGGGCGGTTATGCGTGTCACTGGGCCATGCACACTCAGCCCGGCGAGCAGATTTCTCTTGGCGGACCGAATACCATTCAAGGCCTGGCCGAAGACTGTGACTGGGTGCTGATCATCGGTGATATGACCGCACTGCCTTCCATCCAGCTCAAAACAGACCGCCTTGCTGCTAATAGCCAGGGTTATGTGGTGCTGGCACTGGGCAGCGCGCAGGATCTGCCCGCGCTGCAGTTGCCGGAAGGCGTTGAACTCATCACGGTGATCGAGGGGGAGCACGCGGGCAACGCACTGGCAGAGAAAGTGGCGGCGCTGCACTGGCTGGAAGGCAAACCAGCGATCTGGTGCGCCTGCGAATTTAACAATATGCGCGCCATTCGCCAGCACATCAGCCAGCAAGAACAGTTTGATCGCAAAACCTGTTACATCAGCAGTTACTGGAAACACGGGGTGACGGAAGACGGACACAAAGTCATCAAACGCGATGATCAGGACAGCTACCATGGCTGAACCGGATACAGAAACGGTGGCGGGAGCAGCAGATCAATCCGCAGTTTCAGTCGCTTTTTCCTGGCGTCCTGTTCTGCTGGCCTGCCTGGTCATCAGCATCGGTCAGTTTGGCATGGGACTGGTATTCCCTTCCCTGCCCTGGATAGCCAAAGACTTTGGTATATCCATTGATCAGGCGCAGTTGCTGATTTCGGTCTATCTACTCGGTTTCGGCCCCTCGCAATTCATCTACGGCCCGATCTCAGATGCCTTAGGCCGCCGCCGGGTGCTGTTAGCTGGGATCTTGCTTGCCGTGGCCGGTCTGATGCTGTTGATCTTTGCCAGTGACAGTTTTTACGGCTTAGTGGCCGGGCGCCTGATGCAGGGGCTGGGTGCGGGTTGCTGCGCCGTGCTGGCCCGCGCGTCGACCCGGGATTCCTACACAGTTGAACAGCTGCCGCAGGCGCTGTCTTATCTGACCATGGTGGCCTCTTTTACACCGATTTTTGCGCCCGTGATTGGCGGTTTCATTAACCATCACTTTGGCTGGTTGTCGGTCTTTATCGTACTGGCGAGCTATATCACCCTGGTGTGGTTTGCACTGTATCTGATGTTCAAAGAGACCATGCACGACAAACAGGCGGTGCCTTCGGTGAAGAAAATCGTCGGGGATTACCGCTCGTTGCTTTCGTCGCGTTATTTTCTGAGTTTTGCCAGTATCGGCTGGCTGAACTTCAGCCTGGTTGTCACCACCATCTCGCTGATGCCCTTTATCATGCAGGTGCAAATCGGCATGACCTCAGACGAATACGCTATCTGGGCACTCCTGCCAACCGCAGGCTTATTTGCCGGTGGCTTTCTGGTCAGCTGGCTGCGGCCCAAAATCGGCACCCAACGCATGCTGTACCTCGCACCTGCCGTCCATCTCATTGCGGCGTTCTGGTTCATCCTGGCACCGCTGACACCATTGATGATGATGCTGGGCCAGTTTCTGATGGTCTTCGGCAATGGGATCGCTATGCCTTGCGCCCAGTCGCAGGTGATGCTGCCTTATCGCAAGCAGGCAGGCACAGTGGCCGCCCTGTCTGGTGGCGGGCAGATGCTGCTTTCCGCCCTGGTCAGTATGGCGCTGATCAAACTGGGCATTCATCAAGCCTGGCAGCTTGGCTGTGTGATCGGCGTATTTGCGCTGATTGTGACCCTGAATATCCGCAGCGGATTTCGCACCCCATTCCCTGACAGCCAGTAAGAAAAAACTGCCCCTGTTTGTGTAAACAGGGACAGATGTTCAATCACAATAAAGCGATTGGGTTAGGATGCACGCAAGAAGTCCAGCATCCAGCGGGTGACTCGTTCACTGTCGATCGGCAACGCCAGTGAGGTCAGTCCGGTATCCAGTACATTGGCCGGTAACAACGCCTTTCTGGCCAGCATCAGGTCCCGCGAATAGGCCTTGCTGAATTCAGGGTGACCCTGAATGCCAAGAAAGTGTTCTCCCACCTGCAGCATGGAATAAGGGCAAAAATCACTCCCGGCCAGCACAGCCGTATCCTCCGGCAACCTGACGACCTGATCCTGATGACTCACCAGCAATGACAGCTCGGCTGGGCGTTCGCCGCTTTCCTGAACGCCGGCCGGCAGTGCATGCAGCGCATGTGTCGCCACGCCAACGCCCCAGCCCTGCGGCGCCTGAATCACTTCGCCGCCCAGTGCTTTGGCGATCAGCTGATGACCGAAGCAGATCCCCACCAGCTTCTTTCTGCGGGCATGCAGTTCCCGCACAAAGGCCAGCAACGGGGGGATCCAGGGCAGATCATCGTTGACACTGTGACGGCTGCCCGTCGTCATATACACATCGCATTCATCGGCATGTTGCGGCAACTCACCGTCCAGCGCCCGGTAAAACACCAGTTCCAGCGCGTCACCGGTATCGCGCAGCAGCTGAGTGAACATCGCCGGATAATTGCCGTGGTCGGCCTGCAGATCCTGCCTGACATCATCGCACTGCAGAATACCCATTTTTACCGTCATGAAGCCTCCTGATGTCAGTGCTGCGGCAAGCGGCCTGTCACCGCATCCACAAAAATCCGGCTGTATTGCTCGGCGCTCAGTGCGATTGGATTTCCGCCCGCCGACGGATCCTGCACCGCCATACTGCCCACACGCTGCGCTTCTTCAACCGTAATATCGATATCCGCCAGCGTATGGGGGATCTGCAGGGCGGCACGGAAATCCAGAATCCAGTTGAGGAAACTGTCAAAACCCGGCTCAGGTAAATCCAGATAGCGGGCCAGATGGGTCAGCTTATCTTCAATCGCACTGCGGTTTGCCACCAGCACATAAGGCATCAAAATGGCATTCAATAAACCGTGGTGCTTGTCGTATAACGCCCCCAGCGTGTGGGCAATGGCGTGCATGCCGCCCAGGCCACGCTGAAAGGCGGTCGCACCCATACTGGAGGCCACCAGCATTTGGGTGCGGGCCTCAAGGTTACTGCCATCGGCAACCGCTTGTGGCAGATAAGCTTTAATCAGCCGGATCCCTTCCAGTGCGATACCCTCAGCCATCGGGTGATAGCCGTTGGCGCAATAGGCTTCAAGGTTATGTGACAGCGCATCCATGCCGGTCGCGGCTGTGATATGCGGCGGCAATCCGGCAGTCACCGCCGGGTCAAGCAGCACACGCACCGGCAACATTTTGGGATGGAAAATGATCTTTTTGACGTGATTGGCCGTATCTGTGATCACCGAAGCACGCCCTACCTCAGATCCGGTGCCGGCTGTGGTCGGAATGGCAACCACAGGGGCGATGGCGTCCGCATTGGCCTGCAACCAGTTATCGCCCACATCTTCAAATGCCCACAGGGGCAGTGACTGTCCCGCCATCAGGGCAATGGCTTTGGCAGCATCCAGACTGGAGCCGCCCCCCAAAGCAATCACACCGTCGAAACCGCCCTGACGGTACACAGCCAGACCGTCTTCGACATTCTCGCCGGTCGGATTGCCCTGAATCCGGCTGAACACCTCACAGCCTATTCCGGCTTCACGGCATAAGGCGACTGTGTCTGTCACCATAGGCAGGGCTGCCAGCCCGGGGTCCGTCACCAATAATGCCTTGCTGATCCCGGCGCTCTGACATGCCTGTGCGATCTGCTGTAAACAACCTTCGCCCACGGTGATCGGCGTGGGATAATTCCAGTTTCCTTTCAGCGTCATCTTGCTCTCCTTATCCGCCGGTTCAGGCCAGTGTTTGAATATGAAATGATTTCGGGCGAGTCAGCGCCGCAAAGCCCAGGGCCGACAAGGTACAGCCGCGGCCAGACTGTTTCACCCCGGTCCAGGCCAGTGCCGGATCGAGATAATCACAGCGATTGATAAAGAAAGTGCCGGTTTCCACCTGCTTCCCTAACGCAATACCCCGCTCAATATCGCGGGTGAAAATGCTGGCGGTCAGACCAAAATCGCTGTCGTTCATCAGGGCGACGGCTTCTTCATCACTGCTGACTTTCATGATGCCGACAACCGGCCCGAACGATTCTTCATGCATCACCCGCATTGAATGATCCACATGAGTCAGGATTTGCGGCGCCAGATAAGGCGTTCCGGCCTGACTGAGCGGAAAGGTCTTTTCGTCGATATGGGCTACCGCCCCCTGGGCAATTGCTTCCTCGATCTGGCCACGGACAAAATCCGCAGCACGGGTGCGGACCAGCGGCCCCAGCGTGGTGGCCGGCTCATCCGGGCGACCCAGCTGATATTGGCGAACGATCGCGACTGCTTTGTCGACAAAGGTGTCATACACGGAGGCGTGCACATAAATACGCTCGATACCGCAGCACGACTGACCGCTGTTAAAAAACGCCCCGTCGATGACGGTGTCAGCCGCATGATCCAGATCGGCATCCTCGCGCACGTAAGCCGGATCCTTTCCGCCCAGCTCCAGTCCGACCCCGATAAAACGGCCCGCAGCGGCTTGCTCAACATGCGCGCCGGCCGGTACAGAACCGGTAAAAGCGACGTGATTGACCTCATCCGACTGAATCAGTTGGGTGGTGTCCTCATGACTCAGGTGCAAATACTGAAACACCCCTTCCGGCAGACCGGCGGCATCAAACGCCGATTTCAGCCGCTCGGCACACAAAGGCGTCTGCGCAGAATGTTTGAGGATGACACTGTTGCCAGCCAGCAAGGCCGGCACAATGCTGTTGATGGCCGTCAGGTACGGATAATTCCAGGGTGCGATCACCGCCACCACACCAACAGGTTCACGGGTGATAAAACGGCTGAAACCTTTTTTGTCCGGCAACGTAATCGGAGCCAGCGCGGCATCGCTTTCTGCGATCATATGGCGGGCGCGTTCAGCCAGACCGGCAATTTCGCCCTGCGCATAGCGGATTGGCCGCCCCATCTGCCAGCAGATTTCCAGACCCACTTCGGCCTTATTGGCTTCAAACCAGTCAACCGCTTTGCTGCAGATTGCCTGACGCTCAGCCAGTGCGACGCTCGCCCAGCTTTTCTGAGCACTTTTCGCCAGGCTGAGCGCTTGCTGAATCTCAGCATCCGAAGCAAGCGGACGCGTGACATACACACTGCCGTCTACCGGCGATATCGTTTGTTGCATTCGAGTCATTGCGCATCTTCCTTAAATAATTTCGAAATACCGATCCATTTCCCAGTCAGTCACATGTTTTCTGAATTCCCGCTCTTCCCACTCACGGCTGGCCGCAAAATGCTCAACGAACTCATCACCAAACATGGTCCGGGCCGCTTCTGACTCCTTAAACCGCTGCGCGGCATCCCAGAGGGTACGAGGTAATTGTAGTTCCGGGGCGTGCTGCTGGTCGTAAGCGTTACCTTTGACCTGATCGAACGGTTCCCATTCCTGCATGATGCCGTACAGGCCGGAGGCCACCGCCGCCGCCAGTGCCAGATACGGATTGGCATCGGCCGCCCCTAAGCGGTGTTCGATTCGCTGGGATTGCTCACTGCCGGGGATCACCCGCAGAGCCGTGGTGCGGTTTTCTACCCCCCAGGTGGCATCCGTCGGCGCCCAATAGCCGGGGATCATCCGGGTATAACTGTTGATGGTCGGCGCAATCAGACACAAAAATTCAGGCATCAACCGCTGCTGGCCGGCCAGAAAATGGCGCTGCAGTTTGCTCATATTGTGCGTTTGGGACGGATCGTAAAACGCCGACGAGCCGTCTTTGTTTTTCAGCGACACATGAATATGGCCGCTCTGGCCCGGATAATCCCCCGACCATTTCGCCATAAAGGTCGCCAGCAGATCCCTTTTCTGGGCCAGCACTTTCATGAAGGTTTTGAACAAGGCCGCTTTGTCGGCGGCGGCCTCTGCACTGTCTACTGCGATGGCCGCTTCCAGAACACCCGGACCGGTTTCTGAGTGAATCCCTTCAATCGGAAAATCCATCTGCTCACTCATGCCCAGAATGGCTTCATACAAGCCGGAATGGACAGAGTTGCGGATCATCGAATAACCAAACCAGTCCGGTGTAATGGTTTCCAGATTGCGAAACCCTTTCTCTCTGGCCGAGTGCGGGGTTTCATTGAACACGAAAAACTCATATTCAAGGGCGGCAAAGACGTCAAAACCCATGTCATCAGCTTTTTGCAGCACTTTGCGCAAGGTGCCGCGCGGGCAGACTTTCTCAGCTTCATCGGTGAACTCGGCAATAAACAGCAGCATGCCCTCTTCGCCATACACCTCCCGGCATGTATGGGGCAGAATACGCACCGGGGCATCGGGATAACCGGTATGCCAGCCGGTATAACGCGTATTGTCGTAGAGCTGATCTTTAGAATCCCAGCCCAGCACCACATCACAAAACGCAAATCCCTTTTCGAGCGATGAAAAGAACTTGGATTTAGACATATATTTGCCGCGCATGATGCCGTCGTTATCAAACAAGCCGACTTTCACGTGGGTCAGTGCGCGCTCTTCTACAATGGCCATGGCATCGGCAATCGTCTTCACTTCTCTGGCTTCCATGTGTACCTCTTTTTTCAAGATGACTCGTTCCTGAGCCTGTTTGGACATAGGGTGATTCCGGACGCGCTGCACTGCACAGATCAGCGCGTCCTCAGATGACATTAACTGAGTTCAGACTCTGCACCGGAAATCAGCTCAAACTCTTCTTCCGGCGCATTGGCCACAATGCGATGACGGCTGTACAGCGCAAAATAGGTCAGCATCACTGCATAGAAAAGGGCAGACCACAGCGCGGCTTGCAGGCTCACCACAAAAGTGGATGCCAACGCCACCAACGACAGTCCCAGCGCAATGCCCGAAGTCAGCGTGCCACCCGGCGTCCTGTAAGGGCGATCCAGCGCTGGTTCTTTGCGGCGCAGAATAATATGAGACAGGCTCATCAGGGCATAAGACACAGTCGCGCCGAATACCGCCATGGTGATCATCAGATCCCCCTCGCCGGACAGCGACAACAAAAAACCGATCACACCTGGCACAATCAGTGCCCAGACCGGCACTTTACGCTCGCCCGACAGCGACAGAAAACGGGGCAGGTAGCCGGCACGTGACAGCGCAAACACCTGACGGGAATAGGCATAGATAATTGAGAAGAAGCTGGCAATTAAGCCGAACAGACCAACAAGATTCACAAATTTGGCCGCCAGCGATTCTGTGCCGTACACCGACTGCAGTGCACCGACCAATGGCGCACTGTGTGATTTCATGGCTTCGGCCCCGGCACCGCCCGGTACCAGGATCAACACCAAAGCGGCAAACACGATCAGGACCAGCATGGAAGCGATAATGCCTCGCGGCATATCTTTGGCCGGATTCGTCGCTTCTTCTGCCGCCAGCGGCACACCCTCAACCGCCAGGAATAACCACATGGCAAAGGGCAGTGCCGCCCAGATCCCCATGTAACCTTCCGGCAGAAAAGCACTGGCACCAGCGACATCAGAGTTCACGGCAATATCAAACAGGTTGTTGCTGTCAAAATGCGGCAGCATCCCCAGCGCAAACACAATAATCGCAATCACTGCCAGCAAGGTGATTCCCATCATGATGCGCAGCGCTTCTCCGGCGCCCCACAAATGAATGCCGACAAACACACAGTAAAACGCCGCATAGACTACCGGGCCGTCAATGCCGATTAACTCATTGACATAGCCACCGATAAAAATCGCAATCGCGGCCGGGGCAATGGCATATTCCAGCAAGATCGCGGTGCCGGTTAAAAAGCCTCCCCACGGGCCCAGGGCGCGACGGGCAAAGCTGTACCCGCCACCCGCCGTAGGAATAGATGACGACATCTCGGCCAGACTCAGCACCAGGCATAAATACATCAGCCCCATCACTAGGGTGGCCAGTAACATACCGCCAAACCCGGCTCGCTCTAAACCAAAATTCCAGCCGGCAAAATCACCGGAGATCACATAGGACACCCCCAGGCTCGCCAGCAGTACCCAGCCTGCCACGCCTTTTTTGAGTTGTCGTTTACTTAAGTATTCGTCCGAAACCGTATGGGTTTCGACGGCTTGATCCTTGCTGCCAGACATAACTTTTCCTTTTCTACAGTGAATGAAGTTAAATCGCACATCTTGTTAAGCTTTTGTTAACTTAATGGCGGTATCCCTCAGCGGGCAACAAGAATCAGTCAGGTTAAAACTAAGGTATAAGTTTTCTTAATAGTAGGCGGTAAATCCATGATTACCCGCCGTAATGTGGTGAATACAAAAAGAAAACAGAAGGATGTTGGAGTCGCTGCTGCCAGAGCCAGTCACATTCACTCACAATGACGTGACAGAAAAACCGGGAAGACGGAGAGAGAAAAAGGCTTCAAGACAGGTCGGAACAAACAAGGGGGCTTCAGCAAGGGAGAACTGGCTCCCTTGCCAAAGAGCGGATGAACACAAAGCAGTTACCGGGCCTGCCTTGCCAGCTTGAATGCGCCGACCAGCCGATCCAGTTTTTCAGCCAGACCCGCCAGATCCTGGCTGGTTTTTTCCAGTTCCATACTGGCATCCAGCCCGGCCTGAACCGCCTGATTCACTGTATCCATGTTGAGGTTGATTTCGTTGGCCACACTCGATTGCTGTTCTGTGGCCGTGGCAACCTGCGTGTTCATATCCAGAATCGCAATCACCTGACCTGAAATTTCATCCAGCGCACTCAATGCGTCTTCCGTCGCTTTGGTGCCTTCTTCTGTCAGGGATTTGCTGCTTTCCATTGCAGACACTGCGTTTTTGGCTTCATGCTGCAACTGGTCAATCATACGCTGGATTTCATCGGTCGACTGGGCCGTTTTGGTGGCCAGATTACGCACTTCATCCGCAACGACCGCAAATCCACGACCCGCCTCACCGGCACGGGCTGCCTCAATGGCCGCATTCAGTGCCAGCAGATTGGTTTGCTCGGAAATGCCGCGAATCACATCCAGAATTGAGCCGATCGACTGAGTTTTGTCTGCCAGTGTTGCAATCACAGCAGACATGTTATTCATTTCACCGGCCAGATGATTGATGGTGTTGGTTGCCGCTTGCAGCGTCTTGCGTCCGGCCTGAGTTTGGCTGTTCGCGCTACCTGCCGATTCAGCGGCACCGGCTGCGTTATTGGAGATTTCATTGATTGTCGCGATCATTTCATTCATCGAGGTCACCACCAGCAGCGTCTGTTCGCTCTGGTCCTGCCCACGCGACAAAGCATGTACCGACTGATCACGCAGCGACGCAGCAGAGCGTCCCAAGCCAACACCGGTATCAACCACCTGAACGATAATGTCGTTGATCTTGCTGACAAAGGTATTGAATGCCTCTGAAATACGGGCGATTTCATCATTGCCTTTTACCGGCAGCCGTACCGTCAGGTTGCCATCGCCTTTGGAAATATCTTCCAGCGCCTGCTGCAATCCGGTCAGCGGCATGAACAAACGGTTCAGTATCCACATCAGAAAAACCGCGCAAATGACAAAAATAATGATGATGGCGGTCAGCTGGGCAATCACAATTTCACTGGCGGCGTTATCGACTTCTGTAATCGGAATACCAACGTCAAACGCACCATAAAGCGATCCGTTCACGTACACAGGCATCATGATGTCGTATACCCACACTTTCTGAACATCCGCATACCACTTGGAGTGTTTCGGTTTACCTTGTCCAGCCCCTTCCACTGTGTAGCTGTCGTCATAGACTTTGTTCAGCTTTTGCGGATCACTGTGGGCAATGGCCGTGATGTTTTTATTAATCACCACAGCATAACTGATATCACTGCGCTGCTTGAGCGACAACACCAGTGCCTGTAAATCCTTCTCCGGCTGCTGAGAATTCTCGAGCACATACGCAACATTCTTTGCCAGTAACTCTGCCTGAGCCTGCGATTTTTTCAGAATAATACTGTCTATTTCCTGATGAGAAATATACGAGGTCGACCAAATACTCGCTATCGCTGCAATGGCAAACATTGCACAGACAACCATCACTATAAATTTTTTCATTCAACGTTAACCCTGACTGTGTGGATTTGTAAAAAACATCAATATCAATGAAATAGATACACTCACGAACTTATTTTTGTTGTGCTGAAAAATCCAACATGTAACAAACAGTGGACGACAGAAATGAGAAGACATAATGCGCACCCGATTTCATCAAAGATGACGGGTGTTAATCTATTTTTTTAACGCTTTATCTGCCTGTTTTGAGGTGAATGCACATTTTCACATCACCGTATGCCCATAAGGTATTTAGCTTCATCTGCAAACAGCAAACAGGGACACGTTTTTGTTAGCCGCTCCCCCGATACTCTTGCTGACATATGACACACGTTCCCAGCAGATGAAGGTGAACTGAATGAAACTGCTTGTCCTGTTCTTCGTCCTGACTCTTTCTGCCTGTTCGTCAGAAGAAAACATTGTTTTCCAGAGCGGCGAACATCAACTATCCGGGGTATATTTGCCACCAACAGGGGGTAAAACAGGCAAAGCTGTGCTGCTGTTCGTTCATGGTGACGGTGAAATGCCCCATGACGCTTACGGATATTACCCTTTGCTGTGGGATCAGCTCCGTGCCGAAGGTTACGCGATAATGAGCTGGGATAAACCTGGCGTCGGGCAATCAACCGGAAACTGGCTTGAGCAGTCGATGGCAGACAGACAAGCCGAAGTGCTTGATGCCATTCAATGGGTACAATCCCGCTATGGCTTTACGGCCCAGCAAACCGGTTTAGTGGGGTTCAGCCAGGCTGGTTGGGTGCTGCCGTCTCTGGCCGTCGATCACCCGGCACAGTTTGGCTTTATGGTTGGTGTTGGCTTTGCGACAAACTGGATTGAGCAGAGCCGTTACTATACCCGGATCAAACACACAGAAGCCGGGGCGACAGAGGCAGAGATTCAGGCAGCCCTCCTGGCGTTTGACGAGGAAATTACCTTTTTGCTTCAAGCACCCGACTATACAGACTATCTGCAGGCGATGGGTGAGCACGCCATGCCGGAAGACAGGTATCACTTTGTTCTGAAGAATCTGCAGTCAGATGCCAGCCAGGATTACCCGCTGATACACACACCGGCTCTGTTCATCTGGGGAGAAGATGATCTCAATGTCGATGCCCGGCTTGAGTTTGAAAGTAAACAGCGCGCTTCAAATCCCTTTGTCTCAACCCGGCTGATCGCAAGCGGTAATCACGGGCTGCTGAATTCAGCCTATTTTCCCAGACAGAGCATGGATACAGGGGATCTGCTCAAACTACACTGGCTAGGCGAATCGGCGCTGGCACCCGACGCCGTTCCGACGCTAATCCACTGGCTGAACCAGCAGACACAACAAACCGCTCACTCATCCTGGCTGAGCCTGCTGCGGGCTGACAGCCCGCATAAACCCATGCCAGTAACACTGCAGCAGTAGTGAGCAAGGCTATCGCGAGCAAATCAGGACCCGTCAACACCTTGCAAATCATTGCATCGAGGTGCATAGTGACACCCACTTTCACTTCGCCCTTTCAGCCATGAAACAGACGACGGATTCTTTTGATACCTTAACGGCACTCTATGAACTCGTGCCCGAGAGCACCCTGCTTGCACCTTTGGCTGACAATGTGCGAAAGCGCTTCGAAATGGCCTTACAGCTTATGCACAGAACGCTCAGTGAAAGATTGACCTGGGAGCAAATTGCCAGCAGAAGTGCGATCTCCCCCTTTCATTTTCACCGACAATTTACTCAGTTATTCAATGAAACGCCGGGGCAATATTTACACCGTATCAGGCTACAATATGCCATCTCACAGTTGCTGATGTCGCGAAACAGCACAATTACCCATATTGCACTGTCTTCCGGCTATTCCTCGTCGCAGGCACTGGCGAAAGCCCTGAAACGGGAAACCGGTTATCAGGCAAAACAAATCAAAGCATTCGGACAAACGGGCACGCCAGACGAAACCATCGCTTTACTCAGTAAACTGGCTCATCCCAGCCAGCATCGCACCTGCGAAGTGGTACAACCGCCCATTGAACAGCAGTTGGCTTCATCTATGCCGTGTGAATTAATCTGGTTTCCGGCAAGAGGGATTTACACGCAGACAGCTCACAGAGGAGACTGGCACAGCCTGTTCAATCAACACGGGCAGCAGACGGCCAAAATGCTCTGCGCCACACCCGTGCTGGAGCTGGATCGCCCCTGGCATGACATCACATCCGTCACAGGAAAATGGCGAACACCGCCAGAGCCAAACGACCATCTGATTGCAGAAGGCTACTATTTATGTACCAAAGTTCGTGTCGCCTCTGACATTGCTTACCTCAATGCCCTTGAGAGCCTATTCCGGCAAGCCGAATTATTTGGCTATCACCTCGACAATCACGGCAGCCTGATCGAAATACTGCTGGATATGGATACCCGTATAACGGGTACAGCCAGTTTTCATTTTCAGATTCCGGTCCAGTTGGCGCAAATGCAAGATGAGTGATTGAGGAAAACGGCCAGCCATCCAAAACCCGAATACATTTTTAAACACTAGCCTACCGGAAACTTATTGTTTTCAATAATCTCGCAAAATGGGAAGCGGGCAGTGCTTCATCGGCTTTCAGCAACGTACTCGACATTCTGAAGCCCAAGTGCCGGGAGTATATAATCGGCCAAGAGCTGTATCGGGTAATCTTCATCCTGATTAAAATAAGCCCCGGAAGTCATGGCAAAGATCAGGCGATATTCGGGCACTACGAACATTTCCTGCCCACCACTGCCACGCATCCCTGCGATCGTCACTTTCTGTCCGTCAACACGAATATCCGGCAGCCACCAATTGTAGCCATACTCAATCGACTTCCACGACCAAAACTTACCGCGTGAAATAAAACTCTGTTTTACCCATTGCGGATCGAGCAGTTGCTGGCCCTGCCACTCACCCTGATTTAAATAAAGCTGTCCAAGTTTAGCTAAATCACGAGTTCGCAAATACAAACCTGACGACCCTAAATACTGGCCGGTCACTTCGTGCGCAAACCATTCGTAATTCGTAATGTTTAACGGTTCAAACAAGGCTTTTTCCGCGTATTCACGCAAATTCTGCCCAGAAACCCGTTCAATCACTCCCCCTAATAAAACACTCGCTCCGCCCTGATAAATAAACCTTTCGCCGGGTGCAAAGGCCATAGGCCGCTCAAGAATATAGGCATAGGGATCGGGGGATAACCACATCTTCATGGCATCGCTGTTCTGAACACCCCATTCCACCCAATCCAACCCCACATTGAACATCAGTGCATTTTCTAACGTAACATCCGATTTGTGCTCCCAATCTGCAACACGCTCCTGCGGAAAATAGCTGAATAATGGCTGTTTCAGATCCGGAATATCACCAGATTGTAAAAGGCGGCCGATCAAAGTCGCCGTGACTGTTTTTGTCACCGAACGCATCTGATGAGAAGTATCCGGGCCCGGCGGATAATGCGTCGGCATCGGGGTTCCGGTTGGCGAGTTCACAGCTGAATAATATTGTTCAAACACCAATTGACCATCTTTGGCAATCAGCAGGGAATGCACATTCTTCCGCTGACTACGACTCACAAATTGATGAAGTGAAACCAGTTTATCCTCATCAAAACCCAATGCCTCGGGTTTGTTTTCGGGCCAATCTTGCTGGCTGGAAGCCTGAACCCAACTGAAATCACTCATATCCACGTAGTTTTGAATATAAAACGAGACAGCGATCGCTCCCAGAGTAAGCAATATCAATTTTTTCACAGCACGTCCTAATCACCGTTCAGATCAAAAGCGATAGTGAATAGCAAGCTTACTTAAGCAGTAAAAGGCACAAAGTGGGGTTTTCAGCGCTGAAACACATAAATTTTTTTCAGATAGAGAAACAGATCGAATCATTCAGTGAACTCAATCACAGTTCAAAACGCTCAAATTAGACCAGTAATGTCTCAGATCCATTTTATTATCCGAAGGGAATACAGACACGACTTATATTGCACAAACCACTCTTTGAATTTTCCTCCACTGAATTGACGATTCGAAGTAAGCCGGGAATCCATTTGAACACGGAACGAAAAACATTCTCAGCAGGTCATTATTCAATCAAACCACCACCATCCACATCAATTGAGGTGACGAATACGTCGGCTGTGCCGACTTGGATGCCGAGGACTTTGCTTAATAGAACATCATCAAGAATTGGAGTTATCGCTTTCAGCACGATATCACCCACTAACGTTTTTACAATCGGGACTAATGCACCTGTTACCAGATTTAAAATGCTAGTTAAGTTTGATAGAACATTCTCTTCATCAGTATCAATGGTTATTGTTAATTCCAAATTACTAACACCACTTGAAAGCGAACTTCCCAAACCATTTCCAACACCTTTTTCTACAAAAGGAAGGTCTTCTTCTTTTACGTTTACGTAATGAGTAATATAGCTACTTTCCTCTACTTTTATCGCAGCACCAATCTTAATAACAACGGGGACAGTTACATCTAAAAACAAAGCTTGAAGTTTTACCTCCGCTCTGATTTCTATTGGTTTACTTGCATCTAAATCACTTAAATCTCCAGAAACACCACCATCTCCAATATAAACGTTGGCAATGCTTGGCTTAGTTGCAAACTTTAATTTAACCCCATCACTATTCAATGAACATCCATCAGCATCAAGTAACTTAGTTTCAGCTTGAGCTGCTACAGTTTTCAAGCCAATAACTCCAGGCTCTAGCTTAATACCGATATTTAACAAAGGTATTAAACTCACTCCAAGATTCAAACCTCCATCTAATAATGTTGCCTCAGTATACAAGTCCACTTGAGCCGTCTTGGCTGAAGCAACAAATTCACTATCCTCCTCTGCAGGTAAAACGCCAATATTAAATTGCGGAGGCTCTATTACTTTCAATCCAGTATTTAACCCAACGATACCTGCATCTACATTCAACTCAGGAACATAAATAAAATTCTCTTTATTAGAAGCATAAATAGCTGCGGACACTAAATCATACAATGCAATTTGGCTTGCCAGAGCGGCACGTTTCACTTCGTTATTCATTGAATCATCTGCGCCAGCAGCTAACTTTAAAATTTCTGACAAAGAAAACTCTAAACTACCCACATTGGGTAGTTTATTTAAAACCGCTAACCCCTCAGCAGCATCAACAGCAAGCACTTGTGTATCATCAATTGCCTCAATACTCGCTGAAATAAAATCGGAAATACTTATTTTTGTAGCCAAAGCATCAGTGAGTGTGCCAATAGAAATATCAGCATCAAGAAGCCCTTCTTCTCTCATGACATACAACAACTTACTTAATCTTATTTTTGTTCCAACCAGACCTTCATACGAGGCTACTGATATATCTAATACATCACCTAGGATTGCACCTAATATCGAATCAGTTGAATCCTTAAAATTAGTATCTATTAGCTTTGAACCAACACCAAATTCAACATTCGTTGTTTTATACACCGCCGCCGACGCGCTCAAAGTAACATCATTGGGGTTATACAGCTGGGAAATCAAACTGCCGGGCACGGTTTTACTGAGGGTGACTCTGCCGGCACTTTTGACGGCAGCATTCGCAGGTTCGAATTGCCACTGGTTGCCGGTAATCTGTGCGGCACCAAATTCAATGGTGGGGTTGGATGCTGTGGTATCAAAGCCATTGGCAGCCAGATTCTGTTTGACCAGGGTCTCCAGGGCTTCTTTATTGTTGATTCCATCTATATAGCAGGCACTTCGGCCTAAGCTGAGCGCTGCTAAATCGGCCTGTTTCTGGAGCTTGCGTTTTTCCATGTAGAGGCGGCCGGTGTCGACGGCCATTGCCAGAAACAGCACCATGCTGACCATGAGTAAAATCAGACCGATCCCGACCGCGCCGCGCTGACGGGATATCCGGGAATAACGACCAGGCGATCTCGATGGACTCAACATATCCTCGCTCCTCAGGACGGCATTCAGTGATCACACGGATAGACCCTTGTGCCGCCAGTGCTGATGGATCAGCCTCATGTTCCGTAAAGTGGATTCCCGCCTGCGCGGGAATGACAAGTTCATCCGCGGAAATGACAAGTCATGCGCGGAAATCTGGCGTTTCGTTCACCCTTAACTGCCGCCAAAATTATCTTGAATAAATTTATCCGGAATCGGGTGACTGAAGCTTTGCTGCATGCGCTCTTGTGTGGCCTTCGCGGCTTCCGGCGTCAGGGTATCAGTCTGGGATGTTGCCATCTGGCCGCGCGTCTGCATATTCAGCCAGAGCTGTGTCATGTTCTTGCGCTCGCTTTTCATCACAGGTTTTAACTGCGCTGTGCTGGTTGTTGCCGGGTACGCGCTGATTTTTCCCGCATCTGTCGCTGAACGTGTTTCTGCCATAACTGGCGCGGCAGCGCCTGCAAGCGCAAACGCCATCGCAGTGATCAAAGAGGTGTATGTCCTTTTCATCACAAAGCTCCTGTACTTTCTTTGCCCGATTGAGAAGGATCCAGCTGCAACGGCCTGAAGGCAGTAATGGCATCCATCATTTCCTGCTGATCGGCATAGTCCCATTCAAACCGGGAAGCCAGCGTCGCAGCCGCTTGTTTCTGGTTGGTTTTCAGTAGAACAAACCACAGATTTTTCGCCGCATTCGGGTGCGATGGATTCAGCTCCAACGCGGTTAACAATTCATCTCTGGCTTTCTGATCCTGCCCTGTGACCAGCAGCAGAAAGCCCAGATCATTACGGACATCGGCTTCAACCGGGGCGGCTTTGGCGGCTTTTTCCATCCACTTCATGGCGTCCTGCATCTTGCCCTGATACGAAGCAATCAAGCCCAGTCCGTGATACGCACTGCCGGCCAGGCAGGTGTTCAGCATCTCTTGATACAAAGCGGACGCTTCATCCCATTTGCCCAGTTTGCGGTAACTATCGGCGCGCATGATTTTCACACTCAGGCCATCCTCGTCCAAATCATCCAGTGCCGCCAGCGCCAGATAATACTGGCCTTGATCCATTTGCTGTTTCACCATCGACAGCTTCATGCCGTCTTTGGCGATCAGTGTTTCACCACAAGCGCCGGACTGTACGGCCTTGTTGGCTGTTTGCTGAGCCGTTTCTTCCTCAGGCGAGCCGGCACATGCCATCAGCGTCATTGCCAGCAGGCCGCTAGCCCAATAGCGGCCATGTCTGAACGATCGGTTCCTGAACGGGCTTTTCATATGCGCATCCTTGTCATTTTTATTTTTTTCTTGACGGCTACAGGCCGAAAGCAAAAAGACTTAACTGCCTATCGCCTTAATGAGGGCCATGAAGCCCGGTCCGGCTAATACGACAAACAAAGCCGGAAACAGAAACACCATCATGACCACTGACATTTTCCCCGACAGCTTGGTGACTTTTTCCTGCAGCTGCGTCCGCCGTCTGTCCTGCAACAACTGAGACAACTGATTCAGGGAAGCCGACATATTGCCGCCGGTTTCAGAGACCTGCGCCAGCATGGTTAACAAATCCTGCATGCCGGTTGAATCGTTCACACTGGCCACTTCACTGAATGCCGAGGCGCGTTCCTGGCCCGCTTCAATTTTGCTGAGTACCAGTTTGAGTTCTTTATTCAGTTCAGGAGTCAGTTCCGACAATTCACGGGTCAGAGTGCGTAACAGGCTCTCCAGCGACAGACCGACATCCCACAAAATTTTCATCACTTGCAGACCGATAATCATTTCTTCATCGATGATCCGGGTGCGTCTGGCGGCTTTTTTCTTCAGCCATTGAATGGTGAGATAGGCCGTCCCGAGCGCACTGATAAAGACGAAACTGATTTTATTGTTTACCGATGCCTCGGCCTGAATGAGCTGACTGGCAACCACCAGCTGAACGGCACACCACACGGCAGCCATCCTGAATACGGCCAGTGTCTGTTCACGGTTGGAGATGTATCCGGCTTTGCGCATCATCTCCAGAATTTCGCTCAGAAATGAGGCGTTGCGCCGCTTGGTTTTGCCCCACAACATCTGGCCGGTTTGAATCACGCGCTCACCGGGTGTCTTCCCCAGCGATTTGGCAAGGTTTTGCTCTACACTCCGTGCTTTTTGTAATTTCACTGACCAGTACATCAGACCGGCCCCGCCTGCCGTGAGCAATAAACTGGCCATGACCCAATACGCGGTGACTGTCATTGTGTTTCCCTACCTGTACTTCTGAACCACTGAAACTGGCGGCATGAATCCCGCCCAACCCCTTTATAGCGACCGAACCATGCGCCACAACACCAGGGCGCCCATTACCTGGGCGCCAATGCCCAGCATCAGCGCCTGTCGGCCGGACTCATCTGCCCACATCGACAACAACTGCTGAGGATTCGACACCAGCATATACATCGCCATAGCCGTTGGTGCCACGCCCATCACCCAGGCCGTCACCCGGGTTTCGCCTGTCATTGATTTCAGTTCGCGCTGACTGCGCTCCTGCTGATGCAGCAGCTCAACCAGATTTTCCAATGCCGCGGTCACGCTGCCGCCAAACTGGTGATTCACCTTAAACACAGAGCCAAGCAAGGCAAACTCCTGCACACCCGTGATCTTGGCTTCTTTATAGAAGGAGTCGTAAAGCTCTGTACCCAGGCTGGTGCGCTGAACTGCCCGCTGAGCAGCACTGCGTAAAGGGTTATTCATGGCGGGCAACACCTGTTCAACCGCTTTGTTGAGTGACATACCCACATGAATACGGCGATTGAGATGATCAATGAATCCCGGTAACTGCTGCAGGATTTTCCGCCGTTTATTGCTTTTTCGGATCTGCCCCAGCAGAAGAATCAACCCCACAGACACACACAAACCAATGCCCAATCCACCGATACCTGACAGGCGCGCCAGCAAGAAAGGCCCGCACAACAGGCAAACTGAATAAACCACCAGCATATAAGCCGATGTGCTCAACCCCAGTCGCTGCCAGTGCTCCAGCATGCGATCCTTGCGCTGTACCGGTCGTTCGCCAGCGCCCTTTTTCTGAGCTTTCTCTTTCGCAGCTTTTTCTGTCGCAGCTTTGGGACGCCGGGTTGCAATCACCATCAACACGCAACTGGCAATCAGCAATACACCCGCGATAAAGATCGCGCTGTTCATAGCCCTTCCTCCAGCTTTTTCCGCAGGTGGGCTGACATGGCATCCACAGGCAGGAAATCTTCCGTTTGCGGGTTGTATTGATACAGTTCCTGAATACGGATCTGATCGTCCGCCACATCCTGCACCTCAACGATGTGAGTAATGACCCGCTTACCGTTTGGCAGGCGTGAAACCTGAATAATCATATCCAGTGCGGTGGCAATAATTTGTTTGATCAGCGATTCCGTGGAAGTAAAACCGGCCAGGGTCACCATCATTTCCAGCCGCACCAGTGCATCACGCGGTGAGTTCGCATGCAGAGTACTCATCGACCCCTGGTGGCCCGTGTTCATTGCCTGCAGCATATCCAGCACTTCGCCACCACGGCTTTCACCCAGAATGATGCGGTCGGGCCGCATCCGCAGGGCATTTTTAAGCAAATCCCGGGCGGTGACTTCACCATGGCCTTCTGAGTTCGGCGGGCGGGTTTCCAGACGAACGACGTGTCCGTTCCTGAGCTGCAGTTCGGCGGCATCTTCAATGGTTACAATCCGCTCGCCGGTATTGATGTACTGGCTGAGAATATTGAGCAAGGTCGTTTTACCTGACCCGGTTGACCCGCTGATCAGAATATTAAAGCGCGATTTCGCACAGCTTCTCAGCAATTGATGCATGGCAACGCTCATGGCGCCATTTTGAATTAAGGTATCTGCCGTCAGGCCTTCTTTTTTGAATTTCCGGATCGACAGACAAGGGCCGTCAATCGACAGAGGCGGGATCACCGCATTGATCCGGCTGCCATCGGGCAAACGGGCATCCACCATGGGATTGGACTCGTCAATCCGCCGGCCGATCGGCGAGATCATGCGGCGAATGACCCGTAAGACATGCTGATCGTTCATGAACCGCAGGGAAATCCGGCTTAACTGACCACTGCGTTCAACATAAATGTTTTTCGGGCCGTTAATCAGAATATCGTCGATGTTTGGGTCATCCAGCAGGTTCTGTAACGGGCCAAAGCCGACGATTTCATCCATCAGCTCCGCGACCAGCTCCTGCAGGTTCAAATGCTGACTCACTTCCTTATGTTGCTGAAAATACTGACGAACATAATCATGAACATGCGGCTGCATTTCCTGACGTTCCATCTCAAACATCAGGCCGTCTTCTTCCAGCTGCTCGATGATGTAGCGGTGTAATTCCGCTTTCAGCGCCAGGGTCGATTCTTCTTGCTGAATCACCAGTTCCCGGCTTGGCCACATCATTTCATTTCCCATACCGACTCCTTGATTTGAGAAATCACCTGAACCTTTCTACCAGCCCAGCGAAAACTGCCAGCGTGATTTTTCAGTCGGCAGCCAGAGCAATTTCTCAACCGCCTTGATATACAATCTGAACTCGCCGCTGGGCGGAAACAGTGCGTTGGCATTGATGTCAGTGATGACAGCAAAGGTGTACGGCAAATCGCCGCGAACCAGGACCGGAAGCTGATTCTGAATCATCTCTTTGCCTGGCATGACTTCCGGGGAAAAAGGTGCCAGCACTAAATTCACGCTGCCCGGCCTGATCCCCTGGAGATACAGTAATTCCGCCAGATCACAGGCACTTTTCAGACTGACATTTTTCTGATCGGCCAGCAGCCAATGCTGATCGCAGCGATTGACCATAAAAAACAGCAAAGGGCTGGGTGGCATACCGGTGAGGTTAATGACGATATTGCTGTACATGCCTTCCAGCAGATCCATCACGTCCACCAGCGCTTCCAGGGTCACAGCACTGTAATTGTCTGCATCCGGCATACCGATCACATGAATACCAGCTGCGGCGTCCAGATCCTGCTCCTCCAGCCACTGCGCACTGAGATAATCTTTCTTTTCCAGCAAGGTGAGAAAATCAATCCGGTCACCGCTCCCCAGATATGAAGACACATCGCTGTAAGGTCGCCCCAAATCCAATAACAGGACAGACTGTTTGTGCTTTCGTTGCAGTTGAGACGCTGTCGCAATGGCCAGCAAAGCACCATCACAGTCATTACGCGGTGATAGCAGCGCTAAACGCGACCCCGGATCAAATGAGGTCATCTGCGTCAGTTGAACAATCAGATCGGTCAGTCCTTCCAGCTCACACCAATGGAGATGTTTGCGTACCTGCTGGTTTTGCTGGATACCATGCCAGTGCGCTTCGGGGGTGAGGTCCACCAGAATGACGTGCCGGGGTGCAAAGTTATCCATCAGGCTGTCGATATCCGGCATTGGCCAGTCAGAGGCCACGAGGATCAGAATACGCGTCTGCTTCCAGGCCAGATTGGAGCTCAGATGAGATGCATCTTCTATCCAGGTCAGCGTACACCCTTCAGGGATCGCTTCAGACACATCCAGTTTGGCGTGATGATCCGCCGTATAAGCCATGAGCTGCATCTTAACCCTCCCCTGCAAAACCCATTTTTACGGGCAATTCTCTGGGTTCAGCATCCAGAAAAATTAATTCGAAAAAGTTGGGTTTAAACTGACGATACATTTCGCCCGGTAACGGTGGCAGCGGCGCATTACTGGCAAAGGGTTTCACCAGATGCGGCGTTACAACCATCATCAATTCTTTATCATTCTCTTCTAAACGGGTTGAGCGGAAAAAGGCGCCAAGAATCGGAATATCCCCTAAGCCCGGGAAACGGTTGGCATTTTTGATCGTGCTGCGGCTGACCAGCCCGCTGATCACAAAACTTTCGCCGTTGCCCAGCTGGACTGTGGTGTCTGTGCGGCGTACTGACAATCCCGGCACGATGACGCCGGATGCCTGTACACCCTGGGCATAGTTCAGCTCACTCACTTCAGGGGCGACTTTGAGCATAATGCGATCGCCTGACATCACAGTTGGCGTCAGATTCAGACGAACCCCGAATTCTTTAAACTCGATGCTGATATCATCATCACTGGTGCTTTTCGGATAGGGAAATTCCCCGCCGGCCAGAAAGGTTGCCGTATGGCCAGACATAGTCACCAGGCTGGGTTCGGCCAGCGTGTAGGCAAAGCCGTTGCTGTCCAGCGCACTGATTGTCCCAAGAAAATGATCCGCCACATTCCCGATCACCAGATTGAACGCATCACCACTGGATAAGAAGCTGCCCCGAAAACCATTAAACGAAGCGCCAGTGATCGCACTTGAATTTCCAATGCCCCAAAACGTACCGCCAGTGCCCTGTTTACCGAAAAAGAAGCCAGCTTCTTTGAGCGCACTTTTACTGACTTCGACCACTTTGATGTCGGTCTGCACCTGAATATTGGATGTTGCAACCCCCCCGGGATTGACAGAAATCCGATGGCGGACAGGCTCTTCAGAACCTCGCTCCCAGATGAGCAGCGATGTCGAGCCGGTTTGCTTTCCTGTCACCAGTAACTCAGAGGTACTCAATACTTTGACACCCGCCACAGAGGGCTCGCCAATCGCTGCCCGCTGGATGCGCTTGCCAGAGTGCACAGTCACCTGCTGGCCCACATCCATTTGAACATCACGGGCATCAACGGACACACTCAGGCTCAAAGCCAGAAACACACATAATCGATTCACAAAACGCAGCATTCACTCTCTCCCTGTCAGTGACTGGTGCGAACCAGAGTTCGGTTCTCGCCCTGGTACACCTCAACCCGAGGGGCAACGTAACGGTATTTCACCGGAGCCGGTTTTTTCACTTCCACTTCAGCTTCGCGATAACCACCCAATGTTTTTAATGAGATGACATAACTGTCGTCTTGCTTGGCATCCTCTGGTTCTTTCACGGTTGAATGACTGGGTGCCGTGACCATGACGGCCGGGGCGCCCTGTGAAGTACTGGCTGTTTTCTGCGAAGAAACAATCACTTTCGGTGTCGCAAGCACAGGTGCTGTTGTATTGGCGCCGGGTGTCTGGCCGGGAACAGGTGAGTAGGCCATCCGGCTTTCCGGGTCGGCCGTGAACTCAACCACCGGCGCCAGCTCCTGAGTGCCAACTACTGCCAGCCTGAGCTGACCTGTGGTTTCTGCCAGTAGAAGCTGAGGCGTATCCGTGGCAGGAACAGCCAGCACGACGGTTCTGGCTTTATCGTTCACTTGTTTCTCGGTTTTTTTACCGTCGAAGTTCAGTTGATCCCCGACGGCCAGCACTTCGACGTTACTCAGAATACGCCGGGCGGTACTGTTGTCGCCCGATTCCTTATTCGCACGAAGCAGGTAAATCACATCCACCCGATAGCCGGGTTGAACATGTCCGCCGACTGTCGTCAGCTCGCTGGCTTGAATCGCAATCGCGCGGTATCCCTGAGGCAAAGATTGTGCAATGGGTAACTGGCCCAGCAAGAGCGCAGATTTGAGGCGGGTACCCTTCACAACAGACAATTTCAACTGCCTGCCGAGAAAGGGGGAATAGTCACGAATGTCTTCGGCGGTGGCATCGGTCACTTGGGTGGCAACCAGCATGTCTTCGGTCAGCACCGCCTGTTTCGGGACGTCATTCGCGAATGCCCAGACAGTCACCACAGGCTTGGAAACAGACACCGCTGGCGATGAGGTTTGCGGTGCGGTTCGGCCACTCAGTGTCACCCCGTACCAGCCAATTAAGAGCGCCATCACCAATAAGACGGCAGCGGCAATTTTTAACGTGCGTCCCTGCATTTTTTACCCTCACTGTTGCTCTCTGGCAGCATCGTTTCAGAAATACTGACTCAGCGCATTGCTACAAATTCAATATTGCCGTCGATTTTAATTCGTCCGGAACAGGCAAACCGAAAGACGGTAAGAATGGTTTATTCTTATAGTTATAGATGATGGTAACTTTACAGCAAAATGTATCTGAATCGATATTGATAGAAAGGTTACCATCCAGGCTCTGGCCAAAGAGCGAACCATACCCAGAGTTTGAATCTGTATAGTTTCTAATGAGTGACTCTGCAGAACCTCTAATATGGTTTTTCAGTTCAGTGTTATCACAAGCACCGCCGTAATAACAATTCTCATCTACATAAGAAATACTCTTACGAAGTGCTTCTTCTGAAACATAATTCAGCATCTGAATGGAAACAAAGATCAGGCTGTACTGAGCAACGGCATAAAATATCATCAGGATGACAGGTAAAAGAAATATCGTTTCCAGTGCTGCAGAGCCCTGCTGTTTTATTCGTTTGATCCTGAATCGATTTTTTCTTATAGAATCCATAACGATACAACCACCCCAACCAACAGGCTTGGTACAAAGGGAGCTTCTTTCTGGCCGCGGGCAAACAACCACCAGTACACTGCGAAGCAGACAAATGAATATAAAAGAACATCCAGCATCTGAGTGAAAGACAATGTGAATGCCATGATTAACAGTATCTTCACGTCAGATGCACCAAACACATTCTTCACAAAACCAGGGAACGTTATCAAACTCACTAATAGAATTGAAATGAAAGTCTCATCAAAATCAACATTTGATATTAGTAAATAATAAAGAACAGAAATACATAGCATTGTGACAATGAGATAATTTGACACTTTCCTTTCATATATATCTTGGACAGCACAAAATAATAATATGACAACCAAGACACTCATTAGCACTTGATTAGTTACCTCAAGGGGCAGCACTAATAGCTGAGTTTAATTTTCCTGCTGCTGAAGTGAACACATCATCCAAACTTAGCAAACTTATTGCACCAACAACCACAGCCGCAATCAACACATACTCAATCGCAGAAGCACCTTTCTCTTCTTTGATCAGGCGATGAATAAAGTTCGTTGTGTGAATCCAGGCTAATACGAAATACTTCATGGAACATCCCTCACTCTGGTTAAGCATTCTTGTAGAATAGTTTTTCTCTTCTATGTCTCAAATATTAGATACTGTACAAATTTTGTGTGAAAAAATTATTGTCTCAGTTGAACTTTTTTTTCATAAGCACTGTGTTTTTTATCTGATCCAGGCTTAATAAAATGTAATTCGTCAATAAGATGACGCACCCTGCTTATCCTATCGCCTGCCGGTTTTCTGGCAGTTTCTCTGCCATATCAGCCTGTTGTCCGTTTTCTTCGCGCGGTTCGGGCGCCGGGTCATAATGTGCGAACTGGCGTTTTCCCTTTCGCTTGGCCTGATACATGGCAGAATCGGCTCGCTTGAGCAGCGCCGTTGCATCTTTCGCGTGCACCGGGTATCGGGCAATGCCGATACTGGCAGAAACACGACACTGGTTATCACCAAAATTAAAAGGCACGGTCAGGGTGTGCAGTAGTTTTTCTGCAATGGTTTCCATTCTGAACGTCAATTCTTCGTCGTTATCCCCCCAGGTGAGTATGGGCGGATCACGACGCTCAGACTCATCGTATTCTAAAACACTGTCTTGAGTGGGTTTCTTAATTTTCACTGCGTATTCACCTAACGGCACCCAGACGACAAATTCGTCGCCGCCCAGACGAAAGACTTCATCTTCCACCCTGAGACAACCACGCATCCGTTTGGAAGCATGCTGCAGCAAAGCATCACCCACATCGTGGCCCAGCGTGTCGTTGACCTGCTTAAAACCATCCAGGTCGATAAACATCAGGCCGAATACTTTATTCTCGACATCCGGTGCAGCAAAGGCGGCTTTGAGCACCCGGTTCAGTGCCCGTGTGTTGGGCAAGCCCGTCAGTTTGTCCTGCAAGGCTGCCTGTTCCATCTGGCGCTGCCGTTCAATGACATCTGAAATATCCCGCTGGGTGCCAATCAGGCGCGACGCGTCATTGACTAACCCCTGTACCACCAACTCCAGCACTCTGGGTTGTCCATCCAGCGGATCGATCATGTCGATGAGCAGTGTCTGTTGCTTATTTTTACCCGCGATCTGTTTCAGCAGTACCACTTTGTCGCCGTCGCCACTTTTCAAGCGCGACACCCAGTCTGTCAATGCCAGTTTGCTGCCGACACGAATACCGTAGAGATCATACAGATAAGGGCTCCATTGCAGGGTGTCGGAATTCACGTCCCATTCCCACACGCCAATCCCTGCCACAGAGGTTGCCAGACTCATTCTTTGATTGGCGCGGGCAAGTTCACGGTGAACGCGGGAACGACGGTTGTGCTGTTTCCACAACAAGCTGACCACAGACAATAACAATGCCGCCAGTACCAAACCTGTCAGTACCAGCCAGAAGAAAGGAAAATTGACATGAAGCGAAAATAGATCTCCCCATACCGATGTGAGATCGGACAGGCTCCCAATGCCGTTTAACACAGAGCTCAGAAAAAATTCCAGCGAATTCATGATAGGTACACACTTCCGTTTGTGTCTGCTGCGATAACCTCTGAAATATCAGACCCGTTTTACCCGATAGCGGTTGTCATCGTGATTGGTACTCAGATCACTTTAGTATTTTTTTGCCGCTCTCGATAAGTTCAACCTAGTCCACGCTGTTGATAATTACCAAAATAGAATGTGACCATCATTTTATATGCTGGGTGGGAATCACACTTATTCTGTTAAGAATCAAACATTCGCTGGTTTTTAACCGGCATACAGTTCTTTATCCAGCCAGGGTAACGCATCCCGAATCTGAGGGAAAAATCGTTCGTTGATAATTTGACGGCTGTCTTCCGCCAGAATGTGCGGCAGATTTCCCAACTCGTTGTGACGGCAGACCAGCGTCAGATTGCGGAAAAAAGGTTCTTCACGGGGAAGGGGAAGGCAGGTGAGTTTTTCATTGCACAGCCCGTACTGGAACATACAAAGCGGTGTGGTGATCGTCCAGCCAAGCCCGGCTGCCACGCTGGATAACACAGCAAATGTATTATCCAGTTGCATCCTGACGGGTACGTTCATCCCCAAGCGTCTTAAATAACGTTCAATCGTCACACCGATGAGCGAATCATTGGAATACCGGACAAAATCAAGCTTTTCTGCCACCTGCGCTAATCCCTGAGACTGACTGGCAAACTGGCTGGGAATGACCAGCACAAAGGGTTCGCGTAACAGACGGTAGCGGCTGAGGTGATCGTTATTTTCCAGCGCATCGTCAGAAATAATCATATCCACGTTGCGTGAAAGCAGCGCCTGAGCATGCATGTGAGAACGGCCGGTATTGATCGTCCAGTTTTCGGTGTGGCGTTTTATCACCTCGACCAGCGGTTGCCCTAACGAGGTGGCCAGTGAGTCGACCATGGCGATGCGTAACAAATGCAGTTTCTGAAAGCTGCTTTTGGTCATCACGCCGTGTGTTTTTTCTGCTTCAGCAAGCAGATGGCATGACTGGTCATAAAAATAGCGCCCGGCAACAGTCAGCTCAACCGGGCGAACGCTTCTGTCCAGGAGCGTCACTTTCAGGTTGTGTTCAAGTGAAGAGAGTGTTTGAGAAACGGAAGACTGCGTAAGACCAAGCTGGCTTGCCGCCATCGTCATATTGCCAGACTGCGCGGTCGCCACAAAAACTTCTAACGAACGAAGATCAAAACCCAATCCTTTCAATGCAGTCATCCTTTACTTCACGAACATCCACCAAAAAACGATTCACGGCAGTCACACAGGGTTGCAACTGACAGGGTTGAAACTGAGTGTTCAATACCAAGGCAAGCGCATGCAATACGCCTCAATAATAACCTACGGACATCACGGACAAGTGACTATGCCTAATCAGCAAAGCTATCAGTTTTAATCATCTGAGAACAAGAGGTAAGAAACAAATCGCATGACAATCGATGGGAAATTCCAAACCAGCATCGCGGCGAAGTCAGAAAGGCCGAGAATCAGTACAAATGAATGGAATCAAAACAGGAGGGGAAATTGCCACCTTTTCAGCAAAAAGATGGCAAAATATTCTCTACTTACCAGCAGCGGCAACAAAAGCAATCTCGACCAGATAATCCGGATCAGCCAGTTCTACTTTCACGCAGGCACGGCTTGGCGCAGCGCCCTCTGGCAGCCAGGCATCCCAGGCCGCATTAAAAGCAGCAAGGTTCGCCCAGTCGGTGATATAAATCGTGACTGACAGGATACGCGACTTATCACTGCCCACGCTGGCCAGCATGGCTTCTGCCTGTGCGAACACCTGTTCGGCCTGACCTGTGATATCAGCACTGGTATCCGATTCAGGGACTTCGACAAAGTGAGCAATACCATTGAACACAGTGACATCAGACCAACGTTTTGTTGGGTTAATTCGCTGAATATCCATTTTAATTCCTTAACTGACGTGAAAAGCCCAACAATGTAAGTTTTCTGCCGGGATGAATCAATCAATGATGCTGTTTTTTGCCGGATGGCAGAAAATCCACGTCAGTCAGGAGACTGACTGGCAAGCGCTCCCGGTATGAACCGCGAAGGCGTTTGCAGCGGTACGCTTTGCCATTCATATTCGTGCTGCGTATGCGCAGGCAGAAATAAGTCACTGGTATAGAATTTCCCAATCCGTTCCACCGGATAAAACATAGCATCCCCATAATGCTGTTTCACAAAATCATGTTCATAGCCCAGAATTTCAAGCACTGTCGGGAACACATTGAAATGGGATAACTGATGGAAGTTGTCCGCCTGTGAGGATTCAAATCGCTGACGCAGTTGCGGATGCGTTGTCAGCACCAGCATGGGCACCATCCCCTGATAAGCAGAGCCGCTGTTACGATTGCAATGGGTCAGCAGCCCTTTGCCTTCTTCCAGTAAATCCTGCCCGTGATCAGAGGTATAAATCACCACCGTATTGTCTAAATCAATGCTGTTGAGCAAACGTTCAAAGAAACCGTTCACATTCCAGGCAATGGCATTTTGATAAGAATTCATCAGCGCCTGACGACTGCTGTGACCAATCGGTTCAAATAACGTCATCGCAGGCTGAAATCGGGTCGATGAGGCCGGGTATTTCCCCTCATAGGGAAAATGGACGCCGAGTTTATTGATATAGATAAAGTCAGGTTTATCATCGCCCACCAGCGACACCAAATGGTCGACAATATCGAAATCAAGTCGCATAAAAGCCTGATGCCTTTCAATTTGTTCGACATTGAGCTGTTTTACCTGATGGATGAAGCCCAGCTCATCGGTATTCATGAAGTTGGTCAGCGTACCCGGCGGTTTCTGGGCGTCAATATAGGTACTGGTATACCCGGATGCCTGACTGTATTGCCAGATGGTCGGTAAATGGAAGGCTTGCTCAAAAGATCCGGGAACGACACCCCAGCGCAATACCGCATTGCTGTAGCTGCTGCAGTTATGCGCCGAGGTCGCGACACCGTAATTGATCACAGCATCAGCATGTGCCTTTAAGCTTGGCACAAGAGAATAATCCGAATCCTGCCCGAAAAAATCAGCGCTGACACTCTCGTCGACCACAACAATGACATTGCTCACCAGCGGCTGCCGGGCAATGGCCGTGACCGGCTGCCTTTGCGGTCGTTCATCCACAATCTGCTCGAAGAGTATCACGCTGAAAAAGCCGGGCAGAGTATAAATACCGGCCAGTCCCTGCGCGGCAGCCGGGCCTTTCATCACCACCATGGCAGCCAGGATTCCGATGACAACCGCAGGTAATCCGGCGGCAACGTAAGAGGAGGACGGAGAATACCGGGACAGCAGCCAGATTCTGACTCTCAGTAAAGACAGGCTGAATGCCAGAGCAAAGAGCACAGGTAACAGTAGCTCTGACCAGTAAAACAGCAAGGCGGCACCTGCCTCGCCACGCTCAATCCACATCCGTCGGATATCAAACAGCGTCAGGTTCTCCGCCAGAATCAAAAAAAATGACAAATGGACAAAAACAACCCCTGAGAGAAAGACATTCCAGAAAACATGGACTGCCATTTGTCTGGCTGTTAATACCGCTTTGAGCGAGGCGAGTGTCAGCAACCAGAGCACTGCAAAAACTGCCACATTGCGCACCGGATTTTCTGACTGGCTGAGAAAACTCAGTTGAGCAAAAAAATTCCGGGTCAGAAATAGCAGCACACCCACAACCACAATGCCAGACACCAGCGTCACCAGTGTGTTTCGCACTGGGTTGCGTGCAGCGTTTGGTCTATAGCTCCGACGGTTGTGACTGACAGGCATAGGCGCTTCCCTTCTTTCTGAGAAAGATCTCCGGGTACATATTTGATTTAAGCTTGCCCGGGCAGGAAGTCAAAATAATCCTGAAAGCGCTATTTTGTCCTGTGACTAATCTGGGGAGACAGTCCCCAATGAGAGGGATTGAGAGGAAACAGAAAATAAAAGAGAAGAAAGAGAAGAGAAAAGCACAGGCAGCAGATCATCACAGACGGCTACCTGTACCCTAAAAGTTAGTGCCAGCTTACCGGCAGATCTTACTCAGCCGGACAGAGCATCACACGCGCTAACCGGGCCAGATTATAGGCATCAACATAACCTGAATGCTGCCGGCCTTCCCACGCCAGTCCGCTCATGTTCATGGCGGCACGCAACCCGATGCGTTTATTTTTCACGTGCGGCTGCAGTTTAAACAGGGTCGCCAGATTGAGATATTCTCTGAACGGCACGTTCAGATCTTTCGCTTTGCACTCAGCACGCAAGATGGCATCGTCCCGTCCCCATGCCGCATAAATTTTATGCCGGCCACCAAATTTTTGCTCTATCGCGGTCAGAATACTAGCCAGGGGCTTACCGTTTTGTGCGACAACCTCCGGCTTGATGCCCGTCAGTTCGGTACAGAATGGTGATATTTCGTCGTTTTCCGGTTGAACATAGTATTGCGCCCGGCGTGAAATCGTGCCCTTTTCCAGGTTCAGCTCAGCCACACCGATCTCAATGATTTCGCCGGTTCGGGCAACACCCTCTTCATTCCAGCAACACATTTCAAGATCAAAACAAACGATACGGTTAAAATTCATGATGTTCCATTATCCGTCATACCAAACTTCATAATCATCAGGCCTGATAGTACAAACTTACCAACACGGATGATTATTGAGTTTGAACGACACGCTTTCAACAAAGCGGCGAAGGATAACATGGATGGCAATCCGCTTCAGCCCCTTGCCAACAACAACCCATCGGAATTACTCTTGTGGCTGCTTGTACGAAAGGATCCCGCGATGAAAAACGTCTACCGTCCGCTGTTTGACGATAACAACCCGCCCGGCGAGGTGTTTTTCGGCCATCAGGCATTCCTTCCCCATACCACCACACCCAAACATACGCATCCCTGGGGACAGCTACAGCTCATCAGTGGCGGTATTCTGGAATTAAACGCTGAAGGGAAACGCTTTTTGTCACCGTCACAGTACGCGATCTGGATACCGCCCAGCATAGAGCACGAAAGTTACATGCGTCGCAGCATGAATTACTGCTCCATGAACCTGATCCAGCCGCTGGCTGAATCGCTTCCAAACTACCCCTGCCTGCTTGAAGTCAATCCGATTATTGAAGCGATCGTCAATGACCTGCGGGCCCGGCAGTTGCAGGTCGCGGAAACCGCTGAAGATAAGCGTCTGATCGACGTCTTGCTGGATCAGCTCAGGCACACCCGTATCCATGATCAATTTCTGCCCAGCAGTGAAGACAAGCTCCTGCAACCGATATTGCGGACGCTGGAAAAACATCCGACCGACAGCACGACACTGGCGGCGTGGGCAGAAAAGCTGCATACCTCAGAGCGGACGCTGGCCCGCCATTGTCAGGATACGCTCGGAATGAGTTTCATTGAATGGCGACAAAGGAGAAAATTTATCTACTCTTTGCATTTGTTGAGGAAAGGTTTATCTGTCAAAGAAATAGCACTGACCTTAGGTTATCACCAGGCTTCGCCTTTTATTAACCTGTTCAAACGGCATGCGCAATGCACACCGGAACAGTACAGGCAAAAGCAAATCCGGCCCCAGTAACACCGGCAGCACAACAGCCGGCTTCAACTGCCCACAGCTTTATCCGGTAAATCCACCAGCAAGCGACCGGCAGCATGCCTGCTGAGCGGGTGTCCTAACAGGAAACCCTGGCCATGCTGACAACCCAGCGATTTTATCATCGAGAGCTGAACCTCATCTTCGATCCCGACCACAGCCACCTGAACGCCCAAACTCTCGCTCATACCCACGACTGACTGAATCAGCGCCTTGTTCGCATCAGATCCCGGCAGCGTACCCACACAGGCGCGTGCAATTTTGACTTTATCGAAAGGGAAATCACGCAGTATGGTTAAACAGGCGTTCCCGTTCCCGAAGTCATCCAGCACCAGATTGACACCGATATGTTTCAGATCGTGCATCATGGCACGCACTTTCGGCGGATCCTGCTGGACGGTTTTGGCGGTCAGTTCTATTTCAAGGCGTCCGGGCGCCAGTCCGGATTCCTGCAGCGCTGCCAGCACTGTCTGGCAAAAAGTGTCCGGTTTCAGTTGCTGGGCAGAGATATTCACCGCAATGCTCGTGCCTTCCGGCCAGTCCCTTGCGGCCATGCACGCCTGCTTCAGCACCCAGTCACCCAGCGCCTGAATCAAGCCGGCATCTTCAGCAACAGGCATAAACTCCTGAGAAGACACCATGCCTTCACGCTGATGACGCCAGCGCAGCAAGGCTTCAAATCCCTGCAGCTGATTGTTTTTCAGATCGAACACCGGCTGATAATAAGGTTCGAGCAAGTCTTGCGCCATGGCTTTGCGTAAATCTCTTTCCAGCAGTTGCCTTTGTTTTAACTGCTCATCCATTCGGGTATCAAAGAAACAAAACGTCGAGCCGCCGTCCATCTTAGCGCGATACATGGCGGTATCCGCGGCCCGCAGCAGATCCACAGGTTCAATGTCATGATTCGACATAGCAATGCCGATGCTCACACCGGCCAGAATCTGCTGACCGCGAATGTGGTAGGGCTCAGACATCGCCTTGATGATACGAGAGGCCAGCGCCGATGCTTCATCCGGCTCTTGCCCGCCGACATGAATCAGCGCGAATTCATCCCCGCCCAGCCGGGCAATGGTGTCATGCATCCGCAGCAGATGCTTCAGCCGTCCGGCCGTGGCCACCAGCAGTTCATCGCCCACTATATGGCCGTAAGCATCATTGATTTGCTTGAATTTGTTTAAGTCCATCATTAACACAGCAACACAGGCATCGTTATCGCCTGCATGCTGAAGGGCGGTCTCAAGCTGCTGAGAAAAATACAGCCGGTTCGGCAGGGCGGTCAGTGCGTCATGCATCGCCAGCTTGTACATGGCGGCTTTGTCCCGTTCGCCGGCTTTCAGCATGTGATTCATCTGACTGAGCCGACGCCAGCTCAGCGCCACAAGCGCAAACGGCAAAACGAACAACAGTGAGATGAACGCCCCCAGCCCGAATTGATGGTATTGCTCAACCCACAGCGTAAAGCGTTCGAAAAACGCGAACTGACTGGCTAAAAGCAACCAGATAGCGGCAAAGACAGCAAGTTTAATCAAGGTTCGCTTCAGGAACATTGAATGAAAAAGTGATAGCAAGCCAGCCTCACGACCAGCCCTACCCTGCGCAGAATGGCTCATAAATGGATTACCTCGTCCCAAATGATCACTGTCACGTCCATCGCCAACTCAGGAAAATATGTGATTGTTATCGTGTTGTTTTGTTTGAATGCGGCCATTTGATGGTCTGGCTCTGCGATAAGACTTATTAGTTAACACGATCACATTTACGTGAAAATGACACTTACATTTTAGGCAAATTTCCCTTTCATGTGGCACTTCTTTGCTGAGTATTTCGTGATATCGCTGCAACTCCTTGCGTCGTTTACAAAAAAATCCGGCGAGCATCATGCATCGCCGGCACATCAAAACATTTCACCGAGATGAAAGGTAGTGCTGAACGCGGTTTAAGCCGGCAAAGGCGCTTGCTGCCCGGCCCCTTTACGGCGTGTGCGCCAGCCCAGCAGTCCCAGACCTGTTGTCAGCAACAGCAAGCTGGCGGGTTCTGGAATCGGATTGCCCGGTCCGCCGGACGTCATGTAATCAATCCCGGCCAGGAAGAAATCTGACAGCAGGACACCCGACAGGATGATATGTCTGACATTATCTTCACCATCCAGATCCCAGTAATTGCCCTGAAAGTTCAGCTCGTTTGGCGTGAGGGCGGTCAGTAAATCGTCAATCCCCAGTAAATTGGTATTGATGTTCAGCTCAAATTCCGGAAAGCCGTCGTCGATCAAATACGCAGTGGCCGATTCCAGCAGATTCAGGTTGTTCAGATACAAGCCTTCGACGGTTGAAGGCTGATCAAAACTCAGCACCAGAAACTCATGACCATCCACTTTGTAGTAATCATCGAACAGCACCACACCGACACTGTTGATGCCTATACCTTGCTCACTGTGTGTCAGGTGTACCAGTGACTGATCGCCGGTAATAATGCCATCCTGAAACAACCCGGGGACATAATAACGGTACGAAGAAAACGTGATTCCACCAACAGTGCCGGTTTGATTGCCATTCAGGCTTGAATAAGCACCATCAGTAAAGTCGATTTGTGCTGCCGACACACTCATCGAACCACCCAGCAGTGCAAGGGCCGCGACCCCTGTCTTTATAAGCGATTTCATCATCTTGCTCCCTACTTGTGTTATGTCGTGTTGATTTATGTTCGTGTTTTTGTGTTCGTACAAGCCATTGCATCTTGCATGCCAAAACATAATGCATTGAAAATAAACAAGATTTATCAACACCAAAATAACGATGTAAAAAACACCGACACGATACGGGGAAAGCTGGACACTGAGTGTAAATTTCTCTGACGGGAAAAGCAGACAGTCTGGTTTGCTTATCTGCCTGGCTGTCTGCAGTCGAAGGACATCAAGCGTGAGACCAGCGGCAAAGATTCAGCGGCGGCGGGAAGTAAGCCGTCATACCCCGCCGCCACGATTGTCACTGGTGATGTTGTTTGGTCAGCACATACATATCCGCCAGACTGCCGGTAATGCGCTGGCCCTGACGATCCAGCCGGAACAGCTGGTTCTCTCCGACAAAAAACTGAATGCCTTCACCGCTGTTATTGTTCAGGGTGATGGTATTGCCAGCGTCATTCCAGCTGAATTGTCCCTGATCGGAAAACTGCTCGCCATCCTTGCCCAGATAGGTTTCCGTCAGTTGAAATGTTCCCTGCGGATCCAGGACCAGCACAGTTTCAATCCCTTCACAGTCTGCACAGGGAATCGTACCGACATAAGTCCCATTCCAGTCCAGCGAATTCCGTGCATTATGTGCTGTGTCCACATACGCCGTCGTCTGCTGTTCGGCCGCTTGTGTCTGAGCGGGGGCAGCATTTGATGACATCTCGCTGTCGGGAGCCGGTTTATCACAGCCTGCCAGCGCACCGGCCAAAGCCAGACTAATCGCAAGAGACAAGAGTCGCTTTGTATTCATACTTTCTCCTGATACTGAACCACCTCAAAACGGCCCGACTTCAGCCAAGTATTTTCAGCAAAAAGTCCTTCGGGGCCGCTGATGAGGGGTTGGACTGATAAATATCCGAAAAGTGCCCGACTTTCCGTTTTTTGTATGGGTGAATCCTGACAGTCGGCGTGACACGAGACAGACCTCGGATAACCACGTCTGGCCCACAAACTCTTGGCGCCCGGCAACGCCTGCTCAACAAAATTGTATCGCGCCGATCATAAAATCGTTGCATATAAAAAGCATACATTTCCGATGTCATTAATCTATGCACCGTCTGGAATAAAAGCAGCTTTATCAACCAGACACATCAAACACCCGCGTCTTCATCCCACAAAAAAAGGATTTTTATGTTGAACTCAAAACAGCAACGCGTAAAAGGCATCGCCCGCTCTCTGTTCAGCGCCGCTTTCACCGCGTCCGTGATAGCTTCACTCCCGCTTCAGGCCAATCCGATAACGCCGGAAGCCATGCCGGATGACACACAGCGCGCGCTCTATGCTGACCACAAGCGCAGCGTCAGCAAAGCCAGACAGCTGTCACTCAACTGCCACCGTCAACCCGACGCCCTGAAAAAGGCACTCGAGAAGAAAACCTGGCTGGCTGACAAGATAACCATCACTATCACAGGTCGCTGCAACGGCCCACTCCTCATTGACCAGCATGGCATTGAAATTATCGGTGATGATACCCGTCGCGGGGCCATCGTGCTGGATCAGCAACCGCCAGCCGAAGCTGCGATTGTCATTCAGTCTGCTGCCGTCACCCTGCGAGATCTCGACATTGCAGTGCCCGTCGATGTACCAGCCGTGCTGGCGAAGGCCAACAGCAGCGTGACACTGGATAAGGTCACGACAGATGCCGTCAGCTCAACGGACACTCCGCTGGAACAGTTGATTGTCAGTGAAAGCAGCAGCCTGACCCTGACCAATATGACAGGCAATGCGATCCGGGTGGCCGGTAATTCATTTGCCGATTTTAAGGACAGTAACCAACTGCATACTCTGAATGTCAGCGACACATCCTCCGCTCAGTCCAGCGCGGCCAATCAGTTTCATTCAGTACAAGTATCCGGCAACGGCTATTTTCTGGCCGACAATGGCACCCAGATAAACGTCCTGATGATCTGGAGTAAAGCGGCGGTGGATATCAACAAGCAAAGCTCAGTCGCACATTTGATGATGGGAGGCCAAACCCTGTTTGGCGCCTATCGCAACTCCTCAATCACTGGTCCCTACGATCTGTGGGGCAATGTGGTGTTTGAGTTAGAACACTCAACGGCAGAGAACTGGAAAGCGGTTGATAAACCGCATTCGATTATTTCGGGCAACAATGCCACTGTGAATGGTGTGCTTTACCCGGGCTGGACTTGGACAGGACAAGATGGCCGCTGAGTCGCACCACTGACCTCTGAGTCACACTACTGAATAGCTGCGTATCACTCACAATGCAGCGAAGCACGGCTGCATTGTGAGCTTTTCTGCACCACAATCATGACCTCCGCTCACCCCAGCCGTTTCTTTTTCAGCAGCACGGTATTGTCCTGCGCCAGTTCTTTCTCGAGCTGGCGGGTGACAAATTCCGGGCTGTTGGTGTGGCGGGCCAGCAGATGGTACACAACAGGAATCACCAGCAAGGTAAAACAGGTGGCGACACTGATACCGCACAAGACCACGATCCCGATCACCAACCGGGTTTCGGCCCCGGCGCCGGTCGCCAGAATCAATGGAATCGCCCCGGCAGCCGTGGTGATGGCGGTCATCAGAATCGGCCGCAGACGCGCACAGGCTGCATCAATCACAGCATCTTCGTAAGCTTTGCCCTGATCGCGCAGCTGGTTGGCAAACTCGACAATCAATATCCCGTTTTTCGCCGCCAATCCCACCAGCATGATGATCCCGATCTGTGAATAGATGTTGAGGGTCTGTCCGGTAAAATACAGCCCCAGCAAGGCCCCGAAGGTCGCCAGCGGCACCGTCAGCATGATCACCAGCGGGTGAATATAACTCTCGAACTGGGCCGCCAGCACCAGAAATACCACCGCCAGCGCGAGGGCGAAGACAAAGAGAATCGAGTGGCTGGCGGTCTGAAAGTCCTGCGACGGGCCTTTATAGTTCACCACCGCATCGGCAGGTAAATATTGCCTGACCAGTCCGTTCAGGTAGGTTAATGCTTCTCCTAGGGTGTAATTATCGGCAAGATTCGCCTCTATCGTGACGGCGCGGATCCGGTTGAAGCGGTTCAGGGTTGGCGCATCGGCATATTCAGAGACAGTCACCAGGTTCGATAAGGGGATCAGCTCGCCATTCTGCTGCGACCGTACGTATAAATTACTGAGATCCTGCGGGGTATTTTGCCGCTCAGGCTGGCCTTCGATCAGTACATCATATTCTTCCCCGCGCCATTCATAGCGGGTCACCACCCGCGAACCCAGCATGGATTCCAGCGTCTGTCCGATTTCAGTCACCGAGACGCCTAAATCGCCAGCACGCTCGATGTTGATGTCCACCCCAAGCAGCGGCTTGGTTTCTTTGTAATCATGATCCAGGCCTTCAAGGCCGGGATTATTCGCGGCCTGCTCCATGATAATGTCACGCCACTGAGCAAGCTGCTCATAGGTGCCGCCGCCAATTACAAACTGCACCGGTTTGTTGACGCCGCGCCCGAACGGCTGCCGCATCACAGCAAATGCCGATACCCCGGCAAGATCGCTCAGGCGCTGCTGAATATCACGAATGATCACAAACGCATTGCGCCGCTCATCCCAGTCTTCCAGCACCACAATGGCAAATCCGTTGGAGAAATCTTCCAGCTGGCCCCAGCCCCGCGGTGCCCGAACCAGCAAGCGCATGATTTCCCCGCTCTCCACCATGGGCATCAGCCTGTGCTCAATCTCATTCATGTAGGGCTGCATATACTCATAACTGGCGCCCTGAGGGCCATTGATCAGAATAAACATGGCGCCTCTGTCTTCGCGGGGTGCAAATTCGGTCGGGATGCGGGTCGCCAGCCAGACACTGCCACACAGCATGACCACCAGCATACCGATCACAAGATATGGCCGGCGCAGCCAGTTCAACAGGGACGCGCGGTAAAAATCAGTCACCGCCCCCAGCACGGCACTGACCTGACGCACCAGCCAGGGTTCACTTTCGACCTGCTGCATAATTTTGGACCCCATCATGGGTGTCAGCGTCAGTGCCACCAGCGAAGACAGGATCACCGCGGTACTCATGGCGACCGAGAATTCCCGGAATAATTTACCGAGATCGCCCTCAAGAAAACCAATGGGCAAAAATACGGAAATCAGCACCACAGTGGTCGCAACAATGGCAAAACCGACCTGCCGCGCGCCCAGAAAAGCGGCTTTCAGTGGCGATTCCCCCAGTTCGATGCGGCGATGAATATTCTCCAGCATCACAATGGCATCATCGACGACGATCCCGATGGCCAGGATCAGCGCCAGCAGCGTAAGCAGGTTAATGGTATAGCCCAGGGCATAGAGAATAATGAACGTTCCGATCAAAGACACAGGGACCGTCAGCGCCGGGATCAGCATGGCGCGGACACTGCCGAGAAACAGATAAATTGTGATAATGACCAGGATCAGGGCAATAAAGAGGGTTTTATAAACCTCATCGATCGATGCCTGAATAAACACCGAGGAATCATAGGATTCTTTGATTTCCATCCCGTCAGGCAGGGTCGGATTGAGCTGAGCAACCAGCGCGTTCACCGCCTGCGCCACTTCCAGCGTATTGGCGGTCGATTGCCGGTTGATCCCCAGCCCTATCATGTCCTGCGTATTGCCGCGAAACATGATTTTTTCTTCTTCCGCCGCCAGCTCCACCGTGGCCACATCTGCCAAACGGATCAGATAACCGTCATCACCAATCCCGATCACCAGGCGGGCGAAATCCGCAGGAGCAAGAAAGCTGCGCTGCGTGCGGATAGAAAACTGGCGGTTTTCCGATTCGATCGATCCCGCCGGCAGCTCAACGTTGTCGGCCCTGAGTGCGTTTTCCACATCGGACACGGTCAGCCTGCGGGCGGCCAGTTTTTGCCTGTCGATCCAGATTCGCATCGCATATTCTTTGCCGCCACCAATCCGAACTGCCGCCACACCGTCCAGCACAGAGAAGCGATCCACCAGATAGCGGTTGGCGTAATCCGTCAGCTCCAGGGTATCCATCCGGTCGGACACCAGATTGAGCCACATGATCACTTCAGAGTTGCCCTCCGCCTTCTGCACTTCAGGCGGATCCGCTTCGTCCGGCAGATTATTGAGAATGCCGGAAATTCGATCCCGCACATCGTTCGCGGCAGCGTCGATATCACGCCCGATGCCAAACTCCAGCGTCACATCCGACCGGCCGTCGCTGCTGGTGGAACTGATATTGCGGATCCCCTCAATACCAGAGACCCGATCCTCAACAATCTGGGTGATCCGGCTCTCGACAATAGCTGCCGATGCCCCCCTGTAATTGGTTGAGATCGTCACAATTGGCGGATCGATGTCCGGATACTCGCGCAACGGCAACCTTTCATAAGCCACCAGCCCGAACGTAATTAACAGCAAGCTGATCACTGAGCCAAAAACAGGCCGCCGGACCGCCAGATCAGTCAGAAACATGGGCAGCCTCCCGGAATGTAAAATGCTCGACCGGCTGGGTGGTGACCGTTTGCCCCGGCCGCACTTTATCCATCCCCCGGGTGATCACCTGCTCGCCTTGCTGGACGCCGCTGAGAATTTCCACTTCCCCCCGACGACGAAAGCCCAGCTCAACCAAACGCTGCTCGACCACGTTGTCGTCATTGACGACCATCAGAAAATGCTCCGCCTGCCGCGGGATCACCGCTTCTTCAGGAACAACCAGCCCCTCACGGGATTCTAACGTCAACGCCAGTGTCATCAGCATACCGGGCCGCAGCAACAACTGGGGATTATCGACTCTGGCCCGCACCTCGACGGCCCGCGTCTGCGGATCGACCCGGCTGTTGATCGTGGAAACTCTGCCGGAAAAAACCTGATCGGGAAAAGCAGCGACACTGCCTTCCACCGGAGCACCCGGTGTGATCTGGCCGAGAAAACGTTCAGGCACAGAGAAATCAAGCTTCACCGTATCCAGAGCGTCCAGCGTGGTGACCACCATGCCAGGCGTCACCAGCGCCCCCTGGCTGATCTGGCGAAATCCCAGCACACCGGAGAAAGGTGCCAGTATCGTTCTGGCTTCCAGTTCGGCCTGATTCTGGGCCAGAATGGCTCGTGCAACTTCAATCCCCGTCCGCAGCTTGTCCAGCTCAGAACGCGCCACAGTATTGCGTCGAACCAAGCCTTCAATCCGCTTGTATTCCCGCCTTTGTTCATCCAGATTGGCCTGCGCCGCCCTGACTTTGGCCTGCTGTTCACCCGAGGTCAATGTGAGCAGCAACTCCCCCACCCTCACCTGCTGGCCGTCTTCAAAATGGATCTGATCGACTTTTTCCGTCACTTTGGCGGTGATCTGAACTGACTCACGCGATTTCACCGTTCCCAGTGCTTCGACAAGACGGGCCACCTTCTGCCGCACGACCGGCTGAACCACGACATTGGGGACAGGACGTGACTGTTTCACCTGGGTCTGAGCACGTCGCTGGTATTCGGTGTACCCGATGCCAAAAACCAGAGCCAGCAGTAAAACCGTGCCGACGATCAGGGTGACTTTCATCCATGTGCTCCTGTGAACAAAGGCGAAACTGCATGATGTGTCGATTCCAGTTAAGTATAGCCAGCAGCGATTTTTTGACGTGTTGTCAATTGTAAGGAGAGGATCAGAAATAGGACGCAGAAGCAGAACAGACCCGGTTTACAGTGTAAAGCGGGCCTGCGACCGATTACACCAGCGTAAAAAATCCTTTCAAGCGGAACAATGATCAAGGCTGAACGGGGAATAACAGCGGCTGGCTTGAGAAGGCGTTGCCTCCGATTCGCACCTGCTCTGCGGGGGGATAGCCTACAAGCCTGAAAAACAGATAAAAAAAAGCGAGCCGGGACGGGCTCGCAACAAACTCACATATTGCATTTTCGAGAGACTCACAAGATAACTGACCCGCCATCCTTGCCAGGGGTTACCTTTCTCATCGAAAGGGACAAAGGTTATATCAAGATTCATTTTGGCTTTTTTTCTGCAACTAATGTCATCGCAATGTCAAAACATATTGATTTGGCTCAGATTTGACGGAAATCTTTGATCTTGCTTCCTATCTGCCGCTGGCTATGTCATCCAGTGCCGTCAGCACCTGTTCATTCATGTGTCCTTCAAACACCAGCTTGCAGACTTTACGACGCACGGCTAAGCCGGAAATCAGCTTTTCTATCGACAGGTGTCGCTCATCGTGCTGGCTGTTAAACAGCTCGACCGTTTTACTCAGGGTTTCATAGGGCATCACCTCGCCACCGACACGCAGCCAGTCCAGCTTGTCCATAAAAGCCTGACACTCTTCTGTGATGACGCTGACAGGATGGCCTGACATGGCAGACAGTGCTGTGATACTGCGTTGTAAGGCTTCCTGCGAGGTATATTTCGACAGGACGATGGTCAGCTCATCGGCATTGATTTCGACCAGATGCTTTCTCAGCTTCACCCGCCGGCCCAAACGTCCCTTCGGGCGTCCCTCTTTCCGCTGGATCGGTTCAAACTCGCCATCAATGATCTCAGACAGCTGATCCAGCTCCTGACGGGGCAGGATCTCGTTACGAAGCGGGTTGGGCATCGTTGGGGCCATGGAGCGCTTCCCCTCATTGTACATTTTGGCCCGGGAGAAACGGATCACTTCATCGGCATCACATTTGATCTCAACCTGATAATCCTGATAGCGGGACGCCTTGCCTTCTGCCGGGCTGATCGTCAGGTGATAGCCCCACAGATTGACGGCAAACAGGGATTCAGTCACCTTGCCTTCAGCCAGCTTTTTCAGCTCGCGGATCAAATCAGTCGAAAAACGGCGCCATTCAATATTCCGGGCCAGTTTCTGGTTCAGCTCACTCAGCAGCATACTGTCATGGCCGCGGCGCGACATCCGGCTGCG
This sequence comes from Photobacterium sp. TLY01, assembly GCF_021432065.1. Classification (NCBI taxonomy): domain Bacteria; kingdom Pseudomonadati; phylum Pseudomonadota; class Gammaproteobacteria; order Vibrionales; family Vibrionaceae; genus Photobacterium; species Photobacterium sp. TLY01. Next base: position 361,684 of record NZ_CP090365.1, read on the forward strand.
GAAAAAGGTATATAGCTGGAAAACCAGCGTGTGCTGGCGAAGAATCTCTGGCGGAAACAGGAAAAAATAGTCCCGGGTCAGCAACTCTTCAAAAAACGAAGGCTCCCAAACCAGAATGTACAGATTCGGTTTGATACGGATTTCGCCATCTTCCCCTTCCTGTGGCGCTTCTTCCGATGCCGTGATGGTCCGGGCCAGAAAACGAAAACGATCACTTTTAAAGCCTTCCGGCATATTCTCGCTCAGCCAGCGTCCTGTCAGCTCATGCAGCTGAAAATCGGTGAACTCGATCCTGTCGATACTTTCGCGGATCGAATCACGGGCCGGTCCGCTGTCTTTCTTGCCGCGCAATGCCAGAATGTCTGTGATATAAATTGGGGTTTTATTGCTCATATGGCGCGATTGCAGTTCATAATCCGCCAGATGATGATCATGATACTGCACTGTCAGGGTAAACAGCGCGAACAGGGTCATCATGTCGTCGACCGTCATGATCGCTTTCGATGATCGTGTTTCGATAATCGCGCGGGTGCCTGAGATGGCGACCATAGATTTTTGATAACTTTTTTTGGTGCGAGGCGGCGCCAGTGCCTGGTCAATAATTCCTGCCCAACTGGTGGGTGAGACAACAATCTGATCGGCTTCATCAGGCATCATCGGTGGCGTGCCCAGGCCATATTCATTCAATAATCGCTTATTGACCTGATTTTGGGCTAAGGCTTTGGAGCGCTTTTGTTTTTCCTGCTCCTTACTTTGGGCAGACTGCAGGCTGGCAGTCCCCAGCTGGGAAATCAACAGCGCCGGATTGATGAAGTGATGCAACATGGTCTTGCCTGCCAGCCCTTCTTCGAAGCGCACCGGTTGCTGGTTAAACAAGCCGATACTCACTGCAGCACGTAAACGTTGCTGTATGGCTGCTCGGGTCAGCTGACCTTCGGTAGCTTCCACCAGTTCAGTGGTTGAGACAATCCCGTCCTGGCTGGACAATCCACGCAAGGAGATCAGGTTCAGCAATTCGATGATGCTTCGGGTGACGCCTTTGAAATGCTGATATTGAGGTAACCAGTCAACAAGAGCAGGCGGAATTGCAAATAAATGGCCGTCTTTGTGTGATCGTGGAGCTGAGATCAGGATCTTTTCATCATACTTATCATCACGTGTTACCGTAGATTTCATTTGCCATTCGCCGTAATTTGACCATCTTTCCGAAAAGAATAATAAAAAAATACCGAGAAAGAAAGCTTTTTTTACTGAGGCTTTTTAATCATGATCTTTTTGATTTTAATGATCTCATTGATAGAGTGATCTTATGATCCGGCAAATAAAATAGCCATAACATACTGATTATAAGAAGCTATTTTTCAATACGATCCGGAAGTATGATCATTGTGCTTTCGGAGTCATGATCATGAGATGCCAGTAAGCATGATCAAATACCCCCCAGAACGATGATCATTATTGTCCAGTAAGCATGATCAATGACACATCAGAACAATGATCAATGTATTTTTACAGGTTATCCACAGGGTTATCCCTGAGGTCTGATCGCCCCGTGGGCAAAATCCACGATTCAACCTGCTTTTTCAGGGTTTCTTCCTGTGTAGAGGCCCAGAACAATGATCAAGTTATCGCATTTGGACTGGAAGCTATCCCTTTTTCTCTGCTGACTCTCGTCTGATGCTGCAGATTTCATTGATTTCAAAAAGACAATCACCGTAATAAGTCAGCGCTTTTATATGTGTCCGGTAATGGAAAAATGATCAAGCAAGCTGTTTTGTCATTTCAACCTGTTGATGAGACGAGTTCCCGGACAATCAAGGGTAAGTTTAAGAAACGGAAAGCCAATCGGATTCAGGTATAACGGGCATTGACCGTAAATTAGCGGCCGATCACTATGCTTCCGAAGCGGGTCAATAGGATGCCAGAGAAGGATCATTTACTTGATCATTGATCCGATCTTTACTGACCAAAAATACCCGATATTCTGCTTACTCTTTCACCGACATCTCCCTTGATCATTGTTACGTCTTTGACGATGTATGCCTGAAGCATGATCAAGGAAAGCGGCGCAATTTTTGTACAATGACATTGACCCGGGTCTGGTTTGCTTGTTTGACAGAGGAAAGACCTGAGTTTTTCGCACTCGCGCAGCTGGTTGACGAGTTGAAATGACAGTGACTGTAGATTAGCCATCTTTTTTCAGGCTTCCAGCCGAGATTGGGGAAAATTACTTTACATTGTAAATTTGTGACGCTGTGACATTTTAAATTCTTGCCTGTTCTCTGAGTCTTTACAGACGGAAATGACGCGCGAATTTGTAAGGATTTTGTCAATTCGTACGGCTTTTATCTTAACTGGCATGGTTTTTACTTGAGCGCTTTATCACAGTTAGTCGTTCAGCTTTTTGTTGTTTTTGTATATTTATGTTGTACAATTTTGACAAATACTCTGTAGGGTGATGAACAAGATGAATCGGGTAGAAACAATAGAAAATTTGCTCAAAATCGCTGAGCAGACAAAACAGGTACAGGCTGACCGAATTGAAATCGTGCTGGAAGAGCGCAGGGATGAACATTTTCCGTCGATGTCAAAAGCGCTGATGGAAACCCGCTCTGGTCTGACTCGCCGTAAGCTGGATGAAGCGATTGCCCGCATGGAAGAAGCCGGACATCAGTTCACTAAAAATAATGCCAATCATTACTCCATCACACTGAATGAAGCACATATGCTGATGGAAGCGGCTGAACGTCCTGCTTTTCATGAGCGTCAAACCGGCAAGCGTAAACCTTGGGTCGTGAATGTACAAAACCAGAAAGGCGGAACTGGTAAATCGATGACAGCGGTGCATCTGGCGGCTTGTCTGGCATTAGATCTGGATAAACGGTATCGCATCTGTCTGATTGACTTAGATCCCCAGGGCTCGCTTCGTTTGTTCCTGAACCCGCAAATCAGTATCGGTGATCAGGAAAATATTTATTCAGCGGTGGATGTGATGCTGGGAAATGTGCCGGAAGAGCAGGCTACGGACAAAGCATTTCTGATGAATAATGTGGTGATGCCAACCCAGTACCCTAACCTGAAAACCATTGCCGCCTTCCCGGAAGACGCTATGTTCAATGCCGATGCCTGGCAGGATTTGGCGGTGAATCAGAACCTGGATATTGTGCAATTACTGAAAGAGCGCGTGATCGATCAGATTGAAGATGAGTTTGATGTCATCATGATTGATACCGGTCCGCACATTGACCCGCTGGTATGGAATGCGATGTATGCGTCAAATGCCCTGCTGATCCCTTGTGCAGCGAAACGCCTTGACTGGGCTTCGACGGTGAATTTCTTCCAGCACTTACCGACAGTGTATGAAATGTTTCCTGAGGACTGGCATGGGTTGGAGTTTATCCGGTTGATCCCGACCATGTTCGAAGATGATAATAAAAAACAGGTTTCGGTCTTAACGGAAATGAATTATCTGCTTCAGGAGCAGGTGATGATGGCGACTGTGCCTCGCAGCCGTGCGTTTGAAACCTGTGCCGATACTTACAGCACCGTTTTTGACCTGACAACCTCTGATTTTGAAGGCGGTAAAAAAACCTTATCAACGGCTCAGGATGCAATTCAGCGGGTTGGCCTCGAGCTGGAACGTGTCATGCACAGTCACTGGGCTAATTTGAACCAGGAGAAATAACAGGTGGCGATTAAAACAAACGATCTGAATGCCCGTCTGTTTGGTAAAGCAGATAAGCGCCGTGCAACCACTGTGGCCGAGGCACAGAGCGCAGCAAAAGATAAAGCCGCAGTCATTGAGCTGGCGGTGGCCGGCGAAACCACGGTCGCGTTTGAATTGGTCAGCGTGAAAGCCAGCGAGATTGGCGAGAAGACGCAAGTGTTTGCTCAGAACGCCCGTGAGCAGGCATTTTTAAATGAACACGCATTAGCCGATATTCTGACAACGCTCAAAGACAGGGGTCAGCAATATCCGGCCGTTGGCCGCTGGCTGGATGACGGTCGGATTGAAGTTCTGGATGGTAGCCGGCGGCGGATGGCCTGTTTGTTGTCGAAACAGGATTTTCTGATTTATGTGGCCAAAGGCATCAACAGCGATCATGCCAAGTTTCTGTCTGATGTTGCCAATGCACACAAGCCGCTGTCATTGTTTGAACGCGGCAAAGAAATGCAAGCGCTGCTTGCTTCCGGCAAAGTGGCTGATCAAAAAGCCCTGGCGCGCTTTTGCCAGTGCAGCGAGGCCCTGGTCAGCGGGGCATTGAAAGCAGCCAGTTTACCGATGGAACTGCTCATGGCTTACCCGAGCGTGGGCGAACTTGGCCGGCCGACGATCGTGAAACTGCATAAGCTGTATTACTCACTCAATGATGAGCAGCAGAAAGCCTTTGTGAAGTCGCTGGCTCAGCAAGATAAGCCTGTCTGGCAGAGCGTTGATGCTCAGGGTATTACGCGCATTACCCGTGAAGTCACCAATCACATTGAACATCTTGGTGAGCAGGTGCGCCCGAAAGTGCAGCAGGAGAGCAAACCACAGCCGGTTGAACTGGTACGTGGGCAAGCAAGTTATGTCAGAGACGGTGACAGACTTCAGCTTAAACTCAGCAAACTCTCTGAGCAGCAGGCTGAGCACATCCTTGCCTATTTGGCTGATTATCTCAATTAACAATTCTCTTCTCTATAAGCCACGTCTGATGACGTGGCTTTTTTTATTCTGCTTGGTAGTATACAGACCTGTTTTTTCTATCCAATGTCGCATCATCAGAGGTCAGTATGACTGAACTGTCTCGTTTCATTTCTGACTTAGTCAGTCGTGCCGAACAATCCCGCCATCGTTATCTGCTCTGTATTGAAAGCGAACGTCATTGGGGTATTCAAACCGCTCAGCTCGTTCAGGCGCATTACTCGGCTGGTCTTTGGTTGAGCGACAAGGCGCCGCACAATGAGCAATCGGTATCGGTCAGCAAGTCACAGGCCTGGTTAGGTCAGGAGAGTGAATGTCTGATTGTCGATTTGCACCAGGAATTAGCGATTGAGGCCATGGCCGCTTTGGTTGGGACGATCCGTGGCGGTGGTTTGATGGTGATATTGCTGCCTGTCTCCGAACACAGATCAGCTCACTGGCAGTCCCCTTTCATGCAGCGCTTGTTATCTCAACTTTCCAGCGCGCAGGTGCTGACGATCAAACCCGATCAGGATGGCAAGTTCAACAGGCCTGCGCTGCCAGCATTACCTGAAACACTCTCTGTTGCTGACGACAAAACCGAGCGGCAATACGGATGCCTGAGTGATGAACAGCGCGATGCGGTTGAATACATCTGTCGGGTCGTCACCGGCCACAGACGTCGTCCTTTGGTGATTACGGCTGATCGCGGCCGAGGAAAATCCTCCGCTTTGGGGATTGCGGCCGGTCTGCTGATGAAGGAGAAGAAACGCAAAATACTGGTGACAGCGCCCCGTTTGCGCAATGTGCAAACCGTCTTTCAGCATGCCGCAAAGATTTTGGGACTACCGGGTGATGCCTCTTCCCGACTTGAACTGGATGGCAGTCAGCTCTGTTTTATGGCGCCGGATCATTTGCTGGTTGAGCGTCCGCCTGCCGATCTGCTGATTGTTGATGAAGCCGCGGCTATCCCTGCCCCGTTGTTGCAAAAGATGTTGTCGAGTTATTCAAGGGTCGTCTTTGCATCGACAATCCATGGTTATGAAGGCACCGGCCGCGGGTTTGCGATCAAGTTTAAATCTGTGCTGGATACCATGACCCCACAATGGCGAGCTTTTTCTATGACCTCACCTGTCCGCTGGGCGGCGGGAGATCCACTGGAGCATTGGCTTTTTGAAACCTTGTTGCTTGATGCCGAGCCGGCTCCTCTTACTGCGCCTGTTTCTGTTGCCGATGTTGAGTTTAAGCAAATCTCGCCATTATGGCTGACTGAGCGTCCGGGGCGTTTATCTCAGTTGTTTGGGCTGCTGGTGAATGCACATTATCAGACCTCTCCGGCTGACCTGAAGCAATTGCTGGACGATCCGGACCTAGCCCTATTTGTCGCGCTGAAAGATGCGCTGATTGTCGGCTGTGTTTTACTGTCCCGTGAGGGGGGCTTTTCGGCTGAACTTGCCCGGTCTGTTTGCCTTGGCCAGCGCCGGCCCAAAGGGCATTTGCTCGCCCAGTCCGTTGCTGCGCATCTTGGTCTGGCCGAGGCAGCCAGTCAGCATTGTGGTCGTATTTTACGGATTGCCGTTCATGATCATGCCCGTGGCATGGGGATAGGTTCTGCGTTACTGGCACAGGTTCAGCATTGGGCTGTTGCAAATCAATTGGACTTCCTGGGCACCAGTTTTGCAGCCAGCAGTGAATTACTGCCGTTCTGGCGACAAGCAGGTTATGCGCCGGTTCGCTTAGGCATTGTGAAAGACGGCGCCAGTGGCTGCCACTCGCTGCTGTCAGTTCTGCCAATATCTGATGCGTCCAAGTCCTGGTTTGAGCTGGCAACGGCCTCTTTCTCTGTCAGTTTTCTGGCTCAGGCGTGTGAACAGTTCAGGTTACTCGATAAGGCTGTTTTTTTGCCTCTGTATTCTCTGAGCCTGTTGCAAACACACTTACCCCTGGTTTCAGAGACGGTATATCGTCAGTTAATCAATTTCTCTCAGGGTGGATTAGGTTATGACTTGCTCGTTGGCCAGCTGTCACTCTGGTTGCAACACGGTATCAAATCGGGCGAGCTGATCGATCAAAGCGGTATTGAAGTGATGGTGGCAAAAGTGATTCAGCGCCAATCATGGATGGAAGTTCAGGAGCAGTTTGGTTTCACGGGCAGAAAACAGGCGGAACAATTTTTGCGTCATTTTGTTGCCAAAGCGCTGCCAAATCCCCCTCATTGATTGTAATTTACAGTGTAAATAGGTGACAGTGCCTATTTACACTGTAAATCACTGTATTTTGGTGAGAACCGATTGAAAGCTTCGTTCTGAGAGTACATTTACACGATTGTTTTCGTGCTCTGCGAGGTTGGTAAACACTAACACCTTCCGACAAGCCTGATCGAAAAAAGTTCAAGGTAGTACCACTGAAACCACAAAATTAGACTAGAGTTATTTTACCTGAGCATGAAAAACGTCCTGCTGATAACAAGTACAGGATAATTATTAGAATGCCGTTAAGGGGTAGGATATGAGTTTAGTGAAGGCACAAAGCAAGGCAGTGAGAACCTTGGTGGAACCCGGTGTACGCATTGCCAAACCTAACATGACATTCAGCCTGGTGGCTGGCGGTTTTGCTGCGCGCTTATTAAAAAAAGCGAACAGCATGTCCGTGCAAACGGCTTCTGAAAGCGGTAACTTGGGTTTGAAAGTACGACTGAATAAGTTAAGTAAAAATTGCATCTATTTCGCAGCTATGGTGCCTCTGGATTTGTCTGCGTCTTATCAACTGCAAGTTCAGGGGCTAAGATTGCTCGATGGTTATCTGACGTCTGAATCTTGCGATGATAACGATCATCAATTGCCGTGCATTTATCAGTTCCACCCGAATGACTGGCTGACTGATGAGGATTTGAATTGGTTAGGGATAGATTAACTTTTTCTTGAAACGCATTTTGCGGGCGAGCAAGGTCTATCCTTGCTCGCTTTATTCTTCATGTCTTTGCCATCAGTCAGCATCCTGATAAAACCCGCCTGTCGAGAATGCTTGGACATGCCGGATCAGTCCGCGCTAATTTGTCTGCCGCGGCTTTGACTGGCTCTTCATTTTTGCGCTTATCTGCCCAGTGTAAGTGCATGGTTTCTTGTTGTGCGAAGTGTGACTCCCTTCTATGTCTACTCGATTGAAATTTCTGTAAGATTTAAATTCAAACAGCCTGCAGGCCAGGAAGAAGGAGCCTTCCATGACGGATTCGGGACTGAAGTTGGAACCAGACGGTTCGCAACTGCGTCTGGTTGTATCCAAACAGATGGAAAATACTTGTCAGTCGCTACAGCATGCGGATATTGAGTCGTTACTGGAAGCGTCTGAATTTTATTCATACTGTCGTCTTGACGATGCGATTCAAGATGCGCTGGATTATTACAATCATTCGGCCTCAGAAACTGAGTCAACGGCATTTATTATTGCTGAGCGAAAAGACGTCGCACTTGAAATGTCGATTTCAGACGATTGCATGTTCGCTTATGTGACGCTGACGGGTGCTTACGGTGGTGAGCGTTTAACGGCTCAGGGGCTGATCGCCACGCTCAAGCAACAGCGTATTGTTCGGGGAGTTAGCAAGAAACGTCTGCAATATCTGCTGCAGAAGTCCTGGGAGCTGGAACCTGGTGAAACCTTCACATTGAAAATAGCGGCGGGTCGGCCCGCAGTTGCCGGTACTGATACCCGCTTTGAACCGCTTGTTCCGGATGCTTCTCAACGCATCTTAGCCCCTCAGGACAGTGATCACGGCAAAGTCGATATGCGTGATTTAGGGAAGCTGATCACGGTCGAAATCGGTCAGCCGCTGATGCGGCGTATTCCTCCTACTTCCGGCGAGCCTGGTTATGATATTCATGGCAATGTGGTGCATGCGGTGGCGGGCAAAGCCATTGCTTTCGAGGTCGGTATTGGAACCCGGATTTCAGAATCTGACAGCAATGTCTTGCTTGCAGATAAAGAAGGCATGCCGCGGCACGGTCAGACAGGTATGGCGGTTGATGACCTGTTGACGGTTGAAAATGTCGATGTGTCCACCGGCCATATTGATTTCAATGGCGCAGTATTGGTACTGGGTGATATCAGCTCAGGCATGAAGGTCAATGCCGTAGGCAACATTACTGTGACTGGCGTTGTGGAACTTGCTGATCTACATGCCGGCGGTGATATTACGATTGCCAATGGGGTGATCGGACGAATACAGGATGGCAAACCGGCATACTGTCACCTGAAAGCGCTGGGGAAAGTCTCGGCCAAGTTTGCTCAGTACACTCAGATCGAATCCGGAGCAGATACCGAGTTGCATCTTCATTTGGCACATTGCGTGGTCACAGCGCAAGGCGCCGTCAAAGTGATTGACCCTGTGCAACGGCACGGTACTGTGACAGGCGGTATTATCTCCGCTGAGAAAGGGGTTTGCACCCGTATATTAGGCGCTGAAGCTGGTATTGAAACTCAGCTTAAGCTGCTGAGTCAGTTTGATGATCTTCGTACTGATATAGACGCCTTGAAGGCCGAAATAAAAAATCAGGAAGAGCGGCTGCATCAAGTGGTGCTGTTGCAGATGAAGTTATCGAAAGTACCAAAACAGAAACGCTCACATGAGCTCGCTGAGAAGGTGGCTGAGAGTAAAGTGCAGTTTATGTCGACGTTAGCCGAGATGAAAAGTCAGCATCTGTCTTTGCAACAAAGCTATCAGCAACAGCTGGCTGCAGCTCAGGTTGAAGTCAGAGGCTTGATTTATCCGGGGGTCTCTGTGCGTATCGCAGACAAAGAGTTTGCTGCCGAGCGAGAAATGGCAGCCTGCCGGATACAGTTAGAGCAGCACAAGATAGTCTGTCTGCCACTAAGTGCCACATGAAGCCGGGAATGGGATAAGGAATTTACAGTGTAAATAGCGAACTGATTGCTGACATCGGATGCGTCTATTTACACTGTAAATCAAGTTACAGGTCTCTGAACCCTGCTCTCTTAACTGTTATTCTTTAAAATCTTGCTTATCCAATCCGTGTTTTTTCATTTTGTCATACAAGGTCTTTCTTGCCAGAGCTAATTCTGATTGCACGTCTTTCAAACGGCCATTGTGCCGGCGGAGTGCGTCACTGATTAAAGTAAACTCGAACTGGTGCACGCGTTCACTTAATGACGGAAGAGGAGCATCCAGCTCAAAGGTTTGCTGTGTGTCAAACTGGCTGCCAAGCAGGACCAGCCTTTCTGACACTGTCCTTAATTCCCGAACATTTCCAGGCCAGTTGTAAGCAAGCAATTTGTTTTTTTGCTCGGTACTGAGGAGCGGCGCTTCAATGTTATACCGAGAAGCCGCAGTACGAATAAAGTTCTGACACAGTAATTCAATATCTTCTTTGCGTTCACGCAATGGCGGCAAGGACAGGGTGCAGTGCCTCAGGCGCTGAAAAAGCGCATCTGAAAACAAACCTTGCGCGGTCAGTACATCAAGCGAGTGACTGCTGCTGACGATGAGTCGTGTGTCGGATGCTTTGAGGTGAGAACCTTGCTGCGTGGCCTGACCTGCCTGCGTTAGCTGATCAAGCAAACGTTGTTGCGAGGCGGGCGCCAGACAGTCGATATGCTCAAGGTACAATGTGCTGCCCTCGGCGTCTGCCCATTTACCGCCATCGGGAGAGTGTCCGAAACACATCTCTTCAAATTGCTGCTCTGTCAGATCCTGGCACTTGAGTGAAATCAAAGGTAAATGCTGCCTTGGACTGTGGTCATGAATAAACTGAGCAACCAGACGTTTCCCTGTCCCTTCCTCGCCTTCCAGTAACACCGTTGTTTCGTTTTCTTGCAACTGGTACAGGCTGCGCCTGAGTTGCTTGATGGCTAAACTGTTGCCCAAAATACGAGGCCCAGGACTGCTTTGTGATGCCAGCTCTTTTTTCAGTTCACGGTTCTCCAGGATCAACTCACGCTTGTCACATGCTCGTTTAAGCACATCAAGCAAATGTTCAGTTGAGAAGGGTTTTTCAAGGAAATCGTAAGCGCCGATCCGCATGGCATCGACGGCGGTCGAAATATCGCCGTGTCCTGTCAGCATGATGACTGGCAGCTCTGCGTCTATCGTTAATGCTTGTTGTAAAAAAGTCATCCCATCCATGCCCGGCATATTGATATCTGTGATGATGACGCCCGGGAAATGATTATCGAACTGACTGAGCGCCTGGCGAGCACTGGAGAATAGTTGAACCTGGTAATCTTCCAGTTCCAGAGTTTGCCCGAGTGAATCCCGGATCGCTTTTTCATCATCAATAAAGATGACCGGAGGTTTCATGCTTGTTCCTCTTTGCTCAGGGGTAAACTGATTTGAAATTCGGCGCCACCCCCTGTGTGGTTGTGAACGGTTAAGCTGCCGGAGAACAGATCAAGGATCCGGCGACAGATGGTCAGCCCCAGTCCCAGCCCATCGTGCTTGGTACTGAAAAAGGGGGTAAAAATTCGTTGTTTTTGTGTGTCATCCAATCCGGGGCCATTATCCCAAAGGGTGATGACAGCGCGCTGGCGACCGGCATGCAGGGCGATACCGATTTTCTTCTCGCTGACATCTTCCTGGGCCTGAATGGCATTCTGCAGCAGGTTAATGATCACTTGCTCAAACTGCACCGCATCGATACGGACAAAGACATCATCACTGAGACTGAGCTGCAGCGCGACCTGATGCTTGGTCAGTGGGGCATGCATCAGCTGAATGGCATTGCGAATCGATTGGGCGGCATCGGTTGTGCTGTTCACGGACTGCCCTTTACGGGCAAAGATTTTGAAACGGGCGATAATCGTGGCGATGCGCTCGTTTAAATCAATCACCTGTTCAAGATTGCTGGCGACGGACTGGTAGCGTTCTTTCTCTAACAGTTTCAGGCCATTTTCACAATAAGTCCGCATGGCAGCCAGTGGCTGGTTAATTTCGTGATTGATGCTGGCTGACAGCTCGCCCAGCATGGCCAGCTTGGCCGCCTGGATCAATTCGGTTTGTGTTTCTTTCAGTTGTACCTGGGTCAGTTCATATTGCTCAATCGTGTGCCACAGTTCCTGGTTGGCCAAATGCAAATGCTGGGTTCTGTCTGCAACCTGATGTTCCAGGGTATCGTTCAATGCGGACAGCGCCTCTTTGGCACTGACCGTCTGCCACCAGTAGATGATGACAAGAATCAGCAGCACGTAAAATGCGATAAACAAAAGGATGCTTTCAAAAACATTGGTGTAGATATGCAGACTGGGTGTGAAGCCATAAATCACCCAACCTGCCGTGGCCATGTCATGGTGAGCCTGCAAGAATGATTGGCTGCGCTGCCGATGTGGTAAATACATGTCAGCCTGGTGATTGGTATTGAGTGCCGTCAGACTTGGAAACCCAGTCAGCGGACTCAGTATTGGATGACCATACTGGCGGCTTTCTCGGATCTGTTGTTGTTGCGTTGGCGAAAGGGGAACCAGAGTGTGATAAAGCCAGGCATCGATTGAGCTGTAAAAGACCACGCCCTGCTGATCGCTGATTACATATTCCAATTCTTTGTATTGCCAGATTTCATCGACCAGATTGAGATCTATCTTGATGACAATCACGCCCTCGATTTGCTTCTGGTTATTAAAAACAGGGGCCGAAAAGAAATATCCCCGTTTCCCCGAACTGACACCAAGCGCAAAAAACTGACCGAGCGAACCTTGAATCGCATCACTGAAATAAGGCCGGTAGGCATAGTTATTGCCGACAAAGCTATCAGCTTGCCGCCAATTGCTGGCTGCCAGCGTATCGCCTTGTGTATTAAGTAAATAAATGGTGTCTGCGCTTAATGTCTTCGCCCAGTAAGCCAGTAGCAAATTGGTTTGCAGCATTTTTGCATCCCGTTCGCGCTTGGGACTTGATTCGGCATGCAGTGAATCCAATAGCCTGGGATCATGAGCCAGCAGTTGGGGTAACTGCTGGTAGCGTGTCAGTCGCTGGTCAAGCTTTTCACCGAGTAACCGGATATCAGAGGTGATTTGTTCTGACAACGTCCGTGTGAAATGCTGCTGGGTCAGAAAACCAATCAGAACAGAAAGTATGATGCCCAGCCCTGCAATCAGGCCTAAGGTACGAGATTTTGGCACAATCGGCGCCCTGTTTAAGTCAACATCGAATGAGCAAAATTAGCATTTTTCGCTGTCTGGCACTAAAGCTTATGTTGAGCTAATTGATCGTGATCTTTGTATCGTCGTTGATTCTGAATAAAAACCGCTTACTTTGCAGGAGGTGCTTGTTTTTCCACACACTAAGACGGACAATTTGGCGCATGAATCAGTCCAGCCTTAGGTCACTGAACTTTCGTGTCAGCGAACCATGGCAGTCAGTCAACGGAGAATACAATGGAGCTGTCTGATATTCGTCGCGAGTATACTCGGGGTGGGTTACGCCGCCGCGATCTGCCCGAACAACCGATTGAGCTTTTCAATCATTGGCTGCAGCAAGCCATTGAAGCGGGTCTGACCGATCCGACGGCAATGACGGTCGCGACCGTTGATGCAACCGGTCAACCTTTTCAGCGCATTGTATTGCTGAAACATTTTGATCAGCAGGGGTTTGTGTTTTATACCAATCTAGGAAGCCGTAAGGCTGCTCAAATCGAGCAAAACCATAAAATCAGTCTGCATTTTCCCTGGCATCCTCTGGAGCGACAAGTACACATTACAGGAGTTGCTGAAAAACTGACGACGCTGGAAGTGATGAAATATTTTTCATCCAGGCCGAAAGAGAGCCAGATAGCAGCCTGGGCCAGCAAGCAAAGCAGCAGGTTAACCGCACGTCAGGCGCTGGAAGGAAAATTCATGGAGTTGAAGAAAAAGTTCTCCGCCGGTGAAGTGCCTTTTCCTACATTCTGGGGTGGCTATCGTGTGAGAGTGACATCCATGGAATTCTGGCAAGGTGGCGAACACCGTCTGCATGACCGTTTCTTGTATGAGCGCGAAGATGATCATTGGCATATTGACCGCCTGGCACCGTAAATAGAGACAGAAAGGCCACCGCTAAGGTGGCCTGCTATAGAAGGTTATTCTTTCAAAATGATGGATAACTGACTGGTCAGCATGCTTTCAGGTATGTGCGAGCCAAAGCCAAGATCTAAAGCTAAATCGATCAGTTCATTTTTTGAATTCGCATTAAACTTTTCGCGAAGCTTAATGACGTAGTTTTCAACTGTTTTCACTGAAACATTAAGCACTTTGGCAATGTACTGTGGCTTTTTACCGTAAAGCAGTAAGAACAGCACTTCAGATTCACGCGTATTGATCTGAACCTTTTGCCGGTGAAGATCCAGACTAAAGGATTTTTGTTGCTGATCATTCAGACCGGCAGCCCGGCAAATCCAGTGGCCAACTTCCAGAATGGCGGTATCTTTCAGCTCTATGCCTGAAAATATAGTGCCGACCACTTCATTTTCTTCATTACGCCAAGGCATCTTCGTGAATAAATGTGCTCGCCAGTTCCCATCTGAGTATGGGTGGATGTCCAGCACCCGCATGCGTTTTTCACTGAGAATCACTTGATGGTCCTGCTCTCGAAAGCTTTCCGCACACTCAATGGTGGGGCTTGGCATGTCGAAATCAGTGCGCCCGACACAGTCTAAATGGTGCTCCACACCGATGATTTTGCCATATTCATGATTGGCATAAACGAATACAGAGTCTGTATCTTTACAACCCCAACATCCAGGAAGCTGATTAAACATATGTAACAGATTGGGATCGAGTGAATCTTTCACGCTTTTAGCCAGAGTTTATTATTTTGATGGGCGGATGAGGTCTGAGTTTAATGGAAGCGCAGAATGTTACAATATTAGCTGACTGAAAAATTAGACAAGTATGGAATAAAATAGAAAAAAATGCCGACCAAACTGGTCGGCAAAGACAAGAGTTTAACTCCGAAGAGTTCAATCCTGTACGACGTGTAGAAGAGGTATCCAATCAAGTTTGCATCTTTGATAAGAGGGTATATATCAAAGAACCTCATTGGGATGTATCCGGTTAGGATACTGCAGACGGTTTTGGAAAGGGACTCTTCAACCGCCTACAGTTGCAACTATAGTGAAGCGGTTACTTTTCGTTAAGGGGGGAAATCACCTATTGACAATAAGTGAATGTTGTGATTTGAGATTGATTACCGTTTTCAATATGACACAGATTGCTATTAAACGGTAAGAATTGAGCGCTTAAGATAATAAAAAATCGACCTGAGGTCGATTCTTTTTGCGTCTTATCTCGAATAAATATGCCGGTAGCTCATAAATATGTAATAAGTCAGTAATACCTGATGTGAAAAGTGATATTACTCAAAAAAATAATAGTAACTGTAAGCAACAAATAAAGCGGGCAGGCTGGAATAGACTGTCGCTATCAAAGCAGCTTTGGGCGCGAGTGCAATGGCGGGAAAGAGCGCATCCCCATCATTGCTCAGTGCATTGCCTAATTGTGCCGACAGAGGGATTGCGCCGTGAAGATAAAAGCTGGTGATAAGAATCTGCGGTCCACAGCCAGGAATCAGGCCAATGAGTACCCCGGCTAATGGCAGCGCTGCACGCCAGTGGCTAAGTGACGCTGCGATATCCCAGCCGGTCAGCTTCATGGTGACTTCGAAACAGAGAAACGCACCAATCACCCAGGTTGTGACAAAATTCGTGTCCTGAGCCACACGCTGAAACAGGCTCGCTTTCTCCGATTTAGCATCTTCAGAAACCGTCTCCTGATATCCCTGAATGTCACGACTGAGTGACCAGAGCAACATGGCTGCCAGCGCAAAAAAAGCACCCAGTACAGTGATGCTACCTTCAGGTAAATGTAACAATGCATCTGTGTTGAGTTGGAACGAACCCATCACAGCAATCACAGCACTGGGAATCAGCAGCCATTGCCAGAAGGCTCCCTGTAAGCGAACTGCAGTTGCCTGTTCATGAGAGGAAAACTTGCGGCAGCAAGATGGTGCACTTTCCTGACGTTGGGGATGTAAGTAAGTGCGGCCATGGATCGCATCGACCAGCCATCCACTGAGCATCCCCACGACTAAGCCGATCATTATCATGAACAGCCCGGTTGCCGGTTGAGCGGCGAGCAACAGAAAAGCGGCATCCCCCATGGTGGCAGTCAGCACAGCGACCACAGATCCAAAGCTCAGCTGGCCGCGGACAAATTGTGTGATCACTATGATTGCGCCGCCACAACCCGGCAAGGCCCCCATGACAGAAGCAAAAATAACCTGATAGTGCCGGCTGTTTTTGAGCCGCACGGTGAACGCGGACTGATGGTTCAGCTTTTGTGACAGCCAGTGATACAGTGCGAGCGTGATGGCGACGTAGGCGGCGACCTGCCAGAATGCATCTGCAAGCACACTGATGGTCAGTTCACGTGTCGCAGGCGCTGCCAGCATGGCCATCAGTACAACGGGAAGAATGAGGCGCTTATTGGCGAGGCGCCAGCGAACACCCAGTTTTTGCAATGGCGCGGATTTAACCTGAGATGTCATCGTCACTCTCAATTACACTAAATAGGAATAGTTCTTATTTAATATTAAGTGAGAGTGATTATCAATTCTATTATTGGTGCACAAGTCAGATCATCGAGAAAGTTTTGAGCAACGTCAGGCCCAGGCTGCAGGTGAACATAGAGCCCAGTGTGGTCATCGCAATGATATTGGCCGCCAGACTGGCGTTGGCTCCCATGGCTCGCGCCATCACATAGCTTGCCGCCGCAGTGGGCGCAGCGCTCATCAGAAAGATGATCCCCAGTTCCATGTCGCGGAAGCCATAGCAGTAACCACCGAAGGTGATCAGCAAGGGCGCGATGATCAAGCGGGCGCTGGTTGAGAGATTCGCATGACCCGATTCCTGCTTGAATTGCCGCAGATCCAGGCTGGCGCCAGTACACAGCAGCGCCAGCGGCAGGGTCATGTCGGCAAAGTAACGGCCCGACTGCATGACAACATCCGGCAGGCGGAGATCCAGAAAAGTAAAAGGCAGCGCGCTGCAGATACTGATGATCAGAGGATTGGTGATGATCGACTTCAGTACGAAACGATGATCAAGGGAAGCATTGGCGGCACTGGAACGGCTGAGGGTGATCACCGCCATGATGTTATACAAGACAGTGATCACGGCCACATACAGGGCACCGACCACGATGCCTGGCTCGCCGTACGCATTGGCCACGTAAGCCAGACCGATGATCCCCGTATTGGCCCGAAATGCGCCCTGGACTACAACACCCCGCTCAGATGGTTCCTTGATCATCTTTCCGGCCAGGATTTCAAATACCAGAAACACCGCAATGTTTGCGAGGGCGGCAAAGATGAAAAGCTCCCCGCTGCCCAGTTGATGGACGTTGGCATTAACCAGATTGAGGAAGAGTAGTGTGGGCAGGGTCACGGTGAACACCAGTCTGGAACCTGCCTGAATAAAGGCATCATTGATGATTCCCCAGCGTTTTAAGGCAATTCCTAACGCCAGCATAATGAAAATTGGGCCTGTGACGGTAAATGAAAATGAAAGCTGCGTGAGAAATTCGCCCATTGTGTGTCCTTTCCACTCGGGTAAACGGCTCTACGTTTTATCACAAAGCGTGTCAGGCAACAGCAACTAACCGATTTATCTGTAACATATTTTCTGTCTTTCCATCTTCTTCTTCTGCCAGCACGCGAAAGGCTGGGAAAATGTGTGTGACCAGCCGGGATACACAGGCTGTTTACACTGGAAAGATGATCAAGCAGGGATAGATAACGGCCTTTGTCATTTCAACTGGAAAGATGATCAAGCTGGATCCTTGATACCGAAGGGAACTAAAGAGCAATTTCAGCGGCAAATACGGGAAGTATGATCAAGGTGAGTGGAGCCAAAAGCTGATGCTTTGGCCCGTTCGGCGTGAGCTGAAACAAGCAGAGCGGATCGATGATCAAGCGATATGGAGTTAAGTTGTTAATTTATAATTGTTTTTTGTTTTATTGGTGAAGGGGGCAGATTTTTCTGTCTGTGTTGCTTTCTGGCTGAATGCCTGATGCTGCAGTGCCTGAAAAGTCAGCGGGATAAAATTGAAATGACACCGACCGTAAAAAGTTGAGTCTTGATCACGCTTCCGAGGTATTTTTGATCGAAATAAGGCTGGATCTGAGGAAAGATGATCAAGGTGAGCCGATCCAAGATCAACAGAAATCAGCCCGCCTCTTTTCATGACCGGGGCTTATCTATTATGATTCGCCCTGATACGCGCCAGATGGCGGCCTCAATTATTGACGCAGGAAGAACAGATGAAGGATAGTCCCCATCCGTCAGGGTTCAAACCGGCGGAAATCATGAAGTTGCCAGAACAGATGGATCATCACAACCATGGTTATAATCAGGTGGTGATTGCGCTGTCCGGGCAAACTGAGTTTGAAATTGAAGGTTACGGTAGTCTGGTCTGTCCGGGGCAGGGGTGCCTGGTGACGGCAGAATCTGAACATGGTTTTTCCGGCGTGGGCAACAACGAGATTCTGGTGCTGAATGTGTCTGTGAATGACGCCGTACCGGATTATGGTGCCGAACGGATGCAGAGATTGTTCGAGCAGTCTTCCTATTTTCATCTTGATAATCAGGCGCAGACACTGATCCGTGCACTCTCCGCAGAAATGCTGAGTCACCCGGACGACTGGCTGCTGAGCAAAGCCTGTACTGATACTCTGATGTGCGTGCTGCAGCGCCATTTCAAGCCGCTGGCGTCTGAGCGTTATCTGCCGCGTCTGAATATGGATGTGATTGATCATTACATCCATCAGCATCTTTCACGCAAAATCACGGTCGCCCAGCTGGCCGGACTGGTTTTTCTCGGCGAAAGCCAGTTTCATGTGGTTTTTAAAGAGCAGACAGGTGTCACGCCGCATCAGTATGTGCTGCAAAAGCGTCTGGAGCTGGCCCGTCATCTGATGGAAGAATCACGTCTGAGTCTGGCCCAGATTGCTCAGTCGTGCGGATTTTCAAGCCAGAGTAATTTCACTCAGGCTTTTTCCCGTCAATTTGGGGCATCACCCGCCAAATACCGCCGTCAGTGGGGCTGACCGCCAGATCGCTGCAGCCTTCAACACACTGGGGGCGCATTCTGAGCCGACAGTTGCTTATCTCACTCTTTTCAACCACAGTTTTTATGACTTCCCCTGTTCATTGAACCGTTTAGCGTGTGTCAGGGTCAGCTGTTTGCTGTTTCTTACATCAATTAAATAGAAAACAGCATTTTTTGCTAAATACTTGGGTCTGATTTTGTTATAAAGCGGACCTTTTCGATAAATTATCGGAGTTTTTGGTAAGACTCTGCGACAGGTACGAAATAAAATCCCCCGCTAAAGTAACACTGGTGTAACATTTATCCTGAATCACATGACAAACTGTGTTGATGGTTATTCAGGTCCACTATATTGAGGGAATGACTATGTTCAATGCGGCAGATGCCCTTCAGCCATCTTTTATTGAGCAACCTTTAGATGCACTATGGCAGCAGATTTCACCGTTATACTCGGTCGAAGAATCTGCCTGGCTGGAACAACTGTTGCCTCTGGCTGAGCCTTCTGAACAAGAACGCCAGTACACCGTCGAGAAGGCGACCAGCCTGATCGAGCAGGTGCGTGCAGATCGTACCGCGATCCAGATGATTGATGCCCTGTTGCTGGAATACAGCCTGGATACCAAAGAAGGCATTTTGCTGATGTGTCTGGCCGAAGCGCTGATGCGTATCCCGGATGCGGCAACCGCCGACGCGCTGATCCGCGATAAGCTGAGCGTGGCGGATTGGAAGTCTCACCTGAAAAACTCTGATTCCCTGTTTGTGAATGCGTCAACCTGGGGCCTGATGCTGACCGGTAAAGTCGTCAGCATGGAGTCGAAAGAAGATGGCAGCCCGGCCCGGGTGATCAACCGTCTGACCAATAAGATGTCTGAACCTGTGATCCGCAAGGCGATGCATCAGGCGATGAAAATCATGGGTCACCAGTTCGTACTGGGACGCACCATCGGCGAAGCGATGAAGAACGGTCAGGCCAAACGTGATAAAGGCTTTACCTATTCCTTTGACATGCTGGGTGAAGCGGCGCTGACTCAGGATGACGCCCAGAAATACTTCAACGATTACATTGAAGCGATTGACGCCGTCGGTCTGGATAACAAAAAGCACTCCAAATCACCTTGCCCGACTGTGTCGATTAAGCTGTCGGCACTGCACCCGCGTTACGATGTCTCCAATGAAGGCCGTGTGCTGACAGAAATGTATGACACCGTGCTGGAGCTGCTCAAGCGCGCCCGTGCACTGAACGTGGGTATCACGATTGATGCTGAAGAAGCCGATCGTCTGGAACTGTCGCTGAAACTGTTCGAGAAATTATACCGCTCAGAAGTTGTGAAAGGCTGGGGCCGTTTTGGTCTGGTGGTTCAGGCCTATTCAAAACGTGCTCTGCCTGTGCTGGCCTGGCTGGCGGCGCTGAGCAAAGAGCAGGGCGACGTGATCCCGCTGCGTCTGGTGAAAGGCGCCTATTGGGACAGCGAACTGAAAATGTGCCAGCAGAGCGGTTATGCCGGTTATCCGGTTTATACCCGTAAAGAGGCGACGGATACCTCTTATCTGGCCTGTGCCCGTTTCCTGCTGTCTTCCCATGTGCGTGGTCTGATTTTCCCGCAATTTGCGAGTCATAACGCCCACACAGTGACGGCGATTCTGGCGATGGCCAAACACCGTGATTTTGAATTCCAGCGCCTGCACGGGATGGGGGATGCCCTGTATAACCATGTGATGGATATCTACGGCGTGAACGTACGTATCTACGCACCGGTCGGCAGCCACAAAGACTTGCTGCCGTACCTGGTACGTCGCCTGCTGGAAAACGGTGCCAACAGCTCTTTTGTACACCGCCTGGTCGATGCGCGCTGTCCGATTGACTCTCTGGTGCAGCACCCTGTTGATGTGCTGCGCTCGCGTCCGACGCTGCATAATCATTTAATTCCGCTGCCAAAAGATATTTTCGGTGCCGACCGCAAGAACTCGGCCGGTATTAACATTGAGATCGAATCTGAATGGACGCCTTTCCGTGATTCGGTCGAGGCTTTCAAGACCCATCACTGGACGGCTGGTCCGATTGTGAACGGTGAGGTGCAATCCGGTGACATCTTCCACGTCACGGCCCCTTACGATCGCCGTGAGGCCGTGGGTGAAGTGGCCTTTGCTTCCAGCGATCTGGTCGCAAAAGCCATTGATGTTGCAGCGGACGCTTTCCCGGCCTGGTCTGAAACCCCGGCGGCTGAGCGCGGTGCTTGCCTGCAGCGTCTGGCGGATTTGCTCGAAGCCAATACCGGTGAGCTGGTTGCCCTGTGTCATCGTGAAGCGGGTAAAACCATTCAGGACAGCATTGACGAAATCCGTGAAGCGGTCGACTTCCTGCGTTTTTATTCGCACCAGGCGGCCACAGAATTGGCACAAGGCAAATCAATCGTCACATTTGATGGCCAGTCACGTACCTTGTCGTATCAGGGACGCGGTGTCTTTGCCTGTATCAGTCCGTGGAATTTCCCTCTGGCGATTTTCCTGGGTCAGGTATCGGCGGCACTGGCTGCGGGTAACACAGTGGTGTGTAAACCGGCGGAACAAACCTCGCTGATTGCCTTCCGGGCGATTCAAATGATGCTGGAAGCTGGCGTTCCTGCCGGCGTGATTCAGTTCGTTCCCGGTCGTGGTGCCGAAGTGGGCTCAGTGCTGACTTCTGATGAGCGTATTGCCGGTGTGGCCTTTACCGGTTCAACCGAGACCGCGCAGCGGATCAACCGCACGCTGGCGGCGCGTGACTGCGATCCTGTGCCTTTCATCGCGGAAACCGGTGGCCAGAATGCCATGATTGTCGACAGTACGGCGTTGCCGGAGCAGGTGGTACGCGATGTGGTTCGCTCTGCCTTTGCCTCTGCCGGTCAGCGTTGTTCGGCGCTGCGTGTGCTGTTTGTGCAGGAAGATGTCGCGGATCGGATTATTACGCTGATCAAAGGCGCGATGGCCGAACTGTCGGTGGGTCGTCCTGAACTGCACAGCACGGATGTCGGTCCTGTGATTGATAAAACTGCCAAGCAGAAATTGCTGACCCACATCGGCGCGCTGAAAAATCAGGCTAAAATGGTCGCTCAGGCCGCATTAAGCCCAGATTGCACCCATGGGGACTTTGTCCTGCCGACGGCGTTTGAAATCCGCGGTATCCATGTGCTGCAGAACGAAAACTTCGGCCCGATTCTGCATATCGTGCGTTTCAAGGCAAACGAGCTGGATCAGGTGATTGACCAGATTAACCAGACGGGTTTCGGCCTGACCATGGGTGTTCACAGCCGTAACGAGCGGACTTACAGCCATATCGAGCGCCGTGCCCGCGTGGGGAACTGCTACATCAACCGCGATCAGGTGGGTGCCGTGGTGGGTGTGCAGCCATTTGGCGGTCAGGGTCTGTCGGGTACAGGTCCGAAAGCTGGTGGACCGCACTATCTGTATCGCTTTACGAAAGATGTATTCACTGCGTAATGGCTGCCGGAATTGGGAAGGAAAGAGAGATGACAACAAGTATTCAAGCGCTCGTCGATCAGAGCAATGCAGCCTGGGAAAACTGGAACGGCCAGGGCTATGAAAAACGTATTACCAGGCTGACTCAGTGGAGCAGTACGCTCGATGCAGATGTGGCAGCCATGGTGGCGTTTCAGTGCCGCAATGCCAACGATCATGTGGCAGAAACGGAATTAATGCCGGGACCAACCGGTGAAACCAATGAACTGTATTGCGCCGGCCGCGGTATTTTTGTGGTCACAGCCGAAGCCTCTGCACCTCTGGTGGCGGTTGCCGGCCAACTGACGGCTGCGCTGGTGACAGGTAACACAGTGATCTTGTCTCTGCCGGAAGGGTACGAGAAATCAGCTCAGCAAATTGTCACTGAACTGGAAAAGGCTGAACTGCCTAAAGGTGTTGTACAGTCAGTAAGCACTGACGAACTTGACGTGTTAGTCCGTCATGCCGGTGTAGCCGGCGTGGTGTTTGCAGGAAAGCGCGAGACAGCTTTGTCGCTGTCCCGTGATTTAGCCGCCCGTGACGGGCTGCTGGGCCAGTTAATTGCAGAGTCGGATTTTGAATCTTATCCTGTGATTGGCAGCCCGACTTATTCGCTGCGTTTCGTAACAGAAAGAACACGTACCATCAATATCACAGCGGTGGGCGGAAACGCGACGCTGTTGGAATTGGGGAGTGGCGAAGAAGCACATTAATGTTGATGGTGACTGTTACCCGTGACTCGTAACCTGAACCGTCAATCGATGGATTGGCGGTTTTTTAACAAGGACTCTCAGGTACGTTGTACGAGGTGGAGCAGAACCCAGTCAGCACAGAGGCTGAATAAATCAGCATCATTCAATAAGCTCTTGCAACGACGGGAGCAACAATAATGAGGGAACTCAAACATGATAGAAAATAGCTTTGCTATCACAGGCACGTTTATCGTGTATCTGATTGCTATGCTTGCAATCGGTTATTACGCCTATAAGCGTACTGCAAACTCATCTGATTACTTTCTTGGTGGCCGTTCGTTAGGTCCTTGGCCAGCAGCACTGTCTGCCGGTGCATCGGACATGAGTGGCTGGCTGTTACTCGGACTGCCGGGCTATGCCTTTGCTGCAGGTATAGAATCACTGTGGCTGGCCGGTGGCCTGCTGTTAGGTACTTATCTGAACTGGCTGATTTGTGCCAAACGCCTGCGTACCTATACCATTACCGCGAATAATGCGATCACCATCCCTGAGTATCTGTCGAACCGTTTTAAAGATACCTCTAAGTTAATTCAGACAATTTCAGCCTTCTTCATTTTGTTGTTTTTCCTCTTCTATACCAGTTCAGGCTTAGTGGCAGGCGGTAAGTTGTTTGAAACTGTCTTCGGTATGGATTACAAAATTGCCGTTGTGGTCGGTACGCTCTGCGTGGTGTCTTACACCCTGTTTGGTGGCTTTCTGGCGGTATCCTGGACTGACCTGGTACAAGGCCTGCTGATGGCGGCGGCACTGATGATCGTACCGATTGCGGCAATGCAGGGTGGTTTTGGTGATCTGGCGGCGTCTCTGGAAGCCAAGAATCCGGAATTGATGACCTTGTTTAACGACGTAAAAGGTGAGCCGCTGACGGCCATCAGTATTATTTCTCTGGCTGCCTGGGGACTGGGTTACTTTGGTCAGCCCCATATCCTGGCGCGTTTTAACGCCACCCGCTCTAACCGTGATATCACAACAGCGCGTCGCATCGCTGTGATTTGGTCTGCTCTGTCTATGACCGGTGCGATCCTGGTGGGTCTGGTTGGTATTCTGTATGCCGATAACCAGCTGGGCGGTAACCTGGAAGATGGCGAAAAAATCTTCATGCTGCTGGTGAATGCGATTTTCCATCCAGTGATGGCCGGCATTCTGCTGGCGGCGATTCTGGCGGCGATCATGAGTACGGCTGACTCCCAGTTGCTGGTGTCGTCTTCTGCGCTGGCAGAAGATTTCTACAAGCAAGTGATCCGTAAAAACGCCTCTTCAGAAGAAATCGTGACTGTCGGTCGTGTTGCGGTTATCGCACTGTCGATTATTGCACTCATGCTGGCAATGAATCCTGACAGTACAGTTCTGGGTCTGGTGTCTTATGCCTGGGCTGGCTTTGGTGCCGCATTCGGTCCTGCTTTGCTACTGAGCCTGTACTGGAAAGACATGAACCGTAACGGCGCATTGGCGGGTATTGTTATTGGTGCGCTGACTGTAGTTATCTGGAAGCAGCTGACTGGCGGGATCTTCGATATGTATGAAATTGTTCCCGGATTTGTCTTTGCGACCATTGCCATTATTGTGGTCAGCAAAATGACAGGCGGTGCACCGTCCGAACTGCACGCACAGTTTGATACGTATGAGAAAAATCTGAGAGAGTTTGATTAATTTCTTTTTCAAACCCTGATTACCTGAATGCGCAGCTCCGGCTGCGCATTTTTTATGCCTTGGATTCTATGGCGCTCAGCTGCGTATATAAAGCGTCACAACTGGCTTTCAGGGCTTTAAGCGACTCCAGTGGCATTTCAACCTGACAAACCAGTGATGCCGGAACCTGCGCAGCCTGTGTCTGAAGGGCTTTGCCTGCCTCTGTCAGGCTGATCTCACGGACTCTTTCATCTGTTTCACTGCGCCTGCGGCTGACCAGTCCTTTTCCTTCAAGGCGCTTGAGCAGAGGTGTCAGTGTGCCTGAA
Source organism: Photobacterium sp. TLY01 (assembly GCF_021432065.1). NCBI lineage: Bacteria > Pseudomonadati > Pseudomonadota > Gammaproteobacteria > Vibrionales > Vibrionaceae > Photobacterium > Photobacterium sp. TLY01. The sequence continues at coordinate 386,634 of NZ_CP090365.1, forward strand.
TCGAGATGAACTTTCTCGCCCAACGCTTTGACACTCAGACATTCCTTTTCCCACATCACCAGCATCACTATGTATTGTGAATACGTGAGGTTTAGCGCATCCAGGAGCGGGCGATAAGCCCGGATCATGGCGTTAGAGGCACTGTAGAGCGAAAAACAGATCATGTCATCCAGGGTGACGTTGGAAGGTATGGCGGGAGCGTTGGACATGAGCACGGTCCTGATTGGGAGTGATTAATTTAAATTGTGCACAATATACTTGCGTTCTACCTGAAAAGCGATCTAAGATTGCGTGAAATTAAATTGCGTACAACTTAAATAGACAAGGGGAATCTGATGAAAACAATTTATACCACTTCTGCAAAAGCCAGCGCTGGTCGCAATGGTCAGGCGAAGAGTGATGATGGTTTGCTGGATGTTTCACTGAGCTATCCCAAAGCATTGGGTGGTAGCGGGGAAGCGACGAATCCAGAGCAGCTTTTTGCTGCAGGTTACTCAGCCTGTTTCTCAAATGCTGTGCTGCACATTGCAGGCCTTCAGAAACTGGGGCTGCGTGAAGCACCGACAGAAGCCAGTGTCCGGTTGCTGGCGAAAGAAAATGGTGCTTTCGCGTTGGCAGTGGACTTGTCGGTTGATCTGGCTATGGAGAATGATGCTGCCATTGAACTGGTCAAATCCGCCCATCAGGTGTGTCCATACTCCAATGCTGTCCGCGGCAATGTGGACGTCAGCCTGAGCGTGAACGGCATTTCGCTGGATTAAGCGTCACAAACTGTGGCTGTTTTCTGTCCCGGTTTTCGCAGAATCTCTGCTGAAACCGGGATTTTTGTACTGTTTTCGGTGCCCTGATCTGACCAGCTTCAAAATCAGAGAAAATTTAACTTTAGATTTATCTCAAAATGCCGTTATTACAAAGAATACAGATTTGTTTTAAGAGGGGTTATGTCACAACTCGGTTTAGGCGTTTGCCTGGGCATTGTATTGCTGATTGTGGCGGTTTCCCGGTATTTTGCACTGATGAAAGACGTTCGTGAGGCGGCCAGAGAGCAGGCACTCAAGGATGAAAAATACCGACAGGTATTAGAACAGGCAAAGGCTGTTGAACACGAAGAAAAAGTCAAAAAGGCGCAGTCAGGTCATCTTCCCAGCATTTTGTCGTTAGCGAAGGAAAATGAAATTGGCAATCTCCGTGTGGCATTAAGCTGGTACCAGAAAGCTGCTGAACTCGGGAATGAAATCGGACAGAATGCGTTGGCACGGTTAAGCCGGCAGGACGTCGATGACCCGCACGGCGAAGCCAAGTCACGCTATTGGGAGTGTCTGGTGAAAGCCAATAACAATGAACCCGAAGCGTTGTTTGAACTCGGTCGTTATGAGATCCGAGGCTATGGGACTGCCATCAATACGGCATCCGGGGTTGGGCACCTGATCAAAGCGGCTGAAATGGAATATGTGCCGGCGCAGCTGTTTCTCGGTGACTGGTACGTGGTGGAATCGAACCCCACCCCTTCGCCGCGCCGTGCTTTTTTCTGGCGTTTAAAGTCAGCCGTAAATAACGATGCGATGGGCTGTATTAAAGTCGCTTATTGTTTTCAGACCGGGGTGGGCGCGACGCGAGATCGCCGGCGGGCTATCTACTGGCTGGAAAAAGCGGCCGAACTGGGGAATCTGGAAGCGCAGTACCTGGCGGGGAAAATGCATCTGAACAATGATCAGCCCGTCACCAATGTGACTGACGCTGCTGTGGCCTATATCTGGTTTTCTGTGGCATTTGCCTCAGGGTATCTGGATGCCAAAAAGGAGCGGGATATGGCGGTTCAGCATGTGGGGATTGAATCGATTCTGAATGTTCAGAAAGTGGCCAAGCAGATTTATAAATTCCTGCACAACCCGCCAGTACCGGTCCATTCCACCATGGATCTGCTGGACAAAATGTACGACCGATCAAAATACCGTCCGACTGATGCTGAGCTGGATGCGGCGTTGGGGCGTATCAATGAAGACATTGATATAGATGTCGCAGGACAAACAAATCCTGCTCCTGCTGCATCCGGAATGGGAAATGCTTCCATCAATAGCGTAAAAAAAGACTGGAGCGGTGAAATGATCGCGGCTGAGTCTGCGTCATCCGGATAAACGGAATTTCTGCAATATTGAGCCGTTGCTGTGGTGTTGTCTTAGTTGGGTGACAGCATAGCGAGGCTGCTTCCAGACAGTTACAGTATACTGACATAAAAAGTCGCATTTTTTTGCGCATGTTTGAGTATGAGGTAATGATGGCGACTATCTTTCCTTCCTGGCTTGGCGGCTACGAGCTGAATAAACAAGTGACGAACCCGAATATTATCGTCGGGGATTTCACTTACTACTCTGGCTATTATCACGACAAACATTTTGAAGATCATTGCGTACGTTACCTGATGGGCGATCATTCCACTAAAGCGGTGTGGGAATCCGGTATTTTTGGTGAGGTGGATAAGCTCATCATCGGTAAATTCTGCTCGATCGCCTCAGGTGCCATTTTCATGCTGGCAGGGAATCAGGGACACAGGCACGACTGGATCTCCTCATACCCGTTTGAGGCCAGTGAATTTGGCGACAAAGTTAAATCAGGCTTTGCCCGGGCGGGTGATACGGTGATCGGCAATGATGTCTGGATCGGCAGTGAATGCGTCATTATGCCGGGGGTACAGATCGGGGATGGTGCAGTCATCGGCGCGCGGGCCGTGGTCACTAAAGATGTGCCGCCCTACAGTATTGTGGTCGGCAATCCAGGCAGGGTTGTGAAGTCACGGTTTAACGACAGCGAAGTGGCCAAGCTGCTGGAAATCAAGTGGTGGGACTGGCCCTTATCCATGCTGAAAGCCAATATGGACGTGATGTGCAGTAATGACGTCGAGGCGATGTACCAAAGGTATCTGGCTTCGTCTGAAGCAAGCTAAGCGTTTCGCCGCTCGCGGTGAAGCGGGTGTACATCTCTTCTCTTTGTTGAACTATCGCTCAATTTTTTGATTCATTGCAAAAAAAATTTATGTTTTTACATTAAATTTGAATGTTGTATTGAATCATTCAAAAAAAATTGAGTATTATGGTGCAGCACAAGATGCTATGAATACGTTGCTCCACATCAATTTCTTAGCATCTGTGCCGACAACATCTGTTGTCAGGGGGCACTCAGTGCCAAATCAGCCGACAATCTTCTGGTGGAATCCCCATGCGCCATTCACTTGTACTCGTTATTAATTCCGGAAGCTCTTCGCTTAAATTTGCTTTGATCGATGCCGTTAGCGGCGATGCAAGACTGACAGGGCTGGGGGAGTGCTTTGGTCTCAGCGATGCGTCCGTCAGTTGGAAATATGACGGAGAGAAATCCAGCTTCGCGCTGGAAGCGACAGGTAATCACCATCAGCAGGCGATTGATCGCCTGGTGCTATTGCTCGATGAACTGGGCCTGAAGCAGGACATTATTGCGGTCGGGCACCGCGTGGTTCATGGCGGCGAGCGCTTCAGCGAAACCGTGAAAATTGATGACCAGGTTCTGGCTGAGATTGAAGCGCTGAGCGAACTGGCGCCCCTGCATAACCCGGCGCATGTGATTGGCATCCGTGCGGCCATCAGTGCTTTCCCCTATCTGCCCCAGTACGCCGTGTTCGACACCGCGTTTCACCAAAGTATGCCTGCCAAAGCGTATCGCTATGCGTTGCCTGAGAAGCTTTATCAGGACTTTGGCATCCGTCGCTACGGCTTTCACGGCACCAGCCATTTCTTTGTCAGCCAGGAAGCGGCTAAGCAGTTGGGCAAGCCAGCAGAAAAAACCAATGTGATCACAGTGCATTTAGGCAACGGCGCCTCGATTTGTGCGGTGCGCAATGGCCAGAGTGTTGATACCAGCATGGGCTTTACCCCAACAGCCGGTCTGATGATGGGCACCCGTTGCGGCGATTTAGATCCAGGTATCGTGGATTTTCTGATCAACAAAGGCTGGAGCCAGGCTGAGGTGCAGCAGGCTCTGAACAAAGAAGCAGGCTTTCTGGGGGTTTCCGGTTTAACCAGCGACTGCCGCGGCATTGTTGAAGCCATGGAAGCAGGCCATGCCGGGGCGAAACTGGCGTTTGAAATCTTTACTTACCGGGTGGCGAAATACATTGCTTCTTACATGGTGGCGCTGGACGAACTGGATGCCATCGTATTTACCGGCGGTATCGGTGAAAACTCCCTGCCGGTGCGCAGTGAAGTGCTCAAGTACCTGAAAATTTTCGGCTACCGCGAAGATGTCACGGGTAATGCCAACGCCCGCTTCGGCGAAAAAGGCGTGATTACCAAACCCAATACTCCGATGGCGATGGTCATTCCAACCAATGAAGAGTGGGTGATCGCCAGAGAATCCATGGCGCTATTGCATGCCTGATTGAACAGCCTTTCTTTTGTAAAAACGGCTCTGAGTTTTGCTCAGGGCCGTTTTTGGTCATTATTACTTTATAACCATGATTGATGACGATTTTGAAATAATTCTTGGGATCTGGCCAACTTGACAAGTGTCACAATTCATAATGAACAACGAAGCTTTGAAGTAAACCTTCTTGATTCTTCGTGATTTTATTAGTAATTTTACAAAAAAATTAACTAATAACCCCATCAATAATCAAGGATTTTTCCATGGACGGATTAAAATCAACCCACTTTCCGCTTAAGATCACCTCCCTTAGGTATATAAAGATTAATTCTATTTAGTCATTAATAAATGACTATAAAAAAGGTTTTATTTTTAATAGCCGTTTTATCTGCTGTTGTAATTTCTTATGCCTTTTTTTACCTTTTCCTCAATCTGAATGTCGCCACTATGCAGGTGAAATGCTCATAGGTGAAGAAATTACAACTTTCAATTTTTCGCTCAGAGCGAAAACCGTCGAACTAGCGACAACATTTAACCTACCGTTACAAAAGCTAGGTATGCCGAGTGAAATATTATATAATTTCAAATACTTGATGTTACTCATCAAGAAGGCGTTTGGCGCTATCACTTAAAAGAGTCAAGCAGTAATTTGCTGCAAGAATTTGAAATCACGCCAGATGGTGATCGTTATTCAATTCGTTGGGTCAATGATCGAGTAAACAACATAGTTTACAAATGCACGGAATTAGATGATGCAGCACTTTAAAAAAGTAGCAATCGCGGTAAGTATATCCTTAGCAGTTACTAGCTGTTCAAGCACAGGAGATTATGGTGACATTAGTACCACTACTGTAATTGGTTGTGCTGGCGGGATGATCGTGGGAGGTCTTGCAGGCAAGGCGATTGGTGGGAAACAAGGAATGTGGATCGGTGCTGGTGTTGGCGCGCTAGTCGGTTGCTCGGCTGGTTATTACTGGGCACAACGTGAAGCAAAACTCGCAGAAGCAGCAGCAAAACATGACGTTGAGGTCGAGTTTGAACGTATCGGTTCGCCAGATGACGACGAAGTCGACAGTATGGTTGTTGTACAATCAAAAGCGATTATTGAAGCTGAAGAGACTGGCAATACCGAGCAAATCGAAAAAGTGGTGGGTGACTCTGAAGTGGTTGGCCTTTCTGCAACAGTCAAAGGCGATATCTTCCGCTCAGGACAAACAGATATCTCTAGCACTAAACATAAACGCTTCTTTAGTAAGTACGCTGAGACAGTTAAGTCAAGTGGTAGTGCAGTATTGATTGTGGGTCATACCGATAATACTGGCTCGGCAAAAATAAATGCTGATGTTTCACTTAAACGAGCTAGCAGCGTGGCGCGTGAGTTGATTCGTAATGGTATCCCTAAAGAGAATATTTACATTTATGGTGCGGGTGAATCTCAGCCGATTGCCTCCAATAACTCAGCCAAAGGCCGAGCTGACAACCGCCGTATTGAAGTCGTAACACTGGATAACAAACCTGAATACGTCACCAACTATGTACGATACAAAGCGACGGAGCCTAGCTATGCCAAGCTAAGAACCACAGATAATATTGCCAAACGTAGTAAAACTGTAAGCCAGCAAGTCGCGAAAGGACTGGCAACCTCTACGCAAAGTACTGCTGCAGTTCATGATTTGATAAATACAAACAACCGTCGTAGCAGTAGCAATCGTTCTTATGTCGATTTCGGCGGTGAAAACTATCGCGGTGGGGACGAAAACCTATTTGTCTATATCGGTGCACGCGAGAGCAATAGCTTCTCGCTTATCGGCCAAGCGGTGGCAAATACACTTGAAGAATCATCATGTGTTTATGATGAGCCAAGTGTGACGACACTAGTTTTCAAGATCACAGATGATAGCCGCAGCACAACAGACTACCTACCGGGCATGAACCGCACGGCATGGGGCGGCGAGGTGAATGACCACCTTGTCGCTCTTGCACCATTAGCCGTTGACCGAAGTACATTAGAAGCGACTGAAAGCCCTTCGATTTATGTTTATGAAGATTACGCATCCAACAAGAAAGTTAAACCTCAAAAAACACAAAGACCCGTTGATGTCAACATTTACAACGGCTCAGAAGGGGTTATCTATCGTGCCTTTGTTCAAGACAAGAACTACCCAATCAAATGCATTGATATCGTAGTAGACAAAAAACATAACAAAGGTGTGTTTAGTGCATTTGCGGGAAAAATATACTACCAGGGCCCTAAAGGCCTGATGATAGCAGACTATAAACCAGGAAAAATAAAATCATGAGTGAACTAACAACTTGGCTATTACTCAATCGTATACTCGTGGTGGGTATCAGCTCAATTATTGTCGCTACCGTTGTTTACCTAAGTAATCGCGATACCATCAACCTATATTTAAAAACGCTGTACTACCGTCTGCCGTTAATTGGTAAAAACGCTCGCCTATCGAAAAGACTGGAGCTTGATGATCAGCGCTGGTTTAACTCAGAGCGTGAAGTATGTAATAGCTTTTTGCCTTTCTACGACCAATACAATGCCGACGAGTACCATTACGAGCAATCGAGCCGTTACCTAAACAAAATCGGCGACACAGGTATTTCGCCAATGAAATGGTACACTTGGCTTGGTCTATCAATCATGGTTCTAATTGAAGCCGCTGGTTTTGCTTATGTACTTGCGGGTTTCACTATTCAAGATGGCAGTGAGTCTATTCAAATTCAAGCAGCTGTTGGTATTGCGCTGTTGATCAGTGTGCTGTTGGTTGGTTTTACCCATGCGATGGGTGGTGAACTATACCGCAACCAACAGATCGGCAAAGTACGTTTGCACTGGAATCATGACCCACAAAAGCCAGGTGTGATTGCCCCTGATCTAAACATTGGTTTGAAGTCTAAAACAAATGCACTAGATGACAATCAGCCAAGCTGGCGTCAAATGGCGAACCGTTTAGCAAAAACGAATGCTGGCTTCTCTAAGTCTTGGGCAATGAGCATCGTCACAGTTGTGTTTATCTCAATTGTTGCCGTTGGTGCGACATATGTGCGTGGTCAAGTACTTGAAAAACTCGCTATTGAAGAGATCAGCGGTCATGAGCAAGAAGGCATGGGTAGCGCGTTTGATATTCAAGACCCATTCGCTGAGAGTGCTCCAGCTGAACTAACTGCTTATAACGATGAAGCAGAAAACAAAGCATTTAGAGACGCGATCAACGCACACAAACGTGGCGGTTGGATGACATTTATCATGCTCGCGGTAATTTTTGCAGCGATGCAAGCATATAGTATTTACCTTGGCTTTAAGACAACTTTCTCAGGTAAAGAGTCGCCTGCCGCTTACGATGCGACCTATAAGTTCTCTAACGTTAACGCATACATTGAGTACTACGTGGCACAACAAGCCAATGTTGAACGTGCTGCACAAAGCGTTCTATCGCACCTGCAGAGCAAAATCGCGATCAATGCGCAGAGAAGTGCCGGCGAGCAACATGTTATTTATGCAGCAAATAACCCTTCGAGCCGTAACTTCTTGAACTACTACAAGCTACGTGCTTTGAAGAACGCTGAAACACCTGAATTAATCAAAACCCAATACCCAGACTATCAGCCAGCACAACAAGCTGCACCTCAGCCAATGGTACAACCGACAGCTCAGTCAGCAGTTGAACCTGTTTATCAGCCTGTGCCACAACCAGAAGTGGCATCTACTACTGAATCGTTCCTAAGCGATGTTGATATCATCAATAAAGTGAAAAACAACGATCTTGATGGCCTGACAGACGAGCAAGTAATTGCAGCGCTAAAGGCCATTAGCAACGAGCCTAAGCCAGAAACGGCAGAAGAACGTTTAGCTCGCCTGCAAAAACAAGCGATGACATCATAAAAGAGATATACATGAGAAAAGTAACCTTAGCCATATGCGCGGTTCTTGTTGTGAGTCAATTCGCGAATGCCGCCACATTGCGAAACGATGTTCCAAGCTGTACCAATGAAGTACCGGGTGAATACTATCAATTACCAAATGAGCGTGAACTGTTTATCCTCGTAGATAAAACAATGGCTCACTCTCTGGATCAGGAAATCAAATCAGAGCTGTTCCAGAGTGTGAAACGATTTATTCAACCGGGCGACAAAGTTCAACTGGTGGAGTTTTCGTCGTTTGCGCAGGACAGCTATACCAAAGTGGTATTTAATGGGCAACTTGATACTCAGCTAAGTGATGACCATCGCAGTTATGTGAAGAAATCTGTCCTTAAATCGCTCGATAAGTGTCTCGATAAGCAGCACAATTATATGCTGAACAAAGTTGGTATCTCACTGAAAGCAGCGTTTCAAGCGCAAGAAAAGCCCACCAATACCGAGTTAGTTGGCACGCTTAGCGACATTAGTAAGCAAGTGCTAACGCAATCTACTGCAAAGCGCAAAGTGGTACTTCTCATCAGCGACATGCTTGAAAACTCAGATATTACGTCGTTCTACAAAAACAACCAAACTCGAGTTATCAGCCCAAAGCAAGAGTTGGAGCGTATCTCAACGTCGCAAATGTTTGCCAATTTTAATCAGGCTGATATCTATGTGATTGGTACTGGTGTTATTCCTGGTAATCAGCAGTATATCTCTGCGCAAAAGATGAACAAGCTAGAGTCTTTCTGGAAAGATTACTTCAAGCAGAGTAATGCTAAGCTACTCGGCTTTGGTAAGCCTATGCTACTTGGTGACATTCGCTAATTTCACTCACTTCCAGGGGCAACTTAAGTTGCCCTTTTGTTGTCAGCCCTAAACCACCGCCTTGGGCGGTGGTGACTGTTCCTTGGGGCTATTGCCCGAAGGAGTGTCCATTTTAGAAGTAAATCTCCTATTCACCACAAGTGAAAGGAAACTAAAAACACGGGTGATTACAGAGGTACATCACATGTATATTGGCGATGTAAATACCACATAATGTGGACGCCGAAGTGTAACCCTCCCCGAAAAACATGTCGCTAGTAATTAGAGTTTTACCGCTCAATCTACATTTTGTGCAATATGAAAGATTGAAATAGAGCTAAATGTTTAGCCAGATCATGTTCATCTGGTTGCGATAGTGTCACCGAAAGTTTTGATATCGACATTAATGGGGGTATTGAAAGTGAATAGCCACCGACTTGATAGACACCTTTTAGTTAGACAAAATGACTAGCAGAGAGGTGCTTATGAGCAGCAAGCGATACCCAGAAGAATTCAAAGTTGAAGCCGTCAAACAGGTTACTGAAAAAGGTCATAGTGTAGCCGATGTGGCAAATCGTTTAGGGACTACCACGCATAGCCTTTATGCGTGGATTAAACGCTACGGCCCAGATTCCTCCCAGTATCAAGCCAAGTCCGATGAAAGTGCCGAAATTCGTCGACTCAAAAAGGAGCTGCAAAGAGTCACCGAAGAAAGGGACATATTAAAAAAAGCCGCGGTGTACTTCGCAAGCCAGTCCGACTGAGGTACGCCTTTATCAAAGCCAATCAAGCTGTTTGGCCTGTTCGACGTATGTGTAAAGTCCTTAGCATCCACCCAAGTGGTTATTATGCTTGGCTTAAGCAACCCGATAGCAGACAGGAGAAACGGCGTAAATACCTCCTCGGACTCATCAAGCAGTTCTGGCTGGAATCTGGTGGCGTTTATGGCTATCGAAAAATATACAGTGATTTACGTGATGAAGGTGAATGTTGCGGTATCAACCAAGTTCACCGCTTGATGAAACGAGAAGGCTTACAGTCGCAAAGAGGATATCGAAAACCCAGGGCCAAAGTGGGCACAGAGAATGTCGTTGTTGCGAATAAGTTGGCCAGGGAGTTCAACCCGACTGCTCCAAATCAGTCTTGGGTGACCGATATCACGTATATAAAAACTCACGAAGGTTGGCTATACCTCGCAGTCGTCGTTGATCTGTTCTCTCGGAGAGTGATTGGTTGGTCGATGAAAAGCAGAATAACGAAAGAGCTGGTGTTGGACGCGCTCCTGATGGCGATATGGCGACGCTCACCGTCAGATAAGGTACTCGTGCATTCCGATCAAGGAAGCCAGTATACAAGTCATGACTGGGATAAATTCTTAAAGCAGCATGGTCTGGAATCAAGCATGAGCCGTCGGGGCAACTGCCATGACAATGCAGTAGCTGAAAGTTTTTTCCAGTTACTGAAAAGAGAAAGAGTGAAGCGAAAGATCTATTCCACTCGGGAAGAGGCGCGGATGGATATCTTCGAATATGTCGAGATGTTCTACAACGTCAAACGCAGACACGGTTCCAATAATCAGTTGTCACCAGTAGAGTATGAAAAGCGGTATGAAGAAAGGTTAATTAGTGTCTACTGAGTCGGTGGCTATTCAATTGCCGGTGCCACAGATACCATCGACATGACAGGACGCGCCTATTATGGCCCTTATCTGGACGATCAAGCGACCACTTCGCAACACCCGCTGTATCAGCACATCAAACGCCTGAACCAGATCCGCAAGGCGGTGCCGGCCTTGCAGAAAGCGCCGACCAGTCAGGTGAATGAATGGGGGGCTGGCATGAGCTATATCCGGGACTATAACAATGGAGAGAGTTATGCCGTGGTGGGATTAAGCAATGCCGGGCAGCAAACCATGACCATCACAGGCGTGCGAAACGGAACCTACCGCGATGCCGTGACAGGTAACCAGCTGACGGTATCCAACGGTACGATCAGTTTTACCGTGAAAGGCTACAGTGCCGGGATTTACGTGCTGAATGGTCCCGGGAAAATCGGCAGTGACGGTGAGTTCCTGCGTTAAAACGAAACAGCCTGCCAGCGATGGCAGGTTTTGCTCTGAAACACGGGCATGTGACTGATACAAGGGTGAAAAAAAATAATGGCAGGTTCAATCCTGCCAACTGTCATCACCCTGTATGACGGCGAGCGATCAGTGCTCGCCGTCGATTCACTTACTCACATTTCGACACCATGACGGCGTCGGGTAAGCCGTTATCCTGGAAAGTCAGGCTCCATACATAGCGTCCTGCTTCAGGGAGCATGGCAGCCGTGTCTTTGCCATAGCTGCCTGCCGTGAGAGGCGTTTCCTGACCCGGCCGGAGTTCCAGCCCTTCGGCCGTATACTGAGGCGACCAGTCCTGACTGGCGTACTGCATCCGGAAGCTGCCGGCCTGTTCACTGACCACGACCTGATACAGGTTCTGGCCTTTGTATTCGAACTGCCGGTTGGCTTTGTGCTTCCACCCTGAATCGGTGAAATCACCCACCACATACAGCGGTTTGCTGACCGGGCCTTGCTCATTCACTGTGGGATTATCACACTTTGCCATCAGGCCTGTGCCCGTCACGCTCAGGGCTTTGGCTGTCAGATCGACAGCAGGTTGTACCGGGGATGCAATGCGCAGAAAGCGTGCTTCAAAGCCATTGAGCGGAATATTGTAGTGTCCGCTGCTGAGGGGGAAGCGCTCACCGCTTTGCAAGTCAATCAAATCTCCGGCTGATCCCAGCGTGTCCGCATTTAAAGCCAGTTGTTGCGAAGCGTCTGTGGTGCTCACCAGATAAACCACGGCGTCCTGATCTTTTTGCTTGCGATCCACATAGACTTTGTCATTGGCCACAATGTTCAGGCGTTCACCTTGGGATAACGCCGGGTGCGCCGCCCGCATGGTCATCAGCTCAGTGACATAGGCTTTGAGATCGCGCTGGCGCGCATTCAGTGTGGTACTGACACCGTCAATTTTGCCACTGGAGCGGGCCACATGATCATCACACAAGCCCTGAATGGCGCAGATATCGCCCGGCACTTTCTCGGCAAAATCGTCAACCTGATCGCCAATTTCATCGCCGTAATACAAGGTGATGGGGCCGGTGTACGCGGCGAGGAAGGATAAGGCGGCTTTATGGCGCTGCCAGTATTGATCGTCGGTGGGCTCTGCAATATTGCCCCGTTGCAGTAAATCACCAAAGCGGACGAGATCATGGTTGCCCAGCATCAGATTGGGTCTGGCATGATCGGGATACAGACGATGTAAATCCATGCCTTCTGCCAGCCAGCTTCCGCCTTTGCCGCCGTTGCTGTTTTCATTCACGGCGAAGGTTTCCACTAACCGGTAGCGGACCGGGAAATCAAAGGCTGAACACAGTCCCGGTGCGCCTTGCGGGCCATAACCGGCCTGATTGATGACGTTCTCGTTATTCCATATTTCAGCCACCATGTAACCCAGCGGATGCACAGTCTCGCCACGGTGATTGACGTAAGTGACCGACTGCGAGGCTTCATCCACGGTCTTGCGAATGTCCTGCCAGGCATCAAGAGGCACCTGATAAGCCTGATCGAGTCGCCAGCCATCGATTCTGAGTGTTTTGATCCAGTAAGCTGCCACTTCCTGATAAAAAGGCAGGCTTTCCGGGTAGCTGACCGGATTGCTGCTGCCCACGGGCAGCTTTCCGGTTGGGGATGGCACCACATTCTCTTTGTGGTGGCCAAACACACCGTCAAAGAACACAGACAAACCCCGGGCATGGGCCTGATCGACCAATGCTTTCGCGGTCTCTAAGGTGCCAAATTTCGGATCAATCGAAAAATAATCGGTCGCATAATAGCCGGTTGCATCCAAACGGTCCGCCCAGTGATCCTGACCATTGATGGGTACCGAAGCAAACACAGGCGTCAGCCAGATCGCATTGACTCCTAACGACTGGATATAGTCCAGAGAGTCGATGATCCCCTGTAAATCGCCCTGATGATGACTGGTGCCATAGCCGGTGCCATGACCACGATTCGGGTCACCATCGATGAAGCTCTCGACCATGACCTGGTAAATTCGTAGCTGTTGGCTTTGCTCGGCAACGTTTGTGTTACAGGCATAAGGCGCAATGGTTGGGTTTTCGTCCGCAGATGGGGTTGAGCTTCCGCATCCTGCCAGGGCTGCTGCTATCAGTAATGAGAGTGTGGAATGAGCAATCCTTTTGTTCACGTTTCAATTCCTGTCGTTATTTTTTTGAATGTTTGATCTCTGTGTGTTTGTGGATACGTGCCCCTTCACATTCAGGGACACGTATCAAGGCAATTAACGGGGTTGGGTAAACACAGTCACGGCAGTGCCTTCAACCACCACACTGCCGGATAACCCCGTCTGATGACGGGCGCCTGAGGCATCGGCAACCAGTGTCCAGTCACCTGCAGGTAAGCTGATGGTTTGATTGTTGCCGCTGTTGTACACCACAAACAGCTGATGGGTGTCTTGCGGGTAGGTGATCAAACCTGTAACCAGTTGCCCGCCAAATTCAGCCGGCCGGGAAACTGTGAGGTAATTGGCGATGTCCTGATTGGAGGTCATACGCAAACCGGCGTGATTGCGGCGCAGTGCGATCAGTGCTTTGAAGTAATCGTAGGTGGCCGCATTGTCAGCTCGGCGCTGCCATTTAATGCTGTTAAAGCTGTCGGGCGCATTGTAGGTATTGTGGGTCCCGCCGTGTGCGCCGAAATTCCAGGCATCCGGATCACTCATTTGCTCGTTGTCGGTTTTGGTTCGCAAGAACTCGTCCCCGGCATGGACAAACCCGATGCCCTGGCTGGTCAGCACCATGCCCATACCAAAATTCACGACCCGTTTGGCGTAATCGAGACTGGCCGGTGGCGTCAGGCTGAGAATCTGGTGTGAGCTGTTCTGGACAACATTGCCCGACAGGCTCAAATACACCTTATCCCACAGCCCGAAATTATCATGGGCAGAAATATAGTTGATGCTTTGCTCCGGATCGGCGGCAAAGTTTCTGAACCAGGTGCTGTTGCGGCTGTCATTGGGATCGTAGGCTGAACCGCGCATGCCATCGTAAACAGACCAGCCCGCATCGGCGCTGTCCAGATTATTGAACATATAGCCGGTCCGGGTATCATCATTTGACCCTTTCAGGGCTTCGCGATACGCGCCGTTAAAGACGCCGACATGTTCTTGCACCATGTGATGCGTTGTGCCGTAGCGGACACGTTGTGCTTCTTTCGGATCGCTGGCGTAACCATTCCAGGGTTCACCGTAAAGCAGCAGATTGCGATCCGGGAATTGCTGGTTCAGCGCGCGTCCCCATTTCTCCACTTCCTGATAAGAGAAAATGCCAATCAGGTCGAAACGAAAACCATCAACGCCATATTCATCCACCCAGTAGGCCAGTGAATCCTGAATCATGCGGCTGACCATAGGCTGGTCGGCATCAATGGAATTACCTGTGCCGGACAGATCCGTGGGGGTGTAATAACTGTTGCTGATGTTTTCAAACATCTCTTTGGCGTAGGTGTGGTTGTAGACCACATCCATGATGACCCGGATCCCGGCTTTGTGAAATTCATTCACCATGGTTTTAAACTCGCTGGCACGTGCCTCGTAGTCGGTCGGCACCTGTGAATAACGCTCTTCCGGGACGTTGTAATTGCGCGGATCATAGCCCCAGTTGTAACAAGGATCGCTGTCAGGGAGTCCGTCGCAGGTGGCAAAGTCATAGACGGGCAGCAGCTGAACGTGAGTGATGCCCAGATCGACCAGGTGATCAATGCCCGTTTTCAGCCCGTTGTAACGGGTGCCGCTTTCAACCATGCCCAGAAACTTACCGCGCTTGTCTGCGCTGACGCCAGAGCTGGCATCGATAGTGAAATCGCGGACATGCACTTCATAAATCACGGCATCTTCGCGGTTCACCAGTGCAGGACGCTCAGCCCAGCCGCCAGCAGGGCCCGTGCGTGACATGTCCATCACAATATTGATGGCTTCACTGTCTCCTGTGCCGGGTTTTGCCATTTTGCCGTAGGGATCGCGCACCGGAATGCCATTGATCTTAAAGGTGTATTCGGCAAGGTGCAGATCGCCGCTGACGTCAACCTGATAGATATCGGTGTAGCCGTTGGCATCGCTCGCTTTACTCAGCGGATATTCGATCCCGTTTACGGTCACAGTGACATCGCTGTGATCCGGCGACCAGATCGAAAAAGTGGTTTTATCTGGCTGATAGTGTGCGCCGAGAGTAGGAGGTGTGGGGCAATCTGAGGTACAGGGATTTACGGGGGTGAGGGTATAGTGCAGTGTCTGGTCGTTCACCGTGACCAGGTATTCGCCGTTGGCCTGGGTATAGATATCATCGCCGGATGTGTCTAACACGCCGTCATTTTGATTGTCACCATAGTTTTGTGACCAGTCTCCGGTCAGATCAAACTTAAAACGCTGATTGGTTTGTCCGTCAAAATCAACCAACAGCGACCAGGTGTTGTTATCGACCAGGGTCATTGCCTCAGCGGCCCATTGATTTGCCGTGCCGCGAAAGTGCAGTGCCGGGAAGTTTTGCGCCAGAGACTGGCTGTCGCAACTGGCCACCGGCGTGGTGAGAATCGTCTGGCTGTCGGTGTAAAAGTCGATCCGGTAGCTCTGATCGCCGGCAACCGTGTAATCGCCGGCCGGGTAGCTTTCCTGCCAGTCGCCGTAGCGGTCGATTTTAAACCGCGGGCCGCCTGTGGCGTCTCCTTGCTGAAATGTCTGGCACGTCTGATAGTGAGTGGTCGCTATCTGTGTCATTGCTGCCGCATTCCACTGATTCGGGGTACCCCGGAAATACCAGTCGGCGAGTGCGGGGGTGCTTAACAGCGCCGCACCCGCAATAAGTGTAGGTAAGGTTCTCATTTCAATTTCCTTTTGCCGTCCTTTGTAAGAGAGAAAACTCCCGAACGGATCGCGTTATTGTTGATGGCGATTTGTTCGCTGACGGTGAGATTTCATCCAGCCAGGTGAGTTGTAAATAGCACAAAAAATAACGCTGAAAATGCCGTTTCCGGTGAAATTGAAGTGAAATGTGAACCGATTAACTCATTGTATGGCAAGAAAAAATTGAACTGTGATCCTGTTATCTCAGCCCCGGCCTACGCCCCCTTTTCTACGCCCTGAATGGGGAGAGACGATTGCTGGAGATTTGTTTCGGGGGCTGTTGTCTTTACATTGCGCTTATCCCACGCCCCGATAGGGACGTGGGTCATGCCAGAGAATATCTGCGGTTATTTTGCCGGGTATTCAGACCAGTTGCTGCCATCCAGGGTGACATAGTTTTTGCCCTGGACTCTGATGACCGTCGAGCCTTCGTTCTGAGCCACGACAGGCGTCGCAGGCAGATTCCCGATCAAAGCGGCCGGGTCAAAGTTGCCACTCAGGTATGGGTTTTGCTCCAAAACATTGGCAATGAGCTGAGATAACGCCAGATAGCTGGACGGTGCTGTTACGCGGGCTGTCTCGCCGGTACGGACGATGTCTTTGCCAAAGACTCTTAAGCCCACCGGGGTATGCACAATCGACGGTGACGGGATTTCCCGCATGCCGGTGATCTGCATCCGATCGCCTTTCATGCCGGCACCGTGTTCCGGCACCAGCACCACCACAATATTCCGACCCGATTGTTCCAGCGACTGGAAGAAAGCGTACAGATCGTCGAGCAGATTTTTCAGCCGCAATTTGTAGCTCACCAAGCCGGTGGATTGGTTGCCGTGAATGATTCGGTTACCGTCATGCAAAGAAATGGTGTTATAGAGCGCCACAACTTTGTCGCTGCCTTCCTGCTGGCGCTGCTGCCACCAGTGATTCAAGACGTCTTTGTCGCGGTAAATCGGCGCCCCGTCAAACGACTTCTGGTACGGGGAGAAATCCGTTTGCGGCATCAGATCTGCTGTCACGTTTCCTTCGGTTTGAATCAACTCAAGGAAATTGTCGAAGACCCCGTCGTGGTTCATCACCAGATTTTCTTCAAAACCCAATTGTTTCAGGTTGTCGAACAGGTAGCACTGCTGTGACGGCGCGCCCGCAAAAAGCTGGCTGTGGTTTTCCTGGCCGCAACTGGCTCGCAGCAGACGGATCACCGCGGGCCCGCTGTAGGAGGTTGCGGCATTAAACTGATCAAAAAGGACATCGAACTCTTTTAATAAGGGATGATCTTCCAGTCCGGCGATACGGATATCGTCCCAGGCCACCGAGCAGATGCTCAACAACAAAATATCGAACGGGGCCGCCTGAACGGCGCTGTCTTCAAAAAGAACCTGTCGCTTCGCTTCACGGGAAAAGAACTCAGAAACGTATTGGTTGAGTGAGGCATCATCGGTGCCCGCCGGCATGTTGGCAGCCGTTGTGTTGGTATTGCCGGCAGGTCGGGTGATCGGGGGATTGTTCTCAGATGTTCCCTGATCTGCAATCACAGGCGCTATCTGGCTTGAGGGCAGGCTGATGAACAGCATGGCCGCCATCACCAGTACGGAAACACGTAAAAAGCGATTGAGCAGGTGATAACCGATACAGACAGCAAACAGGCCCAAGAGTGCCTGGACAGAGATAAAACGCCCTGCCAGTTCAAACAGATAACCCCATTCGAAATGCATCAACTGGTTCATTTGCGCCCACAGACGATCCAGCGGCGGCAGAAAAGAGTCATAATGCAGCAGCCAGGCTGCCGTAGGCACAGCAATGATGAGCCTGACAGCGGCCAGCAGACGAGAACGCAGTGGCAGTAATAGAAACAGCGCCAGTGCGACGTTTTCCAGCGGGTGAAAATCAATTGTGCCCTGCAGATACAGGGCGAATTTTGCAATGAAATACACATTCCACCACCCCAGTCCTTGAACCGGTTGTGGTGAATGAGAAGCGAGTGGAATGGTCATAGTCTCTGCTTAATACTCGAGATTCAATCTTGGTCGAAGTAGCGGGGGCGTGCGAAATATCTGCGATAAAAACGCTTCCCCAGAGTGTTCAGGCGATTCAGGTAATAGCCCAGTACCATGCCTGTGAACAGGCTCAGCCCTGCCGTGAGCAGAAAATCATCGATGTTCATGATTCACCTTTGATTCGGATGGGTTTCGGGGTGGCAAAAAGCGCCGCCGCCTCAGGCTGGCGATTGCCTGTTGCTGCAAAAATGGCCGGCTCTGTGGTGATTTTTTTGATTTCAGCAGATACCGGCAAGGCTTCTTTGCCAATCACTTCCAGCTCTTGTTCAAGTTCATAGGGTGTCGTGATGATGTGAACAGCCCGGAAGAGATCCCGGACCGGAACATCAAAAATATGATTGAGCGCGGTCTGAATATCCGTCTGGCGAATGGCGCTGAACAGCACATACAGCGCGTGGTTGCAGGCGGTAATTACATCGCCGTCACGGCGGATATGGCACAGCCGCAGACATTCCTCCGGCTGCATGCCCGACAGCAATTTGAGCTGAATCAGCACTACACCCAGACGCGGAGAGGTAAACTGCTGCATCACGGTATGGCAATACTGGATAAATGTCTGATTATCCAGATAGCCCCTGGCGTGATAGTTCGGGTCATGGAACAAGAGTTCTTCCGTATTATCCGGCAGCGGGCGCGTCATGTACTGCCCCTGCATGGCTTCAACCTGGCTCATCATCCTGAGAAAGGGCAGGTGATAAGGCACGATTAGGTTCACACCGGCCAGTAACAGAAAGGTCTCATCTGTATATCGCAGGCATTGTCTGACTTCTCTGATGATGATCTTGAGCTGCGGGCCGGCTTGTTGCCGTAAGTGTAGGCAGTCGGCAGCCAGCTGACGGACCGCTTCCGGCGACTGACAGGACAGGATGACGGTGGCGGCATGCGGAATCTGTGGATCACGGATGATCGCGGCATTATTCGCTGCCAGCTGAACATGCGCAGGATGCGGTATATCTTCATCCAGCACATCCTGGCTCATGATGATCAGCGTTGAGTCATGCGGGTTGCTGAATGCAGGCATACCGGGCGCGGACACCTGCACCTCGGCCAGCGCATCCTGGGCTGTTTTCTGTAACACAAACCTTCTGTCGGACTGAATACCGTCCGGGTCCGCCCAGAAATGTACCTGGTAGCTGTATTTGTTGTCACTGATCATCGTCATGGACGCCAGTCCCGTCAGATGGCGATTCAGCGACAGCAAGGCCGGTGTGAATGAGCTTGCCGTCACCGAACCGTATATGAGTAATTGGATAGACAGCTCATGCTGAGTCGCGTATGCGTTCAGCTTGTTTAAAACTATAGTGAGATTATCTTTATTAATATGAGTGAAAAATATATCCGGTACAAAAAGAATAGCGAGTGATTTTTTGACACCTTTTAATTTAAGGATGTCATCCAGAAGCAAATGAAAATGGATACCATTTTTTGTTTTGTTCCTGTTCAGAAATAATCGCCGCTTACATTTTTCTTTTAATGTCGATGCGAGTTGTTCACCTTGCTCTGTGTTCAGGCCAGAGTAAAAGTTATCTTTATTAATAAAGCCGATGAACTGATTGTTTTTATTCTGTTTAATAATTGATTTCAGATAATCGATTGCCAGAGTTTTCTGGTCAAAAAGGTTCACATAAAGCGACGGAAAATTGTTTATTTCGATAAAGTGTGTAAAGTCTGGATTTGTAGACATATAAAATACCAGTTGCTCGCGATCGGCACTTTTCCCCGCTGTTTAAAGCATGCAGAGGCACTATCATTGTCAGAACGCGACAGAAAAAGATGTTACTAATATAATCAGATCATATAGAATTCGCTCAAAAAGTCGAATCATTCATCGGTCTCATCAGTCTATTGTCTGAAACTCAGAAGGAACTGTCGAGCTGCTTTGGGGTCAATGAATGAATCACGATATTTGATTATGAACTGAAAGGCATACATAATGAACTGAAATATGATCATGAAATCCCGGTCTTATCCGTCAGTATTTGTGTCGTCAGTTTTCGCTGATCAAATTAAAAATATGATTTTTTTGTGGATGAATGTTAATCACGAACAGTCATAAATATAATACAAATAAGTACTTGTTTGTTTTATTGAATATCATGTACTTAAATTAAAATTTGTATGAATGGCATTGATAAATTCTGTTAAGTAGTGGTGAATTATTGTGGTCATGCCAGCAAAAGATGTTGATGCAATTTATGCATCGTACAACATGACAAATCATGATTATGTTGAATTAAATGAAACTGAAAGTTATCGGAAAGTGAAAAACAAGTGGTTGATATTAAAAAGCAAAAAATCACTTCACG
This sequence comes from Photobacterium sp. TLY01, assembly GCF_021432065.1. Lineage (NCBI taxonomy): Bacteria > Pseudomonadati > Pseudomonadota > Gammaproteobacteria > Vibrionales > Vibrionaceae > Photobacterium > Photobacterium sp. TLY01. Next base: position 407,070 of record NZ_CP090365.1, read on the forward strand.
GGACCAACCAAGCGAATACAGAAAGCAGTCGTCAGGCTGATATTGCATGAAAAGGATCGGGATTCTCAGCTTACGTGGCGGTGCCGGGGCGACAACAGTCACAGCGAATCTGGCTCAGGCATTCGTGCACATGCAGAAAAATGTGCTGGCTGTGGATGCCGTTCCGGCCAATGTGCTGCGTCTTCATCTCGGTCTGCCGCTCCCCAGTGTGGCGGGGTGGGCCGGACACATGTGTGCAAATACTGACTGGCAGTCAGCGGGCTTTGAAAGTCCGCATGGTGTGACATTTTTACCTTTTGGCCAGCTCAGTTCACAGAATGCGCGGCAGTTTGAAGCGAACCGCAGTCATTATCTTGCTGAGATCATCGACGCGCTCGGGCGTGTTGACCTGGGTGACAATCAGGATCACTGGCAGCTGATTCACCTGGCCTCGTCGGATCTGATGAGACTGGAAGATGACGCTCTTGCGTCTTTGTTTGATGTCGTGCTGGTGGTGCTCACACCGGATGCCGCCAGTTACAGCGTGCTGCAAGATGTTGCTGATATCCAGGCGACGATCAACCGGGCTGCTGTCACTGCAAAAGTGCGTTATGTGCTGAATCAGTATCAGCCAGAAACCGAGATCAGCCGCGATTTCATGCTGGTGATGAAAAATGAGCTGGGCGCTGATCTGTCACCTGTCCTGTTACACAGAGATATTGCTTTGATGGACAGTGTGGCAAATCTGACGACAGTGCAGTCGTTTGCTCCAACCAGTCAGGCAGCAAAAGATTATCAGTCACTTGCCTTCTGGTGCATATCGCAACTATCAGCCTTGCAGCTTGTGTCCTGAGTTTATGTTCAACAGCTTAAATCTGATTTTTAAATCCTGGGTCATTGAGCAGTTTCAAGTGCAGACGCTTGCTTTTGAGCGCGAGCGCAATACGCCTGTCTCACGCACCGGACGTTTGATTCTCGGGTTGTGGTTCAGCTTTGCATTTGTGTGTCTCAAGCCGCAGATTGCCGGCGTACCGGCATGGCGTCTGCCTTTGATTTATTACCCGCATATCAACTTTGCCTCCCCCTCCTTGCTGGATCCGGTGCGTTTTGTCCTGCAGAGCCTGTGGCTGCTCTGTGTCAGGCCACAGTCGCCGGGTCATCTGAAAGCCCAGCTGCAAGCGGGAACACAGCAACTCATCCGCCGGGTGAAAGCGGTCTTTTATTTACCGTTCGGACGCATTTCCGGTCTGATCCAATGGCTGGAAATGAAAGCGACCGAGGCTGACACGGCCGATCTCAAGGCGGTCTTAAGAGAAACCAAAACCGGTCAGGTGATCAACATCCTGCTGCTGATCGCCGTGATCTTGCTGGCGCTGATCTGTTTCACCGTACCGTTCGGGCTGGAAGCCCAGATGGTTTTCGTCTTATTACTCTGGGCACTGGCCATGATGTGCCGGCGGATGCCCGGCCATTTTCCGACCCTGCTGCTGATCATCCTGTCGGTCACGGCTTCCTGCCGCTATTTGTGGTGGCGCTACTCATCCACCCTGAACTGGGACGATCCTCTGGCGTTCATGCTGGGTGTTTTGCTGTTACTGGCCGAAACCTATTCCTGGATCGTGCTGATTTTAGGCTACTTTCAGAATATCTGGCCGCTGAACAGAAAACCGGTTGCACTGCCGCCAGAGACCAAAGATTGGCCTACAATTGACGTGATGATACCGACTTACAATGAAGATCTGGATGTGGTGCGTGCCACAGTGTACGCCTCGCTGGGTGTCGACTGGCCAAAGGATAAGCTGAATATTTATATTCTTGATGACGGAAAGCGGGACAGTTTTCGCGACTTTGCCCGGGAAGTGGGCGTACATTACCTGCGACGGCCAACCAACGAGCACGCCAAAGCGGGCAATATTAACTATGCCCTGCAGCGCTCTCAGGGTGAATACGTCGCCATCTTTGACTGTGACCACATTCCGGCCCGAGCCTTTTTCCAGCTGACCATGGGCCTGTTTCTGAAAGATCCGAAACTGGCGCTGATTCAGACCCCACACCACTTTTTCTCGCCGGATCCGTTTGAACGTAATCTGGCTAATTTTCGCAATGTGCCCAATGAAGGCAACTTGTTTTACGGTCTGATTCAGGACGGTAACGATCTGTGGGATGCCACCTTCTTTTGCGGCTCGTGCGCTATTTTGCGCCGCGGGCCACTGGAAGAAGTCGGGGGTATAGCGGTAGAGACAGTCACTGAAGATGCGCATACCTCACTGCGGATGCACCGCTTAGGCTATCACTCGGCGTATCTGAAACAACCGATTTCAGCCGGTCTGGCGACGGAAACACTGTCGGCGCATGTTGGCCAGCGGATCCGCTGGGCCAGGGGCATGGCGCAGATTTTCCGGGTCGATAATCCGCTGACCGGCAAAGGACTTAAGCTGTCTCAGCGTTTGTGTTATGCCAATGCCATGCTGCATTTTTTGTCGGGGATTCCCAGAATTATCTTCCTGACCGCGCCGCTGGCGTTCCTGTTGCTGCACTCATTTATTATTTATGCCCCGGCGCTGGCGATCATTTTGTACGTGCTACCGCACATGGTGCATGCCAGCATGACCAATTCCCGGATGCAGGGAGAGTTTCGCTATTCATTCTGGGGCGAAGTGTATGAAACCGTTCTGGCCTGGTATATCGCCCGGCCGACCACGGTTGCACTGTTTGCACCCCATAAAGGGCAGTTCAATGTCACCGCCAAGGGCGGGCTGGTGAAAGAATCTCACTATGACTGGGTGATCTCCCGGCCTTATCTGGTACTGGTTCTGCTCAATATTATCGGACTCGGCATGGGGATTTACCGGCTGGGGTGGGGGCCGGAGAATGAAATGGCCACCGTGCTGGTCAACATTGTCTGGACCCTGTACAACCTGCTGATCCTCGGTGCGGCCGTGGCGGTGGCTGTTGAAGCCAAGCAGATACGCCGGGACCACAGGGTGGAAGTGTCTATGCCGGTGGCCGTCAGGCTGAAATCCGGACACCTGCTGCAGGCAGAAATGAAAGATTTCTCGCTCAGTGGTCTGCGGGTCCAACTGGGCGAGCGGGACAGTGAGCGGCTCAATGTCCAGGTGAATCAGAAACTGGAGGTTGTGCTGAGTCGTGGTCATCAATCCTATGTATTTCCGGCGACCATCGCCTTTAGTGGCAACGGCATATTGGGGCTTCAGCTCACTGAACTCAGCACACAGCAGCAAATCCAGTACGTGCAGTGTACATTTGCCAGAGCAGATATCTGGGCGAAGTGGCAGCAGTCTTATCAGTCGGATAAGCCGATGTCGAGTATGAAATCTGTGTTGCAGGTCGGCTGGAACGGATACCGCCGCCTGATTCAGCACAGCCCGGCACCAGTCGCTGCGCTGGCGCAGGGATTCTCTATCTTTGGCGGCCTGATTTGGTCGCTGAGACCCCGAAATGTCCCCAACAGGGCTTAAAAAATGAAAATCAACAAAACAATAAAAATAGCGGCCGCCATACTGAGCAGTCTGGGGATGGCGGCAATGGCCAGTGCGCAGGTCACCGTTTCTGACACCGATCCAGCGGGAACGGCGACTCCTTCACATACGCTTTCACCCGTTACCCAGCGGGCGCTGCCATTCTCACAATTGGGCTTCAATGGTTCTATCGGCATTTATGGCAGTGAAGCCAGCGCCACGGTCGGTTTTGGCTCGCGACTGGATGAAGTGATTGCCAAAGCCAATTTGCATTTTGATGTCACGCCTTCTCCGGCGCTGCTGGCCCTTGTGTCGCATATCAAGGTGTACCTGAATAATGAGCTGATGGGGGTTGTGCCGGTCACCGATGGCCAGCAGGGCAAAAAAATCAGTGTGTCGATGCCGCTGGACTCACGTTATTTCAGCAACTATAACCAGATTCGCTTTGAGCTGATTGGCAACACCCATAAAACCTGCTCGAACCCCAATGATGCCAGTATCTGGGCGGAGATCAGCCAGAGCAGCCGGGTCGAACTGTCTGTGCAGAAAACCCGGCTGGAAAGCGATTTGAGTTTATTGCCGGCACCCTTTTTTGATCCCCGTGATTTTGGCCAGTTAACCCTGCCGGTTGTGATGGGCGCTGACTATGATCTGGCGGAAATCAAAGCGGCAGGCGTGCTGGCGTCCCACTTTGGTTCGCTGTCCGGGTGGCGGGGGGCGCAATTTTCGCTCTTGTTCGATCAATTGCCAGAGCAGCATGCTGTGGTCTTTGTCACCAATGACAATAAACCTGATTTTCTGCGTGACTTCCCGGATGCCGACGGGCCGTATTTACAGGTGATCACTCACCCGACCAACCCTTATGTCAAACTGCTGCTGGTGCAGGGCCGCGACAGTCAGGATCTCAATACCGCGGTTCAGGGGCTGGCACTGGGCACCCAGTTGTTAACCGGCCCGATGGCGAAGATCAATCAGGTGGTTCAGGTCAAACCCCGCGTCCCATATGACGCGCCCAACTGGGTGGATACCTCAAGGCCCGTGGCGTTCACTGAGCTGGTGGAACAGCGCAGTCAGCTGCAGGTGGAAGGCCGTACCCCGCCGCCGGTCCGGCTGAGCTTTCAGCTGCCGCCGGATTTGTTCACCTGGCAGAGCCGCGGTATTCCGATGGATCTGCAGTACCGTTATTCGCCACCCATGAAAGATAACTCGGGCTCACGGCTGACACTGGGGATTAACGATGAGTTTGTCGAAGCGTTCAACCTGACCACAGCCGGTCAGGGCGGCGAATCCAAGCGGGTGCGTGTGCCATTGCTGGATGACGGCTTGCTGGGCGGCAGCGACAGAGTAAGAATTCCGGCGTTCAAAGTCGGCAGTAAAAATTTCATCGATTTTGAATTCGGCTTTGCCTCAGTCACCGAAGGGAACTGCCAGATCACCCAGCCGAGCAAACAGTATGCCGTGGTGGATGGCGACTCAACCATTGATTTCAGCGGCTTCCCGCATTATATCCAGATGCCGAACCTGCGTGCTTTTGCCACCTCCGGCTTCCCGTTTACCCGCATGGCAGACTTGTCGGATACGGCTGTGGTGCTGCCGGCGTCTGCGTCAGCCGAAGCGCTGCAAACCTTTTTAAATGTCATGGGTCGGCTGGGTGCGGATGCCGGTTATCCGGCGATTCAGGTCACGGTGACAGATCAGTGGGACAGCGCCACGCTGAAAGGCAAGGATATTCTGAGCATCGGTGTGGCACAGGAACTGACTCAGGCGATCGGGAAGCCGGATCAGGTCAATCTGGTATTGCAGTCCGGACAGCGCCAGATCCGTCTGCCGGGACGAAATGAAACGTCGCCGGGTGCCCACTGGCTGGACAGAACGTCTGACAATCCGGAGGCTGCCGATCTGGTGTCTGTTGATGCCAGCGGTCAGTTTGCCGCCATCACAGGCATGGAATCCCCGTTCAGCAAAAAACGCAGTCTGGTGGCGATCATGGCTGCCAGCCCGCAGGCATTCAATCTGGTGGATCAGGCCATCATTGATTCGGGCAAAGTGGAACACATGTCCGGCTCTGTAGTGATCCTGCGTGAGCAGGACGTGGCCAGTTATCACGTCGGTGCGCACTACTATGTCGGCCAGTTACCTGTGCTGAAGTTGATCTGGTATCACTTCTCTAACCATCCGGTGCTAGTCGCCAGTCTGGCGGTGTTGCTGGTGGTGATTGTCACTGTGTTCCTGTGGCGGGTGCTGCGCAAAATTGCCGCCAGACGGCTGGCACGAAGCGGAGAAGATGAATGAAAAGCCTGATCCTTGTGCTGGGCTTATTGATCTTCAGCACCCAGAGCCTGGCCGCAGGCTGTGAATGGCCACAATGGCAGCAGTTTAAATCGGTTTACCTGGTCAATGGCCGCGTGATCGATGGCAGTGACGAGCGCCGGATCACCACATCCGAAGGCCAGTCATACGGCTTGTTCTTTGCCTTGATCGCCAATGACAGACCGGCCTTTGCGGCGATGCTGGACTGGACACAGAACCAGCTGGCAGAAGGCGATCTGACGGCGCGCTTACCGGCCTGGTTGTGGGGACAGCAGCCCTCGGGGCGCTGGGGCGTGCTGGATGATAACCCGGCCTCAGACTCTGATCTCTGGATTGCGTACACGCTGGCAGAAGCGGGTCGTCTCTGGAATAACCAGTACTATCAGTCGCTGGCGCATTTGATGGCTAGCCGGATACTGCGCGAAGAAACCGTCACGATCGACGGCCTGGGCACTGTGCTGCTACCGGGTTCCGTGGGTTTTGCGCTGGAAAATGGTCAGTACCGGGTCAATCCGAGCTATGTTCCGTTGCAGCTGATGGCCCGGATGGCGCACCTTTATCCGCAGTACAATTGGACATCCTTATACCGCACCAGTCTGGCCATGATTTTGGGCACCATGCCCGCCGGTTTCAGCCCGGACTGGGCCACGCTGGCCAACGGCAGCTATATTGCAGATCAGGAAACCGGGCCGGTGGGCAGCTATAACGCTATTCGGACCTACTTATGGGCCGGGATGCTCAGCGACGACTCGAAAGACAAAGCAGCACTGGTGAAGGCCATGCAACCCATGGTGGCGGCGACGGCGGCTTTGTCGGCGCCGCCACGCACGGTGAACACTCAGACGGGCCAGTATCAGGCGCAGGGCAGTGCCGGATTTTCCGCTGCCATGCTACCTTTGCTGGCCGCGTCAGGGGAAACCGCGCTGTTGCAGGCGCAGGCCGAACGGGCGACAGCAGCTCTTGTCACACACCGGGATGATCATTATTACGACAATGTGCTGGCACTGTTTGGCCAAGGCTGGCACCAGCAAAGGTATCGCTTCGGCGTACAGGGTGAACTGGAGCCTGCATGGGAAAAAGGATGTCAGTAACTGTTTCGCTCAACGCCAGTCTCCTGACGGCGCTCAGTCTCAGCGCCGTCAGCCTGTCTGCTGGCGCGGGTATTGTACCGACGACCCCCCTGACACCGCAGCAGCTTGAGCAGGTCTATCAGCCTGTCGGCTCGGCGACCTCATTTTCCAGCGTGCCATCGGAGAGCGATTCGGTGGATTTTCTGCTCAATCAGATTGAGCTGGCCACCGCCTTAGGCCGTGATGATATTGTTGCGAGTGCGCTGGAGCGATTACTGGCGATTGACAGCCAGCACCCGGATGGCCTGTATTATCAGGCACGGCTGCTGATCAAACAAAACCAGCTGCAGCAGGCGCAGGCAGTCAGAAATCAGCTTAAAGCCAGCGCGCCGCAGTCGGTACAGCTCAAAGCGCTCAATGATCTGATTGCCATCAACGGCCGCAAAAAAGCCGAGTTGCAGCAAGCCAGATTACTGGTGCGCGCCGGCCGGTATGAACAAGCGTTGAACGCCTATGATGCGCTCTTCCCCTACGGGATGCCTTCGGCCGAGTTGCAGCTGGAATACCTGCAGGCTGAAGGCAGTCTCAGTGAGCGCTGGGACAGTGTGAAGCAGGGGCTGGAGCAGCTCAATGCCGCGTATCCCGGCGTGCCTGCTTTTCAGCTGGCGCTGGCAAACCACATTCGCCGCCGCGACCCTGCCGATCCCTGGATTCTGGCAACTTACCGCCAGCTGGCACTGCGTTCTGATATCGGCACGGTGGCGGCCAGTGCCTGGTTGCGAGCGCTGGATCAGCAGCCAATCTCGGCACAAGTGGTCGAGCAATATGCCATTGTTGCCAGCTATTTTCCGTCTGATACAGCCATTCAGCGCGCCAACCGCAATGCGCAGGCTCGCTGGGAAACCGAGCAGACCTTACGACAAGACCCCACCTATCAGGCCAAGCGTCAAGGCCTGGCGCTGATCGAGCAAGGGTCATACCCGCAAGCCAAAAAACAGCTGGAATATGCCTTAACCACCCGCCCGGACGATCCTGAGATCCTGGGTGGACTCGGCATGGTGTACCTGCGTCAGGGCCAGCAGGGCAAAGCCCTGGAATATTTCAAACAGGCACAACAGCTGGATGAGGATCCGGACAATGTCAGCAAATGGCAATCGCTGGTGGAGGCTTCTTCTTACTGGGCGTATCTGGATGAAGGTGATGCACTGCGACAAAAAGGCCAACTGAGTCAGGCCGAGCGCGCCTATCGCAAAGCTATCCCGGTCAATGACGCAGAACCTTATGCCTATCTCAAACTGGCAGAGCTGTATCAGCAACAGCAGCAATTTTCTGCCGCCGAGCAGGCCTACCGGCAAGCCTTGCAGCGTGATCCCGGCAATGCGCAGGCTGTGCGTGCGCTGGTGAACCTGACTCAGGAAAGCCAGGGGCTGGCGGCGGCGATTCGCTTTGCTGAGCAGTTATCGCCGGCCCGGCAACGGCTGGTACGTGACACCATACTGGAGATGAAAACCCAGCTCACAGTGCAGCAACTAAGCCGCGCGCTGGCAGACAATGATACGCAGGCCGCAGCGCTGTTCGCCAAACAATTACTCCAATTGGATCCCTCCTCGCCCTGGCAGCGCCGCGATATCGCCGATGCCTTAGTCGCTGCCGGACAGCGCAGCCGGGCCGATGCCCTGATGCAGCAATGGGCCGCCGACAGCCGCGATCCTGAGATGCAGTTTGCCTACGGCTTATACCTGAGTCAGGCCGGTCGCGATGATGAGGCCATTGCCGTCATGTCACGTGTGCCTGCCGCCCGGCGCAGTGAGGCGATGCAGAATAATTTGCTGCGGCTGCGCCTGAATCAGTCACTGGCTGATCTGCCTGCCCGCTATCAGGCCAACCCAGATGCGGTGCGCCAGCAACTGCATTCGCTGGCGCAGCAGTATGCCGATCAGCCGGCCGTGCTGGCGCGGCTGGCCATGAGCTGGTCCGGTTTAGGGGAACGTCAGCAGGCTGAGTATATTTACCGCCAGTTAACCCCGAATGACAGCTGGCCGCCAAGCGCCCGGCTTGGCTATGGCGAGCTGATGATTGCGCTGGCGCATTTCAGCGCCTTTGATCTGTGGCTGGCGCAGCAGGGACAGGCACGTGTCAACGCAGAACAAGGAAACGCCGTCTCGCAGGCCGAACTCGATGCGCTCAATACCCGGCGCTTGCTGGCAGAAGCGGCAATCCTGACTGAACAGCGTCAGTACAGCCGGGCGCAGGCGCTCTTCCAGAATGTGCTCAGCGACGCTCAACCTGCCCCCGAACCTTACCTTACCGAGGCCCGGCTGGGCCTGTTACAAACCAGTGCTGCGCTGGGCGATAAGGCGGTCTATCAGCCGGTCTCTGATCAGCTCTATGCCAGCCGCGCCCAGCTGACAGCCAGGCAGTTCATGCTGGCCGCCCCTGTGATGCAACGTCAGGGCGAATACGCTAAAGCCCGTGAACTGAACCGCTTACTGGACCAGCGACCAGACGCGGATGCGATGGATTACCGCAATAGTATGGCGCTGGCGATGGAGAATCAGCAGTGGTCGCTGGCACAGCAGCGTGGCTATCAGGCACTGAATGCGGATCGCATCGAAAAAAGTGCGGATGCGCAGGCCGCACAGGCGCAATCACCCGATTTGCGCACCCTGTATCAGGAGGCCGATGATTACTGGCTGACCCGCAATGTCAAAGCGGACATCGATCGTCTGCGTGATCGCAGCGACGGCCACATTCTGATTGGCTGGGATTACAGCGCACGGGACGGGGAAAACAAGGCCAGTCAGGTGCCGATTGAAGCGCGGATCCCCATCGAACAATGGGACGGCCATCTGATGGTACGGGCCGATTATGTCTCGCTCGACTCCGGCGATCTGGACTATTTCGACAAGTTTGCCAATTCCAATGCGCAATACGACACGCTGCGCGCCCGTGAGAGCGGACTGGCCCTGGGCATCGGCTGGCAGGCGGCCAACTGGCAGGCCGATATCGGCACCACACCGCTGGGTTTTGCGCAGTCAACCTGGGTGGGCGGCGTTACGCTTGAGGGAGATATCGGGGATTTCGGCGTGTCCGGCACCTTGTCGCGCCGGCCCGAGACCAGCACTGTGCTGTCCTATGCCGGGATGAGTGTGCCCCAAGTGACGGCTGGTTCTTCTGTCGATCCCGCCGGGACACAATGGGGCGGTGTGGTCAGCACAGGCGTTAAGCTCAATGCCAGCTGGGACATTGGCGGCCCGTACGGGTTCTGGAGCAGTGTGCAACATCATCTGATCACCGGCGAAAAGGTGGCCGATAATACCCGTCTGGCCCTGCTGGGCGGCGGCTATTACAAACTGATTGCCACCGATGATCGGCGTTTAAGTATCGGCACCAATGTGCTGTATTTCGACTATGACAAAAATCTGAGCGAGTACACGCTGGGCAGCGGTGGGTATTACAGTCCGCAGCGCTACCTGTCGCTGTCGCTGCCGGTGAATTATTACGGCCGCTACAACAGCAGTTGGTCATATCTGGTCAGCGCTTCTGTGTCCAACTCCTGGTCCAGAGAAGATGCGCCTTACCTGTCGGACGGTGAGTCAGACACAGGCGGCGGTTTTGGCTATTCGCTCGAAGGCGCACTGGAAAAACGGGTCAGCAGCCGCTGGTATGTCGGGGTCGCCCTGGACTTGCAGCGCTCTGATTTCTACGAGCCAAACCATTTTATGCTCTATACCCGGTTTACCTTTAACGATCGCTGGCAACCGATCGATTACCCACCGGCTGTGCCCCGCCTGTACAGCGATTTTGATTAAGGTTTGCGGCCTTCACGCAGATTGGAACAAATAAAAACAGGCGCACGTGAGTGCGCCTGCTGTTAATGGTTTCAGTTCCCGTTATTCATCCGGTGTGCAAACCCGGATTCTGTGCCCGTCAGGATCCAGTGCCACAAAAGTCAGACCAAAAACCGCGTCATGCAAAGGTTGCTCAATCACGACACCGGCAGTCTGCCATTGGTCATACAGCGCTTTGACCTGATCGTCATCCGGCACCATAAACGCGAATTCACTGCGATGGCCCTCGCCGCCGGAGACAAAATTGCGTGCTTGCTCTGACCACAAACTCAGGTTAAAGCCGTTTTCAAACTCAAACGCCACGTAAGTCGGCAGTGCGGCCACAGGCTCCCGGCCAAGTAGTTGGCGATAGAAATCTGCGCTTGTTTCCGGGTTTTTCACATACAGCAGCAATAGGTTCGGTATCATTTTCTCTTTCCTTTTGTGTTCATCCTCGTTGGGTAGATCAGAGCTTACCCCGTGACACTGTCAGAAAGTGGCAGTATCATGTTGCTTATGCGTACCGAACGATTACTCCAATTACTGCAGATTCTTCGCCAGCACCGGCTGCCCGTCAGCGGACAGCGGCTGGCCGATGAGCTGAATATCAGTATCCGCACCCTGTACCGGGATATCGCCACACTGCAGGCCCAGGGGGCGCAGATCGACGGCGAACCCGGTATGGGCTATGTGCTGAAACCGGGATTTTTCCTGCCGCCGTTAATGCTCACCGAAGACGAAATCAGCGCCATCATGCTGGGCGTCCGCTGGGTCTCGGCCTTTGGCGATGTGCCGATGGCCAGCGCCGCCGACACTGCACTGGCGAAAGTCACCGCCGTGCTCCCCGCCGATCTGGTGCAGGGTGCCAATGAGGTTCCACTTCGCGTCGGCCCGCCCGGTGAGCTTGCCACGGAAGATCTGACCCTGTTCAGAACGGCCATCCGGCGGGAAAGAAAACTCGCCATTCGCTATCGCGCGGCCGACGGACAAGAGAGTACCCGGGTGATCTGGCCGTTTGCGATCGGCTATTTCGCCCAGGGCAGAGTGCTCGCCGCCTGGTGCGAACTGCGGCAGGATTTTCGCCACTTCCGTACCGAGTGGATTGCTGATCCTATGATGATGGATCAGGCGTATCCAAGGCGGCGTCATGGGTTGTTTCAGGAGTGGCGGGAGAAGGAGTTAAGACTGCGTCAGGGCTAGGGTGAACAAAGGGACGGCTGAGGATTATGGTACGGCGGAGGTATGTCGCGCTTGAGTTCTGTGGTTCATTTGGCATGGTGTGATGCGCGCCAGACACTCTTTGTGGGGCCAAAGAGTGCCCAGAAAGCCCTTGTTGTTCTTTGGTGTGGTCCGGGACGGTTGTAGGCGCTCCCGGCGCCGACAACCTAAAAATTCGTCCTGAATTTTTCCCTGTGGGAGTAGGTATCTTTTGGGCTTTTTGGTGTGGTTTGATTATGGATTCTGGTGCAACTGAGTGGAGCACGACTTCTGAGGTAAACCGGTGTCGGTGAAGAGTAAAGCTGCCTAAAGTTCGGAGATTATACATTTATTGTTTTAAATCAGCGATGCAGTGATAGGGTGGATGTCATCCCCGGAAAATGCGTATATCTGGCCTGAGCTCAATGAGTCCGGGTCGGTATAAGTTTATTGAATTTTCGGTGCTGTAGATAAGCGGGACAGGTAGTGTGCCGTTCGCTTGTTTTCATACCAGGTTTCGGTTGCCGTAATCTTTACAACCGGGTCATCCCTTTGGCGCTCAGTTGCTGGTTGCCGGTGCTGCTGAGAATCCACTCTTCCAGGCGCTCTATGATTTGCTGCTCGCTCAGGCGTTCTTTCCCTTGCAAGGCGCAGCCCCATATCACCAAGATGCGCCACCCTGTTGCCATCAAAGAGTCGATGTTTTTTTTGTCACGCTGTTGGTTATTTTGGATCTTATCGCGCCAGAACTCAGTGTTGGTTGCCGGGAGTTGAGCGCGGCGGCAGTCATGGCCGTGCCAGAAGCAGCCGTGAACGAATATGAGCGCTTTATATTTGGGGAGGGTGATATCAGGTTTGCCGGGAAGCTTTTTGTTGTGTAGACGGAAGCGAAAGCCGCGGGCGTGAAGCAACCGGCGAACGAACATCTCCGGCTGTGTATCTTTGCCTCGTACCGCCTGCATGTTACGGCGGCGTGTCGATTTATCGTGCACGTCCGCCATAAGAATCAGGCCACTTTGCCGTCCTTGCTGCTCTGACAGTGCTCAAGGATATGGTAGGCATATTTCGCTATCTGACAGGCAAAGGTAACCGGTACGGCGTTACCGATTTGCTTGGCGATTTCTGTTTTGGTACCGCAAAACTTGAAATCATCCGGGAAGCTCATGATCCGGGCAGCTTCACGGTGGGTAATCGGGCGATGCTTCTCCGGGTGTAGGTAACGGCCTTTCTCCGGTTTGAAGAACTCGGTCCGGATGGTGACGGACGGGCGGTCCCACCACAGCCGGCCGAACAGGTCTGTGCCGCCGGTTGGTTTGTTCAGCCAACATTTCGGGGTGATTTCCGGTGCGTTTCTCTGCAGATCGAATCGGTTACCTCCAGGCGGGACTACTTTATACCGTTGAAGGCTCAGTTCCGTCGGGTTACGTCCGAAATGCAGATCATACGGTGCTGCAGCGTCGCGGATCTCCGTGCCGACCGGATCCCCTAAATCACTGATGGCAGAGCGAACGTCTTTCCACGCTGGTAGCAGAGCATCAATGCCTTCAACGTGTTTTTGGTGGGTCGGCTCCGGCGGAAACTTCGGCAGCTTATCGGCATCGAAGCGGTCGGTTTTGAGTCCGAGAACGATCGCGCGCTTACGGGTTTGCGGTACGCCGTAATCCGCGGTATTGAGTAGCTCGAATTGCACGTCAAAACCCAGGGATTCCGCTTTGACTTGGATATCCTGAAACTCCTGGCTTTTCAGAAGTCCCTGGACATTCTCCATGATGAACATCTTCGCCCCTGAACGCTCGACGATATCCATATAGGGTTCCCACAGGGCACGTCTCTCGTCACCATCACGTTTTTTGTTCAGCAAGCTGAAGCCTTGGCAAGGCGGTCCGCCGATCACGATGTCGGCTTGAGGGATCTCATCCTGCTGCGCCAGCCATTCTTCAATGTTGACGTTGATGCAGTGATCGCCGGCAAAGTTGGCGTTGTAGGTATCGCAGGCATATTGGTTGTTATCGATCGCCAAAATCCCCACGAATCCGAGGTTGTATCCTTTGAACATGAAGCCAGCTGATAAGCCGCCTGCTCCGCAGAAGAGATCGATAATTTTGTAAGCCATATCTTGTTATGCCGTGCTTGTTGTTCTGAGGTTGTGGATTCTACCTGCTCTTGCCGGATTTCTAAAGCAAGAAATACTGTTTAAATATACATATAAATGCTCAGCAGTTTGTGTTTTTCTTTGTGATGCTTATCAATATTTATCCTGTGATTTATAAATTTCCTTTATTTTTATGAGCTTATATGAATGATCGTCTTGGTTACTGATCATCTTATTAGTGAGAGGCTCTATGTCACAGGAACATCTGCTGGAAAACGATGAGGAGTTACGGATTGTCGTTGAACGCTTATCAACTGAGAAACGTTTGCAAGAACGCTTCATCACGACAATGAGAAAATCCATCGATGAAGTTATCGATGGTCCGAGAACCGGTCGTTTTGCATATGCTCAGCTTGAGAAAACGGAAAAGACTTATCTGGGGACTAAGGTTGAGATTTTGTTGCGCTCAGAGTTCAGGTTCGAGCACGGTAGTAAAATGGACTACAGCATCGAAGGGATTGAAGTTGACTGTAAATACACCGGTAATCGTTGGGGATGGAATATCCCGAAAGAAGCTGTCGGAGAACTATGTTTGCTGGTCTCTGCTGATGATGAAAAAGGTATTGCAAGCCTCGGGGTGATCAGAGCTGTGCCGGAGGTCATGAATAAAGGGAAAAATCAGGACGGCAAAGGGACAATCAGTAAAGCCGGAAGAGAACACATTTACTGGTTGCTTCAAGATGTTGAAATGCCCTTCAATCAGCTGTTTTTATGGCCCTCAACGTTGATAGATATAATCAAGCAAAAGCCATCCGGTCAACAGAGGCTTAATGAAATGTTCCGCCTGAAACAGGAAGAGCTGATTGATAGAGAAACCATCGCGACAATTGCAGAATCTAAAGATGATCCGATGAAGAGAGTCCGAGCAAATGGAGGTGCCCGCTCTATGTTGGCTTCAGAAGGCATCATTATCCTGGGTCATCAAAATGACCACCCCCGTATCTGCCGAGAGCTTGGTTTGCCCGTACCTAAAAAAGGTCAGGTTGTGGCTGTACGGGTTGTTCCGGGAAATGTTTGTGAATTTTCGGGGAATAGCTGGCAAAAAGCGTCAGAGAGTGATCCCTGTTATCCGGTTCCGGAGGGTTACTGATAGAGTCAATGAGCTCGGATCTGCTCCGAGCTCATTCGGCCAATACAAGCTAAAAGGGGCTTGTTTATCGGCCCCCTACTTATCGCTATTGCTTTTTTACTTCGCTTTCGGGCAAAGTGCTTTGCCGATAATGCAATGTTGACATGCACTCGGCGGGCAATTTTTGGTTCGTACCCCATTTTGAATATCACTGCCTATTGCTGAGAGTTTCGAGCGGGTTTTCTTCAGCATGTCGTCTGTAACCATTTCTCTGCTAGATAAGTCGCCGCTTAGGTTATCCGGCTGTAGATAGATTGCACTGATGGTATCAGGTTTGGATCCCGTGTTTTGCTCTTCTGCAAGCGCATATCCTGCCAGTTGCAGTTGAACTTTACGTTGAATTTCTATTTGTTCATCACCAGTGGTGTTTTTTGATAGCTGGCCGCTCTTGATATCGATAACTTCTTTTTTCCCGTCCCGGTAGCGTAGCAAGTCCATCCTGCCGGTAATTCGTAAATTATCGTTGATCATGAGATTCAGTGATTGTTCTACATGAGCGATATCCTTGAGGTATTTCCCCTTGCTATTGTGGTAATGAAGCAGGCGTTTTTGGATCCCCTGCTTCATCTTTTCTCTCAGCTTAATTTCGAATTTTTTCGTATGAGGAAGATGGAAGTGGCGATCAATGGCCTTTATGATATCTGCTTCTGTCGGCTCCTTGCCTTGCTTCTTCATCTCGTGATAATCGTACAGACAGTTATGCATAATTTGCCCGTAGCCCATTTCCCTGCGGTAGGCCTCGTCAAACCCGCATACAGTTTTGAGGAAGTAACGGTACGGACATACATCATATTCCACGATATCCGTGAACGGGATATTGAGAACTCCTTTGCTGCTTCGCATTTCCGGTCTGATCTTATCAAGCGACAAATGTTCCGTGTAGTTTTTGTCGGTGATAATGCAGTCAACAAGCTGTACCTCATTAAAGAACAGAGAGGGTTTGTTTTGTCCGCGCTTGCCGGTATTGCTCCAGGACAGGTGGAGATACTTTTCCGCACGGGTCATTGCCACAAAGGCAAGCCGCCGCTCTTCATCTTCCGGCGTTCTGAAAGCTTCTGCATTCTTAACACATTCTCTGGGCAGGATATGGAACATATTCGCTCCACCTGCCGGTTTGAGCGGAAATTTCCCGTTAACCATACCGGGTATAAATACAGCTGGCCATTCCAGTCCCTTGGCGGCGTGCACGGTCATCACGGACACGGCGTTAATATCATTGTTCGGTAATTGTTCTTCCTTGAATAAACCGTCTGCGGCATAAAACAAGAATCGGCAAAAATAGTCGTAGTTGCGGTGCGGTGTGCTGTCGAAGTTATGTTGTTCATATTGAGTGATCAGTTGACTGAATTGTCCGAGCAATGAAAACACTTGTTCACCATAGCTGCGCAGCATACTGTTTCCCGCTGCGGGAATTTTATCCTGGTCAATATTGGCGGCTTCAAGAAAGGCCAGGAATGCCCGTTGAAGAGACCATTCGGAGTGGTCTTTTCCCGTCCGTGTACCTTCCTGCGGGAATTGCGCTTTGAATGTGTCCAATCGGTCGATACCGCGACAGATATCACTTTTCGTCAATCCGAGGGCAGCTTTTTCCCAGGCTTCAAGTAATTGCTTCCGTCCGAAGACTTCTTTCGTAATCTTGTTGTCTTGCCGGCGATACGTATGGCCGTGGATATAGTAAAAAATACCGGCGGCAGCTTGTCCGACAGATGAACTGGTAATCAGGCCCGGTCCGCCTTTGAACTCATAACGAATACCATGTTGTTCCAGCGCTTTTACAATCGGCTCTGCCTGTGCTTTGGTCCTTACCAGTATGACAAAGTCGCTGTAGGTCAGACCCCGCTCAGGTTTTCCGGGTTTGTCCTGATAAGGGCAGCCGATCATGTCTTCGATACGTCGGCAAATCCACTCACTTTCATCTTGCGGGTTGGGGAAAGTCAGGGCTGTGATATCTCCGTCTGTGTACGAATGAATGCTTGCTGCTTTCCAGTCTTTCTCAACTCGTTTGGCATTTTCTCCGACTAAAGCATAGGCGCATGTGAGAACACCACGGCTGGAGCGGTAATTATGGTTGAGTTCGATTTTCTCTACGTTTTTGTATCTCTGATGAAATGTCAGAATGTTGTCGGTATCTGCATTGTTCCACCCGTAAATGGACTGATCATCATCGCCCACGACAGACAAGTGAATATTGTCGGGATCCAGGTTAACAATATTTCGAATCAGCCTCTCTTGCAGGTGGTTCGTATCTTGGTATTCATCGATGATCAGGTAACGTAATTTTTCCCGAACGGCATTGCGGAATGCATCGTTGTCTTCCAGCGCTTCCACAATCGTCAGAAGAAGACCGCTGAAATCCATTTTCCGCATTTCATGAAGCTTTTTCTGATAACGAGCCAGGCATTCCAGAACTTCCGAATCTTGTACCTGGCTTTTGTCTATTTCAGCCTCGCGAAGAACGTTAAAAATTTGCGGAGCCAGGCGCATGGCTACCGGCATCTTATAATATCCGCCTTCCTCTTTGGGGAGGCCGTTGGGACAAATCTCGGAGAAGTGCCGCTGGATAAATATGTATTGCCCGATACCATCCAGTAGTTCAAAGCTCAGATACTCCGGTAGGTAGGTATCTCTTAACTCCAGACAGTATGAGTGGATGGTACCGACGAACATATGGTCCAGCCGTTTTTCGTGCCCGAATTTCGAGCGGTAGCGCTGGCGGATTCGATGAGCAACCTCCGTCGCAGCTTTTTCAGTAAACGTCAGGACGGCAATGTTTTCCGGTGATATTGCATGTTCGCTGATCAGTGATACGGAGCGCTCAGACATGACTGCAGTTTTCCCTGAACCTGCCCCGGCCAGAATTTGCAGGTTAGAGGGCGTGTGGTCAATCGCTTGTTGTTGAGCAGGACTGTAGTTGAATTGCTCTCCAACAGCTTTGGCTATCGGGGTCTCTTTCAGCTCTTTTATGACCGGGGTGGTGTCAGCTTGTATCGAGTCAACTTCCACATTTAATGCATTAGCAAGCCTTCGCATATTTCTGGCTGAGCACGTTTCTCCTCGTTCAACCCTGGCGATAGTTGCTCGACTGACGCCGGAAGCGAGAGCCAGAGATTCCTGAGTAAAACCTTGTGCGTTTCTGAACTTTTTCAGGTTGGGTAGTAAAGTACTCATCCAATGCTCCGTGTGGTGGCTGTTTGCATTTATATTTAGGACCCGAGCAGCAAAAAATTCAAAGATTTTCTTGTGTCACTTTTGTATCAAAATGAAGAGTAAATCTGTTTGATACAAAATACACTTGTATCAAAACAATATAAATCATTGATATTTAAAGCTTATATTTATGGTTGTTTTTTTGTATATGGATTAAATCGATACAAGAAAGTACCTGTGCGGGAATGATTAGATTCCAGACAAAGGCGCTTTGTTCACAGTTTGGTGAAGTCTATTTGATGCTGGTTGCATATTGCGTGGTAGGTGCGGTAATTATAACTAACTGAAAAATTGTTCGTTATGGTCAGAAACCAGGCGTGACAGGGAGTGATTATCGATGGGGCAAAGCGGGTATCATCGCGGTTGGGAGATTTTGTCGGGTAATCATTCCCGACCGGTTCCGGCCTGGTATTTAATCGAACAGATTAAAAAAGGTTCGGATTTAACCAATGGTATTATCCGACATCAGATCGCCGAGGAAAATGGTAGTTACCGTTGCGCCCACTGCCGGGTACCGGTGCGTCTGGCCGGCGGAAATGGAGGAACACAATGCCTCCACTTCCGGCATTTCACTAAAGATCCCGAATATAAGCAACAGGCCGAAGGTTGCCCTTTTTGCCATCCTGATAGCGAACAGCGCAAGCTGTACAGCGAAGTTTTTCGCGGTGAGGGACAATGGCATTTGAGCCACAAGGAAAAGGTTGCTGAGATTTTATCCCGCGATCCGCGTATTGATGCGGAGTCCGTAACAACGGAGCACTATATCTTCAGCAAGGATCACGATACTAATATCCGCCGGCAACCGGATATTTACTGCCGCGATTGGGACGGCAACCACTGGGTCTTTGAGCTGACCCGTTGGTGGCTCCATCCCGAAACGGCGGTGGAACGCCAGCGTGCCTATTGCCGGCTGGGTTATAACCTGGTGTGGCTGTTCAGTCCGGACTGCCAGGAGAAGAACCGTTCGACTTTTCAACTGCTGCTTTACGGTGCCAACTACCGGGAAGATGCTCCGCCGGAAACATTGGGGGGAGGCGGGGCCCAGTTCAATGCTTTTGAGCTTTCCGAAGCGGCATTGGTACAAAGCGACAAGGCGGGGAGCTTACACTTGGAAGTGGTTTATCCTCACTTTGCCGTCAATAACTCCCTTGGCTCGATTGATATCTGCTATCAGCGAGAAATCATGAGCATGCATTCGATGCCCCTCGCACCTGAAGAAAGGCTGCCGTACGGGGTAAAAACCGCACTTCAGTTGCAACAGGCAAAAGATCATCTGGAAGCGGCTCGTCAGGCCATTGCCCGGCGTGAAGAAGAGCATCAACGAATGCAGCAAGCGTCCGTGATGAAGGCTGTCAGGCAGGAACTCGGTACGCTTCGGTGCTTGCTTCGCAGCGAGCATATGACTGATGCGCTGGCCGAGCGGTGTCGGAAGCTGATCAGGCAATGCCGTGGAAATTACCTGAACGAGCTGTCACCCTCGCAGGCTTTACGAGTCGGTTTGGTGGTCGCAAAGGCTGAAAGCAAGATGCTGGCAGCTGTTAATCGCTATCTCAGGGAAAAAGCTGCTCTGGAATCACACCGGCAAACGCTAAAGGAAATGGCTCTGGGTTATATTGACCAGATAAGGGGCAGGTCGTTGGCGCCCGAGAGTGAGTCTAGTCACCAGGGGCGTGAGCTTTACAGTCAGCTGAACCAGTATGAACTGTCTGAGCTGGCGAGACGGGTGGAATCAGCCAGCCATGCCTGTCACCAGCGCTATATTGCTGAATATATTGTTTCGCTGGGGAAGGCGTTAATCAGTTACCAACCGGTGCAGTGGATGCTGGATAGCCGCCTGCGAGTACTGTCGTTGATCAGCTATACTCGGTCTGTTTCTGAGCACCAGTTACAGTTACGACTGGAAAAGTATCTCCCCATTATCGATAACCATACTGTTTATCTTCGTTACTGCCGGTCGGCCGATGAACTGGCCCGGGCTGAATTACGCACTGGTTTGATTGATGATGTGATTAAAGTACGGGAGTCACTGATGGATGCCGGGCTGGATGAGCTGGCTGATTGTCTGCAGACAACATTGGTAAGCCGCTATCAAAATAAGGCCCGGGATATTTTTTCTATATTCTCGGCGTGGAGTTCACAAACGGATTATCGGGATATTCTTCCACTCGTTATTCAGGCCTCTGAAGATCAAGCGAGGGCCATTGCGGACTTGCTGGGTTGTCGGGAAACCTCACTGGCATTGCTGCCCCAGTTACGGGACTTTTATGTTCGTCAGGCAGATGAAGCTGCCTTTAACTTCTTCAACGCTATCGGTATCGCATTAAACCGCTTACTTGAAGTAACAGCTTCCGTTAGCAACAATAGGAGGGACTGTGACTCTGAGGCGGCAAAAAAAATACTCGATGATTGCGTTCTCTATGTTTCTTCGTTTTACAACGAGGAGCAACAGGCGAAAGCCAGAGGATTGTTTGATGAACTCTATGGTAAAGAGCTTGATAGATTATGTGATGTATTTTCCTGTTTTGCGGGGGATTAGTGGGCCTTGGGATCCTGATATTATAGGTAATAACATCCAACAACCATGCCGTTTAAGATGAGTAATACGGCAATATTTACCTGTTATCGGATGGGAATGTTATGGCATACAAGATATTTAAATATTGTTCTTATCGTCATTGCGGCAATAACTAAACCACGCAAAGATGTGGTGGTTAACTAATTCAGGACGAATTTTTAGGTTGTCGGCGCCGGGAGCGCCTACAACCGTCCCGGCCCACACCAAAGAATCAAAAGGCATTTCTGGTTACTGTTTGTGCCAGCAAAGAGTAACTGGCGCGCGTCAATCAATGCCAAGAGAAGCACCGAACTCAAGCGCGACATACTTTCTGCTTTACCTGAAATCGCTTGTTTATCGTCTGCGCCACATTGAAGTAATCCCCAACCTCAGGGAAAAATTCAGGACGAATTTTTAGGTTGTCGGCGCCGGGAGCGCCTACAACCGCCCCGGCCCACACCAAAGAACAACAAGGCATTTCTGGTTACTGTTTGTGCCAGCAGTCGGCGCCGGGAGCGCCTACAACCGTCCCGGCCAACGCTAAAGAACAAAAAGGCATTTCTGGTTACTGTTTGTGCCAGCAAAGAGTCACTGGCGCGCATCACACAATGCCGAGAGATACACAGAACTTATGCGCGACATACCATCAGAACCAGATTCGCCGCCAGCCCTGCACAGGGCAATTCCCCCTTACTGATATCACACTTTTTAGCATCTCTTTAACATCCTATATCACTGATAATAAATGAAAATAACCATGATGTTACGTACGTGTTACGTTCGAGTTTCCTTTTGTTACAGTGCCGTTTCCTTGCTTGGGTAGACTCTACACAACCGGCGCTCTGTACCCTACACGCCGGTCATATCCCTGATAAACAAGGAAGAGCATAATAATGACAAAGCAAGGTACCTTTACTCTGAAAAAATCGCTGATCGCTATGACATTCGCGGCAGCCAGTTCTGTGGCCAATGCCGGTGAAGTGGAAGTGCTGCACTGGTGGACATCGGGCGGTGAGGCGAAATCGGCCGCTGTGCTCAAGCAAATGTTGGAAAAGCAGGGCGATAGCTGGAAAGACTTCGCCGTGGCCGGAGGCGGCGGTGAGAGTGCGATGACAGTACTCAAAACCCGTGCGGTATCGGGGAATCCGCCTTCTGCGGCGCAAATTAAAGGTCACGATATTCAGGAGTGGGGCGATCTGGGTTTTCTGACCTCGCTGGATGATGTGGCAGAAGCCGGTCAATGGGACAAGGTGCTGCCAGCCGTGGTGACCAAAGTCATGAAGTATAACGGCGACTACGTGGCCGTGCCGGTGAACGTACACCGTGTGAACTGGCTGTGGGCCAACCCTGAGGTATTCAAGAAAGCCGGTGCGAAAGTGCCTGCCAACATGGACGAGTTTTTTGCCGCGGCAGAGAAGATTAAAGCCGCAGGCTTTGTGCCTCTGGCGCATGGCGGTCAGCCTTGGCAAGACGCAACGCTGTTTGAAGCGATTGCGCTGGATGTTTTAGGTTCGCAAGACTACAACAAGGCGTTTGTTGATCTGGATATGGACGTGCTGTCCGGTCCGAAAATGGTTGAAATCTTCGCGACCTTCCAGCGTATGCACGACTACATCGACGAGAACTCGCCGGGGCGTGACTGGAATATCGCCACCTCCATGGTGATCAATGGTGAGGCTGCCATGCAAATCATGGGTGACTGGGCAAAAGGTGAATTTGCGGCGGCCGGTAAACAGCCGGGCAAAGATTACATCTGCGCACCTGCGCCGGGCACAGCAAACCAGTTTACCTTCAACATCGACAGCTTTGCCTTCTTCAAACTGAGCAACAAAGACAATGAGCAGGCGCAGAAACATCTGGCCAAAACCATTCTCAATAAAGACTTCCAGGAAGTGTTTAACCTCAACAAAGGCTCGATCCCAGTGCGTCTGGACATGAACATGGACAAGTTCGACAAGTGTGCGCTGGATTCAATGGCCACCTTCAAAGCCTCAGCGCAAACGGGCGATCTGGTGCCGAGTATGGCCCACGGTCTGGCCACCACCAGCTATGTGCAGGGTGCGGTCTATGATGTGGTGACCAACTTCTTCAACGATACATCTGCCGATCCTAAACAAGCCGCGCAACAGCTGGCTCGTGCAGTAAAAGCAGCCATATAACCCTGTCGGCGGGCTGGGTGTTCAGCCCGCCGGTTCACCTGCGCTTTTTTTACCTCTGCGGCGAATGAATCCGATATTCAGGCCGGGGCACGCGCGTGCCTGAGAGGTGATCATTGAGACACAACCAGAATCAAGGACGCACTATGGAGCAAACCTTGTCGCTCACCAAACAGAAAGCGGCCCGGCCCAGCCTGGCGGACAGATTACAGAAGTGGCTGCCGAAAATCGTGCTGGCCCCGACCATGCTGGTCACTGTGGTGTGTATTTATGGCTTTATGTTTTGGACATTTTATCTGTCGCTGACCAATTCCCGCTTTCTGCCCAGCTTTAATTTTGCCGGGTTGATGCAATACCAGAAGCTGATGGACAACGACCGTTGGATCACCTCGGTGACCAATCTTGGCATTTTTGGCCTGATGTTTATGCTGATTGCGATTGTACTGGGGGTCGGTCTGGCGATTTTGCTGGATCAGAATATCCGCCAGGAAGGCGCAATCCGGACGATTTATCTCTATCCCATGGCGCTGTCCTTCATTGTCACCGGCACGGCCTGGAAGTGGATTCTCAACCCGGGTCTGGGGATCGAAAAACTGATGCACGATTGGGGATTTACCGGCTTTGAATTTAACTGGCTGGTGGATCAGGACATGTCGGTGTACACCCTGGTGATCGCCGCGGTGTGGCAGTCGTCGGGTTTTGTGATGGCCATGTTCCTGGCGGGCCTGCGCGGGATCGATTCTTCGATCATCAAAGCCGCCCAGATCGACGGGGCCAGCATGCCGACGATTTACTGGAAAATTGTCCTGCCATGCCTGCGTCCGGTCTTTTTCAGTGCGGTGATTATCACCTCGCACATTGCCATTAAGAGCTTCGATCTGGTCACCGCGCTGACCGCGGGTGGTCCGGGCTATTCGTCCGATTTACCTGCACTCTTTATGTACGCGCATTCCTTTACCCGCGGACAGGTGGGTCTGGGGGCAGCCAGTGCCATCATGATGCTGGCGGGCGTTCTGGCGATTCTGGTGCCTTATCTCTATTCCGAATTGCGGGAGAAGAAATCATGAATAAGCATGTCACTCTGGGCCGGATGGCGATTTACAGCGGGCTGCTCTTTTTCTGCGTTGTGTACCTGATGCCGCTGTTTGTGATGGTGATTACCTCGTTCAAGACCCTGCCCGATATCAAAAGCGGCAACCTGATGTCTTTGCCGCAGGAATGGGTGGGGTATGCCTGGAATAAAGCCTGGTCCGGTGCTTGTACCGGGGTGAGCTGCGACGGTATCAAAGGCTATTTCTGGAATTCCTTCCAGATGGTGATCCCGGCGGTGGCAATTTCTACGCTGCTGGGGGCCTTTAACGGCTATGTGATCAGCAAGTGGCGTTTCCGGGGCTCTCAGCTGTTCTTCAGTTTGCTGCTGTTCGGCTGCTTTATTCCGTTTCAGGTCATTTTGTTACCCATGGCGGCGTTGCTGGGCAAACTGGGACTGGCCAATACCACAGCCGGTCTGGTGACGGTGCACGTGATTTACGGTCTGGCATTTACCACACTGTTTTTCCGTAACTTTTACGTCGGCGTGCCTGATGAGCTGGTCAAAGCGGCCAAGCTCGACGGGGCGGGGTTCTTTACCATTTTCTTCCGGATTCTACTGCCGCTGTCGACCCCTATCTTCATGGTGACAGTGATCTGGCAGTTTACCGCTATCTGGAACGATTTCCTGTTCGGCGTGGTGTATTCCGGCGCAGAAACCCAGCCGATCACGGTGGCGCTCAATAACCTGGTCAATACCAGCACCGGGGTGAAAGAGTACAACGTCGACATGGCCGCCGCCATTATTGCCGCATTACCAACGCTGTTGGTGTACGTGCTGGCAGGGAAGTATTTTGTTCGCGGTCTGACCGCGGGATCAGTGAAAGGATAACAAGCATGGCTACACTCGCGTTAAAACAGATTCGTAAAACCTACCGTAATGCCGAGATTGAGACCCTGAAAGGAATTGATATCAGCATTGATTCCGGTGAATTCCTGATCCTGGTCGGCCCTTCCGGTTGTGGCAAATCCACCCTGATGAATACCATCGCCGGGCTGGAAGATATCACTTCCGGTGAGATCCTGATTGATGGTGTCGATGTCGCTCAGGTGGAACCGAAAGACCGCGATATCGCTATGGTGTTTCAGTCTTATGCCCTGTATCCCAACATGACGGTGCGGGACAACATCGCTTTCGGTCTGAAAATCCGCAAGATGGATAAAGCCAAAATTGCGCAGGAAGTGGATCGCGTTGCCGCCATGCTGCAGATCGATCACCTGCTGGATCGCAAACCGGCACAGCTGTCAGGCGGCCAGCGCCAGCGTGTTGCCATGGGACGGGCACTGGCGCGTCAGCCTAAGCTGTATCTGTTCGATGAGCCTTTGTCGAATTTAGATGCCAAGCTGCGGGTTGAAATGCGCACCCAGATCAAACGTCTGCACCAGCAGTTGGGCACCACCATAGTGTATGTGACGCACGATCAGATAGAAGCCATGACCCTGGCCGACCGCATCGCGGTGATGAAAGACGGTGAACTGCAGCAGCTGGGCACACCTAAAGAAATCTACAACCAGCCCAACAACATGTTTGTCGCCGGTTTTATGGGCTCGCCGTCCATGAATTTTATTCAGGCCAAAGTGGATCTCGATGCCCAGGACAAGCCGGTTGCCAGCGTAACCGTTGCGGGAGAGCCGCACCTGCTTGCGTTGCCTGCAGCGCTGCGTGAACGTGATGGTCAGTCAATTGTGATCGGCCTGCGTCCGGAAAACATCACAGAGCAGCGGGTGGAAGGCGAAGGCTGTACCACGCTACCGCTGACGGTGGATGTTCTGGAACCGACAGGCCCGGATACCATTGCCATGGTGACCATGAACGGGCAGGAAGTGGCGTGTCGTATTTCACCGGACTATGAGGCTAAAGTGGGCGAAACCATGCCTTTCTACATCGATTTGTCGAAGGCGGTCTTTTTCGACGCGCAATCCCAGCAACGCATTATCTGATTTCTTGGGGAAGGCTCACTCGAGCTGTTTTGCCCGCTCTGGTCTGCGCCAGAGCGGGCTTTTTTGTCTGATCTCAGAGCAGAAAGCCCTGATCTGCAAAGTACAGCAGAGAAACACAGTGCCATAGCCGGTATCCGTCTATTCCATTCCCGCCTGAGCCGAATGACAGGTATTCTGTTAGTCTTGGCAGTACAGACAGAGACTAATAAGGAGCAGACAGGATGAAAGCCAGAATCAGTGTCCTGACACTCGGTGTGGATGATCTGGAACAAGCGGTCAGCTTTTACCGGGATGGCCTGGGGCTGCACACAGACGGCATTGTCGGCCAGGAATTTGAGCACGGTGCGGTGGCATTTTTCGATTTACAGTCGGGGCTCAGATTGGCGCTCTGGCCGCGCAGCAGTATCGCGCAGGATACCGGCTTGCCTCAGACAAGCCCAGCACCCACCGGGTTGACACTGGGGCACAATGTCAGCTCGAAAGCAGAGGTTGACAGTGTCATGCAACAGGCAGAATCTGCCGGAGCCACTGTGATCAAAGCTGCGCAGGAGACTTTCTGGGGCGGCTACGCCGGCTATTTTCAGGATCCGGATCAGCATGTGTGGGAAGTGGTGTGGAATCCGCATTTTCTGCCAGATGAAGAAGTATAACAATCACCAAGGATGTACCCGTGAAACACATTGAAAATGACGAGCAGTACTACAATGAAACCTTTGAGAAGCTGTCGTTGCCTTATTCTGAGTTTGCAGGCATTGAATTTGAAGACTGCGAATTCAATGACTGTAACTTTACCGAATCCGTCTTCAAACACTGTAAGTTCATTAACTGCCAGTTTCATCAATGTAACCTGAGTTTGCTCAAGATCCCGCACACACGCTTTTTCGACGTGCATTTTCTCGACTGTAAACTGGTGGGAGTCGACTGGACGCAGGCCAACTGGCCTTCGTTTAATATCGATCATGAATTGCGGTTCCGGAAATGTATTCTCAATGACGCGTCTTTTTTCGGCCTGACATTGAATGCGCTCAAGCTGGACGATTGCAAACTGCACGATGTCGATTTCAGGGAAGGCGATTTTAAAGACTCAGCCATGACCTACTGCGATTTTACCCACAGCCTGTTTATGCGATCCGATCTGCGACGGGTCGACTTCACTGAATCGACCCATTACCACATTCACGTGCTCGATAATCAGGTTGAAGGTGCCAAATTCTCCCGATTTGAAGCGCTCCATCTGCTGGAAAGCCTGGGTATTGAGCTGGTGGACTGAACAGAGGTAACGGAAAACTTCAATTAAGCGGGTCGGTGAAATGGGAGCAGTGCGTCAAACTTCTTTGTAAAGCTTCTTATTGCAAACTAATTTATTGAGCCGAATATGATAATAGGTGCATTATGACGCTTTTATGACAATGCAGCTTTTTCTTCGCTTTTATCATAAGCCGACACAATCCGGGACGGAATCTTGTCCGGCCAACGCTGGCTTGCCAGTCCCGGCTGATTGTCTGAGGTTAGGGTTTAGATGAAGTTTGGAGAGAAAATGAAAAAGCACCCTGTTTTAACGATGTCATGTCTGATTGCTGCAATTCAGGCCGGTTTGGTGTTTGCGGCCGAGAAGCCGCACTGGAGTTACAGCGGGCAAAATGGCCCGGAACATTGGTCGACGCTGGATCCTGAATTTAACGTCTGCGCGGCTGGTAAAAATCAGTCCCCGATCAATGTAACCGCTACCGTTCAAGGCGTATTAGCGCCGCTAGCCCTCAGCTACCGGCCTTCTGCCGCCAGTGTAGTGAATGATGGTCACACAGTGCAGGTGAACTATCAGCCCGGCAACTATCTTACGCTTGATGGTGAGCAGTTTGAGCTGAAACAGTTTCACTTTCATGCCCCCAGTGAAAACCTGATCCACGGTGAGTCTTTTCCGCTGGAAGGGCATTTTGTCCATGCCGGCAAAGACGGCAGTCTGGCCGTGATTGCGGTGATGTTCAAAGAAGGCAGAGTCAATGATGAACTGGCATCGATCTTGCCGCAAATCCCGGACAACGTCGGCGAAACGGTGGCGCTGAATCAGCCTGTCGATGCCAGACAGATACTGCCGAAACAGCCGGACTATTATCGTTTCAGTGGTTCACTGACGACACCGCCCTGCTCGGAAGGGGTACGCTGGCTGGTGATGAAAGCGCCCCAGACCCTATCGGCGAAGCAGATAACAGATTTCAAGAAAATCATGAAGCACAGCAATAACCGCCCTGTGCAGCCTTTGCATGGCCGTGTGGTGGTGGCTTCCTGATTCTCTTTGTCGTTTGAAGGGTTGTGTGAGCGTTATCAGAACTGTGAATAGTCCTGCACACTGCTTAGTCATTGACCAATTGATTATGCTGCTCCTGATTCTGGTAAAGCCAGAACTGGTGATATAGCTCTTGCTGGCTATTAATCTGCAGTTTTTTATAGATATTTTTACGGTGGTTCTTCACCGTACCTAACTGAATGTTCAGCTTACCTGCAATCTGCTTGCTGGCTAAGCCCTGAAGGATAAGCTGAACCACCTGTCTTTCACGCGCTGTCAGGATTTCTGCTGCGAATTGGTTGGAAACGTAAAGCGGTTCCCCTTCCGACATATTGTCGTGGAGACTACTGCTCAGCCAGTACTGCTCAAACAAGGCTTGCAGAACAGGGAACAGATAGACAATCAGCTCCAATGCCTCGTCTCGTTTACAGCGCTTTCTGTGATTGTAAAACCCAAAGGAAACAGCAATACACTGTTGTTCTGAAAGGGGAAAGTATGCCATTACTTCATCATACAGGCCCAGTCTGGCGTAATAGTCGTTATAAAATGGGCTGTGATAAAAGTCGGCTGGAATGACATCTTCCAGTGTTTTCAGGCAGGGTTTGCGATTGGACTGCCAGAACTGAAAGAATGGGTCATCCTGATAGTGTTTTTCCAAGGCAAAAATAGCGTTGATCTCCTGTTCATAAGACAGATTATGAACCAGTGTGACAGGGCGTTGATCTTGCTGGTAGAAAAAAACCGCTAAGTTGATGCCTGGAAAGTAGTTATCCAGTAAGCGTCCAAAAGCCGGCAAAAAGTCAGGGGTTCTGATTTTTGCCGCTAATTCAGCCAGAGGTTGCAAACTTGCAGGATACACAGGCATCAAAATCACTTATAGCTTTAACCGATAGCGTTTAACAATGGGACTATCTCGGATAGTAACGCTTGTTGGTGGGGCTGCAAAGATTGTTGTCCCCAGTTCGCAATGTCTGAACCCAGCGGATCAGGCACATGCAGGGTTGAATTGCTCAACGCTTCCATTACTGCGTGTCCGCAAAATGGCACATACCCTTCGGAATAGCCGCCTTCGTGAATCATTGCTATTTTTCCACCGCAGTGTTTCTCGGCGAGCAGCATCAGGCGTTTTGTCATCCAACCGTATGTCTCGGCATTCAGTATCATACAGCCTAAAGGATCCATGGCACTGGCATCAAAACCGCAGGCAACCACAATGAGTTCAGGTTGAAAGCGCTCAATGGCGGGTTCAACAATTTGCATCATGGTTGCGTGATACGCACCTATACCCGAGCCGGCAGGCAAAGGAACATTCAGGTTATAACCTACACCGGGTCCTTCTCCGCGCTCATGGATTGCTCCTGAATTTATCGGGTAGTTATTGTCGTGGTGGATGGAAATGGTCAGTACGTCTTTATCCTGATAAAAGGCTTCCTGCGTACCATTGCCGTGATGGACATCCCAGTCAACAACCGCAACGCGTTTCACCATGCCTTTTGCCTGCGCGGCTTTAATGGCGATAGGGATGTTACCTAACAGGCAGAATCCATTACCCTGATGACTTTCAGCATGATGACCGGGTGGCCGGGTCAGGCAGTAGGCGTTTTTAACGTCTCCTTTCAGCACACTTTCAACGGTTGCGATAGCCATGCCTGCCGATAGTCTGGCGATATGAAAAGCATCCTGACGAAAGGGTGCGCAGACCCCGGCATCACCACATTGCTTATCGCTTGCCGTCGCCAGTCGCTGAATATACTCATGCGTGTGGAATCGCAGTAAATCTTCATGGCTAGCCAGATCACCTGTGATGGGGGTCAATGTTGCATATAAGCCACTGACATCCAGTAAGTTCTTGAAACGCCGCTTGGTTTCCGGGTTTTCTGCTGCCGTACCCGGCTGGATGAATCCTCCCGGTGCGTCAAATACACTACACGGGCCAGTATCGTGCCACATGCACTGCTCATGAAAGGCAAAACCTGTTTTGTTCATGATGCTAATCCTTATGCAAGTACAATGAAGATAATAGAACTGATCCCTGCTGCTATCAGAGTATAGGGAAGCTGAGTGAGGGCATGCTGTATAGGGGAAATGCCACAGCCTTTTGCGGCGATGACGGTGGAATCACCAAAGAAGCAGGCGTGACTGCCAAAGGCACCGGCTGAAATCAGTGCGCCCAGGGTCAATGGCATATTGGCATCCAGAGCCTGAGCCAGAGGCACAAGGATAGGGAACGACACTGCATAAATTCCCCAGAATGAGCCGGTAGAAAAGGTAAGTAAAGACAAGACAATAAAAGAGGTTACGGGCAGCCAGTCTGCGGTTATGTAAGGTGTAACCGTGTTGATAAGAAAGTGAGTCAGTCCTAATTTATCATTGACGATTTGCAGAATAAAAGCCGTAAAAACAATACCAATGGGTACCAGCATGGTTTGTAAACCATGCATCATTTCATCAAACAACCGGCTGAAAGTCGCGATTCCCTGCAGTGTATAAAGCACAAAACATGTTGCGAGGGCACAGCCGACACCAATCAGGGCATCAATGTTGAAGTACCAGGTTGCGCCAATCAGGATCAGAATAGGCAGAATAAAGTTGATCACTCTGGGCGTCTGGTGGAGCTCAGCAGTGAATGTTTCTTTTGGGATCTCTGGGTGGGCTTCTGCTTGTTTCATGGCGCCCAGAGGAGGAATGATGCCTATCGCAACGAGGGGGATGATCAGCACGGCAATCCAGGGATACACCACATAAGGGATAAGGGTGAAGTAGTAAGCAATACCGCTTCCGGCTTCCGTCACACCGTTAGTTTCTATCAGCCCGGCAATGAAAATAACCCAGGTTGAAAACGGCACTAGCAGGCAAACAGGTGCCGAAGTGGAATCCACCACATAAGCCAGCATTTCTCGCGAGATTTTCAGTTTGTCAGTGACTTTTTTCATAGCGGCACTGACCGTCAGCGCGTTCAGGTAATCGTCGATAAAAATCAGTAAACCCAGCACCCAGCTCGCGAGCAGCGCCTGTCGGCGTGTCTGAATGTAAAGCTGCAGTTTTTCACTGAAAGCCAGTGTACCGCCTGATAAATGCAGCAAGGCAATCAGTCCGCCAAACAGACCGGTCAGGAGCAGTATCCAGCCCATTACCGGGCCTTGCATCACTTCTAAGGCCGCACCGGTAAAATCCTGCAATGCAGATGCGGGAGAAATAATCAGAAAGCCAATAAGGGCGCCGGCAATCAAAGGCTCAAGTGTGCGTCTGGTCGCCAGCGCTAACAGTATGACAGTCGCACTTGGCAGTAATGAGGCGGGGCCAAAGTCGCCCTGATCCGCAAAAAAGACATGGCTCATCACAGCGACGATAACGAGGCCACTGATCGCTAATAGCCAGGACACTGGCAATGCTCTCAAGCGTTCTTTTGTAATGGCGTATTCCATAACCGATATCCTTCCTGGAGGTTGTTATGGAATTGTTATTGAAATGGCCGGGGCTGCACATGTCCCTAAAGGGACAGTGTTATTGTGAAGTCGCACAGTACCTGAGCGAAAGGCCAAACACACAAAACGTGATGGGAGACGGCCCAATGTACAACGACATAGTCAGAAAACTGAAGCTATGCCGTTGATATTATTTTAGTAACGAGAATATGGCGTTAACGTTATTTGATAACAGCACCTATCGCCGCTTCGGCGCAGGCCACATCCAGATGGCCACCAGGCGCGCCACCGACGCCAATGGCCGCGACGACCTGATTATTCACGCTAATGGGCAGGCCGCCGGCCAGAAACAGTAAATTGTCATCCATGTCTTTCAGCGGTGCCATCAGCGGCTTGTCGTTCACCAGTGTCATCAGGTTCGCTGTCGGCTGCTTCATGCTGACCGCCGTGAAGGCTTTCTTACGCGAGCTGTCCAGGGTGTGCGGGCCGGCACTGTTCTGGCGCAGTTGTGCCAGTACCCGGCCCGAACGGTCAACCACAGTGGCAGTGACGGCATAATTGTCTTTGGCGCACTGTGCAACAGCGGCTTGTGCAAGTTCAAAAGCCGTGCCGGACGAAAGCTGGGCCTCTGCAACTGTTGTTGCAGCCGAAGCAGAAGCGCCGAATACAGCGCAGGCCAGGTAAAGCGGGGTCAGGTTTTTCATGTCATATCCTTTGATGGGATGGGGGAATGACATGACTTTACTGGTTCTGGATTGCCACAGACTTGCCTGAAGATTACCAGTTTGTAATCTTCAGGCCATGTGCTGCCATGGTACTATCAGCGTTTTGGTTAGCACGGGTTCGATCAGGGATAAGCATGCATATCTTAGTGATAGAAGATGACACCTCGATACGTGAGTTTGTCCGACAAGGGCTGGAAGAGCTGAATTTTCAGGTCACAGTCTGTGCCGACGGCAAACTGGGGTATCAGCTCGCCTGTCAGGAATCCTATGATCTGATCGTTCTCGATTTGATGCTGCCTGTGATGGATGGCATGACGGTTTTGCGGCAACTGCGTGGCGAAGGGCACCGTACCCCGGTCCTGATCCTGAGTGCCCGTCATTCGGTGGATGAACGGGTACTGGGCCTGCAGTCCGGTGCCGATGACTATCTGGTGAAACCGTTCGCGTTTGCTGAGCTGGCGGCCCGTTGTCAGACTTTGCTCAGACGTCAGCCCGCGGCGTCCGGAACAGAGGTCCTTCGTTATCAGGGGCTGACGCTGGATTTATTATCGCGCGAGGCCCGGCGGGACGGCGAGCCGATTGCGTTAAAACCGCGAGAGTTCGCGCTGCTGAAATTGCTGATGACCCAGCCGGGGCGGGTGTTATCAAAAACCGTGATTCTGGAGCAGGTGTGGGGATTTCAGTTCGACCCGCAAACCAATGTGGTGGATGTGCTGGTCTGCCGTCTGCGCGGAAAAATCGACAAAGGCTACGCGACACCGCTGTTGCATACGATTCGCGGAGTGGGTTATGTGCTCAGACATCAGGGCTGAACAGGCCACACGTTGTGCACAGCGCGCATTGTTTCGCCGTTTTTTGTTGACTCTGTTTGCCTGCTTTTTGCTGATTGTGATTGTGATGTCGCTGGTTCTGACGTATCAGCTGGATGATCAGGAACGAAAGTTACTCGAATCGTACGGGCAGGAGTATCAGCGCATACTGACGTTTGAGTCGGACGCTAAGTTCGAGCATGTGGTGGTCAGCAACCCGAACCGGCTGATTGAAAACGCCGTCAGTGTGTCAAAAGAGACAAGTACAGGTCAGCTTGAATGGATTAGCGGTGCAGCGCCTGCCGTTTTGCCAGATGCACCGTCAGCTTATCGGTTACCGGAACGCTTGTGGTATCACTTGTTCAGTGATGCGCCCTATCTGACGCTGGAGCTCAGCGGCAAACCGGCCCGCTACTGGCTGGTGATGGACGGCGGCCCGCGGCGCAGTCAGTTACTCAGGCAAGGCAGCTGGCTGATTGTGGCACTGGCTGTCATGGTCGCTGTGATGTCACTGGTGGTCTGGCAATTACTAAGCCGGACACTGCTGCCTTTGCACAATCTGGCTAAAAGCGTGGATCAGATCAGCAGCGGCTCTTTGGATGCCATGCTGGACACGGATTTGCCGCCCCCCGAAGCCAAAGGGCAGTTCGGACAACTCAGCCGGAGTGTGCAGCAGGTGCTGAACCGCCTGAAGGAGGCTGTCCGCGGCATGGATAATACCGTGGATGCGATTGCCCATGATGTCAGAACACCGCTGTCCCGTATTATCCTGACTACAGAAGCGGCACTCAGTGAAAACAGCGCAGGCAATGAGAGTGAGCAGTCACAACAGAATCTGGCTGCTGCCTTGTCTGACTGTGCCGAATCTGCCCAGAAAGCCAGCCAGATGCTGACCACCCTGATGCGGATCCATGATGAGCAGGTTGGCCGTCATCCTTGTCAACTGGCATCGGTCGATTTGGCAGCATTACTGACCGAAGTGGCTACCTGGTATGAGGAAGTCGCCGAAGAGGCGGGCTTGTCTTTAAATACATCAGGCCTGCAGCCAGTGATGCTGCACTCTGATGCCAAACGTCTGACACAAATTGCGGTGAACTTGCTGGATAACAGTCTGAAATACAGTCAGCCCGGCGGTGAAATTACCCTGATGTGTGGCGAAGCGCAGGGCAGGGTATGGTTCAGTGTCTGTGACCAGGGTGTCGGGATTGCCAAGGCCCATCACGCGCTGATATTCAGGCGTCTGTACCGGGTTGAAGCCAGTCGTCACCAGCCTGGCTACGGTCTGGGCCTGCCGTTCGTGGCGGCGATGGTCAAGACATTACAGGGATCGGTCGATCTGGACTCGGAAGCAGGCAAAGGCAGCCGGTTTACTGTCCGGCTGCCCAAAACGACAGAGGGGGATATCAGTCCCACTCAGGAGAGAAATCCGGATTAGCGACCCGATGGTCACGATCCAGCGCTGCGATATCGGCAAAGTCGGTGGCGTCCAGCGTGAGTGAATCCGCTTTCAGATTACTTTCAATATTAGCTTGCCGGGTGGACGAAGGGATGGTGACATAACCCTGCTGACGCATCCATGCCAGCACCACTTGTGCCGCGGTGGCACTATGTTTTTCAGCAATCGCCTGAATGACAGGATCTTTCAGCACCGCGCCGTATGCGAAAGGCATATAACCGGTCACGATCAACCCCAGTTCTTTGCATTTCGCGACCACTTTGTGGTTTTGAAGATACGGATGAACTTCAAACTGATTGGTCAGCAGCGCCCCTTTGCCGAGAATACTGACGGCTTGTTCGGCTTGAGCGACGGTAAAATTCGAAACGCCTATGTGACGGGCCAGACCCATGTCCTGCGCCTTTTTCAGCGACGACAGGTAATCGGCCATCGCCACGTCATGGTTGTTCAGCGGCCAGTGTACCAGCAGCAGGTCAACATAGTCAGTGCCGAGTTTCGCCAGACTGGCTTCGACACTGGGAATGAAGGCATCATGGTTTAAATTGTCGGTCCAGACTTTGGTGGTCAGGAACAGCTCTGCTCTGGCAATCCCGGAGGCTTTGATTGCATCGCCAACCGCTTGCTCATTGCCGTAAATCTGTGCCGTATCTAGGTGCCGGTAACCGGCGTTCAGCGCCATCGTGACTGCGTCGAAGGCGGTTTGGCCTTCCAGCCGGAAGGTGCCGAAGCCCAGATGTGGCAGGGGAGTCTTCATCATGTGTTTCCTGTATGAGATCAGTGAATCAGTGCCGCTTAGCTTAGGCTTTTCAGCCACCGGAAAAAGACCACATCTGACAAAAGACTGTCTCATTTTTTGCAATAATTTGAGCTAGAGACAAAGTTTTTCTGCAATAAAATCCAGAAATGCCCTGATGCGGGGTGATAATGCAGAGTTCCTGTAATAGACCGCCTGCACCGGCTCGCGGTTATTCGGGCTGGCGATCGCCTCATCCATCACTGAAACCAAGCGGCCGGCGGCCAGATCCCGGCACACCATGAAATTCGATAGCAGCGCCAGTCCGTTGCCTTCAAGGCACAACTGGCGCACTGTTTCACCGCTGCTGGCTTGCAGTGACATCAGCGGTGTAGCCGGCCCTGAGATGAGCGGCCACTTATTCAGATTGGGTTGTCCGGCAAAGCCGAGACACTGGTGCTGCGCCAGATCAGCGGCGGTGTGTGGTGTGCCGAATGCCGCGAGGTAGTCAGGGCTGGCCACGATCCGCAGTGCACTGCGGCCCAGAAATTTGGCATGAAGATTGGAGTCTTTCAGTTCGCCAATCCGGATCGCCAGATCGGTGCGTTTTTCGATTAAATCAATAATGCTTTCGCTGGAGATCAGCTCAATCTCAATGTCGGGATACTGCGTGCGGAATTCGGCAATGTGAGGCACGAGCTGATGCAGAATAAACGGGCTGGCTGAATCAACTCTCAGGCGGCCCGCCGGTTGTCCTTTGAGCCCTCGCAGCTTTTCTTCCGCATCTGAAATCTGACTGAGTCCGTTGCGGATATGCTGCGCAAAAAAGCGGCCTTCTTCGGTCAGCTCTACCCGTCGGGTGGTGCGGGTCAGCAGGCTGACCCCCAGTTCGGCTTCCAGTCGGGCGATGGCTCTGGAAACTTTAGCCACCTGCAGATCCAATTGGCTGGCAGCCGCAGAAAACCCGCCGCTGTCCACCACAGCAAGGAAAATCTCCAGCTCTTCTGTGCGCGATATTATTGTCATAATCGATAAAGTCATTTGTCGTTTGCGGTATTTTTAACAAAAATAAGCCCGGGCATACTCGCCGTCAACCTTTTGAGACGGAGATAAGTTTTATGCCTTTAGCCTTATGGGCGCTCACGCTGAGCGCTTTTGCCATCGGAACCACAGAGTTCGTGATCGTTGGGCTGGTTCCCACCATCGCGCAGGATTTAAGTGTCAGCTTGCCCTCAGCGGGGTTGCTGGTGAGTTTGTATGCCCTGGGTGTCGCGATTGGCGCACCGGTACTGACGGCGCTGACCGGCCGCTGGCCGCGTAAAATCGTCCTGTTATCCCTGATGACACTGTTCATCGCGGGAAACCTGATGGCCTGGCTGGCGCCTGGTTATGAATCCCTGATTGCGGCGCGCATCCTGACCGGGCTGGCCCATGGTGTGTTCTTCTCCATCGGATCAACCATTGCGACCAGTCTGGTCAGCAAGGAAAAAGAAGCCAGCGCCATTGCGACCATGTTCACCGGGCTGACCGTGGCATTGGTGACGGGCGTGCCGCTGGGAACCTGGATAGGCCAGTTATTCGGCTGGCGGGCTACCTTCCTGATTGTGGCTTTGTTGGGTCTGATTGCTCTGATCGGCAGTGCCTTACTGGTACCGGCGAACCTGAAGCAGTCCCCATCGGCCAGGCTGAAACAGCAGCTGGCGGTGTTAGTGAATCCGCGGCTGTTACTGGTGTATGCCATGACAGCTGTCGGTTACGGCGGCACCTTCGTGGCGTTTACATATCTGGCTCCCATACTTCAGCAGGTGACTGGTCTGGCGGAAGGGGCAATCAGTGTGATTTTGCTGATTTACGGTGTGTCTGTGGCGGCAGGGAACATCTGGGGTGGAAAACTGGCCGACAGCAAAGGGCCGGTGAACGCTTTGTTGTGGATATTTGCCGCACTGGCGTTGGTGCTGCTCGTCTTTACCTTCACTGCGCACAACCCTGTGCTGGCGGTACTGACTGTGTTGGTGTGGGGCGCTTTTGCCTTTGGCAATGTGCCGGGCCTGCAGGTGTATGTGGTTCAGCTGGCCAAGCGTTACACCCCTCAGGCTGTGGATGTGGCTTCCGGGCTGAATATTGCCGCATTTAATGTCGGGATTGCGCTGGGGGCGTTGATCGGCGGTGTGGTGGTTGAGCAGATGTCGCTGACTGACGCACCCTGGATTGGCGCTGTGATTGTGATGCTGGCATTTGCCTTAACCTGGGTTTCCGGCAGGCTTGATAACAATGGCGTGGCTGTTACACAACCGTCTGTTTGACAGACCAGATCAGAAAAGGCCCTTGTGGGCCTTCTCTTGTTTAGTGGCTGACTCTGGAAGGCTCTCTGAAATAGGAATTCCAGTAATGCAGCGCATAGTTCGCGCCGACCCAGCACACCAGCAGGGTCGCCACGCTGATTTCGATCACCCCTGTCAAGTTCAGGTACTTTGACAGCGCATGGTCATCCGGCAGCCACTCTGTCAGCCGGTGCATGGCAACCGCACTGATCACCGAAGGAAAGGTAATCGCTGCCATGGAAGGCTGGAATCTGTATTTAAGGATGTCGATATAACACAGGTAGACAAAGATCGTCATCGTGATGCCAATGCCTGCCAGCGCACCGGTCAGAATCGGGTCGGGACTGGTCAGATTCGTCAGGTATGCCGTCAGCGACAGGTTCACCGGGGCGGCCATGATGGTCAGCGTGGGGCGAGCGACCCGGGGCAGACGACCGGCAAAACAAAGGCGGTACAGCACCACGGGCAGCATAAAGAAGTAAATTGCCACACAGGCATTGGTCATAAAAATCGAAAATTCAGCATAACCCAGCTGGGAGCCAGCCAGCGTGCCACTGATCGCGCCAACGGGATAAAGGAACCAGCTCGGATACAAATGTATCATGCGGAAATTATTGATTTGAAAGCTGAAAAACAAAACCATCATGGTGAGGTGCAGCATCAGCGCCGGATACCAGATAACACGGGCACTGGCCGGGTGAACCCCTGCCAGATAATCGGCCAGCACCAGCATGGTCATCGACATTGGTGCCATCAGGCTACCGTACAGCGGATGGTGCAAATCGGATAAGAACAGCTTGGGGTTGAGCAGGTATTTCATGACGACAGGAATGAGCAGGCAGGCGCCGATCAGCGCGCACACGGAGCGGACATGCATTCCGAATGCAGGATAAAACAGGGACCAGGCAAGCCCGGTGCCCGTAATGGCTAATGCCAGGGCTGCCTGGGCGGTGGGAACCTGAATAAATGCTTTGCCGAGTGCCACAATCTCTCCTCTTTTTTTGTCCTGCTGTCGGGTGTTGACCCTGAAGTGAAGCGAAGGATTCTACACTATCTCGTGTAAAAATGATGCTGATTGCTGTCGGTGTCTGAAGGCATTGTCAGTTGTTTGCGCTGTCTGTGAAAGACAGCCACTGACCAGGAAAAATAACCAAACTCACGCTACAAAAGTTGCGAAATACAGGATTTGATCCCATAGTAATAGGGAAGCGTGTGAAGTGAGAGAGTTTCATGCTCTAGCTTCTGGAGGATTAAGCTGTTCTTCAACCCTCTCATCATTCCTGCTTCATGGTTGTTTCCGGCTTCAGAGGATGCAACTGGTAAAGCGACAAGACACTAAGACGGTGAAAACTTAGTGTTACAATTTGGAATGCAACACCACAAGATAATTGATACTTCTTCGCCAATAACCACAATGCTCGATTGAAATGAATGACGATTATCGAGTACGGCATACTCAACGTAATGAGTGGCGAAGCCCGCGTTAAGAAAGGCCATCAGTGTGCTGAGTAGGTAGACTGAGGTAGTAAAAGAGTACACAAGCCGCACGCAACGTGCGGCTTTTCTTTTGCACGTCACAGCTGGAATTTTCCTTTAAACGCCTGTTTTCAGTTGTCTTCAAACAAATCGCAATGAATTTCTCTTCTACTGGGCGCGATTGAACAGAGACCGTAGTGATTCAATGTCATGATGAAGGCGGTAGCGGTACGGATGAACAGAGAAAGAATACGAAAGTGCCGTGCCAACGTGACAGAAAGGGTCATCTCCATTCGCACGCGCCAATGGAGATGACGGAGTAAAGTCTCAGATCTTCGGGGGTCAGACAGTGAGATCTTTGATCTTATCGGTTGGGCCATTTTTTTGTACCGACTTAATACCGTTGTCTGCACCGGACTTGGATTTATACATCTCACTGCTGCCAATCACCTGGTGGTTCTTGGCCTTGAGATTGAAGTGAAACTGACCGTTTGCGGCTTCTTTTAGTTCGTACTGCTCTGCATTGGGAGAATTGGTCTGAACAGACTTGATCCCATTATTCGCCGCCGCCTTGGTGGTATACATTTCACTTTTGAGGATAACCTCGCCATTCGCTGCCTTCAGCACAAAATAGATCTGATCATTTTTGGCTTTTTTCAGTTCATAACTGCCCATGTCCAACCCCTTGTTGTGTCGTGAATTTAGATAAAGATTAGTCTTGTTTTCACAAAAAAGAGTGATATTTGTCGAAAACCAGTCCATGACGAATGGTTTCTGGTCAGCGCTTGGTATTGGGACTCAGGCAGAGATCGGCAAAGCCACAATCTTCAGTACATTCTTCGGTAAAAAAAGATTCATGATTTTGACGTAAAAGGCATTTGCATTTTTTAAACGACTGTTTTGGAAAGAAGAAAAAAGTTTATCCACAAAAACAGTGGGTAACTTTGGGGATGACGGGCGTCGTTGTTGGCGATAAATTCATCAGTTGAACCGGTGCATTGTGTTGAGGCGAAATGTTGGTCTTTCAGATGATCTAAGTCTATTAATTCGCGGGTTTTTATACTTGTCCTACACTTGTAATCAGTCGTTTTTCAACAAGATGAGGATAATCGCATGAAAAGAACGGCAGTGCTTGGAGCTACAGCGATATTGACAAGTGCACTGATGGCATCGGCTGCGATTGCTGATGAAGGGAAAGCTGTGCGTTATACAGTCGATGGCGCTGAGTACGAGGGATATTACATCTCACCAGCCAAAGATGCACCGCTGGTGTTGATGATCCACGATTGGGACGGCCTGACCGACTATGAAGTCAAACGGGCGCAGATGCTGGCCGATAAAGGGTATGCGGTGTTCGCGGCTGACTTGTTCGGTGCCGGTGTACGTCCGGAAAAAATGGAAGACCGAAGAAAGCTGACCGGCGAGTTATATCAGAACCGAGATAAAATGCGCAGTCTGATGCAAGGGGCGATTACACAGGCCAAACAGATTGGCGGAAATACTTCAGATGCGGTGGCCATGGGATACTGTTTTGGTGGCGCTGCCGTGTTAGAGCTGGCCCGTTCCGGGACAGACATGAAAGGGTTTGTCAGTTTCCACGGTGGCCTGGATACACCGCAGGGTCAGGATTACAGCAAGACGAAAGGGAATGTTCTGGTGTTCCATGGTGCGGCCGACACAGCCGTAACGATGGAAGAGTTTGTCAGTCTGAACAAATCGCTTGAAAGTGCCGGCATTGAAAATGAGATGATCGTTTACAGCGGGGCGCCTCATGCTTTCACTGTTTTCGGATCGGATCGTTACCGTGAAGATGCCGATAAAAAATCCTGGCAACGTTTTCTGGAATACCTGAGTGAACAAAAATAACGCCTTGTGGTTCAAGTCATTTCATCTGAAAATAAATTGCTCTAAATAACAATAATTGGGGCAGATTTTTCTGCCCTTCACCGATTGAGGGCTTTCTATGTTATGTGTAACAACACCAGATGTGGCGCACCGTCCCATTAAAGAAGTACTGGGTACCGTCAGCGGCAGCGTGGTGCAATCCAAGCACGTCGGTCGCGATATCATGGCGGGTTTTAAATCCATTTTTGGCGGAGAAATCCGTGGCTACACACAAATGCTGGTCGAGGCCCGTGAAGAAGCCATGCACAGAGCGATCGCGGAAGCGGAGCATATGGGTGCGGATGCGATTGTGAATATGCGTTTCACAACCAGCACGATCATGCAGGGCGCTTCTGAAATTCTGGTGTATGGCACCGCGGTCAGGCTGAGCTGATGTGACCGTTTTACCTTCCTATTGAGTTCCGATTCTGGCTAGTTTTGTTCAGTCAGAGGCGTACACTGAGCGTATGGATGAAGCGTAGCGTGATGCAAGAGATCGCGTCTGCACAAACAGGCTGAGTGTATGAGTTTATCGCCAACCCAGTGTCAGCAGGCCAGACTGGCCAAAGACCCCCGCTATGACGGGCTGTTTTTTACCGCGGTGAAAACCACTGGTATATATTGCCGCTCGGTCTGTCCGGCGCCTGCCCCGAAAGAAGTGAATGTCGAATATTTCCGTACCGCCATTGAAGCGGCTCAGGCAGGCTATCGTCCTTGCCTGCGCTGCCGTCCGGACAGTGCTCCCGGTTCCCCGGCCTGGCTGGGAACCGGGGCCACAGTGCAGCGTGCTTTGTCACTGTTGGATGAGGGGGCTTTAATGTCTCAGTCCACCGAGCATCTTGCTGCACGCCTGGGCGTGACCGACCGTTATCTGCGCCAGCTGGTCACTCAGGCCACAGGGCTTTCTCCTAAAGCTTACAGCCTGTATCAGCAATGTCTGATGGCCAAAAAACTCCTGCATGAAACCCGGTTGCCCGTCACGGAAGTAGCGTTTGCCAGCGGCTTTCACAGCGTACGCCGGTTCAACGACTGTTTTCAGAAACAGTTTTCGCTGTCACCTTCCCAATTGCGTAAGCAGGGCAAAGCCGATCAAGGGGTCGGGCAGGGCATTCGTCTGCAACTGGCCTACCGGCCGCCTTATGACTGGCGACAAGTGCAGGGCTTTTATGCCGCCCGGCTGATTCCCGGGCTGGAGTGGCAAACAGAAAACAGCTATGGCCGTACTTTTTATTCACGTAACTGTGATGCAGCGGCACATTATCAGGGACACTTTACGGCGACCCATCGTCCTGACAAGTGCTGTTTTGATGTGAATATCCGGATTGATAACCTCAGCGGGTTGATCCCTGTGATCCGAAACATCCGCCGCTGTCTGGACCTGGATGCGGACAGTGAACGTATCGCAACCGCCATTTGCAAGGCAACCGCTTCTGTGACAGCTTCAGAGCCGGATGCCGGCATCCGACTGCCCGGTATCTGGAGCCCGTTTGAAGCTGGCATGCGTGCGGTACTGGGGCAACAGGTATCGGTGAAAGCGGCGCGGAACCTGGTCGAAAAACTGGTTACGCTGAATCCGGACAGCGCTGAAGATCTCAAGTATTTTCCCACGCCAGCTCAGGTGCTTGAGATGGATTTACAGCAGCTTGGCATGCCACAGAAACGCAGGGATACCCTGAAGAATCTGGCCGGTTTTGCGCAGGCACACCCGCTGGGTATGGACGCCCCTGAGCAAGAACTGCTGGCGCTGCCCGGGATTGGCCCATGGACGGTCCATTATATGCGCATGCGGGGACACAGCGATCCGGATATCTTTCTTTCCGGTGATTTAGGTGTAAAAAAAGCGCTGGCCACGCTGGAAAAACCGGTTCATGAAACGGCCGCAGCCCCCTGGCGCAGTTATCTCACTTTGTATTTATGGAGTTTGTTATGACCTCAACCCCAATGCGCACGATTCAGCGATTCCGGCAACGGATTGATACCCCCATTGGCTGGCTGGCCGTGGTGGCCGATCATCAGGCCATCACGACCATTGAGTTCGACGCCCGGCCCGCGCCTGACGATGTCAGTAACGCCGTCACCGAGTTAGGTGTGCAGCAACTGAGTGAGTATTTTTCCGGCCAGCGTAAGCACTTTGATTTGCCGCTCTCGATGCCGGGCACCGCTTTTCAGCGTGAGGTCTGGCAGGCACTCACGGATGTGCCTTTTGGTGTCACCTGCTCCTATTCAGATGTCGCGCGGCAAATCGCCCGCCCTAAAGCCGTCCGGGCCGTGGGCGCCGCAAATGGCAAGAACCCGATACCAATAGTGGTGCCTTGTCACCGGATTATCGGCCGTTCCGGCACCCTGACCGGTTATGCCGGTGGGCTGGATAAAAAGCGCTGGCTGCTTGAGCATGAAGGGTTAAGCATTAAAGCGTAATTTACAATGTAAATGGGGCGCTGCTCGCCCCTTATGTTGTCTTTGCGCGGCTTTTTATTCGATAAACTGTATATCTGATTCAAAAAACGAGTAAATTTTCCAATTTCTTGGAAAGCCTTATCTTGCCAATCCTGTAACATACTGATTTATAAAGCGCTGGTTATTGGCGCGAAAATTGCTGGAATCCTTGGATTAAACAGCATTCAATCAATATGAGCGTCAGCATGGCAGATTCCAATTTCCCGTTTCCACCCCGGCATTCCATGTACTGGGAAGACCACCCGTACACCTACGACGAAGCAAAAGCTTTGTATGAGCAAGGAACCGTCCCTCATCACCACCCGGTGGATATGGAAACGAATGGCGGTCAGCCAAGGACTCAGCCGCCGGAACGCTCCATGATGTGGCAGGATGAAAAACTCAAGCAGGAGCCTCTAGAACCCAAAACACCGGCGAAGAAACGCAAAAAGAAGCCGGTGACGCCCTGTCACCTGTTTCCAGTTCGCTACGCCCTGGATGAGAATGATGAAAACGAAAAGCCGAAACATGGTCTGCCGGCAGGCTGGCGCGGGAATGGTTTT
Source organism: Photobacterium sp. TLY01 (assembly GCF_021432065.1). Taxonomy (NCBI): domain Bacteria; kingdom Pseudomonadati; phylum Pseudomonadota; class Gammaproteobacteria; order Vibrionales; family Vibrionaceae; genus Photobacterium; species Photobacterium sp. TLY01. The sequence goes on from NZ_CP090365.1 coordinate 451,275, forward strand.
TTCTTTGGCCAGACAATCGCACCTTATCAATACACCTTGCGCCAACTGCGTGATGGCTGGTTGTATGTCTATAACGAGACAGACAAAACACTGGATGAGTACGAGTTCAATGGTATCACCCTGACGAAATACGAGCAGGAGGATTATGATTTTCCCTCGTTAGATGAGATGAATGGGCCAACCGAGCGGGGTCAGCCCGGCAGCAGCAAACCTTTTCTTACTTATCAGAGCGACGCCTCTCTCCGTATCGCCTGGAGCAAACAGCGCTGGTCCTGGCCAATGTTTTATCAGTTTGCGACCAGCCCGCTCGCCCGCTTTTATGCGCGTCATGTGCGGCTTTCAAGCTTAGCCAGGCATCCTGATGAGCATGTTGCCAGCCTGGACTTACTCGAGCAAGTTGCCGACATCGATCCGCAGGGCGGTGAAATCGAACGTTTTTCAGGTTTAGTGCATACCAAAACGCCAGACGAAACCACGGTTGAAGTTGAAGACCCGGATCGCCAGGAAAAGATAACGGTTCAGTTAGAACATGAGCTCAAACCCGTTGCTGAAGCAGGTGAAATCAAAAATCAAATGCCAGCCAATGAGGCTGCTTATCTTGTGGCGATGAATGACCCTTTAAGCGATATCGCAGAAATGGGTTTTCGTTTTTCACATGTGGTCGGTGAATGGCAAGACTGGTTTGAATATGAAGCTGCGCCTAAACAGCTGATGGACGCTGTGTTGCAACTGACTGCGACAGACATTCCTCAGGATCTGGACATCCGCTATCCGTACCTGCTGGATGACATGCCGCGCAGTGAGCAGGTTGCCGTGTATCAGGAAATCAACGACCTCTTCGAATTAAGACGAATCTACGAAAATGATAAAGCAAATTCTTCGGGGATCACCGCAGGGGCTGGCTCGTTTGCCCGGCTGTCGCAAGCTGAACAGGCATTTAAGAAAAAACACGGCAACATAGCTTACAGAAAGTATTTCGAGGACTGGAATAAGCTGAGTAAAAACCGCCGGATGGTCGATCTTGACAAGCTGTTTGAAGACAATATTGCCTATCTTGAGCAGGAAGAAAAACGCTTCCCGGCCGTGGAAAGGCACAGAGACATGGCACTGAAAATGCTGCAAGTGTTCGGGAAAGATTTCATCAGAAAAGGCTTTGCCGACATTTATTCGGTCCCGGTACAGCTCTATCTGGCAGACATTTATGCCAGTATTGAAACGCCACTCGTCTTGTGCCCGATGACAGCGCCACAGCGTGAATGGCTCGCCAGAGAGTTTGAACAACCCACCACAATGATCCCGCTTCGTTTCGCCGGATTCAGCAGCGAACTGTATGATACATACCATTTGTATCTCAGAAGCGGCGGAGACTTTTCACTGATCTCCAAAGATGAGTTAGCGTTAGAAGAAAGCGGCGCCACCCCAGGGAAAGATTTCACCGTCAGTTACGCCGCCTTCCTGACTTTTGTTCACGATCCTGGCGCTCAATCCCATAAGGTACTTGGCAAACTCGCCACACAGCTGAGCCAGATTCATGACAGTTTCACTCAAGTGATCAGTGCGCCCCTCAAAGCGGGCGCGACTCAAACTGTGAGTGGTGCTGCGCACGGTATTACCGCCACACTTTCTCTGGTGGGGGGAACCGCCTTTACCAAACGGGCACTTGAGACCGCCATGATGGCTGAAAGCTTTGCCACAGACACAGACATTGAGGTCGACACAAAATACAGGAACAAACTGAATGACTGGCAGGATGAGCTGAATCAAATCAACAAGAAACTTCGGGCAACCGGCAGAATTTATGCGGCAAAAGCCAATAAGCTCAATCAAGCTCACCATAATCTGATGGCCAGACGGACAGGCCAGCCAATTGAAAGTATGGCCGATGAAACTGACGCACTGTTAAAAGAGCGAATACAGCTGACAAGGGAAAAAGAGGCTCATTTTGATAAAAAACCAAACAGCGTTCAAATCAGAGCCAAACATCTGAAAGACGAAGGCATCAGAGTGGTCACGGAAAACATCAACCAGGCCGCCAAGAAAGCCGGCTCTGTGGTGGCATCCAGCAGTGTGGATTTACTGGTGGTAATTGTTACACTAAACGACCTGCTGGATTATATGGACAGTCTGAAATCCAATAATGTCCTCACTTTTGACGAAATTCTGGGCGCAGGACAGCGCGTATCAGCCACCGGAGCAAGTCTGGCCGCGGTATTTCAGGCTCCGGCCTGGAGTGCGTTTGGGGTAACGGATAAAACAAAGAACCTGAGTTTAAAAAGATTGAAAGGCTTAGCGAAATCGGCCGACCCAACCCTAATGTCAGCGGCTCAGGTGAAGGCGGGTATGCGGTTTGTTCATATCACAAGGTATGCGGCAACTTTTACGATAGTGGCTTCAGCTGCGGATGCTTTCATGGCTTTTAAGTCTTCACAGGCTAGTAAAGGAGAATTGAATAAGCTTTATGTTACGAAGACAGCCATAACTGGTGTACAAACATTGATTGGAGGTTGGCAAATTCTGAATGTCACGCTTTTACGGGGTGTCGTGCCATTGGCATTTAACCCCTGGGTGTTGGCAGGACTATTTCTTTCAAACTTTGTGTTGATGATAATCAATGAACTCATTAGTTATCATGAAAAGAATGATTACCAGCAATGGTTGTTCAATGGTGCCTGGGGGGTTGAAAAATCGCCCAAGTGGCTTGCATTAACGACACCAGAAGCCAAGAGTCACGCATCCATTCTGGCATTCAATGAGCTGAAACATATTCAGATGCAGCCTGAAATTGAAGTGATCCCACATGTTCATGAGGAATATCCGGAGACTGAAACCTATACCAACCGAAATTCAATCAGCCAGGTTTTGAAAGGGGTCTATCTCAATTTCTCTGTCCCGCCATATGCCGGAGGTAACACTTTAGGGGTGATGTTTGAAGAAAAAATCAAGAATCAATTTCCTGTCACTGAAAGTTTAGAAAGCGGGTTGTGGAAACAGGATGAATCAACCGGCCGGATGAGTTACCAGTGCTATCTGCCGCTGGATGAGAATCAGAGAGAGATGTCGCTTGTATTGGGCTATTGTCAGTCAAAACACAGCGATGAAAGTCAGAATACACAACTCTATCATTTTAGCTTCGATATTCGGGGTGCGAAACTGACTTCCAAGAAACTGACAAGTAAAGAGCTGGAAAAAAAATATAGTGGGTTATTGCCTGCTTTTACGCCAGACAATCGTATTTTTATAGAAGGTTAACAAGAAATGGAACAGGTTAGCAGGCCATTGACAAAAGCTCAGATACCAACAGAAACCGAGGTTAAAGATCTATATGAAAAAATAACCTCGGATCCGGATAAAATTGAATGGGAAGTGATAGCTTTCCAACAACCGTATCCAAGTCGGCGTAAATATTACATTATGTTAATGACACTTGTCTCAATGCTTATGATGTTTTTGATTGCATTTGCTGCAATGGAATTTGATTTTATTGCTGCAATTTCAGAGTCTTTAACTTGGATTTTATTTGGTGTCGCAATTTTATCGAGCTTAACTATTGGAAAGATCACTTTATTCGCCAGATTTCGTCATCACTACATCTTGAGCCGTTATGGTCTGATTACTGAAGATCACGTTCATTCATCAAAAACAGGCAACGCGATCCTAAGAAAGTTGCTGGCTGTTGCCGCTGTGGGTTCACTGGCTGCTGTGTTTATCATTGGCCCGTCGGCGTTAGCGGGTTTTGCCGGGCTGGGGGTAACCTGGCTGGTATTGAGCGGAGCAAACTTAGACAAGTACATGCTCTTACAGCGCATCAGTACCTATGATGACATCTTTTTCTTAAGAGAGCATGATGATTCTGATGAGCCAAGGGATTTGTTTTTATTATTTCACCGTTTTATGAAATTCTCAGAAACGGAAAATAATGAAATTGAGTTTAAAGAATATAAGTTTTTTTCTACACAGATATACTGTCAGCAAGGGGATAAAGATAAAATTATTTCTATGATTAATGGTTTCTATCCTTATGGTCAGATACCGAGTGATAAAAAAGATATTTTTGATGAGCTGTATGAATATGTGCCGCCTCAGGAGATTAAAGACATAGTCGCACAAACCTCACCGCATCTTGATAATGCTGAGCAATGCAGTTAATTGGTGGATAAGGAATTGAGCATGGACGCAGTTACCAGGCCATTAACGAAAGCTCAGGTACCAACAGAAACCGAGGTTAAATAACTGTATGAAAAAATAACCTCGGATCCGGATAAAATTGAATGGGAAGTGATAGCATTTCAGCAACCTTATCCGAGTCGGCGTAAATATTACATTATGCTGATGACAATCATAAGCAATTTCATAATATTTTTTGTTATTTTAACAGCTGAATCGTTTGATTTTATTAAGACTATCACAAACGTATTTACGTGGGAGATATTTGGTTGGATAACTTTCCTAAGTTTAACTATTGGAAAAATTACTTTATTTCCAAGGTTCCGCCATCACTACATCTTGAGCCGTTATGGTCTGATAACTGAAAGTCATGTTCATTCATCAAAAACAGGAAATGCGATCCTAAGACAGTTGCTGGCTGTTGCCGCTGTTGGGTCACTGGCTGCTGTGTTTATCATTGGTCCGTCTGCATTAGTCGGATTTGCCGGGCTGGGCGTGACCTGGTTGGTATTGAGCGGAACGAACTTAGACAAGTATATGCTGTCGCAGCGGGTCAGTAAGCATGAGGATATTTTTTTCTTACGAGAACACAATGATTATGACGAGCCAAGAGATTATTTTTTAATATATCACCGTGGATATATCTTCGAAGAATCTGAAGAGTCCGTTATTAAATTAGAGCAATATAATGTCACATCAACTGATATATATTGTTTGCAAGCTGATAAACAAAGAATTATGAATAAGTTTAATGATTTTTTCCCTTATGGAAAAATTCCAAGTGATAAAAAGGACTTGTTTAAAGGTGCTGCCAGATATTTACCACCTCAGGAAATCATGGATATAGAAACACAGACCTCACCATATCGCGATGATGTTGAGCGCTGTAATTAATGGATTTATGAGGAATGATGTGAGGTATTCATGCATGTAATTAAATTTATTTTTATTATTTTAAAACTCATCATCATAATATCGACAATTGAGACTAATTATAAAAGACGAAAGGAAAAAAGAAATTAGTTAAAGATCTCTACGAAAACAACAAGCATTCTCATTGTTTGTCTGTAGAGAGCATGAGTGTGATGAAGAAAGTTTATAAAAAAAGGTTCAAAGATAATCGTGTATTTTCTATTTCAGGGAAACTGCATGATTTTCCGTTAGGGTTAGGTTTCAGAAATCGATGGTATGATCGATGTATTGACAGAATGCGTATTGAATCAGCGTTTTACCCTGGCGACGTCATTATTAGTATCGACGATGAAGAGCTAAATGAACTGAGTGATACTTATGTTGAAGGTATTGTTTATAAAGATGCAATTTATGTTACGCGAATAAATGATTTTAATGTTTTGCATGAAGTAAATAAACTGTACTCGCTTCTGAAAGTGAAAAAGAACAATCCAAGTTCACAGGATGAGTGTTTGTTGCTTTATTTTTGTATGGCGTTTTGTCTTGTATTCCTTTTTCAATTGAAATATGGCCTTCATCCAGCAAGTATTATTTACATTACTCTTTTGCTCTCGCCCATGTTGATATGGCAGATAAAAATTAATTATGAACACTCGAAGTTGTATGAAGTTACTGGCGCTTTTTCGCTTGATGATTCGATGTCTATGGAAAGTCGTACTGAGGTTGGGACAATTAATGGTATACCGATTCGCGGCTTTGAGGATAAATTTAAAGATAGTGAAATATGTACGGTTCATGGTTTGATCGAACATTCTCCATATTTTGGTCTTCATCCCGAAATAATTAATGATTGTCATATGCACTTTTGCTTAAAAGAAAAGAAAGAATCTCTGGTGAAGTCAATCAGAATCTGGGGAATATTCTCTTTTGTTTTAATTTTTCTAAGTGTGGATTATGTTTATAACTATGCTTTTGGTTTACATAAACAATCAATTCTATATGAGTTTAGCATGAGCAACATTACGTCCGTTGATTTCAATCAATTGACCAAGCTGGACGCTGGACAAAACATTAAATTGAGTGAAATGAAAATATCTCAAAGCGTGGATAAGACTCAGTTATATATTTCAGATAAGGTTTATAACCAGTCTGTTATTGAGCATGTATCGAAGAGTATTGTGGATAGTATTCATAAGTCAATTGTAGATGAAAATAATATTGTATCATTTAACGATGAAGACATGGCTCAGACTATCAACGCAATTTCTGATATCCAGCATAAGAAGGGAGAGATTTATCACTGGCTGAATGCAGCTAAAATTGAAACAGCGTCTGAAGCATTGCTATATATTGATATCGGTTACAGACCGCATGGATTAAATTTATTTACATTACGTGATTTTAGTCAGTTGTTAGTGCATGATTTAAAAAGTTTTCAGGGTGAAGAACTTACTTATGATACTTTGTTAGAGAGAGTCAGCCTTTTAGTCACAAACTACTTAAATGGGCAGGAAGGCACGCTCTATGCAAACGTCAGTTTCGTCGATCCCGATGTAAGAAAACTTGTTGTCTATGTGTATGACAGGCAAGAATCGGATAGTCAGGTCGGAGAAGTCTTATTATCTTGTTTAATGTATTTTTTATTTACAGCCTTTAGTTTATTTATGACAGGCTATGTTATGTACTGTTACCGCAATGCCGAGAAACGTTACCCGAAGCTTTACAGGACATTGCATGATCAGGTTTAAAAAGTAAGCTTCACGACAGCGCCTTGCCAGTATCTGAACTGACAAGGCGCGAGTAATATCAGCATATTTTCGCAGCTGTGGCGGTTCAGCCCTTAGCCGGCTCTGCATCCGGTAAGGAGAGCACCAGAATCGCGGCGAAGACCAGAAAGCCAGTCATCATCATGAAAATATCGTTATATGCCATGATGTAGGCGTCGGTTTGCATGCTTTGCGCCAGACTGGCTTTGGCTTTCAGCATCGCGGTTGTCGGATCGGTACCCTGCTGCAGGTAATGTCCGGCTTGCTGTGCCAATTGGTGCCATGCATCGTTACTGACGCTGGGTAGGCTGGCCTTGATATGAGCCAGGTGTTCCCGCGCTTTGTTGTCCAGCATAGTGGCTATCAGTGCGATGCTGAAGGCGCCGCCCAGATTACGTAACACATTGGTGATGGTGGAGGCATCCGGCGTCTGGTGCTTTTGTATGGTCTGCATCGCGACCAGCGACAACGGCACAATGATAAAGGGGCTGCCAATGGCCCGCAGCAACATCGACAGTATCATCTGCTGGCCACCAAAATCCTGATTCATGTGGGTATTCACATAACAGCTGATGCCGAACATGATGAAACCAAATGCCACCAGAAATTTAGGCTTCACCACGCGCGTCAGTTTGGGGATCAAAGGGAATAGCAATAATTGAGGAAACCCCATCCACATTAGGACTTTTCCGATCTCCAGCGCGTTGTAATGATGAATTTGCGTCAGATACATGGGCAGCACAAAAATGGAGCCCAGCAGCGCCATGCCCAGAATTAAATAAGCCAGTCCGGACATTGCAAAATGCGGGTTACTGAGCAGCCTCAGGTTCACCAGGGGTTTTGGGTGTCTGAGTTCATTGATGACGAACGCCACTAAGCTCAGCACAGCGATCACGGTTAACCCGATGATAAAGTGCGAACTGAACCATTCTTCCCGGTTTCCTTCCTCCAGCATGACTTCCAGACACCCCAGACCCACCGCCATGGTGGCGATGCCAACCCAGTCGGCATTTTTCAGGATGCTGATATTCATGGGCTGATCATCCAGGCCATAACGGAGCATGGCCAGCATCAGCAACGCCGGCGGCAGGTTGATGTAAAAAATGTAATGCCACGACAGATGCTCAGTCAGCCAGCCGCCCAGCGTCGGGCCGATCGACGGCGCAAACGTGGCCGTGACGCCGAACATTGCCATCCCGATGGCGCGTTTATGAACCGGTAACAGCTGGACCACCAGTGAAAACGCCATCGGAATCAGCGCGCCGCCACTGAAACCCTGCATGGCGCGAAAGGCAATCATGGAGCTCATACTCCAGGCGACAGAACACAGTAGAGACGACACGGTGAAAATCACTGTGGTGCCAATCAGATAGCGGCGTGCTCCCAGTGCTGTTGATAGCCATCCGCTCAGCGGGATCGCGATCATTTCTGCCACCAGATAGGAGGTGGAAATCCACGAGCTTTCATCCAGCGTGGCGGACAGCGCGCCCTGAATATCTTTCAGGGATGAGTTGGTGATCTGAATATCGAGAATTGCCATAAACGCGCCCAGCATACCGCCCAGCAGGGCAATCCAGTGCCGGAGTGGGACGTCATTTTCGGAACGCTGATCAAGGGCAGGGTTTGCCTGAGGCAGGGCCTGTTCACTCATGAGCGACCTCAGCTTTTGCCAGTGTCTCTTCCTCCTGCGCTGACTCTGAACGGGTATCTATGGTCGCGACCACAGATAACCCCGGCAGTAGCTGACCGGCGAGCTGCTCAGGATGGGGGATCACAATTTTGACCGGCACCCGCTGAACAATTTTGGTGAAGTTTCCCGTGGCATTCTCAGGCGGCAGCAAAGCAAACTTTGCACCGGTGGCAGGAGAAAAACTGTCTACCACCCCGTCTAAGGTCTGACCCGGATAGGCGTCCAGTTCAACTTCTACATGCTGGCCTTGATGGATGTTGGCGAGCTGGGTTTCTTTGAAATTGGCTTCTATCCAGACGTCGCGGCTGGGCACCAGACTGAGCAACGGCATGCCCGGCTGGACATACAGTCCAATCCTCAGGCTGCGTTTGCCGACAATGCCGTCAACCGGGGCATAAATACGGGTGTAACTAAGATCCAGCTCAGCTTGTTTCACCTGCACTCTGGCTTCTTGCACCGAGGCTTCCGCCTGGCTTTTCTGGCTGTTCAGGACCAGAAGCTGATCTTTTGCTGCCTGCAGGCTGGCTTTTGCCGCTTCAAACTCTGCAGCAGAGACTTTGAGGTGTGAGCTGGCATCGTCGACTTCATCCTGAGACGAATAGTTTTTTGCCAGCAGGGAACGGGCGCGACTGTCTTGCTGCTTTGCACGTTCCAGCGCTGCCTGCGCGGAGCTGACCTGGCTGGCGGATTGACGAATCACGGTTTTCTGCAGTGAAAACTGGGCATTCAGGTGGGCGACTGCAGCTTGTGTCACCATCAGGTTGGCCTTGGCTTTTTCCAGCGCGGCCTGATAATCGCGATCGTCAATGGTGGCCAGCAGTTGTCCTGCTTTGACACTGTCGTTATCGCTCACATAACTTGCCTGAATATAGCCAGCCACTTTGGGGCTGATGTTGGTGATCTCACCCTGCAAATAGGCATTGTCTGTGGTTTCAAAATAGCGGCCGTAGCCGTACCAGTAACTCCCTGCTGAGACGGCGATCAGACCCAGCGTCAGCGTAATAATCAGAGGAAGGCGTGAAGATGTCTTTGAGGCTTGCTCGGTCATGAGAATTCGTATTGTTGTCATTTATGTTTGGGCGTGAATTGTAAAAAATTATGAATTAGTTTATTAGATAGGAAAAATCGAAAACACTGTTGCGAATTTTTCACTAATAGTGTTCTTGCTTGCTGCATTCGTGCAGGCAGTGTTCTGATGAATTGAGGATGGAATGGATTTAAATGCAATGGTGATGTTTGCCCAGGTGGTGGAATGCGGGAGTTTTACGCAGGCCGCCGCGGCAATGGACATGACGAAATCGACGATCAGCAGGAAAATTGCGGATCTGGAGAAAGATCTGGCAGTGCGCCTGCTGACTCGCAGCACCCGCAACCTGGTGCTGACCCATGAAGGGGAAGCGTTCTATCGGTCGTGCCGTCAAGTGGTCGAAATTGCCAGTCAGGCCGAACTTGAAGTCACGGCAAACCAGGACTTGATCCGAGGCAGGCTGAATGTGGTGATGCCTGTCGAAGTCGGCCAGAAAGTGTTCGGCAAGAGCATCAACGCATTTTTGAAACAGTACCCGCATGTCAGCCTGCACCTTGAGTTAAGCAACCGGGAAGTTGATCTGATTGCTGAAGGCATCGATCTGTATGTGCAGGTGGGCGATATCAACGATTCGGGCATGGTGGCAAGACCGTTTCATTCTTCGCGGCGGATCCTCGTTGCCAGCCCTGAGTATCTTGCGCTGAACGGAAACATTGCGTCGCCGGCGGATTTGGCTGCGCCTCATCATCAGATCAAAATCTACAACGCTGTGAAGATACCGTATTGGGCACTGGAAAAAGACGGACAGCAGGTGCAGATTGAACTGCCGTATCGTTTCAGGGTGAATACGATCACCTCGGCCGTGTCAGCCTGTCTGGATGGCCTGGGGATCGCCTTGTTACCGGAGTTTATCTGCCGGGAGCACATTGAGCGGGGGGAGTTGATACAAATATTGCCAGGCTGGGTGTCGCCGGTTGTGCCGATCAGCTTTGTTTACCCGCAGCGGGAATTGATCCCGAACCGGCTTCGTTTGTTTATTGATTTCTTGCTCGAACGCTTTGAGGTGATCACCAACGTTGCCGATAGCCAAGCGTAATCGCCACATCCGGACTGTTATCCATATTGAATACATTTTCTGTCAGGACCAGCTCCACCACGCTGGTGGGAAAATGGTAGCGATATCCTGCCAGAATTTCGTTGGACGCTTGAGACAGCGCCGAGGTGGCTTCTGAGGCGCCTTCATAATAATGGTATTCCAGCAAGACTCTGTGGGGACCATTGAACTGATACTGCCAGCCGGCAGCTGCGGCATAGGTCAGCGTGTTATAGGGAATGAGTGCTGCCGGGTCATGGCGATACACCCCGCCAAACATAGCGTGGAAGCGGTGGCGGTCCAGGTGATAGCTGTAATTAAGCTGTAAAGCCTGCTCCAGGTTATGGTTGTGGAACGGGCCGGCGTCGACATAGTTGTAATACAGGGAGGCGCCGATAGAAAGCGCTTCCCTTGGGCGATCCAGTATCTGCCAGCCGCTGTAGAGGGTCAGCGTCCGTGTCAGTGTCTCGCCTTTGAAATCTGTATACTCCACCCCGTATTCAGGGATAGAAAGATCAAAGCTGTGTCTGGGCACATCTTCACGGCCGTTCAGGCTGATGCCGAACAGGTTATGAAAGCCAAACGTCAGGTTATCCAAATGACTGTCCAGGGCAATTCGCCAGCTGGCGTCCAGCTCAAGTTGCCAGCCCGCTGTGACTTGCCACATGAATCCGGTACTGAAGGTCGACTGATAGTAGTCGGCCCGGTACTCAGGGGTCTCCGCCCAGATACTGGCTGTGGCCGCCGTGGCGTAAAATTCCACTGTTTCTTCGGGTAACGCAAAACCGCTTCTGAGCTGCGGACTCAGGCTGTTAGACTGCAGCGGCGATTGGGCATAGGTTTTCAGCGGACCAAAATCCTGCGGGTGCGATTGTGCTGCAAAAGCGGTGCGCCAAAGGAATAAGCCGATGAAGAAACTCACTGTCACAGCCGGATACTGGCGGCATATCATGCATTTCTCCGGGTGCCGGATCATCCGTTTTTATCCCAACTGATTGGTATCGTATTCAGCTAAGTTGTTGTGCAATATAACCAATCTGTCACTATAGTCATGAGATAAGTCGTGATGAGATAAAATAGAGTCATCAGATAAAGTCAGGATCAATTGCTTTCAATAAGAGCAGTATAAGTGAAGATTTCTGTGCAACTTGCCTCACATTTGCAACCCTCAGGCGGAGAAAGCCGACCGTTATCTGATTGACTACACTGAGACTATTGTAGCCGGCTCTCAGTCTTATGGGCTGTTGGGCGGCATTCTTGTGTACCGGCTGGCACCGTCAGCGGTTGTCCCGGTTGTGATTCTGACGTGTAACACCTGTTTATGCATTTTTTGGAGTGACAATGAAAATTGGTATCCTTTCCCGTAATTCAAAGCTGTACTCAACCCGTCGTCTGATTGAAGCCTGCCGTGAGCGAGGGCATGAGGCACAGGTGATTGATGCGTTACGCTGTTACATGAACATCAATTCCGATCAGCCTTCGATCCACTCCAAAGGCCAGGATTTATCCGGGTTTGATGCCATTATTCCGCGCATCGGCGCCTCGGTAACTTTTTATGGCTGCGCCGTGCTGCGCCAGTTTGAAATGATGGGCGTTTTTCCGGTCAATGAATCTGTGGCAATCACCCGCTCCCGGGATAAATTACGCTCTCTGCAATTGCTGTCGCGCAAAGGGGTCGGGATGCCGATCACCGGTTTTGCCAGTAAACCGGACGACATTGGCGATTTGCTTGAAATGGTGGGCGGTGCGCCTGTGGTGATCAAGCTGCTCGAAGGCACGCAAGGCATCGGTGTGGTCCTGGCTGAAACCCGTAAGGCGGCAGAAAGTGTGATTGAAGCCTTTCTGGGCCTGAAAGCGAACATCATGGTGCAGGAATACATCAAAGAAGCCGGCGGTGCGGATATCCGCTGTTTTGTGATCGGCGATAAAGTGATCGCCGCGATGAAACGCCAGGGCGCCGAAGGGGAATTTCGCTCTAATTTACACCGGGGCGGATCGGCGTCACTTATCCGGATTACGCCGGAAGAACGGAAGACGGCAGTGCTTGCTGCCAAGGTGATGGGGCTTCGTGTCGCCGGTGTGGATCTGCTGCGTTCTCAGCGCGGGCCGCTGGTGATGGAAGTGAACTCCTCCCCAGGTTTGGAAGGGATTGAACAAGCGACTGGTAAGGATATCGCGGGTATGATAATCAAATACATAGAATCAACCGCAAAACCGCAGAGGACGCGCACCAGTGGCAAAGGCTAGATTAAATAAAGTCATCGAATTTATGGGCACCGAAGTGCCGCCAGGACAATCAGCCACCATCGATTTAGAAGCCGCCCAGCTCTATACCCATTCACCACTGCACATTCCGGTTCATGTGGTGAACGGGCGTTATCAGGGCCCCGTACTGTTGGTCAGTGCGGCGATTCATGGTGATGAGCTCAATGGTGTGGAAGCGGTCAGACAACTGCTCAACAAAGTGGATCCATTAAAATTGCACGGTACCTTGGTGGCCGTGCCAGTTGTGAACGTGTTCGGGTTTATCCATAAATCGCGCTATTTACCTGATCGGCGCGATCTCAACCGGTGCTTTCCCGGTTCTGAACGGGGATCCACGGCCGCCCGGATGGCCTATCAGTTCAGTGAACACGTCGTGAAAAAATGCACGCATATTATTGATTTGCATACAGGGGCGATCCACAGAGGGAACCTGCCTCAGGTCAGGGCAAATCTGGAGGATGAGGCAAGTGCGGAAATGGCGCATGCCTTCGGCACCCCTGTGATTCTGGATGCCGCGATTCGCGATGGCTCATTGCGAGCGGTCGCGGATGCTGCGGGTATTCCTGTGATTACTTATGAAGGCGGGGAAGCATTGCGGTTCGAACCGCTTGTGATTGCCGCGGCGGTGAAAGGCATTGTGAGTGTCATGCGGATGCTGGGAATGATACGCCGGGTGAGCCGGAAAAAAGAACAGGCATCGCCTTTTATTGCCCGCTCCAGCAGCTGGGTGCGGGCTGAGCAGAACGGTATTGTCCGTTGTGTGGTGGCACTCGGTGAGCGGGTCATCAAAGGGCAGGTCCTGGCCTATATCAGTGCCCCGCTCGGCCATGGTGAAGACACCATGGTCGCCCCCAGAGACGGCATTGTGATCGGCCAGCAAATGCTGCCCCTGGTCAATGAAGGGGATGCGGTTTTCCATCTGGCTTATTTCAGTAAAGGCGCAAGTTCAGAAGTTGAACAACAAATCGAATCGTTTCTTGATGAAGTCAGTGATGAAGTCGATATCACCTGATCAGAGATTGAACTCACCCTTCTTATTTCTTGTTTTTGCGCACAGGAGGCGCACTTTATGGGCAATTCAGAACCCGGCACTGAGTGGTTTATCGACGGCTGGCAATTAGGGGAGACGCCGCGCCATCTGACGTTGGAGGATTGCGAGACGCTGGAGAAAGATTGCTGGTATCACTGCCAGCGGGATGCTGTCGGACTGAAACACTGGCTGTCCAGAGTGGGCGTGCCATCGTCTTTGGCTTCTGCTTTACTGGCGGATGATACCCGTCCGCGTTTTGAGCAATTGGGAGATGACACTTTCCTGCTGATCCTGCGTGGCATCAATCTCAATGAAGGCAATAATCCGGATGACATGTTAAGTATCCGGTTTCTCTATTTCAAAGGCTGCCTGATTTCAACCCGTAAATACCCGTCGCGGGCCATTGCGGAGGCACGGCGCCAGTGTGAGGAAGGAAAAGGACCGTCAAGCTTGCTGGCGATGCTGGCAACCATTGTCGATAAGCTGAACCGCAATATTGAAACCTTTCTCGACCCGATTGAAGAAGATATCGAATATTACGCCGAGCATCAGGATGAAGCCGATAGCCAGTCACTGGCTCACCTGAATAAACGCTTGCTGAAAATTCGTCGCTTTCTGACGCCCCAGCGTTATGCACTGGATGATTTGCTGCAGTCAGAAATGGCGGGTTTGGAATCGTTGCGTATGCCCTTGCTGAACTGCCGTGATCTGGTGGTCCGGATTAACGAGTCGATTAACTTTTATATCGACCAGATCCAGGTGATCAACCAGCATCTGGCTCAGGTGCAGTCTGAGAAGGTCAACCGAAACACGTATCTTATCTCAATGATCTCTATTATTTTCCTGCCGATCAGTTTTCTTACCGGCTTGCTGGGCGTTAATATTGGCGGCATGCCAGGCGTGGACTCAACGATGGCATTTTGGGCGTTTTGTATCGCTTTGCTTGTGATCACTGTGTTTGAGATTATTTTGTTCAGAAGGATGAAATTCATTTAATGATAGAAACCGTTCTACAAAGTCGGTTGGCTTATAACCTGTTTATTATTCTGGTTTTTCTGATCGTTTACACCATTGCGAAACGTGTCATTAACCTGTGGCTGACCCGGCTGGGTAAAACCAAGATGGTGAGTGACGCCAGAGTGCGCTTTATCTCGCGCGTGTTATCGTCTGTGGTGTTTTTCGTGTTGTTCAGTGTGGCAGTGATCAGCCTGGGGCTGGGATACAGTGATATTTCACTGTTCTTCTCTTCGGCCTTCGCGGTATTGGGTGTCGCCTTGTTCGCACAATGGTCCATGCTGAGCAATGTCACGGCCAGTGTGCTGATCTTTTTTGTGTTTCCGTACCGTATCGGCGATCGGGTCAAAGTGGTGGATAAAGACGATGACATCAGCGGGGTGATTAACGATATCACCATGTTCCATGTGATTATTGAACGGACCGATGGCAGCTTGGTCACCTATCCCAATAACATCATTTTGCAAAAACCCGTGATTAAACTGACTCAACTGGTGGTGAACCCTAAGCCGGATAATGAGCAGCCTGAGGCGGTCGACACAGCTCAGGCAAGTACGCAGCAGTAACGCATGCAGCAGTAATCCATGCAGTAGTAACCAATGTAAGAAAAACTATGAATGAAGAACAAGACAAAGCCGCGGTGAAAGATCTTTTGCCACAACAGGAACTCAGTCAGTGGGTTGAAGATCTGAACCGGGTTCATGACGAAGAGCAGGAACGGGTCTTCTCCGAAGCTTCGGAAGTGCTGGAAACATCAGAGCTGGGTTTACTGCTGGAATCTTTGCCGATTGATGAACGTCTGGCCCTCTGGCAAACCGTGGCGCCGGAAGAGCGGGTCGAAGTTCTGGTCGCCATGCGTTCCGATGCCCGGGGTGTGCTGATCGACAACCTCAGCATGCCGGATCTGCGGGCCATGCTGCATGGGCTGGATGCTGAAGATCTGATCGAACTGTCGCAGAGCCTGTCAGACAAGCTGGTGGATTTTGCACTGGCGAAGATGAGCCAGGATCAGAAGTCCTGGTATGAACAGAGTCAGCAGTATGACGAAGATCAGATAGGCCGCTATGTGGATCACAGCCTGGTGATGCTCACCCCCAATACCCGGGTGTTCGAAGCCTTGCGTGCGGTGCGGCGTGCTGAGCATCCGATGCTGGATCGCGTTTATATTGTCGATAAAAAAGGGCACTACAGAGGCGAAGTCTCATTACCTGTCCTGCTGGCGGCTGATGGTCAGGTCAGGGTCGACAGTCTGGAGGATGATATTGCATCGCCCCTGAAAGCCGAGATGGACGTTTATGACGCGGCAGAGCGCCTTGAGCACTCAGATCAGGCGGCGATGGCGGTGGTGGATGATGCCGGCCGCTTTGTCGGCCGCGCCACACTGCGGCTGGCGATGGAAATTACCCGGGAAACCTATGAAGCCAGACTGATGGCGCGGGCGGGTCTGGATGAAGATACCGACCTGTTTGCCCCGGTCTGGCTCAGTGCCAAACGTCGTGCCTTGTGGCTGGGGATTAACCTGCTTACCGCATTTCTGGCGTCCTGGACGATCGGATTGTTTGAAGCCACGCTCAGTCAGGTGGTAGCACTGGCGGTCCTGATGCCAGTAGTGGCGTCTATGGGGGGCATTGCCGGTAGTCAGACCTTAACCCTGATTATCCGCGGTCTGGCGATGGGGCAGATCACCTTTGGTAACGTCTGGTCGCTGGCCAAGAAAGAGTTGCTGGTCGCCTGCCTGAACGGCGTGCTCTGGGCCGTGGTGATCGCCATTGTGGCGGCTGTCTGGTTCAGCAGTGTGGCGATTGGCGGGGTGATCGCTGCTGCGATCACCATTAACATTGTAGTTGCAGCCATTGCCGGTGTGGTGATTCCGGTGATCCTGGATAAATATGAGATTGATCCGGCCCTGTCGGGCTCAGTCATCTTAACCACAGTCACAGATGTGGTGGGCTTCTTTACCTTCTTAGGGCTGGGCAGCCTGTTTTTGCTGGGCTAAAACTAAAAATATTCCCTCCCCTTGGCAAGGGGAGGGTTAGGGTGGGGTTCGTGAAGCGGGCACGGATTTGACGTTTGTGCCTTGTAACCCCCCGCCTGACCTCCCCCTTGAAAAGGGGGAGGGACTGATCGAGTTTGCTGCGAGCACTGAATATTCTCTCCCCTTGGCAAGGGGAGGGTTAGGGTGGGGTTCGTGAAGCGGGTACGGATTTGACGTTTGTACCCTGTAACCCCCGCCTGACCTCCCCTTTGAAAAGGGGGAGGGATAGTCAAAAGCAAAATAAACGGAACCGGAGCGGTCAATGGATTGGAAATTCAACGCAGAAGATTTGGGCCAGCTTGTGATCGGCTCCTTTGCCCTGGGCGTGCCCATTTCCTTTTCTGAAGAAGCCTGGCAACTGAGTGAATCCCTTCCACTGCTGAATTTGTCTGTCCTTGTTGTACTCACTTTGCTTTTCATGGGTCTGTACGCTTACCAGTCGATGTTCGGCCAGAATATCCGTAAGCGTGTGCCCGTTTTTCTGGCCAGGGTGCTTGGGGCCTACCTGATCACCTATCTGGTGGTTTGCCTGATTCTGTTTTCGCTGAACCAGTTCCCGATCATTGATAACTGGGTCGTTGCTGTTAAACGTGCATTAATCATTGCCATGCCTGCTTCTATGGGAGCGATCATTGTGGACAGCTTCGATAAAGAATAACGGGCGCTTTCTGAAGATATATTCAGCCGGTCAAATCTGATGGCGGTAATGATTCTGCAGCTTAATTGAACGTTGTTTTTTAACTGAACCTATGCTGAATCCTTGTCAGATTTAACAAGCCACTGGTTTTCATTGCTGAGCGCATGGCTACAATTAAACCCTGTTTTATTTATGGGTACAGAAAAATGAAGAAAATGGCTTTTGTTGCTATCTCGCTCGTGTCTTTATTAACGGGTTGTGCGGGCCAGATGGCGGCCACGAACGCCACCATGAAATTCAATATGGATGCCGTGGACAACCGATATGCCCGTGGCGGCCTCACCATCTTGATGTCACCGGTTTACGCGATCACAACGGTTGCAGATTATGGTGTACTGAACCCGATAGAATTCTGGACCGGCGAAAATATTGTGACGCAAAAACCGTCTATCTATGATGTGAAAGGTGAAGACTACATCAAGATTAATGATCAACTGGATGATGATCTGAAAACAGCACCAATCAAGCCGCTGAACTAAATGCCTCATGCAATACCGGCCTGTCTTATGATGAGGGGCCGGTAAGGTACTCACGCCTTAAAACATGCGATATCATGGGTTTTCTGAAAACATTCTGGATAACGTATGACTCAGGCAAGCAGCATGTACTCATCACCGAAAGTGGCGGTTCTCGCCGTTACCTACAAAGACGATCAACTCATTCTGGTTCAACGCAAAAACGAGCCGCAAAAAGGTGGTTGGGGCTTTCCCGGTGGTTCTGTCTGGCCGGGCGAAACTCTGCGTGAGGCAGCCTTGCGTGAACTGAAGGAAGAAACCAGCGTGATCGCAACGGCTGAACAGTTCCTGGAAGTGGTTGAAGTGAATGAGTTCGATGGCGAAAACTGCCACCATCACTTTATTCTGGTGCCAGTACTCTGCCGCTATGTGGCGGGGGAACTGCTGCCGGGGGATGACGCCAGTGCTTGTCGCTGGATGTCTGTTTCAGACATTGTCAGCGGTCAGTCCGCCCTGATTGAAAAAGTGGCCGACGTGGCACTGGAGGCAAAGCAGAAGTTCTCCCTATAGCCCGTTGTTGAGCCAGGTTTGCAGGCCCAGCTCAGCATCTCGTAAAGAAGTGCATGCCGCGCATAACAATCTCTGGCCTCTGAAAGCCGTCGCTTATAAAATCGCACCAGCTTTGGACATTCAGACGGAACCCGATGATGCAAACCCTGTTCAGAACCTTTCTGTTCTGCTGCTTTTTTGTGTCGCTCACTGCGACAGCGGCGCCTAACCTACTGCTGAGCAATACGACAGACCCGGCAACCTCTGCGGCTGGGCAAGCGGTGAATGCGGCCTATGATTACAAAGATTCTCTCGATCGGGATACCCCCAGAGGAACGCTGAAAGGCTTTCTGGAAGCGGTATACGAGCAGGACTACACCAAAGCGGCGAAATATCTGGACTTGCGTTACATGCCCAAAGGAATGAGCGCCAGCAACGGGGAAGAATACGCCAGAAAGCTCCATGCCATCATTGAGCGAAATCTCTGGATCAACCTGCAGGATATTGATGACAGTCCGGCAGGGGATCTGGATGATCTGCTGCCCGACTATCGTGAGTCGTTTGGCAATATCACGGTTAAAAATGCTGAAGTCTCACTGCTGTTGCAGCAGGTTCCGAGTAAAAAGCTGGGCAAAATCTGGAAGATCTCCAATGCCACGGTTGCCCTGGTCCCGAGTTTGTATGAAGAACTGGGTTACAGTCCGCTGACAGAATGGTTCATTCAGAATGTACCGGACGGGTATATTTTCAAACTCAGCCTCTGGGAAATCGTCTTTCTCTTTACTTGCCTGTTCGCCTCTTTTGCTGTTGTTACGCCAGTTTGTCTGATCACGGCCTGGCTGGTTCGCAAAACAGACATCAAGATGAAAGAAGACTTGGCGGGCTTGATCGCCAAGCCGCTGCTGTTCTTTACCGCACTGGGGCTGGATCATTTGTTGCTGTCGAGCGCGACGCTGACGGCCAACGCCAGAGCTTTTCTCAATAATGGTTATCTGCTGTTTGGCACCAGCCTGTGGCTGGGCTGGTCTGCCATTGGGCTTTTTCAGTACATCATCCGTGAACGTTTAATCAACAACGGGAATAAACAAGGCGCGGCCATGGTTCGCCCTTTCCTGACCTTTATCCGTATTATTTTGCTGATCTTTGCGGTGCTGTCCTGGATGGAATACCAGGGTTTCAATGCCACAGCTTTGCTGGCCGGTATGGGCGTGGGCGGTGTTGCCCTGGCTTTGGCCTCTAAACAAACACTGGAAAACTTCATTGGTACCATGATGCTCTATTCTGCGGCGCCGGTAAAAGTGGGAAATCTGTGCAATTTCGGCGGCATTCGGGGCACAGTTGAAGAAATTGGCCTGCGTTGTACCCGCATCAGAACCATAGACAGAACCGTGATTCATGTACCGAATGCCAAGTTATCGGAAATGGAAATCGAAAATATTTCGATGCGGGAAAAGATCCGCTTTAAATCGGATATTCGTCTGGATTACAGCACATCAACCACGCAGTTAAAGCAGATTATTGATGAGATAAAACTGCTGCTGGAAAATCATGACAAGGTTGATAAAAAGCCGCTGCGGGTGACGTTTCGTGGCTTTGGTGCGCACGGATTGGAAATCAATGTCTTTGCGTACATTGGCACCAAAAGCCTGCCTGTGTATCAGGTGGCCGCTCAGGAAATCCACCTAGGCATTATGGAAATCGTCGAAAAGCAGGGCTCCCGAATTGTCCCGGCCACGTTTGATGCTCAGCTATTGTCATAATGCGCCACACCGACAGGGGTGACCCGTATTGTCACCTCAGACGGTTTGGACATGGACGTTCAGATGAAAAACCAAGGAGAGAGCAATGTTTGCAGTGATTTTCAGGGCAAAGACTGGTGAGCAGGACGGTCAGTATGCCGAGATGGTCAAAGTGATGCGGGATCTGGCCTTTGAAAAATATGGCTGCCTGGACTTTATCGCGCTCACGGCAGCAGGCAGAATGCAGTGTTTGGCCCGGCTGATCGCTGCCTAAGGCCGCCATGCGCTGTTCATCAGCGCTTGAATCAGATTCTACTATTCGGCAGCCTGGACAGTTTGCCCACATTGGCCTGATCTTTAAGCCACAATCATTGCCAGAAACTGGCTTCGCCAAGCAACTCTCACCCTGGTTTTATTTGATGACTTGTCACCTGATGTAAATCAATCGTGAGTTTTATGATTTAGTGACGGCTAAAGGGACACTGAATATCGGTATTCCAATCGACGTTGCAGCCGTTCGATTTCATCCAGTAGATCAAGGACCACAGCGACTCCGGGGACATTCAAATCCAAATCTTGCTGTATACGACTGGCGCGCAGAGCACGGCGCAGATTGACGGTGGCAAAGCGCCAGTGAATTGGCCGATCACCCTGAGGATCCAGAACCCCTTCTTCAACCAGGGCGATCACCCATTCAGCGGGTTGACCACAAGCGCGACAAAACTCTGCCAGGTTAAGCGTCGGCTCATGCTCTGCAATGACCGTAATACTGAGCTGGCTTGACGTAATTTTTTTCTTCATGACTCAAATCCAAATTGATCACGAGGGTTAAAGGACATCAGATCCTGCATCTGCCGGTACAGAGCTTTTTCCTGCTCGCTTTTCACCTTGGGCTGGACAATATTCAGAGTGATCAGCATATCCCCGGGTGAGGCTCCGGGAAGTCCCCGGCCGCGAAGCCGCAGTATTTTCCCTGAAACCGAATTGGCCGGCACCGTCACCTCAATGGGGCCTGTCGGAGTCGGTATCTTTATTTTAGCGCCCAAGGCTGCTTCCCATGGTGTGACGGGGAGGGTCATATACAGATTTTTCTGCTCAAGCCGGTAATACGGGTGCGGACGAAAACTGATTTCAAGATAAAGATCGCCCGCCGCGCCGCCGCCATGGCCGGGCATTCCCTTGCCGCCCAGACGCATATGCTGACCTTCCCGAACCCCTTTAGGAATTTTTAAATTCACGGTCTGAGGGTGCGTGCCGTCGAGGGGGGATGATGGCAGGGTGAGGGTGCGTACCGCGCCATGAAAGCTGTCTTCAATATCAATTTGAACCTTGGCGTGGATATCTTCGCCCTTGGCTGTGAAATGTTGATGTGCTCTGCGAGCGCGATGATGGCGTCCTGCGCTGTGATCAAAGTGATCGCCGAACAGCGATTCAAAAAAATCAGAGAATGCAGATGCATCCCCCTGGGAAAAACCTTCACTGGAAAACTGATAATTGCGTTCCCAGTTTGGTGGTACATGAAAATGCTCTCCGGAATGCCAGTCTTTACCCAATTGATCATAAGCGGCCCGCTTCTGGGGATCCTTGAGCACCTCATAGGCCTCTTTGGCCTGAATAAACTTCTCTTTGGCGTCGGTGTCCTTCGACACATCTGGGTGGTATCTGCGCGCACTTTTCTTATAAGCTCGTTTGATATCCGCCAAAGTTGCATCGCGGGAAATTCCAAGGATGGCGTAATAATCACGATATTCCATAACACCAGGATTCAGGCTGAAGTTTGAGATTGGTTCACCCGGGCGTGTCGCTGTTTACCCGGTGACTGGTAGCTCTGACGTGGCAGGACATCACGGCTCCCGTCTGCGCCCATTCCATTATAGCTCAGTGCAAAATAGTGCAGGTTTCATGAGAGAGACAACACAAGACACGCGTTGATGCTGACAAGCAAAGATAAACTGCTCACCACTCATCAGCGGGTTCGAGGAGGCACCATCGTGCTATGAATCGCCACACTGCAGCTACTGATGTTACTCTTTGTCAGCGCTTTGATCCTGATGACAGGACATGGACGTTCAGATGAAAAACCAGGGAGGGAGCAATGTTTGCAGTGATTTTCAGGGCGAAGACAGGTCAGCAGGACGGTCAGTATGCCGAGATGGTCAAAGTGATGCGGGATCTGGCCTTTGAAAAATATGGCTGTCTGGACTTTATCGCGGTGACAGAGGGAGATCAGGAAATTGCGATTTCCTACTGGAACGCCGAAGCGGATATCCAGAACTGGCACAGAGACAGCCAGCATGCACTGGCCCAGCAATTTGGCCGTGAAAAATGGTACGCTTCCTACACGGTACAGGTTGTGGAAGTGAAGCGGCAGTACAGTTTTAATCAATAATTCTATCAGGTTGAATTCAGCTGTGCTGTTAACGATTTCTTGCAGCACAGCTTGATATATCTATTCAGGATAAATCATCCTCTAGCGCCTCCTGCGCAGGTAAACTTTTTTCTTCGCCTGCGGCATCGATGAGTTGGCTTTACGCTTCACTACAAGCCGATTTGGTGCCTTAAAACGGCAAAATCGGGGTGGTTTAAATTGTTGTTTTATAATGGTTTGTTTTTCTTAATTCTATACATTCTAAATGCTAGACTCTGAATCAAATGAGTGGAGATGATGATGTATCAAGAGAATAAACTATTTAATCAGGTTAATTTTTCCCGCCAGGATTTATCAGAAGCTGTATTCAAGAATTGTCAGTTTTATCGTTGTGACTTTAGCCGATCAAATTTAAGGGATGCAGTGTTTGAAAACTGTAAGTTTATTGAGCCGGGAGCTTTCGAAGGCTGTCATTTTGACTATTGCGATTTGCGCGATGCGAGTTTTAAAGACTGTCAGCTAGCTTTAGCAAACTTTAAAGGTGCAAATTGTTTTGGTATTGAATTGCGGGATAGTGATCTGAAAGGTGCCAATTTTATTCAGGCAAGCTTTGTGAATCAGGTTAGTCATCAGATGTATTTCTGTTCGGCTTATATCACAGGGTGTAATTTGTCTTATGCCAATCTGGAGCGGCAATGTATTGAAAAATGCGATTTGTTTGAAAACCGATGGGTCGGAGCAAATTTGCAGGGAGCCTCTTTTAAGTCGTCTGATTTAAGTCGAGGGTCATTCTCTGAAGATTGTTGGGGACAATTTTCTATTCAGGGGGCTGATCTCAGTCATTCAGAGCTTGATGGGTTAGATCCCCGAAAAGTCGATTTAACGGGTGTGAAAATCTGTGACTGGCAGCAAGAGCAATTGCTGGAGCCTCTCGGTATTGTTGTTCTGCCGGGTTGACTTACATCGTTTGTATTCGATGAACCAATAATGACCCTATGTTTCGGCTGTTGATGATTCAGTTGATCGTTCAGGAAATGAGCAGGAGAAGTATTTATGCTTGATGCCAAGCCTGAATCGATACGCAAGGAAGGATAGAACCCAGGCCTGATTGTTTTATTGTCAAAGAGACTGATTCGAATAAGCGGCGGAATTATCCGCCGCTTTTGTCCCTGCCGGTTTAATCCAGAATGATATGCGGAATAAACATTGAAGTATCTTTGGTGATGTAACCTGTATCTTCCCGGATCGTCAGTCCGGCGGGTTCATCATTGATCAACCAGCTGCCGATCAGCATATGGTTGTTACCGAAACGCGGTAAATGGGTATATTGCTGGATGATATAGCCTTCGTCGCCGTACGGGCCGGGTTCATGCTGCAGTATTTCACCGGCACGATGCACACTGATGTTGGCTCCTTCGCGGCTGAAAATTGGTTTTTTCACGAAATCTGTCAGGCTTGCGGCTTTCGGATCATCGGCAAAGTAGGCGGGTAACAGGTTCGGGTGGTGAGGAAACATGTCCCACATCAGCGGCAGAATCGCTTTGTTTGAGCTGATGCTTTTCCACATCGGTTCCAGCCAGTTAACATTGGCGCTGTGCAGATACGCGGCATACTCTTCCCGGAACATAAACTCCCACGGATAGAGCTTGAACATCCAGCGAATCGGGTTGTCGTCCAGATCGGTAAACTCGCCGTCCTGATTGATGCCGATGTCTTCAATGTACACAAAGGCGATTTTCAGCCCGGCTTCTCTGGCGCAGTCTTCAAGATACTGCACAGTATCTCTGTCTTCCACGCTGTCCCGGCAGCAGGCGAAATGCAATGTTTGTCCTGGCTGGTAGCTGCCTAATGCTGCCATGCGCTGGATCATCAGCTCCTGAATCAGATTGTACTGATCGGCGCGCCTGGGTAGTTTGCCTGCATTGACCTGATCTTCAAGCCACAACCATTGCCAGAAACTGGCTTCGTAAAGTGAGGTTGGTGTGTCACTGTTCAATTCAAGCAATTTTGCCGGATGCCGGCCATCGTAGGCAAAATCCAGTCGCCCATACAAACTGGGTGCTTTTTGTTTCCACGAGCTGGCAATCAGATCCCACATGGTTTCCGGGATCTGAAATTTTTTCAGCAAGGCTTCATCGCGGATAACTTTATCGACGGCTTCCAGGCTCATTTGATGGAGCTCGGCGGTGGGCGCTTCCAGTTCATTTTCAATCTGCTGCAAACTGAACTGAAAGTAGCGATCTTCGACCCAATAGGGTTCGCCTTCCAGAGTATGGAAACGAAATCCAAATTCATCGGCCAGCATTTTCCAGTTTGGGCGTGGGGTAATCGGAACCTGAATCATAGTACTGCTCGAATGGACAACAGGCCGACATTATCAGGGGGGACGGATGAGAAAGTAAAGATTCCCTGTGTCTGAAAAGGCCGACTTGGATCATGATCGCATTACATTGATGTGAATATACGTTTCGTATACACTTCGCATATTCTATGTATATTATTCAGGCCGACGAATGGGGATAGTCAAAATATCGGATGACCTTCATGAAGAGATCCGAAAAGCCAGCAGCACGATGTCGCGTTCTATTAATGCCCAGGCAGAGTTTTGGATAAAAATGGGTCTGCTGGCGGAAATGAATCCGACACTGACATATAACGAACTGATTCGTAAGCTATTACTGAGCGATGCGGGATCGGTACAGGAATTAATGAGTGAACAAAATTAATATCAAAACCGCGCAGGAAATTGAACTGATGCGCGAGTCTGGCCGCTTATTGGCCTCAGTCTTTTCCATGCTGGATGACTTTGTGGCTGCCGGTGTATCGACCATGGCGATTAATGACAAGGTCGAGGCCTTTATTACGGATGCATTGTCTGCAAGACCTGCCAGTAAAGGCCAGTACGATTATCCGTACGTCCTCAATGCGTCAATCAATGAAGTGATTTGCCATGGCATGCCGGACGAAAACCGTCTGTTGAAAGAGGGCGATATTATCAATCTGGATATCACCCTGGAGAAAAATGGTTTTATTGCTGATTCCAGCAAAATGTATTGCATCGGCCGGGTTCAGCCACGTGCGTCCCGGCTGGTAAAAACAACCTATGAAGCCATGTGGCAGGGGATTGCGCAGGTGAAACCTGGCGCGACTCTGGGTGATATTGGGTATGCGATTCAGAAGCACGCCGAAAGTCAGGGTTATTCTGTGGTCCGGGAATATTGCGGTCACGGCATCGGCCGGGAAATGCATGAAGAACCACAAGTCCTTCACCATGGGCTGAAAGGGCGCGGGTTGCGGCTGCAGCCAGGCATGACATTCACCATTGAACCGATGATCAATGAAGGCACCTACAAAACCAAAACCAAGAAAGACGGCTGGACTGTGGTGACCAAAGACAAAAAACTGTCGGCGCAGTGGGAGCACACCATACTGGTGACGGAAACCGGTTATGAGGTGCTGACGCTGAGAGAAGAAGAAAAGCACTGACGGGTAATGCCAACGCAACAGAACCCCAGTCTCGTCTGACCGGCTGTTTTATGACATTGGAGCACTCTCCGGATAGCCGGCTCTTCATGGTTACATCAATATCGGAATAATGAGCATGGTAGCAATCACCACGGAACGTCTGACGATCAGGCCGTTAACGGCGGCAGATGCTGATTTCATTTTTGAACTGTATAACACGCCAGGCTTTCAACGTTTTGTCGGTGATAAACAGCTTCATACACGTCAGGATGCGTTGAAGTATCTCGAAACATCACTTATCAGTCTGTATCAGACAACAGGTTTGGGGCTACAGCGTGTTGCATTGAAAAGCGATGACACACCGATTGGTATCTGTGGCCTGATTAAACGTGATTCCCTGAAAGACATTGATTTAGGATATGGCTATTTGCCGGGCTTTGAGGGGCAGGGCTATGCCTTTGAAGCCGCTCAGGCAATCTTGTCTTTTGCCCGTGAAACCCTGGCACTGAAGCGTCTGGTCGCGATTACCGATGCCGAGAACCACAGATGCATTCACCTGTTGACCAGGCTGGGTTTCCACTATGAGTTAAACCATGAAACCTTGCCTGACGGCGGGTTGCTGGTACGGTTTGGAATTGCGCTGTGAATGAATGAAGGAGTACACAGTGTCTGAGTTTATGACAGAAAAAGAAAAAATGCTCGCAGGTCTGGCTTACAGCGGCAGAGATCCCGAACTGGTCCATGACCGTCAGGAAGCCAAAGTCATGTGTCACCGTTTTAATCTGGCTGATCCGCGCGATACGCAAGCCAGAATGGCGATTCTGGCAGAACGGGTACAATTTTGCGGCGATGCTCATATGGAACCGTCTTTTTACTGCGACTATGGTTATAACATTGTGCTGGGCGCGAATTTTTATTCGAACCATAACCTGACCATTCTGGATGTCTGCAAAGTCACGATCGGTGAGAATGCGTTTATTGGTCCGAATGTGATGATCTCCGCGGCGTCTCACCCGATTGATCCTGTTGAGCGGTTGCATGGGGAAGACGGTGCGCCGGTGTGGATCGGTGACAATGTCTGGCTCGGAGGCAACGTAGCGGTTTTGCCGGGCGTGCGCATTGGTCACAACTGTGTCATTGGCGCCGGCAGTGTGGTGACCAGAGATATTCCGGATAACAGCGTTGCCGTAGGGAACCCGTGCCGGGTTGTCAAACAAATCACACCGTCTGAGCCCTCAGTTGTGCTGGCCGGTGACTGAGCAGGGAGAAGTGCCGTGGCACAAGCGATTCTGACCCATCTGATGTTTGAAGGGGATGCCGAAGAGGCGATGAATTTCTATGTCAGTCTGTTTGCCGGATCTGACATCCTTCACATTGAGCGTTACCCGGATGGCGATTCAAAAGGTATGGTCAGGCAAGCCCGTTTTGTGCTTGCCGGCCGGGAGTTTATCGCCATTGATTCCTTCATTTCGCACAATTTTACCTTCACCCCAGCGATGTCTGTTTTTGTAGACTGTGAATCGGCAACCGAGTTTGAGCGGGTCTATGCCGCGCTCACCGAAGGTGGTAATGCACTGATGCCTGCGGAGAATTACGGTTTCAGCCAACGCTTTGGCTGGGTGACGGATCGGTTTGGGGTGTCCTGGCAGATCAACCTGCCCTGAATCCGGGTTGACACGAACCATGAAAAAAGCCGCTGAGTATCAGCGGCTTTGCAGCGTAAAACACAGCGTCGTCTGTGCTTATGGCGTCGCAATCTTAAACCAGAACGGGAATTCGTCCATCATGCCCATCAGCTGACCAAAAGCCTGAATATTACCCTGGGTTTTGACCTTACCGTCCTGCAACAGTTGCTGGAAGCTTTGCTGTTTAATCAGCATTTTGTCCATATCGCTGCGGTTTATGGTGATAGTGACATCGGCGTTATCGCTTTGCTGGCCTTTGATGTTGTTCAGGTGGCTGTTTTCCAGCTCTAGCAGATAGTGCTCATCCCGATCCGGGAAGACAAAGTTCAGTGTGAGTTTTTTGCCTTCTGCCTTTTCTGCGTTCAGGCGCACACCCAGAAAGTCGAAAATCAGATCTGTGCTCATGGCACTGACAAAGTCTGGGCCAACACGGGTTGCGCGCGCATTGGTGGGCATGCCGTGACGCAATTCGTAAGCGCCGACCAGATAGGTGTTTCGCCAGCCAGCTGATTCAGACTGATAACCCATCTGCTCGAAAATATCAGCCTGAAGCAGGCGAGCCTGCTGGTTATCAGGATCGGCATAAATCACTTTGTCCAGCACCTCTGCCGCCCAGCGGTATTCGCCTTTGTCAAAGCTGGCTTTTGCCCGCTGGATGATGGCATCGGCCCCGCCCATTGCCTCGACGTACTTGGGTGCCGAGTCAGCCGGACTGAGCTGGTTCAGGGTTGCCGGGTTCATGTCGAAGAAGCCCAGATATTTGTTGATCACAGCACGGACATTGTGCGAATACGAACCGTGATAGCCGCGGTTGTACCATTCATTGGCGAGTGAGTCCGGTACTTCAAATTCGTTATGGATCTCATTGATGGTCACGCCTTTATTCGCCAGGTTCAAGGCATGGTCATGAATGTAGCCGTACATATCACGTTGCTTTTTGAGTACGTCCATCAAATAGTCATTGCCCCAGCGCGGCCAGCTGTGTGACGCAAACATCACGTCGGCTTCTTTGGCTACGCCATGGATCAGGCTGTTAATGTACTTACTCCAGCCCTGGGCATCCCGCACTTCAGCGCCGCGCAGGGTATAGACGTTGTGCATGGTGCCAATGACGTTTTCAGCCGTCCACAATGCTTTGAATTGCGGAAAATAGGTGTTCATTTCCGATGGTGATTCAGTGTTTGGTGTGTTCATGAAGACCATCTCAATGCCGTCAATCGTCACGGTTTCGGTATCCTGACTGATCTCCCGGGTTGGGGTGATTAGACCGATCATGCCCAGTGATGTGCCTTTGCCGATGGCGGCATCGACTAACCCTTTCGGGCCGATAGGCAGGGCGTTGCCATATTGATAGGTTGCGCGGCGTGTCATGGCATTCCCGGCCAGTACGTTTTCTTTGATCGCGTGCTCCATGAAATGACGAGGGGCAATCACCTGAACCTCACCGCTGTCAACTTGTGCCTGAGAGACAATCCCTTTTACCCCGCCGAAATGGTCAACGTGGGCATGGCTGTAGACCACAGTGTGAATCGGAAAATCGCCCAGCTCCTTGGACACCAATTCAAAAGCGGCTTTGGCAGTTGGCGGGGTGAGCAACGGGTCAAACACAATCCAGCCGGTATCCCCTTGAATGAAGGTGATGTTTGCCAGGTCATAGCCACGCACCTGATAAATACGATCTGTGACTTTGTACAAGCCGTAGGCCATGTTCAGCTTGGCCTGACGTTCCAGGCTGGGGTGAATCGTGTCGATTGATTGATCACCCAGCAGAAAATCATAGCTGCCTAATTCCCAGACCGTAGTGCCGTTCTCATCTTTGATGGTGACTGCCTCAGGGCGCTTGATCAGGCCTTTTTCAACCAGTTCAAAATCTTTGGTATCGGAAAATGGCAGGATGTCTCTCTGCTGCTGTTGGTAAGCTTTCGTTGAGGCGCTGGCATCTTTTGTTGCTGTGCTGGGATCGGCTGCAAAAACGGATTGAGAAAAGACAGCCACAATGATACTGGCGACTAAAGTTTTATGGCGCATAGTTCGTCCTTGTTATGTGTCGTAGAGGTCAGGCGTTCAGGGGGTGATTGCGATACACCCTGACAGGCCACACAGGCTCATTCACTCACTAGCTTATAGGACGACTGTCTTATCGAGTTCTCAGTTCACGCCATTTTATGTTGCGCGGATGCTGGTTGTTAATAAAATGTGTCATTGATGTGGGGTGTATCAAAGGTCAGGTCATCATCAGGTTTCGTTTTCCGCTGGCTTTTGGCATACCGTTTTTATCGGCGAAAGCACGAGTCTGCCAGAAAAGCTGACTGAGTGGTCAGTCCACAAAAATGGCGATTTATGGCTAAATGACAAGGTCAAATGACACGACGCTTACGATGTGAACAGTGAGGCGATAGACGCGTATGAATGCTTATTACTCAACCCTGAGTGGCTGGTTGATCCCTTTTAGCCGTATGATGGCTGCGAACCAGATTAACGAGCAACAGGCATTGTCGGCTTGCGGGATTTCACCCAATGAAGTGTTGCATCAGGAAAGCCGGATCGGCATAGAAAAAATCACCAAGCTGCTGGAGTACTGCAATCAGCGCTTACCCCGGCAGGATGTCAGTGTGCAGGTGGCCCGCAATTTTCATCCCAGTGTGTTTTATGCGCTGGGCTACGCCATGATGTCCTCCAGCACACTGAGAGACGCGCTGGAACGAATCGCCCGTTATAAAAGAGTGGTGTCCAATACCTGTTCGATCGAGTTGATTGAGTCGGCCGAGCAAGTCGTTTTCCGAATGAATATCATCTGCCATGAAGGCAGCCAAAAACCTGTTATTCCTGATATTGTTGCTGAAACCTTTTTGGCGACTATGGTGCAATTTGCCAGAGATATGGTTCCCGGCCATTTGCACCCGGTCAGCGTGTGTCTTACCGCACCTGATCAGGGGCAGAGGTTTCTGAGCGAGTTTATGGGCTGTGAGATCGTATATGGTCAGGCAATGAATGCAGTGGTTTTTGACAGTGAACAGGCTTCGCGACGGCTCATGACGGGGAATTCATCACTGGCGCAAACCCATGAAAAAATGCTGGATGAGTTTTTGACGCGTATGGATAAGAATGATCTGATTCAGATTATTCGTAACAAGCTGTGCCAGTTATTACCGATGGGCGTTCCGACTCAAACCGAGATTGCGGACTCGATGGGGATCAGCCTGCGCAGCATGCAGCGAAAGTTACAGGATAAAGGAACATCCTTTACCGATATTCTGGAAAGTACCCGTAAAAAGCTGGCGCTGGAATATATTGAGCAACCGCATCTGTCACTGGGTGAGATTGGCTATCTGGTGGGTTATTCCAGCGTGGGGAACTTTAACCGCGCATTCAAGCGCTGGACGGATGAAACACCGGGACGCTACCGAAATCAACTTTCTGAGCAAATCCGGTAGCGCGTTCATCACCTCGCTGCAGCAAACAACCGGCTGAATATCGCAGCCGGTTTTTAACCGCAGGTGTGTTGTGAATTAAGCAGTGATGCTGTCTGTCTGAGGTTGCTGCTGGTGGCTTTGTTGTCCGTTCAGGATCAGCTCTGCGGCTTTCTCTGCAATCGCGATGGTCGGTGCATTGGTATTACCGCTGATCAGGGTCGGCATCACAGAAGCGTCCACCACTCGCAAGCCTTTCACGCCATGCACTTTGAGCTCGGTATCCACCACAGCCATCTCGTCACGGCCCATTTTGCAGGTGCCGACCGGGTGATAGACCAAACCGATGTGCTGTTTGATCTTGTCAAAGATCGCATCGTCTGTCTCTGCTTCTATGCCGGGATTCAGCTCTTCTGCCCGGTAGTCATCGAAAGCTGGCGCGGCCAGGATCTTACGTAGTTGGCGAATGCCGTCGACCAGTACCTTTTTATCTTCTTCATGGGCGAAGAAATTAAAATCAATGTCAGGCGCTGCGACCGGATCTGCCGATCTGAGCTTCACCGTCCCGCTGCTTTTCGGGCGCAGTACACAGACATGACAGGAATAGCCATGCTGAGCCATCAGTTTCAAATCACGACCGCTGTCGTCAAAGAGCAATGGCAGCATATGCAGCTGGATATCGGGGCGATCCAACTCATCCCTGGATTTGATAAATCCGCCGGCTTCAGTGATTGAATTTGACAGCTTCCCTTCCTTTTTCAGCACGTATTTCAATGTATCGGGAGCCATACGCAACAGGCCGCCAAGAGATGCGGTGAAGCCATCTTTCTTCTTACTTTTGACCAGCACACAGGCATCGACATGCTCTTGCAGGTTTTCACCGACGCCCGGTAAGTGGTGCTGGCAGTCGATACCATGCTCGGCGAGGTGCTCCTGATGACCGATTCCCGACAGCATCAGCAGCTGTGGTGAGTTAATGGCACCACCACTGAGAATGACTTCCTGATTCGCATGGAAAGTGAGCTCTTGCCCCTGATAGGTAAAGCTGACACCTATCGCTTTTTTATCTTCAATCACGACTTTTTTTACAGTGGCTTCAGTCAGCACGGTCAGGTTTTTTCGTTCCATGGCCGGGTGCAGATAACCACGGGCCGCACCACAGCGCTGGCCGTTTTTAATGGTGCACTGGTAATAGCCCACGCCTTCCTGATCAGCGCCATTGAAATCCGGATTGAATTTGAACCCGGCCTGCTGGCTGGCCTCAATAAAAGCTTCTGTCAGCGGATACTGGGCCTGACGGTCACTGACATGCAGTGGTCCGCTGTCACCATGGAAGGCATCGGCACCGCGTTCATTGCACTCTGATTTTTTGAAGTAAGGCAGCAGATCATCAAAGCCCCAACCGGTATTACCCAGTGATGCCCAATGATCGTAATCCTCTTTCTGACCCCGAACATAGAGCATACCGTTCACGGAAGAGCTGCCGCCCAGCACTTTGCCGCGTGGTACAAAGACGGGCTGCCCGTTTCGGAGGGCAGGATCGGGTGTTGCGTTGTAGGCCCAGTTGTATTTCTTCGAAAACATGAAATACGCGAAGGCACCGGGTGTGCTCACAACAGGTGTTTTGTCCGACGGACCTGCTTCCAGTACCAAGACTGAGTATTGTCCATTGGCCGTTAAGCGGTTTGCCAGCACGCAGCCAGCAGAGCCGGCACCGACAACAATATAATCATAGCGAGATTTCATAGTGCCTCCTTGCAAGCAACTGAGAATATTTTATCAAACTGTTAACATTTGCCGTTTGCTGAGAGCGCCAAATCATTATCATTTGGCCGTTTTTATCAATTATGTCAAATTAATGAAAATTAATTGCTTAAAAATCATTGATTTATGAAAATTTTCTTACCTCTGGCACAGGATCACATTTCTTAACATTATCTGTTTATCATCAGTGCAACATGGTGCATTTGCGATTAGGATTTGACTATCTGGTAAGCGGATTACCCTGTGGATAAGGATATCACTGTGTGGAAAGCTGTCTCTGGGCTGATTGCTCTTTCGATGTGGATCATGATTGCAGCGACGCCTGCGATATTTGGTTTGTTACTTGCCGGCCCTGTTTGCTTAGTGCTGGGTGAGGTCAATGGGGCGGTTGTGGTGAGCTTCAGCGTCATCGGCCTGATGATTGGTGCGCTGTGGGCGGAGAAAATCCGGGCGGGTGAAGGTCTGTCGGCATTCTGGAGCAATCTGGTGGCCAGCCCGGAGCTGGACAGGTTTTAGTGTATGCCGCTTCAACAGGGCATGGGAACAGCCAAAGCGCAAGCGGCAGGAACGAATACCGATCTCAAAAAGCACGCTCGAAAGCGTGCTTTGAATTTCAGAAGAAAGGCACCGAGATTAAGCCACTTTCGCCTCAAAGTGTTTCCCGAGTAAGGCGTGGTAAAAGTCCTGATCAGACAGTACACCCACTAAGGTGTGTTTATCGTTGCCGTTGCGTTCGGTCAGCAGCACGGGCTGGCCCGTGCGATAGCGGATTTCCAGCGCATCCCGCATCGAGATATCCGGGCTGGCTGTCACGATATCTGTCTGAGACAGGCGGTCGAGATCGTCACCCTGCTGCCAGAGTTGCAGGGCCAGATCCTGTTCCTGACGGCGAGCAGCTAACACTTCTCCCGCATCATTGGTGTTCAGGCGTGTGCCTTCATGACGATTCAGAATCAGCATGTCTTCCAGGCTTTCAAGCTCGCTGGTTGGCGTCATCAGCGAACGGCCACGGAGCACGTTCAGTGGATTGGTATGGGCGACAAAGTCTTTCACATACTGCGTATTGGGTTTGAGGACGATGTCTTCCGGCTTCCCGTGCTGGATCAGTTCACCGGATTCCATGATCGCGATGTTGTTACCGATTTTCAGCGCTTCGTCGAGATCGTGGCTGACAAAGACGATGGTCTTATTCAGTTTACGTTGCAGATCGAGCAACTCGTCCTGCAGCTGGCTGCGGATCAGCGGGTCCAGTGCTGAGAACGGTTCATCCATCAGCAGGATGTCGCTGTCCATGGTAAACGCACGGGCCAGACCGACACGCTGCTGCATCCCGCCAGACAGTTCGTGCGGGAATTTATCTTTCCATTCAGCCAGACCGACCATCTCCAGCTTTTCCATGGCCCGGCGACGGCGTTCTGATTTGCTGATGCCCTGCATTTCCAGACCAAAAGCAGCATTGTCGAGCACGGTCAGCCAGGGCATCAGGGCAAATTTCTGAAACACCATGGAAATCCGTTCGGTACGCATATGGCGCAGAGTGTTGGCATCACAGGAAGCCAGATCCACCATGCTGTCGCCATCCTGTACTTCCAGTTTACCGCGCGAGACCGGGTTCAGGCCGTTGATGGCGCGCAGCAGGCTGGACTTACCGGAGCCCGATAAGCCCATTAGCACACAGATTTCACCCTGTGCCACATCCAGGCTGACTTTGTTCACACCAACAACATCGCCGGTTTCATCAATAATTTCCTGACGGCTTTTGCCCTGATCCAGCAACGCCAGTGACTGCTCGGTATTTTTACCGAAGATCACGTCTAAATTTTCAATTCGAATGGCAGTCATGATTAGCCCTCCTGGTTATTGCTGGCTGGGGTTTTACACAGGCGGTCGAGAATAATCGCGACCAGAACAATGGCCAGACCGGCCTCAAAGCCCTGCGAGATGTTCACGGTATTCAGGGCGCGGATCACAGGTTTACCCAGACCATCGGCCCCGACCAGTGCGGCAATCACCACCATCGACAGTGACAGCATGATGCATTGAGTGATCCCTGCCATGATGTTTGGCATTGCCGCCGGCAGTTCTACTTTGAACAGCAGTTTGGAGCGGGTTGCACCGAAGGCCTGACCTGCTTCAAGCAGTTCTTCCGGCACGCGGCTGATCCCCAGATAGGTCAGTCGAATCGGAGCAGCAATGGCAAAAATAATGGTGGAAATGAGCCCGGGGACCACGCCCAGACCAAACAGCACCAGAGTTGGGATCAGATACACAAAGGTCGGAATCGTCTGCATCAGATCCAGAATCGGGCGCATCAGGGTGTACAGCCAGGGGCGGTGCGCTGCCATGATGCCAATCGGCACGCCAACCAGCACCGAAATTGAGGTGGCCGTGAGTACCAGTACGAAGGTTTCCAGCATTTCCGGCCAGTAACCCAGATTCAGAATCAGCAGCAGGGCGGCGACCACAAAAGCGACCAGAGAGAAGCTGCGATGCAGTGCCCAGGCCAGTGCCGCGGTCATCAGAATCGGCACTGCGGGTGGCATCCACTTGAAGACATCGACCAGCATCATGATCAGAGATTCCAGGCTGTAGGAGATGGCGTCGAAAAATCCGGCCGCATTGTAAGTCAGCCAGTCGACCAGGTTTGCCATCCATTCACCCAGTGGGATCTTATGATCGGTAATAAAATTCACATTAACTCCTTAAAAGGGGTACAACAAAAGCAGCTGCGGGCACAGGCAGGCCGATGCCCGCAAAATAGGATTAAATATTCAGGTATTGCTTCACGGATTCCGTGCCCTTGCTGCCATCAAGGGACTTCACGCCCTGCAACCACTGGTCCAGCACTTCCGGGTTTTTCTGCAGCCAGGCTTTGGCCGCTGCGGCTGGTTTTTTCTGTTCGTTGAGAATGTCGCCCATCAGCTCGTTTTCCATCTCCAGGCTGAACGAGAGGTTTTTCAGCAACCGGCCGACGTTCGGACAGGTTTCCATGTAGTCTTTGCGGACATTGGTGTAAACACTGGCACCGCCGTAGTTCGGGCCGAAGAAGTCGTCACCGCCGGACAGGTATTCCAGCGCAAAGTTGTTGTTCATCGGGTGCGGTGCCCAGCCCAGAAAGACCACCCACTGCTCGCGGTTCACGGCGCGCTTGACCTGAGAAACCATGCCGGCTTCACTGGACTCCACCAGACGGAATTCTTCCAGACCGAAAGCATTCTGGTCGATCATGTCCTGAATCAGGCGGTTGCCGTCATTGCCCGGTTCAATGCCGTAGATACGGCCACGGAATTGATCTTCGAATTTCGCCAGATCGGCAAAGCTACGGACACCCGCGTCGTACACATATTTCGGTACCGCCAGGGTGTATTTGGCACCTTCAAGATTCGCGCGAACAGTTTCAACGGTGCCGTTGTCGCGGTACTTCGCGATATCGCCTTCCATGGTTGGCATCCAGTTGCCGAGAAAGACGTCGATGTCGCCATTGGCCATGGAGGAGTAGGTGACAGGCACAGACAGCAGCTGTGTTTTGGTTGTGTAGCCCAGACCTTTCAGGACTTCGCTGGTCACGGCTGTGGTGGCGGTAATGTCGGTCCAGCCCACATCAGAGAAACGTACCGTGTCGCACTGGGCTGCCATCACGGGCTGAGCGCCAGCAGCCATCAGCGTTGCGATTGCAGTGTATTTGATTGTCTTATTCATTGTCGTCATGACGTGTCCTTTATCCATTTCGTTTGTGGTTGAGCCTCGTGTTCGGGTGAGGCGTGCATCATAAGGGCTTGCTGTTCCTGATCTCAGGGGTGAGCGGGCCCGGTGGCGGTGAAATTCACCACCACGAAAAGGTGCTGTTGTTCATTGTTGCGCGTTAGTTCGCGCCAGCCGTTTCGGGTTCTTTGCTGCGTTGCTTGTTCTGCCAGTTATCGGCGATCCAGACTGGCACGTGTGCTGCAGGCAGGGCAGGTTTGCCCAGAATTTTATCGGCGGCTTTTTCTGCCACCATGATGGTTGGCGCATTCAGGTTGCCGTTCGGGATCGTCGGGAAGACAGACGAGTCCACCACGCGCAGGCTGTCGATACCGCGGACCTGACAGTCACTGTTCAGCACGGCCATGACATCGTCGTCGCTGCCCATTTTGCAGGTGCAGGACGGGTGATAGGCACTCTCGACGTTCTCGCGAACCCAGGCGTCAATGGCTTCATCACTCTGAATCGCTTTCCCCGGCTGGATCTCTTGTCCGCGATAGGCAGACATAGCTGGCTGGGTCAGAATCTCACGGGTCAGGCGGATAGTATCGCGCCAGTCCTGCTTGTCCTGTTCGGTGCTGATGTAGTTGAATTCAATGACCGGTTTGGCTTTCGGATCGGCAGAAGTCACCCAAACCCGGCCGCGGCTCTCTGGCTTGTTCGGACCAACATGGACCTGAAATCCATGGCCGTCGAACGCGGCCTGACCGTCGTAACGCATTGCGGCGGGCAGGAAGTGATACTGCACATTCGGCCATTTCAGACCCGCGCGGGAGCGAATAAAGGCACAGGATTCAAAGTGGTTGGTGGCACCCAATCCGTCTTTGAACAGAATCCAGCGGGTGCCGATCAAGCCTTTGCTGATCAGGCCCAGTTTGCTGTTCAGGGTTACCGGTGCTTTACACTCATACTGGAAATAGACTTCCAGGTGATCCTGCAGGTTTTCACCCACGCCCGGCAGGTCGTGTTTCACTGCAATTCCTGCTTCTTCCAACACGGTTTTCGGACCAATGCCGGACAGTTGCAGCAATTGCGGCGAACCGACAGAACCAGCAGATAAGATGACTTCTTTGCGTGCTGTGGCTGTCTGGACTTGTCCGCCACGCTCAAATTCGATTCCGGTGGCTTGTTTGCCGTCCAGCAGGACTTTCCGGCTCAGCACACCGGTCAGTACAGTGAGATTGCTGCGCTTCATGGCACGGCGCAGGTAAGCATTGGATGTCGAAGCCCGGACACCGTTGTCGACAGTCATGTGCATCGGGCCGAAGCCTTCCTGCTGATAGCCGTTGTAGTCGTCCGTTGCCGGGTAACCTGCCTGCTGACCGGCATCAATGAAGGCCTGATACAGCGGGTTCAGCGCCATATCGTTTCCGTTACAGGTCGCGACCGGGCCGTCTCCGCCCCGGTAGGCATCTTCGCCATCTTTCCATTGCTCAGCCCGGCGGAAATAGGGCAGGCAGTCGCGATAGCTCCAGCCGGACGCGCCGTGGGCTTCCCACTCGTCGAAGTCACAGGCGTGACCGCGCACGTACACCATGCCGTTGATGGACGAGCTGCCGCCGAGCACTTTCCCGCGCGGACAGTGCAACTGACGGCCATCCAGACCAAATTCCGGCTGGGTTTCAAACTGCCAGGCATATTTATCGCTGTTCATTGGGTACGACAGCGCCGTTGGCATCTGAATGAAAATACTCTTGTCGCTGCCACCGGCTTCCAGCAGCAGCACCTGATGCGCACCGCTTTCGGTCAGGCGGTCGGCCAGCACACAACCTGCTGAACCGGCACCAACAATGATGTAATCAAATTCTTGCTTCATGGCGTTCCCTTTACGTCTGTTCTCTTTGGTTTGGCGTGCTTTGTCCAGATAGGTGGTTACAGGTAAGGGCATTCAAGATCACCCAGTTCAATCAGCACGCTCTTGGTCTGGGTGTAATGATTGAGCGTTTCCAGACCATTTTCGCGACCCACGCCTGAGTGCTTGTAGCCGCCGACCGGCATTTCAGCCGGAGAGCCGCCCCAGGTGTTGATCCAGCAAATCCCGGCTTCAATCTGAGCAATCAGGCGATGGGCGCGTGAGAGGTTCTGAGTAAAAATACCCGCAGCCAGTCCGTAATCGGTGTCGTTGGCACGACGGATCACTTCCTCTTCATCACTGAAACGCAGCACAGACATGACCGGGCCAAAAATCTCTTCTTTAACCTGTGGCATGTCATCGGTGCAGTCCGCAAAAATGGTCGGTGCGACGAAGTTGCCTTTGTCCAGACCGTTTTCGGTCACGCGGTGGCCACCGGCCAGCAGACGGGCGCCGGACTGCTTGCCGGTTGCAATAAAGCCCAGCACTTTTTCCAGATGCTCGGTAGAGATCAGAGCGCCAATCTGGGTGTTGATGTCGCTCGGGTCGCCGACTTTCAGCTTGGCGGTGCGCGTTGCCAGACGAGTTAGGAACTCGTCATAAACCGCATCGTGAACAAATACACGGGTGCCGTGCGTACACACTTCGCCCTGAGTGTAGAAATTTGCCATCATGGCGGCGGACACTGCGTTATCGAGCTGCGCGTCGTCAAAGACGATCAGCGGTGACTTGCCGCCCAGTTCCATGGTGACGTCTTTCAGGGTACCGGCGGCATCAGCCATGACCTTTTTGCCGGTGCCGCATTCGCCGGTAAAGGACACTTTGGCGATCTCAGGATGACGGGACAACATCTGACCGACACGGTAATCACCCTGAACCACGTTGAATACACCATCCGGCACACCTGCTTCGGTGTAGATTTCCGCCAGTTTCAGGGCCGTCAGCGGGGTTTCTTCAGACGGTTTGAAAATCATGGCATTCCCGGCTGCCAGCGCAGGGGCAGATTTCCACATCGCGATTTGAATCGGATAGTTCCAGGCACCGATACCGGCACAAATGCCCAGTGGTTCACGGCGTGTGTAGAAAAACTGACCGTGGCCGAGATCCTGTTGCTGACCCGAAAGACTGGCTGCCAGACCGGCATAATATTCAATCACATCCGCACCGGTCACGATGTCGACTTCCAGCGCTTCCTGCAGCGGCTTGCCCGTGTCCTGCACTTCAAGCGCTGCTAATTCATCATTCCGTTCCCGCAGTAAAGCCACCGCTTTCATCAGGATCCGGCCAC
Source organism: Photobacterium sp. TLY01 (assembly GCF_021432065.1). Classification (NCBI taxonomy): domain Bacteria; kingdom Pseudomonadati; phylum Pseudomonadota; class Gammaproteobacteria; order Vibrionales; family Vibrionaceae; genus Photobacterium; species Photobacterium sp. TLY01. The sequence goes on from NZ_CP090365.1 coordinate 491,284, forward strand.
GTTCTGCACCGCTCATGGCAGACCAGATGGCAAAACCTTCTTTGGCCGAAGCAATGGCACGCGCCATATCGGCCTCAGAGGCCTGACCGACCCGGGCGATCACTTCGCCGGTCGCTGGATTACGGGTTTCAAATTGCTCGCCTGAAGTGGCTTGCGTGGCTTGGCCGTGAATATACAGGGATGTCATGGTCATACTGCTTCTCTGCTCCTGTGTCGTGGCGGATAGGGTTTCATCAGCCGCGAGAATGAAATTGTGTCTGTGGTTCGGAAAATGCTGACGTTTCAACCCGGTGTTACAAATAGGGTGCCAGTTGCTTTTCCAGATAATCGGTAATGATCGACTGCGCTTGTGTCGGGCTGATTCCGCCCGGGGTCAATGCCCCCCGCAGCCAGATACCGTCAATCAGTGCGGCTGTGCCCTGGGCAACAAACTGGGCCTTGTCGGCAGGCAGCACTTGTTTTAATTCATGGCGAAGATGGGATAACAGGCGTTTTTCGTTCACCCGTTGCAAGCGGTGCAGTTGCGGGTCATGCATGGCCTGCGCCCAGAACGACAGCCAGGTTTTCACCACCTTGTTGTCGACCTGATAGCTGTCGAAATTACCGGCGACAATGGCTTTGATCCGGCCCGGCACATCATTTTTGTCGACACTCGCCAGATGCTCGATCACGGTATGGGAAAGCTGGCGCAGCACGGAGCGCATGGTCTCTTCCAGCAGACCGTGCTTGCCGCCAAAGTAATGATTGATGATGCCCGGTGATACACCGGCTTTTCGGCTGATCAACGCCACACTGGCTCCTGCCAGCCCCACTTCATCTATGGCTGCCATAGTGGCTTCCACCAGTTGTGGTTTGCGGATTTCCGGCATTCCTACTTTGGGCATGATCAGTCACCAATGTTTTTAATTGAACGGTTAATTAAAAATAAAATGACACATCCGATGATCTAAGTCAAAAAATGTTTAGTGTTGTAATGTTTAGTTGTGTGATTATTTGGAGGGTGATTTTAGTTTAAGTTGTTGTTTTTGTTTGGTTGTTTTTGTTCTTTGTCATAGGTTAATTTTGTTTTTATTGGGATTTGGTTTGCCGTCAAATCTTTCGTGTTTGCAAGGAAATTGTCCGTGTTCTCACTTTATGAACATCGCAGACTGTTCTGCGTCAGCAGATCGCCTTGGACTTTTGGGTGCGATGAGACCGGGCTATCCTGACGGCAATGGGCCAATCTGCCGGACTTGGAGTCTTACTATTCAGAAAACCTCGCGCCCACTCAACTGCTACTGTTTTCATTAGGCGGGGCCTACACCGCCGGATTCCTCGACGAATAACAACAAATGCAGTGGTTAGGCAGAGGTGTGACCATGAAGTATTCACATGTCTTTTTGCTGGCTGTGGCAATCACAGCACTTGCGGGATGTAATGATGACGATGAACCGGTAAACGACCAGCCCTCAACAGTGATACCGGGGGGCGACGGTTCGCCAGTAAACAGCCCTGATGTGGGTGACGGTTCCGGTGATGGCCAACCTCCCGGCAACGGTGATCCTGATCCGGAACCGGAACCCAGAGTGGATATTGATGGGCTGCCATTGCCCGATACCGAGACCAGTCCGGATTTTGAAACCTATGTGGCAGGTCAGCCCGGTTATTACACCAGCCTGTCCAGCACCGAATTTAACAACATTCGCTTTACCAGCGTGGCGACGGAAGACAATACGCCCAATGATAACGAGTTGAGCAACCCTGTCGCCAAGTTGGGTCGGATCTTGTTTTATGATGTGCGTTTATCGGCCAATAACACTGTGTCTTGTGCCTCCTGCCATCAGCAGGAACATGGTTTTACTGATCCGGCGCAACTGAGTACAGGATTTGAAGGTGGCCATACCGGGCGTCATTCAATGGGACTGACCAATTCACGTTATTATGATCCCGGCCGATTCTTCTGGGATGAACGGGCGGCGACGTTAGAAGTTCAGGCGCTGATGCCGATTCAGGATCCGGTTGAAATGGGCATGAACCTGTTCGATCTCGAAACCAAGCTGGGCCAGACCAGTTTTTACGGCCAGTTGTTTACCGAGGCGTTCGGCGATGAGGCGATCACCAGCCAGCGAATTTCCTTTGCGATGTCTCAGTTTATGCGGGCCATGGTGAGTTATGAGTCCAAGTTTGATCAGGCGGTTCAGGCCGAATTAAACAACGACCCGACACCTGTGCTCACCGAGCAGGAACTTCGCGGACTGGATTTGTTTGATAGCCTGAATTGTATTGATTGCCACACCACCACCGCCTTTGTGCTGGACAGAAACCACAACAATGGTTCGGTCACGAATAATGATCCGGATCAGGGCGTGGGCGGCAACCTGGCCGGATTCTTCAAAACAGGCTCGCTGCGTAATATTGCCGTCGGTGCCCCTTATTTCCATGACGGGCATTTGCCTGATTTGATGTCTGTGATTGAGTTCTACAACAGCGGTATCAATAACCACGCTAACCTCAGCCCCGACCTGAGAGATCGCTCCGGACGCGCTGTTCGAATGGGATTAACCCAGGCCGACAAAGAAGCCCTGGTGGCCTTCCTTGAAACTCTGACCGATGATGGTTTTCTGAGTAATCCAATCTTCAGTGATCCTTTCCCGCCGGAGGAAACAGGAACGAGCGGTGAGTGACATTCACTGACACACGCTTGAATCAGCATAAAAAAACCAGCCCGAAGGCTGGTTTTGTCTGTTTGAGATGAGGATCGGGTTACTTGGCCATTTCTGCTTCTGGCTGGCTTTCTTCCAGATCACAGGCGATAAAGCCGCCGGTCTGGTGCGCCCACAGATGGGCATAAATGCCATTTTTATTCAGCAGTTCCTGATGGCTGCCTTGCTCAACAATCTGGCCCTGGTCGATGACGATCAGGCGATCCATGGCTGCAATGGTAGACAGTCGGTGGGCAATCGCAATCACCGTTTTGCCTTCCATCAGCTGGTACAGGCTTTCCTGAATCGCGGCTTCGACTTCTGAGTCCAGGGCTGAGGTCGCTTCGTCCATTACCAGAATCGGCGCGTCTTTCAGCAGCACGCGAGAAATGGCAATGCGCTGGCGCTGACCGCCGGACAGTTTCACACCGCGCTCGCCGACCTGCGCATCGTAGCCGACATTGCCGTGCGGATCGGTCAGGGTTTCGACGAACTCATGGGCGTGCGCCTGACGGGTCGCCGCCAGCAGCTCTTCTTCTGTGGCATCCGGTCGGCCGTAAAGGATGTTTTCACGAATCGAACGGTGTAGCAGCGACGTATCCTGGGTGATCATCCCGATATTGCCGCGCAGTGAATCTTGCGTGACATCGGCGATGTTCTGGCCATCAATGCGGATGGCTCCGGATTCCAGATCGTGGAAACGCATCAGCAGGTTGACCAGGGTCGACTTACCGGCGCCGGAGCGGCCGACCACACCCACTTTTTCACCAGGTTTGATCTGCAGGTTCAGCTGTTCAATCACACCTTTATCTTTCTCGCCATAGTGGAAGCTGATGTTATCGAATTCAATGCTGCCCTGAGTCACCTCAAGCGGTTGCGCATCGACTTTGTCTTCTATCGATACCGGTTTCGACAGAGTTTTCATGCCGTCGACCACTGTCCCGATGTTTTCAAACAGCGCACCGATTTCCCACATGATCCATTTCGACATGCCCTGCACGCGCAGCGCAATACTGATCGCCACGGCAATTACACCCACAGTCACGGCACTGTTCATCCACAGCCCAATCGAGACAGCAGCAATCACGAACAGCAGCAGGTAGTTAATGGCATCGACACTCAAAATGAATTTGGTGGCCAGGCGCATCTGACGGTAGACCGTATCCAGAAAACCCTGCATGCTTTCTTCGGCATATTCGGTTTCACGGTTGGTGTGCGAGAACAGTTTCACCGTGGTGATATTGGTATAGCTGTCGACAATACGACCGGTCATCATGGAACGGGCGTCTGCCTGCTCAGTGGCGATCGCTTTCATTTTCGGTACAAAGTAGAACTGAATACCGACATAGGCCATCAGCCAGACCAGAATCGGCAGCATCAGAACGAAATCTGCGCTGCCCATCATGACAATCATGGCGGTGAAATAGACACTGATGTACACCAGCACATCCACCATTTTCATCACGGTTTCTCTGACGGCCAGTGAGGTTTGCATCACTTTGGTCGCCAGACGTCCGGCAAAATCATCCTGATAAAACGAGACGCTCTGGCGCAGCAGATAACGGTGTGCCAGCCAGCGGATCGACATCGGATAATTCCCCAGCAGGGTCTGGTGCATGATCATTGAGTGCGTGAACGCGAGGAAGGGGATCACCACCACAATCAGCAGACCCATCATCCAGAGTTTTCCGCTCTCTTCAGCCAGAAAAGTATCAGGTGAGTGTTGAGCCAGCAGGTCGACCAGCTGACCCATGAAGCCTAATAAAGTAACTTCAACAATGGCAATACAGGCGCTGAGAACAGACATTGCCAATAAAGGCCAACCGAAACCACGTGTATAGTAGCGGCAAAATGCCAGCAGACTGCCCGGGGGCTGCTGAGGCGTTTCGTCCGGGAAAGGCGCCGTCAGTTTCTCAAAGAATTTAAACATAAATTATTGATTCCAATTGTGCATGTGACGCAATAGGCGATAGCCTTAAAGGATGGCCGTAAGCAATACGGCTGAACACTGTTTACTGTTTGAGTGCTCTTTAATGTGTCAGAAATAACGGCAATATTTTATCAGAATCTGACCATAATGATGCATCAATTTTAGATGTCCGGTGTGAATAGGCGAACAGAATGTCTGACAGTCAGGTTGAGTTAAAGATAAACATGTTGCGGTCGGGATATGAAACATCCCAGGAGCAGGCATTGACAGTAAGTTTGCCCGCAGGCAAACACCTTGCCCTTTCCGGCCGCTCAGGCAGCGGAAAAACGAGTTTGTTACAGGTACTGGCTGGTTTACAACCGGCCAGTTCAGGCCATTTTCTGTGGCAGGGGCAGGAAATCAGCGCCGCTAATTTGCGCTGGTGGCGTCAGCAATTCTGCTATTTACCGCAAACGCCAGTGATGGGGGGCGAATCGGTGGTGGATGCCTTGCGGCTGCCATGGGCCCTGAAAGCCCTGAAAGACGAGATGCCCGACGATCAACGCTGTGTGGATGTGCTGTTGTCACTGGATATTGAGCATGATCTGGAAAAAGCGGTGAGCGAGTTGTCCGGCGGCGAAAAGCAACGGGTGGCCATTGCCCGGGCGCTGTTGATGGATCGGCCCGTCTGGTTGCTGGACGAGCCAACCTCGGCGCTGGACAGGACCAGCCGTGATCAGGTGATGGCCCAGCTGGCGTTACAGCCACTGACGTGTGTCTCTGTGTCCCATGATCCTCACTGGCTGGCATCGGCAGAATATCAGATTGAACTGGGAGGGCGTGATGAATGATGCTGTAGCGATTTCAAATCTGTCGCTGGCCGGGTTTTATCTGTTGCTGCTGGTGCCGCTGGCGTTGTTTTACCGCTGGCAATTGGGGCTGAGCAAGTCAACCGTCACTGCTGTGCTCCGAATGACCTTGCAGCTGGCTGTGGTGGGTTTGTATCTGCAAACCCTGTTTAATTTCCAGCATCTCGGGCTGAATCTGTTATGGCTGGGGATCATGGTGACCGTGGCAGGTTTCAGTATCTGCCGCCGCGCGGGGATTGCGCTCGGAAAAGCGACACTGGCCGTGATCACTGGCTTGCTGGTGTGCTTGCTGGTGGTGCTGCCACCCATGCTGGTCGGTTTGATTCATGCTGAACCCTGGTGGCAGGCGCAATATCTGATCCCAGTCGCCGGCATGATTCTCGGCAATGCCCTGACCGCCAATGTGCTGGCGCTGGAGCGCTGGTATACCAGCCTGAAAGAGAAAAATAACGAGTACCAGTTTTATCTGGCGATGGGCGCGCCGCATCCTGTTCAGCCGTTTCAGCGAGAAGCGGTCAAAGCGGCTCTACTGCCGCAGCTAGCCAGTATGAGCACACTGGGAATCGTGGCCTTGCCGGGGATGATGACAGGTCAGATCCTTGGTGGCACAGAGCCTGTGCTGGCAGTGAAGTATCAACTGGCGATCATGATTGCCATTCTGGTTGCCGTCTCTGTGAGTGTTGCGGCCACCTTAGGCATGATGAGCCGGTTTGCCTTCAACCGCTATGGCCAGTTCGTGCTCTAGCGACATCGAATTTATCTGTGCTCTGAGCCATTGCACAAAACAGTCGATGGCCGCGGAATGGCGATGGCTAATCAGGTAATAACCGGCATTGGCCTGCAGGGGGGCAAACGGAGACACTAAACGGCCTTTTTTGACATCATCACCTATCAATGCCTGCCGCGCCATGGCAACGCCCAGCCCGGCTTCGGCTGCTGCCATCGCCATGTCTGTCCGGTTAAAAAAGTGGCCGCGCCGGCTGTCGGCCTGGATATGCATGCTGTGAAACCAGTAGCGCCACTCGGTATCCCGCTCCGCATTGCGCCACGGCATGGCATCATGCAGTAACGTCACCTGGTGCCAGGCCTGCGGATGCAACCAGTCAAACTTTGCCTGATAGTCAGGGCTCATGACCGGCAGCAGGGATTCTGCCATCAGCAGGCTGGTTTTGCCGTCATCTTTAATTTCTTCATGGCGGCGGTAATCAATCACTAAATCGCAATCTGTATCCCGGCTGTCGACCAGCGCGCCATCGGCAAAGGTTTGGATATTAATATCCGGGAAGTGCTGATAGAAATCATGCAATCTGGGTACCAGCCATTTAAAGGCAAAAGAAGGGGTCAGCCTGAGGCGAATTTCCCCTTCGGGCTGGGGCTCAGTCTGAAGCTCCCGAATAACCTCGGCAATATCAGTCAGGCTCTGGCTGACAACCTGATGCAACCGCAGGCCAGGCTCGGTCAGCGTGATCCCTCTGGCATGACGTTGAAATACCGGGAAGCCAAGCTGTTGCTCCAGCTGACGTATTTGCTGGCTGACCGCACCGGTTGTGATATGTAACCGACTGGCTGCACCGGTAAAGCTGGTGGTTCTGGCGGCAACATCAAACGTAGCCAGCGCCGCCAGCAGGTTGCCCTTTATGACTGACATCTTCTCTATCTCTTCGGGTCGCGCTGACATGTTCTGTCAGCTAGGCTTTAACGATGAGCTTATAGAAAAACTATACGCTGGTGTTAATAATTATCGATTGTTAAGGCGATGTAAATCCCGCAATCTGCGCTTTTATTCAGGTGCGGAGAGTACCTTGATCACTTTCCCACCGGTATCAGCCACAGCGAAGCGAGAAACGTATGGAAGTCATTGTATTAGGAAGCGGTGTTGTCGGGTTGACGTCAGCCTGGTATCTGGCGCAGAACGGGCATCAGGTGACGGTGATCGACCGTCAATCCCGCAGCGCGGAAGAAACCAGTTTTGCGAATGCCGGGCAGATTTCCTACGGCTACTCTTCACCGTGGGCAGCGCCGGGCATTCCGGCAAAAGCTATAAAGTGGCTGGTCCAAAAACATGCGCCATTAAAAATCAAACCGTCGTTATCGCCGGATTTGTACAGCTGGATGGGTAAGATGCTGGCCAATTGCAATTATGTCAGCTATCAACGCAATAAGGCCCGTATGTTACGGGTTGCAAATTACAGCCGGGAAAGTCTGATTGAGTTGCGTCAGCAGCATGATTTGCAGTATGAAGGCCGTCAGCAAGGCACCTTGCAATTGTTACGGACTCAGGCGCAGCTTGACGCTGTCGGTAAAGATATTCAGGTACTGGAAGAAAGCGGTATCCGCTTTGAATTGCTCGACGTGGCCGGATGTATTGCTGCAGAGCCTGCGCTGGCGAAAGTGCAGGAGAAAGTGGCGGGTGGTCTGCGGTTGCCGGATGATGAAACCGGCGATTGCTATAAATTCTGTCAGCAACTGACAGCTCTGGCCGAGCAGGCCGGTGTCACTTTTATGTTTGAGACTCAGATTAAAGGGCTGCGCCATGAAGCGGGGCGCATTGTGGCTGTCGATACCGACAAAGGCGAGTTCAAAGCGGATGCTTATGTCGTGGCGCTAGGCAGTTACTCAACAGCCATGCTGGGATCTCTGGGCATGCAGTTACCCGTTTACCCGGTCAAAGGGTATTCGCTGACCATGCCGCTGAAAGACAGCGATGGCGCCCCTGTATCGACCGTGATTGATGAAACCTATAAAGTCGCCATGACACGGTTCGATAACCGTATTCGTGTCGCCGGCACAGCTGAGCTGGCCGGTTTCAATCTGCATCTGACTGAGCAACGCAAAGAAACCATTGCGATGGTGGTCAATGATTTGTTCCCTGACGGCGGCGATCTGAACCAGGCGGAGTACTGGACGGGCCTGCGGCCAATGACACCGGATGGCACCCCGGTGATCGGGAAAACGCCTTTCGATAATCTTTACACCAATACCGGGCATGGCACGCTGGGGTGGACCATGGCCTGTGGCTCGGGTCGCCTGCTGGCCGATATTGTCAGTGGCAAAGACACGGATATCGATACAGACGGCTTATCGATTCACCGCTATCTGCACACTGCAGGTTAATGTTTTTACCCGGTCAGGCTGTCAGCACCTGACCGGGATATTTCCTCTTCCTCCCTCTTCATTAAGCTTCATCTTTTCCTGCTCAGGGACCGCCACAGGTTTCCCCTTCTACGCCTTGCTGTCCTGGCGCATGAGTGCTTCAGCGTCAGTTTCCAATTCATCTCAGTCATTTTAATTCGCCTCTGGTAAAGCTTTGATATGACATCAGTTGTACTGTATCTTTACGGGCTTTATCACCTTGAGGCGCAGGAAATCCTGGCGTCACCGGGTTATTAAAATTAACAAATAAAGGCAGTGCGCCGCTCTGTTTCTGGGAAAGAGTGTCAGGGGAAAGCGAGTGGCGTACTGTGAAACAGGGATATTTGAATCAATGCATAAACGATTTGTGATGCCAGCTGTGGCAATGATGCTGGCCTTGTCGGGCTGTTCTTCCATCAGTGAAGAAGAATGCCGGCTGGGTGATTGGTATCAGATAGGATTGGCCGATGGTCAGAAGGGGAAAAAGAATTACTCGGCCATTTACAGTGAAGAATGTGCTGAATATGGCGTATCTGTGGATCTGAAATCCTACCAGGAAGGTCGCCGCGAAGGATTAACCACATACTGTACTTACGAAAATGGCACGCTGGTGGGTCAGTCCAATGCAAGTTATGACAATGTCTGTCCGGCTGATTTAGCCAGAGATTTTCTGTCGGGCTATACCCCTTACTATAATCTGGCACAAGCGCAATCCAGATTCAGCGCAGCCGAAAGCAGTGTGAGTAGTTATCAAGCGAAGCTGGAAGAGGACACCTTATCCAGTGATGACAGGAAAACGTTTAAAGCTGAGCTGAAATCGGCCAAGTCGCGGATGGAACGTGCGGAGTTCGACGTGAATCGTTTTGAATATGAACTTGCCGTTCATAAGATTGACAGAGAAATAGGTCAGATTCATCACCAGTTGACCTCGGATAAACTGCCTCAAGCGCAGAAGGCAGCGCTGAATCAACGTCTTGCCAGTCTGAACAATCAGCGCAAATACTACGAGACCCTGTCTACCACTGAAAATACGATTCAGAATATCAAAAACATTGCTGATTTATTTTGAATGTGACTGAGTGGCTTTTCACTATCAAGCATGTTGTCATGCCCGTGTATGTCAGAGCGCAGTATGTGACCTTTCAGATAACACGTCATTGCCTTGGTGCTTATTATCGCTGAATTTCGTTTGAATGAATTTAATGTCTGCTTTTCGTCAGAAAAGCAGCTTAAATTAATAGCTTTATCACTAGTGCTAGTGTTTTCTTGAAGTCAGTCATGTGATCTTGAGTTAAAACTTTAATTATTGTTGCATATCATCTGTGCGCATATTTTGAGGTCTGCCGGGATCTGACAAAACAATTTGAATTTAACATTCTTGTAACCTTGTGTTTCGTCAACAATGTGTGGGCGAACAACACACAAGGAGTCACACATGCAAGTATGCATTACAACAAAAAAGACGCTTCTCGCCACGCTCATCAGCTCAACCATGTTGACCGGCTGTTATTGGGATGACCCGAAAGAAGCAGCGGCTTACGTCAGTAGCGAAATCGAACATGAAGATGTGGTCGAGCATTTGGTCGAACTGGAAGCACGTGCCACGCCGACATCCGATGGCAGCTCTGTGACCCGTGCTGCCGGCTCAGACGGATACCAGTACTCGGTTGATTACATCATCGAAGTGATGAAAGAGCATGGCTATAAAGTGTCGACGCAGGAGTTTGATTTCCGCGCATGGGAAGAGCTGGCCGGCACAAAACTCAATGTTGACGGCACCGATCTGATTAGTACGCGTGAAGCCGGTGAAGGTGTTGAAGCAGACTATGCAGTGATGTCCTATTCGGGCAACTCGAATGGCGAGCTCACGGGTGATCTTGTCTTTGTGACGCCGGATTTCAATTTTGACAGCCCGAATTACGATGATACCGATGGCTGTGAAGCTGCTGATTTTGACGGTAAACCGATCGCCGGAAAAGTGGCTGTGATTCAGCGGGGTGGCTGTAACTTCACCACGAAGGTGGAGCATGCGCAAAATGCCGGTGCGAAAGCGGTGATCGTCTTCAACCAGGGTAATGATGAAGGCCGCAAGGCTGTGGTGAATGGGACGCTGGGCAGCGATACAGCGGCGACTGTACCGGCCTTTGGTGCCCGGTTCGACATTGCCAAACAGTGGTTTGATGCCAGCCAGACTCAGACAGTCCCCGTGGTACTTGCTGTGGATGTGAAAGATGAAATGGTTGTGACCCAGAACGTGATTGCGGAAACCAGACGCGGTAATCCGAATCAGGTGGTGATGCTGGGGGCGCACCTGGATTCTGTCCCGGAAGGTCCTGGTATCAATGATAACGGTTCAGGGACAGCGGGTTTGCTGGAATATGCAGTGACCCTGGCTGACACCAGAGCGCCGGTGAAGAACAAAGTCCGCTTCGCCTGGTGGGCGGCAGAGGAAGCAGGCTTAGTCGGCTCTGAGTATTACACCAACGAGTTGTTTGCCCCTATCTATGATCAGGCTCAGAACGAGATTCTGGCAGAGCTGGGTCTGGAAGATCCCAGCCAGTTGACAGAAGAACAGATTGAGCTGGTCGAAGCTCGCTACACTAAGCTGAACAAAGTGAAGCTGTATCTGAACTTTGACATGATTGGTTCGCCAAACTACATCTTCGGTGTCATGGACGGCGATTTGTCGGATACCAAAGACAGCCCGGACAATGCCTATACCGGTGACTTCAAACCGCCATATGGTACGTCTGATATTGAAGCGACATTCAATGAGTTCTTTACGGCCAAATCTGAATTCACTGTGCCTCAGGCGCTGTCAAAACGGTCCGATTATGCCGGATTTGCCGATTGGGGCGTAGCGTTTGGTGGCCTGTTCACCGGCGCTGAGAAAGTGAAAACCGCTGAAGAAGTAGATCAGTTTGGCGGTGAAATTGATGTGGCTTACGACAGATGTTATCACCAGGCCTGTGATGATCTGAACAACGTCAGTCAGAAAGCCTTGTTTGTGAATACCCAGGCGCTGGCCTATGTCACGACTTACTATGCGTTCAGCAAACCACTGTTCCCTGAAGTGGAAGCACCTGCCGCGAAAACCATGACGCGCATGCAGAGCGATCTGAAACCAACGCAGAAACTGCGTATCGGCGAGAAGCTGAAAGCCGCAGAGAGCCATTCGGATCACGGTCATTTCCACGGTGACTTTGATCAGGATCGCCAGTAATCATCAGCCATTCACCCTGAACAGAAACAGCCACGCATTTGCGTGGCTGTTTTTTTGGTGAAAGCATGATTGTACGCAGTGTTATTGGGCCGTAATAATATCCATCACCAGCTTGCCGTCTTCACGGATCGGGCCATCTTCTTTCGCGCCCAGAGTATATTCAAACACGCCGGTTTTCATCCCGCCATCTTCACCGTGGAGCATCAGCATCAGCATTTCACCGGTGTCGACAGGTTCCATGAGAATCGCGACGACATCCTGGTTCATCCCTTTTTTGACTGGCGCATAACCCACTACAGGTCCGGGCTTCATCTCTTTATTGGTGCGATGCACAACCAGCCAGCCATTCGCATCGGATTCGATCATTGCCGCCGTGACTGTGCCTTCAGAGACATCCTGATTCGCGCCTTTTACGCTGTTGGCGGCATGTGCTGCGGCCGTTGTCCCTAAAAATGCGATTGCCAGAGTCAACATCAGTGATTTTTTAACGATTGTTTTCATCAGTTCTTCCTGTTTTTTGTCATGTGATTGATTTGAAGAGCAGTAAGCTGTGTTGTCTGTGAACTACCTGAGTATGGTCCAGGGTTTGGCATGGATCACAAAATACGGGTGAATGAAGGGGTTATAAATGTAAGGAATTGTTTCTTATGGCGTTGGTGTCAGCGGTGAGCATGGTGGCTTTTTAGGTTCTGTTTGACGGTGCAATGGGTATTGGCTTGCACCTGAATCAGTGAATGTTTTCAAAGAATTGAATAATCAACCTGTTTGACATGATTGAAATGCCATACAGTCCGTTTGCAATAATGATTATGTGTAGCTCACGATGGATAATATGAATGTCTGAAAAATATCAGTTTTTCTGTGTTCCCAATACAGAGAGAAAAGAATTCACTTACCTGAATATGTCATCTTCAAGCTTTATTGAAGAGAAAAAGGCATTGCTCCGGCAGGGATTTGAAGTTGAGGATGATGTGATTTACGCAGAGAATCCGGAGGAAGCCGTCAAAAAGTTTCGCTCTAACTATGTCTATCATCTGGAAGAGTACAATGCGTCAACAAACATCTTTTATACGCTGCTCCACGCTTTTCAATGGCTGAAAGGCAAGCTGACAGGTAAAAGCTAGTCACCATCATCTCGGTCAAGTCACTGAATATTGCCGGTGTGGGATAAGCCGCTGAATTAACAGCGGCCTTTTTTGGCTTGTCCTGGCGGGCAGAAACTGCCGTTACCGCCATGGTGGTGATCATCATAGTCGCCATTGGTGGTGGCTTTGATGTTGACACCGTCTACTTCGCCCTCAACATGCGTCAATTGGCAACCGGTCAGAGACAAGCTGACGGCCAGTAAGCCAAACAGAGTGAATGATTTCATGATTCATGCCATCAAATGGGAAAAGCGGGCACTCTAAATGATTTTCGCAAGGCTTGTGTTAGCCCGGTGTCAATGATTGCTGATCCTGCCAAAATCCACTTCTGGCAGGATAATCTGACAATATTGCGAAAAATTAGTTTTAACTCTGGCGAAAAGTTCTGCAAAGTGCTTGTAAACTGATAGTAACCTTTGAAATTAGACTTTCTTTGTTGGCTACCTGTCAGGAGGCAAACATGAAACGGGTCTTTTATATCAGTGATGACCTGGATGAGCTTGAGCTGGTGGAACATGAGTTGGAACTGAGTGGTTTTACTTCTCCGCAAATCCATGTTCTCAGTAACAAAGATGCTGATGTGTCGAGCCACAAGCATTTGCATCCGGTGCAATCTGTGATGCGCAATGACGTTGTCCACTCCACTGAAATTGGCGCGGTGATCGGGGCGATTGCCGCAGCGGGCATCTTAATTGCGGCTTACGCATCGGGCGTGACGGATGCGGTTGGCTGGGCACCGTTCATTTTACTGGCGATTGCAATTTTGGGATTCATTACCTGGGAAGGGGGATTGTTTGGCTTCCAGGAGCTGCATTATCAGTTCCGCCGGTTTAAAAACGTCCTGAAATCCGGCAAGCATGTCTTAATGGTGGATGTTGAGCCGGAGCAGGAACTGCAGCTGGCCAGTATTACGCTGGCGCACGACAAACTCAAACCGGCCGGAACCGGCAAATCACCGCCGCACTGGGTGGTTGCCATGCAGCAAAAATGGCAGCGTATGATGAAAACCCTGCCTTAATCATCTGGTTCTGATTCTGGTGTTGAGAAGCGCTCTGCCGGGTCATTATCCGCCCGGCAGACTGAAAAACCATTCTCTGAGGGCAAAAATATAGTTTGCTTCGCTGGCCATCAGCCCTACCAGAACCAGCAGGACTAACGGCGGCAGGAAAATGGTATACACCAGAGCGAGCCTTTCCCAGCGCATGTGCATGAATACGGCAGCAATCAGTCCGGCCTTCAGTGCCATAAACAGCAGAATGAGGCTCCACCGTAACATGCCCTGTAAATGGAAATAGTCGACCAGATATGAAAGGGTACTGAGCACAAAGAGCAGCCCCCAGACTTTAAGATACAGGCTGATTGGATGCTGCTGCTTGACTGAATCATGCGTGAGTTCAGAGTTTGCCATCATAGCCTCCTTGACGGTTTGCCTGAGTTACCACAGATAAAAAAAGGCGAAGATAAAGACCCACACCAAATCAACGAAATGCCAGTACAGTCCGGTAATTTCAACAATTTCGTATCGGCCGCCCTGGATACCGGCGGCATGGGGATCCACTTGCTTCTTGTCATATTTCCCCAGAGCGACCCGAATAGCGACGATCGTCAGATACAGCACGCCCACACTGACATGCAAGCCGTGAAACCCTGTGATCATGAAAAAGGCGGCGCCAAATTGCGAGGCGCCTTCTTCATTTCCCCACGGGCGGATCCCTTCAGCAATGAGTTTGCTCCATTCGAACGCCTGCATACCGACAAAGGTTAGTCCCAGTAACGCGGTGATCAGCATCAGTGAGGCGGTGGACCAGCGTTTTCCCTGATAGCCGCAGTTAACGGCCATCGCCATGGTGCCGCTGCTGGTGATCAGCACAAAGGTCATAATGGCAATCAGGATCAGCGGAATGGAATGGCCAGCGATCGTCAGGGCGAAGACTTCACTGGTGGGTGGCCAGATTTCAGTTGTGGTCATACGCACCGACATATAGCCCACCAGGAAACAGCCGAACACAAAGGTGTCGCTGAGCAGAAAAATCCACATCATGGTTTTGTTTGCCGAGACGCGAAATGCGGCCCGATCACCGGCATAGTCGCTGACAACGCCTGTCCAGCCTGTTTGACTGCCCAGGGTCGGCGTCCGGGATGGTTGGGTGTCACTCATAATCAAAACCTCTTGTTCTGCTGGCTGTGCGGATCAGGTCAATCGCAGTAAGCCCAGCAGAAACAGCCAGATGAATAACAGGAAATGCCAGTACCGTGCGCAGAGCTGCAGCCATACATGCAGGTGGTCCCTTTGCCCCTGCCAGACCTGATACACCAGCATACCCAGGGCCAGTACCCCACCGAGAATGTGCAGGGCATGCAGGCCAGTCAGGAGATAAAAAAAGCTGTTCGCCGGATTCGCCAGCACGCCCTGATTGATCTGAACCAGCGCCAGCCAGGCCCATAACTGCACGAGAACAAAACCGAGCGTGAAACAGACCGCCATGATCAGTTCTGTCTTGCAGGCGGCAAGGGCCGGCAGCAGGCGGGCTTTGCGCCCGGCCAGGTGCATGGCCACACAGCTCAGTATCAGCAGTAAGCTGCTCAGCATCAGTTGCCATGGCTCGTTGAGCGGTTGCCAGTCACTCAGTGTGTGGCGGATGTAATAGGCCACAGTAAACAGGAAAAACAAGGCGGCAATCACGCCCATGAGTACCCACAAACCGGTCGAGGCGATCGTGTAGGTACTGGCTGGCTGGTAGCGGGCATTCGGGTCCGGACTCAGGTGGCCCGACGCCAGTGTGGTGAGTACAGGCTTACGGCTCATGTTTTGGACTCCTCAGCTTCGCTGCCGGGCGCATCCATCGGGATATCGTCGGGCGGCAGGTTCTGCGGCAGGTAATCTTGTTTGGCGCCGGGCACGCTGAAATCATAAGCCCAGCGATACACCACAGGGAGCTCATCGCCCCAGTTACCGTGTTTAGGAGGCGTGTCCGGAGTTTGCCACTCCAGTGAGGTGGCACGCCAGGGATTGCCGCCCACAGCCTGTTCATGACGCCAGCTCCAGTACAGGTTGAAGATAAACAGCAATTGCGCCGCGCCGACAATCAGGGCGGCAACGGTAATGAAGGCATTGAGGTGCTGCGCAGATTCCGGAATAAAGCTGTAATCTTCCCAGGCAAAATAGCGCCTTGGCATTCCCATCACACCCAGATAGTGCATCGGGAAATAAATGGCGTAGGTTCCCAGGAATGTGAACCAGAAATGAATATGGCCCATGGTGTTGTTCAGCATTCTGCCGGTAACTTTGGGATACCAGTGATAGAGCCCGCCGAAAATGGCCAGGATCGGTGAGACACCCATCACCATATGGAAATGGGCCACCACAAAATAGGTGTCCGACAAGGGAATATCGACCACCACATTGCCCAGAAATAAACCGGTTAAGCCGCCGATCACAAAGGTGCTGATGAAGGCCAGCGCGAACAGCATCGGCAGTGTGAGATGAATATCGCCTTTCCAGAGCGTAAACAGCCAGTTGTAGACTTTTATCGCGGTCGGTACGGCGATCACTAGGGTGGTGATGGCAAAGAAAAAGCCGAAGTACGGGTTCATGCCGCTGACATACATGTGGTGCGCCCAAACGACAAAGCTCAGGATCCCGATGGCCAGAATCGCCCACACCATCATCTTGTAGCCGAAGATGTTCTTGCGGGCATGGATGCTGATGAGATCTGACACGATGCCAAACGCAGGTAAGGCAACGATGTAGACTTCTGGATGACCAAAAAACCAGAACAGGTGCTGGAACAGGATCGGGCTGCCGCCACCGTGCTCGGTGAGCTGCCCCATAGAAATCACCGCAGGCATGAAGAAACTGGTGCCGAGCAGTTTATCGAACAACATCATCACCGCACTGACAAACAGGGCAGGGAATGCCAGCAAGGCCATAGCGGATGCCGTAAAAATGCCCCAGACAGTCAGTGGCATGCGCAGCAGCGTCATCCCCCGGGTCCGGGCCTGCAGTACAGTGGTGACATAATTCAGCCCGCCCATGGTGGCCGCGATGATAAAAACCGCCAGCGAGATCAGCATCAGCACGATGCCCCAGTCGGTACCGGGGGTACCGGGCAAAATGGCCTGTGGCGGATAGAGGGTCCAGCCAGCGCCGGTCGGACCGCCGGTCACAAAGAAACTGGCCAGTAATATCAGTGAGGCCAGCAGATAAAACCAGAAACTGAGCATGTTCAGGAAAGGGAACACCATGTCTCTGGCGCCCACCATGAGCGGGATCAGATAGTTCCCGAATCCGCCCAGAAACAGTGCCGTCAGCAGGTAAACCACCATGATCATGCCGTGCATGGTCAGCGCCTGATAATAGCTATTGGCATCAATGAAATCGAAGGTGCCGGGAAAGCCCAGTTGCAGGCGCATCACCCAGGACATGACCAGGGCTATCAGACCCATAAAAATAGCGGTCAGAGAATACTGAATGGCAATGACCTTATGATCCTGACTCCAGATATACTTGCGCCAGAACGATTGTGAGTACCCGGCGCTGTGTTGGTGAGTCTGTACTGTCATATCTCCTCCTGTCGCGAGCACTACTGCGCCAGAGACTGGATATAGGCGATCAGGGCATCGATTTCCTGATCATTAAACGTATACGCAGGCATGACTGCAGGATAGCCTTTTACCAGTTCGGCTTTTGCATCTAAGATTGACCGTTTCAGATAAGCCTTGTCAGCCTGAAGCTGCGTATCATCCGACAGGGTTCGTACATTGCCGTACAGTCCCTGCCAGGTCGGGCCGACACCGGGTTTACCGTCGTGGCTGTGGCAGGCAATACAGCCATTGACCTGAGATAAGGTTTCGCCCATCGCAATCAGATCGGCTTGGGAGAGGGCTTCACCACTGGTACTTGTGTCTGCGGGGCGCTGGGTTTGGGCAAACGTCGGCTGTGCGGCCAGCCAGTTGCCAAACTCTGCTTCGTCTTCCACGACCACGCGTCCACGCATATTGAAATGCCCGACACCACAGAGTTCAGCGCAAAGGATGTCAAACTGCCCTCGTTCTGTGGGCCTGACCCAGAAATGGGTGACAGTGCCGGGAACCAGATCCATCTTTGCCCGGAACTGGGGCACGTTGAAATCATGCAGAACGTCTTTGGAGCGCAGCAGCACTTTATAGGGTGCGTAAAGGGGCAAGTGCAGTTCGGGTAGCAGAATTATCCGGTCATCTGCCCCGGCCGGATCATCCGGGTCAATACCTAATGGGTTGGTATTGGACACAAACCGGGTGTCACTTTTGCCCAGTTGTCCGTCATCACCAGGAAAACGGAATCGCCAGCGCCATTGTTCCCCGACGACTTCAACAATCCGTGCCTCATCCGGCACGCTGACAAATTGCCCGTACACTACTAAGCCCGGGGCCAGTAAAGCAATAATGCCGACTGAGGTAATGCCGATTAGCCAGGCTTCGAGTTTTTTGCTGTCAGGCTGAAACTGGGACTGGCGGCCGGGTTTGTGTCTGAAGCGAATGATCAGCCAGGCAAGCACCAGATTCAGCACGATAAAAAACGCCCCGGTAATGATGAGCGTCAGATGCAACGCACCATCTATCTCCCCCCAGTTCGACGCCGCAGGCGTCAGCCACCAGGGGCTGTAGAGATGAAAGGCAATGGAAGCAATGACAAGAATGATCAGGGCAATGGCAATTGCCATATATCACCTTCTACCGAAATTGGTCGCATCCATGAGAGGAACAAAAATCGGTAACCCGAACCCTGAAAGTCAAACGGTATTGATGCCCGCGCAGCGAAGGCTTTATCCACAGCGGTCAGTCAGAAAAAAGACAAAGTCGCTGTGCCTGATAGTCATACTGATTAAAAGCTTAGTGGACATCATCATGCTGTGCGAGTGCTTTGCGGGGTTTCTCAGCAGACGGTTCGTAAATGAGAAAACTGGGTTTCACTGAAAAATGTCTTACTATGAAAGAAGTTACTCAGGCACAATCGTCTGATAGTCAATAAGTTAAGCTTTCCCAAAAATGAGGAGGGGATGTGGCTGGTGCAAGTTTGTTAACCTTGCTGGATGATATCGCAACCGTACTTGATGATGTCGCTGTGATGAGTAAAGTCGCGGCCCGAAAAACCGCAGGCGTACTCGGCGACGATCTGGCCCTGAATGCCCAGCAGGTGGCCGGGGTCAGAGCGGAACGTGAAATTCCGGTTGTGTGGGCGGTGGCAAAAGGTTCGTTTAAAAATAAGCTGATCCTGGTGCCGGCGGCGCTGTTAATCAGTGCCGTTGCCCCTTGGCTCATTGTGCCATTGCTGCTGATTGGTGGTTTGTTTTTGTGTTTTGAAGGGGCTGAGAAAGTCATTCACAAACTCACCCATGATGATGCGGAAGAAGCGCTGAAGGATCACGACCAGTTGCCAGAAGGCATGGATCTGGAGGAATACGAAAAGAACAAGATTAAAGGGGCCATCCGAACCGATTTTATCCTGTCAGCTGAAATCATTGTGATTGCACTAGGCACGGTTCAGGGCATGTCCCTGATGACGCAGTTGCTGGTGGTCAGTCTGATTGCTGTCACCATGACCGTGGGCGTCTATGGTCTGGTGGCGGGTATCGTCAAACTTGACGATGGCGGTTTTTATCTGGTGAAACAGCATCAGGAGAAAAGTCTGTTGCACGGCTTTGGTCAGCTGTTGATCGCGGCTGCGCCTAAGTTGATGAAGTTTCTGGCTATTGTCGGCACTATTGCCATGTTTTTGGTCGGTGGCGGCATAGTGGTTCACAGCATTCCCGATTCGCATCACTGGCTGGAATTGTTAACTGAGCGGTTGCATGCTCTGCCCGGGTCGTCATGGCTGGTGCCCATGATGACCAACATGGTAGTCGGTATCGTTGCGGGCCTGCTGGTACTGGCTGTCGTTTCCGCCTGGCAGCGTTTGCGCGGTAATCAGGCAGCATAAATCATTGACTTAAGGTATGCTGATGTCAGCTTGAGATGTAAGTATAAGAATGAAGATGACCAAAAAGCCAAGATGCAGACCTTTTGTGATGCTCAACCGCCTGCCTTTGCTGGCGGTTTTGCTTCTCCCTACTATCGCAGCAGCCAGCAGCGAGCCGGTAATTGCAACCGTTCCGGAAGCGGTATCATCCCAGAACACCGCCTCGGTGCTGGCTGATGCATTCGAACAGTCAGCCCAACTGTGGCGGCGGGATGCTATCGCTTATGCCCGGTTGCCCAGCCGTGATGACATTGGCCGGATGCTTACGACCTACGGGTTAGATGCTGCCGGAAAGCCTGTTGCGATTTCGCAGCAAGAGATTGTTCAGGAAAGTGTTGTGGTACGTGACATGCAACCCTTGGTCGGGGCCGTATATCGCGAATACCTGATGACCAGAACGGCATGGTTCGAAGACTACGGCATGATGCCAGATACGTTGTCATTCCACAGTTATCAGTCGTTGCGTCAGATACAAGTATTGACGGTAGATGCACAGCTCCTGTCAGCGCTTGGCAGCCTTGACGGTAAAACTGTGGAGATAGAAACCCGTCATTTCCCGGCGTTATTTCATGATAACCAAGATGCCGAGACTGAGCTTCCCACCATCACCCTGAAGCTAGGCGATCGGGTGACAGACGCTGGTGAAGTGATTGCGACCGAGACACTGCAAGAACGCTACAGCCTCCAGGGCGATCTCCCTAAAACCTGATAAAAACCAGCCTCAGGGCTGGTTTTTTCATTTCTGATCCCGTCAATACCGCAGCAATGTCAGTGTGGAATTTTTTTGACTGATCATTTTGATAATAATTGTTATTATTCTTCCCATTACTTTCCAGAGTGTCACGACAACGCTGCTGTGATTACACCGAAGCAGTACAAAGGAATTTGCCCCAAAAAGATAATTAAACTTGAATGATAATACTTATTATTTATTCTAGTGTTATTGGCCTGGAAATAATTTGCGTTTGCTCAAGATGCAGCAAGCGAGTCCATGAT
The DNA here is from genome assembly GCF_021432065.1 of Photobacterium sp. TLY01. Lineage (NCBI taxonomy): Bacteria > Pseudomonadati > Pseudomonadota > Gammaproteobacteria > Vibrionales > Vibrionaceae > Photobacterium > Photobacterium sp. TLY01. Next base: position 512,236 of record NZ_CP090365.1, read on the forward strand.
AGTTTGGTGAATGGATGACAACAGCGTTGAATACAAAACAGAGTTCTGAACCTAACCGCTTCCCCGGCACCATTGCGCGTGCCGTCCAGCCGGAAAACCTGATTCGGCTGTTCAATGATGCGGAGCGTTTGATACCCATAATGAAAGGTGTTTCCGCGCCAGACACCTTGTTTTGTATCACGCGTGATGGCAATAACGATCAGTTGCTGGCCAGCCTGTATCAGTACTGGCAGCAGAACTATCCGGAAGCGGGGCAGCCTTACTGGACGACACGCAGCTGGTCGATGCTGACCTGGCAGCCGCTCTACCTGGCTTTTGTCTGTGTATACAGTGTGCAGGCCGTACCGCCACTGAGCCGTATCGTCCAGCTCTACAACAACCAGGGTTGGGTAGCAGGCTACAGCTTCAGCCAGAACAGTAGCTGGTGTGAAGGCAATCCCCGGACACTTATTCAGTGTGCGGGTCGTGAGCTGGGCGAACTGTATGACGATCTGCGTGAGCAGATGGAGCGCCATACCCGTATTCGTCCCGGTTTTACCCGTCAGTTACTGGCAGATTCTGTTCTGGCCGTTTTACTGCGCTATCACAATGAGTCGCCGGATACGATGCCGGCGGACGATGTTCCTCAGCATGCCGCGTGGTGGCTGGAAAGTCTTGGCCTTCCCGCCAAGCATATTGAGACACTGTACCGCTCAGAAACCGATGGTCAGTGGCAGCAATTACGGGTGAGCTGCTGTATGCATTACCGGCGTGATGATGGCAGTTATTGCGAAAATTGCCCGAGAAATAAACTGTAAGCCTGGTTGTGCCACAGGCCGATGCGCCGGTCACAAGCAAGCAGGTTACGTAATAAGAAAAAATTATGTTTGAACTCAACAATATCCTTGTACACCGTGGCGGACGCGATATTTTGCGTATCGATCAGCTCACGATCGACAGCGCGGCATTTACCATGGTGCTGGGCCACAATGGCTCAGGTAAATCAACACTGGTGAATTTGCTTGCCGGACAAATGGCGCCCGATGAAGGCGATATTTTGCTTAACCAACAGCCACTGACGGCGCTGTCAGCCAAGGCGTTGGCACGAGAAGTGGCTTTTCTGCCGCAAAAGCTGCCAGATGTTGCCGGGTTAACGGTCAGAGAACTGGTCAAACTGGGCCGCTTCCCCTGGCGTGGCACATTCGGTCGCTGGCAAAAAGACGATGTCGCTTTCATAGAAGCGGCCATGCATAAAACCGGCACTTTGCGTTTTGCCGACAACCTGGCCGACCAGCTCTCAGGGGGCGAACGCCAGCGCGCCTGGGTGTCTATGCTGCTGGCACAGCAATCGCCTGTCCTGATCCTCGATGAGCCGACCTCGGCACTGGATATTCATCATCAGTACCAACTGATGTCTTTGCTGGCCGATCTGAATCGTGAAACAGGCTGCGGCGTGATCGTTATTTTGCATGATCTGAATCTGGCGCTGCGTTTTGCCACGCACGTGGTGGCGCTGAAGCAAGGGCGCATTGCCTTCACCGGCCCGAAAGAGGTTTTACTGGATGAGCCAAGACTGTCTGCACTGTATGAGACGGACATTAAACTCATTGATCATCCGGTTAATTCCAAACATCTGACGGGTCAGAAAGTCGCTGTAGTGTGTGAATAACAGTGGTCTGTGAATAGCAGTTGCATGAAAAACAGAGAAGTTGTCGTTTTATGTTGAAGAAATGGTTGAAAGAAATGGCCCCGATGACACGAATGAGTAAAGGGGTTGCCTTGGCAGCTTGCCTGTTCTCTGGCCAGGTGTTTGCCGACATCACTGTCACCGACAGCAGAGGTGAGCACACATTGGCTGAGCCACCTCAGCGTGTGGTTGTCCTTAACTGGGATCTGGCTGAACAGGTACTGGAACTGGATGTCACGCCTGTTGGTATGCCAAATATCAGTGGCTATCAGGAATGGGTAGTTCAGCCGGCTGTACCGGCTGGGGTCGCTGATATCGGCACCCGTACTGAACCGAACCTGGAGAAAATTGCAGAGCTGAAACCGGATCTGATTCTGGCCGCCTCACCGCAAAAAGATCTGATCCCCCGCCTTGAAGCTCTGGCACCTGTGTTGTACTACGAAACCTACAGCCAGTCGCTGAACAGTGCAGAAGCTGCCATTGCGAACTTCCGCCAACTGGCTACTGTTTTCAATCAGCAAGCACTGGCTGAGCAGAAACTCACCGCCATGTCTGAACGTTTTGCTGAGCTGAAAAGTCAGCTTAATCAGGCGTTTAATGGTGAGTCTCCCAGCGTGGTCGCGATGCGATTTGCCAACCAGACTTCAGTGTATATTTATGGCCAGAATTCCACCACTAACTATGCGCTTGAGCAGTTAGGTCTGACTCCGGCCATGCCTTTACCTGCCACCGAATGGGGCATTGTGCAGAAACGGCTGACCGATCTGCAAAAAGCGGGTAGCAGCTACGTGCTCTACTTCAGGCCTTTCAATGAAGAGAAGCAGTTGCAGCGTTCGGTTATCTGGAATGCCATGCCTTTTGTCCGCGCCAGGCACGTCAACAGCGTCGCTTCTGTCTGGAACTATGGCGGGGCCATGTCGATCCGCTATATCGCTGAAGCCATGGCTGACAGCCTGTTTGAGATTGCGCCGAATCAGGATGTGGTTGCCTCCGTTAAGGGCGGGCAGGACTGATTCATGACCCGCTCCTTGTCCTTCTTTCCCATACTGCTGCTGTTATTGTCAGCCGTTGTTGGCAGTCTGCAGATTGGCTCTGATCTTTCACTGTCCCGCCAGCTTGCCATTGTCACCGGCACCCAGGCTGAAGAATTTGCCGACATCATGTTCAGCTATGCCCAGCTTCCGCGCCTGGTAATGGCACTGATGGTGGGTGCTATGCTGGGACTGGTTGGCAGTCTGATGCAGCAACTGACCCAAAATGCGCTGACCTCACCGCTGACACTGGGCACCTCTTCCGGTGCCTGGCTGGCGCTGATCATCGTCAACGTCTGGTTCCCTGAGCTGGTGGGCGATCACAGTGCCCTGGCTGCCATGGCGGGCGCCATGCTGTCTCTGTTTCTGGTGATTTTCATTGCCGGCCCGAAAAACATGACGGGGCTGCCCCTGGTGCTGTCGGGCATGGTGGTGAATATTCTGCTTGGCTCAGTGGCAAGCGCGATCATTTTACTGAACGCGGAATACGCTAAAAACGTCTTTATCTGGGGCGCCGGCGATCTGACTCAGAACGGCTGGGAATCTGTGCAGTGGTTGCTGCCCCGATTGTCCGTTTCATTTCTGCTGCTGGTGTTTGCACCACGGATTCTGACCCTGATGCGTTTGGGCCATCAGGGGGCGGCAGCACGCGGTCTGAATGTCGTCCCTGCTTTTATTGTGCTGATGGCTGTCGGCTTGTGGCTGGTGGCTGCGTCCATCACCGCGGTCGGTGTGATCAGCTTTATCGGATTGCTGACGCCAAACATTGCGCGGGCACTGGGTGCCAGAACACCCAGGGTTGAGCTCACCATGAGTGCGTTGCTCGGGTCGTTGCTCTTAGTGGTGACAGATGCTGCCGCTCAGCTGCTCAGCCAGCTGACGGTCGATGCAATTCCGAGCGGCACCACGGCAGCGGCCATCGGTGCCCCGGCCCTGTTGTGGTTCAGTCGTCGCAAGATGAAAGCGCAGGATCAGGTATCGATAAAATTGCCGCCGAGCCGGGATCGTCTTGCCGCTTTGAGCCTGCCAGCCCTGATGCTGCTTGTCGCTGGCATCCTGTGCCTGACTGCGGTATTTGTCACTGACGGCCACAACTGGCATGTTGCGCTGCCAACGGCTTATCAGTGGGAACTTCGCTGGCCGAGGATGCTGACCGCACTCAGTGCCGGAGTCGGGTTAGCCATTGCGGGAACCGTGCTGCAACGCTTGATCTATAACCCGCTTGCCAGCCCGGATATTCTGGGGATCTCTGCCGGCGCAACCTTTGCTCTGGTGGGCGCCAGTGTTTTTCTGGGCATGAACATTTTTGCGGTTGGCTCTGCGCTGGCATTTGCGGGCAGTATGTTGGTGCTGGCTGTGTTGCTGATATTGGGTCGCCGTCATCAGTTCGCCCCTTCCAGTCTGATTTTGATCGGGATTGCCCTGACTGCCCTGATCGACGCCTTAGTGCAATTTGCGCTGGCAAAGGGCACGCAGGACAGCTACAGCATACTGACCTGGCTGGCAGGCTCTACGTATCGGGTGACGGAAGGCAAAGCGATCTTTCTGTTTATTGGCGTGGCCACCTTGCTGGCGTTCACACTGGCCACCTCACGCTGGCTGACACTGATCTCCGCCGGCAGACAGTTTGCGGCGGCACGTGGCCTTAATGTTCAGCTGTGCAGTGCTCTGCTGCTGGGTGCCGTGGCTTTATTGTGTGCTTTGGTGACTGCGACCATGGGGCCGGTGGCGTTTGTCGGTTTGCTGGCGCCACATATGGCGGTGATGCTGGGCGCGAAACAGGCCAGAGAACAGTTGATAGTCGCGTCACTGGTTGGCGCAGCCGTGATGCTGATTGCTGACTGGGTAGGGCAGACTGTGTTGTTCCCGGCTCAAATCGCAGCTGGAACTCTGGTCTCTGTGATAGGCGGCAGTTATTTTCTGTTTTTGCTGATTCGCGGCAGAAGCCGATAGCAAAACAGCCTCTCAAAATACGCAGAAAAAAAAGCCGGGTCAGCAGTGATGCAACCCGGCTTTTTTTGCAGTCTGGTTAAGGGATTAACCTTCGATTTCCGCGTTGTGGTAAACGTTCTGCACGTCGTCGCAGTCGTTCAGCATATCAAGGAATTTTTCAAACGTGGCCACATCATCGCCTGTGACAGGATGCATTGCCTGAGGAACGAAGGTAATTTCTTCTACTTCCATCGTCACGTCAGGCATGGCATCGGCCAGGGCGTTTTTCACTTTGAAGAATTCAGTGTGCGGTGCGAAAACAGTAATCATACCGTCTTCCGCTTCGATGTCCGTCACATCCGCATCACCCATGATCAGAGCTTCCATCACGGCTTCTTCGTCATCGCCTTTGAACTGGAACACCGCCTGGTGATCGAACATGTGAGCAACCGCACCTGGAGCACCGATTTTCGCGTTGTTCTTTACAAAGCACTGGCGAACATCCATGTAGGTTCGGTTGTTGTTGTCGGTCAGACAGTCAACGATGACAGAGCAGCCGCCAGGGCCAAAACCTTCGTAACGCGCCGTTGCAAAATCTTCACCGCCGCCACCGCTTGCTTTATCAATGGCTTTTTCGATCACGTGGCTCGGCACCTGATCTTTTTTTGCTTTTTCCATCAGACGGCGCAGAGACAGGTTGCTGTCCGGATCTGTACCGCCGTTTTTGGCGCTCATATAGATCTCTTTACCGTATTTGGAATAGACCTTGATTTTAGCGCCTTGTGTTTTAGCCATTGAGGCTTTACGAACTTCGAAACTGCGTCCCATGGGGAATCACTCTCTGTAATTGATACTTTCGATATGTAGGGGCTGATTTTATCAGCACGGTCTGTATTTAGGCTAGTGCCTCGTTTCGCATTTACCAGCTGAAACGACAATTTGGCAGGATCTGACCTGTGAACACGGGCCATTTTACCCTGATTTTTGCGCGGTTAAGCGAAAGAGATGATGAAAATACACGTGTTGGTGATTAAAAATAGTTCAGATACATAAAAAATACGGTTTATGGCTCAAAAAATAGACATTTGAATGGTTTGGTACTTTACAGTGTAAATTGAGCTGGTATGATTCACCGCACTTACGGAGAGATGGCTGAGTGGTTGAAAGCACCGGTCTTGAAAACCGGCATACGTTAATAGCGTATCTAGGGTTCAAATCCCTATCTCTCCGCCACAACAACGAAGCCTCAGCAGAAATGCTGGGGCTTTTTTGTGATGTTTCAGATCGATATCCGCCCTGCGGTCGGACGAGTCCCGGTCGTGTGCGACCCCAGCCGTCCGCACGACACGAAACCCTAGCCGAAAGGCTGGTTTTTTTTGTATTTAAGCGCTCCGGAAAGTGCTGCGCACTTTGGTCGCGGACCGGAATGCCGGACCATCGCGCCCCGGTCGTGTGCGACCCCAGCCGTCCGCACGACACGAAGCCCTGGCCGAAAGGCTGGGGTTTTTTGTATCTAAGCGCCCCGGAAAGTGCTGCGCACTTTGGTTCGCGGGCAGGAATGCCGGTTTTTGTGATGCGGTGGTTGCTTGTCTTGAAAGGTTTGACGGCAAAAGCGAACTGAGGCGGTGCTGGAAGAAAAACCCTCTTCCTGGCAGAAGAGGGTTGTGCATGATGTGGATGGGCTGAAGCGTTACGCGACGCGATTTACAGCTTGAAGCGGCCAACCAGTTGATCAAGTTGCTTCGACAAGGCCTGAAGCTCACCGCTGGATGCCGTGAGTTCGTTGGCGATGTCGGCGGTTTCTGAGGTTAACTGGTTGATGTCTTCAATATTGCGGTTGATTTCATGCACCACAGAGGATTGCTCTTCCGTTGCGGTGGCCACCTGAATGTTTTGCTCACTGATTTGATCGATATAGGTCGCGATCTGGGCTAGAGAACCGGTAGCCAGATTCGCTTGCTCTGCGACATCAGAGCCTTGCTGGCGTCCCTGAGAGATAGCGTTCACGGCTCTGGCCGATTCATTCTGCAGCCGGTTGATCACTTCCTGTATCTCTTCAGTGGAACCGGCAGAACGTGAAGCCAGGGTTCTGACCTCATCGGCGACGACTGCAAAGCCGCGGCCCTGTTCACCGGCACGGGCCGCTTCGATGGCAGCATTCAGTGCCAGCAAGTTGGTTTGCTCTGAAATACTGCGGATGGTATCCAGAATGGCACTGATATCTGTGATCTGGTGAGCAAGTGCTTCGATCACACCGGTGATCTCACCCAGATCGTTGCTCAGGGCGTTCATTTTCTCTCTGGATTGTTCGACCACCTGGCTGCCATCCTGAGTCTGTGTTGTCGTCTCTCTGGCAATATGAGCCGCCTGAGCAGCGTTATTGGCGATCTCATTGACGGTTGCCCCGAGCTCATTAATCGCCGTCGCCACCTGGATGGTTCTGTCCCGTTGCGTCAGGCAGTTCGTTTGAGTCGTCTGCGCAGTTGACGCCACGGCCTGCGCGGTTTTGGCTAAGTTTCTTGAGCTTTGCGCCACTTCTTCCACAGAGCGGTGAATCTTGGCGAAGAAATGATTGAGCGTTTGGCTGATCGCGTTCAGCTCATCGTTTCCGTCCAGTTCAATTCTTGTATTAAGCGCCATGTCCTGTTCAGCCGTTTTAATCGTTCGCTGAAGCGTTGCGACCCTGGCGCGCAGGTTCTGGATAATGATGAAAGACACCAGGAAAGAGATGATCAGCGCAGCAATGATAATCATCACCAGATTGCGTTGTCCGTCATTGAAACTGCTCTGGGCTTCATTGTTGAAGGTTTCGGCCTGGGTGAGCAGGGTATCCAGCAGCGTATTGGTATCTTTTCGCATGATGCCGTAGCTGACAGCGTACTGGGTGTAATAGCGGTAAGCATCAGACAGATTGCCTTTTTCCAACGCGGCCAGCATGGGGTTGAGATCTGAGGCAATTGTGGCTTCAAAACGCTGTTGTAATTTCTGCGCTTCACGGCGTAAATCAGGGTTAATCTGAGCGGCGACTGACTGTTCTATGGCAGCACGCATCTCCGGAATGTCTTCGGTGCGTGTTTCATTGATCCGCGTCTGAACGCCTTTAGCGTCTTTTAAGCCATCAATTTCCTGAAAGAGCATCATGTCAATCCCCACACGCATTCTCGGAATGCGTGAAGCAACTTCAGCCATCGCGCGCATTGGCGTGGCGGTATTCATGTAAAGCCGTTCAGACTTTTGCCCAATTTGCGACATAGTCGAATAACTGATGATACCGACAAGTAATAACATGATGCACGGCAGCAATACCGCCAGTATCAGCTTAGTTCTTAAAGTCAGTGTATTTATTAGCATTGTTATCTCTTATTAACATATCCATAGAATGAAAAGGGGCGGAATAACACTGAGACGTGGGGGGCGTTTGCCGGTGTCAGCCTGCCTTTGTAACCCGATGTGAGCGACTTTTGTGTCTTTACTGCCCTGGCTGGTTTGAAGGCAGACACGGCTATTTTGTCATCGCACATATCATTCGTTTATTTATTCATTTCATCAATGTCATTTGGGTTAATTATCACAGTGAATAAATAAAGTTGGGCTGGAAATAACATCTTTGGGGGCGTGTTTCCCCCTGATTGTCAGGGGGGAACCTGCTTTAGGAGGCGGGAGCTAAGGATTGCTCGTGTTGATCAAACAAATGGCAATACTCAGCGCGCAGGGAAACGGCCATACGGGCGCCGTTCTTCAGGTCATGCTGCAATGCTTTTTCGCCATCCATCATCAGGCTCAGTTTGTTTATGTCGGCGGCATAGCAGTGAATATACGACAGCGCGCCCAGGTATTCCGCTACGTTGATCTGCATATTTAACACAGTGCTGCCATCATCCATTGAGTCCGGTGTCGCAACCAGCAAATGCTCAGGGCGTATACCCAGTGTGATGTGATCGCCCGGATTGAGCGTGCTTCCGTTCCGGTTGATGGTGATCTGGTGCTGACCGGCGATAGAGACAGTGGTGCTACAGGCATCCGCGCTGACGACTGTGACCGGAATGAAGTTCATTTTGGGCGAGCCGATAAAGCCTGCCACAAACTGGTTGGCCGGATGATAGTAGAGATCCAGCGGCGCCCCCACCTGCTCAATGCGCCCGTCCCGCAGCACCACAATTTTGTCGGCCAGCGTCATGGCTTCCACCTGATCATGGGTGACATACACCATGCTGGCAGACAGTGAGCGGTGCAGCTCGGCAATCTGAATGCGCATGTCGACCCGGAGTTCAGCGTCCAGATTGGACAGCGGCTCATCAAACAGGAAGAGTTTGGGGTTACGCACGATGGCCCGGCCGATGGCGACCCGCTGTCGTTGCCCGCCCGACAGGGCTTTGGGCAGACGATCGAACAGGTGATCGAGCTTGAGCATCTTACCGGCATGCTCGACTTTTTCTTTGATCTGTTCTTTGGGCTGTTTATCAATATTGAGCGCAAAGGCCATGTTTTCCCACACGGTCATTTGCGGGTACAGGGCATAGGACTGAAACACCATGGCGATGCCTCTGTCGGCCGGTGCTTCGCGGGTGACGTCTTCACCATCGATGAAAATGGTGCCGGAAGAGGGCTCCTCAAGGCCTGAAATCATGCGCAGTAACGTAGATTTCCCGCAACCGGACGGGCCGACAAAGGTGACAAATTCCCGGTCGTTGATTTCCAGATCGATACCTTTCAGCACCTCAGTCTGGCCATAGTGTTTTTTGATGTTTTTCAGTTGGATGTGAGCCATGGTTACTCCTTAATGCCACCTTGGGTCAGACCTTGAATAAAGGCTTTTGATGCGAGTAAGAATGCGATCAGTGTCGGCGCCATCATGATGATCAGGCCGGCAAACATCATGTGCCACTGGATGGCAAATTCGTTCTGAAATTCCTGAAGTCCGAGCGTCAGCGGATATAGACTGCGATCTTGCAAAAACAGCAGCGGGAAGAGGTACTCGTTCCAGGCACTGACAAAAGACAACAGGGCAACGGTTGCGATGGCAGGCTTAACCAGAGGAAGCACGATTTTCCAGTAAATCTGAAAAGGCAGGGCGCCATCGACCCGCGCCGCCTGCTCAATTTCCGGCGACAGGTGTTTAAAGAAGGTACTGAGAATAAACACCGCCACAGGCATCATGCTGGCGGCCTGCACCAGAATAATCCCCAGCAGAGAGTTGAGCAGATCCAGACTTTGCACCACCACAAACAGCGGTGCCATGGCCAGACGCAGCGGCACAATCACCCCAATCATAAAGAGAATGAAGAGGGTGCGGTTGCCGCGAAATTCAACCCGGGCCAGCACAAAGGCCGCCATGGTACTGAACAGAACGGCAACCGCCACGGTGCCGACACTGATGATCAGCGAATTCATAAAATAGCCGCTGAAATTGGCCATTTCCCACGCTGCGGCATAGTTCTCAAACTGCCAGCTGTCCGGCAGTGAAAAGGGCGCACGAATCACCTGACCCAGGCTGCCTTTCATCGAGTTGATAAACGCCAGGCCAAAGGGAATGGCAACGACCAGAGCCCAGGCCAGCAACAGAAACTGCACCAGCACCTGCTCCATGGGGCGAAGTTTAAAAATCCTTTCCATAACTCGTCCTATCGGTTGCGCATATTGCGAAGTGCCAGGTAAATGGTGGCCGGTAAAATCAGCACGGAGATCACCATGCCAATCGCAGCAGCCATGCCCAGATCGGCAGTGCCGGAGCCGCCGCTGGTACCAAATGCGGTGCGGTACTGAAAGGTGCCTAATATATCGGTGGAATAATAAGGACCGGCATCCGGGCCCATCAGAATCAGCACGTACTCGGCATTATTGAAGACATCCACCAGGGTCAGAATGGTGATCAACACGAAGGCGGGCGCCAGTACAGGAAAGACCACATGGCGGATACATTGCCAGCGACTGGCCCCGTCCAGAACCGCCGCTTCGAGCAGGTCGGCCCGTACACCCAGAATGGCAGACAGAATCAACATGATGGAGAAGCCAAGCTTCTGCCAGGACTGAAACAGGGCAATGGTCGGCAGCGCGGTATCGGCTTCACCCAGAAACATCAGCGGCGCGCTGATCAGATCCCAGTGCATCATCAGCTGATTGATCGGGCCGCGCACATCAACGATTAATTGGCCGAGAAAAGCAACGGCCACCGCAGCCAGCGGATAGGGCATGAAAAACAGCAGCTTATACGCTGATTTACCGGCAGTATTCCAGCTCAGTAACAGCGCGAAGGTGGTGCCTAATCCCAGAAAAATACTGATACAAATGGCAAAAAATACAAAGGTCTGCTGAAAGGCATTCCAGAGCTGGCCGCTCATGTACGCATCGGTGAGTAACTTAGTGAAGTTATCGAAGCCGACAAAGGTTGCCGGTCCGATTCCCGGCCAGTCGAAGAAGGACAATACCAGGGTGCCGATTAAAGGGAGCAGGTTGAAGATCCCGTATAACAGGCAGCCGGGGATCAGCAGCAGGGCGTACTGGAGTTTCTCTTTTTGCCGGAAACTTAATCCTTGTGTTTTCTTCACATCGCTGCGCAGCAGCTCAGCAGACAGATCGTCTGAATAGTCATCAGGGCTAGGGGCGTGTGGCATAACGACTCCGTTCGGGGAAGTGGCCTGCAAACACAGGCCAGCAGAAAAGGGTTACAGATTCTTTGCTTGAAAACCGTTTTCGATTTCCTGCGTCAGACCCTTTGCATCGACTTTGCCTGCCAGAAATTTCTGGTAAGCCGGACCGACAATTTCCTCATACTGCACGTTAAAAGGCCCTTTCCAGGTCAGGTAGGGTTGAGCATGCTGCGATACGAAGCTGGCGGCTTCGGCCTGATATTTCCCCTGATAGCGGATGCCCTCGGCATAGGTCGACAGCTCGCCGACATGATCGGCAAATAACTGAGCGAATGCTTTGGTCGCTGTAAAGGCCAGCAGTTTGTCAGCGGCTTCGCGTTTGGCGCTGTTGGCATTGACCAGATAGGCGCCGTCGGCAAAGGCATACACCTTGCCGCCGTGTCCCGGAATGGGCATCAGGCCGAGCTCGACACTGGGATCGGTTTGCGCGATGGTCGAGAGCGGCGAGGTGGACCATAAACCATCAATGATCATGGCTGAATCTCCCAGCGCCACATTGGCCCGCATTCCGTTATAGTCCTGGGCCGCCGCTGATGGGTTGATATAGGGCTTCCAACTGGCAAACGTATCCGCAACCTGCTGGTAAGCTTCGGCAGTGAAGGGCGATTGACGGCTGGCAATTTGCTTCATGTTTTCACCGGACAGCCCGGCTTCCAGTCCGGCGCTCATCATGGCCAGTGCCCAGCCGGCGCGGCCCGGAACTTCCAGCGGGATCACCCGGTTCTCTTTCAGGGTTTTCATCACAGCCAGGAACTGCTCTGGGGTTTGCGGTTCGCTGAGGTTCAGTTTTTCGAAAATGGATTTGTTGTAGATGATCTGAACCGTCTGGACGGCGAAGGGCACGCCATACACTTTGCCGTCAGAGCCGGTGGCGGCGACCAGAGTGGCCGGTGATATCCCACTGAGATCAACCGTGGCAGGCAGCGGTGTGATCACCCCGGCGCTGGCGTACTGATCGATAAATGAAGCGCCGGGACGTCCCTGAAACAGGTCTGGCCCGTTGTCACTCTGCAAGCCCAGACGTAAACGGGAGTTGTAATCGACGCCCTTGAACACTTCCACTTTGATGTTGACATCATCCATGGCTTTCGAGACCGCCTCCCACAGCGGACGTTCCTGTTTGCGCCAGGTCCAGAGCGTGAGTGTTTCTTCCGCAAATGCAGAGATGGGGGTGGCCACCAACAAGCCCAGCAGGGCAGAGACAGCGGTAATTCCAGACTTACGTTTCATATCGCCTTCCTTATGCTATTTAGTTTCGATTGGAAACTAAGTAAAAATGTAGAGAAATTAGCCACGGATGCAAGGATCAAAATCACAATTATGTTAACAAGCAAATAACAATTTTAGGCTGATGCTGAGAATGCATGGTCAGGTTAACAGAGTCAGAAATAAGGGAAATTAAGCCTTGAATTCAGAAGAGGGATTGATTAACAATAAATCCAAGAGATTAAGTTTCTAATGGAAACTAAATGATTAGAAAAGCACCAAACATCAAACAGGTGAACACCTCTCGCGTCCTTGACGTGCTGTGGCGATGCCAAAACATTTCGCGTATTGATATTGCAGACCGGCTGGGGCTGGATAAGTCGACCATTACCAAAATCGTCAGTTCGCTGGCAGAGAAGCAACTGATTACAGAAGTGTCCAACCGGAACGGCACGCCACAGAGCGGACGGCCGAAGGTGTCTTTGCAGCTGAATAAGCAACTCGGCGTTCTGGTGGGTATTGAATTAACCGACAGCCAGATCAACCTGTCGGTGCTCGATCTGGCCTGTCAGATCCTGTACCGCAAGATAGTCAGCTACCACCCCGGTACGCAGCCTCTTGAGCAACTCGGGGATGTGCTGGCACCTGTGCTTCGCGAGGTCGAAAACCGCTGGGGCAAGGTGCTGGCAATCGGCCTGGGGATGCCGGGTCTGGTCAGGCCGGATACCGGCGTCGTTTCTGTGTCCAGTGCCTTTGAGATCTCAGAGCCAGTCGCACTGGCAGCGCAGCTCTCGGCACAACTGGGCTACCCGGTGTACTGCGATAACGATGCCAACTGCGCGGCCTGGGGACAGGTGATGCTGTCGCGGCCACAAGGCAGCGATAACCTGCTGTACGTGTTGTTCACCTCACACCATCGTCATGACGACAGCCGGCATCTGGGTATCGGGCTGGGGTTCGTCCTGAACGGCCAGCTGTTCTACGGTGATGATTGTCTGTCCGGCCAGTTTGATGTCGAGCCAGGGCCGCACCAGAGCCCGGTGAGCGAAGCCGACATTCTGGCGCAGTTTGTTGATAAGTTAGCGACTCTCGGCCGGCTGCTCAATGTGCACCAGATCGTCTTTGGTGGCGAAGTGGAACCTTATGTCAGGGACATTGAACGCCTGATTCACGCCAATCTTGCGGCATTTCAAGGCCATCAGACCTGGCAACCGGTCACAGAGATCTCAACACTGGGCACACAAGCGGTGTCCGCGGGTGCTGCTGCGCTGGCGTGGAGTAAAATCACCTCGGCAGATCTGGTGCTGTTCGACGTCTTAGATGATCAGACTATTTCACAGTAAGGACGTAACATGACCCCGGATTTCAGCCTGCTCTTTCCGCAGCCAGCAACCCTTGAATTGGATCGCACTGCCGCGCCAGCCAACTACAGCGCCTTGCTGCCTTTGATCCCTGTAAAACTGGCGCAGGTGATTGCCTCGCCGAGCGTGAGTTACCGGCAAGATGACAATTTGCCCGGGCAGGGCTTTGGGATCCGGATATCCGCCAGCGGCATTGAAATCAGCATGGCAGACGAGCCCGGCCGTTTGTATGCGCACCAGTGTCTGGCTCAGATCATCAAACTCTGCCATGGCCAGGTGCCGTCACTGACGATTGGCGATCAGCCGGCGTTTGCCAAACGCGGGATCATTCTTGATATCAGCCGCGATAAAGTGCCGACCATGTCGACCTTGTTTCAGCTGGTGGATTTCTGGTCAGCCTTGCGGATCAATCAGTTACAGCTGTACACAGAACATACGTTCGCCTATCCGCAGCACCCGGTTGTCTGGCAGGACTATTCACCGATGACAGCCGAAGAAATCCGGACGCTGGATCGCTACTGCAAAGCGCGGGGCATTGAGTTGATTCCCAATCAGGCGACCTTCGGGCATATGGAAAAATGGCTCTGTCATCCGCACTACCAACACCTCGCCGAGCAGACGAGCGGTTTTTATGATCATCGGGGCGACTTCCGGCCGGAATCTTTTGGCCTGAATCCATTAAGTGACGCCGTCACGGATTTTGTTGCCAACTTGCTCGATACCCTGTTGCCGAACTTCACGTCCGATACCCTGAATCTGAATTTTGATGAGACGATGGATCTCGGTGCAGGCGCCAGCCAGCAGGCCTGCGAACAGCAGGGCAAAGGGCAGGTGTATCTCAATTACCTCAAGATAGTACTGGGTCTTGCCCATGCGCGGGGAAAATCGTGCCAGATTTTCAGTGACATGCTGTTTCAGTATCCGGACATTTTGCCGCATCTGCCGGACGATCTGGAATTGCTGAACTGGGGCTATGAAGAAGATCACCCCTATGATGACGAGCACAGGCAACTGGCTGAATTTGGCTATCCGTTTCAGGTGGTGGTCTCGACCAACACCTTTGCCTCTGTGGCAGGCCGGGGGCAGGCTGCCAGAGTGCACATGCGGCGGGCCGCTGAATCGGCCCTGAAATATGGCGCCTGCGGTTATCAGATTTCCGAATGGGGCGATATGGGTCACGCGCAGCAATATTTTACCACCTTGCCCGGCTACGTGTTCGGTGCCGCCATGGCCTGGGATCCGCAGCGCCACCAAAAGATAAACACCAGTGGGTTCATCAGTGCTCACTTCGGAGAAGAATACGCGCAGGCCATGCCTTTGATTGATCGCCTGCAGGATGCCTATCTCACCAGCGGCGTGACCACCCCGAACTGCGCTTTTTACGGCCCGTTCGTGTTTGACCAGCGCTCAGGCCGCCATATCCGCCGCGCTGAGATCGCCGGCGCTGAGCAGATTGCCGCTGCCATCGATGACTTATCCGGCCTGAAAGCCGACATCGCTGGGCTGCCCACTTCCGCACTGCAAGCCGAGCTGTTCTGGACAGTCGATTGCATGCTGCTGGCCAGCCAAATCGCACTGAGCTACGCCAACGCCGGGCACCGTGATCTCACCGCTTTACCGCCGCAAGACAAAGCCCGCATTCTGGACAAACTCGCCCCGGTCGAAGAGGCCTACGCCGATTTGTGGCTCCAGCACTACCGCCCCGGTGGCCTGAAGCAGAGCGCTTCGCGGTTAGGGTATTTGCGGGCGTTGTGTCAGGTGGAATTGGAGCCTGAGGTTACCGAGAGATAGAAGGTATGTCGCGCTTGAGTTCGGTGTTCCCTTTAGCTTTGTGTGATGCGCGCCAGACACGCTTTGTTGGCCCAAAGAGTGCCCAGAAATGCCGACTTGTTCGTTGGTGTTGTCCGGGTCGGTTGTAGGCGCTCCCGGCGCCGACAACCTGAAAATTCGTCCTGAATTTTCCCCTGGGGGAGTGAGTTTCTTGTGATTTTTGGGTGTTGTGGCTGATGCTTTAGGTGAGGCATCAAGGTATGTCGAGCTTGGGTTTCGAAACACGTTTTGGACAGAAATGTGACAGTGTTTTTGCTGATTTAGCAAACAACCAAGAACTAAACCATCAGTAGAAGGAGAAGATCCCTTACTTTCAGGTACATATTTGACTGCGCTTTCTCCCAATGGACGATGCCGAGCTGGATTTACGCATTTTTGAATGCCAACCAGCCCTTCTAGCGCTATACACAACAATGAAAATGTCTATGTTTAACGATAAAAAACAATAAACATGAACCTTTGGCTATGCTACCGTAAATTCGATATTTAATTTGATGGAGATAGAAATGAGCGGCAGTTGGGGTAACTTCTTTCCGTACTTTGCCGGAGCTTTTAAGCTTATTGTATTAGGTATTGGAGGCTACTTCGCTATTAAGTGGCATTTTGATGAAGAGGCAAGGGTGAGGGAAGAAGAAGGCGTTGTATTTGATCGGTCAAGCTACATGAAGAAGATGGCAATGATACTAGCCTTTTTAGTCGCCCTGGTGATTTTAGTAGTTTATGCCACTAACTGGTTCCTCTACTGACGGGGTTTTCTGTTACGATCGATGTTTGGTGATTTCCAATTGAATAGCCACTTCGTTTCATGGCTAAAATTTGAGTACAGTCGGACTCTTATATGTACATGACACCTGTTCGAAATACATAATGGGGGCATAAACGTGCTAGCGATGATTCGACTGGCACGTCTCTGGACATTTTCGAGTTAGGAGCTGCCACCAGAAGCGCCTATTTCGGATAAGTAAAATTTGAGATGGCGAAATAGACAAAGCGATGTTTCTAGCTATGCGTGTCCATTTTTTGGCCAGTATAATTGGGTGAATATCAATTGCCGACTGTTAAATCTACAATATTCCAACCATTCTTAATAGCTACCTCTCGCTTAGCCTCTGGAAATCTAGATTTATCAATTGCAATACCAATTAGATGCTTTGGCCTTGTCATTGCGACATACATTTGCTTCATGAATTTAGGCTTTCGAACACCCGTAGGCTTTTTACTCTTAACACCAATAATATAATCCAACATCTGATGTACGTCATACTCATGGAATTTTGTTTCTAGCAATAAGGTCGCTGAATGCGTTTCACCTTTAACAGCGTGGATCGTATCAACCACTATACCGATGTTACGACCATTTACTCTTTCAACATACATATTTGCTGGCACAAATTCATCATCCGCTATAGCAATTGGTGCAACATATGAAATGAAATCGGTAAGCAAAGAATATTTATCCAACAAGTCAAGAACCGTCAATAACTCCTTAATATTATGCTCCCAACCTTGACTATCGCTAAGGTCTGAATTTTGAATGCCAATTATTTTTTGATTAATTTCATTACGCTTAGGGCTGTCCTTGATCATGGCCTTCAACTGAGATACAGGTATATATTCTAAACCTGCAGTAGGGAATAATCTACGAATACCATCCAAAACTATTTTGTAACCATCTGAATTACACGTGGTGATCTTCTGAGCCTCCCTGAAGTATTCTATCATTCTGTCTGGTTTGAAATTTTCACTAGAGTTATTTTTATCAAATTTTGAAAAGTAGTGTTTAATCGTAAGACCTTCTGGCTTCGTCTTACCTATTCCCCCAACGGCTTTAATAGGATGTTTTTCATCTAACGGAAGGTTATTCCCACACAATTGTGCAAAGGCTGAAAGCACTCTCGGCCTGTTCTGTTCATCAACAATGTAGATAGTATGTGGCTGAGCGTTGTTAACTAAATGAGTAGAACTCAGTTTCACCTTATTGGTGCTCAGTCTACTAGCGAGGACTGCGACGCTTGGGTTAAATCTATGGCTCGTATTTATAATCTGTAACTGTAAATCATTATAGCTATTGCTACTTTCTTCCTCGCCACCTGAAAATATTGCCTGATCAGAATCACCTAATCGTTGAAATGCACCGCCTTTATAAGAAAATATCTTGTTAATTATTTCATCTTGTACGAAGGATGTATCTTGCATCTCATCTACAAGCGCCAACGGAAACCTTGACCGAATATATCTTATTACATTTGGGTTAATATCCAAATATGCCTTTGCATATTCAAACATCTCTCGATAAAAGAATACACCATCTTTAATCATCGCTTTTTTTATTGAACACAAATTTTTATAGCTATCCGACGTAGAAATCTTTTTGAAGCCTGGAACGATTATTTTAAACTCACCGTTAACATATCTAACTTGCAAGTTAGATATACTAGCCTTTGGCTTTCCATCCAAGTACTTTCTTGCCTTCCAAGAAAGCTTACTGTCGATATAATTGAAGCAAAATTCGTCATCAATACGTTTAATTTCTATACTCTTTGACCTACAGAAAGGTAAAGCTAGGAATCGGTTAACAAACTCTTGAATCGTACCTATGAAGTGAGGGTAAGATAGAAGTTTACGGCCATAGTCATCACTCTCCAATCGACTAATAATTTCATTTTTAGCTACATTGGTGTGGCTAAGCACACATATACCACTAGTATTTTTTTTCCAACTCTTTGCAAGCAGTATTAATTTCGCAGCAATAAGTGTTGTTTTACCGCTACCGGGACAAGCTTGAATATCGTTAAACTCTTTTATGGCTTTTCGACGTTCTTGATCAAAAAACAGTCCCGTCTTAGCTTGAAGCTCCTCGATATGTATATCTGTTATAGAAGGTATCATTCTGCACCCTCTACTTCTAGCTCCTGAGCAGCTTGCTCCTCTATAATAATCGGTTCTGTTACATATTCAATGGCGCTAACGATATACGCTGGTAGTTTGTTTTTAAGGCCAGTTGAATCTCTTTGATAGGCATCGTTTAATATTTCAGCGAGCTTGTATGTAGCCGTAGTTTTACCAGACGACATTTTTTCAATCATGCCATATATTTGAATAGCTTTTTCTTCAGGATCATCACTAAGGCCTTCAAAACCGACTTCACTTCCCTTTACCGAGTGATATAGTTCTTTGGCTAAACCTGATTTCGCTAAGCAATATTCGAAAGTCCACTCCTCCGAGATAAATGTTTTTACATTTTCTCCATCCTGCTCACACTTGTTAGCTTTTCGTGCTACCAGTTCATGCTGTTTATCATCGTAGTAGCTAACCCATCGATTCAAATTCCCCTTCTTGTTATTACCTGGGTCAGGTTGTATTCTAACTTTAAATCCTATATCACTATCTGGCTTCTTTTCTGCTTTGTCTGGCCAAATGTCAAGATCTGTTACACAAGCTACTTTCATAGGGAATGGCTGATCATCAACCACCTTCTTGCGATAGATCTTGGCATACCGTTTATAAGCTAGGTTGCCAACATTCACTATCGACACGCCATAATCTTCAAGAGGGCGACCTAATAATTTGGCAATAGTTGGCAATAGAATGTTTTCACCATCGCCTTCAACTAATAGAACGCTTTTAGCGAAAAACATATTTGCTTTACTAACATCAAGAAACTTTTCTAGGAATGGGTAATCATCACCATCCAATAACGTGGCTCCACGTCTTAATGGAAAAGACTGCCCTTTATTCATCAGGATGATATTTTCAAGTGAAACTTTAGAAGCCAGGTTCGGACTATGTGTGGACAGTATGCATTGCAAATCCGCTTGCTCCTCAACAAGATACTGGATGAACTTCATTTGTAACTGAGGATGAAGGTGTGCTTCAGGCTCTTCAATTAACAAAAGTGGAAAGCCTTCACCTGCTTGGGCTAACAACATCAGCTCGGCAGCCATGAATAATAAGTTGCTATACCCAAGTCCATGGGACAAACCTGTATCATTCAATCCAAGAGTAAGCCGCTCAACAATTGCTTTGAAAGCTGAATTCTTTTCCGCTGCACTCATTTCGACAATATTCTTACTACCAAGCATATCAATCACAGGGGCAAAAGGCGTGTCTTTGAAAGTGATTTGCTTTAAGAGCCTTTCGATACTGCCTTGCGCAGTGGAAATCGAAGTATCAGCTTTGATTGATTGGTTGGCCTGTATAATGAGCGTAATCAGGCGCTCTATATCCTGCTCGTTACCGCCAATACTGCTCTTACTACCTAGTAGTTGTGACAGCCGAGACATTCTTCCAGCAGAAAGTTCATTCTGAGCATCCCTTAATGGTTTAAGATAAGTAGTAGAAAGATATAATCGCGTATCACGATCTAAAAGTGGTCCCTCATCATCAGATCCTGCACGAATTTCAGTGCGTATACCTTGAGAATTATTCGTTAGGATTTCATTTATGGTAGCAGTCAATGTTATATACAATACAGTTTGAACGTCACCACCTTCGTTTTGTTCAAACGTTAGATATTCGGCAAATGCACCACCATCTAGTGCACTCAGTCCACAAAACTTCAAACTTATTTTTAGCTTTGTTGATCCCGTTCTGAAATCGGAATACTTAATCCTCACCCACTCAGCTGAGTTAGTATCTAAAACTAATCTAACAGCATCGATTAGGCTCGTTTTACCAGCATCGTTTTCACCAACTAAAAGATTTAATCCTTTGTTTAAAGTGACATAAGTTGACTCAAAGCCTCTAAAGTTTTCGACCGTTATACTCGATAAGTACATACACTATCCTGATATATTGATATGTTAATTCAGTAATAAATGGAGTCCTCTCTGTACCCGAGTGGAAAATATGGATTACTCGCTTTGGGGCAAACCTGTCAAAGCTTCTCGACATACAAAACGCCATTACTATCTAGTTTATATAGCTACAATGTATCACGAAGTGCATAAATGAAAGCTTGACCTCTATCGCATTTGAGAGCGAGTGATTGATGATTAGGAAGTAGGTGAGGCTTATACCCCTCAGGTAAATGAGGGACACATTAAAGATTAGTTTTTATAAGGTGAAATTCGATTTTTAAAACCTTTTGAAAAATTGTCGAAACACACTTTGGGGCAATAACGAGTTTCAAACCCAAACATTGCACTCCCCAGGGAAAAATTCATGGATGAATTTTCAGGTTGTCGGCGCCGGGAGCGCCTACAACCGGCCCGGACAACACCAGAGAACCAAAGGCGTTTCTGGGTACTCTTTTGGCCTAAAAAGAGTACCTGGCGCGCACAAAAAAATGCTGAGTGTGCTCTGAACTTGAAGCGCGACATACCACGATATATATACTTCTACGCTATCAAAGTGTGAAGAGCGGTTTTGGCTCTTCAGAAAAGGTACATGCAGGCTACACACTTTCCGGTTGTACGTTACTGCAAAAAAATCTGGGGCCAGACAAGCCGTATTTGAGGTGTTGAACAAGTTTAGTGCTGAGAGAACAACTTAATGGGAGTTCGGCTGGTGCTGTCAAAGTAAGTGGCGCTTCACGGCTCCATCGGAAAATTATTTATGCAATAGGCAATAGTTGATTAAAGCCTGCTCAATATTCTGTTTCTGAGTCAGGAAGACGTCACCGAAAATGATGGTGTTCTCCGGCGTCTCAATGACGCGGTAAAGTAAACGAAAACCGTCATTGTTGTATTCCCTGAATAGGGTTATTCCAAGATCCAGTAAGGTCTGTGAAATTGGGGCCGCGTAAGGTGTTGAGCCTACTAAATTTTCGAATTTATCTATCGTTTTCTCTAGCCGTTTCAATACCTGCGATTCACTGGTATGCGGTGCCAAGTGGTCGGTGACATCGTCAAAGGTGTTTGCGAAAGTGTCGGTATAATTAATCTGTACTGGCTTGATCATTATCACTTTTCTCTGAATTAGCACGACGTTTAGCCAGTCTTTGTTTGAAGTCCGAACTGGACATCACACGGCCATTGCTCGCGTCATCAACCGAGAATGACAGAAGCTTCATTAAGGCGACCGCTTCATCACGTTTCTTCCGCTCTTCATAGGACTCAATCACATAGGCTGGTTTCCCGTTCTGTGTGATCGTCATTGGTTCATCAAGCGGCAGATTCGCTGCGTGCTTTTTGAGATAGCTGATGGTTTCCACTTTCATGGTTCTCTCCTGCTTTGCGTATGGTTTCTCAGATGTAAACACACCTGAAGACTAGCATAAAGCTAAATTTAGTCCACATTTAGACCATTATGGCGGGTATACCCAAGAGGATAACGTCAAAATCTGTCAGCTTGTTTGTGTTGCATTGGATAAAGATCTCGCTGAGTAAGCACATGCCTGATGCTAAACGGTTCCGAAGTACCGCGTTTACATCAGCCCAAGCAATCCCCACACCAGAGAAAAATTCATGGATGAATTTTCAGGTTGTCGGCGCCGGGAGCGCCTACAACCGGCCCGGACAGCACCAGAGAACCCAAGGCATTTTCTGGGTACGCTTTTGGCCTAAAATGAGTATCTGGCGCGCATCAGAAAATGCTGTGGTGTGCTCTGAGGTTACGTGCGACATACCACTACAAATCCCTGCGTTACCAGATGAGAACACAGGGGATAAACGCTTTGGATAAAGATCCCGCAGAGTAAGCACATGCCTGATGCAGTACGGTTCCGAAGTACCGCGTTTACTTCAGCCCAAGCAATCCCCACACCAGGGAAAAATTCATGGATGAATTTTTAGGTTGTCGGCGCCGGGAGCGCCTACAACCGGCCCGGACAACACCAGAGAACCAAAAGGCATTTCTGGGTACTCTTTTTGCCTAAAAAGAGTACCTGGCGCGCACAAGAAAATGCTGAGGTGTACTCAGAGGATACGCGCGACATACCACTACATATTCCTGCGTTACCATTTACATCAGCCTAAGCAATCCCCACACCAGGGGAAAAATTTATGGATGAATTTTCAGGTTGTCGGCGCCGGGAGCCCCTACAACTGGCCTGAAAAGCGTACCTGCCGCGCACAAGAAAATGCTGAGTGGAGCGCTGAATCCAGGCGTGGCATACAACTAAAAGCCACCCCCACGCACCATAATAAAATGCTATCGTCACCACAAAAATTTTTTGTGTTGTGTACCCAATTTTTTATTGCGTGGAAAACATGATGACTTTACTATCGCGCCGCTTCTTGATGATAGCCAATCCGAGTACATCACAGCTGATATTGTGGCAAGGCGATAGAGCAACTATCCAAGAGTGACTTTGACTGCGCTTGTGCGCTTTTTTTGACGCTCCACTTTTCATCATTGCGGATGAAAAGTGCTATCGATTGTTGGAGGCCTGCGATGGCTCATGCTCATTCTGTACTCGATTTTCATTCTTTCTCTGCTCAGACACTGGCGGCTGACGAGGTTCAGTTAATTGAATCTTCAGTAGCCCAGTTCGGTGCGCCGTTATTACTGCTGGATTGTGATGTGATCCGCCAGCAGTACCGTGCGCTCAATAATGCACTGCCTAATGTGACCCTTCACTTCGCGCTCAAGCCGCTGCCGCACCCGGCTGTGGTGAGAACCTTGCTCGAAGAAGGGGCCAGTTTTGATCTGGCGACCAGTGGTGAAGTGGATCTGGTGGCGCAGGAAGGCGTCCCTGCCGAGCGTACTATTCACACTCACCCGATTAAGCGTGATGCCGATATCCGCGACGCGCTGGCGTACGGCTGCAATGTGTTTGTGGTGGATAACCTCAATGAGCTGGCGAAGTTCAAAGCCTATCACAACGAGGTCGAACTACTGGTGCGTCTGAGCTTCCGCAATGCAGAAGCCTTTGCTGATTTGTCGAAGAAGTTTGGCTGTTCACCGGAGCAGGCACTGACGATCATCGAAACGGCGCAAGCCTGGAATATCCGCATTAAAGGCCTGTCGTTCCATGTGGGTTCACAAACCATGCACCCGCAGAAATACGTCGATGCAATTCGCACCTGCAAAGAGGTGATGGAACAAGTGGTGGCACGTGGTTTACCGGCACTGAGTACGCTGGACATTGGCGGCGGTTTCCCGGTTTCCTATTCGCAGCAGGTGATGCCGATTGACCAGTTCTGTGTGCCGATTAACGAGGCGCTGAATGAACTGCCTGAAACCGTTCAGGTGCTGGCAGAGCCGGGCCGCTTTATTGTGGCGCAGTCGGTGACCAGTGTGGCGTCTGTGATGGGGCAGGCGGAGCGTGACGGTCAGATGTGGTACTACCTGGATGACGGCATTTACGGCTCGTTCAGTGGGTTGATGTTTGACGATGCCCAGTACCCGCTGGTGACACTGAAACAGGAAGGCGAGTACGCGCCGAGCGTGCTGGCCGGCCCGACCTGCGACAGTATTGATGTGATTGCTGAAAACATCATGCTGCCGAAGCTGGACAACGGCGATTTGATCATCGGCCGCATGATGGGTGCGTACACCAGCGCGACCGCGACCGATTTTAACTTCTTCAAACGGGCGCAGACTGTGTTGCTCAACGAGCATGACCAAAGCTGCGAACGTATGATTGGCTGATAGGTTCAGTAAGCCCTCACTTCGGTGGGGGCTTTTTCTTTGCAGCTTGTGCTCGACGGCCAGAGACACAGAACGGCGTTGCTGAAATTGATCCAGCACGATTCACCTAACACAATTCACTCAAGGCTATTCACCCAAGTATTCACCCAAGGCTAAGGCTTGCCTTTCTGATGCGTTTCATTCTCAAGGGCTTTAGTGGTGATCTCCTGATACAGATTGATCAGGCTCGCGGCCAGGTTTTGCCATTCAGGGTGGCGCTCTACAATTGGCATCAGGCGCTGAGCATCGTCTAACACTTCTTTAAGAAACTGAATATCCAGCTCATTGAGGGTGTCGCCATCATCGACCCGCTTTTTCATCGCTAATGCTCGGGGTAAGCGCTGAGATTCCAGTCGCTCGGCCAGTGCCTGCAAAATGCCCGCCTCTTTTTCTTTGCTATCCATAGAAGTCCCTGTAAATCGACAGAACCGATGACTTGAGTGTAGTCACTGAGATTGGGAAAGTGCATGCGGGCGATAAAATGGTGGGCTGGTATCTGGTATGCTATTTATCAGTATAGAAATGAGGATAAACCATGAGTGAGCAAGCTCTGTCGCTGGTTCTGGCACTCAATCCTGAGTTGCCGGATCGTGAGGCGCAGATCCACGCGGCGGTAAAGGCGGCAGAACAACAGTTCCAGCCGCTGTTTTATGAACTGGCCTGGACAGACGATCCGCATATGACGATTGTGCCAGATTCGATGACGATCAAAGACATTGTGATTAAGAGCACAAAGGTCACTGTGACGGTCGATTTTAACTGGTCTGTGTTTCAGGCTTGTCTGATCGTCGAGAACGTCGCTAAAAATGAAGCCAAACTTCAGTTTGAGCTGGTGGATGACTCACTGGTCATGAATCAGGCATTTCCGCCGCGCTGGCGTTACGACAACTGAGCACAGCCACTTCTCTGAAACAGGCCCCGCCAGCTGAATGACTGGCGGGGCCTGTTTTCTGCTGGGACGGGCTGTCATTCCATGACGGTTTCCGTTTTTGTGTTTGCCGTCAGCGGCCGCTTTTTCGGGGTGCGCAGCAGAAAGACCAGCGGCACAGCTGCGAGCGTCACCCACATCATCAGGCGGAAATCCTGCAGGTAAGCCAGCAGGGCGGCCTGTTTGGTGACTTCGGCATTCATCGCCACCAGTCCTTGCGGGGTCGACAGGTTGTACACACCCGCATCAATGGCCTGATTCAGGGCAAAGTTGAACGGCGTGATGTAATCGGCAAACGCGGCATGGTTGGCCTGTGTCTGCTGCGACAGGTAAGTGATCACAACAGAAATGCCGATACTGCTGCCGATGTTTCGCATCAGGCTGAACAACGCCGTACCTTCGCCGCGGTACTTCGGTGCCAGCGTGGCAAAAGTGATGGTCGACAGAGGCACAAAGATAAAGCCCAGTCCCAGCCCCTGAATCACCCCGGTCCGGACGATATCCCACCCGCTGATATTGAGATCAAACAGCGTGGTTTCCCATAACGAGAAGGATGTGAGCATCAGGCCGAGAAAGATTTTGTACCTGGGATCGACTTTCCCCGCCAGTTTGCCGACTGTGATCATCGCCATCATCGTGCCTACGCCGCGCGGGGCCAGCAGGTAGCCGACATCCAGCACCGGATACCCCAGCAAACTCTGCATGAAAGGCGGTAACAGCGCCATGGTTGCCAGCAGGATGATCCCGATAATGAAGATAAACAGCAGGCCGATCCGGAAATTACTGTCGCTGAATAAACCCGGCTCAATAAAGGGCGCTTTGTGGGTAAACATGTGCGCGATAAACAGATAAAAGCAGCCTGCGGCAAGAATGGCCTCAATCACCACTTCCGGGCTGTCAAACCAGCCGAGGGATTCACCGCGATCCAGCATCATCTGCAGCGAGCCGATCGCCAGACTGAGCAGTGCGAAGCCGAATAAATCGAACTTACGGGAGGTGTCTATCGCAGTTTCTTTCACGTAGGCAGCAATGCCGAACCAGGCCAATAGGCCGAACGGCAGGTTGATGTAAAACACCCAGCGCCAGTTGTAATACTCGGTTAACCAGCCCCCCAGCGACGGACCCAGAATTGGGCCGACCATGACACCAACGCCCCACATCGCCATCGCTGAGCCATGCTGCTCGGTCGGATAAGTATCGAGCAGCACAGATTGCGACAGCGGCACCAGGCTGGCGCCGAACACCCCTTGCAGCAAGCGGAACAGCACGATCTGCTCCAGCGATTGCGCCGCGCCACACAGCATGGAACTGACGGTAAAGCCCACCACGGCCCACAGGAAAATACGCTTTTGGCCAAACTGCGCGCTGAGAAAGCCGGTTAACGGCATACAAATCGCAGCGGCAACGATGTAAGAGGTGAGCACCCAGGAAATCTGATCCTGTGTCGCGCCCATCGCCCCTTGCATGTGCGGCAGCGCGACGTTGGCAATGGTGGTGTCCAGCGCCTGCATGATAGTCGCCAGCATCACCGCAATGGTAATGAAACCCCGGTTGGCCGGTTCTGCAGGCGCTGCCTGGCTGTGTTCATTCATAATGACAGTCCGAGGAACTGGCGGTGATGCTCGGTATCAATTTCCACCACAGTGCTCAGGCCGGCACGTAATGCCGGGTTGTCAGCGTCGGCGGTGATCGCGATGCGAACCGGTACGCGCTGCGCGATTTTCACCCAGTTTCCGGTGGCGTTCTGGGCCGGAATCACGGAAAACTCTGCTCCGGTTGCCGGGCTGAGGCTGTCGACGACACCGTGCCATTCTGCATCCGGGTAGGTATCCACATGGATGCTGACGGTCTGTCCGGGCCGGACATTGGTCAGATCGGTCTCCGTGAAGTTGGCTTCAACCCAGGGCGAGGCGCTGGCGACCAGCGACATCACGGTCACGCCTGGGTTCAGATACTGACCCGGTTTAGGTGGCTGGCTCACAATGCCGTCGACAGCGGCTTTGATCGTGGTGCGGGCCAGATCCAGCCTGGCGCGGTTCAGCTCCGCCAGTGCCGTCATGTATTTCGGGTGCGACTCAAGTGGCGTGGCTACGCTGCCACCCATGGTTTCAGCGATGCGTTTCAGATCCAGTTCCAGCGCGTTGATTTCCTGATTCGCCAGATCAGCGGCCTGCTGCGCCAGATCGAAATTGGCGGTCGAGACGTACTTTTTCACCGCCAGATCTTTCTGACGTTTCAGCTCTTTCTGAGCAAAGGCCAGTTTGGTGCGAGCGAGGGCAATTTCTGCCTGTTTCTCTTTATAGCTCGCTTTCAGTGCTGCGAGATCTGTGCGCACCTGCGCCAGCTCCGCTTCAGCTTTGGCCACGGCAACATCAAACTGGGCCGGATCGATCCGGAAAAGGGGCTGGCCGGCTTCCACGGGCTGGTTTTCTTTGACCATAACTTCCAGCACCGGGCCGGACACTTCAGCACTGACCGGCACTTTGTCGGCTTTCACATAGGCATTGTCGGTTTCCACAAAACGCCCGCCTTTGAGGTACATCACACCGCCACCAAGGATGGCAAGAGCGGGGATCACAACGAGCAGCACAAAGCGTTTCATCGATCGTTTTGGTGGCGAGGGTTGCGGGGCGTCTGCTTGTTCCTGGGACATGTTGCTCATGGTAGGTACTCCAACTTCTCTGTATAACCGGCTGATTTAAAAGGCTGATAAATTGCTGCGCATTTTTTCGAATGCAAAGGTAACCGTGGCAATTTCTGCCTCAGACAGTCCTGCTAACGCATCATCCTGAATGCTTTTGATCACACGCAAAATTTCATCAATATGGGGCTGGGCAGTGGCAGACAGATAAATCTGATAGGCGCGTCTGTCCTTGGGATCCGGACGGCGTTCTATCAGATCGGCCTCGACCAGCAGGTCAATCAGTCTGACCAGTGAAATCGGTTTGATCTCAAGCATGTCTGCCAGTTCCACCTGCCGGACCCCTTCAAAACGCGCGATGTAAAACAACGCCCTGGCCTGAACCAGCGTCAGGTCCTGACCTTTCAGGCGTTTTTTGAACAGATTTCGCATCAGGCGGGTGACATCAGACATCACAAAACCCAGCGTATTGTTATTCATTCAGCCAGCCTCAAATCGTAAGTATTACGTATTATGTGTCAATGTAACTAAATGTTTCAATGTGTGAGCAAAAGATTGATCTCATGTCATCGGATGATTTCGGAACAATCGGTTCAGAGAATGTGTGAGGCAGGATTATGTGGCTTGCAGATGTGATGAGGCTTGCGACAGTGAAATTAAGTCAAGCGAATGAGAAATAACGTAATGGAGACAAATCATTCTGGGATGAAAAATAGGAGAAAAACGGCCACGGACAACAGAAGGTAACCAGATGAATGGGAATGTTACTGCTTGGGGAGATTATCATCTCTACACACTCACCAATTGCCATCATACCCGGGTGGATATCTCAGATCTTGGGGCAACCCTGGTTCACTTTGTTGTGACAGGCAAAGATCAGGTGCCTGTGAATCTTGTATTGGGCTATGAAGCGCCAGAGGATTATTTACAGGGGAAAGCATACCTCGGAGGTGTGGTCGGTCCATGGGCAAATCGTATTGCAAATGGGCGGTTTGAAATGGAGGGCAGGGTGGTTCAGCTTGAGCAAAACGAGGGGGAGAATCACCTTCATGGTGCCCATGCGGGTTTGCATAGCAAGCAATGGCAGCTGGAGCATTTGTCACGCAATCGTATTTTGCTGAGTACTTCTGTCAACGCAGGCGAGGCGGGTTATCCGGCAAATATTAATATTCAGGTCAGCTACAGGCTGACAGACGATAATACGCTGATCATTGACTACGAGGCTGAAGCGGATCGGATGACACCCATCAATCTGACGCATCATGCCTACTTTAATCTCAACGGTGGTGTGCGTGGGATCGCTGATCATCAAGTCCGGATCGATGCAGAGATGTATTTTGAAATTGATCAGCAGTCCATTCCACAAAGGAAATGCTTTGTGGAAGATACGCCGATGGATTTTCGGACTTTAACCCGCCTGGCTTCCCGGTTGGCAGCAAATGACGCTCAGGTCGAGGCCGTGGGTGGATTTGATCATTGCTGGTGTTTAAATGGCTCTGGTCTGCGTCAGGTTGCTGAGGTGCAATGCGTTGAGACAGGTCTGGGGCTCAGAATGCTGACCGATCAGCCTGGATTGCAGTTCTATACCGGCAACGCATTAGCAGAGCCGCAGGGCCGTAACCAGGGTTATCGTCAACATGATGGCTTTTGTCTGGAAGCACAATGCTATCCAAATCAGGTCAATATGTTCAATGCGGAGGGGTGTTATTACTGGCCGGGCAAAGCTTACCGTCAGACGACCGCTTACCAGGTGATGGCACTGAAACAGGAATGATGAGCAGCAAGGCCGTCAGTCGGCCTTGCGAGTGAGTCATGCCGAACTATTCAATGTCCGTATCCTGCTCTGCCCCCCGGCGGTAATCCTTTGGGGTGAGATCGAAATTCTTTTTAAACACAGAGTACATGTACTGCAAGGACGGGTAACCACATAAAGACGCTATTTCTGCGATTGGCAGCTCTGTGGTACGCAGCAGATTACAAGCGCGTTTGAGTTTCGAATTGTGGATTTCCTGATGGATTGAGTGGCCCCGCTCTTCTTTAAACCGGGTCTCCAGATTTGAACGGGAAACACCCACGTAGTTCAGCACCTGATCGACTTTGATCCCCTTGATTGCATTGTGGCGAATGAAATGCATCGCCTGAATAACATAAGGATCGCGCAGTGCCTGAAAGTCTGTACTTTGGCGTTCATAAACCTGGGTTGGCGGTATCAGTACTTTGCTGTGGCGGATGACCTGCTGTGGCAGGGTTTCTTCCGTGCTCTGCTGTTCTTTGCGGAGCAAAATGTGATGGAGCATCTTGGCTGCCTGATATCCCATCTTTTTACAGCCTTGCCCGACAGAGCTGAGAGAAACGCGTGTCAGATAGCGCGCAAGTTCTTCATTATCGATGCCAATCACAGCAATTTTATCCGGCACCATCAGGTTGAGATGATCACAAACCTGAAGTAAATGCCGCGCCCGTGAATCAGTCACGGCAATAATGCCTGTCGGGGTTGGCAAGTTTTGCAGCCAGTCAGCGAGCCGGTTCATGTCATATTGCCAGGTCAGTGGTGATGTTTCATTGCCACGGTAGATGAACCCTTCGTATCCCTCTTCTTTGACAATCCGCTGAAAAGATTTTTCCCGCTCTTCTGCCCAGCGAGAAGTCGGGCTGGGTGGTAATCCGTAAAAAGCGAAGTTCTCAAGCCCTTTGTCCCTGAGGTGCTGAAACGCCATATTCACCAGCTGGGCATTATCTGTTGCGATATAAGGCAGGTCCGGATAATCATGGTCATTTTCGTAAGAACCGCCGACGCCGACTGTGGGGATATTGATTTCTTTGAGAATTTCTTCAATTTCGGGGTTGTCGAGATCCGCGATAATCCCATCGCCTACCCAGTTTCTGATGTTGTCTAAATGCACACGGAAATCTTCTTCGAGGAAGATATCCCAGTCACACTGAGTGGCGTGCAGATATTCACCGATTCCTTCGATAACCTGTCTGTCGTAGACCTTGTTGGCATTGAATAACAGGGTGATCCTATAGCGTTTATTCATGGTGATACTTCGTTTAATGTCCTGTCAAAAAACGTAACTGGAGTGTAGCAGCGGCTTATCAGCTACTGTGTGACTCGCACCACACAGAAGAAATCCGTTAGTTTGAGTGTGAAAAAACGTAATTGAGAACTTTCTGCAGTGAAAGGAGCATAGAGAAAACAATGCTTGTACGTCTCTATTGCAGATGACGGCACAGATACAGGAGAAGAGGTAGCCATGTTTATTGGTATTGATTTAGGGACATCAGGGGTAAAAGCAATTGTGCTGGATGGCAAAGGCAAAGTACTGGCTAGCCAGACAGTACCTTTATCTGTATCTCGGCCTGAGCCACTGTGGTCTGAACAACATCCTGAAGATTGGTGGCAAGCAACTTGTGAAGTGATGGATGGTCTGCGTCAGCAAATTGATCTGTCACAGGTCTTGGCGATTGGGCTTGCCGGACAAATGCACGGTGCGACCTTGCTGGACACCCATGGAGAGGTTATTCGCCCGGCCATATTGTGGAATGATGGCCGTTGTTTTGCGGAATGTGAGGAATTGGAAGCTTTGGTGCCAGCCAGTCGCGATATTACAGGCAATATCATGATGCCTGGTTTTACTGCGCCAAAGCTGCTTTGGTTAAAGAAGCATGAGCCCGACAACTTTCATCGTGTTGCGACAGTGTTGTTGCCAAAGGACTATCTGCGTTTTCGCATGACCGGTGATTTTGCATCTGATTTGTCTGACTCGGCAGGGACCCTGTGGCTGGATGTGGCTAAACGAGATTGGAGCGATGCGCTGCTGGCTGCGACCGGGTTAAGCCGCAAACACATGCCATCTTTGTATGAAGGCAATGAAATCACCGGGACTTTATCCCCTGAGATCGCAGAAATGTGGGGGATGCCATGTGTACCTGTGGTTGCCGGCGCCGGAGATAACGCAGCAGGGGCCATTGGTGTGGGTATCACACAACCGGGACAGGCCATGTTGTCACTTGGCACATCAGGCGTCTATTTCTCAGTAAGTGATGGCTTTCGATCAAACCCTGAATCGGCACTCCATAGTTTTTGCCATGCATTGCCTTCCACCTGGCATACGATGTCGGTGATTTTAAGTGCTGCATCGTGTCTGAGCTGGGTTGCTGATTTAACGGGTTATGACTCAGTGCCAGCCATGCTGACAGATGTGGAAAACAACGCAAGTCCGGACTCGACGTTGATTTTTCTCCCCTATTTGTCTGGTGAAAGAACACCTCATAATAATCCGAATGCGAAGGGGGTCTTTTTCGGAATGACCCACAGTACGCAAGGGGTTGATTTGTGTCGCGCAGTGCTTGAGGGCGTCGGATTTGCTTTTGCGGATGGATTTGACGCATTACATCGTGCCGGTGATATTCCTGAGGAAATCAACCTGATTGGCGGTGGCGCAAGGAGTGAATTCTGGCGCCAAATGCTCGCCGATATTGTGGGTTATACGCTGGTTTATCGTGTCGGTGGAGATGTTGGCCCCGCTTTGGGTGCTGCACGACTTGCCCAGCTCGGTGTGACAGAAGGTGCTGAGCTTTCAGCCATTTGTCCGGTGCCAGAATTAGTGCAGCGTCATTGCCCTCAGGCAGAGATGCAAAATTACTATATGAAAAAACGTAAAATGTACCAGGATATTTATCTGAAACTTCAGTCGATATTTTAATAAATATATTTATTTTTAGTGAAAAAAGCAGGGTGAAGATCCTGCTTTTTTTATTTTGACTGTATCTGAATGACAGTCTTCACATAAGTAAAAATTCATAACGTGTATTTCGTTTATCGTAATATGAATCCTTGCCCTGTATTCACAATATGACTGTGGAACATCCTTATTATAAAACCTACACGGAGCATATTATGAAACAGCCTGCTAATGTACTTCATTTAACATTGGTGGTGGCACTGGGCGGATTATTATTTGGTTATGATACCGCAGTGATTTCCGGTGCAACCGAAGCGTTACAAAGCTACTTCTCCTTAGATGCGACAGCGTTAGGCTTCGCAGCTTCCTCTGCATTAATCGGATGTGTCATCGGGGCGATTTTTGCCGGTGTCATGAGTACTCGCTATGGCCGACGAGGTGCCTTGATTATTGCGGCCGTATTGTTTTTGATCTCTGCCGTTGGGTCGGCGCTGCCAGATAATTACTGGGTCTTTATTCTCTACCGCATCATTGGCGGTGTCGGCGTGGGGATAGCCTCCATGGTGTCGCCGATGTATATCGCCGAAGTGTCTCCGGCAAATCGCCGAGGCAGTCTGGTGTCCTGTAATCAGTTCGCCATTATTTTTGGCATGCTGGTGGTGTACTTCGTCAACTACGGAATTGCGCTTCTGGGCTCTGAAAGCTGGCTAAATACGATGGGCTGGCGACTGATGTTCGGCTCAGAAGTGATTCCGGCGGGTATTTTTCTATGCTTGTTGTTCACTGTACCTGAAACACCGAGATGGCTGGCGATGCAAGGACGTCATCAGGAAGCCCGCACATTGCTGAAAGCCGTGAACCCAGGGGCTGATATCGGGCATCAGTGGCAGGAGATCACCGATTCTCTGCAGGATAAATCTTCTGGCGGAATCGTGTCGAAAGGGCTGCTGGGTGTGTTGGTGATCGGTATTATGCTGAGTGTGTTGCAGCAGGTGACGGGGATTAATGTATTTCTGTATTATGCGCCAACCATTCTGAAAGGGTTCAGTGATTCCAGCATTGATCTTGCCTTATTGCAGACCATACTGGTTGGGGTAGTGAACCTGACTTTTACTGTGATTGCGATATTTACCGTGGACCGTTTTGGTCGCCGCCCTTTGATGATGCTTGGTGCGGGTATCATGGCTCTGTGTATGCTGGTGATTGGCAGTGCAGCGTATCTGAATGCGATTGGTGGGTATCTGCTGGTATTTGTTTTGGGTTATATTGCAGCATTTGCTCTGTCACTAGGGCCGGTGACCTGGGTTCTTCTTTCCGAAATTTTCCCCAATAGCGTCCGTTCAAAAGCACTGTCGATTGCGGTCTTCGCCCAGTGGTTTGCGAATTTTGTCGTTTCTCAGACGTTCCCGATGATGAATGACCAGAACAGCTGGTTATATCAGTCCTATAACGGTGGGTTTCCGTTTTGGCTTTATGGTGTCATGGGGGTCTTTACCGTGTATTTCGTTTATCGCTGGGTTCCGGAAACCAAAGGGAAATCCCTGGAACAATTAGAAAGTCTGTGGGTATCCTCTGATGCCAAAGGAAAAACGCAATACGTGTAACCTTCGGTCTGTGTGACTGAAGACACAACCTGAAAGAGAGCAGCCCCCAATCGTTGGACCGTCCAGGATTGGGGGCTTTTTTGTATCCGGAGGTTTTTCGCCGCATGTGGTATTGCGTCGTGACATTGCATCGTCACCTAGGTGAGTGACTTGATCTGTGCCGCGTTTCGGTATCTGGTGAGCCTGCCAACGATGATTGGGGCGGGTTGCATCAGTAACGCTGCATCTGTGTTTGCCGGATGTGACTGGAATTCCGAAAGCTGACTGGCTGACTGGATGACTGCGGTCTTTCTCCTGACATCACATGGAGAGTGATGCATGGAGAGTGTGATGTATGGCGAGGGTATCCCTTCTCGCAGGCTGGTTATCCGGGTGAACGCTCAGGGAGATCAAGTAAGCGAGCTACGAACGGTGGGGGCTGGAAATAGAAAAGCAGGCCAGTACAGAGGCAGTGCCAGTATTTGAGTCACAACTTACTGTTGAGAACTGGTGTCAGCCGGATGCATAAAAAAGGCCGGGGTTTGCCCCGGCCAATGACAAGGAAGGGTGATTTATTTATAGATAAAACCGTTCACTAGGTTTTCCAGATACTCCTGCTTGCCGGAAACCGGCTGTGGCTGGATATTCTGGGTGAGCGCATAGTCTGCCAGAGATGCCAGAGACAAATTTCCCTGAAGAATTTTTTGTCCCAGTTCGGTATTCCAGCCCGCGTAGCGACTTGCCACATGGCCTGCCAGTACATCATTTTGGAGCATGGCTGCCGCACGCTTGAGTGAGAGTGCCATGGTATCCATTCCGCCAATATGGCCGTGGAACAAGTCTTCCCCATCAATTGACGGACGGCGGACACGGGCATCAAAGTTGAAGCCACCGGTTGTGAAGCCACCAGCTTTCAGGATTTCGTACATCACCAGTGTGTTTTCTTCGACACTATTCGGGAACTGGTCGGTATCCCAGCCCAGTTGTGCATCACCGCGATTGGCATCAATCGAGCCAAACAGACCCAGCGAGGTTGCAGTGGCAACTTCATGGTGGAAGCTGTGGCCGGCAAGCGTCGCGTGGTTGGCCTCGATGTTCACTTTAATCTCATTTTCCAGGCCATACTGCTTCAGAAAGCCATATACAGTCGCAGTATCATAGTCGTACTGGTGTTTGGTGGGTTCTTGTGGCTTCGGCTCGATCAGAATGGTGCCTTTAAATCCGATCTTATGTTTATGCTCGACCACCAGCTGCATCAGTCGGCCCAGTTGTTCACGCTCCTGACGCAGATCTGTATTGAGCAGTGTTTCGTAACCTTCACGTCCGCCCCAAAGCACATAGTTTTCACCGCCAAGGCGTTGAGTGGCGTTCATGGCATTGAAAATCTGAGTGGCTGCATAAGCAAAAACTTCAGGGTTTGGGTTCGTGCCTGCACCATGCATATAGCGAGGGTTTGAGAATGCATTCGCTGTTCCCCAAAGCAGTTTCAGGCCGGTTTCTGCTTGTTTTGCTTCCAGTACATCAACCATGGCAGC
Organism: Photobacterium sp. TLY01; assembly: GCF_021432065.1. NCBI lineage: Bacteria > Pseudomonadati > Pseudomonadota > Gammaproteobacteria > Vibrionales > Vibrionaceae > Photobacterium > Photobacterium sp. TLY01. Next base: position 547,855 of record NZ_CP090365.1, read on the forward strand.
AAAGTTGTTCGCATATGCTTTGATTGAATCGCCTTCGGGTGCCACATCCGTATCGTGGAAGCAGTAATATGGGACGTTGAGTTTAGAAAAAAACTCAAATGCCGCGTCAGCTTTCATTTTAGCCATTTCCATGGCGTCACCTGCCTGATGCCAGGGACGATCAAAGGTGCCGGCACCGAATACATCTGAACCTGGCCAGCAGAAGTTATGCCAGTAGCATGCAGCAAAGCGCAGGTGCTCTTTCATCGATTTGCCCAGGATCATTTCGTCCGGGTTGTAATGACGGAATGCAAGCGGGTTCGTTGATTCAGTCCCTTCAAATTGTACCTTGCTGATGTTTTTGAAAAATTCAGTCATAGTCTTCATCCATATACGTCGGTGGTCTATTCGAGAGTCATCTTTTGCTTTTTTTAGCGGCTCAGCAATTATGAAATTTGATAGTGAATTTCATGGATTTAACTAATGTGCTCTGGCTCTCGAAATAATATCTAAATTACGTGGGTTTGATATTTGTGATTTTTTAACTGATTGATTTTTCATGTTTGGAATGAATGGTTATTGAAGAAAGTACTGTTGGCTTCACACATGTGAAATATCGTAAAACTGATGTCATTTTGCATAAATTGATTTGAGAGGATAATTCATAACAATAAACAGGATATTAAAAAAACAAATAACCTGTACCTCTGGAGAAATATATGGAAATGATAAAACTAACGGCAAAGGAAAAAATTGCCTATGGCCTGGGTGATACCGGCTGTAATTTTGTCTGGCAGACGGTCATGCTATTCCTGGCTTACTTTTATACCGATATTTATGGGCTATCGCCTGCCCACATGGGCACCATGTTCCTTCTGGTTCGAGTCATTGATGCCGTGACAGACCCAGTGATGGGGTCCATTGCTGACCGGACCAAAAGCCGGTTTGGACGATACAGACCTTATCTGGCCTGGGTCGCCGTTCCTTTTGGTATTGCCTGCACGGCAACATTCTATACCCCGGATGTCGGCGAAACCGGGAAAATCATTTATGCGTATGCGTCTTATATTTTCCTGACCCTGATGTATACGGCGATAAACGTCCCTTACTGTGCGATGGCGAATGCACTGACGAATGATTCAGGGGAACGGACTTCCTTGCAGTCATACCGCTTCGCATTGAGTACCGCTGGTGGTTTGATTGTTGCCCTTGTTGCTTTACCTCTGGTTGATGTTATCGGCGGCGGTGACAAACAACTGGGTTATCTGGGGGCTATGGCTGTGATGGGAATCGGCGCGATTGGCTTGTTCTTTTATAGCTTTTCCAATACCAAAGAACGCTGTTTGCCTGAAGCAAACGAAGTGCAGCAGTCGGTGCTTGCAGATATGAAAGTGCTGTGGAAAAACACACAGTGGCGGGTGTTGTTTGTGCTGAATGTACTCCTGCTGACCGGCGTTGTTCTGAAAGGGGCTTCCACCATGTATTACGTCAATAACGTGATGGCACGTCCGGACATAGCCACCCTGTTCATGGTGGTTGGCATGCTGGCCAACATATTGGGTGCGATTGGCTCTGCGCCGGTCCTGGGTCGGTTTGATAAAGTGAAAACCTACCGGGTTCTGATCGTGCTCTCTGGATTTTTGTCTGCGGCACTCTTTTGGGTTGAACCGTCGAATATCGTCATGGTGTTTGTGCTTGTGATCTTGCTGGGTATTGTTCAGATGAGTACCACGCCATTACTGTGGAGCATGATGAGTGATGTGGTGGATTACGAGAAAACCCGCAGCAACCGTGCGCTGGGCGGTATGATCTTTTCAACCAATCTGTTTGCTATCAAATTAGGCATCGCAATTGGCGGCGCCATGGTCGGCTGGATTCTTGCCGCTGTCGGTTATGTCGGCGGGGCAGAAAGCCAATCGGCAGAAGCTGTCGTCTGGATTAATTTGCTCTATACCGTTTTCCCTGGTGTGATTTTCGCGCTGCTGGCACTGGTGATGGCTTTCTATGATCTGGATAGTCAGAAGCTGAAGCAAATTAAAGCGCTGCTGGCATTGGATGCCAAGGACACTCAGGACGTTGCAGTGAAAGTTCATCATGCAGAGTTAGGATAAAGCGATGTGTATTTATAAAGACCCAGCTTATTCTGTTGACGAGCGAACGCAAGACTTGCTCAGTCAGATGACGCTGGAAGAAAAAATTGCTCAGATGCATGCGCAATGGCTGATGCTTGATCCTGAGGGAGCGCATCAGGAAAGGGAGATGGAATTTACAGGGGATGCTGAGCGTGCGGACATCAAAACAAGATTGCAGCATGGCTTAGGCCAGATTACCCGTCCACTCGGGACCCATTCGGTTGATGCAAAGACGGGTGTGGAAGCATTAAATGCACTGCAGAAGTATCTGGTGGAAGAAACGCGCTTGGGGATACCTGCCATTTCGCATGAAGAATGCCTGGTCGGCCTGATGGCAAAAGGAGGGACACTGTTCCCTTCGTCACTGAATTATGGTCATACCTGGAACCCGGCGCTGATTGAACAGGTGGGCGAGGCGATTGGGCAGGAAATACGCCAGGTTGGGGCACATCAGGGCTTGTCACCCGTGTTAGACGTGTCTCGTGATGTTCGCTGGGGACGAACCGAAGAAGTACTGGGAGAAGATCCCTATCATGTCGGTGTACTGGCGACTCGCTATGTGCAGGGTTTACAGGGCAAGAACAGGGATGTACTGGCGACCCTGAAGCATTATGTGGGCCACTCCTTCAGTGAGGGGGCACGTAACCATGCGCCGGTGCATCTGGGTTTCAAAGAGCTGAATGACACTTTTATGCTGCCTTTTGAAATGGCGGTCAAACTGGGTAATGCCGGGTCAGTCATGCCTGCTTACCATGATATTGATAACGAACCTTGCCATGCGTCGTACTATCTGCTGACGACTGTGCTGCGTGAGCGCTGGGGGTTTGATGGTTTGATTGTTGCCGATTACGGCGGTATTGATCTGCTGGCTTCTCATCATGCGATTGCTGCTGATCGGGCAGAATCTATCGCACTGGCATTGAATGCCGGTCTGGATATTGAGCTGCCGGATGATTTGTGTGCGCAGTCGATTCGGGATGCGGTCGAGCGGGGTCTGCTCACGGAACGTAAAATTGATGAGATTGTCGGCCGTATCTTGTCGGTGAAATTTCAGTTGGGGCTGTTTGAGCAACCGTATACCGATCCTGCGAAGATTCGCTTGCAGCAGGAAGGCACCAAAGCCGTGGCTTATCAGGTGGCGCTTGAGTCTGTGGTGATGACAGAAAATCAGGGTATTTTGCCTCTGGCTCCTGAGACCTCTGTGGCCGTGATTGGTCCGACTGCAGATGATCAACTGGCATTATTAGGGGGTTACAGCTTTCCGGTTCACTTGATTCTCAGCAGCCTTGAAGAGAAATCTAAAGTTGCCAAAACCATCAGGGAAGCGATTGAGGAACGGTTTCAGACGACAAGCTATGCTAAAGGGTGTGACATTCTTACCGAGCGGAGTGCGGGTGCGCCCGTGTTTCCGGGAGATGTGGATCTGGCATTGAGTCAGACTCAGGAATCCCCGGTGTCGATGGATCGCTCGCAAATCAGTCAGGCTGTGGCAGAAGCGAAGCAGGCGCAGGTGGCTGTCGTCTGTGTCGGAGATCTGGCCGGTTTGTTCCAAACGGGCACTGTTGGCGAAGGTTCGGACGCAGCCACGCTTGATCTACCGGGTGTGCAGCAGGCGCTGGTTGAAGCTGTGATCAACACAGGGACGCCAACCGTGGTCCTGGTGACTGGTGGCCGGCCATATAACCTGAACGGCTGGGAAGCGAAAGCCGCCGCTGTGCTTTACTGCTGGGCGCCTGGTCAGGAAGGGGCTGATGCGATTGGCAATATTCTTTGTGGCGCCGCTTCTCCTTCGGGGCGTCTGACGTTATCCATTCCTAAAAATGTCGGTGCAGTTCCGTATTATTACAATCACAAACTGAAAAGTGGGGGGACACCCATTCCCTACCATTTTGGCTCGAAATACAATTTTGGCTATGGTCTGACGTATACCTCATTCAGATACGACAATTTACGCTTACATACACCGGAAGTGGATATTCATGGGGATGTACGGGTGTCAGTCGATGTGACCAATACGGGGGATCGCCGAGGCTGCGAAGTGGTTCAGTTATATGTCCGTGATAAGCTGGCTTCTCAGGTGCGGCCAATCCGTGAATTAAAAGGGTTCGAGCGGGTTGAACTTGATCCGGGCGAGACGGCCAGCGTGCTTTTCACGCTCCCTGTCGATATGCTGAATTTCACCAATAATCAGCATGAACGGATCGTGGAGCCGGGTGAATTTGACCTGATGTTTGGCCATTCCAGTTCAGAGATTGTACTGGTTGCGACCGTGAGTGTGACCGGCAATACGCGCGTGCTCCCCCAGGATTGGAGAATGCTCAGTTGTGCTCAGGTTGAACGTATCGGGTAAATGATTCACAGGTTGAGTTCCTGAAAGCACGCATGGTAAGAAGCCAGTCGACTTTGCTGACTGGCTTCTTCTTTTATCGGGGCCGGTTATTTGGCGCGATTCAAAATCAGCGTTCCGGTGGGGGCGTGCGGTGCAATGAACCAGGGGCGGGGCATAATATCCAGACCCAGATTGCGATCATACTTGGATTCAATGTCCAGCAAGGGGGTGTAAGTGTCCATTTCGCTCTGGCTGGTGTAAACCAGGACATAGTGAATTGGGGTGTTGTACTGACTGAGCGGCAGGGTGATTTCCAGCCGATCCGGCTCCCGGTAGGAGAAAGGGCGGTAGCGGTAGGCGGTCAGGCTGTCAATCAGCAGGAAATCTTCGGAATACAGCTGTACTTGCGGGGCAAACACGGTCTGGCTGACCAGACTCGTCAGCGTCAGATCCTGCCGTCTGAGCTGAGGGCTGAGTTGTATCAGTTTGACGAAACTGCGCCCGGAGGAGAGTTCGATGATCACATCATCGGTGGAGAGGGTAAACAGGACGGGGAGATCATCGCAGCAGTCCAGTGAAGGTAATTCCCTCACGACGGTAAACAGCCTGGTCGCAGACGCTAAGTGCTGACGCGCATTTTTGGATTCGGTGACGCTGATATTGGGCACGCCATTGACCGTATTGGGGCTAAATTCGTCGGTTAGCGAACAACTTGATAATGTCAGTGCCAGTAAACAAACAGGCAGGAAGCGCATATCGGCCTCAGCAGTGTGTTAACACCATGCTTCAAACATAGCATTTGCAGCTGCGCTTGAGAGTATTGAGCCAACAGGTCGGTGGTGGTGATCACCGTGAATCAGTCTCAGACTTTCATTTTTGTATTGCAGGTTTTGCAGCGGTAAATCGCCCGGCAGGTCAGTCTTTCCCATACGGTTCTTTTCACTCGGTATAACATCGGATTCTCACAACACATTTTTCTCTTCGCTCGCTCAGCAGGGATGGATGCGGGCAGTGTAAGTCATGCGGTTGCTTATCAATGTGATCTTTATCACGTCAGTTTTATTGGTGACAGAGAACTGACTGTGCTGTGACGTAATATTGACTTAATGAAGCAATTTATTGCTTTTGTGCTTTGTAAACAAGAGATTAAGCAAGAAGGGATAAGGGTGTGTGATTGGCAACTGAGGGCTGATCAGTTGGTGAATGGGAGCGATGCTCCCATCAGTAACAATGTCACAGGTTCAAAAGGTGGGAAAAAGGAAGTCAGAACCTGCTGTGATGTCAGATTTTCGTTTTTTTGTTGCAGCTTTTACAAAGATAGATGGCTTTACAGGTCAATCGTTGCCAGAGAGCGCGTTTAACCCGCATGAGATTGGGGGAATCACAACACATTTTTTTTCCTTTATTCGTGTGTTTGTTAATAGCAGGCCGAGTTTAATGCACATCGTTGCTCAATGGGAAGTGATATTGATCCCAAAACATTGTGTAAAGACAGAATAATGGCGTTGATCAGGCTGATTTTTGACGATTCATTTCAAGGGATTAGCCGTCAATGGCGATTTATTGACGAGATAAAGACATAAAAAATGCCGAAACTGTGTCGGCATGATTGTTTTCGCTTGCTATGTTTATCTGCTGATTCAGCCCAGCGCCAGCCAGATCCCGACGCCCATCATCAAAGTGCCGGCAATCCGGTTGAGATACTGCAGATTGTCCCCTTTGGTCAGGAACAAACGCAGGCTCTTGCCGCCATTCGCATACACCAGTAAGGCAACAAACTCTGTCATCAGGATGATCGTCAGTAAGCCTGCCATTTGCGGTGCCATGGGTAAGTTAATGTTAATGAATGGCGGCAGCAGAGAGATCATAAAGGCCCAGCCTTTCGGGTTGGCAATGGCCGTGATGAATCCCTGAGAAATGAGCTGTCCGCGCTGTGTTACCGTCGGTGTCTCCAGGTTCAGTGACATTTTGCCCCGGTTGCGCCACATATTAATCCCCAGCCAGAACAGGTAAGCGCCGCCCACCCATTTGAGGGCGCTGAACAGCTGAGGATAGTTCAGCATGACTGTCGCGACGCCCATCACTGCCGCAATGGCGACCAGTGCCACACCGAGCAGTTCACCCAACATCATCCAGAGCGCACGTTTCACACCAATGCTCATCCCCAGTGTCATGGCAAGGGTCATACACATACCTGGTGTAATCGAAACAAAGAAAAAAGTAGGGATAAATGCGCTTAATAGGGTGAGATCCAACATATACATCCTGACATATGTGTAAACAAAAACGATTGTCAGTGTAATCAGTTTGATAGTTCGAAGGTAGTGTTTTGTGACACTAACTTTGCCGGGGCACGGGAGCCATGAAAATAAACAGTGAGGCGCTTCACGCTTTATCACTATCACTTTTTTGTCGTCAATCAGCACAGAACGGCGTGATTTTATTGTGAGTCTTGTTAATAAATGGACGGTTTATCAGCAGGTTAGCGAGAAGTCGGTCACTTTCATGAGGCTCACTGGGGAGAGAAGAACTGGACAGAAATTATGATATTTATATCAAAATGAGACTTTGTATATCAATTTGATTTGACGTGGTCGGTTTTTGTGCATAAATTTAACTCAAATGAAATATCTTTAACATCTCGTAAACATCTTTCACTGAGAGCAAAAATATTTCATTCACTGGTTTATTTCTCAATCTGAAGCTTGGTCGCGGTATCACAAGCTGGTGGAAGTAGGTTGAAAGTTCGTAATCCCCCAAACAAAGGAGAGTGGGATGAGCAAGTTACGTGTCATGAAGAAATCGCTTCAGATGGTTACCGCCACTGTTGCACTGTCCATTCTGTCCGCTACCTCACCAGCCATGGCTGAAACGAAAGCGTCAACGCCGTTTAAGTGTAAGCCGGGTGAAACCTATTACATGAACGTGATGGTATCCGGTGTGGAGTACTGGTTCCCTGTCTATGAAATGATGAAGGAAGCCGCACGCTCAATGGGTTGTAAAACTGTCTATACCGGCACGCCGGAATATGATGTGAACAAACAGCTCGCGTCATTTGAGCAGATTCTGGCGAAGAAACCGGCAGGTATTCTGCTGCACCCCATGAACCCGGATCCCTTTATTGAACCGATTAACCGGGCGGCAGAAATGGGGATTCCTGTCGTGACCTTTGCTGCGGATTCGCCTAACAGTAAGCGCGTCTCCTTCATTACCTCGGATAACTATCAGGAAGGTAAATTTGCAGCCGATGCCGTGGCGGAAGACATGGGTGGTAAAGGTGAGTACGCCGTACTGGAGAACCCGGGTCAGGATAACCACGACAGACGCGTCAGCGCCTTTATTGCGCGCATGAAGTCGAAGTGGCCAGACATGAAGCTGGTATCCCGCGCGGCCAGTAATACCGATGCCACCAAGGCGTATAACTCTGTGATGACCATGGCACAGGCACACCCGAATCTGGGCGCCGTCTTCATGCCGGAAGCAACTTCTGCCATGGGCGCAGCACAGGCGGCCAAAGAACTGGGCGGTAAAATCCGTATATTTAATGCGGATGTGAACGCCAAGATCCTCGACATGATCAAGCAAGGCGAGATCTTCGGCGCAGTGAACCCGAACCAGGGGATGCAGGGTTATATGGGCATGATGCTGCTGTATATGGCGGCGCACCCTGGCCTGATTGATCCGATGAACGATCATGACCGCGCCGGATATAACCCAATGAGCGTCCCGTTTGTCGACAACGGTTTCTCCATTGTCACCAAAGCCAATGCTGATGATTTCTACTGGGATAAATACCTGGCGAAACGCGGCACCAAAGGTATCAACGAGTAAGTCCTACCCTGCTGAGGCCCGGTATCCGGGCCTCTTCCCTCAGCATACTCATGGAGGAGAGACGGTGGAAACGTCCAACACAATGCCAGTGCTTGAGATCCGTAATGTAACCAAAACCTTTGGTTCGACAACCGCGCTGAATCATATCCGCTTCGATTTACTGCCCGGTGAAGTACATGCCATTGCTGGTGAAAACGGTGCCGGCAAGTCAACACTGATGAAAATCATCGATGGCATACACCAGCCGGACAGCGGTGACATATTGATCAATGGCGAAAAAGTGGTGGTCAGCAGTCCGTTGGAAGCACAGAAGCTGGGCATCGGGTTTGTTCATCAGGAAATCGCACTCTGCTCGGATGTGTCAGTGGCTGAAAACATCATGATGGCGAAAATCAACAGCTCGGAAGGCTGGCTGGTGAATTACAAAGCCCTGTACCGCGAAGCTTATGAGGTGGTCAGCCAGCTGGCTGATATTGACCCAAGACAGAAAGTGTCTGATCTGACGATTTCTAATCAGCAACTGGTGGAAATTGCCAAAGCCCTGGTGCTGGACTGCAAAATCCTGATCCTGGATGAGCCGACAGCAGCGCTGACTGATCAGGAAACTGAGATCCTGTTTGCCATCATGCGAACGCTGAAGGCTCAAGGGATCAGCATTATTTACATCAGCCACCGGATGGCTGAGATTTTTGAGCAGTGCGACCGGGTCAGCGTGTTCCGCGACGGTCATTACATTCATACCAAACGGATAGAGGACACCACGCCGCAGGCGATTGTTCAAAGCCTGGTCGGGCGTGAAATCGCCAACCTGTATCCGCCGAAATGCCCGGATCAGGTCGAGAATCATCCTGTGATCCTCGACGTTGAAGGCCTGTCAGATGGCCGCAGATTTAACGACATTGATTTTAAAGTCTATCAGGGCGAGATCTTTGGCGTCGCCGGCCTGATTGGCGCCGGGCGATCAGAAATGGTGAAAGGGCTGTGCGGCCTGCATCCCAAGCAGCGCGGTAACCTGAGATTTAACGGCCAGCCGATCGCCATTCACAGTTATCGCGATGCCATCGAGAAAGGCATTGTCTATCTCTCGGAAGACCGTAAAGAAGAAGGTCTGTTTCTGGATTTATCCATCGCCGTCAATGTTTCTGCACTCAAGCTGGAACTGGTGTCAGAGCATGGTTTGATCAGCAAGGACAAAGAATTTGAGCAAACTCAGACCCTGACGGACAGACTCAATCTGAAAAGTGGCAGCCTGCATCATAAGGTGTCGTCACTGAGCGGGGGCAACCAGCAGAAAGTCGCCCTGGCCAAAATCCTGTCGGTAAACCCGAAGCTCATTATTCTCGATGAGCCGACCCGGGGTATCGACGTCGGGGCAAAATCTGAGATCCACAAACTGATCCGTGATCTGGCCAACGCTGGTGTCGGCATCATTGTCATCTCGTCAGAATTACCGGAAGTCATCGGCCTGAGTGACAGAGTCATGGTGATGCGCGAGTCGCGTCAGATGGGACTGCTGACCGGGGATCAAATCACTGAACAGAACATCATGCACCTTGCGTCCGGCTCCGCTGAACTGACGCAGGCAGCCGTACAGGCATAATGCAGGAGAATATAAGAATGACTATTGAACATGTATCGACACCCAGCACTTCAGTCAACACGAGAAAACGTTCCTTCCGCGATGCGCTGGTGCGTGTCAGTCAGATGCGGGAATTTACGCTGATCCTTATCATCGTGGCGATGTTTATCGGTATGAGCTTTGCCTCACCCTATTTCCTGACCTGGGCCAATATGAAAGCCATGCTGCTGTCGTTTTCCACCGAAGGCATTGTGGTGGTGGGCATGACCATGCTGCTGATTGTCGGCGGGATTGACCTGTCAGTCGGCGCGGTGATGTGTCTGGCCATGGTGTTCGCCGCCAAGCTTTTTATGCTGGGCATGAACCCCTGGCTGGCCAGTCTGGCCTCCATCGGTTTCAGTGGTTTTATCGGCTGGCTGATGGGGCTGTGTGTCACGCGGCTGGGCCTGCACCACTTTATTGTCACTCTGGCCTTTATGGGTCTGGCTCGGGGTGCCAGCATGATCATCACCCAGGGCACACCCATTTCGCTGTTTACGCTGCCGCCTGAATTCAAGTTTGTCGGTCAGGGAACCCTGTTCGGTGTGCCGTTCTCGATCATCATTTTCTTTGTGGTGATCATCATCAGTGACTTCCTGCTGCGTAATGCCAAAGCCTTCCGCAAGATTTTCTATACCGGCAGTAACGAGAAAGCCGCGCAGTACTCGGGCGTCAACACCAACAAGGTGAAGCTGTATGTCACCGTGCTGTCCTCCGCGCTCTGTGGTCTGGCCGGGATCATCTATATGTCGAAGTTCGGTGCTGCAACGCCTAACTTCGGGGTCGGGCTGGAGCTGAACATCATCGCCGCAGCGGTGATCGGCGGCGCCAGTCTGAAAGGGGGCGAAGGCACCATCTTCGGGGCCATTCTGGGAATCGCGTTGCTGAGTGTGGTGTCGAGTTCTCTGATTCTGCTCGATGTGTCTGTGTACTGGCAGGAGTTCATTAAAGGACTGATTCTGCTGGCGGCCGTGGCGGCGGATCACCATTTGCACCAGAAGTCGAAAGCCAAATCCTGAGAGGGCTGAACCTATGCAAACCACAACGAAAAGCCTGGATGTGTCCCGCCTGGTGAGCAAGGTGCTGTTCTCGCATTACAAAGAGAATCGCAGCCAGGCGGAGATCTCGAAAAGCCTGGATCTGTCACCGGCCAAGGTGAACCGCATTATCCGCCAGGCGCGGGAAGAGGGGCTGGTCGAAATTATCCTCAATATTCCGCATATGGGGGTGATGGAGCTCGAAAAGCAGCTGATGGCACGTACAGGGTTGCCGAAAGCGGTGCTTTGTCCCTCCTATGCCGATGATCCGGTCGTTGGGTTTACGCAGATTGCTGAAGCAGCGGCGGAATTTTTACAAGACACCCTGCGTAAGAATGATGTCATTTGCATCAGTGGCGGCAAGGCACTGGCCACTATCGTGGATGTGATGAAGCCGGCGAAAGGCATGAATGTGACTGTGGTGCCGGCCACCGGTGGGGTGCAGGGCACGCATTTTACCGATGTGAACTATCTGGCATCAGCCCTGGCTGAAAAACTGGGGGGCCGTTCGATGCAGCTGCATGCGCCCTTGTTTGCCGATACGCAATCGGACCGCGACATGCTGATCAACATGCGGGCCACCAAAGAAGTACTGGAGATGGCCCGGCATGCCGACATCGCGCTGGCGGGTATCGGTGCGGTGGCGAAAGGCGATGAAAGCTATTTCGACCTGCGTCACTGGATCAACGGCGAAAAAGCCCTGGTGGCAGAGAGCCAGTGCAAAGGGGAAGTTTTTGCCCATCTGTACGACCAGTCCGGCTCGGCCTGTATTCCGGCTTTGAACGACAAGCTGGTTGGCCTGTCGCTGGCGGAAATGCGCCAGATTCCGGTCAGTATCGGCGTTGCAGCCGGGGTTGAAAAAGTCGTGCCGATTGCTGCCGCGCTGCGCGGCGGTTTTCTCAACACCTTGATAACGGATGAATCGACCGCGCAAGGCGTACTCGATATCTATTGAAATACAGAAGATGAATTCACTGAAGAGGGATGACCATGAACACAAGACAGTTAGGTTTTTCTGGGATTGATGCCTCCGTGATTGGCCTGGGCACCTGGGCGATGGGCGGCTGGATGTGGGGCGGTACCAATGAAAAGGATGCCGTTGCCGCGATTCAGGAATCGATCACTTGCGGGGTGTCGCTGATTGACACCGCGCCGGCATACGGCCTGGGCCGCTCGGAAGAGCTGGTCGGCAAAGCCATCAAGGGCCAGCGCGATAAAGTGGTGCTGGCCACCAAGTGTGGCCTGGTCTGGCATACGCAGCAAGGCAACCATTTCTTTGATGAAGAAGGCAAGCCGGTGCACCGTTATCTTGGCCGCGATGCCATTCAGTTCGAACTGGAGCAAAGTCTGCGTCGTCTGGGCACGGATTATATCGATCTCTACATCACCCACTGGCAGGACCCGACCACACCGATTGAAGAAACCATGAACACCCTGATGGATCTGAAACAACAGGGCAAGATCCGTGCGATTGGTGTCAGCAATATCAGTCTGGCAGAGCTGAAGCAGTATCAGCGCTTTGGCACCGTGGATGCGGTGCAGGAAAAGTACAACATGATTGAGCGTGAGCTGGAGCAGAGCCTGCTACCGCACACCCGCGCCACCGGGGTCTCCTGCCTGAGCTATTCCTCGCTGGCGCTGGGGTTGCTGAGCGGAAAAATCTCCGCCGACCGCACATTTGACGGCGATGATCAGCGGTTGTCGAATCCTTTGTTTTCCCAGCCCAACCGCCAGATCGTGCAGCAGTTCTGCCAGTCGGTCGCGCCACTGGCCAATGACTATGGCATCTCAGTCGCGCAGCTGGTGATTGCCTGGACGCTGTCACAGCCGGGGATCACCTATGCCTTGTGCGGCGCCCGGAACCCGAGCCAGGCGGCTGAAAATGCGCGGGCCGGAGAGGTGAATCTGGCCGCTGCGGATGTGGATACCATCAGCACGCTGGTGGCTCAGTCACTCAGCCAGTTACAGACGGACTGATGTGATTCCCACCCATTATAAGAATCAAGAAGGGGAGCAGTATGGCAGGCGATGGAAAACAAAGGCGGGAGCGATTACCTCAGGATGCGCATTTTGACGTGGTCATCGTCGGCGGTGGCATCAACGGCATCAGTGTGTACCGGGAATTGTCCTTGCAGGGGGTGAAAGTCTTGCTGGTGGAGAAAGAAGATTTCTGCAGTAAAGCCAGCGCCGCGCTGTCACGGATGATTCACGGTGGCCTGCGGTATCTGGAGAACGGCGAGTTTGCTTTGGTCAGGGAATCGCTGGCTGAGCGGAACCGTCTGCTGGCCAATGCGCCGCATTATGTGCAGCCGCTGGTCACCACGATTCCGATTTTCTCTCGCTGGTCCGGGCTGTTTTATGCGTTGTTTAACTTCACCGGACTGATGGATAAGCCCAGTCGCCGGGGGGCGCTGGTCATCAAACTGGGGCTGTGGTTTTACGACTTTTTTACCCGTCGTGATCAGCGTCTGCCCAGGCACCGTTTCTTTTCGCAGTCTGAAACGGCAGCCCGCTGGCCACAGTTCGATCCCGCGGTGGCCTGCAGCGCCGATTACTACGATGCCTGGATCAGTGCACCTGAGCGTCTGGCAATGGAGGTGCTGAGCGACACGGGTGAGCAAAGCGACAGTCTGGCCTGTAACTATACCGAGCTGCTGTCGCGGGACGGTCAGTGTTTTACGTTGCGCGATACGCTGACGGGTGAAACGGTGACGGTCACAGCGGACAAACTGGTGAACGCCACCGGTGCCTGGGTGGATCAGACCAACGATCGTCTGGGACTGGCCTCGGGCTATCTGCAGGGGACCAAAGGCTCGCACATTATTGTCCGGCACCCAGAGTTACTGGCCGAGCTGGACGGGCACATGGTGTTTTACGAGAACCCGGAAGGGCGGGTGTGCATTCTCTTTCCCTACTACGGCAATGTACTGATCGGTTCGACAGATATTCCTGTGGCGGATCTGGATGCCGTGACCTGTACCGATGAGGAAATTGACTACATGCTCGATTCACTCAAAGCCGTGTTTCCCGCCCTGGTCATTCAGCGGCAAGACATCGTCTATCAGTTCAGCGGTGTGCGTCCGCTGCCCTCGGTGAAAACCTCGACCACAGGGCAGATCCCGCGCAGTCATGCACTGCGGGTAGACAGCACACAAGACGATCTGGTGCGTCTGTACTCGCTGATCGGCGGTAAGTGGACAACATTTCGTGCCTTCGGAGAAGAAGTGGCCGATCAGATTTTATCGGATATGGCGCACCCCCGCCGGATCTCGACAGCCGAGCGGCCTATCGGCGGCGGCAGGGATTTCCCGCAGACTGATATCGAACGCAAAGCCTTTACTAAAGCGGCCCAGGCCAATTACGGCCTGAGCGACGCCAGAGCAGAGGTGCTGCTGCAACGTTACGGCACTCAGTGTCTGGCGGTGATGGCCTATCTCGCTGACGGTGAGGATGCCATGCTGATCAGCCTGCCGGATTACTCACGGCGCGAGCTGATGTACCTGATTGAACACGAGGCGGTGTGCCGCTCGCTGGATCTGCTGCAGCGCCGCACCTCAGTGGCGATCGAAGGGCGGATAGACAATTCGGTCCTGGCTGAAGTCACCGAGCTGGTGGCCGCGACGCTGGGCTGGAACGAACAACAAACGAAACAGGATCTGGCAGAAAGTTGTCGTCAGTTGCAACGACTTCATGGTCTGGACATCAGTGCCGAACAGGTAAAACACATCTGGACCACATCTTTTTCAGGAGGAAACTATGTATATCAGTAAGAAAGTAAGGATGAACCGGCTGTTTAACAATGGCCGCTGTCTGGACGTGGCACTGGATCACGGGGTGTGTAACGAGCCGTCTTTTCTCGATGGTCTGGAAAACATGGACTCGGTAGTCAGCCAGCTGGTGGAAGCCAAACCGGACGCGATTCAGATGAACTATGGTCAGTGCGACCTGCTGCAAAACGTGGACGGCAAAGACAAACCGGCGCTGGTGATGCGTCTGGATATGGGCAATCCGTACAACACCATCCGTCACCGTCATATGTGGGCTGTGATGCAAAATGATCAGGAGCCTGTGCTGCAGGCGCTGCAAATGGATGCGGCCTGCGTGGTGGTTAACCTGTTTATGCTGCCTGATGAGCCGGATCTGTTCCGCCAGTGTGTGGTCAATATCAGCAAGGTGAAAAACGACTGTGACAAATACGGCATGCCGCTGATGATCGAACCGCTGGTGATGCAGCCGGCCAGTTCCGGGAAAGCCTATGCGGTCGACGGGGATGCGGAAAAAATCGTGACTCTGGTGCGTCTGGCCCGCGAGTTGGGTGCCGACATCATCAAAGCCGATCCAACGGCTGATGCGGCGGAATTCCACCGTGTGGTCGAAGCGGCACGTTGTCCTGTACTGGTGCGTGGCGGCGGTAAAGAAGATGTGGAAGTGGTCTTCAGCAAGGCACGTCAACTGCTGGATCAGGGCGCACTGGGTATGGTGTACGGCCGGAATATTTACCAGCATCCGAACCCGAGCCGCATCGTGCAGGCTTTCATGGCGATGATCCACAACAACGCCAGCGTGTCGGATGCTCTGGCGATTTATCAGCAGCAGTAATTTTTCACGGTCAGCAAGAAAAGGAAGCAAGCAATGACACCATACGTACTGGGCATAGACTGCGGAAACACGGGAATAAAAGTGGCGCTCTTTGATTTACAGGGCCGCGAAATCGGTGCGCTGGGCGACAAAGTGGCGACGTTTTTTCCTGCACCGGGTTTTGCTCAGTGCGATATGGCAGCGTTGTGGACGCAGTGCGCGGCCCTGATTCGCCGCTTACTGGACGAATGGGCTGTGAAGCCTGAGCAGGTGGCGGCGGTCGGGTGCAGTGGTCACGGCAACGGCCTGTACCTGCTGGATCACGAGGCGATGCCTTTGCTGGCGATCAAATCGCTCGATTGCCGCGCGAACGATCTGGTGCAGACAATAAAAAATCAGCCCGACTATGATTTGATTCAGGAACTGAACCGTCAGGGCGTGTGGCCGGCACAATCGGCGACACTGCTGTGCTGGCTCAAACAGTACCACCCGGAGACTTACCAGAGTATTGGCAGTGTCCTGTTCTGTAAGGACTATCTGAACTTTTGTCTGACCGGCGAGATCGCGACTGAATACGGCGATCTCAGTGCGTCGGGTTTATATGATTTTTCAGCCGGTGAAGCTTCGGCCGTGCTGCTCACCGCATTAAATATCCCAGAGATGCAGCAGGCAATCCCAGAGATCAGGGAATGTCAGGATGTCACGGGCCGGGTCAGCCGGGAAGCGGCGGCGTTAACCGGACTGGCAGAAGGCACGCCTGTGGTCAGTGGCTGTTTTGATATCGTGGCCTGCGCCATGGGTTCCGGAGTCTGGCAAAGTCAGGCGGCTTCTGTGATTGCCGGTTCCTGGAGCATCAATCAGGTGGTCTCAGACACCCTGCCGGGCAGGGATGTCTTTATGGCCTGCCATTTTCCCGGCCAGCGTTATCTGGCGGTGGAGTCGAGTGCGACCTCGGCTTCGAACCTTGAATGGTTCATCTGTGAATTTTTTAAACAAGAGAAACAACAAGCCCAGGCAGACAATCTCGATTTCTTTCAGCAACTCAATGCCCTGGTGGCTGAGACGGTGATCAGTGACGATCTGCCGCTGTTTCACCCGTACCTCTACGGTGGTTGTGACAATCAGCCAGTGCAGGGAAATTTTTTCGGACTGGCCGGATGGCATAAGAAATCGGATTTACTCTACGCCGTCTATGAAGGCATTGTGTTTGGTCACTTAGAACATGTGGGCCAGCTCAGGCGGGCCGGTCAGCAGATTGACTCAGCCGTCCTCAGCGGTGGGGCCGCCAAAAGCCCGGTCTGGAGTCAGCTGTTTGCCGATGTCCTGGATGTGGCGATACAAACCTCAGATTGCAGTGAAGCCGGTGCCAGAGGGGCGGCGATGGCGGCTGCCACAGGGGCTGGTTGTTTTCCGACCCTGCAGCAGGCGGTCGCTGCCATGGCCAAGCTCAACCCCCCGCTATTCCCCCGATCTCAGCAGCAAGCCATACTTCATCAGCGCTACCAGCGCTATCTGGCTGTGTCGAACGCCTTGAAAGGGCTGATGTGATGAATCTCAGGTAATTGATTAAATATCAATCGGTTAAAAACGCTGTTTCGGTGCTTGTCCTGCCGGAACGGCTTTGCCGATCCTGATATTCAACGAATTTGCTCAGCCTCTCATAATTGATTTATTTTGATATTTTTTGTCTCATTTTTATCGATATGTGCTCTATATTAAGTAGAAGATGAAAAGGTGAAAGGACGAAAGGGATGACACAACGAATTGTAATGCCCGGCCTGATGGAAATCGGCGCAGGTGCTCTGGATAACGTGGCAGACATGCTGAAACTACTGTCCTGCCGTCAGCCATTGATCATCAGCGACCGAGTGATGTCCGAGCTGGGTTATGTCCGCCGGGTTGAAATCGCGCTGGCGGCGGTCGGGTTGGAGTGCGGTGTCTTTCTGGAGACCGAGCCGGAGCCGACAGAGGCCTCGATCCTGCCGGCGGTTGATCAGGTGGTGACCGGTCAGTTTGACTGCCTGATTGCACTGGGTGGCGGCAGCGCCATCGACAGCGCGAAAGCCATCGGTCTGCTGGCCCAGCATGGCGGTCAGATGCGTGACTATAAAGTGCCTCATGTAGTGACAGAAGCCATCTTACCTGTGATCGCGATTCCGACCACGGCAGGCACGGGATCGGAGGTGACCCGGGTCACCATCATTACCGATCAGGACACAGACGAAAAAATGCTGTGCATGGGGCCGGGACTGATCCCCAGAGCAGCGATTATCGATTTTGAGCTGACCCTGTCAGTCCCGGCCCGTATCGCTGCCGATACCGGCATTGATGCCCTGACACACGCCATCGAAGCTTATGTCAGTGCCAAAGCCGGGGTGTTTTCCGATCAGCAGGCGTTATCGGCCATGCGTTTGATAGCCCCGAATCTTCGCGAAGCGGTCAACACCCCGGGCAACCATGAGGCGAAAGAGAAGCTGATGCTGGGGGCTACGCTGGCTGGTATCGCCTTCTCCAACGCATCTGTTGCGCTGGTGCATGGCATGAGCCGTCCGATTGGCGCCCATTTCCATGTGCCGCATGGCATGAGCAATGCCATGTTATTACCCGCGATTACCGAGTTTTCTATTCCGGCCAGTCTGCCGCGTTATGCCGACTGCGCCCGTGCGATGGGGCTGGCGGATGACATCGTCAGTGATGAAGAAGCGGTGCAGCGCTTAATGACTGAGCTGACTCAGCTCAACGCTGATCTGCAGGTGCCGGCCATGTCCGACTTCGGGATTGATCAGCACAGGTATGCTGAGCTGCTGGATATCATGGCAGAACAGGCACTGGCATCAGGTTCACCGAATAATAATCCGCGCATTCCGACCAAGAATGAAGTGATTGAACTGTATAAAAAAGTATGGAGTTAATGATGATTGGAAATTACATCAACAGTGAATTCGTGCCGGTGACCTCGGGTCGCAATCTGCCGGTGACGGATCCGGCTACCGGTAAAGTGATTGATCAGGTGGGTCTGTCCAGCGTGGCGGATACCGAGCAGGCGATCGCCAGCGCGGAAGCGGCCTGGCCAGCCTGGGCGCAAATGACCCCGCTCAATCGCTCCCGCATTCTGTTTCGCTTCAAAGCCTTGCTCGAACAGAATATGGACGAGCTGGCGACACTGATCAGCCGTGAGCACGGCAAAGTCCACAGTGATGCCTTAGGTGAGTTAACCCGCGGGCTGGAAGTGGTCGAATTTGCCTGTGGCATTCCGCATCTGCAAAAAGGCGAGCACAGCCGTAATGTCGGCACAGACGTGGATTCGCATTCCATGCTGATGCCGCTGGGCGTGTGCGCGGGGATCACCCCCTTTAATTTCCCGGTCATGGTGCCGATGTGGATGTTTCCGATTGCCCTCGCTACCGGCAATACCTTTGTGCTGAAACCGTCAGAGAAAAACCCGTCGGCAGCATTGAGACTGGCAGAGCTGCTGAGCCAGGCCGGTTTGCCGCCAGGCGTGTTCAATGTTGTGCAAGGCGACAAGGAATCGGTGGATGTACTGCTGAGCGATCCCAGAGTGAAAGCGGTCAGTTTTGTCGGCTCGACACCGATAGCGGAATACATCTATTCGCAGGGCTCGGCACACGGCAAGCGGGTGCAGGCACTGGGCGGCGCGAAAAACCATCTGGTGGTGATGCCGGATGCGGATTTGGATCAGGCGGTCAACGCCCTGATGGGCGCCGCTTTTGGTGCGGCCGGAGAGCGCTGCATGGCGATTTCTGTCGCGGTCGCCATTGGTGACGAAGTGGCCGATAAGCTGGCAGAAAAACTCACCGCCCGTATTCGTGAGTTACGGGTCGGGCCGGGCTATGGTCAGTCGGTTGAGAACGAAATGGGGCCGCTGATCACAGACGATCACATGAAGCGCGTCAGCAGCTACATCGACGCCGGGGAAGCCGAAGGGGCCACGCTGCTGGTGGATGGCCGTGATTATCAGGTGCCCGGCTTTGAAAACGGCTATTACGTCGGCGGCACTTTGTTTGACCATGTCACCCCTGAGATGACGATTTACCGCGAAGAAATCTTCGGGCCTGTGCTGTCTCTGCTGCGTGCCCGGTCGCTGGACGAAGCGCTGACACTGATCAATGAGCATGAATTCGGGAACGGTACGGCGATTTTCACCGCCGACGGGGAAGCCGCACGCCGGTTCAGCGACCAAGTGGAAGTCGGCATGGTGGGTGTCAACGTGCCGATCCCTGTGCCGATGGCGTTCCATTCCTTCGGTGGCTGGAAACGTTCTCTGTTCGGGCCGCTGCACATGCACGGCAGCGATGGGGTACGTTTCTTTACCCGCATGAAAACCATTACCACCCGCTGGCCGAAAAACCAGCAGCAACAGGCTGACTTTGTCATGCCGACCATGAAGTAACACCAAATCAGACCTAAAAGAGCGGCTTCCCAATGCAGGAAGCCGCCTGAATTATCAGCGGCTTTCAGCCGCGACTCAGTTGGCGAAGTTTTGCAGTAATCACGATAAATCAACCCTACTCACTATCCGAGGTTGAGGGGCGTGCAGTGGCAGACCCCAGGCAGTTCAATTCTGCGCTAGTGATACAATAAATCATGGAGATCATTCATGGCTGCAATACGGAAGCGAATGAACCGCTACCCCGGCATACGACCTGTGCTGGGCATGCTTGCCTCGCTCGGACTCAGTGCGTCAGTAATGGCGGCACAGGGCCCCGGACTGGGCAATCTGAACTACAGTTCAGGCGAAACCTACACTCAGGTGTCTTATCCGCTGGTGGATGACACCACTGGATTTCTGCCGCCGGATTATCCCGGCAGTAAACACTATGGCGTGAATGTCATGACCATGCTCAATGGGTACATGGTGGGTATTTTTGCGCCTGACAGTGGCGGCGGTCCCGGTGGCTGGATTGCGCTGGACGCCTCAGACCCGACCAACCTGTCACTGGTTAAGATGGTCTATGAACCCGATACCACTAATCAGTACCGCACCGGCAACGGACTGCGTACCGCGGAATTTCGCGAGCCGCATTCTTTTGGTCTGAGCGAAGGGAATCTGATTGCCATCCAGACCGGGAAAGGGATTGAAATCTGGGATTGGTCTGATGTCAATAATCCCATTCAGGTCTCCAAACTGCCCATCTCAGGCGTGAACTTCGGGGATTATAATAATGTGTCCTGGCAACTGTTCTGGCAGGCCCCTTATCTGTATGTGGCCCGCGGGAATGCCGGCTTAACGATAGTTGACACCAGCAACGTCAGTAATCCTTCCATTGTAAAAACGATCCCGACCTCGCAGCTGGGCGGCTTCAACGTCGGTCCGGTCTTTGTGGTGGGGAACAAGATGTTTCTGTCGAGCATGGAAACCACAGCCGGTTTTTCTATTCTGAATCTGGATGATCCGGAAACCCCAACGCTGGAGAAAACCCTCAGCTCCCTGCCGGAGAAATATTATGCCTCGTGCTGGGATGGTCAATATGCCTTCTTTGGCGCCCGCTCGACCGGCGATAAACTGAGAATCTATGATACAACCACAACGCCGATGACTCTGGTACACGACCAGCTGTCCGGGTTCCAGAATCTGTATTGTAACGTGCAGGATCACAAGCTGTTTCTCGGCAACCAGGACGATATCTCAGTTTTAGATATCAGCAATATCAGCAACATACAGTTATCTGGCAGCGGCTCGCTCAATGCGGCCGGCGGCGATACCGACCATGGTCAGGTGTTTCCGTTCGGCAATATGGTCTGGGTCGGCAATGACCACGGCACAGGCAGTGGCTTAATTGCGCACCAGGCCGGTCCGGACAATACGCCGCCGGCCATTGTTCACAGCAATCCGGCAATCGATTCAACCCTGCAACCCCGATCGTCCCGCGTCGGCATTGTCTTTTCCGACAGCCTGCTGATGGAGTCGGTCAACAGTAATACCTTTACCGTGACCAAACTGGGCAGCAGTACGCCGGTCAGCGGCACCTACAGTGTGAATTTAGGGTTTGCCAACTTCACGCCGGACACCCAGCTCGATGCAGACAGTATCTATATGGTTGAACTGGATGGCATTGAAGATTTTGCCGGTAACCCGCTGCCTGCAACCAGCTACCGTTTCTCTACCGGCTCTGTGGTGGGTCATGATATTTCACTTGGCAGCACGGCTCAGGTGACACTGGGTACGCCCATTTCCTTCTCAGCTTCGGCTTCTCCTTTGCTGGGCGGTAATCTGGAGTATTCCTGGGACTTTGGTGACGGCACACCGCCAACTGCATTTTCCAGCAGCGGTTCAGTCAGTCACACCTACAGCTCGCCCAATCACTGGAATGCCATTGTGACGGTGCGCGAATCAGGCTCACTGACCACAAGCAAAACGCAGCAGCATACAGTGTACAACCCGCTGACGCTGAACACGCCGACGACCGCCAGCACAATCGTGAAAGATGCGAACCGGGTATACGCGGTCAATGAAGATAACGGCACAGTGTCGGCAATCAGCCAGACTTCTCCGTTTGGCAAAGTGTGGGAAACTCAGGTTGGTGAAAAACCCCGCACGCTGGCCATCGCCCCAGACGGCAACCTCTGGGTCGCGAATCAGGACAGCGACAACATCAAAGTATTGTCTCCCACCGGCAGCGTCCTGCATACCATTGATCTGCCGCGCGCCAGCCAGCCGCATGGTGTGGTGTTTACACCGGACGGCAGTGCCGCGCTGGTCACTTTGCAGGCAACCGGTGAAGTGGTCAAAATCAATCCATCGAACCGTACCATTACCGGCACGGTCAGTGTGGGTCAGAGCGCCAGAGGGATCGCCGTCGACAGCGATTCGGCCACTGCACTGGTGACACGCTTCATCTCACCTCAGTCGCATGCTGAAGTCGTGGCCGTGCATATTGGCTCGATGTCGGTGGACACTGTGGTGAATCTGCAGAAAGACACCACGACTGTGGATGGTGAAGACAGAAGCCGCGGGATCCCGAATTATCTCAATGCGGTCACGATTTCACCGGATGGTCAGTCGGCATGGGTGCCGGCGATCAAAGCCAATGTGGATCGCGGTGAGTACAATGAAGGCGATCCGAATCAGGCGCTGACCTTTGAAACCACCCTGCGTGCCATTACCTCGCAGATCAACCTGAATACGCTGGCAGAAGTGCCCAGTCTGCAAATGGACATGGACGACAGGGCACAGCCCAAAGCGCTGGTATTCAGCGAGCTGGGCGATTACGTCTACATTGCGCTGGAAGGGCAGAACAGCGTAGAGGTTCGCGATGCCTATACCCGCGAGCGGGCCAGTGAAATTGCCGATTCGGGTAAAGCGCCACGCGGTTTGGTGAAAGCCGGGAATCTGTTATTTGTGCATAACTTCCTGTCGCGCACCATCTCAGTTCATGATTTAACGCCGTTTGAAAATCAGGGCGAGGCCATTGCCAAACTGGCGGATATTTCGCTGGTGTCGAATGAAACCATGCATCCGCGCGTACTGGCCGGTAAACAGATTTTCTACAACGCCAGCGATGCGCGTATGACCCGTGATGGCTATATCTCGTGTGCCGGCTGTCACACAGACGGTGACAGTGATAACCGAGTCTGGGACTTTACCGACCGCGGTGAAGGGCTGCGCAATACCATCTCGCTGCTCGGCCGTGTCGGCATGGGGAATGGCCGGGTTCACTGGACAGCGAATTTCGATGAAATTCATGACTTTGAAAACGATATTCGTCTGGCGTTTCAGGGCGTGGGTTTTCTGGATGATGCCATCTTCGCGCTGACCTCGGATCCGCTGGGCGCCAACAAAGCCGGTTACAGTGCGGATCTGGATAACCTGGCGTTTTATGTCAGCAGCCTGAATCAGTATCCGCGCAGTCCGTACCGCAATCAGGACGGCAGTCTGACGGCGGCCGCATCGACAGGTAAGACACTGTTCACGCAAAAAGGCTGCGACACCTGCCACAGCGGCGATTTCTATACCGATAACCAGCGTCATGATGTCGGCACCATTCAGGCCTCATCCGGTCAGGGAAGCGGTAATGCACTTGGCGGTGTGGGTTTTGATACACCAACCCTGATTGGCGTATGGTCAACACCGCCTTATTTCCACAACGGACAGGCGGCAACACTCAATGACGTGCTGCAAACCGGTTCCCAGCACAGCGTCAGCAGCGCCAGTGAACGGGCGGCACTTGTTGCCTACCTGGAGCAGATTGAGTACGAAGGGCCGGAAATCGTAGTGCCTGAGCCACCGGCAGAAGCCACAGTGGTGTACCTGAGCGACCTGACAGAAGTGTCATCCAGCAATGGCTGGGGGCCGTTTGAAAAAGATGCCAGCAACGGTGAGGCAGCGGCAGATGACGGCGGCACCATCTCTATTGGTGGTACGCAGTATCAGAAAGGTCTGGGCGTCCATGCTGAGTCTGAAGTGGTGTATGACATCAGCGGTGGAAATTATACCCAGTTCCGTGCCTTCGTCGGTGTCGATGATGAAGTCGGTGGCAGCGGTAGTGTGGTGTTTGAAGTTTGGGTGGATGGTGTGCTGAGTTATCAGAGCGGCACGCTGACCGGTTCAGACACCGCCCAGTATGTCTCCATCAATCTGAACCCTTATAACTATGAGCTGAAACTGGTGGTAACCGGTGCCGGTAACGGTGTCGGCAGTGATCATGCCAGCTGGGGCGATGCCAAACTGCTGCAGTCTTCCGGCCAGAGTCAGTACAGCTATCTCAGCGACATGACTGAAACCGGCACGGTAATCAACGGTTGGGGGCCACTGGAAAAAGACACCAGCAACGGTGAAGACCAGGCCAACGACGGTACGCCGATCACCATCGGCGGTGCGGTCTACAGCAAGGGGCTTGGGGTGCATGCGGATTCAAGCATCACTTATACCCTGATTGCCGGTGAATATGACCAGTTCCAGGCAGTGATTGGTGTGGATGATGAAGTGGGCAATAACGGCAGCGTGGTATTCGAAGTCTGGCTCAACGGCAGTCTGGCCTATCAGAGTGTCACGCTGACCGGCAGCCAGGGACCGGTGAATGTGAATTTGCCGATCCCGTCCAATGTCACTGAGCTGAAATTGGTTGTGGGCACTGCGGGTGATGGCGATGGCTATGACCATGCGGATTGGGCTGATGCGCGGTTGAGGTACGCGAACTAGCGAGTTCCTTTGGGGAGGTGGACTGGCTTGACCACCCGTTTTGCCCGGACAGTGCAGTGCCTGTCCGGGCATTTTTTATTTGCCGTAAATGCAACAATCCGTCATTCCCGCGCAGGCGGGAATCCAGACAGCGAGTGCATTTCTAAAGATTTTGCGGGTATGTCGCGCTTGGGTTCAGTAGCAATCTCAGCATTTGCGAATGCGCGCCAGACACTCTTTGCTGGCCCAAAGCGTGCCCAGAAAAGCCTGTTTGTTCGTTGGTGTGGTCCGGGTCGGTTGTAGGCGCTCCCGGCGCCGACAACCTAAAAATTCGTCCTGAATTTTTCCCTGGGGGAGTGGTAATGGTTAGATTCAAGCTGGAACTGCCCCATTGTTGGTTAGAGGGACAGGGCAGTGCCTGTCCGGGTATTTTTTATTTGCTCGGCGAAACGGGAAAACCCTTCAGGTCGCTCGTCTGCGGGCGAAGACATTGCAAATCAAGGCTGTTGTACTGATTTGTTGGCTCAAATCACACTGTGGGTGATTCAATGCAGTAATCCTTAAACCGTGTTCTAGTCTTGGAAACGGGAGATTCAGGGGTTCTTGATAGAGCGCTTTGACGGTAGCGTGGTTTTGGGGAATTCTGAAGTTCTTGCGGGTATGTCGCGCTTGGGTTCAGTGACAATCTCACCATTTTCGAATGCGCGCCAGACACTCTTTGTTGGCCCAATGTATGGTCCGGGTCGGTTGTAGGCGCTCCCGGCGCCGACAACCTAAAAATTCGTCCTGAATTTTTCCCTGGGGGAGTGGAACTGTTTGGGCTTGTAACTCGTTATTGCCCCTTTCCAATTTAGGTTATTTATTCCATCACTCATCACCGATGGAGTCTTGACTTGCTTTTTTAATTTATACCTTTCGGCTATCTCAGTCGTGTCCCCCCAACGCAAGCCATTATTGCGACAGGGCGCGAGCATACTTCGTTCAATTCTTGTTCAAGTGGTGAACGAGCTTAAAATCTAGGCCAATTTTTACGAAAATTGCCGAGAAGATGAAAAATTTTAAGTTCAATAAATGCACGAGGTGTTCATTTTCTGAGCGAGTAAGTTAGTATGCTCTCACCATGATTATGGCGACAGCATGAAGTTGTTAGCTTTTTAGACTTGGTTCACTTTGTATTAGAGTGGATGTACCTACGCATATTGTTTTATGGCCTATGTTTATACCCAAAGAAAAGATGTTATAATTACTCTAT
This sequence comes from Photobacterium sp. TLY01, assembly GCF_021432065.1. Taxonomy (NCBI): domain Bacteria; kingdom Pseudomonadati; phylum Pseudomonadota; class Gammaproteobacteria; order Vibrionales; family Vibrionaceae; genus Photobacterium; species Photobacterium sp. TLY01. Next base: position 573,750 of record NZ_CP090365.1, read on the forward strand.
TAGAATGCATTGGTCTGAAAGCGCAATCGAAGGCAGCATCTGTGCAACGTATAACATCACCGAACACATGAAGATCGAAGCTTGTTTAAAAGCAAGCCTGCCACTAACTCGAAACACAAACGAAGAGAAAAAGACAAAAAAGACAAAAACTAAACATGAGGCAAAGCTTATGAAGAAAAATCACATCAAGACAAACCTTACAGTTGCTGCTCTCTCACTTGCGTTAGTATGGGGTACTGAATTTCAGATTCAGACCAATGCTTTTTGATTCAAACTGTTACCTGATAATCAATCGTTCCTGAGATATTCCGCGTATTTTTCAAACTCTTGGAGCATTGATTTCCTTGGCTGCGGCGCAGCATGGTTGTCGGAAGACAATATAGTATGTTCGATTCCAATAAAGTCTGTCCAAAACTCATTTAACGTGTCTATGAATACTAGATCTTACCAGATCATGGGGCGCATACGCTTGAGTTTAGACAATTACACAGAAATTAAGTAGTCCTGTTTGTTAGCAACGTTTGTTCAGAGCAAACATTACTAACAAACTTCATTTAAATAGATTTTGATAAAACTCTTCTAAAATGAATATTATTCCATCACTGTATGCTCAAGCAGCTCTTCATTAAATGAAGAAATTAGTGTTGTTCTAGGGTTTCTCTGTTCTTTGAGAAGATCTTGTGTTTCTGAAAGGCAAGCGAACATACGATCTAACAATTGTGAATCATTACTTTTAGACTGTCTTAATTGTTTTGATGTCGTAATTAAATCCTGACAAGTCTTTGAACTAATGTCACCGGCATTGATTGCAAATATTAATATCTTCGCCTTCTTGTCGATAGCAGAAAGCCTATCACAAATATCAACCAAACGATTTAACACTTGTTGACTTTCGGACTTGAACTTCTCACGGTCTCTACGACTCCGTTTAGTTTTCACATAGCTCTCAAATGCGTTGTGCAAAGTGTCCAAAGCTGAACGAACATTTGGTGATGTATCTGCAATACTTTTGGCTACTGAAAGATAACGATCAGCCCAGCGAGCATAATTGAGTCCTGAATTATTAGCTAATTGACATACTTCTAAAATAGTTGCAGAAGATTCATGTTCAACTACATGAGTATACCATTGCTCAAAAAAGTCTACTTTTCTCTGTCCTTTAGCATATGCGTTATGGAAAGCTGCGCTAATAACTCCTTTGTCAGCGTCTGGATCTGCGAATTCAATTGCAGCAGAAAGAAAATGTAAATCTTTGTTTTCTTTATATTCAGGAAGCTGAATAAGCGCACTTAATGTTTCTCTTGCTTCACTGAACTTGTTCTCCTTTAACAAAGCGTTACACTGTCTAACGGCCTCTCCAACTCTTGGTTGATATTTTTTAGAGTTAGACTGTAAGCCATGAGAAACACGACTCACTCGTTGTAAAAATGCTTTTGCATCAGGTAGAAGTTGATCTATTAGGCTTAAAACCAAATTTGATATCGAAGATGAAGACTCAAAGCGTGGTTCAGATTCAATAAACGGTACACTATTTAAAAGGAATAATAAATCTAACTCTTGAAGAGCATCACTTATTTCTATACGTTCAAGCTCTGTCATTTGATGCAACTCTGTCTTTGAACAACTACCGACAGAACATACTGTAGCTAGCACTCTCTTTGCATTGACAGACAGTTCACTTACTTCTTTTTTCAAAGCCGCTTCTCTAACTGCCTCGCCACTTTTATTTTCCCATTCGCTAATAGCATCATTTAATGAGCTACCAAGTTTATATAACCTTAGTATAGATTCTGTAAATAACGGGGAGCCTTCAGACGCAGCCTCAAGCTTTCTTATATTCCTATCATTAAGCCTTGGCAAACTTAGACGTGAACATAAACTGGCTACAAGATCTGTATACTCTTCTCCCATCATACCAGGGACGACAATCGATGTATCAGCAGAATAAATAGTGTTAACTCGTGTGGTCAATAGTACTTTTGAGCGCTCAGATGAAATTAATCGAGCTGCTTCTAGTATGCGTTTTTGCTCATCGGGGATATTTGAATCAACATCATCAATAACCACAAAAGATGGATAGTCTTCCAAATTTCTCTTTGCTAGTTTAATTAACTGATTGGTTGATAGGTCATCCAATTCACTAGGTAGCGAACCTGTTCTCAAACATATTTCGATTAAAAGTGTATCGAGATCATTATAGTGGGTTTCAGGCATGCCAATATATTGATTGAAACCAGCCTTAAATTGTTTACTTTTAGCTGTTAACCAGATTATTTGTTCGATACCCTCTACCCTAGAATTTATCAATAACTGACAAAACTCATAAGCTATCGAGGTTTTCCCCTTACCGCCGTCGGCTGCAAGTACTTTAGAATGCTGTAGATCATCTGCTAACCAAGCCCACAGCTCTTCTAGGATTGTAAATCGGCCAACAAACACAGGACAAATAAAAGATTTATCTGGTAAATTATTTTGTATAAATGTCTGAGGTAGGACTTTGGAGCGTTCTATTTCTGAAAACGCTCTCGGGCTAGAAATGAATACAAAATCGTCATTACTTACAACCTGCTTACATTCATCCTCTGTGCGAAAATAAATTGCAAACTTGTCTAATATGGATTTTTTCCCATCACTTGCATCTATAATCGGGGACAAAGACCTTTCATAGTGTTTTCTTTTGGGTACATAAAGAATACCGAATAATTTTTCTGTGCCGCTTACTGTTAGCTTTATCTCTTGATAAGCAATAGAGATTCTACGTCCAAAGTACTTATCAAATTGCCCACGAAGCTTTTGTAAATCAATCTGATTTGCTTCAATACCGACTGCTTGAAATTTTGTATCTTTAATTAATTCATCAATGCCATAAATGATGTAACCACCATAGGTGTTATAAAGGCTAACAATGCTTTTAAGAGTTTTTTTGTAACCATTGGATGAAGAGTCAAAAGTAAGTTTGTAATCCCACAATATGGTTTCAAGTGGCACAACATTACCAGATGTATCGATCAGTTCGTTAAGTACTATCTCGGAAATAGTACCTTCGCCAATCATGTGATTGATATTGTTTTTTATTAATTCGATATCCATCAAATTTGTCCGTAAAGAAGTAGTATCCTGATTTTTTTATGATATTAAATGACTAAGAAGGTATGGGTCAACCCCGCCGCGTTTTAGTAATTGTTGTGAAGTGTGGTGGCTAATCGACTTTGTCTACTTATTTTGAGGCTTTGCAATACCTAACTTAATCCGTTATGTACTAATTTAGCAATGGTACTGACATGTTTCTGTCCAAAAGCGAGTTTGCTAGCACTTACACTACTCTAGGGAAAAATTCATGGATGAATTTTTAGGTTGTCGGCGCCGGGAGCGCCTACAACCGGCCCGGACAAGATCAACGGACAAACAGGCATTTCTGGGCACTCTTTGAGCCAGCAAAGAGTGTCTGGCGCGCGTCACACCGTGGCGAGGGAAGCACTAAACTCAAGCGCGACATACCTTCAAGCCTCACGCAAACCTCCAGCCACAGCACCCCAAAAATTACAAGAAACCCACTTCTCTAGGGAATCATTTGGTTTGAAACTCGTTATTGCACCGAAACGAGTTAGGGCAATTACTCGTCATCAAATATACGGTCAGGTTTTCTCTTATTTTTGCGAATGCTAACACTGTCTGGATGACAGAACTGACCATGCAGTTATATACAGTTATGATAAACCCTTGCCTTGCGTGATTTCCGTCACAAACCAATAGTTGTAGTAAATCTGCCAGATGTATCTTGCATTTTCACTGTGTTCCCCTTCATTTTGTCATCTGCCTAATATCCCATCAAAATGCTATTTTTATGCCTTGTTTCTACGTGGTTTTTATCCCTGTTAGGTGTTGCTGCTGTCAAGGGCAGTAATAGAAGAGGCGATGAGTATGCGCTATGAGTTAATTGAATCACACAGGTTATCGCTGAGTGATTTACATCGGGTTCTCAGCCCAGACAGTGCGATGTGGCACATTCGGGGCGAATTCGGTATTCAGGTTAAAGGTGTCGATGGGCTGCCGTTGCAAGACGGAAAATCACGTGATGACATCCTTCGCAAAATTCAGAGTGGAGATCTGCTTGTGCTGGGGGACAGAGGCGACTTGTATGATGCTTCAGGTAATCTGAAATCGCATTTACCTTTCGGATTTTCCAGTCGAATTCGGTCTTTGCAGAGAACTGCACGGACAACCCGGCATGTTAAGGCGAATTACGCTCCCTTCGACCCAGATACAAATATTTACGAGGCGGTATCTGAGGTCGCCTCGCGTGCTGTGGGCGCCGGTAAGCAGTTCGTAAACGACTTTGTCAGGCACCAGGCTGCCCAATTAGGCGAACACCTGGCTGATGAAGGTGTCATTGTTGCCACCAGCACGGAAACTGGGGAAGTATTGAGTCCAAAGGAGGTCTCACAAGTTTATATCGACAGTGCTCATAAGGCGGTTCAAATTGATGGGGAACTGGAGCAGGAGGGGGCTGATTTCCTGAAGCGGCATGAGAGCTATCATGCCATAGTTCCCATTTTTAGTCTGGCCGCGAGTGGCGGGAAAGGGGTTTTCAAATTAGCAACCAATCCGGGGATGCTGAAAGATCTCGTCACGGCGGCGATCCGCGATGCCCGGAGTGTGGAAGAAGCAATTGGCCAGTTGGGTATGGAACATGCTAAACAACGGCTTGGTATTACCAACCACCCGGATTATATCAACCGGTATCACGGGCCAGATTGTATTGGCCTGGATAAAGACTGCATGTTGGTAGAAATCGAAAGTAAGGCAACCTCTGGCCCTAGCAAGGCTGTAGCAGTCAATACGAGTAATATGAAGCAAGGGTCTTCGGCTAAAAATAGACTTCGTGGTAGCACCATAAAAAGAAAGCGAAGAAAAGTTGGCATTCCATCCAATCGACAAGGTGGCCCATACACCCAATCTGAAATCGGCTTATGGGCTGAAATTGAAGATCTCGAAGGCAATAAGCGGCATTTAGTTGTTAATACAGATATCACATCTGGGAATGTTCGTGTTTATGAACAGGATGCCATGGGCAACATAGTTGATACAATTGATAATTTCCAGATTGAACATTACGACGAATCTCGGGAAATGATCAAGGAAAGCTTTAGGAACCGATAACATGAAACAACCAACAATCGAATCGATTAATGACTGGATAGAAGATAGCTATGAGTCATTAGCACGCAAAGACCGTCTTGCACAGGAAGGGTTCCGGGAAAAACATAATCTTCCTTTGGAGGGTTTGTACAGAACAAAGGGAGAATATTATCAAGATATCGCTATATGTCAGGCACTGCTCGGCGACAAAGACAAAGCCCGTGAAGCACTCTATCTGTCCGTAGAATACGGCATCGTTCCATACCGTATGGCATATGACGAACATTGCGACTTGCGACATCAAACAGCGAAGCCAGGGCAAAATCATTATATGAGTCTGCCAGAAACAACGGCTCAACTTTATGCGATGGCAGCTTTGGATGATGAAGGATTCAATAAAGACAATTTACGCTTCGTACGTCTGATGGAATCAATTGAAAATGATACCGAATCTTTAGAAATGGTTCAGACAGTCCGGGCGCTATGCTTCATGATGGATGAAGACAAAGATGCTGCTGCTGAAGCAGTCTTGAAAATTGCTCTTGACCACAGTCAAGTCCACCCAGTGAAAGGTGGCTGGCGGGCAAGAACTTATGTCATTAATCTGGGACTTTGGGGTATCGTCCGGAAAGAACAAAATACCTTTGATGAAGCTTTGGGTCTGCTGTTGAAAAATTATGAAAAGGAATCAAAAGGTGAAATGCGTGATATGCCTGGGGCTTATGTATGCCTGATTGCTGTAGGCCTAATTAAATTGGCCCGTCGCTATGGCTTGACGTATGAAGACAAACATCCTCTGATTCCATCAGCTTTGCTTTGAGGTGTTTATTGCTTAGCTTGAGCTTTTTTGTCTGTAGTGGCAAAGATAATTTGACCACTCTGGATGCTCTATGATTCGTAACTCGACAATGTCCAAAAACCAGTTTCGAAACCAAAGAAACCCACATCCCCAGGGAAAAATTCAGGACGAATTTTCAGGTTGTCGGCGCCGGGAGCGCCTACAACCGGCCCGGACAACAGCAATTGACAAACAGGCATTTCTGGGCACTCTTTGTGCCCGCAAAGAGTGTCTGGCGCGCATACTAAAATGCTGAAATTGGCACGGAACGTAAGCGCGACATACCTTCAAGCCTCACGCAAACCTCCAGCCACAGCACCTCAACAATCACAAGAAACCCACTCCCCCAGGGAAAAATTCAGGACGAATTTTTAGGTTGTCGGCGCTGGGAGCGCCTACAACCGGCCCGGGCAACAGCAACGGACAAACAGGCATTTCTGGGCACTCTTTGAGCCAGCAAAGAGTGTCTGGCGCGCATACTAATATGCTGAAATTGGCACGGAACGTAAGCGCGACATACCTTCATGTCTTACTTAAAGCACCAACCACAGCCCCCAGAAATCACATAAAACCATTTCCCCAGGGAAAAATTCAGGACGAATTTTTAGGTTGTCGGCGCCGGGAGCGCCTACAACCGTCCCGGACAACAGCAACGGACAAACAGGCATTTCTGGGCACTCTTTGAGCCAGCAAAGAGTGTCTGGCGCGCGCCACACCATGGCGAGGGAAGCACTGAACCCAAGCGCGACATACCAGACAGACTTTAAAGAGAACACACCCCACTTCCCGAACCTAATATTGATCACCCAGAATGATCCGTATAACCTGAACTGAAACAACACTCTAAGAATCATTATGAGCACAAGTAAGCCCATTACCCGAAAAGAAAAAGGCTCGACGATTGAGCGTGTCTTACGGATTTTATCCTTTATTTCCGAGCACGAAGGCCAGTACGATCAGAATGAACTGGCTGAGGCGATGGATCTCCCCAAACTGGCGACTGCGAAACTGCTGGCCCAGTTAAAGGATCTTGGCATTCTGCGCGAAAACATGCTGAGAAAAGTCATTGCCGGACCCGAGTTCAGACAAATGGCGCTGGCCGTGCTGCGCAACAAGGTGTTTGAGTCACAGCGCCTGAAAGTGCTGGAAAGGCTCTCGGCGCTGATTGGCGAAACCTGTGGCATCTCTGTGCCGAACGGCATCGAAATGCTGTACTTTGAGCGGGTTCAGACCAACTGGCCTTTGCAGATCAGCCTGCCGGTCGGCAGCTCAGTGCCGCTGGCGGCGACAGCGTCCGGCAAATTGTATCTGGCGACCTTGCCCGACAGTGTGCGCCGGGTGATTCTGGATAACATTGCGCTGGAAGTCTTCACCGAGCATACCCTGGTTGATAAAGCACAGCTTGAGCATGAGCTGGCTGTTATCCGTGAACTGGATTATGGCCGGGATAATGGCGAATTCATTGATGGTATGGCTGCGGTTTCCGTGCCGATTGCCCGCGATGGCTTGCTGCTGGGGTTCCTGTTCTGTCACAGCCCGGTTGTCCGTCACTCCCTGCTGGATCTGGAAACCTTTGTGCCGCTGATGCAAGAAGCTGCAGATGAGATTATGGCGATGATGCTGACCGGCGATTAGCCGGCAGCAGCCTGAGCTGTGATCAGGTCAGTTCGCGAATATAGCCCTGCAACTGATCCCGGGTCCGTTCGAGATCCGGCAAATACGTCAGTAACTGGTCCAGAGATTTGCGTGTTTTCGGGCAGTGGCAAAACAGGGATGCCAGAAATTTGCCGTCGGCAGATTTGACCGGAATCGCCACCGCCACCAGTCCGTCGATAAATTCTTCGTTATCCACACTCACCTGACGTCCGCGGATGACTTTTAATTCCTGCTCCAGGGCATCGTGGTCGGTATGGGTATTCTTGGCCAGCTTGGTCATCTCCAGCTGGCCGATAATGCGTTCTCGCTGCGTCTTGGGCAGCGAGCTCAGAAACAACTTACCGCTGGCGGTTGCCCAGATCGGGGTTTTCATCCCGATGGGGAGGACAATCTGCAGCGGCCAGTTGGTCTGAATCCGTTCGTGGTACACCATGTCATGGCCGTCCGGAATCGCAATCCCACAGGTTTCTTTCACGCGCCGCGACAAGCCGTGCAATATTGCCTGAAGTTGTGCTTTCCGCTCATTGTTACTGTTCAGGTTGAGGGCAATACGCTTGAGTTCGGCACCGGGGTACACGTTGCCGCGTTCATCGGCCGTCAGAAACGTTTCGTCATCGAGTTGCTGAACCAGACGGTGATAGGTGGGTTTTGGGATCTCAGAATGGAAAATCAGCTCCGGCAGCGGAACCGGCTGTTCCTGTCTGGCGCTTTGGGTAATGATTTCCACAATGCGACTGACGGCGTTGGCTTTGTTTTCCATGAGCTGAATCCTGTTTCTGCTGTTTTCAGCGATTATAGCGGGTATGCGCATACGCTAAAAGTTTGATTTTACAGCGAGCCAGAGAAAAAGCTGTCTGCTTTGCCGCTGAACGGAGCGGGCAGCACAAAGGTGCAGCCAGAAAGTGGTTGCTCACTTCTGTCTTGCTCCGACATGCCATACCAGCCCGTGGTGACAAACAGCATGTCGAGCCTGTCTCCGCCAAAGGTGCACCGGGTCGCGTGTTTAACCGGCAATTCTTCCAGGTGAATGCAATGGCCTTGCGGGTTGTAGACACTGACCGCGCCTTTGTTCCAGTGGCACACATAAAGGTTCCCGTGTGCATCTGTGGTCAGTCCGTCGGGCAGGCCTTCTTGTTCCGGCAACTGAATCAAGACACGTTTATTCAGCACAGCAGTCCAGTCATCACTCATCTGCAGCTCAATTACCTGCCCGCGGAACATGTTGGCCACGTAGGCGCGTTTCAATGTGGCGTTAAACGCGATGCCATTGGCCACGGCATAGTCGCTATCGATCTGGCTGATGCGATGGGTGCCTGCCTCATACCGGTACAGACAGCCATCGGCTTGCTCCAAATGGGCTTCATTCATCGAGCCAAACCAGAGATCGCCGTTCGGGCAGTTGACTGCATCGTTCAGCCGGATGCCGGGCAGCCCTTCGGTCGGGTCGGCGATAAACTCAAAGCCAGTGAAATCTGCCTGGCAGCGGTATAAACCGGTTTTGGTGGCGGCGAGCCAGCCCGAGCGCGCTGGGGCAATGGCCGTGACTGCAACCGGCACTTCGGTGGCGCGATGGGTTTTTGTTGCCAGAGAATACTGGTGGATGCGGTGATCTTCGGTATCGACCCAGAACAGGGTCTGCGCTGAAGCCAGCCAGATTGGCGACTCGCCAATTTCGCAAGGGATGTGACAGAGGGTTTGAATGAAGGGATTGTTCATGATTAATCTCTCATAATGATATTTTATGTATCAATATAGATTAATTGTTGCGCATGTGAACAGATGGTGTTGCAAAAACAAAACCCTGCTCACAGAGCAGGGTTTGGGTGGTCATGTTGCGTTTGAACGCATTACCAGCGGTAATTCAGGGTGGCAATCACACTGCGCTCTTCACCGTAGTAACAGTAGTAGTCACAGCTGGACACATAGGTTTCGTCAAACAGGTTGTTGACGTTCAGCTGAGCCTGCCATTGGTTGTTGATGTTATAGCGCGCAACGGCATCTACCAGGGTATAGGACGGCACGGTTCGATTGCTGCTGGCCGGGTTGTCGACGGTTTCACCGTTATAACGAACACCACCGCCCAGCGTCAGGCCTTGTAACAGCTCTGTGGTGAAGTCATAGTCCAGCCAGGCTGATGCGGCGTGACGCGGTATCAGAGCGGCTCGCTGTTCTTTGCCTTTACCATAGGTTTCGTCGGTCCGTGCATCGGTATAGGTGTAGCTGGCAGTCAGTTTCAGGTTATCTGTCAGGTAACCAATACCTTCGACTTCCACACCCTGCGAGGTCGCCTCACCGGTTTGGGTTTTTACATAGGTAGCCGGATTCGTCACCAGCGCGTTTTTCTGTGTAATGTCGAACAAGGCAAGGTTCAGATAACCATCAATAAATTCTGGTGTGTATTTTACACCCACTTCGGTTTGCTGACCTTCAAGCGGTTTGTAAAGTTTGCCAGTCGCAGGATCCACTGTGGTCAGGACTTCAAATGATTCTGAGTAACTGACGTAAGGCGCGAAACCATTGCTGGCCAGATACATCAGACCGCCGTTCAGAGAGAGCTGGCTATCATCCCGCTTCTCTTTTGTACCGGACGTTTTATTGTTGTTCTCGGTTTTCACATAATCGTAGCGTCCGCCAAGCAGCATGACCCACTGTCCATCAAGCTTGATTTGGTGTTGTGCGTACAGACCCGCCTGCTCTTTACCAATGGTGCGTGAAGTCAGCGTACTTGGATCCACTGGCGTGAAGTTACCCGGTGTGTGATTGAAAATATCAATCGGACCACCAAAGGCGTAATCGTCTTTTTCTTTACCTTCGTTTTTATGGGTTTGGAGATCAAGACCCAGCAACAGTGTTTGTTCGGTACGGTCGGTGTAGAAGCGGCCGACAGTTTGTGTATCCAGACTGAAGCTGTCAACAGAGCCATCACGGTAGACCAAGCCTCGGTTATAAACGTTCGGGTCTATGATATTTCCATTCGAGTCAACTGCAGGTGCTGAGAAGACATAAGAACTGCGAAGCAGCATATCAATATGCCCGTAATTGGCATTTTGTTTCAGTGTCCAGGTATCGTTGAACTCGTGTTCAAGGGCATATCCAAGCGAGAATTGCGTTTTTTCATTGATGTCGTAACCGGGCTCACCCAAATTCGTGCTTGGATCCAGTTTGCCTTGCGGGGTATCGATCAGGCTACCATAAGCAGGGAAGAAGCCGTTGGTTGGCACGCCTTCATCGTCAATGATACTGGCTAATAAGGTCAGCGTGGTTCGGTCAGACAGATCCAGCGCTAAGCTGGGAGCCAGGTAATAACGTTGGTTGTATGTACCATCCAGCACCCCATCGCGCTCGTTGGCCATAGCGACAATCCGGTAACGCGCATCACCGTTTTCGTTGGCATAGTCAGAAATATCAATCCCGATTTGTTTGTGCGAGCGATTGCCAACCTGCAGATCGATTTCGCCTTGTGGCGTGTCGGTCGGACGCTTGCTGACCGCATTGATAACACCGCCCGGAGGTGCTTCACCGTACAGAATCGAAGCCGGGCCTTTGAGTACCTCGACACGCTCTATGCCGAAAGGTTCGAGCATCCAGCCGTAATAACCATCTTTAAACAAACGGTTACCATCGAGATAAGTGGCAGCATCAAAGCCACGCACTTTAATCCAGTCTGTGTCGTTGTCTGCGCCATAGGGTTGTGATGTCACACCAGCTCGGTAACGCAGGGCTTCGTCAACTTTCTGAACCTGACGAATTTCCAGTTCATCGCGGTCAACAACAGCTGCTGAACGCGGTGTTTCTTCTAAAGGTGTTTCCACTTTCAGTGCTGAAGCAGTCACCACCATGGTCTCAGGCTCAACATCCTGTACGCCGTTTGTTGTTTCATCGGCGAATGCCGGTAGGGCAACAGCAAATAAGGAAATCGGCAGAATACTTTTGTGGCAGATCTGTTTGATTGCCAGCCCAAGCGCACTTGGACTCGGCTTGAATAATTGTGTCATAACGCGGATACCCAAACGAATGTAAAACAAATACGAAGTAATAATTATTGTTATTTGCAATTATACTTACCGACTTCCCAGGGTATGTGATCTTAATCACCTTTTTGATGCGATGAGACAATTCTGCAGAATAAAAAAACATCCAGTATCATATTTTTGCTACAAAATACTGGACTTGATGCATAGGGAAATTGATGAGTTGCCGGAGGGATATTCCAGTTAATTAAACGACATAATTATTCAATTAGTTTAACTTGGTGTGCATTTTTGGGGTGTTTACCACATGTAATGCTGAAAAAATTCATACTTTGATGACAAAGTGTTCACAATTGGTATCGCTATCATTATATTGGTCCGACATACGAAGTAAACGGACTTGTCAGTTATGAATTTATCCATTGCAAGGAAGCTCAGAGTCAGCTTTTTCTTGTTGACTGCATTATTTTTAGCCGCAGCAATTATTCTTTATTTCCAGATCAATAAAGTGGAAAGCCATGCTTATTCACTCTTGAATGTGGATATTCCCACTGTGGATGCCAGCCGTTCAATCCAGCAAAATGCCGAATTCTCCTTGTCCAGTCTCCGGGCTTATATGCTGGCGGCAGATGAAGCGCGGCAGGAACGTTACCGTCAACAACTTGACGATGCGTTTACCAAAGTAGATGAAGAAGTCGCCCGTTTACAAGCGCATCTGAGTGAAGCGCAATTTCAGTTAGTGCAAGCCGACTGGGAAGCGCTGAAAGCCAGTGAAACAGCGGTGGCCGCCATGAGCCACACACCGGAAAACCTGCCCGCGCATACGTTATTGCAATCGGAAGCGGCGCCGCTGGCTGAAGTAGCGCTCGATCAGCTGCAGGGCATGCTGAACGAAGAAGAAAGTAATCCTGCTGGTGACGATCGCAAGCGGCTGATGAAGCTGCTGACAGATGCTTATTCGTCGCTATCTAACGGTCTGGGTGAATTGCGTGCGTTTTTGATCAGCGCCGATCAGGACAATCTGGACAAGTTCGAAGAGTACCTGCGGCATCATAACCGGGCGGTTTCTGAAATTAACCGCAAGCAGGACAGCCTGAGCGACAGCCAGAAAAGTCTCTGGTCGCTGTTTAAAGAAATGCAGAATATGTATTTGCCGATGGCGACAGACGTTGTGATGCACCGCCAGGCGCAGGACTGGAATAAAGCCAATTACCAGATGGAAACAGAAACCCTGCTTGCTGTCGAACAGCTGGCGCAAACCATTGAAACAGTGGTTCGCGAACAGCAGGTGATTGCGGCCGAAAGTGGGGATGCGATTCGCAGCAGCGTGCAGAAAGTGGTGGTGTTGCTGATTGCCACCAGTGTGATTGCCAGCTTAAGTTCTTTGTTTATTGCCACCTGGTTGGGGCGGGATATTGGTTCGCGCTTAAGCCGTGTCGTGACACGTGCGGAGGAAATATCGCACGGTAATTTCTCAGGTAAAGCGCTGGTAAACAAAGGCGCTGATGAAATCGCCGCGTTGATTGATGCGGTGAACCGCATGTCCGTTGCTTTGTCTGGCTTAGTCACCGGGGTGTCGACCAAAGCGAACGCAGTGAATGCCAGCATGGATCAGTTGCTCGCTACCAATGCCGATACGGCAGGGGAAGTGAGCGATCAGGCGTCGCGCATTAACTCTGTAGCGACAGCGATCGAAGAAATGTCCGCCACGGCCCATGAAACAGCCCAGAATACTCAGGCTGCCTCAGACGATCTGGCTCACTCGGCTTCTCTGCTGGTGAACGGTGAGCAGGCACTGGATCAAAACCAGCAGACAGTGACAGAGCTGAATACCCTGGTGGCGCAGGCCAGCGACATGGTTCAGCAACTTAGGGCTGACAGTGATCGCATTGAACATGTGACAGAAGTGATTCAGGGGGTTGCCGAGCAAACCAACCTGCTGGCGCTGAATGCGGCGATAGAAGCGGCCCGTGCCGGTGAGTTAGGCCGCGGCTTTGCGGTTGTTGCCGATGAAGTCCGCCTGCTGGCCCAGCGTACCACTGAGTCGACCACAGAGATTAACGCGATTGTTGAAGCCCTGCAGGCGTCTACCCACCAGGTGGTCCAGGTGATTGAACAGAGTCAGTCTCTGGTTCAGGTGGGCACAGAGCATACGGCAACAGCCAATGAGATGCTCAAAGATACGGTTCGCTACATGGAGGTGGTGTCGCAGAAGGTGAGTGATATTGCGGTTGCGACTGAACAACAGTCGAATGTGTCGCAGTCTGTTGCTGAGCTGGTGCACCAGCTGTCTTCTTCTGCCGACGATGTGTCGGGCAATTGCAAGAATGCCAATCAGACCTCTCAGTCCATCAAATCCCAGGTGGATGAACTCAACAGCGCCATGCAAAAATTTGTGGTGTAGTCATTTCAGTGTTGAGTAAACGAAACCCGGCAACAGCCGGGTTTTTTAACCTTTGAAATCATCAGCGTGACATTTTTTTCTGCGAAGGAGAGTCTATCCGGGTCAGTCGCCGTCTATTCACGACGAGCACACAAACCACGCTTTGGCACTGGCCGTGATATAGGCTTCTTCGTGCCAGTCTAAGCGCTCTAAGGTTGGCGCGGTCCGGATATCACCTTTGTATTTTTCGGTCACCAGGACTCTGACTTTGCCATCAGTCGCATTCCGGACCGTGCCACGATAGGTGTAACCCAGCGTGCTGTTTCGCGGCCTTTCATACAGACAGACATTTTCACCCACACTGGTATAGATATGTTCGCTTTCTTCTGTCCAGGCCCCATTGGCTGCCGGTGCTTTGGTGGGCTCAATCAGTACAGTTGCTTCGGCGGGCGAATCAAACAGCTTACGTTCGGCAGTATACGGCTGATAACCCAGTACAATGGCCGAGTTCAACCATTCGTCATCCGGCGCGCCATCATTCTCGATCACTTTCAGCGTGACGAACGGACCGTCGAGACACAGATCTGCCCATTGATCTGTGCTGCTGATACTGGCTGAGAAGAAAGGAAATTCCTCGGCGGTATTGGTGTTGACGACGCACCAGGTGCCTGTCTCCTGATGATTCAATTGTCCCTCATTGAGATCACAGACCTGCCGGGCCAGATTCTGGAACTGTGCGATATCTTCCGCGGCCTGCTCAGGGCTGTTACTGCAATACCGATAGGTATAAGAGAAGGCGCTTTTCGGGTAATACTGCCCTTTGTCAACGACGGCACCGTTGGCGCGAACTTCATTTTCGTCAATGAAATCCTGTGCCGTGTCGTACATGCTGTAGTCACTGCTGAAACCCAGCGAAGATAAACTGCTGCATCCCGACAGCAATACAATGCCTGTAAAAGCGAAACACGCGCGTGAAAAGTGCTTTTGCATATCACCAACACCTATAACCCAAATACATAATTTTATGAAGTTAAGTATAGGTATGTACTCGAAAAAGTGAAGGAATACAGAGGCTAACAATGACGCGGTATCTTGAATAAGAAAGATGCCGCGTCAGTGGTGACCTGATGGGTGCGGAAGGGCTATTTAGCCAGCGCCTGATTCAGCCATTGATCGAAATGTGATTTCGGCAATGCGCCATTGAGGGTATCAACCAGTTTGCCTTCTCTGAACAGCATAATGGTCGGGATACTGCGAATGCGATATTGTGCCGCCAGCGCTTGTTGCGCTTCGGTATCAATTTTTACAAAACGCACCTGCCCGGTTCGTTCTGCCGCAACATCTTCGAAAATTGGCGCAAAACCCACGCATGGGTTACACCAGGGGGCCCAGAAATCAACCACAACGGGCTGTTCACTTTGCAGCACAGCCTGGAAGTTATCGGCGGTGCCTTCAAAGGGTTTTCCGTCGAGCAGTGCGTCTTTACATGCACCACAGACGGCTTTGTCATTCATGCGTTCTACGGGAATACGGTTCAGGCCCTGGCAATGCGGGCAGCGGGTCGTGATCGTTGACATCATCAATTTCCATCTGTCTCAATATGGGCTCAATGTACTGATTTTATGCCGCTCAGAAAAGAGGGAACAGGGCAATTATTGCAATAGATAAAAACGATGGTGAGATGATGAGAGGCTGGCAGTGCATGGCTAATGCAAGACAGCACATTAGCCATGATGAGATCGGTAGCATGTATTGTGGGCGCTTAGTGTAACAAACCCAGCTCTTTGGCTTCCTCAATGGTTAATCCGCATTCACGGATGTCACGCAGCATTTCAATACGGCGGCGTGCGGCAGCTTGTTGACGTTTATTAGCAGAAACTTTAGCAGATGATGCGGATTCGTCCTGCTGATCCCACTTGTTAGTGGCGTCAGCCATTTCCAGATATTCAAGTGAGTTGATAGACACAATTACCTCCTGAAAGCACTATGCGTCGAGATCAGGCATATCTTTATCAGAGCTTTCAGACAGCGTCAAAGCAAAGAAATTGCGCTTTGTGACCAAAGGCGAATTTGTGAGATGAAGTCGCGGGCAGGATAAAATACTGCTTTGACAGCGTCGATTTTCAGAGTATCTTTCGCCGTTCGAGCCGGTAAAAACACTGGCTGAATCATGCGCCATCCAAGTGCTAAAAAGCCAGTCCGGAGACTGGCTTTTGCATTTCTCAATCAGCCATAATCAGCGCAGTTGGTCAACGACTACGCGGACTGCGGCTAACATGTCCTGACCAAATGCCAGACTGCGTTCCGGCGACCAGCCATAAAAGGCATCCGGTTGCAGGTTGTGATCTTTAAACGGCATTTCAACGGTATACGCCAGACATTTAAATTGCTCACCAACCCAGGCTGTGCCCATGCTCAGATTGGCTTCGCCCGGTGCATCTTTGTCATAGCCATAGTCATCCTGAAATTCCGGTGTAATCGTCAGCAAGGCTTGTTTAAAGTTGTGTTCCAGCGTGGCGTGACGCTCGTCATAGGAAGGAATGCCTTCACAGCCAGCGACAAAATTGTATGGGATGGCTTCATCACCATGAATATCGAGGAACATATCAACGCCGGTTTCCAGCATGCGCTCCCGCACCAGGAAAACCTCCGGACTTTTCTCCATGCTGGGGGTCAGCCATTCACGGTTCAGGTTGATGCCGGCGGCATTGGTGCGCAGGTGGCCTCTGATGCTGCCATCCGGGTTCATGTTCGGCACAATGTAAAAGACGGCACGCTCTAGCAGCGCACGGCCGACAGTGTCGGTTTCATCCAGCAAGCGCTGCAGCAGCCCTTCCATGAACCACTCCGCCATGGTCTCGCCCGGATGCTGGCGCGCAATGATCCAGATCTTCTTCTTGCCTTCACCTGGCTCGCCGACCGTCAGCAGGCTGATGTCATTGTTATCGAGCGTGCTGCCCAGGGTTTCCAGTTCGCAGTTGAAGTTCATCTGAGCCTGATGCAGCAAATCCAGATGCCTGTCGTAGCTGTACGGGGCAAAGTAGGCGAAATACATGGAACGCTGTTCAGGAATCACCTTAAAGCGCAGGGTGTCACCGTCAAATTCAGCCGGAATGCGGAACCACTCTTCACGGTCATAAGATGCCACGACATCGTAATCTTTCCAGCCTTCCGGGTAGGCAGATTTCGCTAAATCCTGTAATTCGAAACCATGTTCAACCTGCGCCTGAGTTTCCAGACGAAAGTGAAACCACTGGTAAAAATCAGATTGGTTGTCTTTTTTGATTCGCAGCTGAATATCACCAGGCTGATCGGCTTTTACAACATCAATATTGCCGCTTTCGAAGTTACTGAAAATGTTCATCTCTCTAAACCTTGTAAGGTAAATGAAGGCAGAAGGTTAGCACAACTATAGCAAGAGCATAACCAGCCTGCTGTTTGCCGTGCTATTGTCAGACCGTTAAGCTAGGTGCACAGTAAAGTAACCACAGAGGTGGCAAGGTTGGGATTACATTATTCATCCCGGGCACTGATCGAAGTGCAGGGAAAAGTACTTCTGGTCAAACGGGTTGGGGAGGTATTCACGTTTCTTCCTGGCGGTCATGTTGATGCCGGAGAAGCGGCAGCACAGGCGGTTGCGAGAGAAATTCGGGAAGAAACCGGGCTCACCGCAGAGATCGGCGATCTGATCGGGATCGCTGAAAACGACTGGCAGGAAAATGGTCAGCATCAAACGGAAATCGCGCTGGTTTTTCGTGCCCGCATTGTCGGGATGGACGCGCCGGCAGCCATTGTTTCAAAAGAGCCCCATCTTGAATTTATCTGGGCAGACAAGTTACAACTGGACGCACATCAGCTTCACCCCGTTGCTCTGCGCGATATCATCTGTAATGACACGCGTCAGTATCAGGGATTTGTGGCGTCTGACTTAGCTTAAGCGGTGTTTATGACGCAAAAAGAGGGTTAAGTCACCAATAACCATTCCGCCTGGCGGCTTATTGAGCACTTGAACTTTTTTTACTTTACAGCACCGTCATCCCCACGTATGATTCGCCGCACTTACGGAGAGATGGCTGAGTGGTTGAAAGCACCGGTCTTGAAAACCGGCATACGTTAATAGCGTATCTAGGGTTCAAATCCCTATCTCTCCGCCACATTCGAAGAAACCGCTGAATTATCAGCGGTTTTTTTTCGCCTGAACTTTGGCAAGATGAGATAGGGTGAAGAAGCCTAGAAGGGGCGGACGGCGAGTCTTCAGCCGAGCGAAGCGAGACCACGTTGCCTTTAGGCAACGCCCGAAGGGGCGCGAGCTTGCTAGTGATAAATCCCCCCATGCCTTGTTTTGGCTCCGCCACATTCGAAAGCCTCGTCATCAGACGGGGACGCCTAGTCGGGGCTTTTTTTATTGGATTTCAGCTGATGTTTTCCGGGATTTGAAAATCCCTCTATACCTCATTCTGGCTCCACCACATTCGAAGAAACCGCTGAACTGTCAGCGGTTTTTTTTCGCCTGAACCTTGGCAAGATGAGACAGCAAGATGAGACAGCAAGATGAGATAGGGGTAAAGAAACCTGGACGAGATCTGCTCAGCGTTTCAGGCAGAGCCGAACCCCGATTCTCTAATCCTGTACTTCGTCTCAATAAGGGACAACGCCGACACCTGCGAATGGGTTTTACTCTATAGACAAGTCGATTTGATGACACGGGGTCCGGTCCGGGCCGCCGTGGTACGCCTGCGCCATAAACACTTGACGGATGAGTGAGTCGTCTGTGCATGTGGTTCAGGTCATGAATAACGCGGAGGCGGGTATGAGCCAGCTAGAGGCTGCATCCATTGATAAATTCAGGGTGCATTTTCAGGGGAAGGTGATCGTCCCCAAAGATGATGAATATGATGAGGTTCGGCAGATCTGGAACGCGATGATTGACCGTAAACCAGCGCTTATCGCGCGCTGTGTTTCGGCAGAATGTGTGCTTCAGGCGGTGAATTTTGCCCGTGAGCATGACCTGCTGCTGTCTGTGCGCGGCGGTGGACACAATATTGCAGGTAACGCGGTTTGTGATGGCGGGATCATGATTGACCTGTCATTGATGAAGGGTGTGCATGTGAACCCGAATACCCGAAAGGTGATGGTGGAGCCGGGCTGTACGCTGGGCGATGTGGATGCCGCGGTACAGAAATACGGCCTTGCGACTCCGTTCGGCATCAATTCAACCACGGGTGTGTCAGGCTTGACCCTGGGCGGTGGCTTTGGATGGTTAAGCCGTTTATACGGCATGACGATCGATAATTTACTTTCCGCCCATGTTGTCACTGCCAAAGGCACGCAGGTGAAAGCCAGCGAGACTGAAAACGCCGATTTATTCTGGGGCTTGCGAGGTGGTGGCGGTAACTTCGGCATTGTCACCAGTTTCGAGTTTCAGCTTCACCCGGTTGGACCGGATGTGTTGAGCGGGCTGATCGTCTTTCCGTTTGAGCAGGCCAAGTCCGTTCTGACGCAATTTGCCCGGTTTACCGAATCTATGCCAGAAGCGCTGAATGTCTGGATGGTGACCCGTAAAGCGCCGCCTTTGCCATTTTTGCCGGAAACGGTTCATGGTCGCGAGATGATCGCGCTGGCATTGTGTTATTTTGGCGACCCGGATGAGGGCGAGAAACTGATTGCGCCGCTGCGCAGTTTCGGAACACCCTACGGTGAGCACATCGGCGTACAGCCCTATGTGGCATGGCAACAGGCATTTGATCCTTTGCTTGCCCCGGGAGCAAGAAATTACTGGAAGTCGCACAACTTTACCCATTTATCGGATGATGTCCTGGAGGTGCTGATCGAGTTCGCCGGCAAGTTGCCCTCACCGCATTGCGAGATATTTATTGGCACCATTGGTGGTCAGACAGAAAAAGTCTCACCCGATGCCATGGCATACGCCAGTCGTGATGCACGCTATGTCATGAATGTTCACGGACGCTGGGAGACGGCGGCGGAAGATGAAGCCTGCATCGCCTGGGCACGGGAATTCTTCACCCAGTCACAACCATTCGCCAGTGCCGGGGCATACATTAATTTTCTGACTCAGGACGAAAGTGATCGGATTGCCTTCGCGTACGGTGAAGCCTACAAGCGTCTGGTGGCACTGAAAGCGAAATACGATCCCCACAATCTGTTCAGAATGAATCAGAATATCAAACCCGAGTAAACCAACGTTGCTGCAAGAAGAAGCATGAAGCCTGTCTGCGAGACCGCCCGAAGCGGTCTCGTTTGTCTCTTTCAGGCTCGTTTGCATCGTCTGATGAAAATTAAATCAGCATCACCAGCCCATGCAGGACAATCACCCCAGCAGTCAGTCTGCCACGTAAGGTCTGATATCCTTTAGGGTTCACTTCACCTTCTGTTTGCCGGATGAGCTTCTCGGCAAACCAGACGGCAACATAACCCAGCGCCAGTAAACCTATCGCGATAAGTGCATGTTTGTGGCCTTGCAGGATGGCCGCCCAGGCCAGCAGCACAAACAGATTACTCAATATCAGTGCGTTGCGGCTGAGTGTATGGGAGATATGGTCAATGGCATTGCCCCAGAGTATTCCGGAGAGAAAGCTCAGGATAACGGCACTGTAAGCAATGAACATCTGTTGCCCGGACAAGTTAAACAGGGGGATGTCAGCAACAGCAAGCAAGGCGGTGACGACAAACGGGATCAGCCCTAAATACCCGAGTTCTTTCATGATGGTGTTGGATTCTTGCATGAGCCAATCCTATATAACAAGCATGAGGTAAGCGCTTACCTTGTTGTATTGACTATAGCTTCTGGAAATATCTCTCGCCAAAAGCAGTGGTGTCTTTTGGCGAGAGAGCCTGAGCAGAATATGCTCAGTATTTGATTTTCGAATACTTGCCAGTGAATCATTTAATTTCAGAGTACTCAGAACAATACGTATAGTGTCGGTTTATCCTGAGTAATGATTCCCGAAATCGTCACACGTAAGTAAAAGGCGCAGTATGAATCCATTTTTATCGCAAGCTATCTTATTGGCAGAGAAGAACGTGAAAGAAGGCGGACGGCCCTTTGGCGCGGTCGTTGTCAAAGACCAACAAGTGATTGCGACAGGGGTAAACCGGATGCAGGCCGAGTGTGATCCGACGGCTCACGCGGAGCTGCTGGCGCTGCGTGAGGCGGGTAAAGCGCTCAAATCCCCCCGGCTGGATGGTTGTCAAGTATATGCCAGCGGTCAGCCCTGCCCCATGTGCTTAGCCGCGATGCGCATGTCCGGCGTGACAGAGATAGTGTTTGCTTACTCTAATGAACAGGCGGAACCCTTTGGCTTATCGACCGCCGCGATTGCCCGTGAGTTGTCTGCGCCTGTTGAACAGCAAAACTGGGCGGTGATCACGCATCAACCTGACCCGGCTGCCGTTGAAGCTGAGCACCATCTGTATCACCAGTGGCAGGCAGCTGACTCACTTCCTGATACACAGCCATGATACCGGCTGCCAGATATTCCCAGCTTCGTTCAGGCTGGATAATACTCGTACTGATTGTCTTAATCGGGCTGAACCTCAGACCCTTCCTGGTGGCTCCCGGTCCCATTCTGAACACCATTATGTCTGAGTTGGGCATGACGGTATATTCAGCGTCGCTACTGACCCTGTTACCTATGCTGCTGATGGGCGTTGGTGCATTTGTTTCTCCCGGACTTCAGGCTGCCTGGGGAACCCGGAAAGGGATGTGCATTGCCCTGATGCTCCTGTTCCTCGGAAGCTTGTTACGGACTTGGGTCCAGGACGGCGTGACGCTCATCTTCACGGCTGTGTTGTGCGGCGCGGGCGTGGCATTTGTACAGTCAGCCATGCCCGGCTTGATTAAATCCTCGTTTCCCCGTCAGGTGGCGCCCATTACAGGTGTGTATTCGGCTTGTCTGATGGTGGGTGGTGCACTGGGTGCTTACAGCATCCCGCATCTCATGGAAACTGGATTGAGCTGGCGTCAATCGTTAGGGCTACTGGCTGTACCTGTCTTTATCGCGATGCTGGTGGGCTGGCGTTATTTAGCCGGGGTACAGGCAAACCGACCGACGATGACGCAAGTTCGTGTTTTGTTGCATCGCCCCCGCACCTGGTCGTTGATGCTTGCCTTTGGCTTGATCAATGGTGGTTATTCCACACTGGTCGCCTGGCTGGCACCTTATTATCAGTCACTGGGCTGGGAACGCGCGACAAGCGCAACACTGATTGTGGTGTTGTCTGTTTGTCAGGCGCTCAGCGCCGTGGGACTGCCGGTACTGGCAAGAAAGCAAACGGACAGGCGACTGTGGCTGATACTGACGCTGGTGATGCAGGCCACTGGGTTTTGTGGCCTGGCGCTCTGGCCGAGCGAGATGGCGATGTTATGGCTCGGCATGTGCGGGGCAGGGCTGGGAGGCAGTTTTTCATTGATCATCGTGACGGCGTTAGACCACAGCAAGGCCCCTGAAGAGGCGGGCACACTGGCCGCGCTGATGCAAGGCGGCGGGTTTATGATTGCTGGCCTGACTCCCTGGATAGTTGCCTTATTCAATGATATGACAGGCTCGTTTGTGTCTGGCTGGCTGTTGCATTTGGGTCTGGTCATGATCACAGCTTGCCTTTACTGGCGGTTTAATCCGCAATATTACGATCAGGTGATGCAGCCTGTGGTTGCGGGTCAACGATGATCACAGTGCCGGACTCCGGCACAAAACCCGCAACTGGGTCTATGGACAACAGCGTCATTTCCCGGAGACTCAGCTACAGTTATTTTTACAGCAAAATTTGACGGTTCAGGCAATTGGAGAGAGGCCAGGCATGGCACGAAGAAACTTTCCTGCAGGATGTGTTCTACCGTCATTGAACTATCGCATTCATTCAATGGAGAAAAGTAATGAAAGTTCTGTATTCAACACAAGCAACATCGACTGGCGGCCGTGACGGAGCATCGGAGTCAGCGGACGGTAAACTGAAAGTAAAACTCAGTACACCTACGGAACTGGGTGGCCAGGGTGGAGACGGCACGAACCCGGAACAGTTATTTGCGGCAGGCTATTCCGCCTGTTTTATCGGCGCAATGAAATTTGTCGCGGCGCAGGACAGTATCAAATTGCCAGGCGAACCAAGTGTGACAGCACAAGTGGGTATTGGTGAAAATCCTGCCGGTGTTGGATTTGCGATTGATGTTGAATTGCACATTTCACTGCCGGGAATGGATCGCGAAGCGGCCACCCAACTGGCTGAGAAAGCCCATCAGGTCTGCCCTTACTCAAATGCAACGCGCGGCAATGTGCGGGTAGAGCTGGTGATCAAATAACAATCTTCGTACGGTAACGTATTACGATGACTTTTAAAGGGCTTCTACAGCCCTTTTTTGTTGTGCTCGCTACACAGTGAATCAGCTGAGGTTCAGTAAACCTGCGTCAGATTTGTGTTTAGATCGTATTGAAAACAGCGATGCTCAGAGAATCTCTAAATCTGGCTGACAGTGGCTCTGAAAAATAGGTTAAAGAAGCAAACGAGCGCTTTGAATATTAAAAAACCTTCAGCGTGAAAGGCTGCACTGCTACATGAATTCGGTGAATCTGAATGTTCATTATTTATTTGTGTGATTCATAGAGATGGTTTCAATTTTCTTAGCTGAAGATCGAGCTTGTAATTCTGCTCTTGAAACCGCTCTTTCTTGATCTCGTAGTGCTGAGATACTTCTTCAGACTGTAGTGGTCAAGCAAGACTAGGCATCTCATTAAGCGATTTTCGATTTCCCAGTGACCTCGGACTGCATCAGCAAAACGCTCGGGGGTTAGCACCGCAGAGCTAATGTAGTAGCGGTACTCCAGCAACTCTTTCCCAGTTGAGTCAATACGATAGCCAATAGCAACACCGATGCTTTGAAGCCCTTTCCAATCAGGGAAATCTGTCGTCAGCTCCTGCGCTGACATGACATGGTACTCGCGCGCTTCAATACGCCCATGTCTGCGCTTGATGTCACACGCTGAGCTTTTTTCGAGCAATGACGCCAATACTTTTTGTACCGCTTTAGCCAGGCTTTTTTGGGTGCCTTTGACTGCCAATAGGTAATCGCCACCTTGCTCAACTACCTGCTTGGCGATATCGGTTTGACAACTCATCGCATTGATAGAGACAAGACAACCTTTGATATCTAACAGCTTGAGCAGCTCAGGGATGGCGTTGATTTCATTGGACTTATCTTGGGTTTTAACTTGTCCCATGACAACGCCGTTGGCTGTCGCAAAAGCACTGACCATGTGGAGCGTTGATTGCCGATCTTCTCGGTTGTAGGAGCTGCGTAACACCTTGCCGTCAATAGCAATAAGCTCGCCATTCGAATGGACGTTGGTTGCCTGCATCCATTTTAAAAAGCAATCTTGAAACTGGTCAGGTTCAATGGAATAAACAACCCTGGCAATAGTGCCATGGACTGGGATGACCTGGCGAAAAAGTCCTTGTCCTGTAGTCAATCGAGGTGAGCTTCGCCAAAGTCTTCGATATCTTCCCAGCCCTCCATGCCTGCAATAGTGGCGCATACGGTCAGAAACAAAATGTCGAACAGTGGGTACGATATTTTTGCTGACTGTCGTGGGTCTTGAATAACTGAAAAGAATTGAGAAAAAGCATCGATACGCATCAGGAACTCCCGTAAAAATGGGAGTATATGATCACAGCCAGCCCTGATCGTCAAACTGATCTATTTTGTTCAAAAAACGTTCGTGATCTTGCCCTGATTAATCAGCTGGTTGACGAGTTTACTTGGGTACTGGCGTGTCTGACATGTATTCCCTCAATTCCCTGGTTAGATGATCCGACCTTGCTACGTGAGAAAATCAGCAGGGAAATTCAGGATGCTGAAAAGCGACTGCTTCTTGCAAACACAGACAGGGCCTCGTTGTTGGTGATGCGTTATTGTGTTTGTGCCGCCGTTGATGAAGCGGTTTACAGTCAGGAATGGGGGGAGAAAAGTAACTGGAGCACACACAGCCTGCTTGCTGAGTTTCATAATGAAACGTCAGGTGGTGATAAATTCTATACGATTCTGGACAGGCTGAGACAAGATCCCAAACGTTACAGACAACTGATCGAGTTTTTATACTTCCTGTTGCAGGTTGGTTTTAAAGGGAAATTCGGGCGTGTCGAACGAGGCAATGAAAAAATTGCGGATATAGCCGAAACCATCTATCAGTTGATCAAAGAAGACCGACTGCAGGATCAGGAAAAGTTACAGTTAGTCAATTTAAAAGCGGCTGTGATTAGCCGTCCTTTGAAGCGAGTGATCGCACCCAAATTGATTATTGGCGTGACACTGGCTTTACTGGTCGGGATGTACTCCGCGACGTATTGGATTATCGATTTTAAATTTAATCAACTGGTTGGCTGAGCCGTTAAGTTTACTTTGCGATCATGAAATGATTCCCGCATGAAACATCGAAGATGCGACAGCGCATGTTTTATCCGGCGACGTCGGTGACCAGTAAATATACATCTGCCGCAGGCAGGAAGTGAGTGGCTGTTTTCTTTAGGGGATTCACGATGCGGAATGTCAAATACAGCCACTTCATTTTCGAAATAGTAAAGGGTTCAGGTTTCCTGGTGAGTGGGAGTTAAAACTCGATTAGCACTGAACAAAAAACACACCCAGCTTGTTGTTATCCGGGTCCCTGAAATAAGCGGCAAACACGCCAGGCTTACGCTCGCCGGGCTCTCCTGCATCTGTCCCACCCAGCTCAAGGGCTTTTTGATAAATGGCTGTGACCATATCGGGAGAATTGGCCTGCAGGCCAATCATGCTGCCGTTACCGCTGGTGGCGGTTTGTCCGTTATGCGGGGGGCCGATGGCAATGCCCACACTTTCGTTTTGGGTTTGCCATAAGACAGAACGCTCGGTTTTCATGGTCTTTTTAGCGCCAAATAACATCAGCAGTGCGTCGTAGAAACGTTCAGCTCTGGGTAAATCATTCGTGCCTAACAGTACATGACTTATCACGCGAATTTTCCTCCTGGCCAAGTGAGAGCAGGTATCAAGTTTACGAGGTAAGTCTGGTTTAGATAGCAAACCTGTCCAGTTTATCGGCGATAAATTGTGCAACGCATCAATGAATCAGCTGATAAGTCTATCATCACGATATCACGGACCGTCTGGCGGTCAGTGTGCTCCGACGTCTGCGTCTGAACAACAAAGTAAACGGCAGGGTAAGCAAAATATTGGCGGCTAATCCCAGCATGACGCCAAACATCAGGCCATTGAGCGAAAGTGGAATGCCGGGCTTGAAATGGACGAGAGTTTTTTCTAACCAGTCAAAGCGTGCAGGTGCGAACATGTACACTGATTTTTCAATCAATGTGCCATGCTCAAAAATGATCATACCGGATTTCAGATCTTCGTACTGGCTCAGGGTTGCTTGTTTTTGTAAGGCGTCTGCTCTGACACTGGCTTCCGTATTTGCCAGATGTTGTTCAATCATCGCATTGACGTCCGGATAACCGTATTGTCTGGCGGTGTTCTCGTAGCCATTAACCTGCCATTGTGTGGCTTCAGATAATCCTGCGAGATATTGCTGATAGTGATCGGCCAGTAAAGGCACCTGAAGCGCCGCGATCAACATGATGCCAAACAGCAATTTATCAACAATTCTTCCTACCAAGGGATGTTCCTTTTTCGGTTAAAGTGGCGCAAAGCGATCTTTGGCTCACCTGGTCTGTTCCAGCCTCGTCTGTTATAGCTGATTCCCCGGCGAGATTGTTAATAGTAAAGCGTGCGCTGTGCTCATCGTCACAAGTCAGCCCGGATCGGGATTGACTGGTTTTTTGATCACGAACCCGCGCTCAATGCCCGACTGAAATCCGATTTTCTCATAAAGTTGGTGTGCCTCAGGCCGGTTTTCTCCAGAGAGCAGCATGACTTTATAGCATCCCATCTCCCAGGCCAGCGACAGCGCTTTTTCAATGACTTTCCGGCTCAGTCCCTGCCGCCTGTATGGTGCCGAGGTCACCACATGCTCAATGATGCCAAAAGGCTGACCGCCATTCGTCAGGGTCGGCACCAGGCCAAGCTGACAGGTCGATGCCAGCCTCCCATCAATCTCAGCAACAATGATTTCGGTGTGCGGACTGTTCAGTAGTTGCTGCCAGCATTCCATCGCTTGCGGGCCAGGGAGTGTGGCGTCATGCGGCCGCAGTTCTGCGTAGAGCTCAAGCAGGCCTGCTAAGTCGCTGGTCTGACAGGACCGGATAATTTCCACGGCTATTCTCCTTTACCTGAAAGCGGATCGGTAAGGCTATTGCCAGTCAGGGCTAGGGGGCGCACTGGGATGAACCGCACACAGCCCTTTCCAGTCTTCAAGATCTTGTTCTGGTTTTTCTTGTCGGAATTGTGCGTAAAGGGCGATTCCTTGCTGATCTTCCAGAATATCAACCTGAATGCCTTTTTCCCGTAACAGGTTTTCGTTCCCTGAGGCATTGGTCACATCGCCGACGACAACCCGCTGGAATCCACGCATGTATAAGAGCGTCGCGCAGATGTCGCAAGGACTCAGGCTGGTAAACAAGGTGGTCTGGCTGAAATCTATCCGGCCAGCATCGCGTATCGCAGAGGTTTCACCGTGGTTGTACGGGTGATCTTCCTGAACCAGCGTGTTGTGGCCTTTACCGACTATGTGTCCGGTCTGGTTATGGATGATCACCGCTCCAATCGGACAGCCCCCTTCGTCGTAGCTTTTTTGTGCCAGCAGGACAGCAATGCGCATGTAGTCAGCATCGGATAATTTGCTTACGAAATCCTGGTCCATGAGCACAGGCAAACTGGTCGTTGGCATATGGGCGATCGCGCAAAGCGCGGCTTCATTGATATCTGAGTGCTGATTCAGCAGGGTCGTCATAACCATCTCTCTGTTCCAAGATTGAGTTTCGAAAGTATAACTCTGATTTTGCAGATTATTTCAGTTCATTTATTGCTCATTTGCTCGGGCTCACATTATTGGACAATGCGAAAGTTTTGATGGCGAGTTTTTTGGACGCGCTGACTTTGTCACATGGAGCAATGCGCGAAAAAATGGAAGAGTACTGTGAAAGCAGGCTAGCCGGTGAGGGGCAATTAAAACACACATCGGCTTTGAATATGATTAAGTCAGGCATGGTTCGGGTATGGTTGTCATTGAAATGTTAGGGTTATATTGACGTGGCTTGATTTGTCATCATTTCAGGATGAAACGCTAAAGGGGAAGTGGACAGTATTTATGGTTTTCTCAATATTGGCAATGAAAACACACCAATGATTCTGTGCGTAAACTGAAG
Organism: Photobacterium sp. TLY01; assembly: GCF_021432065.1. NCBI lineage: Bacteria > Pseudomonadati > Pseudomonadota > Gammaproteobacteria > Vibrionales > Vibrionaceae > Photobacterium > Photobacterium sp. TLY01. The sequence goes on from NZ_CP090365.1 coordinate 602,044, forward strand.
CTAATAAAAAGAAGGTGATTTTATTTGTTTATCTTTGTTTGCAACCTTTAAAGAAGGGAAAGTAAAGGTCTTGCATAAGTCATTAAACTTCATGTGTTTTTATTGTTTCATCTGATTTCAGTAAATGAAATGTGATATCAGGCCTGAAATGTTGGAGTTTCATGTAAATGATTGTTTTTAATGGTTAATGCTGGGGTGGTGTTTTTCTTTGTCTGAAGGTCGTTTTTATTTTTCAGTGAACAAATACATTATTTACAATGTTAAAGGTAAATAATGATTTTAAGCTTTGTTATTGGTCTAAGTTTAGTGGCTATTTTAATTTTAATGAAATTCATTCGATACATTAATCTGTATTTTGTATTTTCACCATTGTTTTATTTTGATTTCTTTGCTTGATATTCTGCTTTTCATGTTTGATGAGCTTTTTTATTCTTGTTTTTAGTGGCGTGTATATGGTGGCCTATAGTTATCAATGCGAGAACAGTTGGCTATTGACATAATTTCGCATTACTGACCACTCTACGAATATTAATAAACAGGATACAGAATGATGAAAAGGAATCTGGTGTTTATTGCACTTGCGGGTCTTTTTATAAATAACGCACATGCAAATGACCTGAATAATTTTGTAAAAATGAATGAAGAAGCCACTTTTATTGAAGGCGACAATGTAGTTCATGTCCCGGAAGCCAATGAATATTCATTGCAACAAGACTACTCTTTGGCAGAAAGGGCGGCAGCGATGGGGGCTGTAGCCGTCTCTGCCGATGGAACCCAATTTAAAGCTGATCTATCGGAAGAAACTCTGGCGCTCTTGGAGCAAGCGGTCAAAATTATGCAAGAGCAAGGATTTGACTCGAGTGTTTTCTCGACCGAGCCTCACGAAGCGACAGTGCCGGCACTTCCGAACGATGTGATATCACCACTGAAAGTAATCGGTGCGGATAATCGCGTAAAAGTGACGAATACAACGTCGGTACCGCATTTGTATAATGGCCGGATTGCTGTCAGGGCGGGAGCATACTTTGCTCACTTTATAGCCCGAAGAAAACTCTTGTCCGATAATCATCGCTCCAAGCAGCCTTTTTCAGTTTTACTTTTTGGCTTGGGGCGCCACAGTCACACTGTTTTAGCATGTTCATTACAAAACGCCTGAATAGCGCTATATTTTCAACCGCACCATCTAGGGTTATTCGTGAGCTATCTTCTTTTAAAACAACATCTAACACATAATGCTGGCTGTTCTCTATACGCCAATGCTGACGAATATAATGCCCGAGAAGCTTATGCTTTGGTGACAATGAACTCACGTAATAAGACGTTTCGACGCTACCTTTACCTTTGATAACACGATGCCGCTCCACGGCGATGATACTTCGAACCGTCGGCCACTTTTCTTTCAAATCGTCGGGTAAATTGGCCTTCAGCTGAAAAACATACCGCTCTTCTTTACGACCATGTTGCTCTTGAACAATTTCTGTAACAACTTGCTCTTTTTGTGCGTCGAATACCGCCTGAAACTGAGAAACAACGGCTTCACGAAGCTTTGGCTGGTTGTTTTTCACTTGAACGACAATGTGCGCTTTTTTCTCTGAAATTTTTTCGAGAGTTTCGCGCTGACAATGCAAAGCGTCGAGCGTGATGATACTTCCTTTTACATTAATTATATCAAGTAGTTGCCTCACAACACTGATTTCACCATTTTTGCTTTCAGTTGGCTTTTGGCTAAGGACTAAACCACGTTCAGTATCGTAGGCAGTGACGAGCTGTAAGGCGTTTTTCTTATCGCCACGATAGGCACCACGCAGTACCTTGCCATCAAAAGCGATGACTGGCTTGTTTTGAGTCGTTCGCTGGTCATTAATCCAAAGAGCGAGTGCTTCAAGTAATGACTCTGCCACCACCGAACGTAATATGCGAGCAATGGTATGTCGGCGCGGGATACCATGTGTAAACGGGCGGTACTTTCGCAACCAGTGAAGCTTCTCATCACCATAAGTTTCAATGTCTTGCCAGCCTTCACAACCTGATGTGATGGCACTGATAACAAGGAAGATGACATCAACAAGATCATGCTTTCGATTAATGTCAGAGCGGTTTTCTGTCACCACAGAAAGATATTCAATAAGGTTCAATTTCGTAGGCTAGTTAAGAGTTTACGTTTATTAGATCATAGTTTTTAACAAAGTGCGATCCCGCCCTGGGATTGCTGTGGGTTGTACGGGAACACTAATCACGAAAACACACGTGTTAACGGCTGGTCATTGTGTTTCCAATGGTTCCGGAACCTGGTATAAATCACTGAATTTTACTGCCGGTCAAAATGGTTCGTATAAGCCCTGGGGAACGACGACCTGGAAAAATGCCGTCACGACCACAGCCTGGCACAATAACGGTGATACAAATTATGACTATGCCATTATTGTTCTTAATAGCGCACCTCATGGTGGTCATTCAGGTTGGGGAACCTATTCTGACGGTACACATAGCGTAACGGGGTATCCTGGTGATAAACCGACAGGCACAATGTGGACAGATTCCGGCTCGACCTCTGCCATATCGAGCTACAGGGTTTGTTATACGCTCGATACAGCTGGCGGCCAAAGTGGCAGTGGTATTAAAGACAGTAATAATTATGTCAGAGGTATACATACCACAGGTTCTACAACGAGAAACTGCGGTACACGTTTGACCAGTACTGTTTACAATACGCTCAAAAGCTGGATTGCCAATAATCCTTAAATCATCCGAAAAGACACTTTTCATGAAGCTCAACATTGTTGGGCTTCATTATTGAGAAAATGACATGAAAAAATGCATTGCGATTGTACTTTTTATGATGATACAAGCCTGTTCCACAACAGATAATTGGAAGCGAGTGATGATTTTGGGGAGTGCTGAAGCAAACGATCCGGTACTTGCTCAAGTTCAGTTGCTTGAAAAAAATGGTGAGGTTAAAGATGTCACAGTACTCGAATCATTTCCGGTTCAGATATGGCTAACCGCTTCTGATGAAACAATAGATGCGTTGCAAAATATGCCTCGAAAAACGGTTTCAGACCAATGAGTATTTTCTGATTCTTCCTGTGTAATGGAAAGTGGCAATACAAACAAGTCATTGCAGTACAGTGTAACGCCACCTCCATTGCGATATTTCAGGCAATCTTTTTCTGTATCTTATTTACCTGCTCTGACAATACTGCCATATCGGTTTGTTTATTACCTTTTGCAACGCTAATCCACTGAAGTCCGGTTTCGTCTGCGTGCTCGAATTCAATCTGCAGCTCATATTTACGTGCAGTGGCTAAAGCGGCCAGCGCGCCAGTGATAAACCCGAACGGCATGAATATCCAAGCGATCCCTGAAGGCTCTATGAACCCTATGACGCTGGAAACGATCATGCCGATAATGAGTACTCTGAGCAGGTGATCTTTCAGTGTATTTACTTTTACTCTCGCATTTTTAATTCTTGATAATCTGTATTGATCGCTTCCATAAGTGAAATACTGACTACATATTGAAAATTTTTGGGCAGAGTCCATTTTTGTCTCTTTTTCTTTATTGTTGATTGATGACGGCGAACGGACGGGGAAATAAACCATGATGGCAGTTTCGGTACGTCCCCGTTTACTTGAAATCAGTTATTGACGTGCATGAGAACCGCAAAAATGTAAGCGCCCAGTATGATGGCCCAGAACCTGACGAGTGCATGGCTGATTTTTCCTTTTGGATTGGCTGCACAAAGCCATAGTGAACGAACGGCAAATATGCCAAATGCTGAAAGAATAAAAGAAAAGAAGACGGTGTGAATTGCGACATGATTGAAATACATCAAACCCGACTTAACCAGAAAAAGCAGCGCAAGGCTTACCCCGATACTGACCACTAGTGTTAGGGCAAGTCCGCCTAAACTGACCAAAACGACGGCTTTCCAGACAGCAATCTGACCGTTCCAGGCTTGCTTAATAAACATCTTGTTTCCCGTGCAATGGATGTCAACCCGAGTAAATAATCCATAATTTGGCCGCATTATCCTGATTTATTGCAACTTTTCATGTATTTCGTGCTGAATGGTTTCATTTTTGTGCGCTTACGCAACATGTTGCTTTTTTTGGGGGGTGGGGGATAAATGTCCGGCGGGCCATCATACACCGCAAGGACATCTTCTTTGTTCGTGATAATCGGGACAAGTCGCCTGCAGCGCAAAACCTGTTTTATTCATCCCAAACGGTGTGCCCACTTTCCCTTGTTTTCTCGTTCGCAATTTTCTTCGGTGTCATACGCGATCTGGGCAGACGGCTTGCTCAGGCGGATGCCAATCGTTGCTAGTTTTGTCACGATGAAGGCGTCGAGCCCAGGTTTGCCTGCCTCATAAAAATGTGACAGGTTCGTATTGGTATCGAATACGCAAACCACTTTCAGGCTTTCGGGAAAGTGCGAATAATCGACCAGATGGGTCAGCCACTGAAAGCCGGGGTAAGCCGCCAGCGCATGGTCACACACTTCGGTCAGTACGATTCTGATTTGATTGTCCGTTTTTTTATCGGTCTTTCGCATGTTTGTCTCGTTGAGGGCGGTAAGTTGGATGTTTTGTTTACCGCACTGTTTGCCGGAAGGACGATACGTTAACGTTTTGAACAGCACAATAAAAGTGCCAGTAGGGTTTCAGTTGTCCGGTTTCTCGTAGCTGGCGATGAGGGTCGTGGCCCGGACCGACGGCGTAAAATAGTGTTGTTTTACCGTGAGATACTCTTTGTCGTGAAAGAATTGATTTTTCATGTCTTCACTGGGAAAGCGAATTGAGAAAACACGATTGATGGATGCGGATACCTGCGAAATCAATACTTCTGAGACTTTAAAATCGTAGCCAAAGCTGCCGTGATAGCGCGATAAAATGGGGGCTATTTCGCGTCTGTATTGTGCGTAAATTTCATCATTCGCGACATCAAGCGCGAGCAGCATTTCAAAAGACATGGGATTTCCTTTTCTGTGTGTGTCTGAAACCCTAGAGTAATCCTTCGGGAAAGCATAGCCGGTTGAGTGAAGATTCAGAGTTTGCTCAAGGAATACCTTGGGCATTATCCGGAATGTGAACAGGACCGGCTGTGTCTTGATGAAAGCAGCGGCTGTTCCGTTGGAAACGATTGCTCATGATCCGTTGCGTACTCATAGCTTGCTCCTATCTGAACAATCCGTGATTTCAATTACCCTGCCTGAACAACTTTAGGTACTCTTTATCTAATTTAAATCAGTTGGTTAGCAGTTTATGAATCAGAAGACAGCATTAGTGGTGGAAGGCGGTGCGATGCGGGGTATTTTTGCCAGCGGGGTACTGGATGCCTTTATGGACGACAACTATAACCCTTACGATCTGGCCATTGGTGTTTCAGCGGGCGCATCGAACTTGCTGGGGTATCTGGCAAATCAGCCCAAGCGCAGTTATCGCGTGATTACGCAGTTAGCAACCGACAAGCGGTTTTACAATCCTGCTCGTTTTCTGAAAGGTGGCAATTTGGTGGATGTGCGGTGGCTGATCGATGAATCATTGCGGCTTTATCCACTTGATCAGCACAAACTGTTCGGGAAAACTGCGCTGATTGCTGCAGCCACCAATATCAACACGGGCACGGCTGATTATTACAACGTGAGCCCATCTAACGTCAGCGATGTGATGGAAGCGACCAGCGCGCTGCCGATCGCCTATAAAGCGACACCCTGTTTTGCTGGTGGCTGTTATACCGATGGTGGCGTAGCAGATTCGATCCCGGTGCGGGAGGCCTACCGCCGCGGTGCAAGGGATATCACAGTGATTTTGTCACATCCGCTCAGCTATCAGATGAAACCGGCAAAATACCCCTGGATGATGAAAAAAGTCTTTGCCCGTCAGCCACAGATAGCTTCGGCCATGATCAAACGTGCTGATAACTATAACGCTTCGCTGGAATTCATCCGTCAACCGCCGGCAGATGCCACAATTCGGGTCATTGCGCCACCTGAGAACTTTAGCGTGAAGCGTTTGACCATGCGTAAATCCGCCCTGGATGAAGGCTATCAGATGGGCCTCAAAGAAGGCATGCTGCATATTCATCGCCGGAAGTCACTGAATGGGGCGCATGATGAAAACTGTCAGTTTTGCCTGTGAGAAGCAGTTTCATCACAATCAAGGCTAAAAAATCATGTAACTGAGAGTTACATATGGTCTTTTTCACCCGAATGATTTCAAATTGAGTGTAAATGACTCAATCACATGTTTACCTGAGGAAAATGATGTTCCCTTTAGTTTCAACATCTTGGCTGGCAAGGAAAAGCGGATCGCCAAATCTGGTGATTCTGGATGCTTCCATGAAAAGCGTGACGGGTGATCATGCCGATTTTTCCTCACGGCAGTATATCCCCGGCGCCATCGTGTTTGATCTTGAGCGGCAGTTTTCTGATGTTGCTTGTTCGCTGCCTCATACCGCACCGGATTATGAAGCATTTCAGCGAGAAGTCTCCAAACTGGGGATTGAGTCGGATTCTGTGATTGTCATTTACGATGCAAAAGGTATTTACTCAGCGCCTCGGGCCTGGTGGCTGTTTAAGCTGATGGGGCACGAGCAGGTCTATGTGCTGGACGGCGGTTTGCCCAAGTGGATCGCTGAAGGCAGGGCTGTCGTCGCTTCTCCTGTCATTCCTGAGAGTGGAAACGGTGGCAACAACGGTTGGCAGGGGGAGTATCGAACCACGTGGATTGCTGACTGGCGAGCACTGGCAGCAAAAGCCGGTCTGCCGGGGCATCATGTTATCGATGTGCGTTCCGCTGGGCGGTTTTCTGGTCAACAGCCAGAGCCACGTCCAGAACTGAGAAGCGGGCATATTCCCCATGCGATAAACCTTCCGTTCGCCTGTTTCATTGAAGACGGTCAGTATAAAGATCCAGATAAATTACAGGCGTTATTTTCCCAAAAGCAGGTGTTCGCCGATGACCGGCTGTACTTCAGCTGTGGCTCCGGCGTAACTGCCTGCATTGGACTGTTGGCCGCTTATCTGTGCGGGTACAGAAACCTGTCGGTTTATGATGGCTCCTGGGCGGAGTGGGGGCAGCGAACCGATTTACCCGTTGCCTAGAGTCTCGGTTCGCTGATGATGGCGTTTAAGAGATGACCTGATAAGCCTGGATTTTAGGCAGTTTCAGGGAGATCAGGGTGGTGAGGGCGAGAAAGACGAAAGACACCCACAGGCAGGCGGACAGGCCAGCCACCTGAAAGACCCAGCCTGAGAGCACTGTGCCGATTAAACGGCCCATAGCATTGGCCATGTAGTAGAAGCCGACATCTAATGAGACGCCATCGTCTTTGGCGTAGCTGACGATCAGGTATGAGTGCAGCGACGAATTAATCGCAAAGATGGCGCCAAAGAGCATCAGCCCACCAATGATCACCAGCTCCGGCTGCCATTGGATTTGCACCCCGTAAGCGATACCTGCGGTAATGACAGCCAGCAGCAGCGCCCAGCGCGTTGCGGCTTGTCCGTCCGGCACTTTGCCCTGCGCCTTGCCAGTCAGCTTGGGGGCGAAGCCCTGCACAAAGCCATACGCCATCACCCAGGCTGCCATGAAGCCGCCGACCGCACTGTGATTCCAGCCAAACACCGAGCCTAGATACACAGGCAGCGCAACCACAAACCAGACATCCCGCGCCCCGAACAGGAACATGCGGGCAGCAGAAAGGATGTTGACGCTTTCAGATTTCGAGAACATCTCGGCAAATTTGGGCTTGTTTTTCGCTTTGCCCATATCGGCTTTCAGCGTCAGGAGACTGCTGATGAACACCAGTGCCAGCACACCCGCCATGGTCAGCACTGCATTCTGGAAACCCATGATACTGAGCAGTAAACCGCCGAGGAAGAAACCGGCACCTTTGAGGGTGTTTTTTGACCCTGTCATCAGTGCAACCCACTGGTACAGCGCACTTTGCTTGTTGTCCGGCACCAGTGTTTTGATGGCGCTTTTGGCACTCATCTTGTTGAGATCTTTAGCGATTCCCGATAGTGCCTGTGCGGCCATGACCCAAGGGATCGTCAGCATCGGGTTGGGCACGGCCAGCATCAGCAGGGCAACAATCTGCATGCCAAGACCAATGTTCATGGTCCGGTTCAGACCCAGCCGGGCGCCCAGCCAGCCGCCGACCAGGTTAGTGACCACGCCGAAAAATTCATAGAAGAGAAAGAGGGAGGCGATGGCCAGAGTGGAATAACCCAGCTCGTAAAAATAGAGCACGACCAGCATACGCAGCGCGCCGTCGGTCACAGTGAAATTCCAGTAATTGAAGGTCACCAGCATATACTGACGGACCGGCTGGCTGAATTGCGCGAAATATTTAGCAAACATAGACACGACACTCGTATTGTTCGCCGTTTCGACTGCCCGCTGCGATGTAAAACCAAAGCATGTGCAGGCTGGCGAGAAACGGCGAAACACTGTTTATGATTGTGACGCTACCTGGCGGATGTAGTCGACCTGGACCGGTTTGGTAAAGGCGCCCGGACGCAGCGCCTGAACGGCTTCGATAATACGTGACAACGGCCAGCCCATTTCCAGCAGCAGGTGCGCGGCAAGTAAACCGGTGCGGCCAGAGCCTCCCATGCAATGCAGGGCGATCTTGCCCCCTTCTGCAATAATTTTATGCAATTGCGGGCTGGCTGCCTGCCAATGTGTCGCAAATTCGCGATCAGGCGCGGCATCATCTTCGATGGGGGTGTGTGCCCACAGCATGCCAGACTGTTCAACAAGCTGGCCCAAATCAGCCACGTCTTTGTCTGTCATTTCCTGCGCATTGATGGCGGTCACGACAGCGCGTACCCCCTGTGCTTTCAGCTGATTCAGGCTGTCTGCCAGAGCAACGCCTTTGGTGCCGGGGCAGGGTGTCAGTACCAGTGCGCTGGTCTCGGTGACGGGTAAAGTCCAGGTTGGATGTGTCATTGTCATGGCTCCCTTATGCTTGTCCGACTTTACGCACCAGTTCCGCCGTGCGGGTGGCGTAACCCATTTCGTTGTCATACCAGGCATAGATTTTCACCATGCGTTTGCCAACCACCATGGTCGATAACGCATCGACGATGGTTGAGCGCTGATCGCCTTTATAGTCGATCGACACCAGCGGGCGGTCTTCATAGCCTAAAATACCCTGCAGTTCGCCCTGGGAAGCGTCTTTCAGCAGCTGATTGACTTCTTCGGCGGTGGTGTCGCGTTTGACGTCGAAAATGATGTCGGTCAGCGACGCATTGGCCAGCGGGACACGCACGGCATGGCCGTTAATTTTGCCTTTCAGTTCCGGGAAGATCTCCACGATAGCCGAGGCCGATCCTGTGGTGGTCGGGATCAGGCTCATGCCACAGGCACGGGCGCGGCGCAGATCTTTGTGTGGTGCATCCAGAATGGTTTGGGTATTGGTTAAATCATGAATCGTGGTAAAAATTGACTGCTCAATCCCCAGTTTTTCATGGATCACTTTGACCACAGGGGCGATACAGTTGGTGGTACAGGAGGCCGCTGTGACAATGCGGTGTTGTTCAGGGTCGAAGATATGATCATTCACGCCCACCACAATATTGGCGATGCCTGCTTCTTTCACCGGTGCTGACACGACGACACGCTTCACACCCTGCGCCAGATATTGATTCAGATACTCGGTGTTGCGGTGTTTGCCTGTGGCTTCGATGACCACGTCGCAAGCAGACCAGTCGACGGCATCAATCGCTTTTTCCTGCGTGGCCGCGATGGCTTTGCCATTGATGACAATGTGATTGTCTTCTGCCTTCACTTCATGGTGCCAGCGACCCTGCACGGAATCGAATTCCAGCAGATGGGCCAGGGTTGCGGCATCACCGGCAACATCGTTAATCTGGACAAATTCCAGCTCTGGCCAGTCAAACGCTGCGCGCAGTGCCAGACGGCCGATGCGGCCAAAACCATTAATCCCTACTTTGATCGTCATATTTCGCTCTTCCTGCATTATTGGCAACAAACGGGTCGTTGTTTTATTGCCATGAGTCGTTCACTGTCCTGTTGGTATTCCTGCTCTAAGCAGTTTGAATCCACCAGTCCGTAAATTTGTTTTCGCATCCAGCCGGGCAGATCCTCGGTTAACCGGTAGAACACCCATTGGCCCTGCCTGACATCAACCAGTAATCCGCTGGCGCGCATCACAGCCAGGTGGCGCGACATTTTCGGTTGGCTGACCTGCAGGGCTTCTGTCAGTTCGGCCACACACAGGCACTGTTCTTTCACAATGAGCCGTAAGCAACGCACACGGGTTTCATCTGCCAGCAGTTTAAAAAATTGATGAGGGAGCATGCTTATAACCATATTCGAATTTCCGTATATCTTAGTCTGATGAAGCGTTCGGTCAATCCCTGTGAAGCGGATGTCATCAAATCTTCATATTGGCGGACTGGTTCACTGGGTAACTGGGAGACTGGCTGTATGCAAGGATTGAGCGGGGGCAGGCAAAGACGGCGTGAGACAGGATGTCCCGGAAAGAAAAGCCCGCTGGTGTCAGCGGGCTAAAGTGGGGTTACATTTCTAAATCACTTTTCTCAACAGAGTTGACGGTACAGACCGACAGAACCCCTGGCACGGTAGCCAGACAATTGATGATGATGGCATTTTCACTGTCTACATCAGTGCCTGACATGTCGGCGGTCGAAGTGATCAGTACGTCTGTCAGCACGCCAGCAAGCAGGTTAACGACACCTTCGGTGCTGACAGCGAGCAAGGACGCTGCAGAGACGTGATAAGTCACGTTGCTGTTATCCACCTGCAGCTTGGTACCATCGGAATAGTAGGCATGGGTTGAGACCGTGAAAATATCTGAACCCAGTAACTCAATGGCCAGACTGCCTGAGTGATCCGATTCGATCCGAACACGCAGTAACTCCGCAGGACCAACCGTCAGGGTTGCCGTATCCGAGCTACCCTCATAGTTCGCGCTAATCGTTGCAGATCCTTCGGAGACGCCCTGCGCCAGACCGTCAGCAGTGATGGTTGCGACACTGGTATCGCTGCTCACCCAGCTCACCAGATCCGTGACATCCTGAGTGGACGCGTCCGTGAAGGTGGCTGTGGCGGTGAACTGCTGGGTCAAACCGTTGGCGATGGTTGCCGTTGATGGCGTGATTGCCAGTGAGTTGACCGTTGCAGCTGTGACTTCCAGGGGGACGGCCGGGCTGGTTTGGCCCTGATAGCTGGCTGTGATCTGTGTTGTGCCCATTGCTAACGATTGCGCCAGACCTGAGGGATTGATGCTGGCGACACTGGTGTCCGAACTCACCCAATTGACCAGATGAGTCACATCCTGGGTGCTGGCATCGGAGAAGGTTGCTGTGGCAGTAAACTGCTGGGTGGTGCCATTGGCAATACTGGCGGTACCCGGGCTGACAGCAATGGAGCTGACGGTTGCCGGCGTGACCGAGAGCGGAATCTCAGCGCTGTCGACGCCCTGATAATGGGCGGTCACGACTGTGCTTCCTTCTGCCAATGCATGGGCTAAACCTGTGGCCGACAGGGTGGCGACACTGGTATCACCACTTTTCCAGCTCACCTGATCCGTCACATCCAGGATGCTGCCATCAGAGAACTTGGCGGTGGCAGTAAACTGCTGGGTGGTGCCGTTGGCAATACTGGCCGTTTCCGGTGCAATGGTGACAGACAGCACGGTGGCTTCAGTGATCGTCAGATTTGCGTTGTTGCTGACTGTCCCGCCAAAGCTGGCCGTGATCACGGCAGATCCCGTCGCGAGTGTACTGACAACCCCGGTTCCGGACACGGTCGCGACAGCGGTATCGCTGCTGCTCCATGTTGCTTGCGCACTGACATCCTGCGAGGTGTTGTTATCAAAATGCGCGATGGCGGTATAGGCCCGGCTGGTGCCTTTGGCCAGACTCAGGTTAGCGGGTGTTACTTGCACTGAATCAACTGTAGCCGCTGTCACTGTGAGATTCACAGGCGCACTGGTTGTGCCACCGAAACTGGCGGTTATACCGCTAGACCCTGCGGCAACGCCTTCCGCTAATCCTGAGGCTGAGATGGTGGCGGCAGCTGTGTTGTCGCTGTTCCAGGTCACCTGTGCGGTTAAATCTTGTGTTGAACCGTCGGAGAAGTGGCCTGTGGCAGTAAACTGCTGTTGTGTGCCTTGTACCAAGGATGCCGTGGCAGGCGAGAGATGAATTGAACTCAGTGTGGCTGTGGTCACTGTCACCGCTGCCTGATTGCTGTTCACCCCTTCAAACTGACCGGTGACCGTTGCTGACCCGGAGGCCTTGGCGGAAGCCATACCGTTGGCGTCCACCTCGACCGTACTGGCATCTGTGGTATTCCAGGTAGTCTGGCTGGTGACATCTTCACGGCTGCCATCGTGATAGTAAGCCAGCGCGGTAAATTGCACCTGAGTGCCTGCCGCTGCTGATGTCTGTCCGGGAGTGATTTGCAGCTGACTGACTGTATGGCCGCCCGTCACCGTAATCACGATGCTGCCACCACTGACCCCGGCATAACTGCAGGAAATGGTGGTTTCACCGGCGGCAATAGCCTGGATCATCCCTTTGCCACTGATGATGGCCACTGACTCATCGCTGCTGGTGCATTGTGCGTCCTGAGTGACCTCTTTTTTATCGCCGTCAGCGTGAATGGCATTCACGGTAAAACTCAGGGAACTGCCTGCTTCGGCTGTATTCGCGCTGGGGATGATCTCCAGATTGCGGACTGTTTTACCGCCCTTATCTACGGCGCTGGTGTTGTTCTCTTTCTGGCTGGGCAGACCGCTCCCTTCTCCGCCGCAACCTGCCAGGGTCAGCGTCATGAGAAAAATACTCAGCCAGAGTGTGAAATACCGGCAAATGTTGTTCTTCATTGGATTGCCTTCCTTGTAAACTGAGGAGAAGTCAGTACAACGCGTCGGTTCATGGCACGGTTAGCCGGGGTGTCATTACTGACCAGCGGCTTGGTTTCGCCAAACGCTTCGTAGCTGATACGGTCAGGGGTAATTCCCTGTTGTTCAAAATACTGCACAACACTTTGCGCCCTGCGTTCAGACAGCTTCATGTTGTAGTCTTCCGAGCCAACATCGTCGGTATGGGTCTCCACGCGCAGCATGGCTTCCGGATACTGATTCAGGTGATTCAGCATCGGCTGGAATGTGGAGGTCATATCGGGGCGGAGTTTGGCTGAATTGAATTCGAAAATGGCATTGGACTGAGTCCCATCCACCTGCAGGGTAAAGGCTTCCTGAGTGACAGGCGGTGGAACAGGTGCCGGTTCGGGCTCAACCACGGCCACAGGCTGCGGATCATTGCCTGAAAACCGATAGCTGATGCCCAGCATCAGGGTGTGAAGATCGGCGCCAGCCGTGCCATCGTCGCCGACATTATTGGCAAACTGATAGCTGAGCCCGGTTCGCCAGCGCGGTGTAAAGTCCCAGTCAACGCCGACACCGACAATGGGGGAGAAGCCATCTTCGTCGTTCGAGACAGTGCCTGCAATTTCTTTCCCATCGCTGGAGACATGCCAGGCCATCACGCCGGCTTTACCGACCACAGACACCACATCCGAGACCGGATAGCGGTAGCCCAGAGAGGCTGACAGTCCCAACACATCCCCTTCATAATCGGCGCCAACTGAAGGGTCATCCAGCGCCGGATAAGTGGCATCGAACTGGCCGTAATAGTCGTAGGCCACTTCCAGCTCCCAGCGCGGAGTCCAGGCGTAGTTATAGAAAATCCCTGCACCAGGCGCATCATCATCACAGCTGATGTGATGGCTTTCACAGGCACCATCAGCAAACGTGTAACTGGCGCGGAGCCCGGCCCGGTGCTCAGAAGCATTCGCGAGAGAGATACATAAAGTACTTAGTACAACACATGAAAGGGAAAATTTTGTGCTCTGATTCATTACCTATCCATCCTCAGTCCTTGAAAACGCTACAAAGAGCTACCCAGCCTCAGAAACTTCTTGTTATCCAGGTATGCTTTAAGTCAAATTAGTACACAGATCACAAAATAGCTAAATAAGTTGCACAGATATCATGACTTGATGGGACGGATTTTTAGTCTTAGCCGTTCATGCCAGGCGGAAGTGGTGATGAATCGGGCTTCTGGAATGATTTATGCCTGTGTGCCAGAACACATCCGGGCGAAGAAACAAAAACACCCCGCCAGGTGAACCCGCGGGGTGTTGGAGGGGGGGGATTGGAAGACGGATCAGTGCATGGCGTCGTGGTTCATGCCTTCGTGATCCATATCGTCATGATCCATACCTTCATGGTTCATTTGGCCGTGGTCCATGTCTTGCCCGGTTTGCATCATGTAGTCGGCTTTTTCTACTTTCACTTGTACGTCCACTTGACCGGCGTGCTGAAAATAAAGTGTCAGGGGAAAACTGTCTCCCAGCTTAGGCACTGAGGTCAGATTAAACATCATGATGTGGTAACCGCCGGGCTTTAGCAGCTGTGTTTCACCGGCAGGGATCTGAATGTCGTCCACTTTGCGCATCTTCATCATGCCGTTTTCATGTGCGTGTTCATGAAGTTCGACTTTTTCAGCAATGGGCGATTCTGCACGCAGCAGGACATCTGCCTGATCGCCGTGGTTATCTACTGAGAAAAAAGCCGCTGCGACTGAAGACATCGGCGGGACTTCTTTGGACCAGGGATGATCAATGTGCAGCTTGCCAGACTCAAATTCGTGGGCTGTTGCCAGGCCGGAGGTGAAGACGGAAGCGGCCAGCAGCAAAGCGTGTAATGGTTTCATGGTGTTCTCCAATGGGGTTAAAGCAATCAAAAATTCAAACGAAATGTGATGATGTGCTGAACGTCGGAGGAGAGTGTTTTGGCCCAAACAGTTCATAGAGTTTGTTGTTCGCACTGAGCCAGAACATACGGCGCAGACCGGAAAAAATCGCCACAGATGCCAGCATGATCGGCACAATATGACTTGTGTCGTAATGGATGGGCTGTAATGGCGTGAGCAAGGGGCAGTGATTTTGCCATTGTGTGTGCGGCGACCCGTCTTGCTGATTCACCCAATCGGTGGCAGAGACCCATTGCAGGCCATGCACCGTACAGATCAGAATTTTATCCCCGGTCAAGCCGCTCGGAGTGCCCTGATGGAAAGCCGGATTGATCACCACGACAGCCGACAGCACATTCAGCCATAGCAATGACGCCAGAACGATCGTGATCATTCCAGCGCGATTGCGGGTTGAAGTAAACGTCGGAGTCATGGTGTTTTGTCTGTTTCTGAGAAGCTGAAATCATAGCAGATGAGAATAACATTCGGTAACAGATTCGCGGTAAGTGCTTGAAAAAATCCGGCTGAACACCGATTTTCTGTGTGTTGAGCCGGGTTGCCGCGTCTTGAGTATCTGGTTGTTTTTTCATGGGAAGAGTGCTTGAATAACGGCACTTACCTACCGGAGGCAAAGGAATGAAGGTTGCGATTCTGGACGATTATCAGGATGTTGTCCGTACCTTGCCCTGTTACGCGCTGCTCAGTGAATACGATGTGACTGTGTACACATCGCCGCCTGCTGATCAGACTCAGCTGATCGACAGACTGAAAGATAAAGATGTCCTGGTGCTGATCCGTGAACGCACTGTCATTGATGACGCCTTACTTGCCCATCTCCCCCGACTGAAACTGATCAGCCAGACCGGCAAGATCAGTAATCATTTGGATCTTGAAGCCTGCACCCGCCGCAAGGTGGCTGTCGCGGAAGGCGTCGGCTCACCGGTCGCGCCTACGGAATTATGCTGGGCGCTGATCATGGCGGCCAGCCGGCAATTGCTGCCTTATTGTCAGCATCTGCAGGTGGGAGAATGGCAGCAATCCGGGCTGCCACAGTTAGGTCGCAGCCTGAATGGCAGAACATTGGGGATCTGGGGCTTTGGTAAAATCGGCCAGCGTATTGCCCGGATTGCAGACGTGTTTGAGATGAAGGTGCTGGTCTGGGGCAGTGAACATTCCCGCGCGCAGGCAGTCGCTCAAGGGTATCAGGCAGCGCCGTCGAAAGCGGTGTTTTTCGCTCAGTCTGACATCGTATCGCTGCATTTACGGCTCAATGAACACACCCGAGGCTGTGTGACGGCCGGCGATCTGGCACTGATGAAAGCCGATGCACTGTTTGTGAATACCAGCCGTGCGGAACTGGTGGCACCCGGCGCGCTGGTGGCCGCTCTTGAGCGGGGAAGGCCGGGTTATGCCGCCGTGGATGTTTACGAGACTGAGCCGGCTTTACCTGCTGACGAGCCACTGTTAACCATGCCGAACGTGTTATGTTCGCCGCACCTGGGCTTTGTCGAACAGGACAGTTACACCCTGTACTTTGAAACGGCTCTGGCCAATGTGGTGAGTTACAGCAAAGGCCAGCCAGCCGGTCTTGCGAATGCCGTGGTATTGAACACTGAACCTCATCAATAACAATGGAATGAAAAGGAACCGAAGATGCCTAAAGAGCGGGTCGTATTGATTACCGGATCCAGCCGGGGAATTGGCGCAGCGACAGCGATTCAGCTGGCCTCTCAGGGGGTGAATATCTGCGTGAATTATCGCTCTGAGCACGAAGCGGCAGAGCAGATTGTGCACCGGGCGCGTCAATATGGCGTGAATGCCATAGCGGTACAGGCGGATGTGTCTCAGGAACAGGAGGTGATGCGGCTGTTTGCCACCCTGGATAATGAACTGGGGCCGATAACCGGGCTGGTGAATAACGCCGGAATTCTGATGCAGCAGATGCCGGTGTTACAAATGTCAGCAGCGCGGATCAATGCCGTGATGCAGACCAATGTCACCAGCTGTTTTCTGTGTTGCCGGGAAGCGATTCGCCGGATGGCCTATTCGCAAGGCGGCCAGGGCGGCTCGATTGTCAATGTTTCTTCAGCGGCTTCCCGTACCGGCGCCCCCTTTGAATATGTCGATTATGCGGCCTCGAAAGGGGCGATGGACACCCTGACCCGCGGCCTGTCACTGGAAGTGGCCAGTGAAGGCGTTCGGGTGAACGGGGTTCGTCCCGGCTTTATTTACACCGATATGCACGCCTCAGGTGGCGAGCCGAACCGGATTGAACGGCTGAAATCAGCGATCCCGATGCAGCGCGGCGGTACAGCCGAAGAAGTCTCCGAAGCGATCTGCTGGTTATTGTCGGATCAGGCGTCGTATTCGACCGGATCCTTTATCGATCTGGCAGGCGGCCGTTAAGCACTATCGTGACCGGCCGATACCTGTTCCCAGCGGGACTGACCGCAGCCGGTAACTATGGCTGACTGCGGTACTTGCGCTCCGGCCGGCCGACACTGCCATAAGAGACTTCAGCACTCAGCTCATCGGTGCTGACCAGATACTCCAGATATCGGCGCGCGGTTGTCCGGCTGGCGCCGATTTCCTGACCGACCTGTTCCGCGTTGAGGTTCACATTCGGATCGGTGAACACGCTTCGGATCTTGTCCAGCGTCAGGCCATCAATGCCTTTCGGTAAGCGTGAGGCCGTAACTGGCGGCGTTTGCGGTGCGGGTTGATCTGCGGCAGAGATGGGCTGCAGCAGGCCATCGACATCACTTTGCACCAGCGATTGCATGTCAGACAACTTGTCCAGATGAGCGCTGAAATTGAATAGCGCCGATTGCAGTCTTTCAAACACCACGGGTTTTAAAATGTAATCAAATATCCCGCTGCGCATCGCGGTGCGCAAGGTCTCAACTTCCGTGGCCGCCGTGACCAGAATCACGTCGGTATGGCAGCTTTCAGCACGCAGTTCCCTGAGCAGTTCCAGCCCGGTGCCGGTCGGAAACTGATTGTCCAATAACAGTAACTGTGGCTGGAACACGTCAATCAAATCTCTGGCTTCATCCAGGCCGTGGGCGATGCCGACAACCTGAAAGCCCGGTGTTTTTTCGACGAAGCGACGCTGTATTTCCGCATTTTGCGGATCATCTTCTGCAATGACGACAGTAATGGGTGCTGTCATTGTTGTTCCTCTTGTCCGTGTCTTGTGGCTTTGTCTGAACGACGCAGTGATTTGGGAATGTATACCGTAAAACGACTGCCGGACGGCTCTGCGGGTTCGACGGTAATCATGCCGCCGAGATGTTCTGTCAGTTGTTTGACTAAATGCAGTCCGATGCCGTGTCCTTCAACGTCCTTGGTGGTGTACCCACGGGTAAAAATTTTATCTTGTTCCCCTTCGGCAATGCCCGGCCCCTGATCATTGACCTCGAAGATCAGCTCCTTGCCTAAGTCGCTCATACTGAGCAGCACCTTACCGCCTGAGCCATGGTGCCTGAGCGTTGCTTCCAGCGCATTGTCGATCAGATTCCCTAGTATGCTGACCAATTGCTCGCGGGGCAGAGAAGCGGGAATGTCCGACATCTGGCTGTCGTCGTCAATGGCCAGTTCCAGGTTCAGCTCTCTGGCCCGGTTGTATTTACCGAGCAGGCAACCGGCCAGAATACTGTCCGAGGTCGCTTTCATGATGGTCTGAATAAAGCTCTGATGGCTGGAGGTTTCCTGCCCGATCACTTTCAGTGCCTGTTCAACCGCACCAATCTGAATCAGGCCGGCGATGGTGTGCAGCTTATTGTTGTATTCATGGGACTGGCTGCGCAGGCTGTCGGCATATTGCTGAATGCGGGTCAGCTTGCGGCTGACCAGGTCGACTTCGTTTTTCAGCCGGAAACTGGAGACCACGCCAGTGACGACCCCGTCCTGCACCATGGGAAAACGGTTGGCGATCAGGTTGCGATCATGCAGCCAGATTTCCTGATCAAAATGGTGCTCGCCGCTTTCCAGCACATCCAGCATACCGTTGTCGGGTAAGACATCATGGATATGACGACCTATGTATGTCTCGTCAGCGGGCAATTGCAGCGTTTTGATGGCGGCATGGTTAAAGGTGGTGATGATACCGTGCTGATTAATGGCGACTATGCCTTCACGCACAGTTTCCAGCGTGGCATTGCGTTCGTGAAACAGCCGGCCGATTTGCTCAGGCTCCAAATCAAAAATGGCTTTTCGGAAATGATTGGCAAACCAGAGCGCCATGATCACGCTGAACAGAAAGGCCAGTGTGCTGGCGACAATCATGGACAGCTGATGGCGGCTGACAATCGCATCGACTTCGGTCAGCAGATAGCCGACGGAAACGATGCCGATAATTTGCGTCCCATCCGAGCTGAAAATCGGGGCTTTGCCGCGCATCGACCAGCCAATACTGCCTTTATCCAGCGCGACGTATGCTTTGCCGTTCAGCAGCGCCTGGCTGTTATCGTCACTGTCGTCATCCGACATCGATTTGCCGATACGCTGGGGGTTGAGGTGGGCGAGCCGAATGCCCTGGCTGTCACCAATCACCACAAATCTTGCCTGGGCAGCCTGAGCCATTTTCAGGCTGAGTGGCTGTAAAAAGGCGGTGTCTCTGTCTGAGACGGCGCGAATCACATCCGGTGAGGTGGCGATGGTTTTCGCGACCCGAATCGCCTGCTGACCAATCTGTTCATGTAACACATTGTCGAGATAGCGAATGGTAAAGTGGCCGAGCGCCCCTGCTTGCAGGATCGCGATAAAACCCAGAATTAAAACCATCCGGGTTTTGAGTCGAAAATGACGCAAAGACAACAACTTAGTCATGTGGGAAGGTGTTCCGTCTACCTTTGTAACATCTGTGAAACAGTGTACCGTCAGTGGCGCCGAAATGCTGTGAACAATATGAACTTAATGCATTTTACGCCCGTTATTCACATTATTTTTACAATCTTTTCATGTTTCTGAACCTGGCATACCTTGACTGAGTAGCGAACCAATAACAGAACCTGAGGCCGCAGGCGGACATGATGTTTTCGCCATCGCGGTCAATCAGGTCGGGCGATGGACCCCAATCTAATCACGAGGAAAAGGTATGCTTACTCAGTTAATGACCCGCAAACGTGTCTCCGTACTTGCTGCACTGATGGCTTCTGCACTGAGCATGAGTGCTCAGGCAAAAGTGGACACCATTCACTTTCTGGTTCCTGGCGGTGCCGGTGGCGGTTGGGACAGTACCGCACGCGGTACCGGTGAAGTCTTGAAAAAGTCTGAACTGGTTGACACCATTTCTTACGAGAACATGTCCGGTGGCGGCGGCGGTAAAGCCATTGCGTACCTGATTAAAACCGCTGAGCAATCCACGGATACCCTGATGGTGAACTCGACCCCGATTGTGATTCGCTCCCTGTCAAAAGTGTTCCCTCAGTCATTCCGTGACCTGACCCCGGTCGCCGCCACTGTGGGTGACTATGCCGCGTTTGTGGTACCTGCCAAATCTAAATACACCAGCTTCACCGACATCGTGAACGATTACAAAAAAGATCCCAGCAGTATCACAGTCGCGGGCGGCTCTGCCCGTGGCAGCATGGATCACCTGGTCGCCGCACTGGCGTTCAAAGCCGGAGGTGGCGAGCCGCGTCGTCTGAAATATCTGGCCTATGATGCTGGTGGTAAAGCCATGGCCGGTCTGCTGTCTGGCGAAACCACAGTGCTGTCAACCGGTCTGAGTGAAGCGCTGACACTGGCAGATGCAGGTGAAATCCGCATTCTGGCAATGACGGGTGATCAGCGCTCTCCATCTGCCCCTGACGTACCGACGCTGCAGGAGCTGGGCTATGACGCGACTTTCGTTAACTGGCGTGGCTTCTTTGCTGCACCGGGTATCAGCGATGAAAAAGCCGATGAGTTTGCCGAGGTACTGGGTGAAATGTACAACACGGATCAGTGGAAAACCGTGCGTGACCGCTACGGCTGGACTGAAATCTACAAACCTCGCAAAGAGTTCGTTGCCTTCCTGTCCCAGCAGGAAAAAGAGATCGGCGATCTGATGCGTGAACTGGGCTTCCTGAAGTAATCCTGTCTGCATGACCTGTTGCGCACCGCCTGTCTGGGTGGTGCGCGTCGTAACAAACCGGCCTGAGACTCAGGCCGGGTCAAACCGATAGTGGTGAGGATGACCATGACAATCACGAAAGATCATATCGGTGGATTAGTGTTTCTGTGCTTTTCCATCCTTTACGGTTACTACGGCAGCGGCATTGAGATGTTCCCCGGCGATGAATATCAGCCGTTCAATGCGAAATCTCTGCCGCTGACACTGGCCGGGCTTGGCATCGTGCTGGCGTTGTGCCAGTTGGTGACGGCCAGCCGCAGCCAGGAAGACAAACTGGATTTACGGGGATTGGATTTTGTTCTGATCACCAAACTGCTGCTGCTGATGCTGATTTTTGCCGCTTCCCTCGAATGGATTGGCTTTATGTTGTCGACCGTGGTTTTTCTGATGGGAGGCTACTGGTTGCTGGGTGAACGCCGTCCCAGGGTTCTGCTGGTGGCGTCTGTGCCATTCGCCGTGTGCTTCTGGTTTTTACTGACGCAGTTGCTTGACATCTACTTGGCCCCTGGCCGGCTGATCACAAGTATTTTCGGGGGTTAATGATGTTCGATGGAATGATGACCGGATTGTCAACGGCTGTGATGCCGTTCAATCTGATGATGGTGGTGGTGGGCTGCTTTGCCGGCACATTTATTGGCATGTTGCCGGGTCTGGGCCCGATTTCTGCCATTGCACTGATGATCCCGATTACTTATGGTCTTGATCCTTCTTCAGGTATTATCCTGATGGCCGGTGTGTACTACGGTGCCGTTTTTGGCGGGTCAACCTCATCTATTCTGATCAATGCACCGGGCTGTTCAAGCACAGTGGTCACTGCCTTTGACGGTTTCCCGTTGGCGCAGAAAAACCAGGCGGGTAAAGCGCTGGCACTGGCCGCGTATTCCTCTTTCACGGGCGGCACAGTTGGTGCCATCATTTTGCTGTTTGCCGCGCCCGCTCTGGCGAAAGTCTCACTGAGTTTCCAGTCCAGCGACTATTTTGCACTGATGATTCTGGGTCTGACTGCGGTGGCCGCATTCTCCGGCAAAGGCCAGGTACTCAAAGCCCTGATGATGACCGTTTTCGGCCTGATGATCTCGACCGTTGGTAACGACGTCATGACGGGCGTGCCGCGCTTTACCTTCGATAATGTCGATCTGATTGACGGGATCAGCTTCCTGCTGCTGGCCATGGCCACGTTCGCACTGACCGAAGTGGTGATGACAGTGCTGCGGGGTGAGCACAGGCATGAAGATGCGCAGATGGACATGAATAATCTGGGCAGCATGAAACTCAGCAAGGAAGAAGTGAAGCATGTGGCACCGACGGTCGCGCGTTCTTCCGTCTTTGGTTTCCTGGTCGGCGTATTGCCGGGCGCCGGGGCGACCATTGCGTCTTTCCTGAGTTACGGCATGGAGCGGAATCTGGCGCCGAAAGCAGAGAAAGAAAAATTCGGCAAAGGTGCGTTACGGGGCCTGGCTGCGCCTGAGTCAGCAAATAACGCAGCCTCTACCGGATCCTTCGTCCCCTTGCTGACGTTGGGAATTCCCGGTTCGGGTACAACCGCTATTATGCTGGGTGCCTTGATTGCATACGGTATTCAGCCGGGTCCGCGCCTGTTCCTGGATAATCCGGATGTGTTCTGGTCGGTGATCATCTCGATGTACTTCGGCAACCTGGTGCTGCTGATTCTGAATCTGCCGCTGATCCCGTATATCTCCCGGCTGCTGGTGATTCCGCGTCCGATCCTGATCCCGCTGATTCTGTTCTTCTCCATCACAGGCGTGTATCTGGTGAGCTTCAATGCCTTTGATATTCAGATGATGGTGTTGATCACTGTGATTGCGACTTTCCTGAAATTGCTCAATTTCCCAATGGCGCCGATGCTGCTGGGATTCATTCTGGGCGACATACTGGAGAAAAACCTCAGCCGTTCGCTGACGCTGTCTGATGGTTCATTCGCTTTCCTGGTGGAGCGTCCACTGACACTCACCATCATGGTACTGGCCGTACTGGCGTTGTTGATGCCACTGTTCAGTACCTGGCGTGATAAGCGCAAGGCTGCGGCCAAAGCGCAGGCACAACAGGCGTGAGTTGAAGCCGGATAAAACAGGATCAATGAGAGCAAATAAGGGCAGGGTTCGTGTGAACGCTGCCCTTTCTGATTGGCGGCAGCAGTTGCAGCGTCCGGGATGCAAGGGATCATTTTGCCATTTGCTGCTTTCGCCACGCCCGTGGAGACATCTGATGCGCTCGCGTAAATGCCCGGGTGAAGGCACTGGCTTCGCTGTAGCCGAGCAATCGGGCGATTTGACTATGCGATAAGTTCTCCTGCAACAGCATACGTTTGGCGACGCTGTGTCGCACCTCTTTAACGAGCTGTTTAAATGTCAGGTGTTCTTTTGCCAACCGGTTTTGCAGCGTGCGATGATGCACTTTCATCATTTTGCTAATACTTTCAATATTGCAATGCTGGCTGGTGAGTGTATTGAAAATCAGCTGCTTGACCGATTCAGAAAATAATTGATTCCGGGGGAATGCCACGGGCAGATCAAGCAGTTGCCGGTATGCCGCACTGTATTTTCCGGCATCAAAGTGCACATTTTGTTTGTAGCGCATCGGCTTTTTCAGCAGCAAAGCATCGTAATCCTGGTTAAACAGTACCGGGCAATTGAAAAATCGCTCAATTTCACTCACCCGCCTGGCTGACGCTTGCATCAGGGCTACATATTCAATGTGATTCGGCCCGACAATCTGATTCACGACTTTTCCGGTTTGCGCCAGCGTAAACAGTGAATGCTCGCTATCGTTGAACGACAAATTGGCATAGCTGCATCGCTTGATGACAAAATAATCGCCCTCAATAAAGTGATCCCAGTAAGTGACCTCGCTGAAGTAAGCGCGGTATTGTGATGCGTTTTGTAAGGCGACTTCCAGGCACGGGGACGATGTCAGTAAATTCAGCATCGGAATGTTGATCGTGCTGAAGTGCGTGTCGACTAGGGCCAGGGCAGGATGCTGCACATCAAGGTACACTGCGAGCCGGGATAATATTCTTACAAAGAGATCGTAAGGGATAAGCCGATCCATCTGATTCTCAATGCTGCTATCGAGCTGAAATTGCGCATAAAACGCTTCGCAATCGAGGTTCTTCCTCTCCAGCAGTTCACTTACACCAAACAATAACCGGGCTGAGGTATGTGGTGTTCTGCGATTCATGGTTGACCTTTTCAGACACAATTTTAGAACATTATATTTACATCTTATGTCCAAGTGTCAAGTTTCTCCCGCTCAAACGCTTTATATTGAGTGCTCCCATGAAATTTTGCGGAAGGAACCCGATGACACGAATCAACCCCACGAACTTATTGCGTTCATTTTCTCTGCTGGCACTGTGCTGCCTGAGCCAGACAGCCAGTGCTGCAACAACCTCACCTGCAATGGTTGGTTTTCCCCCGGCAGCTGATTCTCAAGTCACTTTTAAAAACTACCGGCAACAGGGAAAAAGCGACTGGGCTTATAACAACATCAGCGCTGTGTATAACACTGTGATGATGCCTCGCGGGCAAGGTGTCTATCCGCTGCCGAGTGTTGCATTGTTGTCGGATGAAGACAAAGCGAACATTCAGCGCGTGTTTGAAGGTAATCAGTCTGATAGCGTGATAATCATGAAAGACGGGAAAATCGCGCTTGAATCGTATTTTGGTCAGGCGGGTCCCTCCCGTCACCATATCTGGTTTTCCATGACCAAGTCATTGACCAGCGCTGCCTTCGGCATTTTGGTGGAGCAGGGTAAAGTGTCTCTGGACGCATCTCCTGCCGATTATATCCCTGAACTCAAAGGCACGGGTTTTGAGCGGGTGACGGTGCAAAACGTACTGAATCACTCAACCGGGATTGACCTGAAAGAAACCTACACCGATCTGAACAGCCCGTTCCTCAAGTATTATGCGCCTGCTTTAAATCTGGCCTATATACCCGGCGGCCGGGATGCCCAGCCAGAAAACACGCCAGTGTACGGTGTTTATGATTTCATCGCCCATTACATCCAGCCGGACAGCAAGGTGACACCGGGGGAGGTGTTTGACTACAACTCGGCCAATGCCGATGTACTGGGCTGGATCATTGCGCGTGTCAGCGGCATGCCGCTCAATGAATTTATCGAGCAGCATATCTGGCAAAAGCTGGGTACAGAGCACGACGCCTTGATGGCGGTTGATCGCGCTTATATGCCGGTCGCAACGGGGGGTATGGTCACCACGCTGAGAGATATGGCCCGGTTTGGCCAAATGATCATGCAGGGCGGCACTTTCAACGGTCAGCAGGTGATCAGCAAAGACTGGATCAGTCAGATCACTCAGATCAGCGAGAAGCAGAAACAAAAAATGGCGGCCAATCCGAAATATCAGGATGCAGGCTGGCAGGCTTATCACAACATGTGGTGGATTTTGGATGCCCAGAACGGCGAGTTCGCTGCGACAGGCATTCATGGTCAAACGCTGTATATCAACACCCGGAACAAAGTGGTGGCGGCTTTCTTCTCACATCATGAAACCGCTTCAAACCCTTTCAGCGCACGATTTAAGGACAAGCTCTCTGTGGTGAGGCAGATCGCTAATAAAATTTAGCAAGGCTGTGAGAGCCGGATCAATGAGCGCAATAAAAGCCGCGCGATCAGCTGATCGTGCGGCTTTCACTTTGATGACTTCTGGTGTCAGGCCAGAACCCATGGCGGGCTATCAGAAACTGAATGCGACTTTAGCTTCCACCGAACGCTCAGCGCCAAACCAGCAGTTGCTCTGATCGAAGCAGGTGTAGTACTGCTTGTCGAACAGGTTTGAGGCACTGACGGTGGCACTCACATTGCTCAGGCTGGTGCTCAGTTCACCTAAATCATAGCGGGCAGACAGATCAACCAAGGTGTAATCAGGGACTTTGGCGCTGTTTTGCGCATCGATTTCAGACTCGCCGACATAACGCACACCCGCGCCTAAAACAGTACCGCTCAACAGGCCGTTGTAGATGTAATAGTTAGTCCACAGCGAGGCCATCTGCTCGGGTACCCATACCGGGGTTTTGCCTTCGATGCCGGTATTGTCCTGCGTTACTTCTGCATCGGTATAGGTGTAGTTCAGCGCAATATCCAGATTGTCCGTCAGCAGCCAGAAGCTTTCGAACTCCAGCCCCCGGGTTCGGACCTCACCCGTCTGGATCTTGTCATAAGCGCTGCCATTGGGATCCCGGGTGACCACGTTCTGTTTGGTCAGCTGGTAGGCCGCCAGGCTGGCGGACTGAGTCTGATCGGCAGACTGGTATTTGATACCGGCTTCCCATTGCTGGCCTTCAGACGGGTCGAACACCTTGCCGAATCTGTCCTGCCCGGCGACCGGCTCAAAACTTTCTGAATAGCTGACATAAGGTGAGAAACCGTAGGCCAGATTGTAGAGCGCGCCGATGCGGCCGGAGAAACTGTCCTGCTCAATATCACCGGATTTCACACCGTCGGTTTTCTGGTCAAGTTCGTAATGATCGAACCGTCCGCCCGCCAGCACAATCAGCTTGTTCCAGCGGATCTGATCCTGCAGATACACACCCAGCTGAGAGGTATTGATGTTGTGCTTGGCTCTGTAGTTAAAGCCAGGGTTGCTCGGGTTAATCTGATCATTGTCCGGATTGAACATATCAATGCCCGGCGCACTGTAATCCAGTGTGTCCTGGTACAGCACGGAAGCGTCCATGTGCTGGTAGTCCAGGCCAATCAGCACATTGTGCTCGGCTGCACCCCAGTAAAGTGTGCCGGAGAGCTGGTTGTCCAGGGCCAGGAAGCCTAACTCCTCATCGGTCTGATAGGCGTTACGGCTGAGTGTCCGGTTGTCTGCGGCGAGCGCACCATTGTAGGTGTTGGTCTGATGCAGGCTGGCGTCGCTGTATCTCAGGTTATGCAGTAACGTCCAGTCGTCATTAAAATCATGCAGCACTTTGTAGCCGACCATCAAGACTTCACGTTCGAAATCATTCCAGTTTTTATCGCCTGTAAAAGTCTCAGGGGTCAGCTGGCCTTCCGGGTTCGGCAATACAGAACCCTTTGCCGGCACTGTAGTATAGATGCCTGCGCTCGGGTCATTCTGGTAATACAGGTTGAAATTGATCAGCGTGTCATCAGAGGCCTGCCAGTCGATGGAAGGGGCAATCATATAGCGTTCATCTTCCGCCGTACTGGCCTGACTGTCTCTTTGCCGGGCCAGAGCAAGCAGACGATAGCTGACATCGCTGTTCCCTAACTGACCCGTAGTATCCAGATTGGCTTGCATCAGATTGTTGGTACCTGTGCTGATTTCAATCTCCGTTTGCCGGGTTTTCTGCGGGGTTTTCGCAATCAGGTTCACCATGCCACCCGGTGGGATATTGCCGTACAACACCGAAGTCGGACCTTTAAAGACTTCAACCTGCTCCACGGCAAAGGCATCCACCTGGCCTTGCAGGTTCCAGCCGCTGAGGTAGGGCAGCTGCAGACCGTCATAGAAATTCTGATAATTGATAAAGCCCCGGATATTGAACAGGTCCAGCCGGGTGACCGCCCCGCCGCGCAGCTCGGTATTCACTCCAGGCGCATAGCGTAGTGCTTCACTGACGGAGCTGGCCCCGCGCAGGTCCAGTGTTTCACGGTCAATTACCGAGATAGCCTGCGGAGTTTCTTCGGGTGTCAGTGCAGTTTTGGTGGCCGTGTTACGGTAGGTTTCCCCTAACACAGTGATGGTGTCATCTGCACGGGGTGTCTGATTGTCTGCCTGGGCGATAGCCGATACGCTGAACGTTGAGGCTATGGAGATAGCCAGCCATGAAGGCGCGAAAGTGCGATAGATCAAAAGGAACCTCTGCTGCAATATGTGAATGCTAATTGTTATCAATTGCATTCTAAGGATTTTGCAGCGGGAAAATTAACAATTTGGTGCATCTTGAGATCGGGAGGCGTGATCTTTCAGACAGGCGCAACCGGCAGCCAATATGCCATGCTGTGCGCAGGGTTGGTCACATCAAACTGTGGCGGGTAAATCTCCAGCTCATAGCCGTCAATGCCCTGATAACCGGACTCAGGCAGCCAGGCGGCAATGAACCAGTGGAGTACTTTGTCCAGCTGGTCGATAGGTCCGGAATAGGGGATCACGGCGTAAAGCTGTTCCGGGACACTCAGGCACTGAGCGTGCGCTGCAATCAGCGGGTCTGTTTCCGCCATTTGTTCAGCCGTTATGCCGGCCCAGTAAGTTAATTCATCGCCCGGCTGGCTTTGCGTATCGATCACACCGATCTGGCTTTGTGTGTCTGTCCCGGTAAATTGCTGATGAAACTGCTGCCAGATAGCGGGGACTGTTTCCGTGTAATCGGGATGATCGGCAAACAGGCCATGAATCTGGCCACTCACGCCGCAGAGCTGAAAAGCAGGGCGGCGCTCAAGCCGGATTTGTAACAGGCGCTGTGAGATCTCAGGGGCTAACGTTACTGGTCGGGTTGATTGCAAAGGCGTTCTGAGGCCGGTCAGCAGGCCGCGTTTTTTATAGCTGCCGGGAGAACAGCCGAACATCTGCCGGAAAGCACGGATAAAACTGATTTCAGAGTTAAAGCCGCAGGCGAGCGCGATGTCGAGAATTCTGTCATTGCCCGATAACAGTTGTTCTGCAGCACGGCTGAGTTTCAGCTCGCGGACGTACTGCGCCAGCGTCAGCCCGGTTTCATTGTTAAACACCCGCTGAAGCTGCCAGCGTGACCAGCAGCTTTGTTCTGCCAGCTCAGCCACACTCAACGGTTGATCCAGATGAGTGTGGATGTAATCCAGTACCCGCTGAATACGCGTAAAATGATGCGGTTTGGGTGACGGACTCGGACTGGCAGGTGTTTTCATGACGACGGTTCAGTGTCTTTGTGATTCCATAATGGCTGTTGATAGTATCACTGAAGCGCCTTACCCGGTAGTTGAGCAGCCGGTCGCTGAGCAGCTTGTCTTTAAAGCCTGAAACGGGTCAGCTTTCAGTTGCTGAGCGCTTGCATATCAGACTGACAGTGAATTGACCTTTGACATTCTATTGGCAAGCGCCGAAGGTGTACGAAGTAGAATGAATTCATCAAGCTATCCCCGCTTTCTGATCTTCCATCAGGTCATCGGGACAGACAGGGTGACATTGCAGGCAACAGGTGACACGGATCAATGACAGTCAATAACTCCGACAATGACACGCACGCACATGAGCTGCCTTTATTTCTGACAGGGCCGGTTTTGCGCCGTTGTAATGCCAGAGTCATCACGCTGTGGATGGTGACATCCGCACCGCTTGAAGGCCGGTTTCAGCTTTTTCAGGGCAAAGAGGCATCCCCATTTTTCGAGGCTGATTTCACCGACGAACAGCAGATTCGGATTGGGCAGTCTGCCTGGGTGGTGATGGCTCAGTTTTCCGGCGAATTTCCGCTGGATACCGAGCTGGCCTATGAGATTGACACCCCGCAGGGCGCGCTGACCACGTTGCTGCCTGAGCTGTGCTATCCCGGCGAGGATCGGCTGACCCTGACGATCAAATCCCGTGCCGACTATATTCAGCATGGCTCCTGCCGGAATCCGCATTTTCCCGGCAAAGACAGCCTGGTGGCGGCGGATGAAAAAGTCGCGACGCTGCCGCTGGAGGAGCGTCCGGCATTACTCATGATGAGTGGCGATCAGATCTATGCCGATCATGTGGCCGGGCCGACCTTAGATGCGATCAGTCAGGTAATCGACTTGCTCGGATTGCCCGACGAAACCTTCACTGATGCCCCTTATGCCTCGTTATCGGCGTTACGTGCCAGTCATCACCAGCTCTATGGCCGGGATCAGGTTCTGCCGGTGTACGAGCCGACCGGCAACTGGCTGTCAGATACCCGCATCATGCGCTGGCTGCCGGCCCGGCAGCGTCCGGTGTTCACCGCCAATGAGTGTGAAAACCATCTGATTGGCCTGAGTGAATTTCTGGCGATGTACCTGCTGGTCTGGTCACCGAATGTCTGGCAACTGGTGGATATTGATCGTCTGGAGAAACAAGGCTTTCAGTGCGGCGAACAGGTGCTGGCAGATAGATGGCAGCAATTGTGGCAACAGGAAAAATCGGAAATTGAGGGATTCATCAGCGGGCTGGTGAACGTCCAGCGCCTGGTCGCCCATATTCCCACTTATATGATCTTTGACGATCATGACGTCACGGACGACTGGAACCTGACTGTCGGCTGGGAGCAGGCGGCCTATCAGCATGCTTTTTCAAAGCGCATTATCGGTAACAGCTTGTTCGGCTACTGGCTCTGTCAGGGCTGGGGCAATGACCCGGCGCAGTTTGACGAGGCTTTTATAACTAAGGCCCGCTCCTATTTTTCAGCGCCGGATCAGGCCGCTCACGATGCCATGATCGATCATCTGTATGATTTTGAGCACTGGCACTATCAGGTCGAGACAAAACCCAAGATGCTGGTGCTCGATACCCGGACCCGTCGCTGGCATTCAGAATCGAAAATGAACAAGCCCTCCGGTCTGATGAACTGGGAAGCCCTGACAGAGATGCAGCAGGCCCTGATTCACGAACCGGCGGTGATCATCGTGTCACCGGCGCCTATCTTTGGCGTGAAGTTCATCGAAACCCTGCAGCGCATCATGACTATCATCGGCAAACCTCTGGTGGTGGATGCAGAGAACTGGATGGCCCATCCAGGGGCCGCCAATACCTTGCTCAGCATCTTTACCCATACCAAAACACCCACCCATTTTGTGATCATTTCCGGCGATGTCCATTATTCGTTTGCTTATGATGTTCAGCTGCGCTTTCGCCGTAATAGTCCAAATATTTACCAGATCACAGCGAGCGGGATTAAAAATACCTTCCCGGAAAAACTGTTACGGGTTTGTGAACGAATGGACCGGGTATTGTACAGCCCGCATTCTCCCCTCAACTGGTTTACCAAACGTAAACGTATGAAAATCTATAAGCGGGATCCGGACACCCCGGGGCACGGTCGTTTGGTCAACAGCAGTTGTATTGGCGAGCTGTGGCTGAAAGATGACGGTCAGCCTGAGCGCATTGCGATTCTGACTGCGGAAGGGCAAACCATCGGCTTTCCGCCCACCCGGCAGGAACAGAAACGGCATTCAGAAACGGGTGAAAAAGCAGCAGCCAGTCCTGACAATTCCTAACCATAGTCGGGTGCTTCACAATTTTTTAACACAGAGGCGCGGCGTTGTTGACATAGGTCAAACGTCCGTTTAATTCTATGCTTCAAATGAAAAGACAAGCGTGAAGTTTGTCCTGATAAAACGTCGTGTAGAACTCAATACAAGGATAACACCATGTTGAACCTTGCCGCTGCCCTACAGCGAAATGCTGTGTCTAAACCTGATAAAGTCGCCATTATTTGTGGTGATGTTCAGATCACTTATGCTCAGTTCAATGCCATGGCCAGCCAGATCGCCAATGGCCTGAAAGCCAAAGGTATTCAGCCGGGTGACCGGGTGGCGCTCAGTTGTCCGAACCTGCCGTTCTTCCCGCTGGTGTATTATGGTATTCAGAAGGCGGGCGCGGTCACTGTGCCGCTCAATGTCCTGTTGCGCGAACGCGAAATTAAATTTCACCTGGAAGATTCAGCGGCAAAGTTCTATTTCTGTTTTGAGGGTGTGGAAGGGTTACCTATGGCGCAGGCCGGGGTAGCTGCGTTTGAACAGGTCGAGAGCTGTGAGCACATGGTGGTGATGACAGCCGATCAGTCACTGACGGATTATCAGGGGTTACCAACCCTGACAGCTTTCATGAAGGATCAGTCCCCTGTGTGTGATTACACCGCCCGTGAAGCGGATGACACGGCGGTGATCCTCTATACCTCAGGCACGACGGGCCAGCCGAAAGGCGCGGAGCTGACGCACAGCAATCAGTACACCAATGCCCTGGTGGCGCAAAATCTGATGGAAATGCGTGGCGACGACGTTCACTTGCTGACCCTGCCGCTGTTCCATACCTTCGGCCAGACCGTCAACATGAATGCGCCTGTCAGCCTGGGTTGTACCATGGTGATGGTGCCCCGTTTTGATCCGGCACTGGTGAAAGGGCTGATTGAAAAACACAAAGTCACTCTATTTGCCGGCGTACCGACTATGTATATCGGGATGAACCTGTGCAAAGCCGACAACGATGTGTCTTCGCTGCGTATCGGCGTCAGTGGCGGCGCGTCATTGCCGGTCGAAGTGCTGCGCACCTTTGAAGAAAAATTTAACGTCCCGATTCTGGAAGGGTACGGCCTGTCGGAAACCAGCCCGATCGCCAGTTTCAACCATCTGGACATGCCCCGGATTCCGGGCTCAGTCGGCCAGCCGATTCAGGGCGTTGAGGTGCGCGTGGTCGATGACAAAGGTCAGCAACAGCCTCAGGGTGAGCCGGGTGAAATCATTGTTCGCGGTCATAACATCATGAAAGGCTACCTGAACCGGCCGGAAGAAAATGTAAAAGCCTTGCGCGATGGCTGGTTCTATACCGGCGATGTCGGGCGTTTTGATGAAAAGGGCAACCTGTTCATTGTCGATCGGGTGAAAGATTTGATTATCCGTGGCGGCTTTAACGTCTACCCGCGTGAAATTGAAGAAGTCTTCATGACACACACTGACGTGGCGATGGTCGCGGTCGTCGGTGTGCCTTGCGATCAGTATGGCGAAGAAGTGAAAGCCTTTGTGGTACTGAAAGAAGGTGCGACAGTGAGCGAAGAAGCCCTGAAAGCCTGGGGTAAAGAGCAGCTTGCCGCTTATAAATACCCACGTATGGTCGAGATTCGTCAGGCACTGCCAATGAATGCGACCGGGAAAATCCTCAAAAAAGATCTGCGGGCTGAAGTTCTGCAGGCCGCTGAAACCGCTTAACCCTTACTGACATCAAACACCGGGTCATCTGCCCGGTGTTTGCATTTCCTTAGTTCGTCATCATCTCCTGTTTTCCTTTGTTACAGCTACACTTATCCAGAATATCCTTAACTTTAAGCCAGTTGTTCATTCATGAACGGCAAACGGAGGCCCTATGTATACAACGCATGGATTAATGTTTGAAGTGGACAGAGATGGCGATAACTTTTTTATGGAGTTGAAAGCCATCGGCAAGCTGACTCACCAGGATTATGAACAGATCACTCCACTGATCGACGATGCTCTGGAAGGCGTGGCCAATCCTAAGGTGAATGTCTACTTTGATGGCTCAGAGTTTGAAGGCTGGGAATTGCAGGCGGCCTGGGATGATCTCAAACTGGGGCTGAAACACGGTAAAAAGTTTCACCGGATTGCCATTTACGGTAACCAGCGCTGGATGGACATCGTGGCTAAAATTGGCAGCTGGTTTATCTCAGGGGAAGTGAAATGCTTCGATACTCCCTTTGATGCCTTAGCCTGGTTACGGGAAGAGTGAGATAAAAGCTGAGTGTTTGTCGCTGTTTTTGCTGGGATTTCTCTCGTCTGTAAAGCAGGGAGTTGCTATGATGCAACAGAATTTATGCGCTGGGGAAGTCCCCGATATGGCTGTTTAAACAGGGAGGCAGCTTTGCCGTTTCGAACCTTTTCGTTTTTACCTTTTTCTTCCGTGTTGTTCTTTGGGTGTCTTGCCAGTGCCGGTTCCATAGCGGCAACTCCGCAACCGACTGCTGCTAAGGCCGAAAGTGTTCTGCCATCGGGCGAAGAGGCCGATAAAGAAGACAGCCGTTATTTCTTTGGTTTACGGGGTGGTGTCAGCCTGATGGGTTTAACAGACACAGCAACGATTGCCGGCGTGTCTGAATCGTCTGATGACGCCGGTGCCACTGGCTTCTGGGGCGTGGATTTTGGTTATTACACCCCTGAAGGGCGCAGCCGTCTCTACTACAGCTTTGAAAGGCATGTGGAAGAGAGCAAGTTTCCGTCATCAGGACTGAAATTTGACAACATTGCTAATCTGAACCTGCTCGGTACAGATTACTTTTTCTTGTACAACAAAGACTTTTCGCCTTATGTGGGCCTGCATTTCGGTTATGCCAGCGTCAGTTCCGATTCCGGCTATGGAGGGGATTACAAAGCCAGTGGCTTTGTGATTGGGATGCAAACCGGTCTGGCATGGCGCGTTTCATCGGATATGTCAGTCGAAGCCGGTTTCCGACACACTGTGCTGCCAAGCAAGCTGAAAAACTGGCAGGGGCAGGATGATTCAGGCAATACGGTGAATTTTGAATCTCAGCAGCGCGGTGTCAGCTCGTTGTTTCTGGCAGCGAACTACCGTTACTGAGTGTTGTTTGCCCACAGCTGGCGAAGTGCATGATGAAGGCAACGGCTTTGGGTTTACACCTTGGGCTGTGCGCGTATAATGCCCAGCTCCGAAAACGACAATCATTTCTGTAAGGACGTCAGCGTGAAGCTATTTGTCAGAGATCTCACCGTTATTGATGCCTCCTATCTGTGCCCGGTCCGAGGGATGGTGGGAGAAAGCTGGATTCTGGACGTGGTGATGTCTGGCGAGCTGAATGAAATGAGCATGGTGCTGGATTTCAGCCGCGTCAAAAAGCAGATCAAACAGCTGGTGGATCAGTATGTCGACCACCGTCTGCTGGTGCCGGCTGCCCATGCGTCGATCAAAATGGCCGCGACTCAGCCGGGCTATGCAACTGTAGATTTGCTTCGGGGCGATCAAAGTATCCATCTGCATTGTCCGGACGAGGCCTACTGCCTGGTGGATGCTGATGCCATTACCATCGAGACCGTCACTCAGCATTTGCACCAAGTGCTGTCGGGAAAGCTGCCGGACAATGTTCAGGGCCTGGAGCTGGTTTTACGTCACGAAAAGATTGATGGTGCTTTTTATCATTACAGCCATGGCTTGAAAAAGCACGACGGTAACTGTCAGCGCATTGCACACGGCCACCGTTCACCAATTGAGCTGTATGTCGATGGTCAGCGTGACAGCAAGCTGGAAGCCGACTGGGCGAAGCGCTGGACGGATATCTATCTGGGTACTGCCGAAGATCAGGTGCGTGTCTCTGAGCTGAACCTGAGTGAGCACGCGGCCAGTGTGTCTGATGATACCCATTACGGTTTTCGCTATACCGCGCCACAGGGTCTGTTTGAGCTTGCGATCGCCAAAAGCGAGACGGAAATGATTGGCACAGATACCACCATTGAGCTGCTGGCGCATTATATCGCCGCTGCCGTGAAACCTGCCATTGGTCAGCATCAGACGTTGGATGTTGTGGCCTATGAGGGTGTGGGTAAAGGTGCGATGGCGAGTTTGTAATCGTACCGGGGAATCGGTTATTTTCCTCAGAGTATGTCTTTAACAGCAGTGCGCCCGCGGGAACCCTAAAAGCGAGCGCAATGTCTGAAGTTTAGCTTGTATGTCGCGCTTACTTTCTGTGCCAATTTCAGCATCTTAGTATGCGCGCCAGGTACTCTTTGTTGGTGCAAAGCGTACCCAGAAAGCCCCTTTTTATTCTTTGGTGTGGTCCGGGGCGGTTGTAGGCGCTCCCGGCGCCGACAACCTGAAAATTCGTCCTGAATTTTTCCCTGGGGGAGTGATTTTCTTGGGATTTGGGGTTGGTGTTGGGTAACGGGCGTGATGGTATGTCGCGCTTGAGTTCAGTGTTTCTCTCGCCATCGTCTGATGCGCGCCAGGTACTCTTTGTTGGTGCAAAGAGTACCCAGAAAACCCCTTTTTGTTCTTTGGTGTGGTCCGGGTCGGTTGTAGGCGCTCCGGGCGCCTACAACCTGAAAATTCGTCCTGAATTTTCCCCTGGGGGAGTGGGTTTCTTGGGTTTGGGTTAATGGGCGTGATGGTATGTCGCGCTTGAGTTTGGTGGCTCATTTGGCATTGTTTGATGCGCGCCAGGTACTCTTTGTTGGTGCAAAGCGTACCCAGAAAGCCCCTTTTTGTTCTTTGGTGTGGTCCGGGGCGGTTATAGGCGCTCCCGGCGCCGACAACCTGAAAATTCGTCCTGAATTTTTCCCCTGGGTTTGTGGCACGAGTATACATTCTCACCCCGCTTCACTTTTTCGTTCAATCTCAGTCACTTTATCGCAAATGTAGTCGGCAATCGGCATCGCTGAGGTGGCAGCCGGTGACGGGGCATTACAAACGTGCAGGCTGCGTGGGCTGTCTGCGAACAGAAAATCATGAACCAGCGTGCCGTCTTTCAGTACCGCCTGAGCACGGATGCCTGCCGGGTAGGGCTCCAGATCGTCGAGTCTCAGTCCCGGACAATATTTTCGTACCCGCGCAAGATAGCCGGCTTTCCACCAGGCATCTTTGAATTCCTGCAATCCGGTTTTCAGGTGCTTGCCGGTGACACGCCAGAAACCGGGGAAAGTCAGCATGTCCAGACTGTCATGCAAACTGAAATTGAACCGCCCGTAACCCTCGCGTTTAAACCCCTGCACTGCGTTCGGGCCAACTGTGACCGAGCCATCGATCATGCGGGTCAGGTGCACCCCTAAAAAGGGCAGGGAAGGGTCTGGGATTGGATAGATCAGGTGACGGACAATCTGATTATGTCTGGCGGCCAGACGGTAATATTCTCCGCGGTAGGGGATGATCTGAAAATCTGTCTTCAGCCCCATCATTTGGGTCAGGCGGTCGGCCATTAATCCGCCGCAACACACCAGAAAACGGCCTTTGACAGCAAAAGATCCGGCACTCGCTGCGTTGCTGTGGTGGCAGGTCAGTTCGATGTGATCGCTGTGCTCTGCGATGGCTGTCACTTGCGTACCCAGGGTTATTTCCCCGCCTGAGGCGGTAAAATCACTGGCCATGTGCTCAGTCACCCGGCGGTAATCCACGATGCTGGTTGCCGGGACAAACAGTGCCCCCAGCCCGTTGATGTTCGGCTCTCTTGCCTGCAGTTGTGCCTGATCCAGTACTTCGAACTCAATACCGTTTTCATGGCAGCGCGCGCGCAGATCCTGCATCCGGCGCACTTCCGTCTCATTGGTGGCGACCAGTAATTTGCCGCAGTTGTCGACCGGAATCCCGTGCTGGCGGCAGAAATCGAGTGTACGTTGTACGCCTTCTTTGCAAAACCGTGCTTTCAGGCTGCCGGGCGCATAATAGACGCCGGCATGGATCACACCACTGTTGTGGCCGGTCTGGTGACACGCGAGCGTGCTCTCTTTTTCAATCAGCAAAATTTTGCTGGCCGGATGCCGGCTTAACAAAGCACGGGCTGTGGCAACCCCCACGATGCCGCCACCAATCACCAGATAATCGTAATACTCATTCATTGCGGATCCTTTGCAACGGTAACTTAAGCCAGAGCAGGCCGGTATCATTCTGATTCATCAGGTATTGAAACACTAAGCCTTCATTCTGGCAAAAGATTCAATGGCTTTCACTCAACCCAGATTTCTGGGGATTTCATCTTGCGGCATGCGCCGGGCGGTGGTTTAATAGCCGCCATCACCTCATTTGGAGTTAACGCCTGCATGAATCACTAACCCCTGACATCCTTTGAACTTTTTCTTTTGGATCCGCAGGGTTAGTGGGCGTTAACCGTCTATATCTGAGCAGTCACCGACTGTGAATCACATCTTGTGATCGGCTGTACAACTCAGATTTGTCTGCAAAAAAGCAATGTCTTCCGACGGTAATGTCTCTCCCTGCGCTTGCGCCGGAGGTCTTCATGACATTATTGCAAGCTCAGTCTCTGACTGTTTTACTTCCCCACGGGGAACCACTGTTTTCTGATCTATCCCTGACTTTAGACCGTGAAATCACGGCACTGGTTGGCCGTAATGGCTGTGGCAAATCTGTGCTGGCCGCATTGCTGTGCGGCGCCCGCCAGCCGGATGAAGGTCGGGTGATCAGGAACGCACACATTGCCTGCTTACCTCAGCTGACAGAGCAGAACGACTTGTCGGCGCTGGGCACTGTCGCACAGGCACTGGGTGTGGACGATTGTCTGCAAGCGATCCGACGCATCGCCGCCGGCAGTTGCGATCCGGTGGATTTTGAGGCGGTCGGTGAGCAATGGGATCTGCCTGATTCCCTGTCCCGTCAGTTGTCAGAAATGGGATTACCACCCGATCCCGGGCAGTCTTGTGCCAGCCTGAGCGGCGGTGAGCTGACCCGGTTGCGATTGTGGCTGTGCTTTCGCAGCGATGCTGAGCTGCTCATTCTTGATGAGCCGTCAAACCATCTGGATCGGTATGGCAGAGCATGGCTGTCACAGCAAATCACTCGTTTTCAGGGCGGTATCTTGCTGATCAGCCATGATCCGTCATTACTGAAAAACGCCGATCGCATTGTTGAGCTCAGTCATACCGGGTTAACCTGCTACGGCACGGATTATATTCAGTACCGGCAACAGAAAAGCCATGAATCCCGTTTACTGACAGCGCAGCTCTCCAGAGCGAAACAGCAAATCAGCGCTATCAATCGCCAGCATCAGCGCAATGAAGAAAAAGCGCAGCGCCGCGCTGCGGCCGGGAAACGGGACAGACACGCTGGCAGCCAGTCGACCTTGTTGCTTGATTACCAGAAAAATGCTGCAGAAAGTGCAGCATCTTCCAGAAAACAGCAACAAAACCAGCAGTTGGAACAGGCGCAACAACAGCTCAAATCACTGCAGGACAAAATGGACAGCAACAAACCGCTGAGCTTCAGCACCAGAAGTGCAGCCAAGCGAAGTGCGCGTTTACTGACGATCTCTGAATTGGGCTTACTGCGGGGACAATTGCCTGCCATCAGCCGAACCATCAGATATGGCGACAAAATTCACCTGCGCGGCAGTAACGGGATCGGTAAATCAACCTTGCTGAAAACGCTGATGGGTGAGCTGCCAGCCAGCTCAGGCGAGGTTCACCGGCACGGGCCGCTGTGTTATCTCGATCAGCATTTCTCCTTATTTGATTTGCAGGCAACGCTGATGGATAACCTGACACGCCTCTGTCCGGCTTTATCTGTCGCAGAGCTGCGCACGCTGGCTGCCTGTATTGGTTTTCGCCGTGACCGAGTCGGGCAGCCGATGTCGACCCTGAGCGGCGGAGAGCGAATGCGGCTGGCGATGCTGGTGGTGAGTCATCAGCAACAGGAAGGGGTTTTGCTGCTGGATGAGCCGGATAATCATCTTGATTTGGAGGGAAAAGCCATGATGGCGCAGGCACTGAGTGAACATCAGGGCAGTTTCATACTGATCAGTCATGATCCGGATTTTGTGGATGCGTGTGGTGTGAATCAAGGCTGGGATCTTTGCCGGTAATTCAACTATGCTATCAGAGGCTTATGGATAAGGAGACCACCATGTCACAAGAAACGTCACAAACAACGGCATCGCCGCAGCGTCTGACGGGCCAATGCCTGTGCGGCAAAGTCGGGCTGATTTCAACCAGCGGCACTTTACATGCCGAGGCATGTCATTGCGGCATGTGCAGAAAATGGAGCGGTGGGCCGTATTTGGCGGTCGCCGCCGGCACAGAAGTGAGTTTTAACGGTGAAGAACACATCACCCGTTTTTCATCATCCGAATGGGGAGAAAGAGGGTTCTGCAAGCACTGCGGCAGCCATCTGTTTTACTTTCTTAAGCCAACCGGCCAGTACATCGTGCCGGCCGGTTTGCTGGATCAGGAAAGTCAGCTGGTGATGGATCAACAAATCTTCATCGACAAAAAACCCGCTTTTTATGCCTTCAGCAATGACACGGAGAATTTGACCGAAGCAGAAGTGTTTGCGAAGTTTTCCTCTTAAGAGTTTGATTCTTAAGCGTTATCTTATCAAACAACACTCACCCCGGGCCGGGATTTTCGGCCCGGGATGAGATCACGAATGCTGTGTACTGCGCGCAGTCGCTTACCTGACCGTGGCTTTTTCTTGTTGTGATTCCTGTTCTTCTCCATTCATCATCGCTTTTGCAGCCACAGGCCTGCGATTGCTGAGCAAAATGGAAGCGATCACGATCACCGTTCCTCCGGCAATGGTCAGACTGTCCGGAATTTCCTGCCAGAACATCAGGCCCCAGAGTATGTTAAATACAATGCCGATATACCGGGTGACGGCGACCACGGCCGCATTCTCGTGGCTAAAGGCTTGGGTCAGGAAAATCTGACCCAGCAGAGACACGACGCCAATCGCAATTAAATACAGCCAGGTAACACCCTGAGGCATCACAAAGTGATCTGCCATGAGCATGGCGGAAATCAGCGTGGCAATGAACAGGAAGTAAAAAACGATCTCATAAGTATGGTGCCGTTTGCTTAACTGTTTGATGGTAATTGAAGCGCCTGCCGCGAAGGCGGCACTGGCCACACCGGCGAGTGCATAAAGATTATAAGAGTCATAATCCAGCGGGTTAATGATCAGCCCTGCACCGGTTAAAACGGCAAGTAACAATAGGACTGAACGGGGCGGCAGTGTCTCTTTCAGGATCAGTCTTGAAAAAACAAGAACAAAGAAAGGGGACAGATACGCCAGAATCACCGCGTCTGCCATGGGAATATTGGCCAGCGTATATACGAAAGCCAGCAGATAAAGCGCGCCAAAAACACCCCGCAATACCAGCAGCGGTATACCCTGAGAAGAGAAGCGGATGCGGCTGTGTTTCATCAGCAGCAGGATCAGTACTGTGCCGATAATACTGCGGAAAAATACAATTTCAGCGGTCGGAATAGTATCGCTGGCGGCTTTGATCAGCGCATTCATAACGCTGAAAATAAAGGCAGAGCCAATGGTTAATAATACGCCATTATTCATCGCATGCAGGTTCCTTGACAGAGTTGGTCTCAGCAGCTGGATGACCTGACAGATAGGTCAGATCTTGTCGGGCTTCGCGGGTGAGGACATCGGGATTGATGGCAATGTCGGGCTTGTTTTGCAGCCAGGTTTCAAAATCATGAATCAGCTCGCTGACGGTTGGGGTTTCAACATGGATCACTCGGGCGATTTCCCTCAAACGGTACAGCAGGCGAATATCTTCGGCGGGGATACGCGGCAACATCCGCTGACCGGATTCAACCTGTGCGCGAGGAAACGGCACCGCCGAAAAATCAAAGTAACGACCTGTTTCATCCGGTGTCGAGAACGGATCAATCAGTATGGCGCTGTAACGAATGTAGATCAGGTATTCCTGCTCTATTGCGCTGAGATCAGTAAACTGGTCGATCTTTTCTCTGGGAATACTTTCCGCTCTGACCGGGTAGTTATCGTCATTGAGAAACTGCAGCAGATTGACCCTCTCGCCCCCAAGCACGCTGACGATCACAGAGATATCCCGCCATAAGTCGACCAGCCGCCGAATCACAGCTGCGGTAATGGGCCCTTCCGGAAACAGTTTGTACAGGTAAACGGGAATCGCGGGCGGTTGCGTGATCGCCTCCAGAGAAAAATCATTGATGAACAACGCAGGGTGTACATAAGAGGTAATGTTTCTGGCTTCGACACTGATACTGTCGTTCAGCCAGGCATAGCCGACACCGATGTTGTCAAGCATGGTTTCAATACGGCGATGCCAGATTGTCTGAGCCGGGTGGTTGTTCTGGCTTGATGACAAATAGACTTTCTTCTTGATGGCTTTGGTGATGACATGTGTCGGGATCCGGCTCCCGTTTGCGTTTGTCTGGCATTTGGTTGCGGCAAAATAGGTCGAAAAGCCAATCACATCAAGTGATAAACCCTGTGACTCGCTCCAATGGCGGATGATTTGCTGGGAACCCAGAGACGGGGAAAGCAAAATGACACGCCGGAGTGAGATCAGTACTTGTTCCGGCAATGAGCGCAGCACACTGAGATAGGCATCGGCGGGAACCGCCAGAATCAATGTCTGCCAGACTGGCTCAATGTGTTCAGGGCAGGCGTAATTGCGGTTGACCTGCACATAGCCAGACAGCGCTGATAAAGCAGGTTTGGCGGCTTCACTCAGAATGCAGCCATGACGGATGTAGCTTTCCTGCCAACGCAGCCAGTTTTCAGAAGGCCGGTTTGCGATGCCCAGATAAAGACTTGGCGTTTGCTTGAGGAGTACCGCAAGTTGCATGGCCGCCGGGCCGCTGCCAAACAGCAGGACATTTTCTGTGTCAGATTGCATGGCTTTTCTCCATCAGGATGACGTCGTACAACATAGAGCCGCAGTCCACAGGCTGAGCCCGCCAGCCGAGCGAAATATCAGGATTGAACGGGTAGTTAAATGCCGATTTCAGCCCGTTACCGTATCGAACCAGCACAGCTTGTGTCGTTGTAAGATAGGGACGAAGGGCCGACAGCACCTCCCATTTATGCTCGACCAGTGACGCAATCACAATGTGGGTCGGGCGGAACAACTCTAAGCAGGTCACGAGATCTGTACTTTCGAAGGAAATCCGTAAATGGGCGGTATTCAACTGTTGGGACTGAGCCACAGCGTCCTTGTCGATGTCGATTCCTTTGACTGTGGCATCCGTCTGGGTCGCAATGGTAATCGCCGATAACGGGAACGCCCCGGATCCGATAAAAAGCACACGGCTGTCACGGTTGATATTGACCGACTGGGTTTCTTTCCGGGCACTGTCATTTAATGCATTCAGATAGTGGGTAAAGTGGGACGGGTGATCAATGGCACATCTGGACTGATGTTTTTCCAGTGCGCATAAGGACTTGATTGACGTTTCGCGGATTCTCTTGATCTGACGATCCACTTCAGGACATTGCGCAAAGTGTTGCCATATTCGCTGATTGTCAGGGTGGGTAATGAGCTCACACACAGCGTCCAGTTTTTCCTGAACCAGCGTGTAACAGTCGC
This sequence comes from Photobacterium sp. TLY01, assembly GCF_021432065.1. Lineage (NCBI taxonomy): Bacteria > Pseudomonadati > Pseudomonadota > Gammaproteobacteria > Vibrionales > Vibrionaceae > Photobacterium > Photobacterium sp. TLY01. The sequence goes on from NZ_CP090365.1 coordinate 644,714, forward strand.
AGTTTTCCAGGCTGTAATCTGTCAGGGCCGACAATTGAGCTTCGCAGGCAATCAGTGATGAAAGCAGCGCATACTTTTCATTGAGTGTTGTCATTCTCTCGTCCGTGTAGGTGACAGGGTTGCGCGAAGGGCCGATGAAAATCGCCACATCAAAATGTTATAACATAACAATTCAGGTATGTAAGCTAATGCAGCCAGAGGCATATTTCAAGTGATTTTGCTGGCAAAAAAATGAGGTGTGTTCAGATCTTCGAGTCAGTCAGCAGAAACGCTTGTGACCCCAGGGCGAGGGCGTTGATGTATTTCCGGACGAGTTGAGCCAGAAACACAACCTTTCTGCGGTCAGCCGGAGAGCTGAGCCACAGAAGGTTAACAACGGGTGTTGGGATTCACTGCTTTTTCAAACTCACCGCCACTCGGCCAATCACTTTGATCTCGTTGTCATTCACTTCAACACAGGTGTGGCCAAGCGTCACCGCCAGCTTGTTCGGCAGGCGTTGGATCGCATTGATCGACAGGCGGCCGTCCATGTCTATCAGGTAATCACCGCTTACGGCATCGTTCTGGCTTTGATCAATCAGAAACCGCCCATCATGGGTTTCCACTTCAATGGTGGACGCGGCATTGAGGTTCCAGGACTGAAAAATGCGCTTGGCGTAGGGCAGTGTGCCCGTGCTGATCAATTTGCCATTGTTCAGGCTGTAGCTCTCCAGTGTGACGACAGCGTCTGATGCAGCCGTCGGCATTTGTCGTTCTGCTCTGTACTCATTTGACGTTTCAGCGATGGCATCATGCGTTGCGTGCTTATTGCCTGTGAACGAATGATGCAGATCTTCCAACGGATAATCAGACGGCAGAATCAGTTGGTGAACAGGAATGCCGGTACGTAAATGCGTACGGACAACCAGCTCGTGAGAGGTACGATTATGGGTATTCCAGGTGCTGAAGGTGGTTTTTGGCACGTCAAACAGCGTTGCCATCTCACCAAAGGAAGCACAATGGGTTAAGTCTCTCAAATTCGAAGTAAAGTCATGACCTTTCAGATAGTCAAAAATAAGGATTTTTTTACTCATGGACTGTCCAGTCAGTGTGATTAAACTCGAAAATGATCGTCAAAAGTTAATCTTTAATGGCAAGAGTTATTGACTGCATTCAATTGAGGATCAACACTGTGCGTATTCAACAAATCATCGCAAAAATTGGCAAAAAGTGCGCAAAACCAACGTGTAAGGATACCACTCATGGCAAGGAATCAAATAGCGATTGATGGACCCTGCATCGCAAAAGTTGAGATTCAGCGTCTGACCGACTCTCATTTTCGTACTCTGCTTGTGCCGCAAGTTCAATCGATGTCGTTTTGCGAACCAAAACCGTCCCATCTGAGCCGAAGTACTCAGGTGATTCTCAAATGGCAATTCCCGGTTCACTCAGATCGCGTTCATAGGGAGGTTGCGGCATGAGTACTGTCACGTTTCATGAACTGAAGATTCCGTCGGCCAATTTCACTGACATCCTGGCCGGACGCAAAACCCACCAGTTGTGTCTCAATCATCGCCAATATACTGTTGGTGATGTGCTGATCCTGCGCGAACTGGACGAGAACGGCGACGAGACAGGGCAGGAGATGAACTCGCTCATCACCCATGTTGAGCACGGCAACGCAACCGGCCTTGAGGACGGCTGGTGTGTCTTGTCGCTGGCCAACACCACGCCTTTACTGGGAATTCGTTTGATTGGGTATCTGCGTGATCGCTTAAAAGAGCACTGCGATTACACAGAAGCGGCCTATCAGATTATCAGGAAAGCCGGCAGTACAGATACGCAGGCGAAGCGCACGGTGCAGGCAGGGCGGTGTTGGGTGGATGAGGCGAATCATTTTTTGAAGAAGTTTTCGGTGGAGTTGTGATGCTTTTTTTGAGTTATTCCAGATTCTGAGGGTATGTCGCGCTTGAGTCTGGTGGTTCACATGGGCATCTGAGTTCGCGCGCCAGGTACTCTTTGTTGGTGCAAAGAGTACCCAGAAAGCCCCTTTGTGTTCTTTGGAGTGGTCCGGGCCGGTTGTAGGCGCTCCCGGCGCCAACAACCTAAAAATTCGTCCTGAATTTTTCCCTGGGGGAGTGCGTTTCTATTGGGCTGTAAACTCGTTTTTGGACATTTCCGAGTTAGGAGCATGTATAAATGTAGGCTAACGGTCATTATCTTAAGACTTGGTTTCTATACTGCATCACTTACTTTTTTAGTATCCACCCCCCTCTTTTTCATTAGCCTCTGGTGATGTACACTTGATTGCACACTAAGTGTGAATAAAGAGAAAAAAATGAATGAAGAAGTAGAAAGAAAATGCCGTAACTTAATGAAGTTGGATGTAGTTAACGAGTCTTTGATAAAGAGTTATTTAAACAATGAGTTAGTTAATATCTCAGAGACTAGACAGGGTCAATTTGATGGTTTTGATGTCCAATTTAACAATGAAAAGTATCTGTTCCCAAATTCAAGAATCTCAAAAAAATACAATAAAACAGGAACAACTCTAAAGTTACAAAAGAAAGCAAGTCTGTTCATTATCCCTTTGCCTTTGAGTAATTTTAAAGTTCCGCCAATAGGTCGAGGTGCGTTTCGAGAATTATTGAAAGGCTTTGCTTCTAGTGATGATGGAATGTTTCAAGCGAATGAATGGCTTGTTAGTCTGTTTGAAGAAGAAGACGCTGCTCGTTTTTATACTCAACAAGTCTGTCGAAGTACGTTTTTAACCGATTATAAAGAGATCATCTTAGAAGCCATAATTGCTTATTTTAGCGGCTACAAAAGTATTTCAACTATGTCCCTTTTCCCAGTGTTTGAAGGGGCATTGAGAGAACTTCAAATTCAGTTTGCAGAAGGTGAAGAGGGTAATGTCTCAAAAGACAAATTCATTAAACAGTTCAAAAAGTTAAGTGAGAAACGAATTAAAAAAGTAACTACTCATTACACCAAAACACCTCTAGACTTTTTATCAGATGGCTGTGAAAAAATGATGTTTGCAAGCCTCTTTGACATACATTGCGATGTCATCGCTGCGATTAAAGAGTTTTTTGAAGAAGTTCTATACAAGAAAAGCACTGATTGCGACCAAGGATTTAACCGTCATTTAGTTATGCATATGCTTAAAAATGACTTTAATGAAAAAGCAAATTTTGTACGCATAATAATTGTAATTTCTTATATCGTTTACTTTGAAGATGTGGAAAACAACATAACCCCATTTGATGACATTTCTTTCGATAGAAGATTAAATCAAGAGCTTTGTGAAATGTTAAAAAAGGCGAGCAAATCCAAAATAAGCTTAGATGAGTTTTAACGTGGGTGGATGTAAACTTCACTTAGAATCTAGGCAATGGATTGGGTAAATTTGGTCGAAAGAGAACATGATGGACTGTTACTCTAAACAGAATTGGGGCAAATCTGAGCTAGCCACGGTAGCTAGCTCGTTGTTGGACAGAAATGCGTTAGGGTTGTTCTAACGCCTTTGTTCAGATGAGAAAAAGTAGCTTGCGAGTTTAGACGTTCGTTATAGGCCATACACTTGCTTACTTTTACAATAAACAGTATTAAAAGACTGACATATAAGATTTTTGTTATACCTTGATAAGGTCTCTAGATTATTGTTTACATATTTAACATTAATGGTTGAAGTTTTATTTTCTTGCATTCGTAAGAGAGACTCTATAAGCGAATTATCATCGGTAAATTTACGGGCCATTGTTTCCATATCAGTAAAACAATAGGTTATGAAAGCATTACTTGTTAGATTAAACTCATATGTATTGTGAGAATTATCATTAGTTAAAGCAGTAAATCCTCGATCAGACAATAAAACATGCTTATCAATGTGCTCACCAGTATATGTGGAAATAATAATGTTTATATAGCTCTTAGTGTCTTCAAAAAAACTTTTTGTAAGAATCTCAATTGCGTTCATGTCTTTATCAATTGGCGGAACTAAAAGCATAAACAATGACTTCATCCATTTCTTGTAATCTTCAACAGACACCCCGAATCTTGAAGATATATCCTCAGCTTTAGGGTGGTTGAAATTATCAATTTTTTCATATAGCTCTCTTAGTTCGACAGTCGCTGGGTAATAGTTAGATAACAGACCTATTGTATTAAGTGTCTTTGTAATACAATAGGGATTCCTAAAAGAATTGAGTAATTTTAAAACAAAAATCTCCAAAATTTCGCTTTTAATATCATCACTATTATCTTTGACCTTTTTTAATAAAGATTTCGTTAATTCACCAACATTGTTCTCATATGACCCAAAGCACCCTTCTAAATTAAGCCTTTGTTTTTCATTTAAAATTTCAAATGAGAATAAATCATCAAAACTAAGGTTGCTTTCAATTTTGTCACCATTTTCAGATGACAGGTTGAGTTCGTAGTTTTTTCGATCTTTGATTTGAAACGAATAAATTCTTTGGTTTTTCTTAGATATATTAGGATTAATAGAGTTAAGTCTCTGCTCCACCTGAGCAACAAAATGATGATTACGTGTAACGTTTTTCATTCAAACATCGCTCCTTGATTTAGCTTATAACGCTGAGTACTAACATAGCGCGTCTTGCATTTAGCACGCTGCCCCTTCAGTCAACTTTGACTACTTTGAATCACTATAAAAACTTGGTCAAGCAATAACTAATACTAACAAACTTTGGCGTAGTACTGAGCTAGCAATGGTAGCTAGCGCAGTGTTGGACAGAAACCAGATAGAATGAAGTCGGAAAAAGCTTGTTTCAGACAAGTAAATGTACTTTTACTTCGTTGGGACTTCTCTATGCCAGACAAGCTTTTCGTCGTTTTGGGGCTTTGTTTGTTCATCAAACTCAATGGAAAATGAGAGATAAATGATTGAATTTCTGACTAACTCAGCAAGCGTCATAAGCTGAGTATTGAAGTCTTCATCAGTCATAATAAGCGTGTGCTTTGAGCGTTTCTTTTTTTCATAGAGTTGATTTTCAATGTGTTGAATTTTCTTCTCAAGCAGTTCCTTTTCTCCAATCAATTCTATGTGCTTATCTGTGCCTTTTTGTTTTTTTATCTCTGGATATAAAGCTACTAATTCACAGTTGTATTTCTTTCTTTTATCAATTAAGTGCCGTATCTCATTTTGTTGAACAGCGTCAGAAAAAACCAAATCAGAATACAGGCTGTCAATAAGTTTAAAAGATCTGTGTTCGATGTAATTGCGAATTTCACAGATTTTAACGAGATCAGGATTGAGCCATTCTGAAATAGATTCTTGGTCTTTAATATCTCGTAAATCTTTAAGTATGTAGAAGAGCGCGTGCAAAAACTGGTTTCTACTATCCTTGAGTTTATCGTGTGGTTTCCACTCTTTATTACCTTTCCCTGAATTTGGCTTTTTAAACAAATTTTCAAAGCTAATCTGTTGGTCTTTTTCTATATCGTTAAGATCGTAATAATGACTTATAAAATAGGAAATTTTGTCAAATAAGGAATAGAGAATTTTGAAAGCTGACTTTAATTGTTGAGCTTTAACGTTATCGATTGTGTGGGTTAAATCGTCAGTCTTTTTGAATGTGTTATTGAAAAAGCTTACTTCGTAATTTGGAATGTTTGATGCACTAAAAATAAGGTAACGAGCATAACAAAAATCGTTCTTTATCTCGTCAAAGTTGGTGTGATAAACTAATTCTTCGTGATAGGCTAGGGTCATATTTAATCGAGAGCTGATAGACGGTAGTGAAAGCGAATCAGGGAATATAGCTTCAGGAAGTTCGTCGATTTCCAGTTCATCGATAAATAGGTTTTTTTCCCGCACCAGTGTAAGTAATTAACTACTTTTTTACTCAGTTCTTTATCATTTTTTCTATAAAAGTGCTTAAAATAATCGAGAGTATACTGTTCTTCAAACCACTGTTTGAAATTCTGTGTTTTTTCATCATCAAAGATGTAATGGCTGTCATTGAAATACGCTTGATTATTAGGAAGTTTCAATCGTTCAGAAAGACTTTTATATGCTAGAAACTGATGATAAATGGCTTTTTGTTCGTCATGCGATATACAGTGTGAAAGGTATAGCTCATTGTCATACATAGCAGTGTGAGCTATCGGTTGATTGTTTAAGTTAATAGCATTTTTCCAATGCCTTTTGGCGCACATAAATCGCCCTTGTTGAGAAAGATAGTTTCCGTAATTTGTCTCGATTTGGCTAGTTAGAGCAATTTGACATTCATCATCAATGTTACGGTTTTTCAGAGCATTAAGTGCTTTCTTGAAGTGAATAATCACTTTGTTCAAATTAGGGCTATACCATTCGTTTAACTGTGGAACATAGAGCAAAGAATAAGCATTCCCTAACATATAATGAAATTCAGCTTCTCGAAAATCATCTTCAAAAACAGGCGTAAATGCGTCAAACGTTCCAATGAATTTCTCCATATCTGCAACGTTCTTCCTGTCTATCAACTCATCAACTCGTGCATTGAAGAGATCGAGTGCATCATCATCAATTCGCACGGTTTGCTTTTCTTCCATTTAATCATTCCTGCCTTAGTGAAACTATGTGACTAAACATATTTTTGAGTAATAATTTAACAGGTTGCAATAGCAATTATGAATCGTGATAAAGAGATCTTATGATATGTTGCGAGTAACTGCTCTAACACGTTTTGGGGCAATAACGAGTTTCGAGCCAAACTATTTCCCCAGCTCTAGGGAAAAATTCAGGACGAATTTTTAGGTTGTCGGCGCTGGGAGCGCCTACAACCGGCCCGGACAGCGACAAAGGACTAAAAGGCATTTCTGGGTACTCTTTTTGCCACAAAAGAGTACCTGGCGCGCATAAGAAAATGCTGAGGCAGGCACAAAAGTGAAAGCGCGACATGCAAATTCACTCACGGTAAGACGAGCACGGCACCCCCTCCCATCGCACAAAAAAACACCACTCAAACAAATAACTCCTTAAAACCAAGCTAAGTCACTAAAAAGTAACTAATTGCTGGCTACACTGAAATAACTATCAGTGGAGAGATAAGGGGAAGGGTATGACAATGAAATCATTACAAGCAGATACCCTGTACCGCACCTGCACCTTAAACGGGCTGGATGCCGAGTTTTCATCAACCAAACATTTAGAACCCCTGAACGAAATTGTGGGGCAGGAACGCGCTCAGCAGGCGGTTGAGTTCGCGATGTCGATTAAAGAAAAGGGGTACAACATATATGCCATCGGCCGGAACGGGCTGGGGAAACGGACTATGGTGCTGCGGTATCTGAACCGCCATGATCCGAACGGGGATGCTTCGCCATTATATGACTGGTGCTATGTCGCCAATTTTGAAGAGACCCGGACCCCTAAGCTGCTGAAACTAAAACCCGGCACGGGGATGCCGTTCAAAAAAGACGTTGAAAAGCTGATGCTGCGCCTGGTGAAAGCCTTGCCGCTGGCGTTCGACAATGAAATGTATTATTCGCGCTCGGAGCAGCTGAAAAATCAGTTGGCGGAGAAACAGCAAACGGCCTTGGGCAACCTTACCGAACAAGCGAAAGAGCAAAAGGTGAGCCTGACCCTGACGACTCAGGGCGATTATCAGTTAGTGGCGATGAATGGCGAAGAGCCGCACACCGAAGAAAGTTTTGTGGCGCTGCCTGAAGAAGAGCAGGAAAAATTCGAAACCATCATCACGGCGCTGGAAGTGAAACTGCGTGGCATTGCGCGCCAGTTGACTGACTGGGAAGAAGAGTTTTCCGATAAAATCCAGAAGCTCAATGAAGAAGTGGCGCTGGAAGTCGTTTCGCATTTTGTCAAACCACTCAAAAAGCAATACCGCGGTCATACTGAGATAAAAGACTATCTCACGGCGATGCAGAAAGACATTCTGGAAAACCTCGATATCTTTTTGGAAGAAAGTGAAGATCAGGTCGCGCTTTCTTATGCAGCATTGGATAAGAAAATGCCGCGTCGCTATCAGGTCAATGTGCTGGTCAGCCAGGAGGGGGAACGCTTTCCGATTGTGGTGGAAGAGAGCCCGAATTATCACGCTATCTTTGGTTACATCGAAAATGCGACCTACAAAGGCACAGTCTTTACTGATTTCTCACTGATTCGATCCGGCAGTCTGCACCGGGCGAACGGCGGTGTCTTGCTGATGGATGCGGTGAAGGTGCTGGAGCGACCCTATGTGTGGGACGGCCTGAAACGGGCATTGCGTTCACGCAAGCTGAACCTGAGTTCACTGGAGCGGGAAGTCACGCTGTCGGGGACGATTTCACTGGAACCTGAACCGATTCCGCTGGATGTGAAAATTATCCTGTTCGGTGATTATCAGACCTATCAGTTGCTGGTCCATTACGATCCTGATTTTAGTGAGCTGTTCCGTGTCACAGCGGACTTTGAAGATGAAATGGAACGTACCGATGAGACTGAGCTTCAGTATGCGCGTTTCATTTCCAGTATCGTGCACGATAACGGCATGCTGCATTGTGACCGCAAAGCCATTGCCCGCATCATTGAATACAGCTCCCGTCAGGCCGAGGATCAGAACAAGCTGTCGCTGCATTCGGCAGATATCGCCAACCTGCTGCGCGAAACCAATTACACCGCCAAAGCGGCCAATGCCAATATGATCCGCGTGGCCCATGTGGAACAGGCGCTGCAGCGGCAGGAAAAACGGGTCAGTCGTCTGCAGGATCAAATGCTGCACACCTTCAGGAACGGCACCACCCTGATTGATACCCAGGGCGAGGTGACGGGCCAGATTAATGGCTTGTCTGTGGTTTCGACCTCGGATCACCGTTTCGGCTTGCCGAACCGGATCACTGCGACGACCTCGTGGGGGGAAGGCGAGGTGATGGACATTGAGCGCAGCGTGAAGCTGGGCGGGCGGATTCACTCCAAAGGTGTGATGATACTGACCGCGTACCTGTCGTCGCTGTTTGGCAAGAGCGCACGCATTCCGTTGACCACACATCTCACCTTTGAGCAATCCTACGGCGGGGTGGATGGCGACAGCGCCTCCATGGCCGAACTGTGCGCCATTATTTCTGCCTTTTCCGGTTGTCCGATCAACCAGTCGATCGCCATTACCGGCTCGATGAATCAGTTTGGACAGGCACAACCGATTGGTGGTGTGAACGAGAAAATCGAAGGCTTTTTTGATGTCTGTACCATTAAGGGGCGACATAGCAACCAGGGGGTGATTATCCCGCAGTCGAATGCCCATAACCTGATGCTCCGCAAAGATATTCTGACTGCTGTCGACAAAGGCGATTTCCACATATGGGCGATTTCTCATGTCAGTGAGGCGATCAGTCTGCTCACGGGCAAAGATGCCGGGGAATGGCTGGACGGCAATTACCCGCCAGAGTCGGTTCTGGGTATAGCGCAAAATAGGCTGAATGCGATGCGCAAGTAAACGTGTTTCGCAAAGAGAAAAAGCCATCCTGCCGGATGGCTTTTTTTTTGGTTACACAGGTTCGCGCTGGCGGGCGACGGAGAGAAAAGTCGCCATCGCCTGAACATCAAGAAAACCGTCTGTCTTTTTATGGCCACGCAGAAACTGATAACCGGCCAGCACTTTGATTAACTCCTGGCTGACACCGTCAAAAGGTTGTCCTGTGACATGTTCCCAGGCGAGGGCCAGCGCTTCTTTGTCGACTACCTCAGCCTGACGGTACAGATAGCCACAACCGGTGGCTAACCACTCCAGGGAGCAATTGGCTTTCAGCGCAATTTGATTGGCTTTTTGCAGGCTGGGTTCGCTGCCGTTGAGGTATTTGCGGATCAGGGCTTCACTGAGATCAACCCGGCGCGCGAAGCCGCTGATACTTTCTTCGCCAATCAGGCTACGCAAGCGTTGAGCAAATGACATAGACTCGTACTCTGGTTCGAAACTTGTGGGTTATATCATTGCCCGGTGGGCCGATCCAGCCTAGGATACGTTCAGCGAATTATTTCGGGCAATGAATAAAGGAGTATTGACCATGGTGGCAAACGTCGAACTGACGCCGAACGGGCCGCAGTTTTCTGAATTGGTTCAGGGTTACTGGCGTCTGGCGGATTGGGGCATGACCCCGCAGGAACGTCTGACCTTCCTGAAACAGCACATTGAATTGGGCATTACGACCGTTGACCATGCCGATATTTATGGTGGTTATACCTGCGAGCAGTTGTTTGGTGAAGCGCTGGCGCTGGACCCGAGTGTGCGCGAGCAGATTCAGATTGTCTCTAAATGCGATATCAAGCTGTGTGGCAGCCAGTATCCGGAGCAGAGAATCAACCATTACAATACAGGGAAAGCGCATATTACTGAGTCGGTGAACAATTCACTGCAACGTCTGGGCGTTGAACAGCTCGATGTGCTGTTAATTCACCGCCCGGATGTGCTGATGGATGCCGATGAAGTTGCAGAAGCATTTGCGACGCTGAAACAGCAGGGCAAAGTGGCCCATTTTGGGGTGTCGAATTTCTCTCCGGCACAGTTTGATCTGTTGCAGTCGCGTCTGGATGCGCCGCTGGTGACTAATCAGGTGGAAATCAATCCGCTCAACTTTGAGGTTTGCCATGACGGGACGCTGGACCAACTGCAGATGAAACGCACCAAGCCGATGGCATGGTCCTGCATGGCCGGTGGTGAGATCTTCCAGGGTCAGTCAGAGCAAGTGATCCGGGTTCGCAACGAACTGGAAGCGATCCGCCAGGAAATCGGCGCCGGTTCAATTGACCAGGTGATCTACGCCTGGGTTCGCCGCCTGCCGTCCAAGCCATTGCCGATTATCGGCTCAGGGAACATGAAGCGCGTTGAAGATGCCGTTGCTGCACTGGCATTTGAACTGAGCCGCGAACAATGGTTCCGCGTCTGGGTCGCTTCGAAAGGTCACGGTGTGCCATAAGCTGTTTTTCCTCAGCCATAACGACACAACCCCGCATCTGGCGGGGTTGTGGTTTCTTAGTCGCGGTCGCTGATGTGACCGCTTATTTTTTCTTCTCAGTGGTTGCTTTCAGGATTTCTTTGATGCGCTTGTTCGAGACTCGTTTAGCCATAAATCACTCCATGTAAAAAGACGACTCATACTGAAAAAACGGTCGATGCGATTGGATTGAGTGAATCTGCTGTTACTGATGGTGACGCTGTCACTTTATGGGGCAGAATGTCACTCTGTTGCATCCGACCTCAGTCCACTATAGCGTCTGACAGACTGAAAAAAGGGATCTGGCTCAACCTCTCGGGATTTGATGTTCGGAAAATGCGAGCTGTGCACCTTAGTATCACGGGGATAACGGATTGTTTTAATTGAGTCATACGCCATGAAAGAGATTGAGATTCAAGGAATGACCCCTGCGCATTTACCGCAGGTGGCTGAGTTGTCGGTCGCAACAGAGCAGGTGAAGTTTGTCGGCACCATGGCAGAGATTCTGGTCAACATCGACCATACCGTGCACCCGCACGTGATTCTGGATGGCGATACTGTGGTCGGCTTTTTTCTGATTGATACACAGTACGGGCACAAATACGACTTCGCCGATTCAGCGGCGCTCGGGCTGCGTGCTTTCTTTATCGATCAGCGCTACCAGGGCAAAGGTTACGCCAGGCGTGCTGTGCTGGGCTTAAAAGCGTTTCTGGTTTCCGCCTATCCCGGTTTTCATCAGATCGTGCTGACAGTGAACTGCAAAAACCCGGCCGCCAGACATTGTTATGAACAGGGTGGGTTTGCCGATACTCATGCGCTCTACTTAGGCGGCGCCGCTGGCCCGCAGCATATTATGAGCATGGCGCTCTAAAAGCCACATCGCATACTGACTGAAACAAGCGGGTGATGCGACAGCGTTCTTGCTGATTTCAAACTATATTTTAATCACATCAGCTATCTGCCAGAGGGATGCGCATGGACAGCAAGCACTACAAAATCAGAACCATGAAACCGGACGAAGTCAGCCTTGCTGTCGAATGGGCCGCGCAGGAAGGCTGGAACCCCGGCTTACACGATGCTGAAACCTACTACGCTGCGGATAAACACGGTTTTCTGATCGGTGTTTTGGATGATGAACCGATCGCGACCATTTCGGCGATTCGCTACGATGCGTCTTTCGGTTTTATTGGCTTTTATATCGTCAAACCCGAATACCGCGGGCAGGGTTACGGCATGCAGCTATGGCATGCGGCACTGGCGCATCTGGAAGGCTGTAACATCGGCCTGGATGGCGTGGTGGAACAGCAGGACAACTATCAAAAATCCGGCTTTCAACTGGCCTACAGTAACCTGCGCTATGAAGGCGTCAGCGGCGGTGAATCACCCGATGACCATGCCATCGTGTCACTCAAAGCCCTGCCGTTTGAAACCGTCGCCGCCTATGATCAGCGTTTTTTCCCCGCCCACCGGCCAGTGTTTTTCAAGCACTGGATCACCCAGCCAGACAGCCATGCTTTGGGCATTCTGGAAAATGGCATGCTGGCGGGTATCGGCGTGATTCGCCAGTGTCGCAACGGCTATAAAATCGGCCCGCTGTACGCCGAGAATGCTGATCTGGCCGAGCGCTTGTTCGTCGCCCTGAAATCTGAGGTGGCACCTTCACAACCGATTTTTCTCGATGTCCCGGAAGTGAACCCGGCCGCGGTTGCGCTGGCGGAAAAATATGGCATGACGGTGTCGTTTGGCACCGCGCGGATGTACACCGGGGAACACCCTGAATTGCCGTTCAATCAATTATTTGGTGTCACGTCATTTGAGATTGGGTGAGGTGAGTAAATAAGTTTGATGGTATGTCGCGCTTTAAACTCTGAGCGCCCCTCAGCATTTTCTCATGCGCGCCAGGTACTCTTTTGGGGCAAAAAGAGTACCCAGAAATGCCTTGTTGTTCTCTGGTGCTTTCCGGGTCGGTTGTAGGCGCTCCCGGCGCCGACAACCTAAAAATTCGTCCTGAATTTTTCCCCTGAGTTGTAACACCAATATACCTTCTCAACCCGTCATTCCCGCGACTGTAGTGGTCAACTAATTCCGGACAGTAAATTAGGTTGGTATTCTGCCTTTGCAGGCGGAATACCATCATTGTAGCTGTGTGGCCTTTCCCAGTTGTAGTAGTCCATCAGATAACGACTGATATCTTTGGTTGAGTCTGTCAACGATGTATAGCCTGTTGCTGGTATCCACTCCGATTTCAGACTTCTAAACAACCGCTCCATGGGTGCGTTGTCCCAACAATTACCACGACGACTCATACTTTGAGTCATGCGATAACGCCATAGATGTTGGCGAAACAGACGACTGGTGTACTGACAGCCTTGATCTGAATGAAACAGTACATCTTGTGGCCGGCCTCTTTGCTCATAGGCCATGGTCAGAGCCTTTGCGGCTAATGAAGCATCTGGTTTATCTGACATCGCCCAACCGACAACACGACGACGGAACAGGTCAATCACAGCAGCCAGATAGCACCACCGATTACCAGCCCAGATGTAAGTGATATCACCACACCAAGCCTGATTAGGTCCACACGCATGAAATTCTCGGTTGAGACGGTTCGGAACATCAAGCCGCTCAACGGTCGCATTCCTGTAAACATGTGGACCTGGCTGCTTACTGATAAGTTGCGCTTCTTTCATCAGCGCTCTGACTTTGAAACGACCGATGGAATAACGGCGTTCACGCATCATCCAGGTGATCGTACGACTACCGGCAGCACCTCGGCTGAGTGTAAAGAGTCGATTGACTTCGCTACGAAGTTCCATGCGTTCAACATCAACGCGTTGTTGTCGTTGCTTGTAGTCGTAATAACTGGATGAAGAAATATCGAATACTGAACAGACCAAGTGAACCGATTCATGCTCCCTCAACTGGTCTATCAGCGTGTACGTTCGAGTTCGTCCGACATTAAGAGAGCTGTGGCCTTTTTTAGAATCGCTTTTTCCCGCTCTAAGCGATTAATTCGTGCTTCAAGCTCCTGAATTTTTTGCTGTTCTGACGTGAGTGCTTTCGATGTTGGTGTTTGGCCACCGCGCTCAGCTCTGAGCTGATCAACCCAACGTCTAAGTGCCGTCTCTCCGACGTCAACGGAGCGGCATGCCTCAGGAATTGAATAATTCTGGTCGAGTACCAAACTTGCAGTATCACGTTTGAACTCAGGACTAAATGAGCGTCGTTTTTTGGTCATTGAACACCTCTTTCTTTGGTGGCTACTTTACCACCTTAAATGGTGTCCGGGTTCATTAAACCACTACAGACAAGCGGGAATCCATACAGCGAGTACGATTCTTAAGGCTGGGTGAGTATGTCGCGCTTTTCATCCGGGGTATCCCTCAGCATTTTCTCATGCGTGCCAGGTACGCTTTTGGGGCAAAAGAGTACCCAGAAATGCCTTGTTGTTCGCTGGTGCTTTCCGGGTCGGTTGTAGGCGCTCCCGGCGCCGGCAACCTGAAAATTTGTCCTGAATTTTTCCCTCTTTCGCGCATCATGCTTAAACTCATCATTGCCCTGAAGCTGGTTAGAGTTAAAACTTATATTCACTTCAAGGACGTGCATTTATCCTACTAAAAGTTATCTGAATTCAGTGCATTCAAAGGTTATGTCTCAAGAGCAGTCTAACTTTTTAATTCTACTGCTAATTTTTGGGTTTTGAGTTGAGGCTAGATACTTTGCTTCAGATAGAGCCCCATTCTGATTAAGAGTTCAATCGTGTTGTTCTCACAGATGTACGCCATGAACATTTTTTTATTACTGACGCTCAGCAGTTCGAAGGCACGCTTGAGGTGCGTCTGTACGGAGCTGTCTTTGATGTTCAACGTCGCCGCCACTTCTTTGACCGACAAACTCAGTGTCGATAGTGCGAGGCACTCGACCTGACGCTGGGTTAAGAAAGGGGAGAGCAATTGTGGGATGACCGTATACAGTTCCTCTGAAGCGCTTCTTGGCTTGAGAGGTTCAGTGCGAGGGGTATAACGGCCCATCAGTTGGCTGAGTATGCTTTGGGTATTCACGACCGAAGTGTAATGGCTGACTTTATTATTGATAAACGTCAGTTGTGAGTTGCCTTGATAGACCAGATCTTTCCCCGTCGCCGACACACCTAAGAACTCCCCCAAATGCTTTCCTTTCGCCGTCCACTCAATCACAATGTCGTTCTTACGGGTGATCACGCGGCTTTCTTTGTACTCTAGTGTAGGAAAGGCGCGCTGCCACACTCTGAGCGTCTCGCAAAAGGAGTCAGATCCTACCGATAATTGAAGAGGACTTTCTATCACGGTGTGGGAGGTCATTACTTCCGTCACGGCCTCCGTCATCTTGTCATTCCAAACGCGATTCATAAGGTTACGTGCGGTCTGAACACACGGTTGACGATGAGTAATAATGCGAACCTTCCTTTGTTGTACTCGTGGGATGACGTCTATCTAAGACGCTGTACTAGCACGGTGAACTTGGCGGCAGGCACGCTGCCAATCAACAAACCTAAAGCGATCAGGGCGCAGCTTACCACTTTTTGTGAAGAAATGGCCTCATGAAACAGAGCGCTTGAACCCAACAGGGCAAAAAGGGGCACGAGCAACGTAAACGGGGCCACATGCGACAAGTGGTAAGACACCACCAACTTGTTCCAGATCCAGTATCCAAACAACGTGGTGGCATATGCCTGGTACACAATGGAAAACACACCGGGTAGGGTTATATTGTCCACCAAAGCCGTAAAGCCCTGGGTCCCAACCTGAAGATAGGACAGGAGACACAGCGGGATCGGCGCAAAGAGCATCGACCACACACTGAACGAGAACACGTGTTGGGTGTTGGATTGCTTTAACAGTACTCCTGATATCGACCAACATAGTGCCGCCACCAAAATCAACCCCACTCCGGTCAGCGTGACAGAACCGTCGGACACCGTCAGGCTCAAGGCCAAACCACACAATGCGATCAATGCCCCGAGCGATCGAAGCGGGCTCACCGACTCTTTGAGTAACAGCCAGCCCAGTCCCAAACCGAACACCACGTTCGTCTGAATAAGCAACGCTGCCATGCCGGGGGATAAACCCGCCCCGATCGCCCAGGTGGACAGTCCCCAAACCCCGACTGAAAACGTCAGGCCATAGGCTGCCAGGTATCCCCAGTGTACGTCGGGTTTCTTAACAAAAAAGACCGCTGGAATGGCCGCCAGGGTAAATCTCAAAGCGGTCAGCAGCATCGGATCCAGTGCATCCAACCCCAGTTTGACGACGGAAAAATTCAGTCCCCAGATCGCCATGATGAACACGCACAGGGTGTAGTCTTTCAAGCCCATGCGTTACCCCTTCGTTAACATTGTGTTTGGCGCCGCTTGTTGCCAGATCGCGAACTGTTTCGCAAAGTAGGTGACGATGAGATCCGCGCCCGCTCGTTTAAAGCCGATCAGAGTTTCCAACACTGCTTCCTGTTCGTTTAAGATGCCCATTTGCGCTGCGCATTTGATGGCCGCATACTCCCCGCTGACTTGATAGGCCGCCAGTGGAAGCTGAGTTTGACGGCGCAATTGGGCCAAAATATCCAGGTAAGGGGTACCGGGTTTGACCATCAAAATGTCCGCGCCCTCTTGTTCATCCAGCAAGGCTTCACTGAGCGCTTGTCTGGCATTGGCGTAGTCGAGCTGATACGTGCGTCTGTCGCCCTTAAGTTCGCACTCAACCGCCTGTCGAAATGGCCCGTAAAACGCCGACGCAAATTTCGCGCTGTGTGCCAGTATCGCGACATGCTCAAATCCCGCTTCATCCAAGCCCTGGCGGATCGCCCTTACCTGGCCGTCCATCATGGAAGAGGGGGCGAGCATGTCCGCCCCGGCTTGCGCGGCATTGACACACTGCTTCACCAAGTGAGCCACCGTCTGATCATTGTCAACGTCCTGATCGGTCATGACACCGCAATGACCGTGCGTGGTGTACTCGCAAAAGCAGATATCGGGGATCACCATCATGTGCGGACAGGCTGATTTAATCGTGCTGATCATACGACTCAGCAGACCGTCTCGACACCAGGTGTCACTCCCGATGTCGTCTTTGTGATGACTGATACCAAAGGGCATGACATAGCGGATCCCAAGCGCGTCCAGCGCATGGATTTCATCGGCGAGTTGAGTTTCAGGGATCCGGGTCAATCCCGGCAGACCGGTGATCGGCACCGGACTGGTGATGGTTTCTTCGACAAATATCGGATAAATCAAATCGCTTAATTGAACCTCATGTTCCCGAACGAGCGCTCTGATCATGGGGGTAGTCCGCAAACGGCGCAGGCGTTTGGTGATCCCCGGTTGGGTGGTGTGGTTGGATTGGAATTCCATGGGTGGTACTCCCGAGAGTGGGTTGTCTAAAAGGGTGATGAGTGGCCCTCGATCGAGACTATCGAGTCAGGGCCCCTCGGGCATGATGGTGCGTGTTACACGCGCTCGATGATCATTGCCATGCCTTGGCCGACTCCGATACACAAACTGCACAGTGCATAGCGTCCCCGTTGCTGGGTGAGTTGATTCATTGCCGTACCAATTACCCTCGCGCCACTCATGCCCAGTGGGTGGCCCAGCGCAATCGCACCGCCATTGGGATTGAGGCGCGGATCGTCGCCGTCAATCCCCAGGTGGTTGACCACCGAGAGGACCTGCGAGGCGAAGGCTTCATTGATTTCAATCACGTCCATCTGATCCAGCGACAACTGAGTGAGTTCCAGGACCTTTTTGATCGCCGGCGCCGGGCCAAATCCCATAATGCTGGGCTCAACACCGGCACACGCCGTGGCCACAATGCGCGCTTTGGGCACCAGTTGGTGATTGGTCAGTGACCGCTCCGACGCGACCAAGAGTGCCGCCGAACCATCGTTAATGCCCGATGCATTTCCCGCTGTTACGGAGCCCTGTGGGTGCACCACGGGTTTGAGTTT
Organism: Photobacterium sp. TLY01; assembly: GCF_021432065.1. Taxonomy (NCBI): domain Bacteria; kingdom Pseudomonadati; phylum Pseudomonadota; class Gammaproteobacteria; order Vibrionales; family Vibrionaceae; genus Photobacterium; species Photobacterium sp. TLY01. The sequence continues at coordinate 662,600 of NZ_CP090365.1, forward strand.
GGCCAAGGTCTCGAGACTGGAGAGTCTGGGGTGCTCATCGGTCTCAATAATCAACGGGCTCTGACGTTTGCGCGCGACTTCGACCGGAACAATTTCATGACGGAAGAACCCCCGTTCTTGCGCCGCGGCGAATTTGGTCTGACTCCACCGGGCAAACGCGTCCTGCTCATCTCGGCTAATGTCGAATTTGACCGCCAGGTTTTCTGCGGTCTCTGGCATCGAGCAGGTGCCGTACATCTCATCCAACCTGGCATTCACAAAACGCCAGCCCATGGTAGTGTCATAGAATTCGGCGTTGCGGGCAAACGGCAAGTCGGTTTTTCCAAGCACGTACGGTGCGCGTGACATCGACTCCACCCCGCCGGCAATGATCAGGTGCGCTTCGCCCGTTTTGATGGCCCGCGCGGCGTTAGATACTGCTTCCATCCCAGACGCACACAGTCGGTTGACAGTAGACCCCGGCACTTGGGTGTCCAATCCGGCCAGCAGCAAACTCATTCGGGCGACGTTGCGGTTGTCTTCACCCGCTTGGTTCGCACACCCCAAAATCACATCGTCGACGCGACGCCAGTCGACCGTTGGGTGACGTTCTGTGAGTGCTTTTAACGTGATGGCGGCCAGATCGTCCGCGCGGATCGACGACAATGCGCCGGCGTAGCGGCCAATCGGGGTTCTGACGAAATCACACAGGTACGCGTGAGACATGGGCCACCTCCTTGTGAGACGCCGCGAAGCTGGCGGTGATCAATCCTCTGGCCAGATCGATTTCCGATCGGGCAATGCGGTGCTCTCGTTCGGCAAAGATCTCAAGGTGGACACTCGCCCCTAACTGCTCAAAATAGTCGGCCGTCTGAGTGACGCGCTCCGCGGAGACCCAAGTATCGGTATGACTGCCCGAGAGCAACATCGTCATGCCATCAAACACGGGCTTTTGAGCCGATGCAGTCGGGCACTGAGGACCAAACAGTCCACCAGTGAATAAAATGGCGCCCCCCATCGGCTGTTGAGATTGCCTGATGAACTCTGCCGCCATGCACGCGCCCTGCGAAAAGCCCATGATCCAGATGCGCTCGCGGCTCACGCCTTGTGAGAGCAAGTTTTGCAGGACGTGATCGATCACCTCGAGCCCCTGGTTTAACTGTGGCTGGTTGTCGTCAAGAGCGCGGGTGAACCCTCGGGGGTACCAGGTGGCGCCGGGTGCACTCGGCAGATAATAGGTCGTCTCAGCCAAATTCAATTTGTTGATCAGTTTCGTCATATCGTCTGCAGTTTGGCGGCGTCCATGCAAAAGGATCACCACAGGGTTGCCGGCGCTCAGTTCAGCGCCTTTCATAACCACGGTGTACGGGTTGAGGGTTAACACGTTATCGATTCCTTGTTTTGAAGGCGGTTACACAGCTATCGCAGCGATGGTGTCGGGCTTGGCAGGTTGTGGGTTTAGGCCTAAGAGCGTTCTGGCCTCATCGATAGTGGCCACGTCCCGGCCCAATTCGTGAGACAGTCTGACGATGCGATCCACCAACTGGGCATTGCTGGTGGCGAGCTCACCTTTTCGGTAATAAATGTTGTCTTCGAGCCCCGTGCGCACATGACCACCCAGTAAAATCGAGTAGGTGTTCAGCGGCAACTGCGCCTGCCCAATCCCGATGGCCGACCAGATGCTGTTGTCAGGCAGGCTGTCCACCAGATGCAGCAAGTCTTTGCAGGTCGGCCGGACCCCACCATGAATGCCCATCGCAAACGCAAACACCAACTTCTTGTCCAAGTAACCTTGTTGCTGAAGGGTGATGGCCTCGTGGATGACCCCGGAATGGTAAATTTCTATCTCAGGGGTCACCTGATGCTCCTTCATCGCCAGTGCGAGTTTTCTTGCCAGGGCGGGGCTGTTGATGAAGGGTTTGTCGCCATGATTCACCGACCCACAGTTAAAGGAAGCGATCTCTGGGCCGTACTGAAGATGATTCCAGGCTTCCTCTTCTGGCATGCCGTGTGGCAGGTTGAGGCCCGAGGTACTCAGGTTGAGGATAATGTCGGAACGTTCACGGATACGCTCAATGATCTCGCGCCAAACGTCTTTGTCGTAGCTTGGCTTACCCATTTCATCACGGGCGTGGATATGCGCGACACTGGCACCCGCCTGACTGCACTGAACGACGGCATCGGCAATTTCTTTTGGCGTGTGTGGGACGGCGGGGTTTTTACTTCTTGGGGTGATCCCGCCATTAACGGCGGCAGTGATGATTAAATTGTCCATCTGTTTTAATTCTTCATACTATGTAACCACCTTCATAATAAATGTATAAAACTAGAGTAATGTCCCCAAAAAATGGTGACCAAATAGAATTTGTTGCATAAAACCACATAGGGCCTTGTGATGCGCGGAGTGGTTACAACACAGTCTATATACCTATGCACTCAGTAATGCGACATGCCTTGCCTGTGGTCATTCGTGAATTGCTCATTTAGCAAAGTCGACGAAAAGCTTTTGTCTGAAAATAAGCCTGAAATCAGGGTATTTCACTGCCACAGGGAAAGGTTCAGGACGAATTTTCAGGTTGTCGGCGCCGGGAGCGCCTGCAACCGCCCCGGCCAATAGCAAAGAACAAAAAGGGGGTTTCTGGGTACGCTTTGCACCCACAAAGCGTACCTGGTGCGCGTACAAAGGTGCAGAGAGAAACGCCGGGCTCAAGTTCGAAAAATCAGCAACCCCTCAAGACTTGCACTCGTGATCTGGATTGCCATCGGCGAGTCAATGACAGGCCGGGTGTATTTTTTTAGCTCAAATGCTCGACAAACCCAGGGGAAAATTGGTTCTGAATTTTTTCCTGGGTCGTACATCTTGTTGAAACTCTGAATTGCTCACTATTGCGTTAGTTAACAGTAACACTCGTTCAACATAGCTCACGACTTGCAATAGTGATGTCAATGGCACTTCAAGATAGGTGCAGATATCTTCTATTTCATCGTATTTTCTTTATCAGGAATAATATCGCTAGTAACAATCTATTTAAAACAGTATGTTAAGATGTTTCTGGGTTAAATCAGGCTGTGAAAAGTTGACCCAGAATGTGTCTATTTTTACTCCCCGGTTGGGATCTGTTCAATGTCGATAGAGCATGGAAGTTAGGAATCGCAATGAGTCAAATTACCTTCAAGAACGTAGAAACAGCTAAGCTTGTCACGCTTGATCTTAATCTAAAAGTATTGAAATCCTCTGGGCGAGAAATGTTTATACAAGACTCTGCTGTGTATGTACTTCTTCATCAGCTCTTTACACAAAAAGTGTCTTTGATTAGCTATAGCGATATAGGCAGCATTGTCAGGGATCAGAAGTCGGCATTCCACATGGAAGATAGCCCTGACAGCATCATCGCTAATAAGTATGTCTTTAAATCACGTGCTGTTTTAAAGAATGTATTGGTAGACGATTTCATCGTTACTGTTCGAGGGCTGGGATATAAAGCCTCCAGCAAATGGTTACCGGTTTTGGAAGAGAAACGGGACGAACAAAACAAAAATGCCTTTTTGATGGAAATCACGGCAATTATTGAAGACTGCATTGCGTATAGCGAGTCAGCCGATATTACTCAGGATAAGAGTGGATTTTCCTTCATCAAACCGGACCAGGAAACGGCCTTGGATCACTTTCGCCGTATGAACGATTGCTACCATACTTTCTTGAGCAGATATTCAGCACCTGGAAATAGCATCGAATTGTTGGAGTTAAGAGAAAAAATCACCAAAGTACTTCTTTACGCAATCTATTGGCGGGTGGGTGATAGCCTGACCTCTGAGAAATTCCGGTCAGACTATAAAAATGAACTGCAAGTACTTCTCAGACAGGTGAAGCAGGCCGTGGATTTACTTGATTAAGAAGCATACTGGACAGGTTTAAATTCGCTCATATATTGATAGGCACTATCAATTTCTGCTTTATCAACGGCAGAGCAAGTGATGAAGGCACAGAAATCCAAGTTTGAAAAACACCCTTGATGCTGTTCTCCTATAACCGAATGAATAACAAAATTCATCTCAATATCACAATGATTAGAAGGTGTATTCAGAGCTTGAACTCGACCATTTCTCTTCGGGTAAACTAAATAAAAGGCATGTTTTTTTCTGGAGAATGAGAAGTCATTTGGTACTGAACGTGTTTGAATCATAATATCAAGGTTAAGCAAATTGACGCCTGTCGCTTTTTCATACATGGTTGTTACCAGCATACCTGGCGGCCGGGCTCCGACTTCAAGAAAGACGAGATCTTTCGCATCATTATTCCGAACAAAAATCTCCATGTGATAAACCCCGTCACTTGATTCCAGTGCTTTGAGTGAAACTTTAGCGAACTCGATCAACTGCTCTCTTAACGGACTGTTGGTATCCATGACTCTTCCACCTAGTGGTGAGCCGGACTGAAAATCAATAGTCGGGCAGAGGTACTCGGTACATTCAGCAAAGATGCTTTCTCCCATCCACAAAGCGATATCACAGTGATACAAGTCACCGTTTATGTACTCTTCCGCCTCATAGTTACTTAGAGATCCAGCGGCTGTGTTCTGCACTTCTAAGAAGTCATCTTTACTGCGAATAATATATATGTTGTTTGAGCCTGCAGATCGTTTTGATTTTACTACAAACGGTGTTCCGACTTTGGAACTGATCTCATCAAATCTCTGATTTTCAGAAATAGTTTCTATGAAGAAAGGTGTTGGGATATTCCTTTTCTTTAGCCATTTCTTCATTTCGACTTTATCCCGGAAACGCTCTAGATTTTGGTTGCTCTGTGAGTTCTGGCGCAGAGAATCGGCAAGTTCGACATTGCCTTCATCAAAGCAAACAAAATCAACCGTTGAATAAGACTGTCTGATAGAAGCGACGATCTCAACGATTTCGTTATAGACGTACTCGATAATCACACCATCATCAGCAGAGATTGATACAGGGAACTGAAGTGTAAAATGCGATGAGATGTTATCAGGTAAACGGTCTAACTCCTGTTTTGACGCGACAAGTATCAGGTCGTGTTCGCCAAGAAGCGGTAATGAAAAATCGACTTGCGTTAGCTGTCTTGTTGAAAGAAATAGGATTGCTGTTGTCATTCATTTTATCCTTGAAATTATGGATTTTTAAGCGTGGTTTGGTAGAGCATCGCCAACGCCATGAGCAAAGTCAGGCTGACTTCCAACACAGAAAAGCGTTCGTTCTCCACTAGTGTCATAAATATCAGGCAAAGGATTGGTGTCAGTGGCGTAAATTGGGCTGTGACTTTGGCTCCTAATTTCTTGATCGATTTCTGCATCAAAAACATCGGGACAATACATCCAGTAATCGCAATCACAGACAATAACGCGAGATCATGAATGCTGATGCCATATTGACCAATAGAAAAAATGCTATAGACACCACACAAAGTGATGACCATGAAAAAGCGAATAGCGAGGATTTGCGAGGCCGAGATACCCGTTTCCTGATGAAGGTGAGCGCTCTCTCGCATGTAGAATGCGCCAAAAAGCGTTGAGATCAGTGTCAGACACAGACCAACCAGAGTGTCATACACTTCCGCGTTAGAAATTAAGAATGATATTGAGATAGCAAGTGCGAGTGCCACGATGTTCATCACTTTTTCAAGGTTGCTGATCGCACGGTGGTGATGAAGCGCATTGAAAAATGACAGTCCTGAGAAAAAAACCATGATGTAAGCAATGGGGCTAATATATAGTACGACGTAAAACGCTAATAATGTGTTAATAAGAGTGGATAAATTAATTTTGAAAATAATCTTCTTATTATTGATCAGGATGTCAAGGATAAGTTTCCGGCTCTTTACATTGACAGAGAAAAAGAAAATAGCTGCCAATCCATAGGTGATAAATGTAGATACTATGGGGTCTACACTTTTCACGACTCTTGACATAAATACAAATGACAGAGCAAAGAACATACAAAATGCGATGATTTCTTTATATTTAAGCATAATAACTAAGCAATCCTTTCTTTGAGCACCGAGTTAAGCGGACTATGTCTGAGACGATTTTTTTAGCTTGAGTGACAGAAGAGCGTACATAGTTAGTGATCGGCACTTCCCCTGCGGCTGGTCCCCCAATTACATACAAAGGAACACTGTCATTCTCAGAGAGTACTCTCATCGAGCTGGAACTCACTTTTAATCCTCCCGCTTTATTTTTGGTAACGGAAAGCTGAGATAAACTGTGAATGAGAGTGTCGTCTATTGGCTTGTGAGAGATCCCAGAAGCATTAATGACGACATCAAAATTTTTTAATCTGTCCCTTTCTTTTCCGAAAATATGTTTATCTTTTACCACAATGTAATCAGATATGTCCTTTTTGAGGATGGTGAGGTTGCCAGACTTTATCGCTTGTAATACGATTTCTGCATTTGCTAGTGGAAACGATGAGACATAGTGTTTAATAAAGTATTGGTACTTCGACATTAGCCGTAGTTGTCGGTCGGGTGTCATTGTAGGAATTTGTTCATTAAACTCCTCAATAAACTGACCTACTATGTCCTCCCAGTGGTTAAGACTGGATTTACAGCAGGCAATATCTTGCTCCAGTTTGTATTCTGCATTGATCTTATCGGCACAGGAAGAAGCGCTCAGTCTGCTTAAGCTGTTGTAGTCTTGTGGGACAGTACTCTTAATGAGCAGGGAACTTCGCACTGATGGAAGCTCTCCGGACCTTGAAACCATGGTCATCTGAGCATTAGGGTACTTGTTGTGTATTGCTACAGAGACATCGATGGCTGACAGCTTGGATCCGAGTATCAGAACTTTACTGTCATTGTTAACGCGCTGAAGAAACAGACTTTCAGGGTAAGGGTTTGTAATCAGGTTGGTACAGCTGTTATCTAATCCGCCAGGTGTCGTTGTCGTCACGCCGGTTGCTAAGATAACTGCATTAAAGAAAAAATCGATGTCGTTCTGACTGGTGACAATCATCCTGCCATTCTTGAAAGCAAGTTTATGAACCTCTGAATTTTCAACAAACGTTGAGCATCCAAAGGCATCAGCATAGTCTTTTGATTGCCAGAAACGATCCTGACAATACTCTTTGAAATAATATCGGCTGATGAAGTCTGACGAAGATACATTTAAATCTGATTTTTTGTCTTGTAGCCATTTGAAATAATCAAGCTTATCATCAGAGTATAAAGAACTGACACCAACACTGGTATTGTTAAGTGACGATGCCAAATCAGTATTGAAACTGAAACTTTCAGCGATACCAATCGGATCAAAAATGGTAATGGATGTTAAATCGTTGTGTAGTTCTTTGACGAGTTGCAAATAAGCTGAAATCCCACTTGGTCCTGCGCCAATAATCGCAATATTTTTGATATTTGTCATAAATTTCCGTTCCATAGAGTTTAGACTCTGAGGTTAAGGGATAATCTCAGATGCCTGGTAATCTTCTAATAATGAACTTACCTAAAGGTATAGGTGGCAATCATATAAAGCCCCATGAATGCCATGAGTGCCCCTAGCGTGCGGTCAATCAGATAGATATTACTGTTGAATTTTGCCCTGACACTTGGGATGGTCACAAAATAAATGAATGTCAGGTACCATGCCATTTGCACTGCAATAATCGAGACAATGACCAGCAATAGTTTCTCTGCGCCCATGGTGGGTGAAATAATGATTGAAAATAAAGAGATGAAATAAATCGCTGCCTTCGGATTGAGAATGTTCACGATCAAGCCGCTCCAAAAAGCCGACTGAGTCTCGGTTTTGCTTCCTTCATTAACGACGACTTCTGCTTGCTCTGAGAAAGAACTTTTGATGGATTGATAGCCGAGGAACACAAGGTAGCTTCCGCCAAAAATCCCGATTCCCTGAGCAATATGCTCAGAATGTCCCAACGCAGTGGTTAAACCGGCCACGGAGTAGCCGATGTGGACCAATAGCCCGACACAAACACCAATACCGCAAAAAATACCGGCTTTTCGCCCTTGGTGCAGGGTTTTCTGAGAAACCACAACAAAATCCGGGCCTGGTGAAATTGAAGCCATTAAATGAATGGTCAAAATAGAAAACAATGCGGTCGTGAAATCCATGTCTTACCTCAATTGATTAAATAACTCACTTTTATGCGATCTTTTTTACGTTTGATTCGCGTGACCCGCAGTCCTTTCAGTTCAGAAGTGCTGCTGACATGCGTTCCTCCGCATGGAACGGGTGTAAACCCATCAATGGCAATCATTCGGATCTTCGTGCTTTGAGGGATGAACTTGCTTAATAGCGGGCGAAGAGATTGAACCTCAGCCAAATCTAATTCGATGGACTGAATAGGTCTGGGCGTTTTATCTACCAAGGTGTCGATTTGCTCGTTAATCAACGCTACTGAGAAAGTATCGTTGGTTCTTTCACTTTCTATCAGCTCAATGTAGGCATCATCGGGATAGTGATGTCCCTTTGCCGGAGATAAATTGCTGTCCAGCTCTTCGAAGAGATGAGAGATAAGGTGTCCGGCAGTGTGAGACTTCGCATTGAACAGACGGCGCTGTATATCAATGCGCTGTATACATGGCTTACCAGTGCACGTTAAAAGTGAAGGATGTGATTCCAAAACATGGGCGATGCCATCTTCTGTCGTTTCAGTGTGATGCACTCGGTGAGTGCAACCGTCAATAATTATGATGCCTAGGTCACAAGGCTGGCCTCCGCCTTGGGGATAGAAAATTGTGTCATCACAATACACTGCCACAGAGTCATCCATTTCTATCACTTTCGTGATTTTTGCTGTGAATTCTTCCAGATAGGTGTCCGAGAGGTATTTAGGTATTGTCATAGAATCAGCTCCAGATTTGAAGCAGGGCGGGAGCATACTTTGCTCACTTTATAGCCCGAAGAAAACTCTTGTCCGATAATCATCGCTCCAAGCAGCCTTTTTCAGTTTTACTTTTTGGCTTGGGGCGCCACAGTCACACTGTTTTAGCATGTTCATTACAAAACGCCTGAATAGCGCTATATTTTCAACCGCACCATCTAGGGTTATTCGTGAGCTATCTTCTTTTAAAACAACATCTAACACATAATGCTGGCTGTTCTCTATACGCCAATGCTGACGAATATAATGCCCGAGAAGCTTATGCTTTGGTGACAATGAACTCACGTAATAAGACGTTTCGACGCTACCTTTACCTTTGATAACACGATGCCGCTCCACGGCGATGATACTTCGAACCGTCGGCCACTTTTCTTTCAAATCGTCGGGTAAATTGGCCTTCAGCTGAAAAACATACCGCTCTTCTTTACGACCATGTTGCTCTTGAACAATTTCTGTAACAACTTGCTCTTTTTGTGCGTCGAATACCGCCTGAAACTGAGAAACAACGGCTTCACGAAGCTTTGGCTGGTTGTTTTTCACTTGAACGACAATGTGCGCTTTTTTCTCTGAAATTTTTTCGAGAGTTTCGCGCTGACAATGCAAAGCGTCGAGCGTGATGATACTTCCTTTTACATTAATTATATCAAGTAGTTGCCTCACAACACTGATTTCACCATTTTTGCTTTCAGTTGGCTTTTGGCTAAGGACTAAACCACGTTCAGTATCGTAGGCAGTGACGAGCTGTAAGGCGTTTTTCTTATCGCCACGATAGGCACCACGCAGTACCTTGCCATCAAAAGCGATGACTGGCTTGTTTTGAGTCGTTCGCTGGTCATTAATCCAAAGAGCGAGTGCTTCAAGTAATGACTCTGCCACCACCGAACGTAATATGCGAGCAATGGTATGTCGGCGCGGGATACCATGTGTAAACGGGCGGTACTTTCGCAACCAGTGAAGCTTCTCATCACCATAAGTTTCAATGTCTTGCCAGCCTTCACAACCTGATGTGATGGCACTGATAACAAGGAAGATGACATCAACAAGATCATGCTTTCGATTAATGTCAGAGCGGTTTTCTGTCACCACAGAAAGATATTCAATAAGGTTCAATTTCGTAGGCTAGTTAAGAGTTTACGTTTATTAGATCATAGTTTTTAACAAAGTGCGATCCCGCCCTGAGATTTGAAGTGCATGAGTTTTTTTCTCCAGACCAATGAAGCATGACCAAGTCAGCCTGGAGCCTTGCAGGATTTCGTTCACAGAGTGGATACGCATGGGGTTAAACAGAATCAGCTCGCCTGTTTCTGGTGTGATTTCAAAGCAGCTGTCGTTTAGTTGTTCCTCTTTAACGCCGTAACTGCCTTCAATACGGATGCTATCGTATTCTTCTTTCGTTGCTGGCCACTCGTGCCAGAGTTTTAACTCTCCACCTATTTCAGAGGTCTCCAAATACACATTGGCAGCAAGCTGGTTGGTAATGTCTGTATTCATTTCATTGACGAGATCCCAACTTAGAACATCGTTGTGTGGCTCAGCGTAAGCACCTGCTTTGAACTCTCTGACTAATCCAGCGAAAGCCTTGTGACCACCAATTTCAGCAAGGCTGCAGTGGGATGGCCAAACTTCATCTAGTTCTAATCGCAAGCGATCGATTGGTGACAGATACGGGCTTATTTCTTTGCGCATTTCTTTTATCCAAACTTTCGCAAATTCACGGTAGCGGCTTAACGAAACTTCGTCGTTCTGACATTCGAAAAAAGCTTGTCCTATACGCCCAATTTTGGGAGCGTTCACATAGCTGCCAAAAAACGCACTTTGTTTTATTTTATTGGCGATCGCTGTCGCACTCCGTGTGCTGAAATATCCAGGTACCCGCACTACATCAATGGTCCGGTTGAACAGGCCATCTAAATGCCACTTTTCGAGTTCATTGGTGAGGATGATGTTTTCTGATTGTTGTGAGAGCGCTGTAGCGAGATTTGAAAGAGACATATTGATACCTAGCGTTGTATGGTTGTTTTCGTGATTTACATGCTAAGTAATCTGTTGAAATGAATAAAATACGAATAAATCCAGAATAAAAAAATAAAATGGGAGTATTTCTAAGAATCGTTTCGTAAACAAGCGGTGTGGATAGCTTCTTAATTTATATGCGAGTAGCTCGGATCACTTTTCCCAAACTCCGGCATCCTATTCATCCCTCCAGAATAATCACTTTTAATCCACACATTCTATATGGATAATGCATAAATACTACAGGAGAACTTTCATGTTAAAGAAGATCATCGGTTTCAGCTTTTTGGCAACAATCGCCACTTTTCCCAGCCTGGCTCAGGAGTCTCTTAGGGGATGCGACGCCAAAGCTTATGAGATACAGCAACAAATCGAATATGCAAAAAACAATGACAATACGCATCGTGTCGCCGGTTTGGAAAAAGCACTTCAAGCAGTACGGGATCACTGTACGGATGAAGGCTTAATGCGCGACAGACTGGCAAAAGTGAATGAAAAAGAACAGGAAGTTGCCGAGCGCAGACTTGAACTGAAAGACGCTCAGGAATCTGGCCGAGCCGATAAAATTGAGAAAAGAATGAATAAGCTGAAAGAAGCAGAGGCAGAGCTTGCCGCCGCAAGAAGTGAGTTGAAGAAGTAGGTTCAGGTCATAGAACTTGTTTTGCGATAATTTGATCTTAAGAGACTCACTCCCAAAGGGGAAAATTCAGGACGAATTTTCAGGTTGTCGGCGCCGGGAGCGCCTACAACCGCCCCGGCCAACAGCAAAGAACAAAAAAGGGGTTTTCTGGGTACTCTTTGCACCCACAAAGAGTACCTGGCGCGCGTACTGCGATGCCAAATGAACCGCTAAACTCAAGCGCGACATACCATCACGCCCGTTTATGCAGCAACAACACCAACGAACAAGCAGGCATTTCTGGGGACGCTTTGCACCCACAAAGCGTACCTGGCGCGCGTACTGCGATGCCAAATGAACCACCAAACTCAAGCGCGACAAACCTTCAAACTCCAAATGTGTTCAACATAACTTATCGATTATTCCTCAACACTCATCAACCACCAACGCCGTCCCATAACTGCTGTTGATCCGGGTCTGGGCCTCAGGCGAAACAGACAGCTTCGTGCCGGCAGATTGTCTGCCTGAGACTGATTTGGCATGGCACAGGCTGGCACTGGCGCCCATACCCAATTCAACGGTCGCTTTGTCGACATGCAAAGGCTGATCGCTGTGATCGAGCGTGGCGCCCATGGCCAGGTCCAGCATCAGAACCTCGGTTTGACCACTGAGCACCAGTTTGCTGCCCATCTGGCCTGTGACTGCGAAGCTGTCGCTGGCGAGAGCGCAGCTGTCAACGGTCGCATCAATGCCAAACCTGGCGTCGAGGCGCTGAAGGGGCTGGGACGTGTAAATATGGACCGTCAGCGGCTCCGTGCTTTCCCAATCGTCACCCGAGCGATTACTGATCAGCAAGCTGCCCTGCCGTTCAGTCACTGTCATTTTCTCCAGCGCAGCAGCCTGACCTGTCGCTTCAAGGTAGTTGCTGTCGCTGCAATGCACATAGATCTCCAGGCCTTTTTCGACAGACAGTTGATTGAATGCACGGACAGATTCTGTGCGTGTCTGCTCGTCGGCAAAGCTGAAATTGATGATGCCGGTATACAGCGCAATACCAGCCAGAGAAGCAGGAAGAATCACTTTTTTCAGGGTCGGTTTCATCGAATCATCACATCCGTTTTGTGGAAAGTGACATTCACTAATCAATAGTCGTGCCAATATGCATAAAAGTGTACAGGGCAGGCTGAATGCGGGTTGGCGGTGATTTAACTCTGAGCACTGGCTCTGATTGATATTAGTGTTAGCTGAAAAAACTAACAGGTGGCAAATTTCGCCACCTGTTTTTTCTCGTGACCTACTCGTGACCTATGGTCGTGATTGCCGCCACGGTTTACATCATCCGGGATACCGTAAAGCGGGTTTGCTGGATAACGCCATGATCCGGGTTCAGCTGCCAGTCCGGATTTTCCAGAAAGCCCAGGGCAGAGAAGCTCAGGCCATCGCTATCCTGCAACTGCCAGGTCATCACTTTATCGCTGTCGGTAAAGGTGATCACCAGTTGTCCTTTGGCATTCACCACCCAGCTGAATGCTTCAGTCAGCGGCTGATCGGGTTGCTCGGCGTTTGGCACATTGTAAGTACCGTTCCCGGAGAGCAGGCCGTCTGAATTACTGACCGGCACCCCGGCAAATGCCAGGCTGTGACCGTTATCCAGCGTCAGCAGGGCAGTGCTCAGCAGGTTGCTGGTAAAGGCCAGCGGTGTCGCCGTCCAGGGCGTGCCACAGCTTGTGATGGCCTGATCATAGGCGGCCGGTGTCGCGCCGTTGTCGGTCGGGCTTTGTGTGCTGTCATTCCAGCCGGTGTCGAAGTCATCACACTGGGTCAGCAAACGGCCGGGCAGGGCACTTTGCACCAGCGAACCGGAGCCGATCGCCCCTTGTTCGGCGGTAATTCCGTCCGGCGTATTGTCCTTAACCCATTGCTCATCCAGGGTAAAGGTTTTCCAGCTGGTTTCACCGTTGGCCTCAGCTTCCGCCAGCAGAGAGAAAGTCTGGGTCCAGTTGGTGGCATTCGGGATATCGCGGCCCTGAATGACCAGCAGGTTATTATCGACTTCCCATTGATAGCTCTCCGCTTTTTCGCCGGTCAGACGATAGCCGAAGCCCTGGTTGTCGCCACTGTTGGTGAGGAAGGTGTAGCGGCTGCTCAACTCTTCACCCGGTTTGCCCCACAGGAAGGACTGGCTGGCCAGACTGTTGACCGTCACCGTCAGATCTCCCCCGGAAGTACTTTGTTTGCAGGTCTCGACGGCCGTATCAAACTGAGCTCGGGTGGCTGCTACAGTTGGGGCGCTCTCGTTCATCACGGAATCATCTGTTGTGCAGGGCGACAGGGTTGCACTGGAAACCGGGACAGGGGCGTCAGACTGACGGTAATCCAGACTGCGCATTTGCCACAGCGCCTGGGTATCGATGATATTGTCGCCGTTGCTGGCGTATTGCGAGAAGACGATAAACAGGTTCTGCTCACCGATTTTGTTGAGCATGGCCCAGACTTCGGCGTCCCCATTGCTGTTGAACAGCTTGATCATGCCGGAAGCGAACCCGTCTTTCTCGTTGCTGCCGGTGATACTCCAGGTGTAGTTGCCGGCCGCAACGCCATTGAGGTAACGCACAGCTGTGCCATTATCTGCAAATTCATAGGCTTCGGTCGCGCCGGATTCTGACTGGCTGCCATAGCTGGTGCCGGTTTCCATTACCCGGTTGCGGCGCAGCGCAGTCAGCGCTTTGACATCGTTACCGCCCAGTGGCAGGTAACCGCCGCATTGCAGAATGATGTTGTGCATTGTGTTGGCGTCCAGTTCGAACGAGCTGGAAATCATGGCATCGAAGCGGCAACTGAGCTTGGTGGGATCCTGCGGATCTTCATCGTACTCATCACTGACGCCGTCGTTGTCATTATCCGGATCGGCATTGTCTCCGATCCCATCGCCGTCGGTATCGACGGTTTCGTTTTTATCTGTCGGGAATGCATCTTCGCTGTCGTTCACCCCGTCCCCATCGGTATCCGGGTTGAACGGGTCGGTGTTCAGCATCTCTTCCTGCACATCGGTCAGGCCGTCATTATCGTCATCCGGATCAAGGTTATCGCCCAGACCGTCGTAATCGAAGTCGGCGCTTTCATTGGGATCGTTCGGGAAAGCATCTGCCTTATCATAGACGCCGTCATCGTCGCTGTCGGTTTCCAATGCCGCATCATCCACGACTATGGGAAGATTGTTATCGCCGAGCACGACGCGGTCATGCGCATCAAAGACCAGGTGATGATGAGTATCCAGCTGCTTTAACACATCACGCAGACGGCGGAACTCAGCCATGGGGACGGCGAGTTCTTCTTCACTGCTCACTTCCTGCTTGAGTAAGATGCCCAGCTGAACAATGGCCCGCGCTTTGACCGCAATATCGTCCAGACCATTGGCAATGTAATCGCCCATCACCTGACTGGCACCGATACCCAGCGACTGGGCAGTGGCAGAAATCGCCGTCGACTCACCTAATCCTTCGTACATATAGAGGTGGACAATACTGGTGAGCGGGGTGACTGTGGTATAGCCGATCGGCGCAGACATTAAAAACCCTTTGCTGACCGGCGTGCCCGGATTGTCCAGATCCACTGTCTGTCCGGCAATCGCCAGCACGAAAGAGGCGTATTGCGACGGGTTTTCCAGTCCGTTCAGGGCGATGGATGCCTGGCCCGACGCGTTGGTTGTGCCCTGGCGATCGCCGGATTCAAAACGGAAATTCTGTCCCACATCCACCCAGGCCCGTGCGCTTTGCAGGTACCCGTCAATGGCAGTAATGGTATAGGAAGGTATGGTTTTTACTGGCGCGACAGGCTGTTTGGCATCGCCACCACAGCCAGCCAGCAGGCTGATACCAATCAGCCCACATGCGCACTCCCATGATTTGTTCATCATGTTCAGCCCCTAAGTCAATCGCACCGCGCTCCGCGGTCAAGAAGAAGGTGTTGCGGCGCTGCATCAGCTCAGAGCCGCTTTTTATTGCTTTCTGACTGTTAGCTTAGTGTTGTCCAGCTAGACCTTCATAAACGCCGGAGAAAATGGGTGTCGCGAGAATAAGAATGTGTGGGTTTAGCGAGGATGCAAAACGCAAATCATGGTGTAAGATGATGAAAGTTTGGGTAATTAACCGGGAGCGTTCAGGAGATGACAACAAGTTTTTTTGCAGCCGTGCTGGCACTGTGGTTGTGCTGGTTATCGATGCAGGTGATTAAAGCACGCAGGCGGCATCAGATTGGTTACGGCGATGGCGGAGCAGTTGCAAAAGATCTGCAACTGGCGTGTTCTGCGCAGTCAAATGCGGTGAATTACATCCCAATAACCCTGATCTTGCTGTTTCTGCTCGAAGACAACGGCGGTGCAGGCTGGTTGATTGTGGTGATTGGCCTGCTTTTCACAGCTGGCCGGGTGATTCATGGCCGTGGCATCTTAGCCGACAGCCTGAAAGGGCGAATATTGGGGATGCAGTTGACGTTCTGGCCGATCATCGCGCTGGCGGTTTTGAATCTGCTGTATTTTCTTTTTGGCTGAATGAAAGGGGCCGCCATAGTGCGCAGCCCCTTTTTGAAATACTCAAAATAAACAAAATATTAAGCGAAATAGAGCACACCCAGTGATGCGGGGCGGCTGGCGCCGGTCACTTCAGGTAAATTGCTCGGCAGGCCATGAATGCGGCGCTGCGCCAGCCAGGCAAAGGCCATGGCTTCCATGTAATCGCTGTCGACGCCATAGTCGCTGGTGGGTGCGACCTGCCAGTCGCCCAGCAGTGCCGACAGGCGCGCCATCAGCACAGGGTTTCGTGTACCGCCACCGCACACCAGCAACTGGGGAGCCGGGCCGCTTTTAAAGCGTCCGACCTCGCGGGCAATGGTCACTGCGGTGAATTCACACAGGGTGCGTTGCACATCTGCCGCACTGACAGTGCGATTGACCAGTTTGGCGTCAAGCCAGGGCAGATTGAACAGCTCCCGGCCGGTGCTTTTGGGGGCAGGTTGCGCAAAATACGGCTCGCTGAGTAAGTGGTTCAGTAAAGCTTCGTCCACCGTGCCCTGTCTGGCCAGGTCACCGTTGCGGTCGAACTTGTGGCCGGTATGCCGTTCGCACCAGGCATCCATCAGCATATTGCCCGGGCCGGTATCGAATCCGAGCACCTTGTCATTGGGGCGAATCACGGAAATATTGGCAATTCCGCCGATGTTCAGTACGATCACGCTGGAATCGGTCGACTGGAAAATGGTTTTGTGGAAAGCCGGGACCAACGGCGCGCCTTGTCCGCCCAATGCCATGTCTTTACGGCGGAAATCCGCCACGGTATCAATCCCGGTTTTCGCGGCCACAATATTGGCATCGCCGATTTGCAGTGTGAACGGCGCATCGCCGATCGGCTGGTGATACACAGTCTGACCATGATTGCCGATAGCGCGGATTTGATCGGCCCGGTAACCGGATTTGTCCAACAGGGCATTGACGGCATCGGCAAACAAGTGGCCCAGTAAATGGTCCAGCTCGCCGATTTCAACCAGGGTGGTTGGTTGGCCGATGCAGACGTTCATCAAACGCTGCTTGAGCGGATCAGGCATGGGATAGTCATCATGGGCCAGCAATTGAATCTGGTCACCGTCAACAGACACTAACGCCGTGTCCACGCCGTCCATGCTGGTGCCTGACATGACACCGATATAGAACTCCTGAGTCATTCCTGTTCTCCCGATCTGTTGTCGATCGCTGTTCAGTGAAATCTTGCTATGGCACATAGTGTCCCAGACTACGGGAAAACACGATATAAAAAATTGTCCGCTGAACAGTATGAAATGGTTGGACTGTGAATCGGCGTCGCTGAGTGACCCTGTGAGGCCAGCGCGAAGTTCAGGCTCATCAACAGCGGGTCATCGACATTGAGAAACCGGATCTTCCTGACTAGGCTTGCTGGTAAGTGCCGAAATAATAAATAAAATTTGTTTTGGTCTTTTCAGTATTCAAGCAGGAACCCCTATGTCCGATTTCTGGCAAAAGAATCTGTCGACGGCAAAAACCTTTCGGCAGGATTTACACCGCCATCCTGAGCTGGGATGGCAGGAGCACAACACGGCTGCCGCTATTCGCGATCGTCTGACCGCAATGGGGATCGACTGGCGACCTTGCGCGCAAACCGGCACGCTGGCGCATATTGCGTCTGGCAATCCTGGCGGTCGCCACATTGCCCTGCGGGGTGATATTGATGCTTTACCGATTGATGAAGACAGCGGCCGTACCTGGTCATCACAGCAGCAGGGCTGTATGCATGCCTGCGGCCATGACGGCCATACCGCAGCGCTGATGGCCACTGTCGCCTGGCTCAAACAGCATGAAGACAGTTTGTCCGGCCCCGTCACTTTTCTGTTTCAGCCCGCGGAAGAAGGCGGGCACGGTGCGCGGGAAATGATTGCTGACGGGGCACTGGAAGGGGTGGATGAAATTTACGGCTGGCACAACTGGCCGGCGATCCCGTTTGGCAAGATGATTTGCCCGGATCAGCTGGTGATGTGCGGTAACGCCACCTTCTCTATTACCGTCAAAGGGCGGGGCGGCCATGCCAGCCAGCCGGAACTTTGCGCCGATCCTGTGCTGGCGGCGTCGGCAATTACCCTCAATTTGCAGCAGATCATCAGCCGGCGCTTACCGCCTCAGTACGCGGCCGTGGTGAGTGTGACTTCTATCGAAGCCGCCAGTGGTCTGACGGTGATCCCACAGCAGGCGGTGCTGAGTGGCAGTATCCGGGTGCCTGACGATCAAACGAAAACCCGAATCAACCAGTTGATTGAAGAGATCAGCCATCACACCGCCCTGAGTTATGGCGTGGATTGTGAGGTGGCGATCCAGCCGCGTTACAGTGCCACGATCAACCATGCCAAACCCGCCGAAAAAGCCCGTACTGCCTGGCTGGCCGAACCGGGTCAGCAGCTTGATCATGCCATCTCCCTGCCTGTGATGGCTTCGGAAGATTTCAGCTATTACCTGCAGCAGGTGCCCGGGGCGTTTGCCTTGATTGGAGCCGATGATGGTGAGCCTGTCCATCAGTATCCCTGCCACAGTCCCCACTACGATTTTAATGATCGACTGCTCGAAAAAGTCGTTCGCTGGTATGCCCGGCTTGCGGGGGCGCCATTACCGGACTACACAGGGTAGAGAGGGTTAAAAAAATCAAAGGGCTGTTGAAGGCTGGCTGAGTGGATCAGCACAGCGCAACAGCCCTGTTCACACCAGAGATTTGAAAGCACAAGGAGATGTACGATGAGCATTTTTGAACAGCGCGAATCCGAAATCCGGGCTTACTGCCGGGTCTACCCAGTCGTTTTTGATACGGCGTTCAATGCCAGGCAGACCGATGAGCAGGGTAAAGAGTACATCGACTTTTTTGCCGGTGCCGGGGTGCTGAACTTTGGACATAACAACGAACGCATGAAGCAGGCGGTCATCGACTACCTCCAGCGCAATGGGGTGACCCACAGTCTGGACATGCACACCAGCGCAAAACGCCGCTTCATGGAGCGCTTTCATCACGTGATTCTTGAACCACGCAACATGCCGCACAAGATGCAGTTTATGGGGCCGACCGGCACCAATGCCGTCGAGGCAGCGCTGAAACTGGCACGGCGGGTCACCGGACGCCATGAGATCGTCGCCTTTCAGCACGGCTTTCATGGCATGACCTTAGGGGCGCTGGCCTGTACTGCGAATCAGTACTTCCGCGGCGCGGCCGGTGTGCCGCTGACTCATGTGTCACATACCGCTTTCGGTGCCCAGGGCAAAGCGGCAGAGCAAGCCCTGCAGGCGCTGGAAATGCTGGAAGACAGCTATCAGGACGGCTCTAGCGGCGTCACCCCACCGGCCGCGTTTCTGGTCGAAGTGGTGCAGGCCGAAGGGGGCGTCAACATTGCCGATAAAGCCTGGCTGCAGCGGCTGGCATCGCTGGCGAAATCGGTCGGTGCATTGCTGATTGTCGATGATATTCAGGCCGGGATGGGGCGTACCGGCTCATTTTTCAGTTTCGATGATTACGGCATCGACCCGGATATCGTTTGTCTGGCTAAAGGACTGGGTGGCATGGGCACCCCGATTGCGATGAATCTGGTGAAACCTGAGCTGGATAAACACTGGTCGCCGGGTGAGCACACGGGGACTTTTCGCGGGCAGTGCCTGTCCTTTGTAGCGGCTGCGAAGCGCTGAGTTACTTCGAAGACAGCCACCTGATGGAGGAAGTGCAGCAAAAAGGCGCGATCATGTCTGCGGCGCTTGCACCACTGGCGGATCTGGCCGGAGTGGAAGTACGCGGCAAAGGCATGTTGTATGGCGTCGATGTGGGCCTTGGGGAGCTGGCGAAAACCATAGTCGGACGCTGTTTCGAGGCTGGATTGCTGGTCTCGGCCTGCGGCAGCGGCGGCCGGGTGATCAAGCTGATTCCGCCGCTGACAACACCGGAGTCAGACTTGCAGTCAGGGCTGGCCATTTTGGTGGAAGTGACGCAAAACGTGCTCCGGGAGGCGGTATGAAAAAACGCGACGATATGACGTTTCCTTTTGAGGAATATGAGCGACGTCTGGGCGAATTGCGACAGCGTATCGCCCAGCGCCAGCTGGATGCGGTGGTGATCACCGATCCGGAAAACATCATGTACCTGACCGATTACCAGACCACCGGCTATTCCTTTTTTCAGGCGCTGGTTGTGCCACTGGAAGATGAGCCCTTCATGATCACCCGGGCGATGGAAGAGTCGAACATTTTTGCCCGGACCTGGATTGAGCGGACCCGGCCTTATCCGGACACCGGAGATGCGATTCAGATGCTGGTGGACGCGTTGCGGGAATTCGGACTGTCGAGAAAGCGCATCGGCTACGAAAGAAACAGCTACTTCTTTCCTGCCTATCAGCAGGACACCATACACACCACGCTGACGGAAGCGAAACTGCTGGATTGTTTTGGCATTGTCGAGCAGGGACGCATCTGCAAATCGCCGGTTGAAATTGAGCTGATGCGCAGGGCGGCGGTTGCCACTGAAGCCGGTATGAAAGCCGGGATTGCGGCCTGTCAGGCCGGGGTCACAGAAAACGAAATCGGCGCGGCCATCAGCGCGGCGATGTTCAAGGCGGGCGGGGAGCCCCCGGCAGTGATGCCGTATGTGACCTCCGGGCCCAGAACCATGATCGGGCATGCAACCTGGGAAGGACGTGTCGTGCAACCGGGCGAGCACGTGTTTCTCGAAGTGGCCGGTTGTTATCGTCGCTATCACACCGCCATGATGCGCACTGTGATTTTAGGGGAACTGACCGATTCCATGCACAAAGCACAGGAAACCATGAAGCTGGCGCTGCAATCGCTGCATGCCTATATTCAGCCCGGGATGACGGTGTCGGATGCTGATAATCTGATCCGCAATATCATTTCTCACAATGACGTAGGGGCCAGGTTGATCACCCGATCCGGCTATTCGATTGGGATCGCGTTTCCGCCCAGTTGGGACGAAGGCTATATAGTCAGCCTGAAACAAGGCGAGTCGACCGTGCTGCAAGAGGGCATGACGTTCCACATCATTCCCTGGATGTGGGGGGTGGATGGCGATAAAACCTGTGGGATCTCCGATACCATTGTAATCACGTCAGATGGTTGTGAATCCTTCTTCACCCTGCCGAAAGACTTCACTGTGTTACCCGAACAGGGCAAACCGGCCAAACCTGAAGCCGCCACAACCAGCGTGTCGTCAGACAAAGCGACATCCATAGACAAAGCCCGCAAAGGGAAACAGCAACAGGCGAACGGATAGCCGAGTAAGGGGGAGTTATGTCTTTAACAGCGATCAATCCGGCCAATGGCACTCTGATTGAGGAGTACCCGACGCTGAACTCGGAAACACTGGACAGCCAGATTCAAGCGGCGAGGGCCGCGCAGCCCGACTGGCAGCGGTTAACCTTTGCCGAGCGCGGCGAGGTATTGCGCCGCGTTGCAGAACAGTTGCGGGAACATAAAACCCGTTTGGGCGAGCTGATGACACTGGAAATGGGCAAGCCGGTGAAGGAAGCCGGCCCCGAAGTGGAAAAAGCGGCCTGGTGTGCCGAGCATTATGCCCAGCATGCTGAAGCTTATCTGGCGGACCAGAGTCTGCCGTCTGATGCCAGCCACAGTTATGTCTGCTACCAGCCTCTCGGCACAGTGCTGGGCATTTTGCCCTGGAATGCCCCGTTGTGGCTGGCCTTCCGGTTTCTGGCACCGGCGCTGATGGCCGGCAACACCTGCGTGATGAAGCACGATCCGCACGTGCCGGGTTGTGCCCGCGCAATCGCAGAGATGTTTTCACTGGCGGGTGCGCCCGCCAATATTATGGTCAACCTGCCCATTGACAATGAGCTCGCTGAGCAGGCGATCCGCCATCCGGACATTGCGGCGGTTTCGTTTACCGGATCAGACCGTGCGGGTGCGAAAGTCGCCGCGACCGCAGCCAGTGAAATCAAACCGGCAGTGCTGGAGCTGGGGGGATCGGATCCTTTTGTCGTGCTGGCTGATGCTGATCTGGAAACGGCCGCTGATGTGGCGACACTGTCACGTACGATTAACGCCGGTCAGTCCTGCATTGCGGCCAAACGGATCATTGTGGAAGCACCTGTGTATGACATCTTCATCCAACTGGTGGAGAGACGGCTGACGCTGCTGAGAGTCGGCGACCCGTCTTCGCCAGACACGGATGTCGGGCCGCTGGCCCGGGATGATTTAAGGCAGAACCTGCATCGTCAGGTGCAGGCAACGATAGAGGCCGGCGCACGATGCCTGATGGGCGGGCAGCCAGAGACCGGGTTAGGGTATTATTATCCGGTGACCTTGCTGGCTGATGTGACACCCGAGATGTGCGCGTTTCGTGAAGAAACCTTTGGTCCTGTGATGGTGCTGGTCAAAGCGGATGATGCCGAACATGCGCTGCGGCTGGCGAACGATACGGCCTACGGACTGGGGGCCGGCGTCTGGACGGGCAGCCCGGTCCATGCGCAGCGTTTCATTCGTGAGCTGCAGGCGGGACAGATTGCTGTCAACGGCATCGTCAAAACGGATCCCCGTTTGCCGAGCGGTGGTATTAAACGCTCTGGCTACGGGCGGGAGCTTGGGCCGCAAGGCATTCACGAGTTTGTGAATGCCAAGCAGGTTTGGGTGAAATAGCGGGTATCGCAAGCGTATTGCCGGTACAAGCGGCTATGGCTGAGTGGCTTGTACCGGTTTGCTGTTTTGCTGCTGTAAGCGGGCAGAGCAGCGGTATAAATAGCCCGCCAGAATCAGCACACAGGCGGTGGACATGAACAGCGCCGGGCCGCCGTACAGCGACAAGATAATCCCGCCAGCTAATGGCGACAAACTCACGCCGATAGAGGTCAGATTCCCCGCTCCGAAGTAAGCGCCGCGCAGATGATCCGGCGCTGCTCTGTCAATCAGCAGATTGAAGGTCGGGAACAGAATCACCTCGCCCAGGCTCAGTACAAAAGTGGCCAGTAACCAGTAAAGGTCGGGCGCATCAAGAGGAAAACTGGCGTACAGCAAAAAGGCACTGGTAAACAGAGCAACGCCCAGATACACACGGCGGTAGAGTGACCAGCCACTGAGCAGCTTCAGCAGCGGAAATTGCAGCAGCACAATCACACTGGCGTTAACAAAAATCATGCTGGTATAAAGTTCAACCACTTTATCGCCCAGCCCATTGAGATACTGTACCAGGGTTGTTTCCTGATGCAGGTAAGCGTACATCACCAGGGTATTGGCCAGAATCAGCACCATGAATGCCTTGTCACGTGCTAATACTTTCAGGGTCTGGCTGAAATTCTGTTCGTTTTTGGGTGGTTGCGGCCTGTTGCGAATCTGCCAGAACGCCAGAATAAAGCACACGCTGTAGATCAGGTAAGCCAGCGCCACCAGATAAAAAGAGGATTGTTCACCGGTAAAGCCCAGCTGTAAGCCCACTAACGGCCCGAAAGCCGCACCCAGATTGATGCAGTAATAGCGCACCTGATGCGCCATTTCCCGGACCGGGATCTCAGGTAATAAGTCAGAAATCATTGCCCGTGCCGGCGGTTCCAGCATCGACCGGCTGATGCCTGCCATCAGTGCGCCAGCGGCGTATAACCAGGCCTGATCAGCCTCGGCCAGAATGATAAATGTCGCAACATGGGCCAGACAACTGATGATCAGTAAATTTTTCCGGCCAAGCTTATCAGACAGGTAGCCCACATACAGGGCGACCACAGCGCCGCCGAGTGCCGCCAGACTCATGATGGTGCCGATTTCAATCTCAGACAAACCAAATTTGC
Source organism: Photobacterium sp. TLY01 (assembly GCF_021432065.1). Lineage (NCBI taxonomy): Bacteria > Pseudomonadati > Pseudomonadota > Gammaproteobacteria > Vibrionales > Vibrionaceae > Photobacterium > Photobacterium sp. TLY01. The sequence continues at coordinate 686,418 of NZ_CP090365.1, forward strand.
GGTGCAGCATCACGGCCATATAAGGCCAGACCATAAAAAAGGAGGCGCGGGTCAGCAGGGTGCCGATCAAGACGGCCCAGATCGGTGCCGAAAAACGGCGGACGTGAGACAACTCCATGTCGTTGATTTTCCTTTGAACTATCAAGTCGTTCATAGTGTCATAGCCCCTGATTATTGTCTGTATTTTTTCAACTCAGACAGCAAATTATTCTGTTGTTCGATTTATTCGAATTAGTTACTCAATTTCAACCCATGTTGTTTGACGGTCACAGCCACTACACTTGCTCTCAATCGAGGAAGACAGGGCTGAGACCAGTGCATAAGCTACCAGTACAGGTTCTGTCATTGTTTAACGATCACAGTTTTGAATCCTTTTTTTGTTCAATTTTTTTGAGGAAATCCTAATGAATACTTCTTTGATCAAACGCCTGATTACGTCTGCAGACAGTTTTGCCCCGCTGGCGCTGCGTGTGCCTGCCGGTATTATTTTCATGGCCCATGGCGCGCAAAAGCTGTTTGGTGCCTTTGGGGGTTATGGTCTGGAAGGGACGGGTCAATGGATGGCATCCATCGGTCTGGAGCCTGGCATGCTGATGGCATTTCTGGCCGGTAGCGGTGAGTTCTTCGGCGGCCTGTTTATCCTGGTTGGATTACTGACCCGTCCGGCGGCCTTCGTGTTGGCAATCACTATGATTGTGGCAATCGTGAGCGTTCACTTACCGAATGGCCTGTTTATGTCCAACGGTGGCTACGAGTTTGGCTTGTCGCTGCTGGCTATTGCGGTATCACTGGTTGTCTCCGGGGCTGGCAAAGTATCGGTTGACTCCCTGCTGGCAAAACGCGTCCGCTAAGGACGCGATCAGCCTGGCTATTCCGTTTTCGACAACATTTAAGAGGTGACATTATGCTGGAAATCAGACGTGCTGCAGATCGTGGCAGAGCCTCGTTCGGATGGCTTGACAGTCGTCACACCTTCTCGTTCGGTCATTATTACGATCCCAAGCATATGGGCTATTCGGCGCTGCGGGTGATCAATGATGATACCGTTCGCGCCGGTGCCGGGTTTGATACCCATGGTCATCAAGACATGGAAATTATCAGCTATGTGCTGGAAGGTGAAATTGCCCATAAAGACAGCGCCGGTAACATCAAGCGTTTGCCCGCGGGTGAGTTCCAGCTGATGTCGGCCGGTAAAGGGATCTATCACAGCGAGTTCAATGCGTCGCAGCAAGACACCCTGAAATTTCTGCAAATCTGGATTCAGCCGGATCAGCTGGGTGGTGAGCCGGGCTATCAGCAGAAAGACTTTGGTCAGCGTGAAGGCCTGACCCCGGTGATCACGCCGGATGGTGAGAACGGCACTCTGTCCATCAAGCAGGATGCCCGGCTCAGTCAGCTGATATTACCGGCGGGTGAATCTCTGGTGCTGACACAGCAGGCCGGACGCCGGTTTTATCTGCATCAGATCAAAGGTCAGCTGACAGTCGAAGGTGAGATCTTATCACCGGGGGACGGACTGAAGGTGGCGCATCAGTCTGAGCTGATTGTATCCAATCAGGGCGATGTTTCGGTCACAGCGCTGGTGTTTGACTTACCCTAAAGGTTTTCCGAACGCCCAAGATTGCTTACACTAGCACAGGGGCCGCTTCTCTGTTTGTGATGACAGACAGCCGTGATATCAATTGCCTTGATGGCAACCGGCTGTGATTGCAGACAGAGAAGCGGCCCTTGTTTGCCACGCGATGTGGCTGGTTCGCAATAGCAAGGCGTTGGCCTGAGGAGAAAAAATGACCACAGCGAAGATTGGGATTGTCACCGTCAGTGACAGAGCGAGTGCGGGTGTGTATGAAGACCTTTCCGGGCAGGCGATCATGGATACGCTGAAAGCATACCTGACTTCGCCATGGGAACCTGTCTACGAAGTGATTCCTGATGAGCGTGATGTCATTGAGTCCACCTTAATTCGTATGGCTGATGAAGAAGAGTGCTGTCTGATTGTTACCACCGGTGGAACAGGCCCGGCAAAGCGGGATGTTACCCCGGAAGCAACAGAAGCGGTGTGCGATCGCATGATGCCTGGCTTTGGTGAGCTGATGCGTGCTGAGTCACTGAAGTTTGTGCCAACCGCGATTTTGTCACGTCAAACTGCAGGACTGCGCGACGATACACTGATCGTAAATCTTCCCGGTAAACCGAAGTCTATCCGTGAATGTCTGGACGCGGTATTCCCGGCCATCCCGTACTGTATTGATCTGATGGAAGGGCCGTATCTGGAAAGCGATGAAAGCGTCATTAAAGTGTTCCGTCCAAAACAGAAATAAAGTGCTGCTTTCCCTGTTGGTCACCGTGTCACACTGACAGGGAAAATCTCCCCCCGCTTTTCCATCTGACTGATTTTGCAATCTACACTTTAAACAATATATCCAAGTTTCCTGTGTAGAGCGTGAAGAGGTCAGTGCTATGGAAAGCTTTATCCGAACCCTGCCGAAAGTTGAACTGCATGTCCATATTGAAGGGACATTAGAGCCAGAACTGATGTTTGAACTGGCGCAACGCAATCAGATCCCTTTGCCTTATGCCAGTGTTGAAGAAGCCAGAGCTGCCTATCAGTTTGATGATCTTCAGTCTTTTCTGGACATGTATTACCTCGGTGCCGCTGTGTTGCAGACCGAGCAGGACTTTTACGATCTCACCTGGGCGTACCTGCTGCATTGCCAGCAAGATCATGTCATGCATACGGAGATCTTTTTTGATCCGCAAACCCACACTGAGCGAGGTGTGTCATTCCAGACCGTGATGGCCGGTATCACCCGGGCACTGGCCGACGGAGAGCAGCAGCTGTCGATTTCAAACCGGCTGATCATGTGCTTTCTGCGCCATCTCAGTGAAGAGGCGGCGTTTGAAACCCTGGCTCAGGCCATGTCGTATCAGGAATATATTATCGGCGTTGGGCTGGATTCATCTGAGCATGGTCATCCACCTGAAAAATTCCGCCGTGTGTTTGAAAAAGCGCATGAGGCCGGTTTTCTGACTGTCGCTCACGCCGGTGAAGAAGGGCCTGCCAGTAACATTCGTGATGCGATGTCGATGCTTCGGGTGTCCCGAATTGATCATGGCGTGCAGTGTAGCCAGGACCCGGCGCTGGTGGAGGAGCTGGTTCGTAACCAGATGCCTTTAACTGTCTGTCCCTTATCGAACGTACAACTCAGGGTGTTTAATCGCATGGCCGATCACAATATCATTGCGCTGCTGCGCAAAGGCGTGTGCGTGACGATCAATTCCGATGATCCGGCGTATTTTGGGGGTTACATGACGGACAATTTTCTGGCTGTGACCGCGGCCTTTGACGTTACAAAAGAAGAAATGGCTGTATTTACTGCCAACGCGATCCGGGCCAGCTTTTTGCCGGATGAAGAAAAAGCGCAGTTGCAGGAACGTTTGGATCATTATCTGTCTGTTCAGCTTCACCCGATCCTGTAAAACAGATAAAAAAAACGCCTGTCATAGGCATGACAGGCGGGGAAATAAATCAACTCAAACTGCTTCAAAGACCCTGGCGGCATTTTCCGTTCCGGTTATCTTTGCTGCAGGAGTTTTAAAGGAACAACATACTTGGTTAAAGCGTAGGCGGTATTATAGGGGTGATTAAAAAACGCGCAATGATCACTTTTGTAAAAAATGTATCGCAGAATGTTAAATAGTAAGCTGTTCAAAACCTTAAGGGAGTTAATTTTTCAGTCAGAAAGACATGAAAAATCCGGGTGCTCAGTTAATTGTATGATTTAGCATGTTTTATTTACGATGTTGTAATTTTTTTGCCTTCATCAACAACATATTTGCTTTGGTTCTACTATGGTTTTTGACTGTCACGGGTGAAATATTCGTTGAAGCCAGATTTTGAATATTTTTATGAGAGTAACGGCTTGCTTCTCATGCCCGGCTGACGCTTTCCCTTGATAGTAGGCTTGCATGAAACGGCGTCGGCTTTGCTCTGCACGGCTGTGGCTGGGTCCCGTCGAATCTTCCGGAAAGAGCAGGGTTGCGCTGGACTGCGCATGATCGGCGGCATAGCTGAGATCAATCTGCAGATAGCCGAGCACCAGCATCCACAGGCGTGTGACCAGCATAAAATAGCCATGATGCTGGTTTTCAAACCGTGCCGCATGTTCCAGGCCAACTTGCTGAACGAACAGATCGCGCATGGCTTGGCTCTGACTGTCCGTACTCTGTAATTGCTCCAGAGCGGATAGATGCGTTTTTGTCATCAGCCCCAGTAAAAGATCGTCGCCTTTACCGTCTGGCCGTTGCTGTTGCAGTGTGGCAAATTCTGTATCGAGCTGGCTGAGCAGGGCGTTCAGGCTCGTGGTTTCAGACTCGGTAAAGTCTAAGCGTCTGAGACCCATAGCGGTCAGTTTCTGGCTGAATGAAGACACGGCAGCTCCCGGCAGTGAAGGTGACACATAATGTTGGGTGCCAGTATACGGTTTTAAAGCACAATTCCCAGTTGAACCGGTTCGCCTGATACACTGGCCACACGCGTACAGGTCTATCTACATCACAGGTAAGGAACAGAGTTATGGCGGCATTTTACGATTTTTCAGTCACCAGTCTGCAAGGCGAGGTCGTGCCATTGAGCACTTATGCAGGGAAAGTTGTGCTCGTGGTGAATACGGCCAGCAAATGCGGCTTTACGCCGCAATATCAGGGGCTGCAATCACTTTATGACACATACAGTGAACAGGGCCTGGTGATCCTCGGTTTTCCCTGTAACCAGTTTGGCCAGCAGGAGCCGGGCAACAGTGACGCCATCAGTGAATTTTGTGAAATCAACTATGGTGTCAATTTTCCGATGTTTGAAAAGGTGAATGTGAAAGGAGCCGATAGCCATCCGCTGTTTGCCTACCTGACCGATGCCTTACCCGGCCTGTTGGGGAAAAACATCAAATGGAACTTCACCAAGTTTCTGATTGGCCGGGATGGTCAGCCGATGAAACGTTACGCGCCGCTGACCAAACCAGAGGCGCTGGAAGCGGATATTCAAGCCGCCTTAAAATGAGCTTATTTGTCGGCCGGTTGCAGACTGGCCGACATGTATGATCGTCAGCTTGAGGTTGGAGAATTGGCCCGGCAGTCACTGATTTTGCTCAGCGCTGGTTGCATGGCTTCTATTGAGAGGCGAACGCGTTTTGCACCTTCGGTCTGCATGGTGCTCGTTTGAGTCAGGGAATGAATCGGGTGCTGTTCTGGCTGGCTGCATTGAATGGCTGAAATCGTGTTAAAAACACCCAGCGCGTAACCCAGACACAGGGACTCATTCTGATAAGTGCGCAGGCAGTCGTTCATGAAGGCTTGTTGCGCGTCGGCCGCTGCAACCTGGGGTGGTAAAGACAGTGCAAACAGGGAAGAGAGAGTCAGTGTTATTGTTCTGATTGATTTCATACGCACTTCCTTTCAATGATGTTTCATTCATTAATAGCAAAGTGCTGAAAATAAAGCGTGATTGGGCTCTCAGCCTCTATTGCTGTTTGATGAAGCTTTTGTGAAATGTGCATGATGCCGCAAAAATCTCCCGTCCAGAGCTCTGCTCAGGGCTTATAGATCTTCTCAAAGGATTTTTGGGGCGCGGCAAAGGCGTACTGATTGACATGATCGATCACGCTGATTTTATGATCAGCATGTTGCTTTTGGCTGAATGTCAGTAAACGCGAGATCGCGTTGTGGCGCTTTGAGCCCGGTTTTTGCTGCTCAAGATACTGATTCAGAAAATCAATCTGGACTGCGCTGTCATTAAAATAACCGAGAGAATCCTGCAGCGCTTTCAACTGCTTGATGTGCTCTTTCATGATTTTACGTGGAAATAACGGCGCAAAGTACTCCAGAAGATAGCGGAGCTTTTTGCAGGCAATTCTGAGCTCGTGAATGTGTTCGTCCGGATTCGCATAACCGATGGACTGACAGACACGCTGTGTTTTGTTGAAGTGTTTCCAGATACTTTTTTTGGCCAGGTGCAGGCAGGGTTTTTTACCTGCATCCGTCGGCTCAGTCTGCAGTTCATCAAGCAGACCAATAATCTGCGCACACTGCTGCTGATAATCGGCAGACTTCAGCCAGTCTTTGATTTGCTTCAGCTGGGCTATCCGCCTGTCCTGTAAGTCGTTAAAGAACAGGATCAGGCCCTGATGGTACTGATGATCCAGGGCATCGAAATAAGGTTCCATGTGACCTAAATACACATCCAGATCCCGCAGTTCATTGGTTTTCTGCATGAAGGTTTTCAGGGTGTTTTGGAGCATCTGCTTTTGCTGTGGCAGGAAAATGGCACTGAGCAAGCTGAGCAGGGCACGACAGCGCCGGAGTGACACGCGGTACTGGTGCAGGAACTCTGTGTCGTCGTCGCGGATCAGGCCTGTCTCGTGGCGTCGGGCATGCTGAAACTCGCTTTTGAGAAAGTGATAAGTGGGCAAGTAAATTGCGCTGTCTTTTTTCAGGGCCACGGACGCTTTTTTCCGCTGCGGTAAACGCAGTTTATCCCTTTTATTGACGCTCATTCCGATGACCTCCTCCATAACCATAGTCAGGGGCTGAATATCTTTCGATCTTGCCAGAGTCACACGAGCGCCGGTTTTGATTGTCCGGGCAGAGCGTGTGTTTCTTCTGCTGCCTGCTTCTGAGCAGTACTCCAGCGCATACGCCTATGTAAAGCTTTCTACACTATTTTTCAATTTTATGAAATGGCTTGATTTCATGGTGTCTCAGGTTCTTACGCTGTTCTCATTGCCTGTCATGAATTCGTCTCTCAGCCTGCATGAATGGCTGGCAAGCAGGCTTTACAAACTATTTTTACATCACGTTAACCTTAGTTTTACAACTGGCTTCTCAACCCCTCGCTGTGGTGCTAATTCTATAGGTAAGAAATCGCTGAACAGGCGTCAGCTAAGTAACCAATATGTGAGGATATACGGATGAGTGAAATGATGAAAAATCCTATGGGCACGGACGGCTTCGAGTTTGTTGAGTATACCGCGCCGACGCCAGAGGGGATTGCCAATCTGAAAAACCTGTTCCGGCTGATGGGCTTTGCTGAAATTGCCAAGCATAAACATAAATCAGTCTGGCTGTACCGTCAGGGTGACATCAACTTTATCGTGAACGGCGAACAACACTCTCAGGCAGCTGGTTTTGCCGGTGTGCACGGAGCAAGCGTGAACGCGATGGCGTTTCGTGTGAAAGATTCGACCCATGCGCTGGAACATGCAGTGAAAAACGGCGCGACAGCCTGTCCTGCTCAGGCCGGCCCGATGGAGCTGAACATTCCGGCTGTATACGGGATTGGTGAATCGCTGATCTACCTGGTTGATCGCTATGGCGAGCACGATATCTATGAGATCGATTTCGACTATTACCCGGATTATCAGGAGCGCCTGGCCAGTCAGGATGCTGGTTTACATACCCTGGATCACCTGACGCACAACGTGAAGCAAGGGAACATGGATCTGTGGGCGGGCTTTTATGAGCGCATTGCCAATTTCCGCGAAATTCGCCACTTTGACATCAAAGGGAAAGTGACCGGTCTGCTGTCTCGCGCCATGACCGCGCCATGCGGCAAAATCCGTATTCCAATCAATGAATCCAGTGACGACAAGTCACAGATTGCAGAATATCTGGATCAATACAATGGTGAAGGCATTCAGCATATCGCGTTGAGCACGGACAATATTTTCGAGACAGTGTCACGTCTGAAGAAGAACGGTCTGGCCTTCATGGATACCCCGGATACTTATTATGAAGGGGTAAACAAGCGTATTCCGGGTCATCAGGAAGATCTGGCGAAGCTTCAGGATCTGAAAATCCTGATTGATGGGGATGAAACCGGCATTTTGCTGCAGATCTTTACTGATACTGTCATTGGTCCTGTGTTCTTTGAAATTATTCAGCGTAAAGGTAATGAAGGCTTTGGTGAAGGTAACTTCCAGGCGCTGTTTGAGTCGATTGAACTGGATCAGATTCGCCGTGGTGTGATTCAGGTGCCGGATAACGCTTAACCGTCTCCGTTTACTGACTAAATTAAGAATATGAGTAAGCCCGCACGGCCAGGTGCGGGCTTTTTTGTTTGTCTGAAAACAGGTACCGGCATCCAACTTGGCGTTTCTCTGCTTCACTTACAGGAGTCGGATTCAGTTTTTTATCATCACCGGGAGCATCAGGAGAAGGGGATATGATGCGTTTGCTGACTCTGTTGCCTTTCCTGCTGGTGGCAGCCTGTACATCCTTGCCCGAGCCAATCCCGGACGCCATTCCGGCCCAGCAGCAAATCTACACCCAATCGCAGGCCGGTTGTGTGGATCTGCTCACCGACTTTAAGCGCACGGTGCAGCAACAGGGCGTGCAGGATGCGCAATTGGCATGGGATCCGAGATTTCCCCACCTGGCTTTCGACCGCTTCAGTCTGTCCTGGTTATTTGAGCTGACGGGCCGCGACAGCAAGCGCCAATGGCTGGACTATGTGTCACACCAGGCCGCTGTACAGCGGCAGGCGGAATATCAGAACCTGCCGGATAACTCAGCTTATGCGTTCAACCAGCTCGAACAGTGCGCGGCGCAATTGGTTAGTCAAAGTCTGTATCAGCCTGCGCTTTGGTCTGTTTTAATCGCGGAGCCGCCTCAGCCAGTGTCTGGTTATTCGAGCTGGCAACGGGTACTGGGTTTGTATCCGCTCACACAGCACCTTGCCAGACCTTCAGTCGACAAAGAAAAACGGCGCTTGATCAGCCATTTTATTCAGCCGGTCGAGGGGGATGCGATCCGGTACGCACCTGATGACAAGTCATCCCTGAATCGTTCACAGATACAGGCCTGGTTTCGCCAGGCAAGGGCGCGTTCAGCACTGTCATGGCCTCAGCTAAGCGCAGGGCAACAGCAGCGTCTGCTGAACCATTATGCGCCGGTGATTCAGGTCGAAACCCGCTCGCGGGATGACTTTCCCGGTCAGGTGAAATATGTCACGGCCAGTCAGCCTGCGGTCGTTTCCCGGAAACCGACTCTGTATACCCATGTCAGCTATACCCGCTTTTATGGTCAGACCCTGATGCAACTGAACTACAGCCTGTGGTTTGCTAACCGGACTGCGCGCTCCGGATTCGACCCTTATGCAGGCCGGTTTGATGGCGTACTGATCCGGCTGACACTGGATGCTGACGGCCAGCCATATATTCTGGACAGTATTCACCATTGTGGCTGTTATCACATGGTGTTCGCCCTGTCACCGACACTGCGATTTGCAGCAACGGACAACAAGGAGGAGTGGCCGGTTACCCTGCAAGTCTATGCCGGGCAACAGACAGATAAGCTGGGGGTCACCTTATCCGCTGGCGAGCATATGGTGAAAGACGTGCAATGGCTGCGGCATGATGTTCGCACGCGTTCACTGACTGTACTGCCTTACGAGCAGTTACGCAGCCTGCCTGCCGCCCCAAGTCAGAATAAAAGCCTGTTCAACCCACAGGGCATGTTACCGGCCAGTGTGCGGGCAGAGCGGTTTTATCTCTGGCCGCTCGGGGTGAAATCGCCGGGGACACAACGCCAGCTGGGCCATCATGCGACTGCGTTCATTGGCAAGCGTCACTTTGATGAAGCTTTTCTCTTTGAAACCTTTTTTAAGCGACCTGAGGAGAGGGCAGGAAGGCAGCAGAGGGATGGTCTGTGATCAACTCACAGCAAGCGAGCGCCTGGGCGCCCGCTGTGTCAATTGATTCTTTGTGGATAGCCTTCGGAGTATCGGCTTGTCAGGCTGTTTGGGATAATTAGCCCTGCAGTTCCCCAGCAGTGTCCGCCTGAGTCTGCAACCCGTGCCACTGGAAATGGTGGTTCGGTTTCTTACTGACCAGGCCTTCACCCATCATCCGGTGGAACACGGCATCGACTTCATCCGCTGAGAGTTTCAGCGCCCGAATAATGGCCCGCTTTGAGCAACTGACCGAATCAGAGGCCAGGGCTTGAACCACACGATCGTAGGGCGACAGAGGCGCCGCTTCTTCGGCACCAGCAGACTGAGATTCACGGGCAGCGTCAATGGCCAGTGTGGCGATGCTGGCGGTGTCCGTATCGTCGCTTTCCGGGTTATTTTCAGGTTTTGGCGGGTTGGAACCTGCGGCAGATTTCCTGACGGTCGTGTCGGAGACGTAAATCGCATGGCGCTGGTTAAATTGCTGACGAAAACGCAGCTCTTCACCAATCAGTCCGACAAAAAAAGCGGCAAAGAAATCCAGCAGAACCGAGAGGAAAATCACCAGCCCAAGTTGCGCGGCCTCGTTACTGACATTCAGGGTCTTGGCCAGACCGTCAATCAAACCCAGCACTGAGCCCTGGCTGACCACAGGCAGGTTGTCCCGCTCCATCGCCAGTGCTTGCTGCTGCTCACGCAGCTTGCTGTTCTCTCGCTGAATCCGGGTGACGCCGGTGGCGATACGCTCCATTTTGATGTACTTCTGCGCCGCTTCGTTATTCAGTTCGATCTGCTTTTCAATCGCGTCAATCTGCATGTTATAGGCGTTGATTTTGCTTTGCTGTACAGTGACATGGCTCTGGGCCTGATTGGTCGCACTTTGAATCCCGCCAACCGAACCGCCGATGGAGATCGCCGCCAGCACCGAGTAAAACGCAAACGCGCAGGCAGCGCCTGTGTAGCTGCGTCTGGCACGGCGTTCGCCAAATTCATACCAGGCGAAAAATTTACCCAGCTCGAAAATAACCGCCAGGCCGCCGAAGAGGATCTGCATCACCGGATTATCGTCGATAGACAAAAACAGCAGCAGTGAAAAAATGATGGAAGCCAGAATGGAAGCACTGGTAAAGCTGTATACCGTCCACATGGCGAACCGGCCTTTTGGAAAGCGAACAGTGCCTGGTCCGGGTAAAGCGTTGTCTGAAACCATAATCGTGTTTTATTGCCGGCAGGGCGTACAGCCCAGAAATAGAGTGATGAATGAGCGCGCTAGGATACCGGAAAATCCGGGGCACGCGGCATGAAAAAGGGCGCGATGCGTGTCTTGAGCCGGAAATTTGCACAGCGTTGTCATAACTGGTGAAAGCTTGTCCATCTCTGCGCTCAGGGCTTCACTGCCGCGTTGTTTAAAAAGTGATCGTGCTTCGGAAATGGCGCTGCGCAAGGCCTGAACCTCACTTTGTCGCTAAATGTTCACCTGATCTTGCCGCATAAGATTGATGCCAGAGTGGCGCTTCACTTTGGTGTGTATGACAAGAATGGCTATCAAGCCATCGGTTAAGACAAAGGAATACAAATAGTGACTCTTCCGAAATTCACCTATCACCCTGATCCGCTGGCGACTGGTGCTGTAGTGAAAAGCATGAAAGTGTGCGATTGCTGTGGCGAGGCGCGTGGTTATCTGTATAGCGGTAGTATTTATTCCCAGCGCGATGTCGAATGGCTGTGCCCCTGGTGCATCGCCGATGGCTCGGCAGCCAGAGAATTCAAAGCCTCTTATTCTGATGATTTTCCGCTGGACGGCGCTGGTCTGAAGCGGGAAGTCATTGCTGAGGTTTGCCAGCGTACGCCTGGCTATCAGTCCTGGCGTCAGGAAGTCTGGCTTGATCATTGTGGCGATGCCTGCGAATTCCATGGTTTTGCCGAACATGATGAGTTGAAAGCCTTAAGCGGACAGGCGTTACAGGCATTTCTGAGCCGTCATATGCTCAAAGCGAATTTATGGCAGGACATCCTGGATAACTACGAAAAAGGCGGCAACCCGGCAGTGTATAAATTCAGATGCCGGCATTGCGGTGACATTCTCTACGGCATGGATTTTCTTTGATTGTGAACACGGTGTTCTGATCAGCCCCGTAAAACTTTCTTGTTCTCCTTTGTATGGGGGAGGGGATTGTAGTGCTTCAGCAAACTCAGCACGATTCCTCCCCCTTTTCAAGGGGGAGGCCAGGAGGGGGTTACCGGGGGCACAATCTCCAAGCCTGTGCACGCTGCACGAACCCCACCCTGACCCTCCCCTTGACAAGGGGAGGGAACAGATCAGTCGCGGTAACCGGTGTGATCAGAGAAGCGTCATTGTCTACTTCTCATTTCTGTGGTTCGATGTTGTTGTTATGTTGCAAAACGGTTAGATTAAATGCTCTAACACAACATACTTGCCTTTGGGAGCCAACATGGACGCAATTCTTCAACACTACCCTGTCGTCACAGAAATTCCGGTGGCCTGGGGGGAGATGGACGCCCTGAATCACGTGAACAATGTGGTTTATTTTCGTTACTTCGAAACCGCCCGTCTGGATTACTTCAAAGAAGCAGCGCTGATGGACGATATCAAAGATACCGGCATCGGCCCGGTACTGAGCGAGACCAGCGCCCGTTACCGTCTGCCTGTCACGTATCCTGATACTTTGCTGGTCGGTTCCCGCGTCACCAAAATGGAAGATGATCGTTTCACCATGGAATACGAAATTTTCAGTCAGAAAATGGGCGCCATCACAACCCGTGGCACCGCTCAGGTTGTGATGTTTGATTTCAAAAACAACAGCAAAGCTAAAATTTCTCCTCAGCTCCGCGAAACCATCGAAGCGATAGAAGCACGCAAGGAATTACCCGCTAACGCTTGATTTGAGTAATGACATTGAATGAAAAAGAAAGACGCCTGATTCCGCTTCTATAATCAGAAGAAGGGCGAATAAGGAGTCTTTCATGTTTATTGCCACAGAGCACAAGATCACGGATCTGGACACGTTTTCGCAAAAAGCCGGCCCGGCGCTGGGGCAACCCCCTGCGGGCATGCGTTTACAAACAGCACTACTGGATAAAGACGAGCATTGCTGTCGCTGTATCTGGGAGGCGGATTCGGTAGAAAGTGTACAGAATTATCTTGAACCTGAGCTCGGCTCGGCATGCGTGACTGCGTATTACCTGCTCGATCCATATTCGGCCATCGGCTGAAAAGCCTGTCCGCCGCCGCAACTCAATAAGCTGCAAGCAGGAAAGTCCCCGAATCACCTTCTGAACACCGTGTTTGTCTCTGCGATTTGTTGATTCTCTTGCTACACCTTACTCCCCTGACCACGATATAGATCACCTTTTTGGTGCCTCTTACTGATAGTTCTGACGATCCCAATCACAGTTCATCTTTTCGCCTGCTGCAAAGAAATGAAACTTGATTAGAATTCGTCGAAACGTTTCGATGGCTTTTCCCAATTATAAAAAAGCCGGGAAACCGAAATGCCTCACTGCCTGTGTTGCGACAGATAAACCGATATTTTAACGACGTTAGAAGATTTTCCTGGCTCTTTCATGACGTGAAGCCAGTGATTGCCAAGTCAAGGTGTTGAAGAATGAAAAAAAGTACCCTACTGCACGCCGAGTTGTCCTATCTGGTTGCGACTTTGGGACATACCGATGAAGTGACCATCTGTGACGCAGGGCTTCCGCTGCCGCAACCGGTTCAGCGGATCGATCTGGCACTGACCCATGGTGTGCCTGGTTTTATCGAAACCGTTCGTACCTTCTTGTCTGAGTCGCAAATTGAAGGTGTGGTGATGGCGGAAGAATTCCGACAGGTCAGTCCTGCACTGCATCAGGCCATGATTGAAACGCTGCATGAAGAGCAAATGCGCAGTGGCCGTGAAATCACCGTGTCTTATCTGTCGCACGAGGCCTTTAAGGCACGCACGCATCAAAGCCGGGCCGTGGTCCGGACCGGGGAATGTACTCCGTATGCGAACGTGATTTTTCAGGCCGGTGTGGTGTTCTGACCACTGCAATCATTGAGGACGGCGTATGACGCAAGCCATTTTACAGCTCAGTGACATTGAAAAAGCCTTTCCGGGCGTGAAGGCACTGGATAAAGCCAGCCTGAATGTCTATCCGGGACGGGTGATGGCACTGATGGGAGAAAACGGTGCCGGAAAATCGACCCTGATGAAAGTCCTGACCGGGATCTACAGCAAAGACGCGGGTAGCATTCACTATCAGGGGCAGACTGCGGCGTTCAAAGGGCCGCGGGATTCCCAGCAGGCGGGGATCAGTATTATCCATCAGGAACTGAATCTGATCCCTGAACTGACGATTGCCGAGAATATCTTTCTCGGTCGTGAATTCACCGGTCCGCTGGGCCGCATTCAGTGGGGCCGGATGTACGCTGAGGCCGATCGGCTGCTGGCCCGGCTGAATGTGAAACACAGCTCGAAAACCTTACTGGGTGATCTGAGTCTGGGCGAGCAACAAATGGTCGAAATCGCTAAGGCGCTGTCGTTCGAGTCGAAAGTCATCATTATGGATGAGCCGACCGACGCGTTGACGGATACCGAAACCGCCTCGCTGTTCACGGTGATCCATGAACTGCGCGCGCAAGGCTGCGGCATTGTGTATATCTCGCACCGCCTGAAAGAAATCTTCGAAATCTGTGACGACATTACCGTCCTGCGGGACGGCAAATTCATTGGGGAATGCCGGGTGGCCGACACCAATGAAGACGGCCTGATTGAAATGATGGTCGGTCGAAAACTGGAAGAGCAGTATCCGCGCATTGCGGTCCAGCATGGCGAAACCTGCCTTGAGGTCATGGGCCTGACCGGCTCCGGCGTTCACGAGGTGAGTTTTACCCTCAAACGCGGGGAGATTCTGGGCATTTCTGGTCTGATGGGCGCAGGCCGGACAGAACTGATGAAGGTGATTTATGGTGCCTTGCCAAGCGAGCGGGGCGTGATCAACCTGAACGGCAAAACCATCAATCCGGTCAGCCCACAGGACGGACTGGCCAATGGTATCGCGTATATTTCGGAAGATCGCAAAGGCGATGGCCTGGTGCTGGGCTTGTCGGTGAAAGAAAACATGTCCCTGTGCGCGCTGGCACAACTGAGCAAAGGCGTTCAGATCCAGCATGGCGATGAAGCCATCGCTGTGGAGGATTTTATCCGCCTGTTCAACATTAAAACGCCGGGTCGGGATCAGATCATCGGCAATCTGTCGGGCGGGAATCAACAGAAAGTGGCGATTGCCAAAGGTCTGATGACCCGGCCAAAAGTCCTGATTCTGGATGAGCCGACACGAGGCGTCGATGTTGGCGCTAAAAAAGAAATCTATCAGCTGATCAATCAATTCAAAGCCGAAGGCATGAGCATCATTCTGGTGTCTTCCGAAATGCCGGAAGTTCTTGGCATGAGTGACCGGATTCTGGTGATGCATGAAGGCCGGATCAGCGGCGAATTTGATGCAAAAGATGCCGATCAGGAAAAACTGCTGGCCTGTGCTGTCGGCAAAATGATTAACGGGGAAGCCGCATGAGTACCAAAACCTTGAGTCAACCGACCGAAACCCGCGAGAAAAAGTGGTTCAGTAAAGCCTGGCTGATTGAGCAGAAATCGCTGATTGCTCTGCTGTTACTGATTGCTGTGGTGTCCTTTCTGAATCCGAACTTTTTCACCGCAGATAATATTCTCAATATTCTGCGCCAGACCTCGGTGAACGCCATTATCGCGGTGGGCATGACGCTGGTCATTCTGACGGCGGGGATCGACCTGAGCGTCGGCTCGGTCCTGGCGTTATGCGGCGCGTTTGCCGCCAGCCTGATTGCGATGGAAGTACCGGTATTGATTGCCGTGCCGACAGCGTTGCTCGCCGGGGCTGCATTGGGTGCTGTCAGCGGGATCATCATTGCCAAGGGCAAAGTGCAGGCGTTTATTGCCACTCTGGTCACCATGACGCTGCTGCGTGGTGTCACCATGGTGTACACCGACGGTCGTCCGATTTCGACTGGCTTCACCGATACCGCGGATGCTTTTGCCTGGTTTGGCACCGGCTATGCACTGGGAATTCCGGTGCCGGTCTGGCTGATGGTGGTGGTGTTTGCAGCGGCCTGGTATCTGCTCAATCACACCCGTTTTGGCCGCTATGTGTATGCGCTCGGCGGGAATGAGTCGGCGACCCGTTTGTCCGGTATCAATGTGGATCGGGTGAAGATCGGTGTGTACGCGATCTGTGGTCTGCTGGCCGCACTGGCGGGCATCATTGTCACCTCGCGTCTGTCTTCGGCACAGCCGACGGCGGGCATGGGCTACGAACTGGACGCCATTGCCGCTGTGGTGCTGGGCGGCACCAGCCTGATGGGCGGGAAGGGCCGGATTATGGGTACTCTGATTGGTGCGTTGATCATCGGCTTTTTGAATAACGCCCTGAACCTGCTCGATGTGTCTTCTTACTACCAGATGATTGCCAAAGCAGTTGTGATTTTGCTGGCTGTGCTGGTGGACAATAAAAACAAGTAAATCCAGAGGATTTACGAACAACAAGAGAGCCGGGTGACGTGTACCGGTTCCCCCTACACAAAGGATCATGATGATGAAAAAACTGGCAACGTTAATCTCTGCTGCACTGCTGAC
The DNA here is from genome assembly GCF_021432065.1 of Photobacterium sp. TLY01. Classification (NCBI taxonomy): domain Bacteria; kingdom Pseudomonadati; phylum Pseudomonadota; class Gammaproteobacteria; order Vibrionales; family Vibrionaceae; genus Photobacterium; species Photobacterium sp. TLY01. Next base: position 702,810 of record NZ_CP090365.1, read on the forward strand.
CTCCACCGTTTCTGTGTCTGCACAGGCGCAGGACACACTGGCGATTGTGGTCTCCACGCTGAACAATCCTTTCTTCGTGACCATGAAAGACGGTGCGGAATCCAAAGCAAAAGAGCTGGGTTACGACCTGATCGTACTGGATTCGCAAAATGACCCGAGTAAAGAGCTGTCGAATGTGGAAGATCTGACAGTTCGCGGTGTGAAGGCGATTCTGATCAACCCGACGGATTCGGATGCCGTATCAAATGCGATTCGCATGGCAAATCGCTCTGATATTCCGGTTCTGACCTTGGACCGGGGTGCCAGCCGGGGTGAGGTGATCAGTCATATTGCGTCTGATAACGTTGCCGGTGGTGAAATGGCAGGCAAGTACATCATGGAAAAAGTCGGTGAGCAGGCCAAAGTCATTCAGCTGGAAGGCATTGCCGGCACTTCGGCGGCCCGCGAGCGGGGCGAAGGCTTTATGAAAGCGGTGAAGGGCAGTCAGATGGATCTGCTGGCCAGCCAGCCTGCTGATTTCGACCGCACCAAAGGTCTGAACGTGATGGAAAATCTGCTGGCGGCAAACCCGGATGTACAGGCTGTGTTTGCGCAGAATGATGAAATGGCTCTGGGTGCGCTGCGCGCCGTTCAGGCGTCTGGCAAGCAAGTCATGATTGTCGGATTTGACGGCACAGACGACGGCATTGCTGCGGTGAACCGCGGTAAGCTGGCGGCGACGATTGCACAGCAGCCGGATCAAATCGGTGCGCTGGGCGTGGAAACCGCGGTGAAAGTGCTGAAAGGTGAGTCGGTGGAAAAATACATACCTGTACCGCTGAAAGTGGTTGCGAAGCAGTAAACATTAGGAATATACCCTCCCCTTGGCAAGGGGAGGGTTAGGGTGGGGTTCGTGAAATGTGCACAGATTTGGATTGTGTGCCCGAGTAACCCCCTCCTAGCCTCCCCCTTGAAAAGGGGGAGGGACAGTACAGCGTTTGCTGCACGCACTGAATATTCCCTCCTCTTGGTAAGGGGAGGGGCGGTACAAGAGTTTTAGTGGATTAATGTTCGGCCAGGATAATGCTATGAATAAATTAGTGGTTTTAGGCAGTGTGAATGCGGACCATGTTCTTCGCGTACCTGCTTTTCCCCGTCCGGGTGAAACGCTGCATGGTCGCGATTATCAGGTGATTCCCGGTGGAAAAGGCGCCAATCAGGCGGTTGCGGCAGCGCGGCTGAACGCAGATATCGGCTTTATTGCTTGTGTGGGCGATGATGCATTCGGTATTCATATCCGGGAAAGCTTTAAGCACGATGGGATCAATACCTCTGGCGTCAAGATGCAGCCGAATTGCCCGACCGGTATTGCGATGATTCAGGTGGCAGACAGTGGTGAAAATACGATCTGTCTGTCACCGGAAGCCAATGCGCAGCTGACAGCAGAGCGCATAGAACCTGATTTGGAAAATATTCGTCAGGCGCGTTTTCTGCTGATGCAACTGGAAACACCGCTTGAGGGCATTGAACGGGCAGCGAGTGAAGCAAAAGCCCATCAAACCAATGTCATTTTAAATCCCGCTCCTGCCCGGGAAATACCCGACAGCCTGCTGGCATGTGTAGATGTGATCACCCCGAATGAGACAGAAGCAGAAGTGCTGACCGGAGTGACGGTAACGGATAATTCGTCTGCTCAGCTTGCGGCGGACGAATTGCACCGCAAGGGCATCGAAATCGTGCTGATTACGCTGGGTGCAAAAGGTGTCTGGCTGAGCCAGAATGGACGGGGTCAGCTCATTCCCGGGTACAGAGTCGATGCCGTGGATACCACGGCGGCAGGTGATACCTTTAACGGCGCGCTGGTGACTGGTTTACTGGAAGAAATGTCTTTAGAATCAGCCATTCGGTTTGCACATGCCGCTGCTGCTATCTCCGTCACCCGCTTTGGTGCCCAGACGTCTATTCCAACGCGTGCTGAAGTGGATGCGTTTCTGGCGGAGCGTTTCGCCATCATTGATTAATCACACAGGAAAAATACATGGCCACGATGAAAGATATTGCAAGACTGGCAGGCGTGTCGACTTCAACTGTGAGCCATGTAATCAACAAATCGCGTTTTGTCAGCGACGAAATCGCAGAGCGCGTTAACCGGGCAGCGAAAGAACTGAACTATGCGCCTTCTGCGCTGGCCCGCAGTCTCAAAGTCAATCGCACCCAGACCATCGGCATGCTGGTCACAACCTCTACCAACCCATTTTTCGGTGAAGTGGTCAAAGGGGTGGAACGCAGCTGTTATCAGAAAGGGTATAACCTGATTCTGTGTAACACCGAAGGGGACAGTGAGCGCATGAAAGCATCCATTGATACACTGCTGCAAAAGCGCGTTGATGGGCTCCTGTTGATGTGTTCGACACTGGAAGGTGAGCAGATAGACGTTTTCGAACGCTATCCAGATATTCCTGTGGTGGTGATGGACTGGGGCCCAATGTCCTTTGCCAGTGATAAAATTCAGGACAATTCTTACCAGGGCGGTTATCTGGCCGCCCGATATCTGATTGATTGCGGTCACCATGAGATTGGCTGTATTACCGGCCCTTTGATGAAACATCAGGCGCAGATCCGTTATGAAGGCTTTAAGCGAGCACTGAATGAAGCCGGACTGGCGTTTCATCGTGATTGGATTGTGGAGTCTGATTTTGAATCTGAAGGCGGTTACCAGGCTTTCAACAAAATTTTTGCCAGCGGCTCGTTACCCAGTGCCATTTTTGCGTGTAACGATATGATGGCGATGGGGATCATTAATGCCGCGCATGAAAAAGGGATTCGGATCCCGGAGGATCTCTCCCTCATCGGGTACGATGATATCCATATCGCAAAATTTATGACCCCATCACTGACCACCATTCATCAGCCGAAATACCGCTTAGGGCAGGCGGCTGTCGAGACTTTGCTCAAACGCATCAATAAAGAGATCACCGAGCCACAAGTAGTACAGCTGGAACCGACACTGGTGGTACGAAAAAGTGTACGGCGCGTCGGAAACTGACGGCATCTGCAATATGCTCAGGATGAATCAGGCTGAATGATAATATCAGCCCGATGATATTTACGATTTTGCTGCTGTGTGTTTCTGTGCCTGATAGTGGCGCGGCAGTGACAAAATCTCTTGGATAAAGATCAGATAAAACACTGGCATCATCAGGAGCATGACAAAGATATAGCTGCACTGAAAGCGAAATGGCATCGGTCGTTTTTTTCCCTGATCGAAGAGGGTTAAACCGGACACAAAAAAGAAACCGATGGCATACAGTGTTGCCGCCATGCCAAGGACCAGATAAGCCGAAAAGAACAGAGAGAGCAAGCTTTCCATTTATCACCCCATTTCAGTGGATTATTTTGATTAAATTTCAATTAACCAGAGCGTTATTGGAAACTTTATAAAAAATAAAGAACAATGAACGAGAAACACTGAGAACAATGAATGATATGCAACTTGATTTCTATTTGGTTTAGATATTTTTGCGGCTCACTTCAAAAATTCCTCTGTTGTTCCCGTCTATTGAGCGAAAAACAGAGGCCAGAAACGAAATCCGACAGGCAAACAGCGTCTATCCTTTTGCTTTTTGAGAATTTTTAATTGGAAATGCGGTGAACGGCTTCATCTCTTTCAGTACAAACATACTCTGCATTTCTTTAATGCCTGGTAAACGCCGTATGGTTGACATCGCGAAGTCGGCATAGGAATCGAGATCGCGGGAAACAACCTGAATCAGAAAGTCGGCATCACCGCCTATGCTGTAACAGGCAACAACATCTTCCAGTGCGGTCACTTCTTCCTCAAACTTTCTGGCTTCCGATTCGCTGTGACTGTCAATGGCCACCCGAACGAATACCATCACGCCTAAGCCAATCTTCCTCCGGTCCAGAACAGCCCTGTACCCCTGAATGATGTCATCCTCTTCCAGCTTACGGACTTTACGCCAGCAGGGAGAAGACGACAGGCCGATTTTATCTGCCAGTGCCTGATTGGTGATACGTGCATCATCTTGCAAAAGGCTCAGGATCTTAATATCTGTCTGATTCAGCATTGATTTGGTCAATTTTTTTCTCTCAAGGTGCCTATTAAGCAAGACTCTACCTTTTTTAGCTTGAATGTGAAGCGATATAGGTAACACATTTCTGATTATAAAATGCATACTATTTCACACTGTGTGATTGATCGACCTGACAGAGAGGCGGTTTACTGGCGTCGTGAGTCACACAGTTTTCTGCAGGCATCTGCTGATCTTTGAAACGGTATCAATAGAAAGATAATTGATTGAAAGGAATATTTTCATGTTAGAGACAACGCAAATCCTGGCATATATGTCAGCACTGATGCTGGCGGCAGCGATCCCTGGCCCCGGCATGACAGCCTTGGTTGCGCACAGTGTACGTGGCGGTGCGGTGACCGGATTTACCATGCTCAGCGGGTTAATTCTGGGGGATTTAATTTATCTGTCTTTTGCCGTGTTTGGCCTTGCTGTTGTTGCCCATAGTTACGGCGGCTTGTTCACTGCAGTCAGTTGGTGTGCCTCTCTGTATCTGGCGTGGTTATCCTGGCAATTCTGGAATCATAATCCGGAAGCCATCAACATCGATCAACAGACGAATAAGCGTGAATTGACGGCAGCCTGGCTATCCGGTTTAACGATTACTCTGGGGAATCCGAAAACCATCGCTTTTTATCTGGCCATTCTGCCGCTCGTGATCACCCTGGATGCTGTGTCTTTCCAAACCTGGGGACTGCTTTTAGTGCCGCTGACTGTATTGGTTCTCGTCTTTGTCGGCGCGGTATTTATTGTTGGTGCGCTGAAAATCCGGCGTTTTCTCGCCAGCGCTCAGGCACAGACCTGGCTGTTTAAGGGGGCGGGAGTCATTATGTTTTTGGCCGCTGTCAGTATGACGGCACGCATGGTCTGAAGCACAGCCCTGCTATATGTCAGGTAAACTCTGGGTCAGGTAAAACTGGGCCAGGTAAGCACTGGCTTTGAGAAAAGCAGGAAAACGGGTCACGCATAAAAAAAGACCTCATCAATTTGATGAGGTCTTTTTGATCAGGCTAAGGTTTCAGCCAGTCTGATTATTTACCCGCAATACTCAATCCGCTGAAACGAATTTTGGGTGCGAAGAAATCACGCTCGTAGTCATTTTCAAGCTGATTACCGACCGCATCAATCGCTTTGATCATCTGGTAAAAGTTACCGGCGACTGTGATGCCACGGACTGGCTGGATGCGCTTGCCGTCACGACACAGAAAGCCACTGGCGCCGAAAGAAAAGTCGCCGCTGATGGCATCTGCGCCTGAGTGTACACCTTGCAATTCAACCAGTTCCAGATATTCACCTGCAGTGACTTCGGCGTCATTGCTCCGGCCTTCGGCAATCACCAAGTGGCGTGAAGAAACACCCAGTCCCCCTTTGGCTGAACGGGCAGCATTGGCGGTATTGGCGATATTGAAGTAGCTGGCGGTATGGCTGTTATGCAGCAGGCTCTGCAACTGACCTTCACCGATCAGTATGGTGTCCTGCGTGGCAAAACCTTCGCTGTCGAAGGCTTTGATGGCAGAGCCGCCTTTGACATAGGCCAGATCACTGACCGTCAGCAGCGAACTGGCGACTTGCTGATGCAAAGCGTCGCGCCACGGGTTAATGCCTTTCATGGCTGACTGACCGGACAGGCACATGCCAAAGGCGCCAAACAGGCTGCTCAGTTCACTCAGATTGAAGATAACTGCATACTTGCCAGTCGCGACAGGGCCGCCGTCCAGCAGTGCCAGCGCCGTGTCGACGCCGTGATTGATGCAATAGTTCGGGTCAAGCTCGGCAAAGCGGCGTCCGGATGACATGCCACCATGCATGGCTTGTTTGCCATCCTTATCAATCAGTGCATAGGTGTAACAGTAAGTGGAACGTTCCTGATGCTGGCAGAATGCACCATGTGTATTGGCCAGCATGCTCAGGCTGTCGGATTCACCAAAGCCATTGTAAGGCGCACTTTTAGCCCCTTTTTCAATCACGCCTTTTTCCAGCGCCAGCGACAGTGCGATCTTCTGCTCGATATCGACATCGTCTTGCTGATAAATCTCAGGTGAATCCGTGGTTAAGCGGCTGTTTTTGGCCTGGATACGCTGATGGGCATCTGCTTTGGTGAACTGCGCGCTTTGCAGTGCCTGCTCAACCATGAGCTTCAGGCTGTCAGGATGCAGGGATTCCGAGTAGCTGGTAGCGACTTTGTCATCTTTGACAACGCGGACGCCAATCACCTGACCGGACGTGACTTTGTATTCATCCAGTTCGCCGTTGTTGGCTTTCAGTGACAGGTTATGGCTGCTGCTGGCAAGGACATCGGCTTGGGCACCGGCTGAGGTTGCCAGTTCCAGGACCTGTTCCATGGCGTGTTGCAGGGTATGTTGATCCGCCATTAGTTACCTCCCACCAGAATATTGTCTACTTTTAATGCCGGCTGGCCGACTGTCGTTGGAACTGAGCCGCTGACTGAGCCGCACATTCCGGCTGCCAGTTCGAAATCCTGTCCGACCATACTGATTTCTTTCAGTACCTTCGGCCCGGTACTGATCAGGGTGGCGGATTTCAGCGGACGGGTAATTTTGCCGTTTTCGATCAAATAGGCTTCCTGCACCGCGAAGTTGAACTCGCCCGTACCTGGCTGCACAGAGCCGCCGCCCATTTTCTTGGCGAAAATGCCTTTTTCGACGCTGGCGATCATCGCATCCAGGCTGCTGTCACCCGGTTCGATGAAGGTGTTGCGCATGCGGGAGGTCGGCGCGAACTTGTAGGATTCACGGCGTCCGGAGCCAGTCGGTGCAAAACCGGTTTTCTTTGCACCCATCTGATCGACCATAAAGCTGGTGAGTCTGCCGTCTTTGATCAACTGGGTACGTTGGGTTGGCATGCCTTCATCGTCAATATTGATAGAACCCCATTCATTTGCCATGGTGCCGTCATCTACGGCGCTGACTGCAGGGTTGGCAATCATTTCGCCCATCTGGTCATGGAAGACTGAGGCTTTTTTGGCTACCGAAGTCGTTTCAAGGAGGTGTCCGCAAGCTTCGTGGAAAATTACGCCGCCAAAGCCGTTCCCGATGATCACTGGCATTTCGCCTGACGGGCAGTTATCGGCCGTCAGCTTGATCATTGCCTGTTTCGCCACTTGCTGGCCCAGCGATGTGGGATCGATGCGGGTGTTAAATTCCCAGCCGGTCAGTGCCCCCGGTGCTTCAAAGCCGGTCGATTGCTCGCTGCCGTCTTGCGCGACAGCAGTCGCAGCAATGCGGGTGTAATGTCGGGTGTCACCGGTGTGCAGGCCATTGGAGTTAAAAATTTCCACCTGCTGCTGACGTTGCAGAATACGGCCAATGAACTGGGCGATTTTATCGTTTTCGGCGCGGGCCGCTTTGTCGGTGGCACGCAGGAAGGCGATTTTAGCTTCCAGATTGGCGTCTTGCGACAGAGGCTGACGAACAGGGTGTCTGTCGGTCAGCTGGCTGAAATTCAGTGCGGATGCCTGCACGATTTGATCGCGGTTATCTTTGGCAGCCAGCAGACTGGTCACACGTTTCAGTTCTTCTTCTTCTGTGCTGTTGGTGTAACCGTACAGCACTTTGTGGCCGAAGAAGAGACGGATGCCGATGCCAAAATCGATCCCGCCGTTGATTTTATCGACATCACCGGCATTGAACTCGACAGAGCCTGACTGATGGTGCTCGACGAACAGCTCGGCAAAATCGGCGCCGAGAAACAGTGCATGGTCGATGACGGCTTTCGCCGTTGAGGGGTTTAGCATAATTGCTCCTTGCGTAAATTCAGGTGGCAAGTTGATCCCAAAGCATTGATAAATAATAGTCGGTATCAGGCTTTTTTTGTTAAAGAGACCAGAATCTCTTCTAACTCATCCCAAGGCAGTATGTCTTTATCAATGACTTCAATGCGGGACTCAAACCCTTCCAGAGTGAGTTCATTCACTGAGACTACCCGATTGACCACATTAAACGCAAAACATCCGCGCTCGGTGTTGACCACGGCTTTCACCCGCTGGGCATTGAGGTTCGTAAACAGAGTAAACAGCTGGGAAAAATCAAACTGCAGATCGGTTGCAAAGAACCAGCCGCAACTGTGGTAGCCCTGGCCATGGTTTTCTTTGCGGATAAATGTTTCACCGGGAGCCAGCTCTAATCCCGGCAATGGTGCGGCCTCGTCGTCATGATGATGGTGATGACTGTGCGCGGCTTGACGTGCAATGCGAGGCTGTTCCAGCAGCGACAAGTCAAGCTGCCCTTGTTCCACCTGAGTGATCATTTGTTTGGCAGGCTCGCACTCGCTGGCGTATTGCTCAAACATCAGTAAATCGTAATCGCTACAGGCATCAATTTTATTGGCAACCAGCACATCGGCCAGCGCGATCTGATCCTGAAAATTCTGGTTGTCGGTATACAGGCTGTCTGAAAACTGACGCGGATCGACCAGGGTGATCGTCGCTTTCAGATCGATGTATTTGGCATAGCTGTCAGAGGTCAGTTTATTGATGATCTCCTTCGGGTGACCCAGACCTGTGGGCTCCAGCAGCAGGCGATCCGGCTTTTGGGCCAGCAGGGCATTGATACCCACCGACATCGGCAGTCCGGCAACACAGCACATACAGCCGCCCGGCACTTCTTTGACGATGGCGCCTTGCTGGTCGAGCATGGCGCCGTCGACACCTACGTTACCAAACTCATTGATCAGGATGGCCCACTTCTCATCGGCGGGTTTGCGCGCCAGCAGCGACAGTATCGCGGTTGTTTTACCGGCACCCAGAAAGCCGGTGATGATATTGGTCGGGATAGGTTTGCTGATAGTCATTGAGAATCCGTTTTACCGCATCACTAAGTTAGGGGTCATCATACTGTATGGCAGGCCGTGAATTGAAGGAAACTGTGTGGGTTTCTTCGGCCTTGGGTCAATCCTGTCTGCTGAGTGAAGCAAAAATGGCCGGTCTGTCAGTGTGTTTGTGTGCCGGTCATCCCGGGTGAAATCCTTTTGCTACCTTTGGAATTTGCGGCATATGCTTAATCAATAATGATGATAGAACAGCCGGTGGCAAATTCAGTTGCCCCGGCTGCGGTATTCAGTCGCACCCGTGTCAGGAGTGGCCCATGAATGGCGAGCTGTTTGAATCCCTGCCGATTACTCTGATCTTTGTCGGCATTGCTTTGCTGATGTTGCTGTTCTGCGAAATTGGCTTTCAGTTTGGCCGTCATGCTTTTGCCCGAAAAGATAGAGACGTTCCCGGTCCGCTTGGATCCATGGTGGGCGGGTTGCTGGGGATGCTGGCGTTCGTGCTCGCGTTTACGTTTTCCATTGCCTCTTCTCAGCACGAAGTTCGACGAGGTAATGTGCTTGAGGAAGCCAATGTGATCGGCACCGCTTATCTGCGGGCGGATCTGTTGGATAAATCCTCTGAACGTATCGTGAAAGAATTACTCAAATCTTATGTCGATATCCGACTCGACGCGGCCAACGGCGGTGATATCAATGAAGCATTGAGAGAATCACTCGTCATCCATCGCCTGCTTTGGGATGCAGTTTCAACGGCTGCCATTGCCCATCCAAGTCCACTGACATCGCTGATGGTTCAGGCGACCAATGACCTGATCGATATGCATGAAAAAAGGGTGACAGGAGCATTACGGAGCCGGATTCCTGCCAGCATCTGGGTAGCCCTGGCAGCCATTACAGCACTCGCCATGATTGCGCTGGGCACGCAAGTGGGTTACTCCGGTAAGCGACGGCTGATTGCAGTGATCCCGCTCCTGCTTGCGTTTGCGGTGCTGGTGACGCTGGTGGTTGATCTCAACCGGCCGCAAAGCGGGTTAATTAAGGTAAGTCAGCAGTCGATGGTTGATCTGCGCAACGGCATGGATGGGGACAAGCCCGGCAATTAATGTCTGGTTCTGTCCTCGAAAGGTGGCTGGAGTGGTGATTGTTTTTGCTCTTGGTGGCTGAGCGTGCAGATATGAAATCGCGTTGGTATGTCGCGCTTTTTTTGGCGAAAGTCTCACCATTTTCGGATGCGCGCCAGATACCCTTTGCTGGCACAAATGTATGGTCCGGGCCGATTTTAGACGCTACCGGCACCGACAACCTGAAAATTCGTCCTGAATTTTTCCCTGGTTTGGGGGATTACTGAAATTAAAAATTCAATATCTGGTATGAACGAGACAGAGATTGTCTGTTTCAGTGAAACCACTCACTGAATATATTCTATTTTATGCATATGATGTGCGACATGAGCAGTCAGACAGCGGCGTGAAACGTATAATCCTTGTCTCTGATGCAAAGCCGCGTGTGCTGGCTGTGTGATACAAAGAAAAGAATAGGGAGTTGTTCGTATGGAAAGGGACGTAGTTCAGGAAATTTTTGCTGTTGAGGAAAAACTGAAGGCTTCAATGCTCAGCTCAGATACTGGTGCATTAACTGATTTGCTCTCCGATAGTCTGGTATTTATTAATCATTTTGGCCAACGGGTATCAAAACAAGATGATATTGCCTTGCACCGTTCTGGTCTGTTAACCATTGATTCTATCGAACTGTGTGATCTGCAGGTGGTGCCGCAAGGAAATATCGCTTTGGTTCATGTAAACGCAGACATTCAAGGGAAATATGATGGCGCTGTAGCCAATGGTGTTTTTGCTTTCTCTCGCGTTTGGCTGAAGCAAAACAACCAGTGGCAGCTCATTTCAGCGCAATCGACTATTATCTCGTAACAGATAAAGATTAGAGTCGTGTAGTTGGCACTTTATCTGGTGTTGAACAAGTCCGAAGCAGTATTGGTTAAATGGTAAGAGGGAAGAGATATGGAGATTTCTCTTATAAAGCAGGAGCATGCAGAAAGTTTTCATCGTTGCTTAGATATTGTTGCCAAAGAAAAGCGATACCTTGCTCAGACTGAAGCTTTATCATTAGAAACAATTCAAGGGTTTGTGAAACAAAGTGTTGAGTCAGATGCAATTCAATTTGTGGCACTTGATGGTGATAAGGTCATTGGTTGGTCTGATATATTTTCGCATTGGGCGCCGACATTAAGGCATCGCGGTAATTTAGGGATGGGCGTTCATCCTGATTTTCGGGGGCAAGGTGTGGGAGAGAAATTATTAATTACTTGTATTGAAAAAGCGAAGTTGAAAGGAATAACTCGCATAGAGCTAGAAACCAGAGCCGACAATTTAGCTTCACTTGGCTTGTATAAAAAACATGGATTTGTTCAAGAAGCAATCAAGAAAAATGCAATGAAATTCGATGAACAGTATTTCGACTCCATTCAAATGGCATTAATACTGACTTAGACCCACATCATATCGACCTTAGGGTACTACATCTGATGTGCTAGAGATGCGATGGGTGTTCATCGAAATACGGTGAATAATTTGATTAACAGTTGTGCTGTGACAGTATCAGTGGTAATTCAGCTAGGAGCGACGTTGGTGCATTTACCAGATTTTTGCTTAATATTCAGCAGGCTTAACGAGTGTGTGACAACGCCTGATGAGGTGAAGGCCATGTCATTCGTTAGCCGTTAATCGAAATATATGAAAAGGAAGTCGAAAATGAAAATTGCTTTAGTAACGGGAGGAACAAAGGGAATTGGACTTCAGACCGTTAGGCGTCTGGTAAAGTCAGAGTATAAGGTGATCACATGTTCTCGCTCACAAGACACCTGGGCAACTGTACTCGAGATATTTCCTGAACTGAGCGTTGTGGATTATCAACAATCAGATATATCCGTTGAATCCGATCTTGAAAATTTGTTCTGTCATATCAGTGCTAAGTACGGTTCACTGGATGTTGCAGTGAATAATGCATCACCCGCTCTTTCCTCAAGAGGAAATTTCCATGAAGTTGATACCTCATTGTTAAGAGAAACGCTGACGGTGGATTTCTGGTCGCAGGCTTTGTGTTTAAAGCACGAAATCAGTCTGATGAATACGGGCGCTTCTATTGTCAATATCAGCTCAGTAAATGGCTTGAGGCCAACGCCGAATGCTTCAATGTTCAGTGCAGCCAAACATGCCCTAGAAGGACTGACACGGTCATTGGCCTTGGAAAATGTAAGCTCAGGCATTCGTATTAATGCCGTTGCTCCCGGTGTGACTTGGACGCCTCGTTGGGAGGAGCGGCAGATTGATGTCCCCAATATCCGAGCAGATGTGTCCAACGTTGTGCCGATTCAGCGTTTTGCCAATACTGACGAAATCGTCAATGCTATTGAATTTTTATTATCTGAGAAAGCCAGCTACATTGTGGGGCATACGCTGGTCGTAGATGGTGGGCTATCGTTGGTATAGGTGGATAACAGATAATGATAAGTGTCGCGCGGACGATTGTTTTTATCCGGCTTTACGAGAGTTGGCAAAGCAGATGAGATGGTGTTGTCATTCTTTAGGCGAAATGGTGATGAATGCGTAATCTTCAGTATGTGTCTCTTGATGAAATAGAATCAGACAAGTTCATTCCCATACTCAATAAAGCGAGTACCAGAAAGCACCTCATGACTCATGATGCGTTTGATTCTGATCTTGCAGAAAAGTGGATTCGCGACAAGCTCGACATTGATGCTCTTGAAGGGTGTATCGTGAGAGCCATCACCGTCGATGACGAATTAGTCGGTTGGTGTGGAATACAATTATCAGAGCTTGGGTATGAGATAGCCATAGTCGTTGATGACCGCAGTTGGGGCATTGGGAAAAGGGTTTTTAGATCGCTAATCTCATGGGCTCATGATTTTGGCCATGAAGTCGTTTATATCCACTTACTGCACACACGCCCTGAATATGAGTTCTTACGTAAATTATCTCAAAGCGTGTTCCCAACGGAGATGTTAGGCGATAGGTTCACAACTTATGAGCTCAACGTCGCTGATTGTCTGGGCAGGTAAGGATGTAGTGGCCAAATTTAATGGACCACTACACAAACAAGGCCAAAGTGGTTAAGTTTCAATCAATACGCCAAGCGTGCGCGCTTGGTCCAACGTTATCTGATTAGAAATCAAATTGTGCAGTGCGGCTTCGGAAATTTGCAGGACTTTTGCACTATCGGCCGGTGGGGGCACATGAACTTCAATTGAATGATTTGTCTCATGAATGCGTGACCACAACTGGCGATCTACCACGTATACATAAGAGCCGGACGGTAGTTCCGGGTATGTTTTCACCATCAGATTCAACCACCAACTGGCTCTTCTTAGCCCAGCTTGCCCATCAATGGTTTCCAGAGGTTTCATCGACTGAGAGCGAATGGCTAACTGAGTCGCAATGGATACATCTAACGCTCCGGGATAGCTTTCGCTAAATGGGTTGGTAAACAACCCATCATAAGAGCAAGCCCAACTTGTTGGGCTTGCGAACGCGATAACACCAGAAGCAATGCAGGTAATGACATGCTTCAACATAGTTGCTCCCTAAGGTGTTACGATATTGAACCAGAAGTTGAAGTTATCCAGCATAGCAACAAAGTCCTTCAACACATTCGGATCACCATCTAACTTGATCGTTCCGTCAGCTATCGCCTTCTCTAAGGTGATATTACCGAGTTGTACATCGTCTAACACGGCTTTGGTCAGCTCCAAAGACACATCAGGTTTTTCGGCGAGCTTTTTCGTATGATTGAGCACAGAGTTTTCAACATACAATGTGTATTTCTCGTCGAGATCGGTGAAGTTAAGGTTCATGGCAAATGCTTTGCCGGCTGCTTTTTCCGGTAGAATTCGAACCGCCAGGTAGTCAAATAGCATCTCTGGTGGCATGTTTTTAATAATGTCAGGAGAAGCGGTAGTTGTACCACCGGCACTCGGGGTTCCGTTTCTTAACTCATAAGCACCTTGCAGATAGACAGAGCGCCAGGGGCCAGATTCTGCCTGATAACCCATTTGTTCGTAAGCATCGGCGAGCAGTGCTTTACCGCTTTCGCTTTCCGGGTTCGCGAATACAACATGTTTCAGCACTTCTGCAACCCAGCGGTAGTTCCCTTTATCAAAATCAGCTTGCGCTTTCTTGATAGCCTCTTGTTCGCCACCCATATACTCGACGTATTTCACTGCTGCGTCAGCTGGCGGCAGGTTGTTCAGGTCTGACGGATTACCATTGTACCAACCCATATAACGCTGATAGACCGCTCGGCTGTTGTGGCGCAACGTGCCGTAATAGCCTCTGGAACTCCAGCTTTTCCCAATCTCATCCGGGAACTCAATCATCTCTGAAATTTCTGAGCCTATGTAGCCCTGGTTCATCAGGCGGACAGTTTGGTCGTGGGTGTATTTATACATGTCACGCTGTTTTTTAAAGTACTGAACGATGTCTTTTTGACCCCACATGGGCCAGTGGTGACTTTGGAATTTCACTTCGACATCATCGCCCCACATATCAATGGTTTCTTGCAAGTAGCTTGACCATTTCAGTGCATCGCGAACCTGTGCGCCGCGAAGGGTGAGAATGTTGTGCATTGTGTTGGTGGTATTTTCGGCCATCCAAAGTGCTTTCTTATCCGGGAACCAGATATTCATTTCAGTTGGGGCCTCTGTACCTGGCGTGTACTGGAAAACCATTTTCACGCCATCAATCGTACGTTCTTCCCCGGTTTCCTTAATGATGTCTGTCGGTTTGATCATGGTTGCAACGCCTGTTGAAGTCGTTTGCCCCAAGCCGCCGTTTACACCACCTTTCTCATTTCTTGGAAGAAGTGCGCCATACATATACACCGCTCTTCGTCCCATTGCGTTCCCTGCAATGACGTTTTCAGACACAGCATGTTCGGTGAACCCAAGCGAAGCAACAATCGGAACTTTGCCCGAGGTTACGTCTTTCTCATCAACAATCCCTCGTACACCACCGAAATGGTCAATGTGGCTGTGGCTGTAGAAAACGCCGGTGACAGGTCTCTCGCCGAGTTCTTTGTTAATGAAATCAAGCGCCGCTTTCGCTGTTTCTTGAGAGATAAGCGGGTCAAATACGATCCAGCCCGTATCCCCTTTAATAAAGGTGATATTTGATAAGTCGTATCCGCGGACCTGATAAATACCATCGGTCACTTCAAACAGCCCGTTAATCATATTGAGTTGTGCGTTACGCCATAAACTTGGATTTACAGTATCAGGAGATGGTTTGTCTAAGCCGATATATTTTTTATAGGCCTCGAGATCCCAAACCACATCGCCCTTCTCATTTTTGATGGTGACGACATCTTGTTTGGCAATAAATCCTTTTTGGGCATTTTCAAAATCTTTTTTGTCGCTAAATGGCAAGTCTTCTTTGACCTGGTTGTTCATATCTATTGTTGCTTTGGTTGCATCTTTGGGATCTGCTGCGTTAGCACTCAGTGCAACCAGCATAGCCAACCCCAACACTCCGAACTGTCTCATACAATTTCTCCTGAAATGAAATCTGTTTAAGATTAGGTCAAAAACTTCAGAGTGTAAATATGATTAAAAAATGAATAAGTTACATCTGATGAGCTGAATAAGATGTGATTGTCAATGTGTTCTTTGTGGGGCTGCTCACTGTCATCGAAAACATAAAGTGAAGATTATTGATAACAAAAGATAGCTTGCAGACGATGAATTTTTAGTGAGATCTTACTTTCAACCATAAAACAAGTGGGGTTAATCGATGACAGCTGACGAAAAATATTTGCGTAAAAGCGAGGGCATGAAATCAGCGCATGTTATTAACGCTTCATTTAGTGCTTAAACCAATACATTTTATCCAAACTATTTGAAAATAGAATGTCAGCTTTGCTGATTTGATATATGACGAATCATTAAATTTTTATTAATTTTGCAGCGCCAGTCAGGTGTAAATCATCCACATATTAATTAATGGACCTGAATGAACATGAATCCTATCGCTGTTTATCAGGCAATCTGTTCTTTAAACGGTGCTGTGTTCAATTGTATGACGCCGCCTAAGCAGTTTCAGCGTTGTGAAAGGTTGTTTTCACTTAAACCCACCGCCAAGCTTTCCACTAAGAACTCCACCAGCAGGCGCACTTTCGGAGACAGCCGGACGCTGGATGGAAATAACGCCCAGATGCCTTCTTTGTCATCGCGGTATTGGGCCAGCACTTCAATCAGCTCGCCGGATTCCAGATCCTGCTGAATGTAATAATCGGGCAGTTGGATGAGGCCCAGTCCCCGTTTGGCGGCATCACGCAGGGCAAAACCACTGTTGCATTTGAGCCGGCCTGAGATACGAATCGATCTGTTTTGCTGATTGTCTTTGAACCGCCAGACATCCACGGAGCCGACCAGGCATTGATGTTTACTCAGTTCAGACAAAGTGTGCGGCTCGCCGTATTGCGCCAGATAGGCCCGGCTGGCACAGACATATGATTGCCGGGTCGACAGCCTGCGGGCCAGCAGGGTGGAATCTTCCAGCCGGCCTAAGCGTATGGCCAGATCAATGCCGGATTCAATGAGGTCGAGTTTTTGGTTGGTCAGCATCAACTCGATGTCGACGTGCGGGTAGTGTTCTAAAAACTGATTGATCAGAGGGGCAAGGTGCATCTCGCCGTAGGTGACGGGGGCGGTAACGCGCACCAATCCTTTTGGGGTGGTTTGCATCTGCGTGACGGCGAGTTCCGCCTGTTCCAGTCCGTCGACCAGATGTTTGCATTGCTGGAAATACAGCATGCCGGCTTCCGTCAGCGTGACTTTCCGTGTGGTGCGGTTGAGTAGTTTGACGGCGAGCCTGTCTTCCAGCGCTGCGACGCGGCGGCTGACCTGAGCCACCGAGGTGGACAGTTTTTTCGCCGCCAGCGTGAAGCTGCTCGATTCTGCTACGGCGACGAATTCACTGACGCCTTCCCAGTTTGCCATGGTGTGTTCCGTGTTTGATTCCGAAGTGCTGATTATTACACAGTCGTAAAAATGATTTGCCGGAATCGGTAATTATTTCTGAGATGTTCAGGGATATACTGAATGAAAGCTGTGTATCTCATTCAACAATAAGGAAGATTTCATGACGCTGGCACTGAAACCCGGTCAAACCTCAATCAAATCGAAAGCGGCTGTCGCCTGGGCTGCGGGTGAACCGCTGAAAATGGAAGAAGTCGATGTTCAGCTGCCGAAAGCCGGTGAAGTGCTGGTTCGCATTGTGGCGACGGGGGTTTGTCACACGGATGCCTTTACGTTATCAGGCGATGATCCGGAAGGGATTTTCCCAGCGATTTTGGGCCACGAAGGCGGTGGCATTGTTGAAATGGTGGGTGAAGGCGTGACCAGCGTGGCCGTGGGGGATCATGTGATCCCGCTTTACACTGCTGAGTGCGGTGAGTGTAAATTCTGTACCTCGGGCAAAACCAACCTGTGTCAGGCCGTGCGTGAAACGCAGGGCAAAGGCCTGATGCCGGACGGCACAACGCGTTTCTCGATCAATGGGGAGCCGATTTATCACTATATGGGCTGCTCCACGTTCTCGGAGTACACAGTGCTGCCAGAAATTTCTCTGGCGAAAGTGAACAAAGCGGCACCGCTGGAAGAAGTCTGCCTGCTGGGTTGTGGCGTCACAACAGGCATGGGGGCTGTGCTGAATACCGCGAAAGTGAAAGCCGGTGATACGGTCGCGATTTTTGGTCTGGGCGGCATTGGCTTATCGGCCATTATCGGTGCGCGCATGGCAGGTGCCAGTCGTATCATTGGCATTGATATCAACGAAAGCAAGTTTGCACTGGCACAACAACTGGGTGCGACGGATGTCATCAACCCGCAGCATTTCGACAAGCCGATTCAGGAAGTGATTGTCGAAATGACCGACGGCGGTGTGGATTTCTCGTTCGAGTGTATCGGCAATGTGAATGTGATGCGTTCGGCGCTGGAATGTTGCCATAAGGGCTGGGGTGAGTCGGTGATCATTGGTGTGGCCGGTGCCGGTCAGGAAATTACTACGCGTCCGTTCCAGTTGGTGACTGGCCGGGTCTGGCGTGGTTCTGCCTTTGGTGGTGTGAAAGGCCGTTCTCAGTTGCCGGGCATTGTTGAGCAGTATCTGGCGGGTGAATTTGGTCTGCAGGAGTTTATCACCCATACCATGGGTCTGGATGAAATCAACGAAGCGTTTGCGCTGATGCATGAAGGCAAGAGCATTCGCAGTGTTGTCCATATGGATAAGTAAGCTAACCCCAAACCAATCAAGCATGAACCATACAGCCACAGGCTGTGTGGTTCGATTTCAAAGGATGAAGTGATGACTTCTGAATCCCAAAATCTGCAGCATGTCAGCCAGAACAAAACCTTTGGTGGCTGGCTGAAACAATATACGCATGCGTCAGAAACGCTGAACTGCACCATGCGATTTTCCATTTTCCTGCCTTCCGTGGCCACAGCGGAGCATCCGGTGCCTGCGGTGTACTGGCTGTCGGGTCTGACCTGTACGGATGAAAATTTCTCGCAAAAAGCCGGTGCTTTTCGTGTGGCTGAGTCGCTGGGGATCGCCCTGATCATGCCGGACACCAGCCCGCGTGGCGATGATGTAGCTGATGACGACAATTACGATCTGGGGCAGGGCGCAGGCTTTTATCTGAACGCGACCAAGCCGCCCTGGAACACGCATTACCGGATGTATGATTACGTGGTTCAGGAACTGCCGGGCCTGATTGAATCCCATTTCCCGGTGTCTGATGTGAAGTCGATTGCCGGACACAGTATGGGCGGACATGGCGCTCTGACGATTGGGCTGAAGCATCCGGAGCAGTATCGTTCCATTTCTGCGTTCAGTCCGATTACGCATCCGATGATGTGCCCGTGGGGACAAAAAGCCTTCTCGGCCTATCTGGGGAATGACAAAGAAACGTGGCGTCAGTACGATGCCTGCGAATTGCTGAAGCAGGGCAAAGCCGCATTGCCAATGCTGGTGGATCAGGGTGACGCCGATAACTTCCTGAATGAGCAACTTAAACCTGAGCTGCTCAAGGCCGCTGCCGAGCAGCATGATTCGCCGCTCGAACTGCGCATGCAGTCCGGTTACGACCACAGCTATTACTTTATCGCCAGTTTCATTGACGATCACCTGCACTTCCATGCCGGGTATTTGCTGACAGATCGGCACTGAATTCTCACAAGATCTGATAACGCGAGCCACTGCAGGGTACGTTTTGTCTACCCTGCCGTGGCGGTTTGCTATGCCTCGACTTGCTGACAAGGTAGTATTGCCCAAACGCTGTTGATACAGGCAGCGAACTTTCATAAATCAGGATGTAACTGAATGGAAAAAGTGGCCATATTTGTGGATGTGCAAAACGTGTATTACACATCCAGGCAGCAGTATCAGCGAAACTTTGACTACAACGCCTTCTGGGCCAAAGTGACCAAAGACAGAGAAGTGGTGGCTGCCTTTGCCTATGCGATTGACCGTGGTGATCGTAAGCAGCAGGAATTTCAGAACATCCTGCGCGCCATTGGTTTTGAGGTGAAACTGAAGCCTTTTATTCAGCGTGCAGATGGCTCAGCAAAGGGCGATTGGGACGTTGGCATCACGATTGATGCGCTGGAACACTCAGTTGAAGCCGATGTGGTGGTGCTGGTTTCCGGCGATGGTGATTTTGATTTGCTGCTGAACAAGTTGCGAGTCGATAAAGGCAAACAGGTGGAACTGTATGGTGTGCCTGACCTGACCGCAGCATCGCTGGTGAACGAAGCCAGCACTTATTTTCCTATCAACAACGATTTGCTGTTGTAACTCAGTGCCTGGGAAGGGCAGTCAGGTCATTTTCGAAAGATTCGACATCAACCTGATGTTGTTGCTACATCAATTGGATGTATACTGAGTGTGTCATGCGTTTTACAGGAGTTCAGGATGTCACACTCATTCATCACTGATGTGGGTCTGCAAAATAACATTTTTGATGATCAGTATCTGTTGCTTGAAACCATCACTGCGGGTGTGGCTGGCAAAGTCGTGGAGTCTGTCGTGAAAACCTTGCCGACGCAACGCGCAATCATCTGCAGTGCATTAGGGACGACCAGCGGTAATCTTCATCGTTTGTATAAACGCAAAGCGCTGGACAAGCATCAGTCTGAAGAAATGCTGGATATTCTGAGTGTTTTCAATGCAGCATTTTCGTTGTACGAAGACAGGGAATTGGCACAGGAACTGTTAAATACCCCTTTGCCAGCGCTGAACAATAAAAAGCCCTCTGAATTGCTGGATACCTTCACCGGGCGCAGGATGGTGAAAGAAACCCTGAATAAAATGGCCTGGGGCGAGTTTTCCTAAATGCTGCTTTACCGCATTACGCCAGAGCAGTACCTTGAAAATTATCAGGGGTTGGGGGCCAGTTATCAGGATGGGGCAAGATGGAACCATAAAGGCCTTCCTGTGCTGTATTTTTCACTGTCGCCTTCAGTTGCCATGCTGGAAATGGCGAATTATTTTCCGCTGCCCAAGTTAATCCCCAAAGATTACGTGTTGGGCATTTACGAG
This sequence comes from Photobacterium sp. TLY01, assembly GCF_021432065.1. Lineage (NCBI taxonomy): Bacteria > Pseudomonadati > Pseudomonadota > Gammaproteobacteria > Vibrionales > Vibrionaceae > Photobacterium > Photobacterium sp. TLY01. The sequence continues at coordinate 723,292 of NZ_CP090365.1, forward strand.
CTGCCTGATGAGCTGGCAGAGCGACTCGATACCGCATTACTGCCGTCAGACTGGAATGTTTATCCTCATCCTGCTTCAACACGCCATATTGGTTCGCAATGGCTGGCAGATAAAACCCATACCGGGTTGATTGTCCCCAGCGCGGCAACACCGAATGGACTGGAGTCGATCATCGTGCTGAATCCGCTTCATGATGGCATTGTCCATCTCAGGCTGGTGGATAAAACCGCTCAGCTATTTAATGCGCGAGCGTTTCCGGGCAACTGATCTTGTGTGCCAGAACTATCCCGTTAAAAACACACACGCCCCTGAACGGGGCGTGTGTCGTATTGGCCGTCAGATCGGGCTCAGGAGAGCAACTCCGGACGATTTTTGTACTGTTCCAGCGCCTCCGGGTTGGCCAGTGCGCCGACGTTTTTCACCGGCTGCTGGTGCACCACATTCCGCACCGCCAGCTCAACCAGTTTGCCGGATTTGGTGCGCGGAATATCGGTGACAGACAGAATCACCGCAGGAACATGGCGCGGCGAGCAATGTTCTTTGATACGCTGGCGAATCCGGGCCTGCAGCGTGTCGTCGAGTTGCTGCCCCTCGGCAAGCTGAACAAAGAGCACCACGCGCACGTCATTCAGCCAGTTTTGACCGATCACAATCGAATCGATGATCTCGCCCATCGGATTGACCTGACGATAGATCTCCGCTGTCCCGATGCGTACGCCGCCCGGGTTGAGCACGGCATCGGAGCGGCCAAAGAAGACTAATCCGCCGTGACGGGTCAGCTGAACAAAATCACCGTGATGCCAGGTGTTGGGATACACCTCCCAGTATGCACTGTGATAGCGCTTACCACCTTCATCGTTCCAGAATCCAACGGGTTGGTGCGGAAAGCTGTTACAGCAAACCAGCTCGCCCTGAGCGTCAATCACAGGTTTACCATTGTCATCATAAACCTGCACATCCATGCCTAACGCGCGCCCCTGGCATTCGCCACGGTACACAGGGCTGAGGGGGTTACCGATGGCAAAGCAGCCACAAATGTCGGTGCCGCCGGAGATCGATGCCAGTTGCACATCAGATTTCACAGACTGATACACATAGTCGAACTGTTCCGGTGCCAGCACAGAGCCGGTAGAACACAGGGTTCGCAGGCTGGCTAAGCGATGAGTCTGGTTGGGCTGATAGCCTTTTTTCTCAAGCGCCTCAAGATACTTGGCTGACGTGCCAAATAAAGTCACGTTTTCCTGCGCGGCCATATCCCACAACACATTCCCGTCCGGATAGAATGGCGAGCCTTCGTAAAGAATCAGCGTCGCACCTGCCGCCAGCCCGCTGGCCATCCAGTTCCACATCATCCAGCCGCAGGTGGTGAAGTAGAACAGGCGATCCCCTTTGTTGACGTTGCTGTGCAGCATGTGTTCTTTCAGATGATTGAGCAACATGCCGCCGACACTGTGAACAATACACTTGGGTTTCCCTGTGGTGCCGGAAGAATAGAGAATGTAGAGCGGATGATTGAACTCAACGGGCTCAAATTGAATGACTGATGGCTGATACGCGGACAACGCATCATCCCAATACTGGCAGCGCTCAGACAACGGTCCAGCAGTGGGTGGTGTCATACCGGCAAATGGGATCAGCACGACTTTTTCGACGCTGTGCAGTTCTGTCAGCATGGCATTAACTTTCTCAATGCAGCTGTGACTTTTGCCGTTATAGAAATACCCATCGGCCGCGAACAGGAGTTTCGGGCACGTCTGGCCAAAGCGTTCTACCACACTGTCTACGCCAAAGTCCGGCGAGGTCGACGTCCAGATCGCGCCAATTGTGCTGGTGGCGAGCATGGCAATGATCGTCTGAGGCAAATTCGGCAGATAGCCGGCGACAACATCCCCTTGTGAGATGCCTTGCTGACGCAGATACTGGCTGAGTTGAGAAACCTGATCGTATAAGTTCTGCCAGCTCAGTTGCTGGCGTCGCTCTGCCTGTCCTTCGCAATGAAACACAATGGCCGCTGCTTCCGGTGCCTGTTTGGCGTAGGCCAGTAAATTTTCAGCAAAGTTCAGACGGGCATCCGGGAACCAGCGGGTGTCTTTGGCCGGCTCCGCACTGCCGGGAGGGCAGTCTGTCACTCTGCTGCCTTTATCGCCGATCACGCCGCAGAAATCCCACAGTCGGTCCCAGAACTGTTCACTGTGCGTGACAGACCAATGGTGAAGCTGCTGATAGTCGTGAAACAGGGTGTCTTCCTGCTCGCTCAGATCCACCATGAACTGGTACAGCAAGCTGTCATGAATACTGTCTTTGGTCGGCTGCCAGAGAATGGGGGCTTGATCTTCTTCCAGAGGATGGTCTTGCATGCTCATCGTTATCGTCCTTATCGTGATGGCTTACGTCTGGCGTCTTCACTTTCGCCTTTCTACTTTTATTGTGGCGTATTATCCGGGTGAGCCTGTGCGAAAGACGCCAGTTTCTGGCAGGCTGCATCAATTTTGACCAGTGTCGGGTAGGGGGACAAATCAAGCTCAAACCGGCGCGCATTATAAAGCTGAGGCACCAGACAAATATCGGCCAGCGAGGGCGTGTCGCCGCAGCAGAAGGTGCTTGGCTGATTCGCCTGCCTTGCCGCCACTCTGGCTTCCAGTGCAGCCAAGCCCTGCTGCAGCCAATGATGATACCAGGTGAGCTTATCTTCCTGGCTCACTCCCAGCTCTTGCGTTAAATAGTTGAGAATACGCAAGTTGTTCACCGGGTGAATATCACATGCAATGCTCAGAGCCAGTTCGCGGCATTGTGCTTTTTGCCAGGGGTCAGAAGGCAGCAATGCGGTTTCGGGATAGCAGTCATCCAGATATTCGATGATGGCGAGTGACTGGCTCAGATATCCCTGCTCGGTTTCCAGGGTCGGAACCAGCTGTGATGGATTGATGGCCTGATAAGCCGGTGATTGTTGCGCTTTATCCACCAGAGATACCGGGTGACTGGTATAGCTCAACCCTTTCAGGTTGAGCGCAATACGCACCCGGTAGGCGGCGGATGAGCGGAAATAGTCATAGAGCGTCATCCGGCCTCCTTGTTAGTCTGGCTTGTGGTGGTTCAGATCGGCAGGATCGTACTGGTGCTGGTATTTCACCACTGTCTGTTCAATCGCGCCAAAGATGGAGTCGCCATTGTCGTCAAACATTTCAATTCTGACTTTGTCGCCAAACTTCATGAAAGGCGTGACGGCTTGACCCTGATCGATGATTTCCAGCATGCGGCGTTCAGCCAGACAGCAGGAGCCGCTGGAACGATCTACGTTTGAGACCGTGCCGGATCCGATAATGGTGCCCGCGCAGATATGACGGGATTTCGCCACATGCTGGACCAGTTCGGCGAAGTTGAACGTCATATCGACACCGGCATTGGGCTCACCGAACAACTTATCATTGAGATGTACAGTCAGGCGCTGATGGACTTTGTAATCATGCCAGCTGTCGCCCAGCTCGTCCGGAGTGACGGCCACAGGTGAAAACGCAGAAGCCGGCTTGGACTGAAAGAAACCAAAGCCTTTGCTCAGTTCGGCGGGGATCAGATTGCGCAGCGAGACATCATTGACCAGCATCAGCAATTTGATATGGCCGTGGACTTCTTCGGTGCGTGTGCCCATTGGGACATCATTGGTGATCACCGCAATTTCACCTTCAAAATCGATTCCCCAGCTTTCATCGGCCATTTCAATGTCCTGGCGCGGGCCGAGAAAACCATCGGACATGCCCTGATACATCAGGGGATCAGTCCAGAAGCTTTCCGGCATTTCAGCACCGCGTGCCTTGCGAACCAGTTCGACATGGTTGACGTAGGCACTGCCGTCTGCCCATTGAAAAGCCCGCGGCAGCGGAGAGGCGCAGTGTGCCGGGTTAAACGGGAACACATCTTGCGCAATACCGTCGTTGAGGTTGCGATACAGGTGTTGCAGATCCGCCTCGACCTGATCCCAGTTATCCAAAGCAAACTGCAGTGTCGGTGCGATGTCGTGTGCATGTACGGCTTGAGTGAGATCACGTGAAACGATAATCAGTTGTCCGTCACGGCCTTGGTCTAAAGAAGCTAATTTCACGTTTTACTCCTTACTTTACAATGTAAATCTAATGCTTGTTTTTTCGCCGGTGGATCACTTACGATTGATCCAGGAATATACATAGTCTTTGTTTTCAACGCCTTCCGGCAGATCCGCGACTTCCAGCGGATATCGGGTGTCGATCATCACCGCGACTTCATCGGTTTCTTTCTTCGGCTGCGACTGGCTGGCCGCCAGCGCTTTCGGGTGCGGACCATGTGAGAAGCCGCAAGGGTGGTGCGTGATCATGCCGGCTTCAATATTGTCACGGCTGAAGAAGTTGCCTTTGTGGTAGAACAGCACTTCATCGTAGTCATCGTTGTTGTGATAAAACGGCACTTTGAGCGCGCCCGGATCAGACTCGATCGGGCGAGGGACGAAAGTACAGATGACGAAACCATGTGCAACGAATGTGGTATGGGCTGACGGCGGCAAGTGATAGCGATGGCTCATCAGCGGGCGAATATCACGCCAGTTCAGTTTGAAGACGGTCAGGTTCCCTTTCCAGCCCTGCGCATCAAGCGGGTTGTACGGGTAGGTGATGGTATTCATCTGATCGCGGGCTTTCAGTTTGACCTGCCAGCGCTGATCATTATTTTGCTGAGCCAGAAAGGCGTCGTCGATACGGGCGTATTCCAGCACTGCCGGGTCATACACAGCATGCTGGCCTGCCAGACCGCGATCCGGCATCTGATAACCACTGTTGGTGGCTTCAATCAGTAACATCGACACCGGCTCTTCGACCTCAATGCGCCAGCTGGTCGCACGGGGAATGGTGATGTAGTCGCCTTCGGTGAAGGCCAGGTGGCCATAATCACAATACAGCTGACCGCTGCCCTGATGAATGAAAAGTACTTCATCGCCATCACCATTGCGAACCAGATGGTTCATGCTTTGAGTGGTATTCCAGACTCTGAGTTTCAGCTGGTTGTTGTACAGCACTAATGATGCATCCCAGGGCGATTCACCAGGCTGCTCAAGACGGGTGGTATCGATGGCGCGGGGGCGCAAGGGGCCGTCCCATTCCACCCAGCCCGTCGGCGGATTGCTGTGATACATGTGGCTTGCAGGGCCAAAGAAGCCTTCTTTACCGCATTCGCGTTCATACGTACCTTCCGGCAAGTCACAGTGGGCCTGACGTGAGGCTTTACCTTCGATAATCGGAAATTGAAACCAGTGACGCATCTTTGGGTCCTCATTGACGATGACAGCCTGCGTTTGTCAGCAGCGACAAACCCACTGTCTCTATCCTTGTGTGCCAGACGCCCGGTTCACTCTGATGGTTGTGTCCCGGCTGATCTGGCTTAACATCGTGTTAACCTTCTGCTTTAACTCTGGTTGAGAGCGAGTTAACAAGCAACCCCTTTACCAATATTCACTTTTGCAAAGTGTGCGGTTTTTTTTACATAACTGTATGTTCTTATTGATGGTCTAAGTCAGTGCTCTGCTTCGTTTTTTCAATCTGGTCTGACAGATGCTCAGCAATGCGGGGTATGTAAAATTATTGTTACACCGAAGCCATTGTGCGATTCCACTCAGATGGTTCCATTGCGATCCCTAAAACGCCTACCCTTAAACGAGAAGGGACAGCTCCAGACTTATCTGTTGTTTATTCGCAGCTCAGCCATGCATGAGCCGGAGAAACAGACCGTTGAGCTGATGATTGCCAAGGTAAGGCAGAGAGACATAGAAGGTTGTTTTATGGGCAAAGCGACAAAGTATGTATCGAAACAGCCGGATGAAAACGGCTTTATTCACTGGTCTGACGATGAGCACCAGATCTGGCATGATCTGGTGACAAGACAGCTTGGCTGCATTCAAGGCCGGGCCTGTGATGAATATATTCAAGGGCTGGAACTGTTGAATCTGCCTGTCGATCGCGTACCGCAACTGGCTGAAGTGAATCAGGTGCTGATGAAAAGTACAGGCTGGCAGTGTGTTGAAGTGCCGGCGCTGATTAATTTCGACCGTTTCTTTAAACTGCTGGCCAATAAACAGTTTCCGGTGGCGACATTCCTGCGCAGCCGGGAAGAATTCGATTACCTGCAGGAACCTGATTTTTTCCATGAAGTGTTTGGCCACTGTGCCATGCTGACCCATCCGGCTTTTGCAGAATTTACCCATACCTATGGCCGTTTAGGCTTCGCTGCGTCCAAGGAGGAGCGGGTTTATCTTGCGCGTTTGTACTGGTTTACCGTTGAGTTTGGCCTGATTCGCCAGCACGGTGAGCGCCGGATTTACGGTGGCGGTATTCTGTCTTCTCCGGGTGAAACTGAATATGCCATGACCAGCGACAAACCGGTTTACAAAGCATTTGATCCGGTTGATGTGTTACGCACCCCTTATCGGATTGACATCATGCAGCCGATTTATTTTGAGATTGATGGTATACAGCAACTGTTTGAGCTGGCCCATCAAGACATCATGAGTATGGTGCATCAGGCCCAGTCTTTGGGTCTGCATGCACCTTTGTACCCACCGAAGAACAAGGAGCAAGTTGGGGAATATGTCTGATTTAACTGAATTGAAGTGTGAAGCCTGTCAAATTGACGCCCCTATGGTCACAGACCATGAAATGGTTGAGCTGACAAAAGCCATCCCAGAGTGGGAGGTGCTCAATGTTGAGGGAATCAAGCAGCTGGAAAGGGCGTATAAGTTTAAGAATTTTAAGCTGGCCTGGGCATTTGCCAATCAGGTGGCAGAGATGGCTGAAGAAGAATTTCATCATCCGACCATTACGCTTGAGTGGGGTAAAGTGACAGTCAACTGGTGGAGCCATTCAATTAAAGGGCTTCATAAAAACGACTTTATCTGTGCCGCCAAAACAGATCGCCTGTTTGAAAATTAAACACATTGATTGATTCTAAAAAACACGTCTGTTGGCAAAGAACACATATTAAGCGCTGGTTTACCGGCGCTTTTTTTGTTCACTGTTCCTGAAGAGACGGTTTTACTGTGTCAGCATTATTGACACTGACGTGGTGCTCAATCTTTGTCTGAGGCAGTCAGTGTCGCCATTTCTCTTGATCCCCTGATCGGGAGATTCATGGTGGCAGCCTTGCTGTCTCTCTCATCTTCTTTTCCGGTCAGCGTTTTGCATTTCGCCTTGCAAAATGCGATGCAAGTCACAAAAGTTTACACCACCTAGGCTGCACTGCCGTGTCCTCACGCAGTAGTGACCCGGCACTCTATTTGCATGACAAAGATCACATTCTTGTCGTGATTTTGAGGTTTGACAGGAAGTGGACGACCTGCAAAGCAATGTGGCGTATCACGGATCGGGTTGATCCGGACAATAACGAAATGGGGGCGGCGCTATGTATGACGCAGAGATGAAGCTGAACCATCAGATTGTACAGTTTCTGGAGTATAAGCTTCAGACACTTCATGAAAATATCCGCGAAAATATTACTGAACCGCCGGAACTGTATACGGCGATGCTAGCGGTGCTCACGCAATATATGGCGGGACTGAAATCGATCACCTGCTTGCTCAATCATGGTTTTGTGCCGCAAACGCGGGGAATTTTTCAAACCCTGGGTGAAGACTATGAAGATATCATCTTTCTCAGTCTGCCGGCCCTGCATGGCACCATGACCCATCTGCATCATGCCTATCTCAAACGTGTGGCTGGCGAAGAAGACTACGGCTATTACAGTCCGGTGTCGCGATGCGAGATCAGAAACCAGATCCGGGAAGCCAATGGCATCAACCATAATGTTTTTCAGCTTTACCCGAAACGCCAGGCCCTTCAGGTTCTGCGTCCGTTAGGTGACAAACCTTGCTCAGCTAATCTGGCTATCGCGTTACATCGTCACTTTGCTTATAAAGCGGTGTTACTGACAGTATTAACCGCGAAAGTGGCAGATGAACAAGAGGTGATGCGTGAGTGCCTGAATTACCGGGCTCATCTCGAGATGGTGGATCCAGAGGCCGTGGTGATGCCACAACCTAAATCTCAGCCGCGTCCGCAGACTGCGCCAGCGCCTATCGCGAATGATATATCTTATGCAGCAATAAGATAACTGTCACAGTCGCTGTGCTGTACCCAAACATAAGGTAAGTGTGATAACGTCATGTGATGTAAGAAGCCATTGCGAATGCAATGGCTTTATCAGTTAGATGGACGAATGACAGGCATTGGGAACAGCATGGCAGATAAAAAAGCATTAGATACCAAAATCATCACCGCCGGCCGCTCGAAAAAGTGGACTCAGCAACTCGTGAACCCCCCGGTCAGCCGCGCCTCCACCATAGTGTTTGATTCCGTCGAAGAGATGAAACACGCGACCGCCAACAGGGCAAACAAAGCGCTTTTTTATGGCCGCCGCGGCACCAATACGCACTTTGCTTTTCAGGATGCCATGGTTGAGCTGGAAGGCGGGGTGGGTTGCGCGTTATACCCTTGCGGCACAGCTGCGATTTCTAATGCCATTCTGTCATTTGTCAAAACCGGCGATCATATTCTGATGGTGGACGGCGCTTATGAGCCAACCCGGGATTTTTGCGACAAGGTACTCGCAAAAATGGGGGTCGAAACAACTTATTATGACCCTATGATTGGTGAAGAAATCCGGGACTTAATCCGCCCGAATACCACGGTCTTGTTTTTGGAATCGCCTTGCTCTATCACCATGGAAGTGCAGGACGTTCCCACGCTGGCACGCATTGCACATGAAAGCGATATTGTTGTCATGCTGGATAATACCTGGGCTTCTCCGATCAATTTTCAGCCGTTTGAACATGGGGTTGATATTTCTATTCAGGCCGCGACCAAGTATATCGTCGGGCACTCGGATGTCATGTTAGGCACGGCAACGGCCAATGAACGTTGCTGGGATCAGTTACGCGAACACAGCTATCTGATGGGACAGTGTACGTCCCCTGATGACGTGTATCTGGCGATGCGGGGGCTGCGTACTTTAGGCGTGCGTCTGCGCCAGCATCAGGAGAACAGTCTGAAAGTGGCCCGCTGGCTGGCTGAGCGACCCGAAGTGGATCATGTCCGCCATCCGGCACTGCCGAGCTGCGAAGGGCACGAGTTTTATCTCCGGGATTTTAAAGGCTGCAACGGCTTGTTCTCCGTGGTCCTGAACCGGGGCAACACGGAAGCACTGACAGCGTTGCTTGATGGCATGGAACATTTCAGCATGGGGTATTCCTGGGGAGGCTTCGAAAGCCTGATTCTGGCCAGTGAAGATGTGAATAAACTACGTACTGCGAAGAAGAAACACTTTGCGGGTCCAATTTTACGGCTTCATATCGGGTTAGAAGATTGTGACGATCTGATTCGGGATCTGGAAAAAGGATTCGAAAGGCTGAATGCCGTACTGACGGCGGAGTAAGCTGACCGGTTTTCATGATGACAGGCCACTTGAAGTGGCCTTTTCTGTTTCTGGCTATTGATAAATACGAACACATTTTTAGGTAAGTTTCTGAAATAGGCTAGAATTTAGTCATATGACCTGTTTGGGTCACTTGTGGCTGAACGACAAGGAGAAAGGCCATGAAAAAATTATCTCTACTATTGTTAGGGGCATGGGTATTGGCGGGTTGCACCAGCATGGATTCAGAATACGGCGTAGGTGAGTACACACTCTTTCCTAAGGCTTATGTGAATGACGAACCTTACGACAGCATTTATCATTTTGGATATAACCAGGGCTGTGAAAGTGCCTTAAGCCTCAAAGGTGTTGTTGATACTGAATATATGAAAGATATTGCGCTGAATAATTCAGATACCCGTTTTAATGAAGGCTGGGATGACGGTAAAACGGCTTGTGATAGTGGACAGCGTCGACTCATGCAAAGCAGCCAGATCCTGGCAGGTGAACCGAAAGTCACGACAGAAAATAGCTACTAATTTATGGGGTGGGGAAATAACTGAAATCGTTCAGTGTTTCCAATCTCAGGCAGTAAAACAATGAATTATATTCATTGTTTTTGTTGTTAATTGTTAGTAATAAACTTATTACCTAAGTTTTTTGTCTGAGTAAAATATATATCTTACTGTTTGGTTAGATATGTGATAAAAAAACAGACCTTTCGGTCTGTTTTAGAACGCATCGGGAATGTGGATAAGAAATAAACCTAGCCCAAGTTCTTCTTTTTGTTTTTCCACAATCCTGGTGCGTTTATGCCGCTAAGGATTTACCCATTGAATGGACTTGTCCTTGGTGGAACAGCACCGGTACAACGATGTGTACTTCAGTCAGAATTAAGTAACTGCTGTGTTCTGCTGGTGTCTGCAGTTCTACAACCACTTGTAAATTCTGATCGATTGCTTTCTGAAGTGCTTTCGTTGTCGATGTTTTTCCTTTATCGGCAAATGGACTAAATTTTCCATTCCGGGCATACACCCAAATGGTGAAAGAGTGTTCGTCTCTTTCAAGTTGCTCGATGAAATCAACGATGTGTTTCATTTCCAGTCCTTATTGTCGAGCCAATATATGAATATTGACGCGACTATTATGAAATACCCACAATGAAATTCAAATTCTTTGATGGGATTTCTTTGATATTGTGACTTAAGCGATATTTTTGTGAAATTTTAGTGCGTTATTTTGGCATGGGTATAGAAACCAATATGTACAGTGTTTCTTATTAAGTGTTTTTTAAACATATCTTGCTAAGAAATATCGTTTTTTTTGATTCAGTAATCAAACCATAACATTGATTAAAGCGTGCGATGTTTGGATGAAAAATGGTTATATTTTAAGTGTTGTTTTGAACACATGTTTATTTATATTTCTAAAAGGTATATTTGATGGCCGAAGAACCGAAAGTATGTGCATGGGCGATGCATCAGCCTCTGGAACGTGAATACCATGATACTGAGTGGGGGCAAGTCGTCACCGATGATACTGTCTTGTTTGAATTTATCACGCTGGAAGGTGCACAGGCCGGATTAAGCTGGTACACCATACTGAAACGTCGTGAGGCATATCGGCAAGCCTTTGCTGGTTATGATTTGAAGCAACTGGCAGAGTGGGGTGATCAAGAAGCGGAAACGATCCTGACCGGGTTTGACATTATCAGGCACAGAGGCAAGGTCAATTCCGTTTTTTCTAACGCGAGAGCTGCGTTGGCGTTACAGCAAGAGTTTGGCAGTTTGTCGGCTGCATTGTGGCAGTTTGTGGGCGGTGTACCGATCAATCATCGCTGGGAGAGTATGGATCAGGTGCCTGCGAGTAGCGAGGCGTCAAAAGCTATGAGCAAGTTTCTCAAAAAGCGAGGCTTTAAGTTTGTCGGTGAAACCATTTGTTATGCCTTAATGCAGGCAGTCGGCATGGTGAATGATCATCTGGTCGACTGCTATTGTTATGAACGCGCCGTCATGAGCCAGGGGGCTGTAAAGGGCGGAACTGACAATGAAAAATCAATTGAAGGATAAGAGAGTGAGCAGCAGAAATGAGTATGCCTGAAGCATCAGACCAAGACAGCGTGAAGGGAAAAACCATTCGCACCGTGACCCTGGTCGGTGCAATTCTGAATGTTTTTCTGGCGGTTGTGAAAATCGGAGTCGGTAAGGTTGCGGGCAGTCAGGCATTAGTGGCGGACGGTGTTCACAGCTTTTCAGATTTGATCACAGATGCCGTCATTTTGTTCGGCTCCCGTTACTGGATGGCGCCTGCGGACAGTAATCATCCTTATGGTCATGGCAAATTTGAAACGCTGGCAAATGTTTTCATCGGCTTGATGCTGGCTCTGGTTGGGATAGGGATGGGCTGGGATTCGATAGAAACGCTCAGCGACACTGCGCCGCCGGCCCCGGGAATGCTGGCATTTTATGCTGCTGTTGCTGCGATTGTGATGAAAGAACTCCTGTACCGCTGGACAATGCAAAAAGCAAAACACATTCAAAGCGGGGCGTTAAGAGCCAATGCCTGGCACCATCGCAGTGATGCGCTCAGCTCTGTTCCTGTTGCCGTTGCTGTGATCGCCAATGCCATTTTTCCTTCCCTGAAATATCTGGACCAAATTGCGGCATTACTGGTGACCGGGATGATCCTGAAGGCCGCCTTTGAGATTATCTGGCCTGCTTTGAAAGAGCTGACTGATGCCCGGGGCAGTGAGGAGGTCGAAAAGCGCTTGGTTCAACTGGCAGAAGAAGACGGAGATATACGGGAAATTCATGCCATCCGCAGCCGCCAGACAGGGGGGAGCTTATTACTGGATTGCCATATTCTGGTGGATCCGGAGATGACGATTGAGCATGCCCATGGGATCAGTGAGCGCTTCAAGACGACGATTATCACACAGATGGATAATGTGATTGATGTGGTGATCCATATCGAGCCTTATACTTGTGAGGAAAGACTCGTGAATCCGTGCTCACTGGAGGAACGGCTTCACCAGCAAAAGAATAAGCCAAACCGCTAAGGACGCAGCTTGTTCAGCAGTTTGGTACTTTTTTATCTTTCCGTCTCATTTGTGATTCTCTTTTATTGAGGTGATCTCACTAGGCTTAAAAAGAAAACACCGAATCTATGTGTCATCTAACCGACTGTATATTTGGCTTTTTTTGAACCTTCACGGCTGGCCGGTTTCCGACTGGCTCATGAGAAACCGGGGGATATATGCCGCTGATTCGTATCAAATCTTTACCCTTCGCAGGTGATGTTGAAGTCAATGTTGCTTTAAGTATTTTATCCCAGGCCATTGCAGACGCCACTCAGATTCCCCAGCAACACATCATGATTGTGTGGGAATACATACCCGCCGGCCATTTCGTGCACGGCGGGCAACTGGCAAACCAGCAGCCATCAAACTCACACCCCGTTCTTGTTGATATGGTTGCGCCTAATTTCAACACTGAAGCACAAATTGCAGCCATGCTGGAGCTGATAGCAACCAGTCTGTCACGAACTTTACCTGTCGCGCAGAACAACATTTTTATCAACTACACGCCGGCTTACAGTGACGGTGTGTATGACGATGGCCATGTGGTGGAATGGGAAAGTTAGCGACACCTGTGTCGTCACTGAGCGGTCAGTACCTGTCTGGCAAAAGATTTTTTTGTAAGACCGTGGAACGCAGGTAATTCATGTGTAGAATGGGCCGATTTTTATGAAAGCGAGTCGATCATGCTACATGTGATTTCTGCGTTGCCGCCTATGCTGGCCTTATTTATGGCGATCGTCTGTGAGGTGATCGCGACTTCTATGCTGCCTAAAACGCAGCAATTTACTCAGCTTGTGCCGACCCTGATTGTATTAACCGGGTATGGTGCTGCATTCTTTTTGCTTTCCGTGACGGTAAAAGTTGTGCCAATTGGCGTCGCCTATGCCATTTGGTGCGGGGCAGGGATCGTTCTGGTCGCCCTGATCAGTTGGTTGTGGTACGGCCAAAAGCTGGATCTGTTTGCTCTGCTGGGGATTGCAATGATCCTGGCCGGCACGCTCATTATCAATGTCTTTTCCAAATCCTTAGCACACTGACCGGCCGCTCTGGCGTAGCATTTGCACCTTGGATAGCCGCCACCTTGGTGATGATTCGGGCGGATAAACCTGATCGGCCACACAAAATCAAAAGAAAGAATAAGAAAAATATCGCACTTTTCACCAGTGAAAAGTGCGTAATTATGTATTCAGTATGCAGTCATCTGAGCGGGTTTATTCTGGCTTCATCTGGATGAATTGCAGTTGAAGCTTGTTCTGCTTCAGACAGTCTATGCTTTTAAAATAATGAACGGCAGCCCGTGTGTTTTTGTATCAGCGTGGCGTATCGCGTGCGTGAAAACGGCTGTCGCCTGAGGGGAACAGGTCAGAGAAGGGAGGTTGAAACAGGCGAAAGACTGTACACCCGATTTTGTCTGAATGTGTTTCCTTTCCGCCAGATAACAAGCAACCAGAGATTCGTTTGCGGGTTCGCCGCAAAGCGGCTATCAGCGGGAGTCAGTGCAACGTGAAATCGCACCAGGGTGCGATGAATAGCCATGCTGCAAATTGGTGATAATATCTAATTTATAACATTTGGTTAGACATTTATCTGGATCTTGTTGCTAATGTAAAAGCTTTGTTATCTTTAGCCCGAGATAAACTGAGATGGAAAGTCTATGAAAGCACGTGAAGCGAATTTTGACGGATTGGTAGGGCCTACGCACAACTACAGTGGTCTGTCGTATGGTAATGTTGCGTCTGCTAAGAATCAGGCGGCACCATCTAATCCGAAACAAGCAGCCAAGCAAGGCCTGGACAAAATGAAGGCCCTGGCCGACATGGGAATGTTGCAGGGTGTGCTGGCACCGCAAGAGCGTCCAGACGTCCACACTCTGCGCCGTCTGGGTTTCACAGGCAGCGACAAATCTATTATTGAACAGGCTGCGAAACAAGCACCGAAAGTGCTGGCCGCATGTTGTTCTGCCTCCAGTATGTGGACCGCGAATGCCGCGACTGTGTCGCCCTCGGCTGATACTGCTGACGGCAAGATCCATTTTACACCGGCAAACCTGACCAACAAATTTCACCGTTCTATTGAACATGAAGTGACTGGCCGTATTTTGCGCAGCACCTTTGCCGATCCTGAATACTTTTCTCACCACTCTGCACTGCCAGCGGTAGAGCACTTTGGCGATGAAGGTGCGGCGAACCACACCCGTTTCTGCAACGAGTACGGCGAGCAAGGTGTTGAATTTTTTGTCTTCGGTCGCTATGCCTTTGATACTCGCCACCCGGCACCGAAAGTGTTCCCGGCCCGCCATACGTTTGAAGCGTGCGAAGCGGTTGCCCGTTTGCATCAGCTGGATCCGGCAAAAGTCGTGATAGCGCAGCAAAATCCGGATGTGATTGATCAGGGCGTTTTCCACAACGATGTCATCGCGGTGGGTAATAAAAATATCCTGTTCTGCCACCAGCAGGCGTTTTTGGATCAGCAGGGCACTTACCGTTCTCTGAAAGAGAAAATGGGCGAAGGCTTCAACATTATTGAAGTTCCTACCAGTGCTGTGTCTGTTGACGACGCTGTCACCAGCTACCTGTTTAACTCACAGCTGATCGAAACCCCGAACGGTGAAACGCTGTTGGTTCTGCCAGAAGAATGTCGCAAAAACGAGAATGTGTGGCGTTACGTTGAACAACTGATGGCTGACAAGCGCGGTATTGATCAGGTGAAAGTGTTTGACCTGAAACAAAGCATGGCCAACGGCGGTGGTCCGGCGTGTTTGCGTTTGCGTGTCGTGCTGAATGAACAAGAAGTGCGTGCCGTGAACCCTTCAACCTTGATGAATGATGGCTTATATGGCCGCCTGAATCAGTGGGTTGATAAGCACTATCGTGATCAGATGGTTGAAGCCGATCTGGCAGATCCTCAGTTACTGGATGAATCCCGTGCTGCCCTGGATGAACTGACTCAGATTCTGGCTCTGGGGTCGGTATACCCGTTCCAGCGCTAAGCGCCAGCAAAAGCGATTTCTCCAAGCAAAGCGGTATGCCATCAAGGCTGCCGCTTTTTTCTTTTTTATCATTCATTTGAATCTGCCCCCATCCGCTGTGTATCCCTCTATACTTGTCAGACAGAGTGAAACCATTCCGACGATCAGCCTGGTCATTTTTCGCTATAACGATGTGCCTTTTGATGTCGGGACGGTATGAAATTCGCGCAATCACGCACAGGATGAGCACTTAAAATGCGAATAACTATCATTTGTGATATTTTGTTTTCAGACCCTGCTATTTAGGAAGACAGAGAATGAAAGAGTTGATAACACGCTGGTTAGAAAGAGATCCCGATCCTGCCACCCGGGATGAGCTACAGAACCTGATTGATGCCGGTAATGAGCAGGAACTGACCGAGCGATTCTCTGGTCGCCTCGCGTTTGGTACCGCGGGTTTAAGGGGCATCGTGGGGGCAGGCCCTAACCGGATGAACAGGCTGGTAATTCAGGAAACCGCGACCGGTCTGGGACAGTATTTACAGCAAACCGTGCCGCAGGCGAAATCACAAGGCGTCGTGATTGGGTATGATGGCCGGCCAGATTCAAAAACCTTTGCCCATGATGCTGCTTCTGTTTTAACAGCGCAGGGCATCAAGGTTTACCTGACAGTGACGGTCGCGCCCACCCCGTTGGTGGCTTATGGTGTCACAGCCTTAAAGGCCGCTGCGGGTATTGTGGTTACAGCCAGCCACAACCCACCGGCCTATAACGGGTTTAAAGTGTACTGGAGCAATGGGGCACAGATCATTCCCCCTCATGATAAAGGGATTGCTGCAGCCATTGACCAAGCGGCGATTGAACCGCTTGAACTGATGGATCTCAATGAAGCCGGGAACCAGGGGTTACTGGTTTGGCTGGATGATGAGTTTTATAACGATTACAGAGAATCCATTAGACAAAGTGCCTTACTGCAAAATTATGCCAAACCCGATCCGATCAGCATTGCTTACACTGCGATGCATGGTGTGGGTGCACAAATGGCAGAGACTCTTCTGGCCGACGCCGGATTTACCAAAGTGTACAGTGTCGCCGCGCAGCGAGAACCGGACGGAACCTTCCCCACGGTGAATTTTCCGAACCCTGAAGAGCCGGGCGCCATGGATCTGGTGATTGCGGAAGCGGAGAAACACCAGGCGATCCTGGCATGCGCGAACGACCCGGATGCCGACCGTTTTGCGGTGGCGGTTCGCACCCCTGAAGGGCAGTATAAAATGCTGACCGGCGATCAGGTCGGTGTCTTGCTGGGGCATTATTTGCTGACCAGAGCGAACCCTGGAACCAGCCTTGTCGGTACCACGATTGTCTCTTCCAGCCTGTTGCAAAAAGTAGCGTCGCGCGTCGGTGCGGATTACTACCAGACACTGACCGGTTTTAAATGGCTGACGAATATCGCGATGGAGAAACAGCGTGAAGACAGTTGTTTCCTGTTTGCGTATGAAGAAGCGCTCGGTTATACCGTGGGCAACATGGTATGGGATAAAGATGGTTTATCGGCCATGCTGGCGTTTGCGCAAATGACGGCTGAGCTGGCTTCGCAAGGTCGTACTGTGTGGGATCAGCTGGAAGCGATTTATCGCGAGCACGGTCTGTATCTTAATTCACAGGTCAGTATTGCTCTGTCACCAAACTCGCCGCCAATTGGTGACGCTCTGCGTCAACAACCGCCGGAAGAAATTGCCGGGCGTAATGTTGTGCGGATTGATGATCTGAAATCTTCGACACGCTACAAGGCGGATGGCTCCGTTGAGACGATCGATTTGCCGGCCAGTGATGTGCTGATTTATTTCCTGGAAGACGATTCCCGGGTGGTCGTGCGCCCTTCAGGCACAGAGCCTAAGCTGAAATGCTACTACGAGGTGGTTGAGGTCATTGATCAGGTCGACACCCTGGAACATGCCTATCAGCGTGCGCAGAGCAGCATGGATGAACTGGTACAGCGTCATCAGAACAGTCTGACAGGTCTGACCGACAGGTCATAACTGGTGGTTGCCTGAACAGAAGAACGCCAGCTTTGCCGCTGGCGTTTGTTTATTGATATCTGCGGGCACGGTCAGGTGCAACGTTGCTTGCTGCTGACGCCAAGGGTTGGCCTGGCAGGTTATGAATCTGACGCGTGACCGCTCAGGCTGGCATAACGGTGCAGCAGCTCCGTCAGCGACGTAATCCAGCCGAAGGTATCTGACGGCGCGTTCTTCAGCAGTTTTTCAACTTCCTGACAATGCTGTTCAAGCGTGACAACTTCTTCCATCTGGAAAGCCATGGCATAAAAATGCCAGAGCAGTAGCCGTGTCATTCTTTCGGTATTTTGTTTCGCCTGCTCCGAGCCGGAAAAGGCGGAAGAGACTTCTCCTAAGGCTATTGCCGACATTCTGAGCATGGCATCAAATTGCGCAGCACGCAGGCGATCAGCCGTCTGGGTTTCCTCTGGCTCAAAGGTAAACAATTCTTCCATGACGTCTTCAGGCACCATACGGCTGAGGATACGCTGGCTGAACTCTTCCAATTCGTGGCGGGGCATAGTGAGCAGACAGTTAAATGTGTAATCCCGTTGCATTGCTCTCTTTCTCCGGTAAGGCTGCAATTTCGAATGGCCCGTATTTTGCGTGATGATGTGAAGAAATACTACCGCTGTCATTCGGTTACAGCGCTGAAACCCTTTACAGACGCGGTCTGGCGCCATTTAGTTGACACAGGATTGACAAAAAATGAGCAAAATTTAGCTATCTTGCATGCCACAAAGTAATCTAATTATGCTGAATGTGCATATTCAGCTGCGAACGAAGATGAAGGTCATGACAGAGTCTGAACAACAATCTGCCCATACTTCAGCCCGATATCTACCGGGTAAGAATTCTGATGGGGGCGAGCCGCCACGTCGTAGTAAGTGGAAAATTCTGCTTGTCCTTATTGTATTCAGTGGTCTGGCGGCCCTGGGGGGACTGGGCTGGACGCTGAATAATCAGATAGCGGAAAAATTTGCCGGCCAGCTCTGGCAGTTACCCTCTGTGGTCTATGCCCGGGAACTGGTGCTGGAACCTGGAGCACAGGTGCGCTACGAGGATTTGGTGAAGGAACTGAAAGCCCTGAACTACCGTAAGGTCAGCAAACCGACGCGGGTGGGGGAATACAGTACCAGTCGTTTGAAAGTGGAATTTATTCGTCGCCCTTTCCAGTCACGCAGTGGTCCGCAGCAAGCACGTCATGTGATTGCGGAATTTAATTACGGTTCGGTGAAGCGTGTTGTCGATGCGAATACGCACCGGGAATACGGTATTTTTTCTGTTGAGCCGCAAATGCTCGGTATGCTGGAAACGGACTCCAATGAGTTGCGTCTGTACAAGCCGAAGTCAGAGCTGCCTTCAACCCTGATTGATGCACTGCTCGCAACAGAAGACCGTGATTTTTATACCCATGACGGTGTGTCTGTGATTGCCATCGGACGCGCGTTTCTGGCAAACATGAAAGCGGGACGGACGGTTCAGGGCGGCAGTACCCTGACACAGCAGTTGGCGAAAAACCTGTTTTTATCCAGTGAGCGCAGCCTGTGGCGGAAGTTTAAAGAAGCTTACATGGCGTTGATCATTGATTACCGCTATAACAAAGACGAAATTCTTGATGCGTACTTAAATCAGGTTTATCTGGCGCAAAGTGGCTCGGATGCGGTGCACGGATTTGCGCTTGGATCGCGTTTCTATTTCGGTCTGCCATTGTCTGAGCTGCGTATTGATCAACAGGCGCTCCTGGTCGGTATGGTGAAAGGGCCGTCTTACTATAACCCCTGGCGTTATCCGGAGCGTGCGAAAGAACGCCGGGATCTGGTGCTCAGCCTGCTGCGTGACACTCAGAAGATTGATGATGAGACGTACAAGAAAGCCATCAAACAAGATTTGGATTTACAGCCTAAAGGCCATGTCGCAAGCCGACAGCCTGCTTTCTTCAGTTTGTTGAAGCAAGAGCTGAACAAACGCGTCAGCCAGGGTTATCAGCCTGGTCTGGGTTTGCGTGTTTATACCACGCTGGATCCGATTTCTCAGGCCAGTGCCGAGAGCGTGGTACGCGAAAAAATGGTGGCGCTCAAAAAGCAGCACGGCAAACAGCTTGAAACCGCAGTGGTGGTTGCCGATCGCCAGACCGGTGAAATCCGCGCCATGGTCGGTGGCAGCCGTCCGGAGTTTGATGGATTCAACCGCGCGCTTGATGCCCGACGTCAGATAGGCTCTGTCGTGAAACCAGCGGTTTATTTGTCGGCACTGGCACGGCCGGAGCGCTTCAGCCTGGCCAGCAATCTGGATGACAAACCGCTGACGCTGACTGATGAAAAAGGAAAAACCTGGTCGCCACGCAATTATGATCGCCAGTTTCGCGGTGAAGTGCCTTTGGTTCAGGCCCTGGCACGTTCATACAACATCCCGACAGTGAATCTGGGGATGTCAGTCGGCTTGGATAATGTGGTAGATACCTTAGTGGATCTCGGCGTTGATCGTGGTCAGATCCCTCAGGTGCCGGCCATTTTGCTGGGTGCTTTTACGCTGTCGCCGTATGAAGTGACGCAAATGTACCAGACCATTGCCAATGAAGGTCGCCGCAGCGAACTCACGGCTTTGAGTGCGGTGACCGATCGCGATGGTGAGATGATTTATCAGGCACTGCCGACGGCGAAACAAGTGGTCTCTAAACAGTCGGCCTGGCTGACCATGTATGCCATGCAGAAAGTGGTCTCTGAAGGCACAGCCCGTTATCTGGACTCTATCCTGCCGTCATTGAAGCTGGCCGGAAAAACCGGTACGTCTGATGAAGGCCGCGATTCCTGGTATGTCGGCGTTGATGGTCGTGAAGTTGTGACTGTGTGGATGGGCCGGGATGACAATAAAAATGTCAAGCTGACCGGATCGTCAGGTCCGCTGCGTCTGTATGCGGATTATATACAGCGTCGCGATCCTGAACCGGTCAAGTTGCAGGAACCTGAGAAGATTACGGATGTGGCCTACCAGGTGAACCAGCAAGGTGGCCTGACGCAGGCTTGTATCGGCCAGGTGCAATTGCCTGTCTGGGATAAAGACGGCCGTCAGTCTCAGGGCTGTGAAAATAAAGTCTCTACCATTATTCGTTCGATCTTTAATTGGTAGCAGTAACTGAAAATTGTCAGCGGGTCGGTTACAATGCCGACCCGTTTTTTTATCTCAAGAGTAACGTTTTATGCGGCTTCTTAAGCGTACGGTTCACCCTGATATCTCTGACTTCAGTGGTTCGGTGTTTTACCGCGAAGCAGCCAGGGCAATTATTCTCGATGGCGACAAGATTCTGATGCTGTACACCGCAAGGTATCACGACTACACCTTACCCGGTGGCGGTATTGATGAAGGGGAAGAGATTGAAGCCGGGCTGATCCGTGAGCTTCAGGAGGAAACCGGCGCCCGTCATATCCGTGACATTGTCCCTTTTGGCCTTTATGAAGAGTATCGGCCCTGGTACAAACCGGACTTTGATATCATGCATATGAAATCATTCTGCTTCACCTGCCGTATCGACAGTCAGTTAGGCGACACGCAACTGGAAAGCTATGAAATCCAAAATGGTATGAAGCCGGTCTGGATCAATATCCATGAGGCGATTGCGCACAACCAGGAAACGATCGCTAAAAGTGAGAAAAAAGGGCTGTCTGTTGAGCGCGAGCTGTTTTTACTTCAATGTATCCGTGATGAGCTGCTGACGGTAACTAAGGCAGTGTGACTTCGGTGTTGTACTACAAGCAACTCATTGATTCGATTTAACAACACAGAAAGTGAATTCGCTCGATAAATGGCAACTTCACAGTTATTTTACACGCCAAACAGACAGAAACTGCCTATGATTATATCCATGTCATCGTATTTCTGGAGATAGTTATGGCTTTATCAGTTCGCAACATGGTTTTTGTCGCTCTGGCGGTGTTTCCTCTCTGCGCATCAGCAGCCTGGAAACTGGATAACAGCCAATCGCAACTGCGATTTTTATCCGTAAAAAATAACAGTGTGATTGAGCAGCATTCATTTAAAGAATTTGAAGGCTCTATCACGGATCAGGGTAAGGTGCAGGTGATGCTGGATTTATCCAGTGTGGACACACAAATCCCAATTCGTGATGAACGTATGAAATCGATGCTGTTCAACGTGGCTGATTTTCCTAAAGCGATGCTGGAAGGCGAGGTCGATGTAACCGGGCTGTCGGATCTGAAACCGGGAGAAACACTGACGCAGCAAGTCTCCCTGAAGCTCAACCTTCATGGGGCGATTAATCCGGTTAATGCGGACTTACGGATTACACGCCTGGTTGACGACACACTGATGGTCAGCAGCCAGAGCCCGATTGTCATTGATGCGAAAGCTTTCGGCTTAGAAAAGGGAATTACCGCGCTGCAGGAAGTCGCGAATTTGAATGGCATACTGCCAAGTGTTCCTGTCTTTGTGAATCTGGCATTCGTACCTGAGTCA
Source organism: Photobacterium sp. TLY01 (assembly GCF_021432065.1). Lineage (NCBI taxonomy): Bacteria > Pseudomonadati > Pseudomonadota > Gammaproteobacteria > Vibrionales > Vibrionaceae > Photobacterium > Photobacterium sp. TLY01. The sequence goes on from NZ_CP090365.1 coordinate 745,292, forward strand.
TAATAACCCGCTGAATTTTTTGACCTTGACGGTCACGCTCATTATGCTCTTGCCATATTCACAGTGAATACAGGGAGTGGTTATGAAGAGCGTGACAGTCAATGGCAAACCAGTTCAGCCGGGTAAAGTGATTTGTATCGGCCGAAATTATGTCGCCCATATTGAAGAGTTAGGGAATGAAATACCCGAGGAAATGGTTATTTTCATGAAACCTAACACGGCGATTGGGACTGAATTACACGCCACCCACGGTGGTGAAGTGCTGCATTATGAAGCCGAAATCGCGTATCTCTATCATGGTGGCCGGTTCAGCGCGGCAGCGCTGGGATTGGATCTCACCAAGCGTGATCTGCAGTCTAAACTGAAAGACAAAGGTTTACCGTGGGAACGCAGTAAGGTGTTCGAAGGCGCCGCCCTGTTCAGTGAATTCGTTGCGTTGCCTGATTCTGACGCCCCGCTTGGCTTGTCGCTACACATTGATGGCACCCTGATTCAGAAAGGGGATACGAGCCTTATGCTTTACTCACCGGCAGTTATCCTGGCTGAAGTGCAGAAAGTCATACCGCTTGAAGATGGCGATGTGGTGATGACCGGGACGCCCAAAGGGGTGGGTCAGGTTCAAGCCGGGCAAGAATTTATGGGGGCATTAAGCTGTCGTGAGCAAGCGTTGGTCAGCGTATGCTGGAAAGCAGCAGACTGACACCGGGTTCAGCAAGATAAGTGAGTACGAAGCGGTACATATCCATGTTTGATAAACGTGATTTGGTCAGGCTGGCCAATATGAAAATGCCTTTCGGCAAATACAGTGGTCGGGTACTCATTGATTTACCAGAACCCTATTTGCTGTGGTTTGCGAAGCAGGGTTTTCCGGACGGGGAACTTGGCCGGTTGCTGGCACTAACACTTGAGATGAAAATTGAAGGGTTAGAAGAGGTGATCAGGCCATTAAAAGGGTTCAGCCTCGATGCTCAGGCCTGAGCAACATCAGAAATGAACAGGGAGCCAGACGGCTCCCTGTTGTTTTACTTACTTAAAAAGGCATAACCGGCTACAAACGCATTTTCCTGAAACTGGCGCAGTCCTGTGCCGCGGAAATCCACAGACAGCGGGTTTCTTTTCAGTTTCTCTTTGATGTCGGCGTTGCTGATAAAAGTGACATCCAGATCGGCAATCAACTGGATAGCCGTTTCCATCTTGAAGCTTTCAGCACTTCCCGCGTGCTTTCCGCGTGTTTCACGCGTTTTGATGACAACGTGCTCCACCTGGTAATCCTCGATCAGCTTTTGAAAGCTTTTCTGGAATTGGCGCATCTGTTGGTTGTCGAAGGCATCGCTCAGCACCAGTTTCTGCGATCGGCAGTCAGGAATTGAAAACATCCCTTGTTTCAGTGACAGCAGACAAAGGTTCGCTTCTTTCCCTTTCAGCTCAACGGCAAAAATTTTCATGGTATATCCCGAATAGTGACGATGGCGGCTATTGTAAGCCAAGATAAGACTGACTGTCAGTGATAATCACTGCCGGGTGGCGTTTTTTGCAGGGCTATTCTGCGTCGTTCCAGGGGGCTATGTGAGACAGGTGAAGAGGTTTAACATTTTTTAAACAATCTTTTCTGCTTCAGTCTAAATGTGCTTATACTTTTCATATCAAGCTGTTGACTGTGATTCAGGGATTTAAGATGAGATTCAGACTTACCCCCCCTTTGGTGTTTTTAATGACCCTGGCTGCAATGTACTTGCTGGCTCAGTATCTTCCGTTATGGCAGTTTAGTTTTCCTGGCCAGATTGTATTTGAGTGGGTGTTCAGTTTATTGGCTGTGGGTTTTGGGTTGGCCGGTATCATGGCATTTGCCCGCGCGAAAACAGCAATCAATCCACGCAAGACAACGCGGCTGGTCACTTCTGGAGTGTACCGGATATCAAGAAATCCCATTTATCTGGGGTTGTTGCTATTACTGGTGGCGGTTTTTCTGAACCTGTCAGCCATTTCCAGTCTGATCATGATTCCGGTATTTGCGATTTACATGAATTATGTACAGATTGCGGCAGAGGAAAGAGTTCTGAAGCACGCATTTGGCCAGCAATATCAAGAGTATTGTCAGCACGTCAGGCGATGGTGCTGAAAGACATCCGGAGACAAAACAGGGAGCCATGTGCTCCCTGTTTTGGTTTGGATCATGAACAATCGGCCACGGAATGCTTCGGCTTGAGCGGCTGTCCGGCAAAGCGGATGCCGCGCCAGCCATATTTCATGAATGTGCGGATGTTCATATGATCGGTGCCATCAGGATGATTCAGCACAGCATCAAAATAGTGATGCCCAAAACAGGCAAGGGTTTCCTGTTCAGAGAGTTTGTGCTGCTGGGCAAAGGCGAAGATACGGCATGAGCCTTCATTGCTGCCTGCTTCGTTGGCCAGTGTTTCATTGCCCAGACCATTGCTGAACGCCGTCGGCCTGTAATCGTAGTGCTGGTCAATGACACTCAGGACGTTGTCGAAAACAACGCTGGTGGGTGATTCCTTAATGGTTTTGAGCAGCGTATCCATGCTGTTCTCCTGCTTCAGTGATATTGGGGAAAACGAGGGAAGCCCCCGTAGCAGCTTTGCATATCCGGCATCATGCGCCGGAGATGCGAAAGCGATGAGTGAATTCAGGCTTAGTGCTGTCTTACTTAACGCTTACCTGATTTTTTAGATTGCTGTCTTAGCGCATCGTCCAGCTCGTCCGGGTACAGGATGATGCCTTCCTGATCCAGGTTCGGAAATACGACAATCGCCAGTTCGTCGTCTTCCAGTCCGGGTGTCCAGCGGCTGTGCCATTTATTGATTGAAATTGATTCAGGCTTGCATTCCGCCCAGTCTCCGGTTGCCCAGGCTTGGGCGAATTCCTGATTTGGCCAGATTGGCACACAGTCTTCATCCTCGCTGTTTAACATGACACAGCCGTGTTCATCAGTCAGAATCCAGATCTGCCCCTGACTGGTCACTTCTTTCAGCAGGTATTGACATCTTTTTTCCGCATCGTACTGCAAAATTGTGTCAATTTGTTCGGTGGATAAAGGGGTGGTGGACATAGTTGGATCCTGTTTTCGGATGTTGATGATGATGATTTGTTGACTTGGCGGCGCTATTGGCAGCATTGGGAAAAACGGCACGATAGCTCGTCCGGAATCAACTGCTCTAAGCATAGTGGAAAGCGGGATGGGAAGAAAGGGGGGAAGGCCAGGCGAAAAAAATGCCAGCAGTGGCTGGCATTTGTGGTGAAAAGCCTGAGTTATTTCAGGGTATAAGGGATGCGGACGGTCAATTGGAAGTCAGGGGCATCAGCCGTTAACCCTGCTGCCGCCCCCACGTTGATGGTGGTTTCTCTGTTCACGGCATAGTTGGCACCGAAAGAGATGGTATCCAGTTGCAGTAATTTCGCATCGTCAGGATATCCGCCGTTCACTTTCGATTTCAGGATGGTCTTGTGGTTCAGGCCGATGCTGAAAGAAAATTTGGGGTTCACCGCAAAGCCCATGCCTGCGCCCAGTGAAATGGTATCCCCCAAATCGATGGTGTTTATTTGTGTACTTGGAGCCTGGTCAGTCGCAGGAATCTGTATGCTGACATCATCTTTAATGTTCCAGATGTAGCTGGCATTCAGAAACAGCACGGCGGGGTCCAGCGGCATGATCATGGTCACGCCCGGCTCTATGCTTGGAAAGCCTGAGCCTGTCGGCAACTCTTTAAAATCATTGGTGCTATCAATCGGTACCTCATAAGGTGAGCTCCCTGTGGTACTTTTGAAGCGCAGGCTGCCTATCCAGTAAGGGGCTTCGAGCATATTGAACTGGTATTTAAATGCGGCTTCGATATCACCCAGGTCGTTCCCTTCGACTGTCTTGGTGGTGGGGCTGTTAGACGGGCCATTGATATCCCGCTCGGAGATGGAATCGTTCCGGTAAACCCAGGGAATCCTGGCTTCGACTTCTAACCGGTTGGTGATCCCGTAACGTCCGGTAAGACCAAAGGTCATGGTGGTTCTGTCAATATCACTGGCCCGGATCAGGCCAACAATGAGGGATGGCAGTACGGTATAACCGACCACCGAAACGGTATTGGACGAGTTCTGGGTATAGGTTAAGGAAGAATCCAGCACGAAAGACCCTTTCGGTGTCAATACCCCTGGTCTTTCCAGAATGTCGGTCACTGTCTGAACCTGACGCGACTTTTGTTGGGTTGTTGTAGATTCCTCTGCAGCAACCGTGGTTGAAAAGATCGCTATCAGCGCTAAAAGGCTGTGTGTGTTAAACTTTCTCACGATATCCTCACTTTGTTTGCAAAGGTCACCCCAAAAAATGGCAGTCAGTTGCACTGACTTGTCATAAGAATAGTCAAGCATTTGATAAAAAGTGATCAATAAAAGGTTATTTTTGTCTTACTTCTGCATCCTGATAAAAACAGTATTAATCTCAATACAATTATTAGTAATGAGAATGCTGAATCCATTCTTAGAAATAAGGACGTTCAGCCAAGGTAAATAAAGGAATACGTGTGGTTTTTATTGCCATCGTTTTTATTAAAAATAATACAAACTAAAAAGTGGCGAAAACTAGTATTAAGTTATCTCTCGTGGCAGCACGGGGGAGCAATAAAATAAAAACTCAACATATTTGGAGTCTTAATCATGCGTAAATCTAATCTCGCGCTGTTAGTAGCAGTAGTAGTTGCATCTCCTCTGGCCTTGGCCTACCCACAAGCACCAAGCTACGGCGGTGGTGGTTACGGTGGTCATAATGGTGGTTATGATAATGATTCATCCATTGTTGATTCATATAATGATGATGCAACATTGGAAGCTACGCTGACTTATGACAGCGATAAAACCATTACCGACAGCTTTAATGAAGATAATGATCATCTGATCATGAAAGACATCAACAACGATAAAAGCTTTAAGTACACAGATAACAGTGACAATAGTAAGAAGTTCCACTTCGAAAGTAACTATAAGCACACTGAAACCTGGAAAATCGATGTTGATGAAAACTTCTACATGGCGAAATCTGACCTGAAAGGTGAAGTCATTGCGAATGACGTCACATACGGCGGTGCTTGCTGTGATGATAAAGACTGGGGTCATGGTGGTGGCTACGGTAGCCGTGGTTATGGCAATGGTGGCAACAATGGTGGCGGCGATGCCGGTTCACTGACTGTGACCCACATCAATGACATGACAGGTGCCTTTGCCGGTGCATCAGGTATCAGCCTGGCAGGTCAAAACGCAGGTAACAACTCGCTGGTTCAACAAAGTGCTAGCACTAACGCTGTACTTCTGGGCCAATAACACATTAGCTGAGAGGTGTCAGAGGCAACTCTCAGGAGGACGTCATGAGATATTTAACGCTGACCGTAGCTGTACTGTTGTCTTGGGGTGCAGTTGCTGATGAGTTGGATATTCTAACAACTTCCGATACGTTGAGTGATAGTTCAATGTATGAGACTCGGGGTGGGCAGTACGAGCTCAACATTGACTACATGCAAGCCGATTCGGATATGTACGGTGATGTCGTAGGTAATGGCGCGTATGGCAATACAACTGGTAATAACGTGATTGATGGCGGAGCCTTCAGCGGATCATCAGGGGTATTCAACGTTGTCCAAAACACCGGTAATAATGTGTTAATTCAAAATGCGACCGTGGTTAACCTGACATTGAAGTAACACTGTTAGTGTATCTAAGCCGGATGATTTCATCCGGGAATAAAACTAAATGTTAAATTACTAGTAATTGATATTTGGTTTCGCAGGGCTAACATCATTGCTTCAACATCTATAACATTTACCCAGCATGAGATTTATTTAAATCTCATGCGTTATGGGGAACATAATTGGAGTAACATCATGCGTAAATCAAACGTGTTGTTATTAGCAGCGATTATTGCATCGCCCATGGCGTTTGCAAATGGCTATCCAGATGCAGATAATATCGAAGGCAGCTTCAATGATACTGTGGATAAAACATTGACTGTTGATGTCAGCAAATCAAAAGAAATCGATTATTCATTTAATGAAGATAACGATTTTCTTTACATGAAGGACATCGGTAACGATAAATCCAAAACCATTAAAGATAACAGCGATAATTCCTGGGTTGTGAAGAAAGTGTCTGATGTGGAAATCGACAAAACTTTCAAAAAGTCATACAGCATGGATAAAGTACTCGCTGATTCTGAAATCGATGGTGAAGTGATTAAAAACGAAGTGACCTATGGTGGCGCTTGCTGCGACGGTAAAGCCGGAACTGTTGAAGTGGAACACTTTAACACCATGGCCAACTCGTTTGGCGATGCGTCTGGTATCAGCATTGCTGGTCAGAACGTGGGTAATAACTCTATGATTCAGCAATCTACCAGCACCAATGCGACTCTGTCTGGTTCTGCCGGCGGATTCTAATCAATGTGGGCCGTCGAAAGGCGGCCCTTTCATTGTTTTTATCTATGGTGCCTTTTCATACTCAGAGGCTCCCCGATAGATAAAAATGATTTCCTGCCTGACGACATTAAGAACAGCGTCGGGTTAAAAACTGAAAAAGGGTGTGGTGATGAAAATAAAACTGGCAACCCTGGCACTGGCAGGATTCATGGTCAGCACAACCGTCAGTGCGCTGGATTATTTCCCAAGCCGAGGCGCATACAACGTCAAAGTGCAAAGTTACCAGGAGAAACTCTTTGGTGATGTGATGCGCCAGCAGTACGACTTTAGTTGTGGTTCTGCGGCGGTGGCTTCACTGATGACGTATCATTACGGCATTGAGACCAGTGAAAATACGGTATTCAAATCGATGTTTGAGAAGGGAGATCCTGAAAAAATTGAGAAACAGGGATTTTCCATGTTCGATATGAAGAACTATATGCAGTCTGTTGGCCTGGATGCGAATGGCTACCGTCTGCCCCTGGAGAAGTTTAAAACCCTTGGGGTTCCCGCCATTACCATTGTTAATTTCGATGGCTACATGCACTTTGTCGTCATTAAGGGGATCAACAGCGAACAAATTATATTGGGCGATCCGTCACGTGGCACCATGGTGATGAAGCTCAGTGAATTTAAACCTTATTATCGCGGCTCGGTATTGCTGGTCAAAAACAAAGTCAAAGAAGGGCGCGAAAGTTTTATCACTCAGGAAAACTACAGTGTGTACAATCCTTCACCAGTGTCTGATGCTGTTGCAAGGGACTCGCTGTCAACGTTCAGTATTACATTGCCGGGTACAAACGATTACTAAAAGGCAGAGGCTAGTATGAACAAGCTATCTTACTATGTTGTTGCAGCCACCCTGAGCGGTGCTGCAGTCATGGCCAATACTTCCGCAAGTGCTTTCACCAAGCCCTCGAGTTTGCTGACACTCAATGACTCGGGCATGATTGCCATGACACAGTCGGAGATGTCTGCTATCCGAGGGGGCTTCTCGGCGGAAGGTTCGCTGATCAGTATCGGGCTGAGCATTATCACCGCCCTCAATGGCGAAGAGATTCTGCGCTCACACATTGCCAACTTCACGATTAGTAATGGGGTGCTCTCAACCACGGCAGGATCAGCCTATTCAAGCGGTGAGATGCTTACGTTGAAACAGGTGGGGGATAACAACTCGTTCGAGCGGCCCAGTTTATTACCCAACAGCATTATGCAGGTGGTACAAAACAGCCTGGATGGCAGCTCAATTCGTATTGAGAGAAACATAGACATTGATGCTGATATTAATGGCTATATCCAGCAGAGTGTCCTGAAAAGCCGACTCGAGAATGCGATTTTGCATACAGGATATTGATAGCATTTCCTTGTTATTTATCGTATCAGTATCAAGGTACAGCAGGCTGCTGTACCTTTTTTGTATGCAGCTTTGTCCAGCCAGGGATACGATCGTAAAAAGTTCCAGAAATACTTCGATTCTTAAACTGCTGAAAACTGACTGATTATGTTGTGAACACTTGCTTCTTGAGACAATTCTTACTATTGATACCACACGGATCAGAGCTTTCTTGCCTATATTTTCAAATGAACATCAATAATAAATGTGCATTGAAATTGAAGGTGACTTCTGATGGTAGCTCAATGTCAAAATAAAGCACTAAATGGCAGACTAGTGGCAATAGGATGTAACTACGAGCCTTGGATAGCGCTTCTCGAACAGTCAGGTTGGAAAACCCAGTGCTGTTATGACTTAAGAACGGTTGATTCAATCCTGGAAGAATTCAGCCCATGTATCTGTATTGTTGATTTAAGCAATAATGATTTTAGCTTAAACAGCATCTCTTTGAGGGCAAATAAAACCAAACAAGTGAGATGGATTGCACTGATCAAAAAAGAGCAATTGAAAACAGATGCCATATGTCAGTTTATCAATAACTTTTGTGTCGACTATTTTACTGTCCCTGTACCGGGCAGCCACCTGCTGGATACTGTTGGTCATCAGTTAGGCATGCTGGATATTGAATCCAGTTCCTGGCATGAGATCACCACTCAGCATGAAATGGGTTTGTTTGGTGAGTCAAAAACAATCAAACAATTACGTGACATGGTTCGTCGTGTGGCGTTAACGGAAGTGAACGTGTTTCTTACCGGGGAGAATGGCACGGGTAAAGAGCTGATAGCCAAATCGATTCATAATCTGTCCAAACGTAAACATGCCCCCTTTGTAACAATTAACTGCGGGGCGCTCAGCAAAGATGATGAAAAGCTGAACTTCCTGAGGCATGTATCCAGGTTGGATGAGGAAGGGGCAGGTTTTAACGGCACCATCATGCTGGACAATGTGGAAGAGTTGACTAAAGAATTTCAGGAATTGCTCCTGTCCTTTATTCAGGCACCCGGCAGTGATTCACTGGACGGCGATTCAGCATGCGATGTTCGTATTATTGCGGCAACCAGCGCTGATCTGGACGCTTTGGTGGCGAAAGGGGAATTCAGCAAAGAATTGTTCTATCGTCTGAATGTTTTCCACATCAAAGTCCCCACTTTGCGTGAGCGTGGTTCTGATATTTTCTTGTTAGCAGAAACTTTTCTGCAGAAGTTCGCCAAGGAATACAGCACGATGGCATCGAGTTTCTCGGAAGACTCCAAGCAACTCTTGCTGCGCTACAGTTGGCCAGGCAATGTCCGGGAGCTGATTAATCAGGTCAAACGGGCAGCATTGCTGGCGGAGGGGAACGAGGTAAGGGCTGAGCATTTTGATTTGCCCAGCAAGGCAAATTTCAAGCAAAGCCTGCGAAATATTAAGGATGAAGCAGAAAAAGACGTGTTGGTGGCGGTACTGGAAACGCATCGGGGTCAGGTTGCTTCGGCGGCCAAAGATCTGGGTGTGTCCCGTGCCACCATGTACCGGCTGCTGAACAAGCACAATATTGTGCCTGATGTACGCCACTACAACTCGCCGTTTATGCGTGAGTAATCCTTAAGCTGGACGTACAACACCCCGCACCCAGGTGCGGGGTGTTTGTTTTTACAGACTTGAATCGGATGAGATTGTTTAGTGAGACAACAGAATGATTTCGTTGTGCTCATCTGAATCTGTATTGGTGTAGACACACTCAGGCTGGTCAACCATAAGCTCATCCATGGTTGGCACAACGAGTGTTGCCAGGTTGATACTGTCCATTTGTGTTCCTTACTGCTTATCGTTTACTACTAAACATGGTTTCTGCCGCTGTCTGCCAGAAACACTAGGTGTTTGAGATGACATTACCATGACAACGGCGCGATGTGCAGAGTCGTTTGTTTATCATTGACACCTGTTCACAAATAAGCCGCTCTTGTTTACCCCGCTTCAGGACCGCCCTTCGGCTGCAACTGTATTTTCAGTATCAGCGGGCAGTGATCCGACAGCGTCAGGCGACGGACATCTTCGCGGGAAAACGGGTACTGGGAAACGTTTCCCTGTCTGAGGGTATTGGCAATATCAGCAGACGCCACGAAGTGGTCGATCAGGGCGGTATATCGCCGGTATTCTGGCTGAGCTCCTGAGCGGTTCAGGCGAACATAGCATGAGGCGTTCACGTCTTTTGTCAGCAGATGGACAGAATGGCGATCTGAAGAAGAAGCGCTCAGGGAGCGATACAGCCAGTCACCGCTGTCGGCCATGCGGTGATTAAAATCGCCGCTGATCAAAAACGATTCATTCGCCGCCAGACGTTGTTCGATCCATTTTTTCAGGACGCCAGCCTGATAGCTCAGGACACGGCAGGAGGCAGATTGCCTGCTGATTTTACTGGTATAGCAGCCGGACTTTAAATGCACACTGAGCAGGTGGATTGGCGGGCCTGAGGGAGGATGAACAATCACATAGGCGCCGTAGCGAAGGCGACCTTTTCTGGCTTGCTCGCCTGACTTGGGTGCGGTGCGGATATTGAGACTGGCGATATCCTGCGGGTCGCTGACGGTGAGGGAGTTCCGGATAGCAAAACCAGTGTACTGATTACCGTCTCTGAAACTTTCGCCGGTTTTGGTGTGGCGATCGGAAAGATACAGCGAATACTGATCTTTGGGCAAAATATGCCGGACGGCTTCCTGACTGTCTGCTTCCTGAAAGGCAATAATGTCCGGCGATACCCGGTGAATCACGTCAGCAAAGTAGGCATAGTCGGCATCGGTACGCTTCACCCGCGTCGTGCCAAACCATTCCAGATTCCAGCTCATGATGGTGAGCGATGACTGCTGTGGCTGTTCGCGGGTAAGAAAGGACAGGGTATCTGATGCCTGACTGAAAAAACTGCAACAGAGGATCAGGAAAAGCATCATCCTGAACCTTGTTATCACTCTGTGTACCCCTGCCGCCATCCGACGCGCTCCTGCACTGAAATGAAACACTTCTCAAAGTGTAACCGACAATCCAGCATTCCTGATTCAGATCAAAGCAAAGCTGCGGCATCTGTCGCTTAATGCACCACATATAGTGTTTTTCGATAATAAAAAATCGCTTATTTTGTGTTTGTGGGGTGTGTGGTGACAGTGAACAAGGACAGCGACAACAGGCTGGAAGCGATGTTGCAGGATATTCGCGGACTGATGGGGCAAACCCATGCCGAACTGCTGAATGAAAACGCGAACAAAGACAGCAGAGTGATTCCCACCCAGCGGGATTTATTAGCCGGAATCGTGGCCAGGCATTATGCCCGCCAATTTCTGCTGCCTCAGGATATTGCCGAGGCGCACGACAGCGGCGATCTGCACTTTCATGATCTGGATTATGCGCCATTTTTTCCGATGTTTAACTGCATGCTGATCGATCTGGAGACCATGCTGAGCCAGGGCTTCAAAATGGGGAATGCCGATATTGCCACGCCCCGGTCAATTTCAACGGCGACAGCGGTGACAGCCCAGATTATTGCTCAGGTTGCCAGCCATATTTATGGCGGTACCACGGTCAATCGTATTGATGAAGTGCTGGCACCTTATGTCACCAGCAGTTATCAAAAACATCTGGCGGTGGCACGGGAATGGGAGATCCCCGATGCCAGAGCGTATGCCAGACAGAGAACTGAAAAAGAATGCTTTGATGCTTTTCAGTCACTGGAATATGAAGTGAATACCCTGCATACCGCCAATGGGCAGACGCCTTTTGTTACGTTTGGTTTTGGTCTTGGCACGTCCTGGGAATCGCGCCTGATCCAGGAATCGATCCTGAAAAACCGCATTGCCGGCCTGGGAAAAAACAGAAAAACTGCTGTGTTTCCCAAACTGGTGTTTGCCATTCAAGCAGGCATCAATCATCAACCGTCTGACAGTAATTATGATATCAAGCAGCTTGCGCTGCTGTGCGCGTCAAAACGTATGTATCCCGATATTCTGAATGTCGAACAGGTTGAAGCGGTGACGGGCTCGTTCAAAACGCCCATGGGTTGCCGCAGTTTTCTGGACCGCTTTGAAACCGATGGCAAGCTGGTACATGAAGGGCGCTGTAATCTGGGGGTGGTCAGTCTGAATCTGCCGCGTATTGCGCTGGAAGCTGGGGGGCAGGAAGCGGTTTTCTATCAGTTACTGGCAGCACGTTTACAGCTCGCCAGAGCAGCACTGGCGTACCGGATATCATCGTTAAACGGCGTGAAAGCCAAAGTGGCCCCCATTTTGTACATGGAAGGGGCCTGCGGCGTCCGGCTTGGCCCTGAAGACGAAGTCAGCGATTTGTTCCGCCACGGCCGGGCATCGGTTTCCCTGGGCTATATTGGCTTACATGAAACCATCAATGCCCTGTATGGCAGTGATGTGCATATTTTTGACTGCCAGAAACGGCAGGAAAAAGCACTGGCCATCGTTCGTTTTCTGCGACAAGCCGTGGACAGCTGGAAGCAGGAAACCGGTTACGGATACAGTCTCTATTCCACGCCCAGTGAAAACCTGTGCAGCCGTTTTTGCGCGCTGGACAGAAAGCAGTTTGGTGAGGTGAAAGGGGTGACGGATAAAGGGTATTACACCAACAGTTTTCATCTGGATGTCGAAAAGAAAGTCACCCCATACGACAAAATCGATTTTGAAATGGCGTACCCCGCAGTGTCCAGCGGGGGATTCATCTGCTACGGCGAATACCCGAATCTGCAGCATAATCTGGAAGCACTTGAGAACGTGTGGGATTACAGCTATGCCCGGGTGCCGTACTACGGGACAAATACCCCGATTGATGAATGCTACGATTGTGGCTTCACCGGGGAATTTCGATGTACCAGCAAGGGGTTTACCTGCCCGGCATGCGGGAACGGAGAGCCTGCCAGAGTGTCTGTGACTCGACGAGTTTGCGGCTATCTTGGCAGCCCGGATGCCCGGCCTTTCAATGCCGGCAAGCAGGAAGAAGTCCGTCGTCGTGTCAAACATCTGTAACAGGCGGGAGCGGGTGTGAACTATCATCAATACTATCACTGCGATGTGGTCAACGGGCCTGGGACGCGCTGTACTTTGTTTGTCTCAGGCTGTGAGCATCAGTGCCGGGGCTGCTATAACCAATCGACCTGGCCGGTCACAAGTGGCAAGCCTTTTGATCAGCTCATGGAAGATACCATCATTGCTGATTTGCAGGACACGCGTATCCCGCGCCGGGGGTTGTCCCTGTCCGGGGGCGATCCGCTCCATCCGGCCAATCTGGACAGCATTCGTCAATTAGTCAGACGGGTCAGACACGAATGCCCGGATAAGGATATCTGGCTGTGGACCGGGTATCGGTTGGAGACATTGACCGCGGCTCAAAAACGGGTGACGGCTGATATCGATGTGATGATTGATGGCCCCTTTGTTCAGTCGCTCCATCAGGCGTCACTGCGCTGGCGGGGCAGCAGTAACCAGCGGATACTGTGCCAAAGTGAGCCGTCAGGTACATGGATCGAAATGAACAATGATCAACAGTGATGAGATTAACCCATTCAATTTTCATGGGTTTTATTGATAATTGCTAAAGTTATCCACTGTTTCTGTGCATAACTGTGGGAAAACGCGGTGCATGAATGGCAAGCAGGTGGATAAATGTCTGCTGAAAACACTGGCCCGTGCTGGGCTTGGCGGGGAATTTTCGCTACACTTCGCCCCCCGATTCAAACCAAGAACAATCTGAGTCCTGCTATGTCACGAACCATTATTTACACTTATCAAGATCAGGAAAAGCACATCAGTTTTTCCTACAGCCAGTTTCGCTCCATTCATGAGGCGGTTGCCGCTGCAGAAGGAATTGATTTAACGGCATACCTGAAAATGGAACAGCAGGTCGAAGCTGTGTCCAGCGGCGAGAAGGCGGTGAGAGACTTTCGTGACAGCCACTTTCGTAAGCTGGGGTTTGGCAAAATAACGCTGGCACCCAAACAGCATCGTGGCATTGGTGAAAAATAATTTATCTTTTTGCTGTACGCAGTTGCAGTAAGCGATAAATCCACCAAGCGGCCAGAGCGGCCAGCAGATGCTTGATGCTGTGGCCGCTGATCCACTCTCCAGTCAGCAGATAGATGTGTGTATCCTGCAGTTCGGCCAATTTGGCAAACCCATAGGTCACCAGCGCGGCCAGATAGTATCGGCCTCCCGGACGCCTTTCTTTGCAAAGCATCAGAATCAGCGGCAAATGCACAATGGGCAGCAACTGAACCAGCACATAGGCGCTCAAATCAGCCGGGCCTTCCTGATAGGTCGTCATCAGATACCAGTACATCACAGCCAGCAGCCCGAACACATTCAAGGGAAAGAGTAATTTCTGTCCTAACCTTGGCGAAAGATACTCGCTTAACACAATGCAGTACAAGTTGATGAAAGCCAGGCTGATGGGGATGCGATCGAGCATCAATCCAAATGGATCGGGTGAGAGATGATAAAACGCAGAGCCAAGGCTGGTGGCGAGCAGCGCCTGAAAAAACAGAAAATACGCGCTGGATATTTCAGGTTCAATCACCTGAGTGGCCTGTTTGGCCGGAATCTGACTGAGGAGCCTGATGCCCAGAAACCCGACCAGGGCAAAAGGCAGATTGGTGATAACGTTGATAAAGTTATTGACCCCGAAGTACGGGCGGGTATCGGCATAATCGTAAAAATTGGCGGGCTGGATGATTGGAGACCAGTACAGGACGACAAGAATGAGCAAGAGGGCCGACCCGATCAGTAACCCCGCTTTTCGTTGTTCCGGCCCGGTTATCACAGTCAAAGGCGGCTACTTTTTCATCGCGATCAGCGTATGAATGTGCCACTGGCGTTTTTCGCCGGTCAGCCGCGAAGAAACTTCATGGCGTTGCTGCCAGGACACCACGTAGAACTGGCTGAACAGCCTTTCCAGTTCTGGCTTGCTGTGGGTCATGACCTTGTCCGAGAAATCAGAGTCGTCATCATTCATGCCGAGAAAATGACCACAGAAGATCCCTCCCGGATTGAGACACTGCACGATTTTTTGCCACACACCGTAAAAATCGGTCCGCGGGCAGAAGAACAAAGACGCACTGGCATTCACCAGATGGGCTTTGGGAAAACGGTATTCGCTGAAGGAGCAGTGCTGCAAATCCAGCAGCGGGTTTGAGGCTGCCAGCGGATGAGTGGATAACTGCCTCAGGCTTTCGAGATTACTGTCAAAGGCATATACACGATAATGCTGCTCTAACAGATAGAAAGTATCTCTGCCATGGCCGCACCCACAGTCAACCGCCACTTTCCCTCGGAGTCGCTCACCCAGCAACTGATGCGCCTCAACCAGGTGTGTACGGGGCGCTTGCAGTGCCGATGGAAAAAGATAGGTTTGCCAGTCTATGGTGGCCATGTATACCTCGATAATGCTCACTTCGTGGTCATTTCAAGTATAAGCCGGGCGTGCTGGCGCTCACGTTCATTTGTTAGACACAGCAGCAATCTTTGTGAATTGGTTTCTGGTGGCGTTCAAACCAGGTTTGCCATGATCCCGTCAGGCGGACAGCGGTAAAACCCGTTTCGCCATATCAGGAATTTGATCTTACAATGCGCACAAACTTTGCTACTATTTGCGCCATCAAGCCCGCGAATCAGCGCGCCCCCAATCAAGAGAGAAATCAACATGACGAAATTAACTGCAGACGTACAGGCGAATGCTGACTTGTTCTTCACTGAGTCGAAAGAGACCCATGTGGTGTACGGCCTGTGTAATGAAGAAGGGGATTGGCTGTCGGTTGACTCAAGTGAGTTTGAAGAGTCGGAAGTCATGCCGTTCTGGTCCACTGAAGCGGATGCCAAATTTCACTGTGTAGAAGAATGGGCTGAATTTCAGCCAGCGCAATTGCCGTTAGATGTGTTTGTGCAGGACTGGATGATTACGCTTTCTGAAGAAGGGGTACTGGTTGGCCTGAACTGGAACCAGGAGCTGGAAGGGGCTGAGATGGAGCCGCAGGAAGTGGCGAAACAGTATCTGTAATAGCTTTCGAAGAATCAGTAAAAACCGCCTGCTGGCGGTTTTTTTACGCTTCATTTTTATCAAAGCAGGCAATGATGAAGACAGAACACTATCAGGCCGGGTTGGCCCGGCTCAATGAACTGGACCCGAATGCAGCGCAGCATCTGAAAGAAACCTTTCAGGCCATTTGCCCCGAGCTGGCCGATTTGATTATCAGCTTTCCCTTTGGTGAGGTGCTTTCCCGGGAGGGGCTGGATTTTCAGACCCGCGAGCTGGCGACCATTTCAGCGTTAACCGCCATGGGCAACTGTCAGCCACAGCTGGCCAGCCATATCAAAGGCGCACTCCATATTGGCTGCCAGCCTCAGCAGATTGTCGAAGTGATCCTGCAGATGGCCGTTTATGCCGGCTTTCCGGCTGCAATCAATGGTATGACCATCGCAAAGCGTGTGTTTCAGGAGTCGGGAATCATAGACACAGATTCGGATGACTGAACCGGCCTGTTCGCGCTCTCTGCCAGAGGCCACCCGGTAAGACGCTGTTTTTAAAGATAATGAAACCGAAGCGTCATGTGTATTGCCCCCAGTTGTAACATTGTGCGTTCAGTATGTGTGCCCGTTCATGCATAAAACTGATAATACACATAATTGGGGAAGTCTGATGAGCAAGGCAACATTCGATCCAACATGTTACAACAAGAGTGGCAATGAAACGTTTCAACAGGTGCTGGATAAGCACCTTTCCCGCCGTACTGCACTGAAAAGCACTCTCGGCCTGGGCGCACTGACTGCATTGAGCACCTTTGGTCTGGCCGGGTGTGGCAGCGACAGTGACTCTGGCAAAGCCAATGGCGGTTCGGGGACAAATCCGGAAGTGGCAAACCGGAGCACAGCCGTACTGAATTTTGAGTCCATTCCCGGCTCCTTACTCGATGCCGTCGCTGTCCCGGCAGGCTACTCTGCCCAGGTGCTTGTCCCCTGGGGGACGCCGCTGAATGCGAAAGCCAGTGCCTGGGATAACGCGGGCAATAACTCGGCGGAAGATCAGGCCAATGCAATGGGGATGAACCATGACGGCATGCATTTTTTCCCGCTCAATGACGCCGCAGACGATGGCTTACTGTGCATTAATCATGAGTATATCGAGCCGGATGCGCTTCATCCAAGCGGCCCGACAACAGACGCTGGTACCAATCTGCGTACCAGTGCCGAGGAAATCCGCAAAGAGATCAACGCCCACGGCGTCAGCGTGGTGCGTGTAAAACTCACCGGTAATCAGTGGGCGATTGTCGATAATGATCCGCTGAACCGACGCTTTACGGCAGCCACTGTGATGGATATGGCCGGCCCGCTGGCATACACCTCTTATCTTGAAACCCGCTTTTCTCCCGATGGCAGCCAGACCCGCGGCACACTGAACAACTGTGGTAACGGCTACACGCCCTGGGGCACCTATCTGACCTGCGAAGAAAACTGGCCGGGTTATTTTGTCAATAAAGGCACCAAGACCGAAGAGCAAAACCGTATTGGTGTCTCAGGCTCGGGCACGCGATACGGCTGGGATGATCTGGCCGGTGATGCGGATGAACGGCTGGATGAATTTACCCGGTTTGATGTGACACCAACCGCCGCAAGTGCCGCAGCCGATTATCGCAACGAAGCCAATGGCTTTGGCTATATCGTTGAAATTGATCCGTACAATGCCAATGCGCGTGCGGTCAAACGTACTGCTCTGGGGCGTTTTCGTCATGAAGGCTGTGCGTTCGGCAAGCTGGAAGCAGGCAAGCCAATTGTTTTCTATTCGGGTCATGATTCTAAATTCGAATACATCTATAAATTCGTGTCCGACGCGGTATGGGACCCGGCAGATGCCAATCCGTCAAACCGCCGCGCTGTCGGCGATAAGTATATGGATCATGGCACCTTGTATGTGGCAAAGTTTTCAGAAGACGGCGCCGGGACCTGGTTACCCCTGACCATGAACAGCCCAACCACAGGTGGAGGTGTGCTGGGTGATACCTTTGATTCATTAGCCGCTATTTTGCTCAATACCGCCGGAGCGGCTGATCTCGTGGGTGCGACGCCCATGGACAGACCCGAATGGACCACAGTCGACCCGTTTACAGGCACTGTGTATCTGACGCTGACCAACAATTCGAGCCGCACTGAGGCCAATGTCGCGAACCCGCGTCTGAAAAACTACTTTGGCCATATTATCCGCTGGGATGAAGGCAGTGATGCGACTTCGTTCAGCTGGGATATTTTCCTGTTTGGTTCGCCAGCCAGTGCAGATGCCGACACCAATCTTTCTGGTCTGACTGAGCTGAATATGTTTGCCAGCCCGGATGGCCTGGCATTTGATGAACGCGGAATCTTGTGGGTACAGACAGACAATGGTGCGGCGGATGTCACCAGCTATACCAATGATCAGATGCTGGCGATTGTGCCTTCAGCCATGGTGGACGAGCAGGGGCAGCAGCAAGCGGTGAACGGCGCGAATCAAACCCAGCTGAAGCGCTTCTTTGTCGGCCCTAACGGCTGTGAAGTGACGGGCTTTGCGATCAGCCCTGATTATAAGTCTGTCTTTATTAACATTCAGCATCCGGAAAACTGGCCGTACTCCGACAATGCGGCAGAGCAGACACCCGCTGGTCAGACGGTTCGCCCGCGTGCCGCCACCGTGGTGATTCGCCGTCATGATGGCGGAGAGATTGGCGTTTGATGTCAGTGGTCTCTTAACCCTTGGTCAACCCGCAGTCAGGCTGCGGGTTTTTCGTTATAAGTACCTTTGTTCTCAGCCCTTCTATGTCATTTCTTCGCGACTTTCCCTGACGAACATTCCATTAAAACTCACCCTGATGCATAATCGATCGATGATTTTTAACGGATGTTTTGAAGCATCGTTCAGATTGGCCGGTTTGACCGTCAGGATTGATCGCGAATGAGAAATGCAAGTGTGCAGGTTTTCCTGCTGGCTGTTCTGTGTGCGGCATCTGTTGCTGTTCAGGCTGCGCCAGCACAGTCACCGGGATGTGTCATTCTGTTGCATGGTCTTGCCAGAACAGCAAATGCCATGGATAGCATGGCAACGGCACTAGCCCAGGCAGGGTATCGGACGGTGAATATGGATTACCCGTCAACAACGGCGAGTATTGAATCCCTTGCCGCATCCGTCATTCCGCAAGCGCTGTCTCAGTGCCAGCACATTGAACCGGTTCATTTTGTAACACACTCAATGGGCGGCATCTTAGTCCGGCAGTATCTGTCGGCAAATCACATTGCAGGTCTCGGCAGGGTCGTAATGCTCGCGCCGCCCAACAAAGGCAGTGAGATCGTGGATGCGATGCATGATTTTTTTCTGTTTGAGTGGATTTACGGTCCGGCAGGACAACAGCTGGGCACGGATAAGGCCAGTGTGCCCAACAGGCTCGGGCCGGTCCAGTTTGAGCTGGGCGTCATTGCCGGCAATTACAGTATTAATGTGTTGACCTCCTGGCTGCTGCCTTTGCCACATGACGGGAAAGTGTCAGTGGCCAGTACTCAGGTCGAGGGCATGCAATCGCACCTTGTGTTGCCGGTCAGCCATACCTTTATCATGAACAATGACGAGGTGATCGCGCAGACAATGAGGTTTTTACGTCAGGGCCACTTTAACAGTCATGATTAGCAGATTCAGGGATCGTCCTATGTTTGTACTTCCTACCCCACGGCTCACCTTAACGGATTTCCAGCTGGCAGATACAGACGCTTATCTGGCGATGGCGCAAGATGAAAAGTACCAGCGTTTTTACAGTGAACAAGATAGTTCTGAGCAGACCATGCGCGATCTGGTCACGCTGTTTGTTGAACAGTCCAGAGAACTTCCCCGAACGAAGTATCAGTTAGCGATCCGTCTGGCGCCAAGGGCGGACCCCGTGTCTCCGTTGATCGGTACTGCGGGATTACGCATCGATGACAAGGGTGATGCATCGGTTGGTTGTGGTTTACTGCGTGCCTGTCATGGGCAGGGCATTGCTGAAGAAGCAATGATAGGGCTCGTTAACTTTGGTTTTGAAGAGTTAGGCATTCACCGGGTTTACGCTGAAACACTGGCAGCCAATAAAGCGGCGATCGCACTTTGCCGTCGCCTTGGTATGATCGAAGCCCAGCGGCTGCATGCCCACCGTTACTTTAAAGGGCGTTGGTGGGATGCTGTCACCATGGAGATGGATCTCAGTCGCTGGAAAAGAACGGGATTGTCTTTTGCGGCCCCCGGATGTGGAATGAACCTCACCTGAGCGGATTATGTCTGGTGAGTCAGTATGTTCAGGCTGATGTTCAGTGTGCCTGAGAGAGGTTGTCATGAAAAAATTGATGCAAGTTGCAGTCGCACTGGTCATCCTGCTGGCTGTTTTTTGGGCGGGTATGCAATTTGAACGTTTTCGCTATGAAGACGTGTGTCTGGACATGGGCGGCGGCAGAAACCCGGGAGACTTCCCGATCTGCGTGATACAGATCCCATGATGAAGCTTGAATGCATACAGGGTGTAACAAGGTTAAATAGTATTTAGGAGTTAACATGGATGTGATTGAAATTCAGGATGTGTCACCCATGAAAGCGGCACTCACTCAGTTGTTGCAGAACTGTGTCGATGATGGTGCTTCAATCGGTTTTTTACCCCCGTTAAGTAATGCCGATGCCGAGGCATACTGGCTTGGGGTCGCGAATGACTTAGGCGACGGGCGTAAATTGTTTGTGGCCTGTGAGGGCGACTCTGTGATTGGCACCGTGCAGCTTGCCTTAACGTCCAAAGCGAATGGATGCCACAGAGCGGAAGTGGAGAAGTTGATGGTCAACACGGCTGCCCGTGGCAAAGGGGTCGGTAAGGCATTGATGGCAAAGGCTGAAGCAAGCTGTCGGCAGTTGAAGCGCAGCCTGATTGTACTGGATACCCGGGAAGGGGATGTTGCATCGTCTCTTTACCGTCAGTTGGGCTATATCGAGGCTGGACGGATCCCTGACTTTGCCCTGAGCGCTTCAGGCCGGTTTGATGCAACGATATTCTTTTATAAGCAGTTAACCTTCTGACATCTGGTGCGCTGCCAGGCCGCACAGAGCCACAGGCGACCCGATTCAGAAATCTGCTTTCCCACGGACACAGGGGTGACTGATGAAGCGCCTGAAGATATCCACACCCCAGATCAGCGCGATGAAACGAGTAGCAAATGGCATTCAGCTAAGACAAGATGATATATTTTGAATCATGAATGAGAAGTTGTTAAATCGCAGGAACGGTCACTATGCTAGCACCAGAGAAACCCAGAAACGAAGTTGAGCGTTTGCAATGCTTGCGTTCCTTATCTTTGCTGGATACAGATCGGGAAGAGAGATTCGACCGGATAACGCGTCTCGCCAGGCGATTGTTCAATGTGCCAGTCGCCACCGTCACGCTGGTTGATGATGACAGGCAGTGGTTTAAATCCTGTTGCGGCGCCGACCTGACGGAAACCAGCCGGGAAGTGTCATTTTGCGGGCACGCAATTCTTGATGATGGCCCTTTCATTGTCTCTGATGCCTCCCAGGACAAACGTTTTCATGATAATCCTTTGGTCTGCGGGCCTCCTCATATCCGCTTTTATGCGGGTGTGCCTTTGGTTTACGACAATAAATACAAGCTGGGTACCTTGTGTATCTTCGATCATCAGCCCCATTCGATGGACAATGACGAAGTGAGGGATCTGGTGGATCTGGCCAAAATGGCCGAGCAGGAGTTGTCTGCCCTGCACGATGCAACCATTGATGAATTGACTCAGATCTCTAACCGTCGTGGTTTCATCAAACTCGCGACCAAGAGTCTGGAGAACAGCCATCTCCATGGCACCCCTTTCTCACTGGCATTTTTCGACCTGAATAAGTTCAAAGAAATCAATGACAAACTCGGTCATCAGGCTGGTGATGATGCGCTGAAGGACTTTGCTTTTCTGATCAGTCAGAGCTTTCGCTACTCTGATTTATTTGCCCGAGTCGGCGGGGATGAGTTTGTCGTCTTGTATTCAGGGGTCACGGAGCAAGAAGCTCAGACCATGATTCAACGTTTTCAGAAAACGGTGGATGAATTCAACGTGCAGCAAAAGCGCCCGTATCAGTTATCTTTCAGTGCTGGTGTCTACACTTTGCCCGCAGGGAAAATGATGAACCTGGACGAAATTCTGGCAAAAGCCGATTCCAGAATGTATCTCAGTAAGATGCAATCCTGAATATAAAAACAAACCCCGGCTTTTCAGGCCGGGGTTTGATGTTTCTGACACAATTATTTTTTCAATGTTTTCGGTGCAGCACTGCGATTACGAATCGCTTTTTGTAACCGCATCCGGCGCTCTGCCGCAGATTGATCCGGGTTGTTCGTCCGGCCTTTACGATCGCGATAAGAAGCTTTGGTGTTCAGCTTCTCAATGAGTGCATCACGTTTCGCGGGTTCATAACCTTCCAGAATCACCCGGCGAATGCGCTGTTTGATGAGTTTTTCCACTTGCAGCAAAGTCAGTTCTTCTTCACGGCTGACAAAAGAAATTGCGTGACCTTGCTGTCCGGCACGACCGGTACGGCCAATGCGGTGGACATAGTCTTCGGCAAGGAACGGCATGTCATAGTTCACCACATGCGGTAAACCTTGAATATCCAGTCCGCGAGCTGCCACTTCCGTGGCCACCATGACGCGAGCTTTGCCTGTCGTAAATTCTTCCAGCGCACGGCGGCGTGCACTTTGTGCTTTATCACCATGGCAAAGTACGGCTTTGATTCCGTCGAGTTTCAGCTCAGTGACCAGCGTATTGGCCGTTTCTTTGTAATTGACAAACACCAGTACCTGCTGCCAGTTCTTTTTGCCGATCAGCTCAGAAAGCAGTTCACGTTTGCGTTCCTCGTCAACCGGATAAACCACATGCGCCACGGTTTCTGCCGTCGAGTTTTCAGGCGTGACTGAAATACGCTTGGGTTTGTTTGTAATGTCGCCAGCCAGTTTGTTCATCATGCTGGAGAAGGTCGCAGAAAA
This sequence comes from Photobacterium sp. TLY01, assembly GCF_021432065.1. Lineage (NCBI taxonomy): Bacteria > Pseudomonadati > Pseudomonadota > Gammaproteobacteria > Vibrionales > Vibrionaceae > Photobacterium > Photobacterium sp. TLY01. Next base: position 768,168 of record NZ_CP090365.1, read on the forward strand.
CAGCATGGTTTGCGGATGGCCCTGAATACCGCTCATAATCGTGCGGATATCCCCAATGAAACCCATATCTAACATACGGTCTGCTTCATCAAACACCAGAAATTCCAGGTTTGCTAACGACAGGTTGCCGAGGTCCAGATGCTCAATTAAACGGCCCGGCGTGGCAACCAGAATGTCAACGCCACTTTCCAGTTGTTTTTCCTGGCTCGACATTTTCTTGCCGCCAAAAACAGCCGCCACACGTAATTCCAGATACTGGCTGTAATCTGAAATATTGCGTGCGATTTGCTCTGCCAGTTCACGTGTCGGCGCAAGGATCAGTGCGCGAGTGGTAAAACTTTTTCTGGCTTTCGGGGTATCTGCAATTTTCTGGATAATCGGCAGTGAAAATGCAGCTGTTTTGCCCGTACCTGTCTGGGCATTTGCCACAATGTCCTCACCACGACGGGCAGCAGGGATCGCTTTTTGCTGAATAGGGGTCATCTTTTCATAACCACATTCGTCCAAAGCGCGAACAATTTCCGGAGCAAAATTTTGTGAAGCAAATGACATGTTACATTCCTACAGACGGTATACCGAACGAAACGCTAAGCTGAGGATTCCGTTTGGTATGACTGACCAAAACCACGGATTATAGAGCAATAATCATAGCCTGTGGCAGATGATTTGAGCTTTAGCCGAAAAATTACGCAATAAAGACGAATATCCGGCCAGAAACAACCCGGGCTGAGCCCGGCTTGTGTCAGGAAAGAGAGGAGAGCAGCAGTGGCGGGTTGTCCGTAATCATGATATCGACGCCCCACTGGTAAAATCGGGTCACCAATTCCGGTTTATTCATGGTCCAGATATGAAGATCCAACCCGGCCTGCTTAATACGACCTGCCAGTGTTTCGTCCAGTAACCGATAGTCCATGTGGACACTGAAGAGTTCAAGTTGCTTTGATAATGCCATCAGATCGTCCGGTACGCTGTCGCAGATCAAGCCCCGGCGGATATGCGGCATCATCTTCTGGCAACAGGTGACAGCGTTCACGGAAAAACTGGACAATATCAGCGATTCCGCAGGGAAACCATTGGCCGCAATGGTGTCGGCAACCTTGCTGACCAGTAACCCGGTTTCTGACTCATCGTGAACTTTGATTTCCAGATTCAGGTTGAGTTGATATGTCCGGCAGGCTGTCAGGGCTTCGTCCAGCGTCAGGATGCGCTCGTTGGCAAAGTTGGCGCTGAACCAGCTGCCGGCATCAAGCGCTTTTAATTCAGCCAGATTCAGTTCACGGACATAACCACGGCCGTTGGTGCAACGATTCACTTTTTTGTCATGAAACATGACGGGGATAAAATCAGCACAAAGTTGAGTGTCCATTTCAACCCACTGAATCTGATGTTTTGCGGCTTCCTGTAAGCCTGCCAGGGTATTTTCAGGAGCCAGGGCAGCGGCTCCGCGATGTCCGGAAATCATAGGTAATCAGTACCATCAAGAAAAAAGAGACAGGTAAAGGCTGTATCTGTGAGTATGTCTCAGGATTATAACAGTTCAATGACGGTAATCGTCCAGGCGTTAATCAGCGCTCCGCGGTGGCCGCCCCGACATAACTACCGAGCTTGATGAAATAATGTTTATTGCAATGGCTGCACTGGAATTTATGGCTATTTCTGTGCAGTATTTTATCGAACATGGTTCGACGAATACGCTGAGGAACACTCTTATTTTTGCAATGCGGACACATAATCGTTCTTGTTCTATGAAATTATGGGCGTATTGTATGCGACAAAGTGATGAGTTCAGTGATTCAGATCACAAATCACTATTGCATATGCGGCAGGGTGTTATGCGTAAGTTGAATACTGGCGGCGTGTCATTCTGATCGGTGTAGCCACGCTGTGCTGGCGCAATAAACATGTGTCTGGTGAAGAACATGAAAGCTGGATATGAGTGTGTTACCATTCGCCGACTTTTAACCGTGTCGCTGGCGGTGCTTCCTTGATTGACAGGGGATGCAGCGACTTTCCGCTTCGCACGATGACGATAGATTGATGAGGAATTGAGTATGAAACTGACTGTGCTGGATCAGGCATTGTTTGACCACTTGTATCGTGACATTAGAGAGTTTCGTACGACGTTTGATCTGGACATTGACAATCCATCAACACTCAATGAGCAAATGGATCAGTTACATACCTCGCTGGCCGTAGAAGAACTGACAGAGCTGGCGGAAGCCGATTCGCTGGTTGAGCAGGCCGATGCTATTGTCGATACTGTCTATGTTCTGATGGGGCGCCTGGTACATTTAGGTCACAGTCAGGTCCAGGACAACCTGGGGATCAGCTATATGATTGACCTGTTGCTGCAAATTGCCGAACGACTGAATATCGATTTTGTACCCTGCTGGGATGAAGTACATGCCAGTAATATGAGCAAGGTGTGTCGTAATGAGCAGGAATTCTCGGAAACACAGGCGTTTTATGCCAAGCAGGGCGTAGAGATTACAGGGAACCAGAAAGGCGATTACATCATCGCTAAATGTGCCAAAGATGTAGCGTTGGAAGATAAAGTCATACGCAAAGGAAAAGTCCTGAAATCTGTGTATTATCGTCCTGCCGATCTGGTGACACTGGTAACTAACTAATTTCTGAGTTTCATCAGCGTTTGATCCCTGCCCCATAGGCAGGGATTTTTCCGACTATTTTCATTCATTGTCTACGAACTGACGTACCACCCCTTTACACTTTTCTTTTTTCTTGACGAATTGCTGATTATGCCGCGAACTCATGCCACTGAATCCCCCCATACAGGTTCGCTGTCGCGACAGCTGTTTACGATGACCTGGCCGATGATGTTTGGTGTCCTGTCGTTGATGAGCTTTCAACTGGTCGACAGTGCCTTCATCGGACAGTTAGGTGTGTTGCCACTGGCTGCACAAGGTTTCACGCTACCGATACAAATGATCATCATTGGCCTTCAGGTTGGGCTGGGAATTGCCACAACAGCGGTGATCTCTCGGGTGCTGGGCAGTGGCGATGGTCAGCGAGCCAAGCAGTTAGGTGGTCTGGTTGTGCTGACCGGGGCGCTGATTGTCTTCGCCGTCGGAATTGTCATCTGGCTATTACGGGGACCAATTCTCTCCGTGCTGAGCGCTCCGGACAATGTCCGGCCACTCATTGATGCTTACTGGCCTTACTGGTTGTGCAGCGCCTGGCTGGGTGCCATGGTTTATTTTGCCTACAGCTTGTGCCGAGCTAACGGCAATACTGTGCTGCCCGGTATCATGATGGTGGTGACCAGCGTCCTGAATATGGTGCTGGACCCGCTCTTTATTTTCACGTTGGACCTGGGGCTCGTCGGCGCTGCAATGGCGACCATCGTTGCATTTGCAATCGGTATGCTGGTGATGTTTCCGGTTGTGATTAAACGTCACTGGATGTCGCTGAACTGGCAAGGTTTGCAGGTCATGACATCCATTAAAGAACTCCTGAACATCATGGCGCCTGCCATGCTCAGCCAGCTGATGCCGCCGCTGGCTTCCATGCTGGCAACAAAACTGGTTGCAGGCTTCGGCGCTGCTGCCGTCGCTGCCTGGGCGTTAGGATCCAGGCTGGAATTTTTCTCTATTGTGGTGGTACTGGCGCTCACGATGTCTATGCCGCCCATGGTGGGCCGCTGTCTGGGCCGTAAGGACATGGTATCCATCACCGCACTGATACGGTTGGCCGTGAAATTTATCATGGTCTGGCAGTTTGCGATCGCCGCGATTTTGCTGGTGTTGTCGGTCTGGCTGCCGTCCGTACTCAGTAGCGACTCATCCGTCAGCCAGCTGCTTTCTGTACATCTTCGCTGGGTGCCTGTCAGTCTTGGCCCGCTTGGGGTGTGCATGCTGATGGTCTCGGTGAGTAACGCCCTGGGGATGCCGATGCGGGCTTTGGTGATTTCCTGTTTAAGGCTGTTCGCCTGCTTCCTGCCATTGATCTGGCTGGGCGCGCATTTGGGCGGAATAAAGGGCCTGTTTATCGGGGCGATGTTTGGTAATCTTGCCGCCGGACTGATGGCCTGGCTGTGTTTCCAGCAGGGCATGCAGAAAGTGGTCGCGAAATTCACACCTGCGACTATGGCAGAGCAGAATTAACTTGGAGCAACAATGAACGGTATTTCCCCGCAGGAACGGCATCGATTTAAGAGCATCAGTTATCAGGATATCGGGCAGGGACCGGTGATCCTTCTGGGTCATGCTTACCTGTGGGACAGCACAATGTGGCAGCATCAGATTGCTGTGCTCAGTCAGCATTTTCGTTGTATCGTGCCAGATTTCTGGGGACACGGGGAATCTGAAGCCGCGCCGTCCGCCAGCGCGACGCTGGCTGACTATGCCAGTTTGATCAATGAATTACTTGAGCACCTTGGTATCGAGCAAATGGGTGTTGCAGGTCACTCACTGGGCGGAAGCTGGGCGATCGAACTGGGGGTGCTTGCCCCGGCCAAAGTGAAGTCGCTGGCGCTGCTGGACAGTTTTGCCGGCCTGGAGCCTGAAGTGGTGAACCTGAAATATCAGGCGCTGTTACGGGAGGCAGAATCCGCTCAGTGTTTCAGCCAGACTTTTATTGATTTCTTTACGCCGTTACAGTTCGGTCTGAATACAGCGCAGCGCCGGCCTGAACTGGTCGCGCAGTTTCGTGCCTGCTTAGCGCAATATCAGGGCGATGCGGTCAGTGCGCTGGCTCAGGCCGGGCGTATGTGGTTTGGTCGCCGTGATAGTTTTGAGGATGCCGAAAACTTTGCACTCCCTTGTCTGCTGCTTGTCGGCGCGCAAGACAGAATTCGCTCTGTGCTGGAATCGCACCTGATGCTGGATGGTGTCACCGGAAGCCGCCTTGAGCTGATTGCAGAAGCAGGCCATTTAACCCCCCTGGAACAACCGGAAGAGGTCACAGGCCATTTACTGCCATTTTTCCGGCACACCATGGAATGACGTGAGAGTAATTGAGGGAATAAGATGCTAGGGATAGTGATCAGACTTTTTCCGCTGTGGGCTGTGCTGCTCTCAGCTTATGCTTATGTTCAGCCGGATTTTTTTGTGGCGTTGAAAACCGCGATTGTGCCGTTGCTGACCTTTGTGATGTTAACCATGGGACTGACATTGAAAACGACGGATTTTCTGGCAGTCGTCCAGAACAAACGTGCGGTGAGTGTTGGTGTCCTGCTGCAGTTTACCGTCATGCCGCTGGTGGCTATTGTGCTGAGCCTGGCATTGGGGTTTAACCCTGAGCAAACCGTCGGTATGGTGCTGGTGGGCAGCGTCGCCGGTGGGACTGCATCCAATGTGATTTGCTATCTCGCCAAAGGGGATGTTGCGCTGTCTATTACTATGACGGCCATGTCGACCTTGCTGGGTGTGTTTCTGACCCCACTGCTCACCGGCTCTCTGGCGGGACTGAGCGTCGAAGTTCCGATGATGGCGATGCTCGCCAGTCTGGTAAAAATCGTGCTGTTACCTGTGCTGGGCGGGGTGGTGATCAATCATTTTGCAGCGGGTTTCACGCGCCGGCTGGTTCCCGTCCTGCCTTTGTTGTCTGTGGTTGCCATTGTCATGATTATTGCGATTGTGGTGGCGCTCAACGCTGAAAGCCTGACGCAAATCGGGCCTGTGATTGCGCTGGCGGTGATTCTTCATAATGGGATTGGTCTGGCCGCCGGATATTATTCCTGCCGTCTGTTGGGATTCAACGAGACGGTCTGCCGTACGATTGCCATTGAGGTTGGTTTACAAAATTCCGGTCTGGCAACGGCGCTGGCGATGAAATTCTTCTCCCCGGTGGCGGCGATACCCGGCACGCTGTTTTCAATCTGGCATAACATTTCAGGCTCAATGCTGGCGGCGTACTGGTCTAAAAAAGCCCCGGCTCAACGTGTGGATCCGCTCGCAAGCTGAGCCACAGGGAATCGTAAAAAGCAGTCAGTGGGTATCACTGGCTGCTTTTTTCATGACACCACCTTTCTGACTCAATCTGATACAACGCCATACGATGAGTGACGGTGTCACTGATATTCAATGAGAGTAAAGACATGCAACCAACTGTTCGTGCCCTGATGGTTCAGGGAACCACCTCCGATGCAGGGAAAAGCGTATTGGTCGCCGGATTGTGCCGGGTACTGGCCAGAAAAGGTATTCTGGTCGCGCCATTCAAACCGCAAAACATGGCCCTGAACAGTGCTGTCACTGCTGATGGCGGTGAGATTGGCCGTGCTCAGGCCGTTCAGGCCTTCGCTTGCGGCATTGAGCCAACGGTAGATATGAATCCGGTGCTGCTGAAACCGAACACGGACACGGCCGCCCAGGTAATTGTGCAGGGTAAGGCTGTTGAGGACATGGATGCGATTGGCTTTCAGGGTTACAAACAATTTGTGTTGCCCTCGATTTTGCAATCTTTCGCCCGCCTGCAGGAACGCTATGACACCGTGGTGATTGAAGGGGCAGGCAGTCCGGCTGAAGTAAACCTGCGCGAGAACGATGTTGCCAATATGGGCTTTGCTGAACCTGCTGATGTGCCTGTCATTATTGTGGCCGACATCGATCGCGGCGGCGTGTTTGCGCATCTGTACGGCACGCTTGCGCTCTTGTCTGAGTCAGAGCAGGCCAGAGTCAAAGGTTTTGTGATTAACCGCTTTCGCGGCGATATCACCTTGTTGCAATCCGGGCTTGACTGGCTGGAGCAGAAAACAGGCAAGCCTGTGCTGGGTGTATTGCCTTATCTGCATGGCCTGATGCTGGAAGCCGAAGATGCGATTTCTGTTCAGCAGGTGGCAAAAGTGGAAAAGCCCTTGCAGGTTGTGGTGCCTGTGTTCACGCGAATCAGTAATCACACCGATTTTGATGCCCTGCGGATGCACCCGCAGGTGAATGTTCACTTGATTGGTAAAGGGGAACCATTGCCGGCCGCGGATCTGATCATTTTGCCCGGCAGTAAAAGTGTGCGCAGTGATTTAGCCTATCTGCGTGAGCAGGGCTGGGATCAGCAGATTGCCCGCCATTTACGCCTTGGTGGCAAGGTCATGGGAATTTGCGGCGGTTACCAGATGCTGGGTGAGTGGGTGTCGGACCCGCACGGCCTGGAAGGAGAACCGGGTCAGAGCCGCGGCTTAGGTTACTTGCCTGTTTCAACCATGCTGGCGCCCGAAAAGCAGCTGAAACGCTCTCAGGGCACATTACGTTTGCCTGGGATGCCCTCGGTTGAGGTCAGCGGTTATGAAATTCACGCCGGGGTGACATCGGGCGTGTCGCCGGACTCAGCACCGGTTCATTTGCACACAGACAGCGGAAATCTTGCCGACGGTGCAATTGGTGTCGATGATCAGGTGTTCGGCACTTACTTACACGGTGTGTTTGATAAACCTTCAGCCTGCAGCGCAATTCTGAACTGGGCCGGGTTGGCGGACTGTCAGACACCAGATATGGATCAAATCAAAGCGGACAACATCGAACGTCTGGCGGATGAAATTGAACAGCATCTCAATTTGGCTGCGCTTTGGCCTGAATGGAAGCATTTGTTTCAAAAGGTATAATTTTTCTTTTGAAATGCAATCTGCTGCATGACAACGGAAAGACAGAGTATTTGCAGGGGATTCAGGAAAAATGCCCGAAAATATCGTCTCACAGGTCTGTGCGGGCGAATAGCATGAAAATCAGGCTGAAAGTGTCAGAATACCGTTTGTCATTCATTTTCAATTAGCGTTTGCACATGCAGGATGAAGGCGATAAGTTAAATGCCTGTTGGAGTAGATGATCGGCCTGATACTGACCATATCAGGCCATGATATGTAATTGGAAGTAAGCAGTATGCATAAAACAGACGACGTAAGAATTAAAGAAATTAAAGAATTATTGCCACCAGTTGCCGTGCTGGAGAAGTTTCCGGCCACTGAAAACGCATCGGAAACTGTGTATGAAGCGCGTAAAGCCATTCATAACATTTTAAATGATGAAGACGATCGCTTGCTGGTCGTGGTTGGTCCTTGTTCCATTCATGATCCCAAAGCGGCAATTGAGTACGGCGCACGCCTGAAAACATTGCGTGACGAACTGAAAGATCGTCTGGAAATTGTGATGCGTGTTTATTTTGAAAAACCGCGTACCACAGTGGGCTGGAAAGGTTTGATCAACGACCCGTATATGGATGACAGCTTCCAGCTCAATGACGGTTTGCGCATGGGTCGTAAACTGCTGCTGGATCTGACCGATATGGGCATGCCGACAGCTGGTGAATTCCTGGATATGATCACGCCGCAGTACATGGGCGATCTCATCAGTTGGGGTGCAATCGGTGCACGTACGACTGAATCTCAGGTTCACCGTGAGCTGGCCTCAGGTTTGTCTTGTCCGGTTGGATTTAAAAACGGTACCGACGGCAATATCAAAATTGCGACCGATGCGATCGGTTCCGCCAGTGCGCCACACCATTTCCTTTCGGTGACCAAGTTCGGCCACTCAGCGATAGTATCGACAGCGGGCAATGAAGACTGCCATATCATTCTGCGTGGCGGTAAAGAGCCAAATTACAGCGCTGAACATGTAAATGTTGTGGTTGAACAACTGGCAAATGCCGGTCATCGCCAGAAAGTGATGATCGACTTCAGCCACGCCAACAGCCTGAAGCAATACAAGCGCCAGATTCTGGTTGCTGAAGATGTGGGTCAGCAAATTGCCAGCGGGAACAAAGCGATCTTCGGGGTGATGATTGAAAGTCACCTGGTTGAAGGTCGTCAGGATATTGTTGATGGCAAAGTGGCCACGTACGGCCAGAGCATCACGGATGCCTGTATTGGCTGGGAAGACACTGAAAGCGTGTTGCGTGAGCTGGCAGAGAAAGTCGAGCAGCGTCGTCAGAAGTCATGATCTAATATCGGCGCTGGCACTCAGTGCCAGTCATCATTGAAAAAGCGAGAGTCTGACCGGGCTCTCGCTTTTTTTGTATTCAGGGATGGCGTTTGAGGTGAGATCAGCCGCCCTGACCGGGCGGGTATTGTGTAAACATTTCACTGACCTGTTCCTGGATAAAACTGTCTCTGGCCGTCGGGGTCATATTTTCTGTCAACTGACGACGGGACACAGAACGCCAGATGACTTTATTGGTTTTGTTATCAATGAGTTCAACGATCAGCTTGCCATAAGTGTATTCACGGAATCTGACCGGGGCTGAATAGGCAATACTGCTGTAACCGTATCCCACACCGAATCCGACTGAGGTACCGTAGGAATCAAAGTCTGTCATTTCACGGATATACGGGTTTACTGTGATATCAGCCTTTGAGTCTGTTTCTTGTACCGGCTGTAAGCCTTTGTATCTTAATTCCCGTTTGATGGTGTCTTCCAGCCGCGCTTTATCAAGACTGACAATTGACGATTTTCCGGGTTCAGCAAACTGGAAGGTTTTGTACTGGCCAAAGTCGACGCTGGCATTGTAGTCAGTGGCTACTTTGGCGCTGCACCCGCTCAGCAGAATCACAACACTGGGGATTAGTATCAGTAAAGCTCTCATGCCATTTACCCTCGCTAGCGGATTGGATCCCGGTTGCTTTGAGTATAGCGTTTTGCCGGCTTCTATAATCTATACATCTGAGCGTGACATTTTTCATCCGGGAATAAGAATGAAAGTCGCAGGTGGTTGTTTTGCTGTGCTAATTATCTTCGTTGCTGCGGGTAGTCGTCTGTTAGCGGAAAATCCTGCGACAGAGGGCATTGAGACAGACATGATCAGTCTGACGGTTCATTTTATCGACCAGAGCAGAACAAGCCAGGCCAAATCAGATCAGGCAGAGCGTTCTGATAAGACAGAGATACCCGGTCTTCTTTTTCATCCGGCTGACGGTTATCTGGCGTATGAGCGACTCTGGTGCTTGTCCGAAGATTTTTCAGTTGAAGACTACCAAAGGCGCATTGAGGCGTTTTGTCATCGCCAGAAGGGCCGGATGGCAGGGGAATGGTGCCAAGCGGTCGATGGGAACGAGCCACTCTTCAGTGCTTCGATGGCCCTGACAGGACAAAGCTGCTCATCGGCTGGTGAAATGGCAGCTGTCCATGTTTATCAGCCGCTGACCAGCCCGGATGCTGCCGGCTGGCAGCGATTTGCTGAAGTGATGGGCTATCAGGTGATAAATAAATAGCGCCTGTGTGGCATCGGGCAGAGTTTCATCATTTGCCAGCTGATTTTATCCATCAGTCAGGTACACTGATCTGGACTGACCAGATAATAAACAAGGATGTCACATGTCAAACTGGCAACGGCTTTTGGTAACAGAAGAAGCGGGGATCGTTACCGTCTCGTTAAACCGGCCCGATAAACTGAATGCGCTGGATATCCAATTATTTAAAGAGCTGGATAGCGTCAGCCAGTCTTTGCGTAAGCGAAAAGATATTCGCGCCATCATTCTGACCGGTGAGGGCAGTAACTTCAGCAGCGGCCTGGATGTGAAAAGTGTGGCGACCTCACCGGGCAAGGTCTTGGGCGTGCTGAAGAAATGGATGCCGGGCAATGCCAATCTCGCCCAGCGGGTATCGCGCAACTGGCGCCGAATTCCCGTGCCAGTGATTGCAGCGATAGAAGGGCGTTGTTATGGCGGTGGCATGCAGATCGTGCTGGGTGCCGATTTTCGTTTTGCCACCCCGGAATCTGAATTGTCAATCATGGAAATCCGCTGGGGTCTGGTGCCAGATATGGCGGGCTTACTGTCATTACGCGAGTTGGTGGCAAAAGATGTGGCGATGAAGCTCACGATGACCGGCGAAATCATATCCGGCTCTCGTGCGCAGCAACTGGGCCTGGTCACGGAAATTCATGATCATCCGCGCCAGGCCGCGCAAGTGCTGGCTCAGCAGCTTTGTCAGGCGTCGCCGGATGCGATTGCTGCCATCAAATCCACCACAACCCGAAGCTGGTCACGCAGCGAACGCTATTTGCTGGCCAGAGAAACCATCAGCCAGCTGAGATTGATTCTGGGAAAGAATTTTCACATCGCCGGATACAGACAGCGCAATAAAGCGGATAAACCCTATCGGCAACGCCAGTCATTTTGGTAATAAATCCATGGGTTTATCGGTTCATCAGGCTTATACTTCCTAAAGACCCTTCTGAAGGAGAGCCTGTTGGACCAAAGTGACAAAGACGCTATCTATTTTATTGGTGCTGTCGTGGTGGTGTGTTTTGCCGTACAGCTTGTCAATGTCGTGTTGAATGGCTATCTGTTGGATTATGGCTTACTACCCAGGCACCTGAACCATGCGATAGGCCTGTTCGCCTATCCGTTTATCCATGGCTCGTGGGCACACCTATTCAGTAATATGGTGTCATTCTCTGCCCTAGCTTATCTGGTGTCCCGTTCAGGTGTGGCCAGACTGATTTCTGTTTTTATGATCAGTTGGGCGGTCAGCGGGGTCGGTGTGTGGTTATTTGGCCGCATGCATTACCATATTGGTTTGAGCGGAATTGTCTACGGGCTCTGGGCGTACCTGCTGGTGTATGCGGTGCTCAGACGTAGTTTGAAGTCGATGGCTATCGCTTTGATTGTGATGTTTTTTTACGGCCCGATGCTGACGGGGATCATTCCCGCGCATAGTTGGATCAGTTACGAGAGCCACTTATCCGGTGCGCTGGCCGGCGTGATGGCTGGCTATGTGTTTGCACGACGGGATAAAGCCAAAGCCGTAGCGAATGTTGAACAATAAGAGGACGACGCATGTTAATTACCTTTCACTCCCAAGCCAGTGCCAATATCACCATGTTTGGTGATGTGGCAAAACAACTGATTCATATGATGGGATATTGCGAAAATATTCCCGGTATTATTGATGTCGATGACGTGCCGCAAGCTTTGCTGAATCTGCAAACTCAGCTGGCGGAAGCGGAGAAACGAGATGTTGCTCAGCAAGCTGAAGCAGAGGCAGAAGAGGATCCCTGGGAAGAGAAAGAACCACAGATCAGCATGACGACAAGAGCCCGGCCACTGATCGAGATGCTGGAATCTGCCATCGCGGATGAAGTTGTGGTGATGTGGGAATCAGACAGCTGATTCACTCGACCAGATGAAGTGGTGCGAAAGGATCGTCGTCCGGATCGTTGCGCCAGAGATACTCTGCGTCAATGGCAACCTTACGTGCCGCTTCTTCTCCCATCAAAAAGGCGATAAGACCAAGCGTCATATCCAACCCTGCGGCCGTGCCGGATGAGGTGAAGGTATTACCATCCTGAACCCATCTGGCGACAGGCTGCCATTTCACCTTGGGATTGAGTTCACTGACCCAGTGATATTGGTGTTTGCTAGTGGTTGCGGCTTTGTGATCCAGCAGTCCGGCCTGAGCCAGCAGCGCCGATCCGGTACAGACGGCACAGCGAATTCTGGCTTTTCGGCCCTGGCGACTGATCCATTGCATCAGCTGAGGGTGAGTTAAACTGGTTTTGACCCCTTTGCCGCCCGGCACCAGTAACAGATCGCAGAACAGATCGTCCTCAAAGTCGGCCTCGGTCATTAGGCTAACACCCTGCTCACTGAGCACGGCTGAGGTGTTATCCGATACCAGCGTGACTGTGATGTCTTCTTCAAGTGCGTTCAGCAGGGTCAGCGGGCCGCTGACATCCAGCAGGCAAAATTCCGGAAACAGGGGGATCACAATACTGATGCCACGATGTTTGTCTGGGGCGAGGGCTTCTGTCATGCTGTCACACTTTAATTATTCCACCTAACGTAAAGCATAGTTGTTTCACTGATTATCCAAAGAAATCCTGCCACGCCGGATGTAAGATTTTTTTACGGTTAGGCATCGCAGAAGCAAAGGCACAATGCAAATGACGGTCAGACTCTCCATTCGAAGCTACTCCCTGGTCATGCGTGCACATCATCATGTCTATCACCAGTTAGTCATTCCCCTACATGGCAGCATCACCCTGACATTACCGGACTTTTCCGGAAAGGTCGGGCCTGGGCAATGTGTGGTGATTGGCGCTGAGAGGATGCATGAATTTAAAGCGGATGAGAAATGCCGATTTCTGGTCGCTGACCTGGATCATTTGCCGGAGAGTATGCGATTGCTCGCCCAGCCGGTGTTTGCAACTTCGCCTGAACTGGTTGCCTATTGCCACTTTCTTGAGCTTCAACTGACACAGTCGACCCGGCCGGATTTGATCGCGTCAATGTCAGCGCTGTTTTATCAGTTATTGCAAAGTCAGATCGTGCCTGTGTGTCGTGATGGCCGAATCAGAGAAGCCGTACGTTTTCTGAACGAAGACATTAGCCGAACACCGTCCCTTCGCGAACTGGCGGCCTTGTCCTGTCTCAGCCTCAGTCAGTTTAAGCTGCTGTTCAAGCAGCATATGGGGATGACAGCGGGGCAGTACTTGCTCACCCAGCGCATGATAAAAGCCAAGGCCCTGCTGGCGCATTCAGATCTGCCCGTCTCTTTGATTGCCGAGCGTGTCGGTTTTACAGATGTGTCAGCATTCAGCCGTCGTTTTTCTTCTTATTGGGAGGAGACTCCCCGACAGATCCGCCGGCGATGAGCGTCCGGCTTCTGGCAATAGTAAACCGGCTTTTGAGCAAAAATGTCTGAACTTTTCTGCGGTACATTCAATTCTCTCTTTTATCGGCGAAACAGGAAAAAGAATGGATATTTGCTGGCAGGATTTTGAAAAAGTGGATCTCCGGGTCGGGCAAATCATTGCCGTCGAAGCTTTTCCGGAAGCAAGGCGACCGGCCTTTAAGCTCTGGCTGGATTTTGGTGAGGAGATAGGTCAGCGCAAAAGCAGTGCACAAATTACCGACTTGTATGATGCCACAACACTGGTGGGTAAAAAGGTGATGGCAGTGGTCAACTTTCCGGCCAAGCAGATCGGTCCCTTTATGTCGGAATGTCTGGTGACCGGATTCTACCGGGAGGATGGTTCTGTCGTGCTGGCGGTACCGGATCAGGATATTCCTGTGGGTGCCCGGCTGGGTTAGGCAGGCCATACCACGACTGTATGTCCTGCCACATGGCTCAGGTTGACTGTGGGTGGATTTTCCCCAGATAGAGGTAAGTGTCGTAGTCGAAGGTCAGCTGTCCGTCGACCTGATGTGTCTTGAACAATTCGGTCAGCGCCTCTGTGAGCGCATGGTAAGCAGCCGTGCCTTGTGGCGGACAATAAGAGGCTGAGCGTACCCGGCCGATGAGGCCGTCTAAGTCGAAATATTGCCGGTAGGTAAAGTGCAGCTTTTGCATTTGGCCATCGGCAAAGAAATGGCTGAGATCGCCGTCGGTCAGATTCATGTGATTGACTCGGGTATAGTCCGTGCCGTATTGGGTCAGCAGATCATCATACGGTTGCTGAATCGGACTGGAGCGTTTGCGCTGATTCCAGATTAATGCGAGATGGGCGTCGGGTCTGGCTATGCGCTGAAACTCGGCACGGGTTTGCGGATTGCAAAACCAATGGAAAGACTGGGCGGCGGTGATCAAATCAACCGACGCATCAGCTAAACCTGTGCGTTCCGCAGGTGCCGCAAAGCTGGTATAGCCAGAGTAACCGATGAGTTGGTGATCAGCGGCTTGCCGCATGGCGTCATTGGGTTCAATGGCATTCACCTGTAACCCTTTCTCGAGCAGCAATTTTGTCAGAATGCCGGTCCCTGCTCCGATGTCGGCAATTTGTGACTGGCGATTGAGCTGGGTTTGAGACACTAACGTGTCGATCAGAGCCTGCGGGTAGCCGGGGCGATATTTCAGATAGTCATCGACCCGGTCTGAAAAGCGTTCTGTATTTCCTGTCATAGCAGATGTTTCCTTACACTGAATTGAACGATGAACCCGTTATTGAATCAGGTGCAGCCAGTGTGCCGGCGTTTCGAACAGATACGTGGGATGCTCAGTTTCCAGCTCCTCTCTTGAGCCATAGCCCCAAAGTACACCGGCAGACAGCAGGCCATTTTGGTGGGCTGCTGTCAGATCAACCGCTCGGTCGCCAATCATGAGTGAATGCGGGCTGATCATGAGCCGCTGCCGCAAGTCCTGCAGCTGTTGCCATTTTTCAATCCCGACATCGCCACCATTGATAAATTCGAACAGGCCGTCCAGACCAAACAGCGTCAGAATTTGTTCGGCGAAGTGAGCCGGTTTTGATGTGCAGATGCCCATCCGTATTTTCTGGTTGTGCAGGGCAAGCAGAGTGTCTTTCACGCCGTCATAAAGCCTGTTTTCAGCATATCCGATGTCGGCGTATCGCTCACGGTAGCGGGCCACCAGATCGGCGATGAACTGTGGGTCATCATTGCCGGTAAGCGCAATAAAGGTTTTGTCCAGTGGCGGACCAATGTATCGGGTGATCTCTTCCTCGGGTAATTCAGGTAGTCCGAAATGGGCGAGGGCGTGATTGAATGATCGAACAATCCCTTCTTTGGGATCACTGAGGGTGCCGTCCAGGTCAAAAATCAAAATGTCATGTTTCATGCGAGTCCCTTCCTTTGCAAAAGCTGTTTTACGGTGTGGGCATTCCCAAAAAGACAGTCAGACTGAACAGTATCCAGTCATTGATGATATGGGCACCGGTCGATACCCAGATACTTTTGGTCTTGAGGTAAGCTAGGGAAAGCACAAGCCGGGCCGTTCCGATCACCAGCAGGCATTGTAAGAGGTTCCAGCCATAGGTGGGTAAATGCGCCAGACCAAACATCACAGCGGTAATCACCCATGCCAGAATCATCGAGCGTGTTCTTGATAAATGGTAGTGGGAATAGAAAATATACATCAGCGCCAGAAAAGGCAGGATAGTGAACACTTCTTCGCCAAATAGCTGCGGCAAGGTTTTTAGATAAAACAGCACTCTTTCAGCGTTCGTCATCTCAGACAATTGTGCCATGGCCTGATTCGGATTGGCGCCAAAAAGTTTGATGACCAGTACGCCGATCAAGACGCTGACTACCACATTCAACAGACCAATACCGAGCATCCATTTGAGGTGATTGAGTGTTATCGGGCGAAAGATTTCACGCCATCGGTTGGGCGCTATCCGGGCAAGGTACAACAGGGGAATGGCAAAAAACAGGATGGCAGGAATGAATTGTCCTGCTGGTGTAGCAAACAGCGGGAGCGGCGTAATCAAAACCGCAAATCCGGCAAAGAACAATATGATAAGGAGCAGCCATTGGCGAGGGCTGAAGGCAACGGGTTTGTCGTTATAAAAAGGAAAATCGTCAACGTGTGAGTCATTTTTATCTGGATTCATTGTTGTATTCACCCAATTTTTGCATCTGATTGTATATGATCAATGCGTGCTGGTCAGCATTCATGAACTTGCGTAACATGGACAACAGAACAGATGGATAAGGAATTTATCATGCCCCAATTAGACTGTGTTGAAGTCAACCCTAAGGTCAAACCCACAGCTTCCGTCATCTGGCTGCACGGGCTGGGATCCAATGGCCATGATTTCGAAGCCATTCTCCCTGAATTAAAGTTACCTGCTAACTTTCCCGTCCGCTTCATTTTTCCTCATTCGCCATCGATGCCAGTGACCATCAATGGGGGGATGGTCATGCCAGCCTGGTACGATATTCTTGAAATGGGGATTGGCAGAAAACTGGATAAAGAGCAGTTGCTGGAATCGGCTGAGAAAGTTGCCGATCTGATTGACCGGGAACGGGGTCGGGGCATTGCGAGTGATCGGATCATTCTGGCCGGCTTCTCTCAGGGCGGCGCGGTAGCTTATCAGGCCGCGTTAACTTATCCCCACCGATTGGCCGGTTTACTGGCGCTGTCTACTTATTTTCCGACCTCGAAAAGCATTGATGTCGCGTCTGCGAATCGCGAACTGCCGATTGAAGTGATGCATGGCAGTTATGACCCTGTGGTGCTGCCAGCCATGGGGAAAGCCGCTGTCGAGGATTTACAGGAACTGGGCTTTCACCCTCAGTGGCGGGTTTATCCCATGGAACACCAGGTGTGCATGCAGCAAGTGAAAGATATTGCCGACTGGCTGAAGCACACCTTACATAGTGATCGCTAACCCTGCGCACTTGTCCGGCTTGTGATTGCTCTGACGGAGCCGGGATTATTTCCCGGCAATTTTACGGGCAAGCAGCCCTTGTAGTTGGTAGATATTGGTTTTGCTGCCAAATTCCATCCCGATAGGATCGTGCTGACCTGAAATCCAGATTTTTAACTCTGCGTCTAAGTCAAAATTACCCGTCGATTCCACCAAAAACATGGTCATCGATTTATAAGGGATTGAACGATATTCCACTTTTCGTCCCGTCATTCCTTGCTTGTCTATCAGTAATAAACGGCAATCAGTCAGAATCAGCATATCTCGTATCAGTTTGTAGGCCAGCTCAATCTTTTCATCAGGCCCAAGAATGATCTGAAGCTCTTCCGTTGCTTCTGAAATTGTCATTTCCCCGGCATTACCCAGTAATTTATCCAATAGGCCCATGGTGTTTTCCTTTTTATCAATAACTTAGTTAATATTCTGCTTTGTGTGACGCTGATTAAACCATACGCATCAAAGCAGAAATATACCAGCTCGGCACATTGACAGAACAGAGGTGACTTGTATATTTATACAGTGTTTTGCTTGGTTATGGATTGGAGAGTGGGAATGCAAAAGGAAAATTTGTCTGGCCACTGGCTGGCTTATGTCGAAGTGAAGGGACCATACGGTGAAAATTATGATCCGGCATTAGGGACTTTGTTTGGCTGGGCGGCACAGCAAGGGCTACAGGGCGGGCAGTGTATTTTCGTCTACCTTGATGATGTGGAAAGCACGCCACCGCAAGAATGCCGTACCCGTGTCGGTCTCACCGTGCCGGAAAGTACTCAGGTGGAAGGGGCTGTCGCACTGACCCATTTACCGGGGGGTGAGTACGCCACGTTACGGAAACAGGTCACGGATAAGGCGCAATATGGGATGTACTGGCAACAATTGCATCAAGAGATAGCCGCAGATAATCAGATGCAGTTTGACTGTGAACGGCCGTGTTTCGAGCTCTATCACAGTGTGGATCAAGACAACGACATTTGTGATACCAGCTTCTGCATTCCGGTGAAGTAGTCATTTACCCTGATATTGCAGCCACCAACCCCGGTGAAATGCCGGGGCTGATCGCCGGATATTGATTGCCAGAGTCAGTGTTTGTTGACATCCATGTATTCCAGAATCTCAGATAATTGCCGGTTGCGTTCAGCCGTGAGTATGCCCAGCCAGTCCTGAACGGTCAGGTTAGGATTCAGCGATGCCAGCATCATTGCGGTTTGATCTCTGTACACCAGCCAGGCTCTTTGTACGCTTTCAACATCCTGCGCCGTGACTTCCAGGCTGAAGTCTTCAATTGGGCCGATTTTCAGGCGCTGAATCAGGTTGTCATACGTCTGACTCAATGTAGAGTCGGCTTCATCTAATGCTGGAATATCTTCCGGCTGGCTGCCTGCCAGTGCATCCAGAATTTGCGACAGGTATCTGTCATTTTGATTCGCCACAGATTCAATACGAAAGGCCGTACTGCTGCTGCCACCGTGAAGCTCTTCGTGCATCGCTCTGTGCTCAAAGAAGTCTTCTGCCATTCTGACCGCATTTTTGACGACTTGCTGCTGTGACACTGAAAGCTGCTGGATCGCTGAATCTTGTCGCTGCTTTCTCTCTATTTGTTGCTCACCGGCAAAGCGATTGGCACAGAATGCTGAGCCAACGCCACTTGTGATGTACTGGCACAGGTCAAATGTAAATGGCTGCTGATTCTGCCAATGATCGAACGCATCCTGCACGGCATACTTCTCTTCTGCAGGTGCGAAGCCACCTTCGCAGATGAGCTGCAGTGTCAGCTGATTTTTTTCTGTCAGAGGATAAGTGGAACCAGCCGATACGGTTTCTGCAATTTCCCACACTTGATAGAGGGTGTTATCCGCCTGAGCCAGCAAATACGCCTCTCTGTCTTCCGGTGTTAAGCTGGCTGGCTGAAGATGACCCACTTGTGAGCACATTTGCTCAGTACTGAGTTCTGGGTGACTGCCAGCCAAGGCAGAAAAAGGGTAAATAACGGAAAGCGTCATGAGAGACAGGGCTGAAGCCTGAATGAAAGGGATGCCTTTGATGGTGTGTCCTGACATGGTTAAGGTGCGATGGAACGTAAGAATGGCGATAAGATCGCAGGTTGTTCGTGAAAGAACAAGGGGGGAAATCAAAAATAAGCAGGAAAATTGCACCGTCCTGGCCTGATGCGATTCGGGTCAAAGAAAAAAGTCGCAGCAGGCCAGAAACAAGCCGGATTGCTATCTGGTTTGCGTCAGTAATTGTTCGATACTTTGCGTCAGCTTCGGATCGTCTGGCTTAGTGGTACTGGCAAATACGGTGAAGACCTTGCCATTGCGATCGACCAGATATTTGTAGAAGTTCCATTTGGGCGTGATGCCTGAATCTTCGGTCAACTGCCGAAATACAGGGTTGGCGTCACTGCCACGCACAGCGCTGCGATTCATCATGGGAAATGTCACGCCGTAATCCAGATAGCAGACTTTTGCCGTATTTTCTTCATTGCCTCTGTCCTGGAAGAAGTCATTGGACGGGAAACCGATCACGGCAAACCCTTGGTCTTTGTATGTCTGGTACAAAGTTTCAAGCCCTTCGTACTGCGGGGTGAAACCGCACTGACTTGCGGTATTCACGACCAGCAGCACCTGACCTTGAAATTGCTGACATAGATCCACCGAATCAGTACTGTTCAGTTTCGTGAACTGGTGATTTAACAGCGGCGGACATTGCGTTTCAGCGGCTTGCACAGTGGTGAGTGTTGCTGATGCAGAGGCAATAACCGCGGCTAAAATCAGGTGTTTCGTCATTGAGCGGAGCATAAGTGAATCCTGTCGAGAGAATCAGCAACAGCCGAGAGGCCATTGAACGCTGTATGTTGATAAATTCTAACGTCTTATCGCAGCATTGCGAGACATTCATCAGGTTTATTTGGCATCTGTGGAGAATTAACGCATCTAGCCTTGCAATCCGCCAGACAAGCGTTAACGTGTGGCTGTTATTGATAGATACCTTATTTGTGGAAGGGCATATGACAATTCAAAGAAACAACCTGTGGCATCGTTTGGTGGCTGCTTTTCAGTCCGTGATGGACTTTCAGCAGAGAATCTGGGTTGTTCATGTGCGCGAAAGCCGTTTTCAGGATGAATCATTCATTGTCAGTGAAGATAGCTTTACAACGCCGCTGCAGTGGATGAGCAAGAAAGGTTACAGTGAAGAGATGCTGAGTAAGGTAGAGCTGATGAAGCGCTCTCAGGTGCTTGAATTTACAGTCGGCGATTGCCAGCATCGTTTAATGCGAGTGAAATGATTCGTTCCCTCTGTCTTCTGGTGCAGACAAGAACAAACACCGTTTCAATCAGTCCGTCTTCTTTAACCCCCTGAGAAATAAGTCAAACCTATCCTTTATCAAACATTTCCACTTTCGGAAGTGCGCATTTTTATGCGTTTTTTGTCTGTTTTGTTATAAAAAAGTTATGATTTGGATCAAATTTATTACATCAAGATGATAAAAAAATGCTCGTAGTCGCAAATACTAGATGCTGTGCAACTGAACTAGCGGTTGTGCTGAATGTAAGTATTCTATTGATAAAGAAGAAGAATGACTATGAAGACACTTTCGACCTACCTCACCTTTGCATCACTCCTTGCGGCCGGTTCTGCTCAGGCGACGATGAGCGATTACAAACTCGTCCTGGTTCATGGTTTCCAGCCAGGCCAGCTGCAATCGAAACCCGACAGTGAGCAGGTGAATCTGGACGGGGCCTCGTACTGGCAAGACTATTGGCAATCCCGTGCTGATGCCCGGATTGACTGGCCCTCTCAGGAACGGATTACCGGCAAAATCGCGACAGATTATGTCTGGCCAAAACTGAAAGCATTTTCTGAGCAAGGCCTCTGTCAGCCGGGCTGTGTATTTGTGACTCATTCCACTGGCGATCTGGTCACACGGTATCTGATTGATAATCAGGCGAACTGGCTGGAAAATGCCGGTCTGGAACCGCTCAATATTGTGGCGACTTTTGACTTTGCGGGCGCCGGAGGCGGGTCTGAACTCGGTGACATCGCGGTGAATGTGGCTGAGGGGGGCGGTACCTGGAACAGCATGCTCAAATATGCAGTCTCTTTGTGGCTGGGAGAAACCCCCAGCAGCAATAATACCGGGGTACTGAATGATCTTCGCGTTGCCAATGCACGTCAACTGGCTGCCTTGCCGGACAGCCGCGTCCCCCGAATTCGCTTTACCGGCGACAGCAGTGACTATCTGGGGGTCACGTCAGGTTATCTGCCCGGCAATGATGACGGGGTCGTGGCCAGCCATTCCTCTTGCGGTGCCAGTCAAGCCGGGGACTTTAGCAGTTGTTCTGTGAATGTGGCTTACAACGGTAAGCTGGCATCCCAGTCCCGGGGTGTCAGCCAGTTTATGCCTTATCACTACCCCTTATTGATGGGGGAAGGGTATAGCCACAGCGGTCTGATCAACAATCAGCATGAAGGGCAAGTCACAACGGCTGCGGAGCAGGTCAGTCTGCTGGATGGAAAAGTCGTCCGTGTACAGTCTACCGATGAGTGGTACTGGCTGAATGGCGCCTATTACCGTTATGTCGATGGATCAGACACCCTGACGATGTCTGAAATTGTGCACTCTTTCTTATGATTGCGTTATGGCTTTGGCTCAGGCCAAAGCCATGTTCAGCAGGTTCGCTATGAAAAAGAAAAAGATGATCACGGCTGTGTTGTTCGGCACAGCGGTCGTGCTGCTTGCCATCTATCATGTTTGGCCAACGCAGCACCCGCATACAGCATCTGACCCGGTTGCCGCCAGACAGGCGCCCGCAGTCAAGACTCAGGTCGTTCCGATGACGACCCAGCCAGAATTCGTGAAACCCGATCCACTGACTCAGAACATCAATGAAGCAGTCGCTGAGCAGAAAGAGATCTCGCTGCCTGTCGATCTGGCAGAGCAGTTTAGCTTGATTTCAAGGGCATACGCCGCTGAGCTGGCTTATCCGTCTTACGCCAGGCCGCTGTCGGCTCAGGATACCCAGTGGCTGGAGCCGAACCGCTATGTGGCGGTGCAGGCGCCCGTCATGGATGGTCATCATACGGCATCGTTATCTCTTGATTCCTTCCGGCATTTTTATCCGGATCCCGTGAGCCTGACAGTGCAGAGCCGTTTGCCGGTCGAGTCAATCTCTGTAGCGCTGATTGATGTCAATACCCATCAAACGCTGGCTGCTGAGCAATCGCCGGGCAATCAGATTGTCTTTGCGCCTGGTGAGAGCTGGCCGTCAGAGATACGTGCCAAAGCAACCATTCACTTCGCAACCGGCTCGGACATACTCACCGCCGATTTTCGCTATTACGTACCGGTCGCTGAAGTTGTTTCAGTCGCAAAACCGGTGCCTGAAGGTGCTGATATGAACATTCCGGTCACTTTGTCGGTCAAGCGGGAGGGGATATACCGTGTCAGAGCCAACCTGTATACACAAAGCGGCAAGCCTGTCGCTGTACTGACGGCCAGACAAAAGCTTTCCGCAGGTGAGCAGACGGTGACACTGAAAGCGCACCACAGTGTCCTGTCCGGTCGGGATGACTATGAACTGAGAACTTTTCAGATCGAAAAAATGTCGGGCTTTCCCGGTGAAGAAACGGAATATGGCATCAGCCCAAAACCGTTCTGGCCCTTAGGCACCTTAGAGGTATCACTGTTAAGTGATGAGCCATATATCCCCACGGCAGAGGAGCAGCAACGCATGCAGTTTTTGCGGTCCGCCGCCTCAGACTGAGGCGGGTGGAATGTCAGAGAGAATCCAGTCAAACAACAAGGACAGGGAAGTATTCGGGGTCACGTTCGGACGCACCAGATAGTAGCGCTTCCCCGAAGGGACACTGTGAGGACTGGGCATGATTAACCGGCCTGTATCCAAGTCCTGCCGGGCCAGTTCCACATCGCCAACCGCAATGCCGAACCCCTGAATCGCGGCACTCACCGTCAGATCCAGAGTCGCGAACCGCTGGTTCTGGATCGCGTGCTGGCCGGCATAGCCCATGTGCGTCAGCCACAGCCGCCAATCGGTATGCTGTGGGGTGGCATGGAGCCAGGTGTACTGGCTGAGCTGCTCCGGCGACACAGGCAACTGGTCTTGCTGAAAGAGCGCAGGCGAGCACATGGGGGATAAGTATTCATCAAACAGGCGAAAAGCTTTCACTTCTTTATGAGGCGGCTGATCGTCATAACAAATGGCGGCATCGAAAGGCTCAGTCGTGAAGTTCACACTGTGCATGATGGCTGAAGTGAGCTCCACATCAATGTCAGGGTGGGCCTGCTGAAATGACATCAGTTTCGGCAGCAACCAGGAAGTAATACAGCTGGGCGCTTTGAGCTTGATTTGCTGTTTTTCATTCGAGACCTGATCAACGGCTTTTTGCAGTTGGGTCATGACATGCTGCACCATAGGTAAAAATGCATGCCCTTTACTGGTCAGCGTCAGTCCGCGGGCATGGCGCTGAAACAGTCTGACTTTCAATTGTTCTTCCAATGCCAGAATCTGCCGGCTGACGGCCCCCTGAGTGACATTCAGGTGCTTGGCGGCCGTCGTAAAGTTTAAGTACTCAGCAGTGATCAGAAAAGCCTGGAGTTCTCGGGTCGATGGTAGGCGCATCAGTCAATCAAACCTCTTAAGCTATGCGTTTTACTCATGGCTAGTATGCCGACTTTTCGATTCTTATTTCAAATTTATTTGTTTAATTTATGTAAATGGAAAATATAAAAACTCTCAGGTTGAATGTTTAATCGTAAATCTGGGCTTAATTCTGTTATTCATGCATTGCGAAGAGGTGTGTTGTGACGTCGCTAGCTACGAAATTAGTTCCAGAGGTAGTAAAAAACCTCATACCCTATCAGTCTGCTCGCCGCATCGGCGGGAAAGGACATATCTGGCTGAACGCCAACGAGCTGGAACAAAGTGAGCGTTACGGCGAATCAGAGAGTTACAATCGTTATCCTGATTTTCTTCCGCACGTGATTGAAAAAGCCTATCTGGAATACAGCAAAGATGCCGTGGGTGGCGAAGCGCTGCAATGCGAATCGCTGGCGGTACGGGGTGCCGATGAGGGCATTGATTTATTGATTCGGACGTTTTGCCAGCCAGGTCATGATCAAATCATTGTCTGCCCGCCGACCTATGCGATGTATGAGTTCTGTGCCGATTCAATTGCAGTGAACACGGTGAAAGTGCCATTGGCAGAAGATTTCAGTCTGAATGTGGCAGCGATCACCCCCCATCTGAAAGACAGCAAAGTTCTGTTTTTGTGTTCACCGAACAACCCGACAGGTAACGTGATCCCTCATGAGCAAATCGTCGCTTTGCTTGAGGCAAGTAAAGATTCCACCCTGGTGGTGGTTGATGAAGCCTATATTGAGTTTGCCCCGCACACCAGTGTGGTTAATCTGATTGCTGAATATCCGCATCTGATTGTGATTCGCACCCTGTCCAAAGCCTTTGGTCTTGCTTCCATTCGGGTCGGATTTTTACTGGCTGACAAGAGCGTGATGGATTATGTTGCACGTTTGATTCCGCCTTACCCGATCGCGGATCCGAGTGCGCTGGTCGCTAAAAAAGCGCTCCAGCAAGAAGGGCTGGCCGCCATGCGACGCCAGACAGATGAGCTGGTGTCGATTCGTAACTGGTTTGCTGAGGAAGTAGCCGGGCTGACTTTTGTCGAGAAAGTCTATCCGTCTTCCACCAATTTTGTGCTGGTGAAGTTCGGCACCGACGATTGTCTCTACCAGTATCTGCTGCAAAAAGGCATCGTCACCCGGAATCAGGCTCATGATCCGCGCTTGGCCCGCTGTGTCCGTATTTCTATCGGAACCCGAGCCAGCATGCAAGAAACACTGGATGCGCTTAAAGCCTATCCATTCAATTAAAGAATAAACACGACAGTGTAAGAGGGGACAACCATGAAAAAGCAACTCGGCCTGGGCCTGATCCTGGCAACAGCAATGATGGCGAATGTACAGGCAGCGGACAAACCGGTACGTTTAGCTTCCGATTTCACTTACCCGCCATTTAACTACAAAGATGCAGATGGCACCCCGAAAGGGTTTGATATTGAAATCGCCGATGCACTGTGTCAGGAAGCCAAACTGGACTGCGTGTGGGTCACGCAGAGCTGGGACGGCCTGATCCCCTCGCTGTTAGCCCGTAAATCGGATGCCATCATGGCTTCCATGCGTATCACAGAAGAACGCAAGCAACGGGTGTTGTTTACCGACAAGTACTATCAGACTCCGGCCCGTTTTGTGGCCCGTAACGATGCAGAAATCAGCATCGATAAATCCGGCCTTGAAGGGAAAAAAATCGGTGTTCAGCTAGGCACGATTCATGACCGTTATGTCACCGACATGTATGGCGATGTGGCAAAAATTCAGCGCTATACCGGTCAGGATGAAGTATATCTGGATCTGTCCACCGGCCGTCTTGACGCCGCATTTGGTAACTCTGATCAGCTCGCGCTGGCTTTCCTGGACAAAGAGCAGGGCAAGGATTTCGAGTTTGTTGGTGAAGCGGTTACAGACAAAGCCTACATTGGTGAAGGCACTGCGCTGGCCCTGCGTAAAACAGATAAAGCACTGGCCGAGAAATTCAACAAGGCGATTCAGACCATCCGTGAAAATGGCACGTATGACCGGATTGCCGGGAAGTACTTTAAGTTTGATATTTACGGTGAGTAAGGGGTTCCGTTTACTCTCTGAAAAATCCGAAGCGGTTGCTTCGGATTTTTTTTGCGCTGGGGTTGGGTTGGGTTGGGTGAGTTTGTCGCGCTTTAAATCAGTGGCAACAATGAGCCTTGAGCTCCGCGCGCCAGGTACTCTTTGTTAGCCCAAAGCGTACCCAGAAATGCTTTTTTATTCTTTGGTGTGGTCCGGGCCGGTTGTAGGCGCTCCCGGCGCCGACAACCTAAAAATTCGTCCTGAATTTTTCCCTGATTTTGTACCATCACTGTACATTACCAAGTCGTCATTACCGCGTCAGGTGGGAATCCATGCGGCGAGTGCGTTTTTGGTTGCTGGGTGGGTTTGTCGCGCATTGGGTTTTGTGACTTATTTGACATTGTCTGATGCGCGCCAGGTACTCTTTGTCAGCCCAAAGAGTACCCAGAAATGCTTTTTTATTCTTTGGTGTGGTCCGGGCCGGTTGTAGGCGCTCCCGGCGCCAACAACCTAAAAATTCGTCCTGAATTTTTCCCTGATTTTGTACCATCACTATACGTTACCAAGTCGTCGTTACCGTGACAGGCGGGAATCCATGCGGCGAGTGCGATTCTATGGCTTCTTTGTGCTGGGTAAGTGACGGATTTCACTTTTCTTACAAGCTTATGCGTCACTGATTTTTTCGGTAAGTCATGACATAGGAGAAAATCAAATAATATCAATTGGGTCGTATCAGATGATTGCGTAAGATATACGACAGGGTTATGTGACAAGTTGTCATATATAAAATGTTATGTGGTTCACCAATAGTGATACAACTCAGAATACAATAATAAAAATAAGTATATGCTTATTTTTTTCAACAGGGACAGGTAGTTGGCGTATGGGAAATGTTATTTCGACACTTTTTAGTTGGGCATTTATGAGTTTGTGGCTTCTATTGCCACTGGGTTGGGTCTACTGGCTTTGGGTAGCAGTAAAAATTGGCGGTTTTGCGATGTTTGCATTGGCGTTGTTTCCGGTTACTTCACCAATAGCAGCGATTCTGGGCGGTTGGTCATTTTTATTCGGGTTGCCTGATTGGGTTGTTAGTGTCTTCATATCGTAGTATCAGACAGCATCACATAACAAGCAACTATGGCGTCTATCATTAAAATCATGTTGATTTTGCATCCCATAAGACGCCATCGCGCAACATAGAATTTAGGATGATAACCATCTTTCTGACGTATGTAATGATGGCTACTTTTTTCGGTTTTCCTTCAGCCAGAAGTCGTTGATAGGCTCCTCTAAAAACAGGGTTACACAGCATGGCGGAGATCCTAGCCATAAACAAACGGTCCTGACCTGAGCTCGGCCGATTTGATCCGGACGAAGCGCGTTGATGGACGGGTGGCAGCTGTACAAATAGCGACGGCATCATTGAGATCGTTTTGGCCCCATCATGAAAGGTGCCACAGGCTTCCATCCCGATAATGGCTGGCGGCATATTGGCAAATATCGAGAGAACTTTTGAGCGTGATATTGTTTTGTGAATCAATATCTTGCCTTTGTGATCTTCACCGCAGATACTGAAGCTATGTTTGGCTAAATCAATACCATAGACAAATTGTGACATGGTGGCCTCCGGTAATTTCGTAGACTGACTTACCAAGTGTGGCAACCCCTGATGATGAGGGGGAGTCCATGTCATTCGTATAGCTCTGGTCAGATCCGCACTCCCAAAGGTTAATCACTACGTTAATCACGTATAGTTTGCTATCCATACGTTAATTGCGTACACTTTGTTTATGAAAAGTGTATTTGTTGAATCAACCATATTTGAAAAGTACCGAAGTGACTATCTCAGCGACGAGGAGTTTCGACTGTTCCAAGCTGAACTTATGTCGAACCCGAAGCAAGGGGATGTCATTCAAGGCACAGGTGGTTTGCGGAAAATTCGAGTTGCAAGTAAAGGTAAGGGAAAGGGAAAGCGTGGTGGCTCACGTGTTATCTATTACTTCCTCGACGAAAAGCGACGTTTCTACTTGCTGACTATTTACGGCAAAAATGAGATGTCAGACTTAACCGTAGATCAAAAGAAACAGTTAAAGGCTTTTATGGAGGCGTGGCGCAATGAGCAATCGTGACCTATTTGCAGAATTAAGTTCAGCTCTTGTTGAAGCGAAAGAGCATTCAGAGGGTAAAGTGACTCTGAAAACTCACCAATTTAATGACATCAGCGAGTTAAATATCTCGCCTGAAGAAATTGTCAGTATTCGTGAGCAGTTTAATATGTCTCGCGGTGTGTTTGCTCGTTTGCTACATACATCATCACGAACATTAGAGAACTGGGAGCAGGGGCGTAGCACGCCAAATGGGCAAGCTGTTACGCTTCTAAAGTTGGTACAACGTCACCCAGAAACTCTGTCGCACATAGCAGAGCTATAACAAGAGACTATGGCGTCAATAACTAATTCTTGGCGCTGTTTTCATCCCACATGAGAGCGTCAGATTATGCAAGGTTTGGGACTGTTGCTCTACATTCAGTCAGTTTATTGGCATGGATGCCATGACCCTGATGACCCGACGTGGTTGCGGTCCCTCGTTGATTAGAAGGCATCGAAAGTGCCCACCGCATTATCAGGTTTTCACACAAAAGGTCTGAACCTTAAATCATCATTGGCGTATGACCGATCTTAGCTAGTTCTCGGGCCCGGTAATGGGAGGCACCACAGGCTTCCATCCCGATAATGGCTGGTGGGATATTCGTAAATGTCTAGAGAACTTTTGAACGCGTTATTGTTTTGTGGATCAATACCTTGCCTTGGTGATCCTTGCCTTGGATACTGAAGCTATATTTGGCTAAATCAATGCCATAAATAGAATGTGACTTGGTGGCCTCCGGTAGTTACAAGATAAGACGTACAAAGTGTGGCAAAACCTGATGAGGGGGAGTCCATGTCATTCGTTATGTATATATGGAGATTATGGTGCAAGATTTTGAATATCCAAGAGTTACTGAATTAGATCTCTTGGTGGCAGAGCTAATGTTCCCTATTTTGGTCGAGGTCGCTCCAACAGGTGATACTTTGGGTTATAAGCAGTTATCCGACTTGATAAAAGCACGTAATCCTAATGTGGACGCTATCAATACCCTACATCATCGTCATATTGGACGCAGGCTCGGTACTATTTGGTCATTTACAAAAGGACAAGGCTGTCCCCATATTGGTTCTATCGTAGTGAGTCAGTCAGACGGTGAATGCGGGCGAGGAATAGCATCTATCGTAACTGACTTAGAGCTTGAGAGAGATAAAGTTAAGCAGTTTGACTGGTCAACAGTTGAGTTTGGTTTTAATTCTTATATTGCCAAAGCTAAGGTTCATAAAAAGGAACTAGAAACTTCTCGAAAAAAACTTAGCTACGATGAAGCTAAAACTCGATTTTTTGAGTATTGGAAGTCGATAAAAGATGAAGTACCTCTAACTTCCACTCAAGCTCAGAGTATAAGAAATGCAATGATCCAGCATGTCTGTAATGGTTTTTTTCCTGAAGAAGCTTTATCAATTGAACTTCGTCAATTATCTGGTGATAACCTTCCTGAAAGTTCCTTTGTGTATCTTGGTGAATACATTAATTCTGTCACAAGACAATCAATTTTCGACCAAATAAAAATAGGCTATACAACGAATGTTGAGAAGAGGGCATTCGCTTTGGGTGGTGGGGTAAACGGCCCACTAGAATTCTCTATTATAAAGTTTTGGGAATTT
The DNA here is from genome assembly GCF_021432065.1 of Photobacterium sp. TLY01. Classification (NCBI taxonomy): domain Bacteria; kingdom Pseudomonadati; phylum Pseudomonadota; class Gammaproteobacteria; order Vibrionales; family Vibrionaceae; genus Photobacterium; species Photobacterium sp. TLY01. Next base: position 797,670 of record NZ_CP090365.1, read on the forward strand.
TCTGGCGTATCAGCATATGCGATTGAACAAGAACTTCATCTTTACCTCAAAGATATGAGGATGAAAGGTGAATTCTTTCACAATGAAGGAAATTTAGCATTTGAATTAGTCGAAGAATATGTCGCTAAAAACCATTCAGCATCATTGAAAAATGGTTTAGTTGATCAATGTAAAATATGAAAACAACAAACAACTATGGCGTTAATCATTAAATTAGGGCCGTTTTTTCTTCCTATTGAATGCCATCTCGAATCATCGCATTGAGGATGACAGTCATCTTTCTTACGCCAACTATATGGCTGGCATCATGGTCATATACAAAACTGTCCCTACCTGAGCTCGGCCGCTTTGTATTTACCAGGGACTTTTATAACGTCCACTTTCCCGATTTATAGGTGCTACATCGACTAACGCGGCGGCTTATTTTATTCACAACCCCAGGGAAAAATTCAGGACGAATTTTTAGGCTGTCGGCGCCGGGAGCGCCTACAACCGGCCCGGCCCACAGCAAAGAACAAAAAGGGGCTTTCTGGTTACTCTTTGCACCCACAAAGAGTAACTGGCGCGCATCAGCCAATGTTAAGTGAACCACCAAACTCAAGCGCGACATACTTACTCAGCCTTAGAAATCGTACTAGCGTATGGATTCCCGCTTGTCGCGGAAGTGAAGTGTAACCCTCCCCGAAAAACATGTCGCTAGTAATTAGAGCTTTTCCGTTTACACTGAAATAAACGGAGAACGCATGATGAAAAAATCACGCTACACAGAAACACAGATCGTGAAGATCCTGAAGGAAGTGGAGGCTGGCCGTAAGGTCAACGAAGTCTGTCGTGAATACGGTATCTCTGACGCTACCTATTACAACTGGAAATCGAAATATGGTGGTATGGAAGCGTCCGATGTGAAGCGGCTGAAAGAGCTTGAAGATGAAAATCGCCGACTCAAGCAGATGTTCGCTGACCTCAGCCTTGAGCATCGTATTGTGAAAGATATTCTGGAAAAAAAGCTGTAAAGCCAGCGGTTAAACGCGAACTCGTGGAGTATGTTCGTCAGCAATTTCGGGTCAGTCTCAGAATGGCCTGCCGCGCAGTTGGCATCAGTGATTCTGTCTATCGATATCAACCAGACCCTCATCGAGATGATGAGGTCATCGCCAAGTTGCAAGAAGCCGTAGAGCGATATCCTGCTTATGGTTTTGGCAAGTTATTTAAAGTTCTCAGACGCTGGGGATATCCATGGAACCACAAGCGCGTTTACCGTGTTTACTGCTCACTCAAGCTCAATATGAGGCGCAAAGGAAAAAAGCGGTTACCGAAACGGGAGCCAGTCCCGCTGGCACGTCCTGACGGGGTGAACTGCTGTTGGTCGATTGATTTTATGAGTGACGCTCTGGCTTGCGGCAGACGTTTTCGTACGTTTAATGTTGTCGATGATTTTAACCGCGAAGTGTTAGCCATCGAAGTGGACTTAAATTTACCAGCCCCAAGAGTCATCCGGGTTTTGGAGCGTATCACAGCGTGGCGCGGGATGCCCGGCAAACTCAGGATGGATAATGGTCCAGAATTTATCTCCACAGCGTTAGCCGAATGGGCCGAAGAAAATCGAGTTGAACTTGAATTTATTCGACCAGGAAAACCCACTGAGAACTCATATATTGAGCGCTTTAATCGAACCTATCGCACAGAACTTCTCGATATGTACGTTTTTAAAACGCTGAGTGAAGTTCGAGAGTTAACCGAACAATGGATGAAGGAATATAACGATGAACGCCCTCATGATGCCCTGGATGATCTGACCCCGTGGGAATACTTAGCAAGGTACGAAAGCAGGAAAAACTCTAATTTAGGCTGCCATTAAAGTAGGGAGGGTTACAGAAGGATAAATTTTCCCAGTTCCCCAAAGCCAAAACCTTTCCCCCAACCGTCTATGCTTATAACTTAAGGACAAGAAAACAGACAGCTTTTTTCAGAGTGTGTAGACTGGCATGCATGGGACGTCTGACTGTCAGGAGGAGAGATGAAGGTCTTAGTTGCGGGGGGAAATTCGGTGCTCGGGCGTCATGTGGTCCGGCACCTGATCGATCACGGTTATCAGGTATTTGCGCTCAGTCAGCACCCTGAGCAGGATAACCCGCTGGCCATCCCGCTTGCGCTGCAGGATGAATACATGGCCGGAAAGTTTGATGCCGTGATTTGCTGTGCCAGACCTGTCATGGCACCTTATGCGCAGGAAAAGCAGCCACCGGATTTCTCTGAACTGATGGAGAGCCTTGAACGTTTTGCAAAACCGGATGCGACAAAGCTGTATACATCGGGTATCGAAGTGTTTGGGTGCGCCGATGAATGTTCACCTGTTGAACTCAAGTTTGAGCCCCTGTCGGCGGCTGAAAAAGATGTGCCTGTGCTGCAAGAAGCCATCAAACTGGGCTGGACGCCGGTGTTTGTGCCGACGCTGGTATACGGTGGACAGGAGTGTCCGATCCATACCTCACTGAACCGTCGTGAAAGCCTTCGCATTCCTGTTTTGATCCCGTCTTCCGGTCTGTATTATGCCGCCCATCTGGATGATCTGGCCGCTTTCCACGTGACCTTAATAGAGCAGGATACACTGGCGCCGTTTTATTTTCTGGCTGAGGAAAAACGCTACAGCCCTGAAGTTCTGGCGGACATGCTGGTGAAATACGGTTGGGCAGAGGGCGTAAAATGCCTGTCGTTACCGAGTTTTCTCAAACAATACGGCGAAGAGGTGCTGGAGGTAGAAACCATGACTGTGAATGTGCCGATCAGCCCGGATTTCGAGCCGGTCAACCGCCTGTCAACCTACCTGTCACAGACGCGGATCACGCCTGCTCATGACCACCCGTAATGTTTGTTTGACCGGCACACTGAGCGATGCCAATGAGAGGTGAACACATAGACTTTTAGTGGTCTGAGATCAGTGCAACCTGAGGTACGTGCTATTGTTCCATTTGTTACTTATTGAATTGACTTGATTTATTTTTCTGCTGTCGTAGTGTGTGGGCTTTATCTGTCGCGGTTAAGAGAGGCCCCATGCGTTATCCTTCCCCACTGGTTCCCGGTTGTACGATCGCTGTCACAGCATTATCGGCAGGTGTCCCTGATACGTTTCATGCACGCCTCGATTTAGTGATTCAGGGCTTGCGTGACAGAGGGTTTAAAGTGCTGGAAGGGCATTGCTTGCGGGAAAGTGCCGACCATGTCAGCGCGCCTGCGGCTGTACGTGCCAAAGAGCTGATGGCGTTTTTGCTCGATGATCGCGTTGATGCCATTTTGCCGCCCTGGGGAGGTGAACTGGCGATGGAACTGCTGCCATTGCTCGATCTGGACATCCTGCGCCACGCCAAACCGAAATGGCTGGTTGGCTTTTCCGATATCAGTACTATCTCGTCTGTCTTAACGGCTCGCTGCGGTTGGGCCAGCCTGCATTGTGCTAATCTGATGCAGCTGCACCCTGATGTAACGGATCCGCTCAATCGTGCGATTTTTTCTTTGCTCAGCCTGCCTGCCAGTGAATCTCTGACGCTCCAGCAATCGTCTTGCTATGAGGTAGCATCGGCTAATTATGCCAAAGAACCTGAAGCATCTTTCACTTTCACTCAGCCTACACAATGGACGGTACTACCGGTCAATGATGCGGCAAAGTCGGTCGCTTTCTCTGGCCGCCTGATCGGTGGCTGCCTGGATACGATTGGTTTGCTATCGGGTACCGAATACCTGAATCTGCCGCAGATGAAAGCGCAGTATGCTCAGGATGGCCTGATTCTGTTTCTGGAAAACGCCGAGCTCTCGCCAACTGCGATGGCCCGCATGTTGATGACCATGAAGTTCAATGGGGTGTTTGATGCTGTAAACGGAGTGATATTCGGCCGGGATGGTTCGCCGCTGAGTCACGGCAAATCACTGTCACATGCACAGGTCATTGAGCAAGTACTGGGCGATCTTTCAGTACCTGTCATCCTGAACGCTGACATCGGACATCTGGCACCGAATATGCCAATCATGAATGGCGCTGTTGCAGACGTGCAAATGACGAATGGCAAGGCTTGGGTGCAGCAGACATTGAGATAAGACACAAGAGCGGCAAGTGCCTGATACTTCGCGGCTAGCCATAGCGTCTATACTCTCAGGAACGAAATGACAGCTAACAGGTAAGCCTTGATGCTATGAGAGAAGACAACATGGCCGTGCTGTATCACCATGTCCGCACGGCTTTATCCGACGAACAGTGCCGTGCCCGGTATCTTGAAGAAAAAGCGGCCCGTCTGCTTGGATTGCATTCTGCTGTCATCGCAGGGTTTACCGTTCTGGTGTTGATTGCTTCGTCTTTGTTTGTCCCGCCTCAGCATGCTATCGCCTGGCTGGCATTGATTGCTGTGACTTTGACCTATCTGGGTTTGATGTCTGCCTGGAGTTTTCTGTTTCGCCTGCTCAGGCCAGCCGATGTCTATGGTGTGCATTTACCCAACAACTGGCTGGAAGATATGAAGCAAAAAGGCGCAAATGACAACCTTCACCTGGCCGTGGTGCGCTGTTACGAAACCTGGCAACTGTTACAACAGAGTAATCAGCATAAAAACGCGCTGCTGACGAAGGCCTATCATGAAATTGTGTTCTCAGCCTGGTTAATTGCGATCTCTTTACTGCTTTTACTGGCGGCCAATTATCTGGTTGCTGATGTTTAAGCCATGGTTTTTGCCTGCAACCGGGTTGTTTTGCTGAAATTTTCGCTTAACGCAGAAAAAGTTAGTGGTAAAGTATCTGCCTGACTGAAGGCAATGATTGCCGAGTATTGTGAGCATCAGGAGGGATGATGCAGTTTGTTCATTGTACCTATGAAAAACATGGCGAAGCCATTCTGGCGATTTTCAACGATGCCATTCTGAATACCACCGCACTTTACGAATACCAGCCCCGTACGATGGACATCATGCAAACCTGGTTTGCCACCAAAACGGCCAATCAGTTTCCTGTGATTGGGATTGAAAATGATGCCGGCGAGCTGATGGGGTTTGCCAGTTACGGCACGTTTCGCGCCTGGGCTGCGTTTAAATATTCTGTCGAACACTCTGTGTACATTCATCCGCAGCATCAGGGGAAAGGCCTGGGGCGCAAGCTGATGGAGGCGCTGATTGAGGCGGCCCGTGAGCAGAATTACCATGTGCTGGTGGGGGGCATCGATTCAACAAACACCGGCAGTATTGCCTTGCATAAAAAGCTGGGATTTGAATATTCCGGCACGATCAAGCAGGCGGCCTATAAATTTGAACGCTGGTTGGATCTGGATTTCTACCAGCTGATACTGGATACGCCAGCACAGCCTGTGTCTGGCTAATCGAAGACAAAAGGACATTGGATGTTATTTAATAGCCCGCTCAGCCTCGAAAAAGCACATCGCCTGATCGAGATACTGAATCTTCATACGGACAGTCATGTGATTGATATTGGCTGTGGGGAGGGGGAGTTTTTACTTCGTCTTGCCAGCGCGACAGGCGCACATTGTCTGGGACTGGATATTTCTGAGGACTGCATTGCTGCAGCCAATGCGAAAGCAGAGGCGATGGGATTGGCTGACAGGGTGACATTTGAAGTCGCTGACGCCAACGTGTACCCGATAGCGACTCAATATGATGTGGCGATCTGTATGGGATCGACCCATGCGTTTGGTGAAGGCGATGCGGGGTATCCGGCAGCATTGACTCAAATGCAGCAATGGCTGAAACCTCAGGGGCAGCTGCTGATCGGTGAAGGCTATTGGAAGCAGCCACCGGCTCAGGCATATCTGGACTTTATCGGCGAGCCGATTGGTATCTATTACGATCACCAGGGCAACATGTCGGTCGCCGAGTCTCACGGCCTGGCCACTGTGTATGCGGCCACCAGTAATCAGGATGAGTGGGATCATTTTGAAGGTTGCTTTCGCCTGAAAGCAGAGCGGGCAGTATTAGCGAATCCTGAGGATGACAAAGCGCGTCAAAAGCGGGATGCGGTTCGTGAGTGGAACAGTTTCTATCACCAGTATGGCCGCGACACTATGGGGTTTGGTTTCTATTTGTTCATCAAGGACAAGGGTTCATCCGGATCGGCAGCTTAACTTGCCATGATGGTCAAGTGCTGATTCAGGTCAGAAACAAAGGAGAGAGGGATGACAGCGGCAGGATCACATGCTCTGGTGGTTGAAGGTGGCGCGATGCGCGGTATTTTTGCCGCCGGGGTGCTGGATGGCTTCCTTGAGCAAGACTACCGGCCATTTGATTTCTGCATCGGTGTCTCGGCCGGTTCCACCAATCTTGCGGCCTGGCTGGCAAATCAGCATGGCCGGAATTATAAAGTGATCACGGATTATTCCTGCCGCCCTGAATTTATCAGTTTGCGTAAATTCGTGCGTGGCGGGCACTGGCTGGATCTCGACTGGTTGTGGCAGATCACCATCAATGAAATCCGTTTGGATCTGGATGCTTTCGCCGCACAACCCATGCCTTTGTACGTGGTCACGACCCGAGTCTCTAGCGGAGAGGCGGTTTATACTCAAGCCACAGCAGGTAATCTGGAACAATTGCTGAAAGCCTCTTGCTCTGTGCCGGTTGCCTACCGGGATTATCCGCTGCTCAATGGCGATGCCATGACGGACGGCGGGGTAGCCGATTCCATTCCTGTCATCAAGGCCTATGACATGGGAGCCCGGGAAATCACGGTGATTTTGTCACGTCCTCTGGGCTACCGGAAAAAAACCAGCAAAGCGAGTTGGTTCCTCCGCCGCATGCTGGCAGATACCCCTGAATTGGCGCGGGTGATGATGCAGCGCGCCGACAATTACAATCAAGCCATTGCGTTTATCGAGAACCCGCCGCAAGACTGCCGTATTCATGTGATCGCACCGCCGGCAGAATTTGATGTCGGCCGCATGACCACAGACAAAAAACGGTTAGATACCGGCTATCAGATGGGCCTGGCGGCGGCACTCGCCGGGCGATAAGCCTGTTCAGATCAAACACTCAATCACGACAGGGACAGTATGATTTTTCACAATTTTGCACCGGCAACATTAGCGCAACAGTTTCAGCTTTCTCCCCAGGCGGCAGACTGCCTGTCGGCTTATTTGGTGACGTTACCAGAAGCTGAAATACCGAGCATTTCTGGTGTCAGCGCAGATTATTTCTGTGCTGACAAAGAAAACGCAGACATTTGCGCCGAACTGGTACGAAAAGGGGAAAAGCAAGCCAGCTGTAGTATGAAGTACTGGTATCAGACTGGTGGCAAGGAAGGACCAGAGCCGATGCCGCAGGTCGGCCATTTACAGGTGGTCACGGATTGGGCGGGCGTCCCGGTTGCGATCACGCAAATGACCCGGGTGACAGAAGCCCGGTTCAGCGATGTGACAGCTGAGTTTGCGGCCGCTGAAGGCGAGGGTGATAAATCGCTGCGCTGGTGGCGTAATGCCCACTGGCAGTTTTTCAGTGCTGAGTGCGAAGAGCTGGGTATTGAGATGAGCGAGGACACTGTGCTGGTCCTGGAACATTTTCGAACTGTATGGGCGAAACCTGCCTGATTTCTGTAATGAACTGCCGTAAGTTGCGCTGACATCAAGCCTGATATCAGGGGTTTACTTTTTTGCTCTGCTATCTTTATCACAGCGGCCGGCATCAGTGGCCGCCCTTATCGTCGGCCAATCTCAAAGGGTGTTTCTGATACGCGAATGAGATTGTCTGGCAAGTCAGGTGATTTGACTTCACGGCAGGGCATGCATGAAAACACACTGGTTAAATCGTTGGGAAGCGGTCAGGAGCAGTTTCTGGTTCGTCCCTGCCATGATGGTGATCATCGCCATCGGTCTGGCCCGGATTGTCGTGACCCTGGATCATCAGCTGGTGCATTTTTCTCTGACGTTGCCTGATGTCGGTTTCACGGGAGGCGCAGAGGGAGCACGCAGCGTGCTGTCGACGATTGCGGGCTCTATGGTAACGGTAGCCGGGGTGGCTTTTTCAATCACCATCGTGGCATTGACGCTGGCTTCGTCTCAGTTTGGCCCCCGCTTGCTGCGAAATTTTATGCGCGATCCCGGCAATCAGTATGTGCTTGGCACCTTCATAGCGACGTTTATCTATTGCCTGCTTGTCTTAAGCAGTGTGACCCATGCCAATGGCAATGAGTTCGTTCCCCGCATTGCGGTCAATCTGGCCTTGTTACTGGCCATGTTGAATGTCGCAGTTCTGATTTATTTCATTCACCATGTGGCTACCTCGATTCAGGCGGATAATGTCGTAAATAGCGTGTATGAGGAGCTGAATCAGTACATTGAACAATTTTTTCCAGATGAGCTTGGTGAATCTGAACCAGAACCCTTTCAGACTGATCGCAATCTAACCAGGATGTTTCATCATGTGGTCACGGCAGACAGTGAAGGTTACCTGCAAGCCCTAGACAGACAATGTTTATGTCAGCTCGCGCAGCAGTTTGATTGCCGGATTGAGCTGGGTTACCGGGCCGGGGAGTTTATCGTCAAAGATGGTTCAATCGCGGTTGTGCACTCTGATACTGAGCCGGAAGAAGATCTGGATACGCAGCTTCGCGATTGTATGATTGTGGGTAAATTGCGCACTCCGGAACAAGACCCCGAATTTGCAGTTTATCAATTGGTTGAAGTAGCCGTCAGAGCATTGTCGCCGGGTATCAATGACCCCTTTACAGCCATGACCTGCGTCGACAGACTCAGTGCAATACTTTGCTCACTGACAGGCCGGTCATTTCATTCTGCACGCTGGTTTGACGATGAGGGACAGTTGCGGCTGGAAGAACCGCCTCTGACGTTTACCGGGATACTCAATGCCGCCTTTGATCAGATTCGTCAACATGGCAAATCGGATACGGCGGTGACTATCCGGCTGCTTGAAAGCCTTAGCCGGATTGCCAGTCATTGCAGAACGAGTGAGCAGCAGCATGCTGTTCGTCGCCAGGCTGATATGATCCTGCGATCCAGTCATGATAGTCTGAATGAAGCACAGGATCTGGCTGATGTTGAACAGCGGTATCAGGCGATTCTTGATGAAATACGACAGTGCTGACTGATGTTATTTCAATGCCGATTCATTCGCCAACAGCCATTTTCGCAGTAAACCTGCCAGCTGTGCCTGTTCGTCTTTATCCAATGCCGTCAGCATCTGATGTTCATTTGCGACATGGGCCGTGACGGCTTTATCAACCAGTGCTTGCCCTTCATCTGTTAGCCATACCTTACAGCTGCGCCTGTCATCGTCACTCGGCTGACGATAGATCAATCCTCTGTCGGTCAGCTTATCCAGTCTGGCTGTCATCGCACCAGAAGACAGCATCACGGTGTGATAAAGCTGGGTGGGTGTAAGGGGTTCGCCGGCTCTGCGCAGCGAGGCCAGGATATCAAACTCGACCTGGCTCAGTCCGTAGCTTTTGAAAACAACATTGATGCTGTCTGTCATGATTCGTTGGGCACGATACATGCGGCCAATGATCCCCATCGGGGAGCAATCCAAATCTGGCCGGTGTTCCTGCCATTGAATCAATAGTTTATCGACATGATCTTGCATAGGGTCCAGCCTGTCCGTTCTTCATGAAGCCAATATAAGGCGATTAACTTTTTAAAAAAGATACTTGATTAAAAGACAAATAGCCACTAATTTATCTTTAACAAAAGATATTTTGATTGAAGATTCTTAAAGGGAAGTGAAATGAATTACCTGCTCGCGTTAATCGTCCCCATGCTGTGGGGCAGTACTTATGCTGCCGTCAGCTTGTTTCTGCAAGATATGTCACCTTACTGGGTGGCTGTGTGGCGGGCTTTACCTGCCGGACTGGTATTGCTTCTGATACGACCTAAGCTGCCACCGCTGAGCTGGAGCCGCATGACCTTGCTGAGCTTTTGCAATATTGCCGCTTTCTTTGTCTTGCTTTTTATCGCGGCTTATCGCCTGCCTGGCTCTGTCGCCGGCACTCTGGGGGCGACTATGCCGTTGCAGATGATGCTGCTACAGTGGCTGGGGGAAGGTAAAAAACCGGATCCGCGTTCTGTGGTGCTCGCCGTCCTGGGCTTAATCGGGGTGGGTTTACTGCTGAACCCGTCTGCAGATTTGGATCCGATTGGTACTCTGGCTGCTCTGGCTGGCACAGCACTGGTCTCTCAGTCTGCTCTCTGGATGAAACGCTGGCCGGTGAACGATGCACTGAGTTTTGCGGCCTGGCAACTCGTGCTGGGCGGCATCATGCTGATCCCCTTCGCATGGTTTGTCGCTGGTGCTCCGGTCGCCTTGTCTGTGGATGCTATACCCGGCCTGCTGTGGTTGGTATTGCTCAATACCGCATTTGGTTACTGGGCCTGGGTTCGCTCGGTGAAAAAACTGGGGCCGAATATGATGTCGATGTTTTCTTTCGTGAATCCTGTGACGGCGGTCTTACTGGGGATCGGACTGGTTGGCGAAAGTCTGGGGATGTTGCAGTGGGCAGGGATTGGCTTAATTTTGGTGGCCTTACTCTTCATGAGGAAACCCTCAAAGCCAGATCAGGCTGAGGCGACAACCGCCCATTGTCAGCAAGGCGATTCAGGCCCACAGTCTCTTTCCGCCCGAGAGGCACAACGCTGAGCGAATCAGTAACGTTAGAAATCGATTGGTGAAGCAGCGGCAGAGGTCGCTGCTTTCAGTTCAGCCCCAGCCGTTTGCGGTATTCTGCTTCAGTGGCGTAATCGTGCGAGTCAGCCCGATCCAGAAATACGATACCGTTTAAGTGGTCTAATTCATGCTGAAAGATCCGCGCGATGAAGCCAGATAACTCACAGCGGATTTTTTGTCCGTCAAACTGCTCGTAACCGACGCTGATTTTGGTGGATCTTGGTACCAGCGCACGTATGCCCGGGATACTCAGACAGCCTTCCCAGTCTTTTTCTTTCTCTTCGCTCATCCAGTAAATCTCAGGGTTGAGCATCAGCGTTGGCGCCATGGCCGGCGCGTGCGGATAACGGGCGTTTGGAGAAGAAGCGACAATAAAAGCACGCAGCGACTCACTGACCTGTGGTGCAGCAATTCCCACACCCTGGTGGTTGAGCATCAGAGATTCTAAGTCGGCAAAAAAGGTCGCGTATTCTTTCCATTGTTCGGTCGACAGCGCTTTGGCCTGCTGACGTAAGATTGGATTGCCTAACTGCGCGATGATCATCCTTGTTCTCCCTGAGTCGTCTATGGATGGGTTATATACCTCAACAACTTGATGATGCAGCCAGCACTGCTGCAACTTCAAGCAGGACAGGTATAGCGTTATCGGGTGTTTACTGCAAGCGTTCACTTTTTGATATTCCGGAATGACACTTTCAGACCGTGGCTAAGCAACTATGCTTATATCTGCAACCCATTTATTCACCATTTATGGGCACACCTGTAATTCACACACTTTAAGGGAGTATGAGATGGACAGAAAAGCATTTGTAGAAAAGCTCAGCGCACAGATGAAAGAGATCAATGCCGAAATCGACAAGCTGGAAGCAAAAGCACAGCACTCCAGTGCTGAGCTGAAAGAAAAATATCGCTATGAAATCCAGCAACTGAAAACCAGAAAAGCGGAGGCGGATAAAAAACTGGAGGAAGTGAAGCATGCCAGTGAAGCTGCGTGGGGGGAATTGCGCCAGGGCGCGGAAGAAGCGTTTGATTCAATGAAAAAAGCCTTCAGGGCAGCCAGAGATAAATATAAATAATTTGCCCGACTGGCATCGGGCAAATACGTTTACCGACTGACTTTTTTCAGCGCAACGGCATTCATGCAGTATCTTAGTCCGCTGGGTGCCGGGCCATCAGGAAAGACATGACCCAGATGGGCATCGCAGACAGCACAAACCGTTTCTATCCGCTGCATACCGTGCGAGGTGTCCATCAGGTAATTGATCGCATTGATCTCGACCGGTTGTGTGAAGGATGGCCAGCCTGAACCTGAGTCAAACTTTTCCCCGGCGTCAAACAGCATGTTGCCGCAACAGACGCAGGCGTACTCTCCCGGCTCGAACAATTCGCACATTTCAGACATAAACGGTCTTTCGGTGCCTTTCTGGCGCGTAATGTAATATTCATCGTCAGTCAGTTGCTGGCGCCATTCTTCTTCGCTCTTTTCAACTCGGCGGGGTGGCTTGATATCGCCTTTGGCCGCGTGTTCAATGACTTTTTCCCAGGTGAGCATGTCGTTCTCCAACGAATCAAGTATGGTGTTATAGATAGGGGCACAGGCCAAAAATTTCAAGAAAAGCGGCCATCAAAGGGAGCGCCCCGGAAAAACACAGTAATTAACCCCATTCTAAATGTGTGTTTTATATCTCCAGACTTGGCTATAATGCCGCGCTGATTCACTTTTGTATGCTGCCCACAGGTGCAATCGTAGTAAAAACCGTGAATGACGGAATTTTTAGCCAACCGGTATCTGCCTGTGAACTGGCTCGCTGGATATACTGCGCGAACACGGAGCAGAACCGGCAGAGGCTACCCGTTTGATGTATAAAAACAATGCTCTGGATTTACGATCCAGTCCGCACTGAGGAAAAACGATGACCCAATATGTAGTTTGTGCACTGTACAAGTTTGTTGCACTGGAAGATTTTGAAGCCCTTCGTGAGCCATTACAGAACCTGATGGAAGAAAATCAGGTACGCGGTACGTTACTGCTTGCGAAAGAAGGCATTAACGGCACAGTCGCCGGCAAGCGCGACAGTATTGACGCGTTGCTGGCCTGGTTTAAAGCCGATTCCCGCTTAACAGACATCGTGTACAAAGAGTCATTCGACGATCATCAGCCGTTCAACCGCTCTAAGGTGAAGCTGAAGAAAGAAATTGTGACTATGGGAGTCGAAGGGATTGATCCTCGCCATGTCGTCGGCACCTATGTGAAGCCAAAAGACTGGAACCAGCTGATTGCTGATCCTGAGGTTTTCGTCGTTGATACCCGCAATGATTATGAAATTGAAGTGGGTACTTTCAAGCACGCCGTGAATCCGAAAACAGAGACTTTCCGCGAGTTTCCGGATTATGTCAAAGAGAACCTGGACCCGGCGAAACACAAGAAAGTGGCGATGTTCTGTACCGGCGGTATCCGCTGCGAAAAATCTACTGCTTACCTGAAAGAGCAGGGCTTTGATGAGGTGTATCACCTCGAAGGCGGCATTCTGAAATATCTGGAAGAAGTGCCTGCCGAAGAGAGCCTGTGGGAAGGTGAGTGCTATGTCTTCGACGGCCGTGTGACTGTGAATCACCAGCTGGAAAAAGGCTCTTATGACATGTGTAACGCTTGCCGTTTGCCGATTACCGAGCAGGACATGCAGAGCGTACAGTTTGAAAAAGGTGTCAGCTGTCCGAAATGTTTTGATAAACATACGGACGAGCAGAAAGCCCGTTTCCGCGAGCGTGAGAAGCAGGTTCAACTGGCTGCACAACGCGGTGAACAGCACGTTGGTGGTGACGCTAAAAGTATTATCGAAGCCCGTCGGCAAGAAAAGCTGACCCGCAAGAAACAGCAACGCGAACAAGGTTAATCCCGTTCACAAGCATCAGATCCCCGGGCAGCCTTGTCCGGGGAAAGCTGGCTCGATTCAAACCCACAAAGCTTTCTTTCGACGCTATCTCAGTTACGACAATATCCCCCCCGAAAATTGGCCGCTATCTTCTGCGTGTGCAACATTTGATTACATAAATTGAGCCGGTAAATCGGCCTGAAACCGCCGCCGGTGAAACCATTTCCTGCCGGAAGGAGTCCAATAACCAAAGTCGAATGGATCAAGCAGGAGGCACTGGATGGAAACTGTCGGTCTGGGCGGAAGCTGCCATTGGTGTACTGAAGCTGTATTTCGGTCATTAAAAGGCGTTGTCGAGGTTGATCAGGGCTGGCTTTCAGCTCAGGAACACCAAGCCTTGTCTGAAGGGATTTTACTGCGGTTTGATCCCGCCAGGATTGATCTCTTCACCCTGATTCAAATCCACCTTTATACCCACAGTTGTACATCAAACCATGCTTTGCGGCACAGATATCGCTCGGCTGTCTATGCGTTCAGTCCTGACCAGCAACGTGCTGCGCAGGTTTGTCTCAAAGCCCTTCAACCTGAATTCGAACAGCCTATTTTAACGCAGGCTTTGCGTTTTGATGCGTTTGAGCCATCACGGCATGAAATTCAGGATTATTTTTACAGCAACCCGCACAAACCCTTTTGTCAGATGCGTATCAGCCCGAAGCTCAGCATTTTACTGAATCAGTTCAGTGATCAGCTTGATGATCACAAACGGCATGTGCTGGAGCAGTTGCCCGTAGAGAGCAAAGGTCGCGATATCCAGTGACAGCATAAACGGAGCAACACACGCAAAGAGCCGATGTAGTTTTTTGAGCTGCACGGCATGAAGAGGTTTTTTCATCTCATTATTGATGAAATTAATGCTTGACCTCAAGTTAACCTGAGGTTTTATCGTGGCGTTATCTCATTGAATGTTACGGAGTCATCTCATGAAAAATCTCATCGATCAGTATTTGCAGAGTCTGGGAGTGAACGAATCGAAAATCAGCCTGGCCTGGCTGCAATCGCTGTTAACAGCCCATCTGGCACGTTATCCGTTTTCCAGTGCGAATGTCATTCTGAAGCACGATTTAAGTCTGGAACCTGAAGCTTTATTAAAGCGCCTGGTCGAGCAACGCCGTGGCGGTTATTGTTTTGAGCACAACAAGGTCGTCTTTCTGGTGTTGAAACAGCTCGGTTTTGATGTCCGCCCTCTGATTGGCCGTGTGATGCTGAACGGTAACCCGGACAATGGCCGTTCGCACCGTTTAACCTTACTCACTTTGCAGGATAAGCAGTACCTGATTGATGCCGGATTCGGCGTTATGAATCCAAGACAGATCATTGCTCTGGATACCAACCAGCCTCAACCTGATGTCAGATACCAGTACAGTGTGGAGTCAGACAACCGGGGCGGTATGATGGTGATGGCAACAAACCGTGATGAGGCAGTGACTTTGTATCGGTTTGATTTTGCTGAATATGTGGAATCGGACTGTAACATCGGTCATTTTTATAGCCATCAGGCACCGGAGGCGGCCTTTGTGAATCATCTGGTGGTCTCCCGGATTCTTGACAATCGGCGTTACCTGGTACGGAACCTGACCTACTTTGAATATGATGATCAGGCAGGTCAGGAAAGAGCTGTCGACATCAGCGACGCCACCATGTTGTATCAACTTCTGACCACGCAATTCAATTTACAATTAACTGAACAGGATGCTGCAACTTTGTTTTCACATCAGAAGGCGAAACTAAGTCAGCAGCAGAAGTAACGGCAGTTGCAAGTCGCAGGGGAGGCAGGACATCACATAACGCTGGCACATCGCTATCATATGTTTAGAATGGTCAGTTAGATATTCTATGTACGGCCTCAGTCAGGAGAAAAGTGTGGGCGCTATTTTGTATTACGTTCATGATCCCATGTGTAGCTGGTGCTGGGGTTATCGTCCCGCTTTTGAGCGACTTCAATCCCGGTTACCGGCTGATGTGGAAATTCGCTGTGTATTGGGCGGTCTGGCGCCCGACAGCGATCAGCCCATGCCCGAAGAGATGCAGCAGATGTTACAGCTGACCTGGCGACGGATCGCCAGCCAGTTAGGCACAGCATTTAATCATGATTTCTGGGCGCAGTGCCAGCCACGGCGGTCGACCTATCCTGCCTGCCGGGCGGTCATTGCAGCCAGGATACAGGGGCAGGAAAATGAAATGACAGAGGCGATTCAGCAGGCGTACTATCTGCGGGCCATGAATCCTTCTGATGTTGAGACGCACGTAAAGCTGGCCGCCGAACTGGGTTTGGACGTTACACGGTTTATGCAGGATATCACCAGTGCAGAGGTTGACGCATTACTTCAGGAAGACATAGCGCACACGTCAGCACTGGGTGTGTCTGGTTTTCCTTCACTGGTTCTGGAAGTGGAAGGTCAGCGCTGGCCGATTGCCGTTGCTTACCAGAATGAACTGACCACGCTCAATGATATCCACGATAAGCTCAAATGGGCTAAAGCCAAGTCGGTGATGAAAGGGTGGTTTGTGAAAAAAAGCGGATAGGATGATCAATCCTACGATGGCAGCGCAGGCTGCCGTCGCGGGTCATTGTATTAAAACGAATAGGCCAGGCCGATGCTGTACAGGCTCTGCGTTTCTTCATAAAAATCAATATTTGACGTCTGGTTATCAAACCCGGCCCGGGCAACAGCACTGGCATTTCTCCAGTTAAACGGTGCCAGATAGATCAAGGTTGCGGAAAACCCGTATTGGTTGTCTTCTCGGGTCCGGTTAAAAATGGGATGTGTGTCTTCATAGTCAATCCATGCCGTACTGGCACCCAGCATGACAACGTAGCGATTGATCTGCTGGCGGGCTGTCAGTTCAACACCATAGCGATTGTTCGCTGTTGCACTACCTTCAGCGTTGTCATCAAGATAGTGAATTTTCCACTCAATACCAAAGTGGCGGTTTAACCCCAGTTTTTGACTGAGTTCGGCATAGAGAAGATCACCTTCACGCACAAGGGCATTCTGTGCTGTTGCGCTATAGGTAGAGCCGCTGCGCTCATCGTCGATTTTGCGTTTACCTGCGGCCAGTTCCAGCGACACATTGGTTCCGGCGATGCGGTGATAGTCCAGCACGGCACCCCGGATAGAACGTTTGGTTTCTTGTCTTTGTGTACCCGTCAGAAAGGGATCGTCCCAGACTTCGTTGTCAAAAAAGCCGGGAATCACACCAATGCCCAGGCTGGATCCATCGCTCAAATACTGAGTCAGCCCGGCCTGCATATAAAAACTGCTTGCCATGCCACCCAGTGCCGATTTGAAATACAGCGCAGTATTTGGGGTCACACCCAGCTGCAAATCCCACATGGGCACGGGCAAAGTTTTTTCTTCGTCCGTGCCGGGTTCGTCCAGCGAACTGAGTACGGATGATTGCTCGGTACTCAGGTGAGAGTCGTTCTTAAACCAGCCCAGGTTAATACTGACATTACCTGACAGGCCGGGCTTGACAGCACTCTGAGCTGAAACGGAAAATGCAGACAGTGTCCCCAAAATGAGCACTGTCTGTCGAAACGTTCGTAGCATGGCCACTTCCTGTGAAAAGCATGGGTTAATGTTTCTTTTTGTTACGTTTTTTGGTCTTCATTTTATAAAGATCCAAACGTCGATGCTTTAGGTTAGTGACAGAGCCTTCGTTGTGCAATAGTTTTAGTTTCGATAAGTCGACATCAGCGAAAATAATCATTTCGGTATTGGCATTGGCTTCCGTAATGATGGCATCATGCGGAAAATACACGTCAGACGGGGAAAACACCGCAGACTGGGCATATTGGATATCGACATTATCGACCCGGGGCAAGTTACCCACGCTGCCACCCAGCGCCACATAACATTCGTTTTCAATGGCTCGCGCCTGGCCGCATATCCGTACCCGCAGATAGCCGTTTTTGGTATCCGTCCAGAAAGGAACGAACAGAATCTGCACACCCTGATCAGCTAACAGCCGGCCCAGTTCAGGAAACTCCACATCGTAGCAAATCAGAATACCAATCCGACCGGCATCCGTTTCAAAGACTTTGACTTTATCACCACCGTCTATCACCCAGTCTCTGACTTCGTGCGGGGTAATGTGAATTTTATACTGTTCGTCAATATCGCCGTCTCTGTGCAGCAGGTATGACACGTTATACAGCTTGTCACCTTTCAGGTAGGGCATACTGCCGGCAATGATGTTGATGTTATACGTGACAGCCAGCTGAGAGAAACGGTGGCGGATTTCCTCCGTAAACTGGCTGAGATAGCGAATGGCCTCAACCGAATCTTTGTCTCTGGCTAACCCCATCAGCGGCGCATTGAAAAATTCTGGGAACAATGCAAAGTCGGACTGATATTTGGAGAGCGAAGACACAAAAAACTCGGCCTGGTTCATCAGGTCGTCGACCGACACGACCCGACGCATGTGCCACTGCACAATACCCAGCCTGATCAGTGTCTTTTCGGTTTGATGGATGGAGATATCTTCTTCGTAGAAAATATTGTCCCATTCAAGCAGCGTGGCATAGCCTTTGGATTTGGCATCTTCCGGCAGGTAGCGGTTCATCAGACGCTTGACGTCGAAGTCATTCGACAGTTGAAATGAAAGGATCGGATCGTGAATTTCGCGGCGTTTAACTTTGGCAATATACTCAGACACGTGCATTTCATCCGCGTATTTGTGGTAGCCCGGAATTCGTCCGCCGGCAAGAATGGCTTTCAGGTTATTGGCCCGGCAAAGTTCTTTACGGGCTTCGTATAGGCGGCGCCCTAAGCGAAGCCCGCGATAATCCGGGTGGACGAACACATCCAGTCCGTACAGTGCATCCCCATCCGGGTTGTGGCAGGCCACATTGTTGGCATCGACGATATCCAGATAGGTGTGGTTCAGCGAATAGCGGTTGTAGCTGACTTTAATGGTCAGCGCCGCAGCGATGATTTTTCCCTTGTCTTCTATACAGATTTGTCCGTCGGGAAAATGTTTGACCAAACCCTGAATCGTGGACTTTGGCCAGGCACCCCCCACATCAGGAAAGACCAGATCTTCCAATGCAGCAAGTTGCTTAAAGTCGGAAGGCTCAATGGTGCGCAGATTTAATAAAGTGCTGTTGTTCTCATCCATAACTTATTGTTTTTCATTGTTGAAACCAGTGCTATAAAGTATGGAACATCCGTTAGGATTCGCCAGTGAACCGTATCCTGACAGTGAGTGAACACAATTTTATTCCGGTTAGGCCATACTTTAGGTCTGATTCTTCATTCATATCACTGCGCTTGGAGGAAATATGAAAGTGAATGTTTTACGTCGCTATGTTTCAGTGTGTGCCCTTGTGGTGTCCATCGGCCTGCTGCCTGGCATGGTCAGTGCGGCCCATCATGAAAAAGAAGACGCTGCCACATCGGCTGAACAGGTGAATCAAGAAACGCAGGATTTGCTGGAGTCACTGAAAAACTACTCCGTGGAGCAAAAAGACGAAGCCATGAAGGCAACGAAAGAAGGCATCGACAGCCTGGATAAACATATTGAACAATTGCAAACCCAGATCGAAAAGGACTGGGACAATATGGATCAGGCTGCCCGCGAGAAATCCAGAGAAAGCCTCAAATCGATGCAGGAACAGCGAGTGAAACTGGCTGAATGGTACGGCAGCATGAAAAGCAGCTCAGCTGATGCCTGGGATCATGTCAAAGAAGGCTTTTCCGGTGCTTATGACAGCCTGAGTGATGCATGGCAAAAAGCCAGCGAAGAATTTTCGAAAGAAGAACCAGATACCAAAGAATAAAGACGAGCGCTGCGCCTCTTTTCAGAGGCGCACTTGTTTCTGCCATCGACAGCACGTTTTCTGCAGTGATCAGCCATGGACATGGCCAGTCTGGGTTGAAAGCTTGTGATTGATATGAGAAAGTGTGTCCGTTGTGGTCATCGGCGAGTTTTCACCGATTGAACCCGCTTCGTATAACCCCACTGATAGGGTGTGGGGGTCTCTACCAGAATCCGTAAAATTCTGATTACGAAGAGTGAAGCCGATTAATCGCTTTTCTCTTTGTGATGGTCTGAATTACCCGTTCTCCTTTGCTGCAGAAAAGCTGTTAATCATCCCAGTCAACGTATTGAGAATCTGATTAAGAGCACCTGATGACATCCTTTATTACTGGTTTACCCAAGGTCGAATTACACCTGCATATTGAAGGCTCGCTGGAACCTGAGCTGATGTTTGCCCTGGCTGAAAGAAACAAGATCGCGATTCCGTTTCATTCCCCTGATGAAGTGCGAGCTGCCTATCAATTCCATAACCTGCAATCATTTCTGGATATTTATTATCAGGGCGCGAACGTACTGATTCACGAGCAGGACTTTTACGATTTAACCTGGGCCTACCTGTTGCGCTGTAAAGCTGATCATGTGGTACACACAGAGATCTTCTTTGATCCGCAAACTCACACCGAGCGTGGGATTGCCTTTGAGACTGTGGTGAATGGAATACATCGCGCACTGAAGCAGGGCAGGGAAACGCTGGGGATTTCCAGCCAGCTGATCATGTGTTTTCTGCGCCATCTCGATCAGGAGTCGGCGTTTGTCACGCTCAATCAGGCGCTGGCGCATAAAGATAAAATCGTAGGTGTGGGGCTGGATTCCTCGGAGCTGGGCAATCCGCCGGAAAAATTCAAAGCCGTCTTTCAGCAAGCGCTGGCGGAAGGTTTTCTGACCGTGGCCCACGCTGGCGAGGAAGGGCCGTCGGAAAATATCACTCATACTCTGGATCTGCTGGGGGCGATGCGGGTGGATCACGGCGTCCGTTGTGTTGAAGATCCTGCGCTGGTTGAGCGTTTAGTGCAGGCACAGGTGCCTTTAACTGTGTGCCCGCTGTCGAATTTAAAGCTCAAAGTGTTTGAGGAGATGAAAGACCACAATATTGTCGAGCTGTTACGTAAAGGTCTGTGTGTCACCATCAATTCTGACGATCCGGCGTATTTCGGTGGCTATATGACTGCGAATTTCCAGGCGGTGGCCGATGCACATCCCATGACGCAGGAAGAGATCGCCCAGTTTACCCTCAATGCAATTCAGGCCAGTTTCATCAGTGTTGAAGAAAAGCAACGTCTGACGAGAATGACACAGGATTACCTGGCAAGCGCAAAGCTAACGGACAGTAACAATAGGTAATACAAGGGTTGCCAAGCAGCTCCCTGCACTGTGAATACAGCGGGAGGGAGCCGCTTTTCAATCAGCGGACTAACTCGCCGGATAACCAGTCTAATATTGCTCGCAGTTTCTCATCACTCAGGTTGAGCAGGTTGTCGCCAACATACCATTCCAGGAACGACTGATCTGCCAGTGCCGCTTGTTGCGGATTGCCCAGCCAGATCTGCTGCTCTGTTGCCAGCTTGTCGCGAATGGCAATGGCCTGTTCGGCGCTGACTGGCAGATACAGGTGCAGCATATTGGCTTGCGGTGCGGCCGGGTTTGGCGTGAACAGCGGGTAGTCTTCTAAGATGCGGTAGAGCTGCTGAGTGCGTTCAAACAAGGCCGGCATCAGTGCCAGTCGCTGGTCGAACTGCATCGCCGCGGAAACTGCATACGGTGTGCGATGATAGACATTGCCACCCTGGCGTTGCATCCAGAGGCGAGCCTTTTCAATGAATGCGCTATCGCCCAGCAGCATCGAGCCGCCCAATCCGCCAATGCCTTTGTATAAAGAGACATAAGCTGTATCGAACCCGTTTGCAATTTCGCTGTACTCGCGGCCATACCAGGCTTTGGCTTCCCACAATCGGGCGCCGTCCATGTGCAGATGAATCCCCTGCTCACGACAATGGGCTTTGATTGCGTTTAAGTCTTCCCATTCAGGCAACTGCCCGCCAATTTCGCGCATCGGCAATTCATAGAGTACGGCAGCAATCTCATCCGGCCATGCTTGCAGATCGGCCATAGACCAGGTTTGATACGGGTTACCGACAGGCAGAACGGTAAAGCGTTGCTGCAGCAGATAGCCCTGTGCTTCATGCAGATAAATATGACTGGAAGGATGCATGGCCACAACAGGGTTTTTGCGTGCCATACAGGCCAGTTGCAGCGCAGTCGGTTGGGTCATCGTCCCGGAGATCACGAACAGGCCTGCTTCGTAGCCCAGCAGATCGGCGACTTTGGCTTCAAACTCCTGCAGATCATTGCCCTGACCGTAAATATCATGGTTGATCTGATTGTCCTGACACCAGTCTGCCATTTGCCGGAAGATGTCGGCCGGCGACATTTCACGGTTGCCGGGGACAGACAAAGTGCATTGAGAGCGTAATTCCGTGCTCATAAAAATCCTTGAATTAAGTCACTTCATTTTAATTTGTCATCAGGAGTTTATGTTGGTCAATTTCAGTGCGCAACCAATTTCAGCGCGAGTTACGATAGTGCTCCGGTCTGGAGGGCTTGTTTGCCTGTTTAGTATTCAAAACGGGAAAACTCGGTTTCAATTGATGCATACAGCTCTGATATCCAAGCCGGGGATGTCTCCGGTACCGGGCGGATCGGGTTTTTGCGCGGATCATGGGGGGCAATCACCACTTCGACATTGTTTTTGCCGATCTTACCGACCAGCGTAAATAATTCTTCGACTGCGCTGTCGCCGATAGCCAGGCAACCAATGGAGTCGGCTTTACCATGAATGAAAATATTGGATCCCGGTGATTGCCGGCCTTCAAGCGCGGCGTATTTCAGATCGAAGTCGTTGGGATAATTCAGTTTCATCGACAAATGGAAACGACTGTTCGGATTAAGACCGATAATTTTGTAGATGCCCTCCGGTACCTGGCGGTCGCCTTCTTTGAGTTTTGGTCCCGCTTTACCGCTCGCAGCCGTGACAGGGTAACTGTATACAAAATGCCGCTCACCTTTTTGATTAAATGCCCACAGCTCGAGCGCTTTTTCTTCTTTCAGGCCAAGCAGGGCAATTTTTGCCGGCGGATAGCTGACATTTGCCTGGCGAAATCTGTATTTCAGACGCATTTCAGACAACTGGCCATAAGTGGCCAGCACGTCATCAACAGTGCGCTTCCCCAGTGTAGAGGGGGCGACGGTTGTAGAAATGGACTGTCCATGAGCATGATTGAACATCAGCAAAGATCCAACAGCAAAGATGGCTGAAACAGTGAAAGTGCGCATAAATCCCCAACGTCATCATGAGTCCATAAACGAAAAATCTTGATTAGGTTATCAGCAGGTGGCTGCCAATGTGTCAGGTCACAACGGCTGGAAAGTAAAATCCTCAATCACGCCATTGATGTCTGCATTCAACTCATAATCAAGATGCATATTCCCTTTTTGCTCATAGAAGCTGATTCGGTAACCCTTGTCGTCGTGACTATTCGCCACACGGTAATTACTGGTGACTCGGGTATTGATTGCATCGCCCCGGACAATGCCATTCACGGCCGGGGACGTCGCAACAATGTAAGTCAGCTGGTTTTCTTCTAAGCTATTGAATTTTATATATGAATAGGTTTTCTTTTTGACCAGTTGCCCATTTTCCAGAATATTGCCGTTGCGCTCTGAAAAATAATAGCCGTTCAGGTTAACTGTAGACTCAAACCCGATCTCGGGATCCGGCTGGCCTATAGATGCACAGCCTGATAACGATGAGAGAAGAATGATTGATAGTGCCTTTTTCATACTCACCTTGATTCTTATAATGATGAAAAGGGGTTAGCAACCCCAACCAATGACAGTATCTAATGGCGTCAGAACACTGGGCGTCATTAACTGGTGATTGCAAAATGACAGCAAAGCAGAAGCTATAAACGGCGTATTGGTATCAGGACAAAGACACGACGGACAAGAGACAGTGAAATAGCGGGCAAATGGCCGTCAGCAGCAGGGTTGGATTACTTTTCACAGCACAGGGAGTTGCCCTCAGATTCTTTGTGAGTATTGAGATTAAAGCAGCGTATCTTTCGCACAATAAATACTGCTCATGCCCGGCGCACTGTAGCAACTCAGTTCATCTTGCAATATGGCTGCAGGAAGAGCGAATCCGGTTTGGCCATTGACTTTAACCGTGCTTTGATTGGCGTTGATATGATGGGAGATCTCGGAGCCGTTACTGAGTGTCCAATAGGTATCAAAATCACTGGTATTGGCACAGACCGAGATGGAGCAACTGACCGGCGTTGTCTCACCTTGCTCAAACACAATGCATTGCGCCTGCATTTCACCACAACCAGCGTTCGCTGATGCCGAAACGATGAGGCAACACAGCAGAGTGAGGGATAAATGGGTTAAGCTTTTCATTGTTCACCTTACGTCTCTTACGATATGAGTCTGTTATTGTGCGAGCTACTAAGGCGACCAAAATGATGCAGCGATGCAGGATTTTTTGACGGATACGAAATGCAGGCGACCCGGGGGCTGAAGACAGGTGCGGTAGACATCTGTCTTCAGCATACAAGTTTACAGAATGCGGGCGCAACCGCGAAAAATCACGGTTGGCAATTGCGATGTGCCACATCGCAGCGAATGACAGATTGCTCCTGGATTAAACCGGCTAAGTGCTTTCGGCTTTCCAGATAATGCGGTGTCAGTTTGTGCGCCGCCAGTGCTTCTTCGCCGGTGTAGATTTCATAGAGGTAAAAACTGTGGTCATCTTCCTGAGCTGACAATACGTCGAACACCAGACAGCCTTCTTCATTTGCAACCGACGCTCTGGCATTTTCCTTCATGATGGCGAGGTACTGATCCCTAAACCCTGGTTTCACTGAATTTTTCACAATAATACAAAACATAAAGTGCACATCCTGTTTGTCGGTTTGGA
This sequence comes from Photobacterium sp. TLY01, assembly GCF_021432065.1. Classification (NCBI taxonomy): domain Bacteria; kingdom Pseudomonadati; phylum Pseudomonadota; class Gammaproteobacteria; order Vibrionales; family Vibrionaceae; genus Photobacterium; species Photobacterium sp. TLY01. Next base: position 822,056 of record NZ_CP090365.1, read on the forward strand.
TAACAATTGGTTCTTCATTTGAACTTTCATCCGTACATTGTATACAATGATGTAAATAATTGCACACGGAGTGGCTGAATATGATTGAGAGACCAGCACTATTGAACGGATTGCGACATTTAGCGTTAGCTGTCTATCCCTTTGAAGAGTGTATCCGTTTTTATACAGAGATACTGGGGATGGAAGTGCTCAGAAAAGCGAGCGATAACCTGATTTACCTGAGCTGCGGTAACGACAATTTGTCGCTGAGCCGGGCATATGAACCCCAGGAGAATCACAATCAGTCGCTTGACCATTTTGGTTTTATTGTCGACAGCAAAGACGATCTGGAAGCCTGGTTCGAGTTCCTTCAAGCCAAAGGTGTACCGCTATTAGATACGCCGCATGATCACAGTGATGGTGCACGCAGCTTTCATTGCACGGATCCGGCCGGCAATGTGGTTCAGCCGATTTATCACCCTGCGGTTTCAGGCCAGCGATTGCGCTAGAAACGGAATAAACCCAACGTAACCGGTGAGGCGACGTTGGGTACAGTTTTATTTCTGACTCAGTAAATAATCCAGAATTTCAACGACTTGAATCGGGGTTGTGGCCCATGCCTTTGCGCTGGCATCTACTTCTTTGAGCGGGTGGACAATCTCTTCGCTGTGCAGCGTGATGTAGGGTTTGTCGAGTGCGGCACAGTATCCGGCATCAAAGGCGGCATTCCACTGCTTGTATTGATCACCAAAACGGATAACAGCCATGTCGCATTGCTTGATCAGTTTCTGTATGCGGATGGCATTGACCTTGGCTGATTTATGATCACGCCAGAAATGGTTTGATTCCGCTCCTAAGCCATCTCCGGCGGCGTCGCTGCTGTCATGATCTGTGACAGCGGAAGTAAACACGATATTGAGATCTTTCGCCTCACAGCCTTTAATGATTTGTTCCCGCCAGTCGGTGTGAATTTCACCAGAAAGATAGACATTCCAGGTCATTGCTTACTCCTTTGTGCCTGTCTCAGCCACTGAGGTATACGCAGGACAGAGACAAAAAATGAATGGTTTTCCATGACATTGTACACAAAGTTAATCTTTATTGCACACCGATAGGGCGATGGGTATCAGAAGTAGCTTGGAGAGGTGCACAGAGTGATGTCTGTCGACCGGTTGATGAACATGCAATGGCTTTCGCGGCTGACTCGCTCAAAACCGAGTTGTTCATAAAATGCGGTGTCGATATCGCTATGAAGAAACACTGTTGTTGTCGCTGTGGTGGAAAAAAGATGACGGAGCATGCCAAGAATCAGCCGACTGGCACAGCCTTGACGGCGATAAGCAGGGGACGTTGCTATCGATCCTATACCAGCTTGTCCGTCTTCAAGGCCAAACTGATGACGATACAGGATGAGTGACGCAACGGGCATGCCTTTGTCTTCCAGCACATACCATTCTCCTTTGGCGTATTTCCGGCTGCTTTGACAAGCAGCAAGATACTCCGCCTGGGGCATTTTACCGCCCCAGGCATCAAAGCCCATCATATACAGTGCGTCCATTTCGGACTCAGTGGCTTGTCTGAATTGCATTCGTTGTTGTTCTGTTCAGTGGTGATGTGGCATATCTGAGATCAGCGAAAGCAAAACTCAGCCCAACGACTCAGGCCTGCAGTGACCGAACCAAAATAGTCTCCCGCCACGATCGGCACACCCGGCAGGCGTTGTTCAATTAACTGGCGCAGCATGGGGGAGCGGGCACTGCCACCTGTCATAAAGATAACGTCCGGCGCGCATTCAGCCTGAGACAAGGCTTCATTGATCAGAGCGCTGATTTTCTCTGCGCTGCTGCTGACCGCTGCAGCCAGTTCCTGATTTGTACAGCTGACTGGCAGTGTTTCCTGCCCGATGCGGATCTCAGTGCTGGCGCTGGCTGCATCAGATAACGCAATTTTCAGCAGCTCTGCTTCACGCACCAGCTGATGGCCTAAGGTATGGTGATAGACCTGCAGCAGTCTTTGCAACAAAGCAGGCTCTGCGGAATCCCGCACGAGTTGCTGCAGCACGGCTAAGTTCGCGCTGGCGTAAAAATCACTTTGCGCGGCCACATTGTTGATCGCCACCGGGTTCCAGAACTGGCTGATTGGCGCTGCCAACCCACGCTGGTTGGTGCTGTGTTTGCCAAACAGGGGCATGATACGTTCGAAGGCGAGGGCGATATCCAGATCGTTTCCGCCAACCCGGCTGCCGCTGTGGGCCAGTAATCCTTCCGTTCTGTCTGCTTTATTGAGCCAGCCAGGTCCCATTTGCAGAACAGAGCAGTCGGTGGTACCACCACCAATATCGACCACCAGAACGGTTTTGTCTTCTTGCAGCTGACTTTCGTATTCCAGCCCGGCAGCCACAGGTTCAAACTGAAATTCGATTGCTTTGAAGCCCGCGCGCATTGCCGCCCGGCGCAGAATCGTTTCGGCCTGCTGGTTCGCTTTCGTTCCGCCTGTACCCTGAAAGTTGACAGGGCGCCCGATCACAGCATGGGTGATGGCCTCACCGCACTGGCTTTCACTCCGGTGTTTAATGTTTGCCATCATGGCACAGACCAGATCTTCAAACAGGCTCAGCTGGATGTCCTGTAGACCGGAAGCACCCAGAAAAGATTTGGGTGATTTGACGTAATACACTTCATCGGGATCATTGAGGTAGGTTTCCAGTGCCTGCTGACCAAACTGTAGGGCGTGCGCATCAACAATGATGTCATCGTCTTTGTTGGCGGAGATTGAGCGGCGGAGTAACTGCTCACCAATTTTATCAGCGGGTTTGATGTCGTAGTGACGAAACAGCGCCTCGCTGACGGCCTCGCGGGTCGGTGCCGCAAGGGCTGACGGGATGAAAAAGCTGTCGCCTTCAAGGGGAAGCAACTTTGGTTGACCATTCTCCATCATCGCCACTGCGCAGTTGGCTGTGCCGTAGTCGAAACCTATGTACATACTTCCTCCTGACCACTAAAAAGCCGACCAGTGTACGAAAATTTCGGCCTAAGACAAGAAAAGGAAGCGCCGATCGCAAGAATGCCTGCTGCGTTTCGCAAAATGGCTTCTAGCGATAAAGTTTGCGGAAGAATTTTGATGTGAGTGTGTAGTCGTAGCGAAGCTGAATTAACGAATAAATTAATGTAGAACCGGCCACAGTTCCCCAGGGATAGAAGAAAAAGAGGATGCAGCCAAACAGCATCGTGGCTTTTTCAGCCCAGGGATGACGGATGAGCAGCCCGTATCCGGCTGTGAGGTGAAGCACGATCATCAGTACAGCCAGCAGCACCATAGAGAAATTGTTGGTTTCGATGTTCATGATGCCGTCGATGGCGGCCTGGAATCCTGAAACGATCCCCCAGATCAGCCAGATAATCGCGTAAAGGGCATGAAAACCAATCGCCAGTCTGAATTTGAGTGAGTATTTTGAATGCAGAGAATCCTGAGGCTGTGCCTGATCACCCTCAGTACATTTTTTACACATTTCTACCGGAGTACCGTCAGGTTTATCCAGCGTTCGAACACCGCATTGTACGCAGTACATTATTGACGCACCACTTGCCTGTTTATCACTTCGCATTTTAATGCGATAGCCATAGTTACTAATTTACAGATGTAAAGCTTCATGAGTTCACGACATTTCCAGTAAATATAATTTCATATAATGCCGTGTTCTTTAACATTTGAATGTCAGTTTTTCGCTTTGTATGTGAATGAAATGATGAAAATGCTGTGGGAGTCTCATTTTGATGAATTAAATGCACTGTTACATAAGGTTATGAAATTTAAGGCTTATGTAAATTAGTGTTGTCTAATAAAATTGCATGCAAGCAACAGCAGTACAATGCTCGCGCTGTTTTATGTCAAAAAAAGTATGGCAATGCATTGCCGTTATTTTCGTGCACAAAATATCGTCAGCGCAGTCTTGTTACTTTGCGGGAACACTGTTTATTCAGGCCACTTGTTTTTCAAATCAATTAATGCTGACTGACAACGATGAAAGGCATCAACAAGTGCCGGATCGAAGTGAGTGCCACTTTGTTCACGAATATAGTCAGCAGCATCTTCAACGCTCCAGGCCGGCTTGTAAGGGCGCTGGCTTGTCAGCGCATCAAAGACATCGGCAATGGCGGTGATACGTGCCTCGATGGGAATTTCCTCTGCCTGCAAACCGTAGGGATAACCTGTCCCATCCCACTTTTCATGGTGATAGACGGCGATATTTTTGGCCATCTGCATGAGTTCTGAACTGTCATTCCCAAGAATTTCAGCTCCGATCAAAGTATGGCGCTGCATCACTTGCCACTCTTCACTCGACAACGCGCCTTTCTTTTGCAGAATCTGGTCCGGGATACCAATTTTGCCGATATCATGCATGGGCGCTGCATGAAGCAGGGTTTCCGACCATGCCGGGCTGAAGCCTGCGGCTAATGCTATCGCGTGCGCATAATGACTCATGCGAATCACGTGATGACCTGTTTCGTTATCTTTGTACTCAGTTGCTCGGCTCAGTTTCTGAACGACGGAAAGCCGGGTGGATTTCAGCTCATCGATTTTGACCAGCGACAGGTGATTCTTCACCCGGGCCCGAACGACTGACGGGCTGACGGGCTTAGTGATGAAATCGACGGCACCTAATTCAAAGCCTTGTGCTTCATCTTTGGTGTCGGACAGCGCGGTTACAAAGATCACCGGAATGTGTTTGGTGTCTGCTGCCGCAGAAAGCTGCTCAATCACCTCATAGCCGGACAGGCCGGGCATCATGATATCCAGCAGGATCAGGTCGGGTTTTTCTGTGCTGGCAAGGGCAAGGGCTCGGCTGCCATCTCTGGCAAAAAGCAGCCGGTAATCCGAGGCCAGAATGTTTTTCAGCACCTGCAAATTGGCAGGTTCATCATCCACAACCAGAAGGGTTTTACGTTCATCCATGTTATGCCTCTACGGTTTGCTGGCTGACGAGAAAGTGATTCAGCAGCGTGGCTGCACGATCCAACTCAAAGTCGCTCATGGCAGATTCCACTTCCATAGCCAGTTCTGCGGGAAGCTGGGGTTTTACGGCCGAAAAAGCACAATCCGGCATCTCTCCCTGTTCCAGTTGCTGAATAATTTTGTTGATATCGTCATGGTTGAGCGCGGTTGCTGTGTGCTGTTCCGGCGCTGCAGAAAAATCCTCGACCGAAGTGAGCAACAGCGTTATGGCATTAAACATTTCACGGTATTGGGTAAACAGCGGCACGGTATTCTCATCACGTTGTAGTGCTTGTTCCAGTTTTTTCATGCAATGGTGAATAGCGGGCATACACAGGTTGCCCGTGACCCCTTTCAGACGGTGTACATGTGAGAGCGCTTTGGTCTGGCTGCCACTGAGCAAACGAGCCATAAAATCCGGGTGATGCTGAGGCTGGCTGATGAATTTCTGTATGGCGAGGAGCTGAGATTGTTCATCGCCCCAGAGCAGGCGTCCTTTCTCCAAGTCTATCAGCGTATCCTGATTGTCATTCTGTTTCTCAGAATGTAGCGGGGCCTGAGTAATAATGCCTTTCAGATAAGCAATTTCAGCTTTCAGCGCAAAAATATCAATCGGTTTGACGGCAAATCCATTCATGCCTGCGGCCAGTGCGTTACGCCTGTCTTTTTCCAGGACACTTGCCGTTAAAGCGATAATCGGCACTTCTTTTAATTGATGTTCTTTTTCGTATGCCCGGATGACTTTACTGGCTTCAAGGCCATTCAGTTCCGGCATCTGAACATCCATAAGAACGATATCTATATGCCTGGATTTGAATTTTTCTACGGCTTCAGTTCCGGTTCTGGCCGTGATTAACTGATGGTTATCCCTTTTTAATAAGCCTGTCATCAGCTCCAGATTCTGCTCGACATCGTCTGCCACCAGTATCGTCATCGGTGGTATATGGACATTTTCTGTTGTGCTTTCATCAATCTGAGCAGCTTGGCCTGCCAGAAGCGGCAGATCAACACGGAAGGTTGAGCCCTTGCCCAACTGGCTGTAGACCGTAATTTTTCCGTCCATCAGTTCAACCAGCTGTTTAGCGATCGTCGTCCCCAGTCCTGTGCCGCCAAAACGGCGGGACATGGTGCTGTCTGCCTGGGAGAAAGGCGCAAAAATGCTGTCCAGTCTGTCGGGTGCGATGCCAATCCCTGTGTCTTCTACCAGAATGGTGATCCCTTTGGTGCGGCTGGAACTGATGTCCAGTCTGACATACCCACGTTCGGTAAATTTTACCGCGTTGCTCAGTAAGTTCAGGATGATTTGCTGTACGCGAAGCGGATCACCCTGGAAAGTTTCACTGAGCTGCGGGTCGTAGCGCATTGTCAGTTCTATGCCTTTCTTGTTGGCCAGCAGCGATTGCGTGGCGATCAATTGTTCGCAGATTTGCCGAAGCGAGAAGTGGCGTGATTCAAGTTGCGTGGTGCCACTTTCCAGCTTGGCAGAGTCCAGTACATCATTGAGCAGATTCAGCAGGGTTTTCGCCGAGTTGCGAATAATGCCGAGATGCCGCTGCTGCTCCGTGCTCATTTTGCCGTCCAGCATGAGTTCTGAAAACCCGATAATGGCGTTCATCGGCGTTCGTAATTCATGGCTCATATTGGCCAGAAAAGTACTTTTGGCCTGGGCCGCAATTTCCGCTTCTTCTTTAGAACGGCGTAAATCCGCTTCCATTTGTTTTTGCTGGCTGATGTCTGTGATCACACCGACAAAGGTGCTGACGCCATTGAGTTTGGACTCGCCAATCGACAAACGAATGGGTTTCATCAGGCCATTTTTGTGTAACGCAGTCACTTCGCGGCCAATGCCAATGATGCGTGCCGTTCCGGTTTTGCGGTAATTTTCCAGATAGGAATCGTGCGCACTTTGATAGGGTTCAGGCATCAGCATACTGATGTTTCTGCCAATCACTTCACTTTCGTGATAGCCCAAAATGCGTTCAGCGGAGGCATTAAATGACAGGATAATGCCGCGGTGAGATATTTTGATAATGCCGTCAACGGCGGTATCAATCGTCGCTTTGAGCTCAGATGCGGTTTCTTCACTGCGCAGGAGTAATGAGCGGTAGCGGGTCAGGGCGTTAATCGCAGCAATGATCAGGCTCAGAGAGACGGTCACAATGGAAATTGTAATGGCCAGTAAGTAATGGCGCTGGCTGCCGGGAATAAATGCCGGATCAGGCTGGCCGACAAAACGGGTGGCTTCCATGGCGGTATAGTGCATGCCTGCAATGGCCAGGCCCATGACAACACTGGCAATCAGCTGGATCTGATAACCGGGCATTGACCTGTGCTTACGCAGGCCAAAACTGATCCATAAGGCCAGTGTGGCTAACGAGGCTGCAACTAGAATGGAAAGGCAAAATAGGACGGGATCATATTTGAGCGCCGGACCCAGTACCATTGCCGCCATGCCGATGTAGTGCATTGAGCCAATGCCCAGTCCGACGGTCACGCCACACAGCACCAGTCGCGCATGACTGATGGTTTGTTTGGTCAGTAAATGGAGTGTCACCCACGAAGCCAGAAAACTCGGTATGGCGGAAAGCAGGGTTATGCTGATGTCGTAATCCACTGTGGTACACAGTTCGAATGCCAGCATACCGATGAAATGCATGGCCCAGACACCTACGCCCAATGAGGCGGCACCTGTCAGGATATGAAGACGTCGCAATACGCGGCTATGGCTCAGTTTAGCCGACTCGGCTAAAGACAGCGCCAGTAAAGAAGCACCCACAGAGATAATTAAAGAAATGGCAATCAGTGAAAAGTCGTATTCACCAGAAACCAGAAGGCTTGGGTCTGTGCTGTCGGAGATAAAAAAACGCGAAAAGAGATCTGCAATCATGATTCATCAAAGACCAGTTATTCGCCATCAGAGACGAGTTAACCAGTTCGGGTAAATGTGTGTTGTATTTTTATGTCTTGGGCGCTCACATTATCCTGTCGGTCAGGAAGAGTAAACCATTCGTGGGTTAGTAAGTGCTAATAATCAACACAATATCAATAAATAGTCATTGCAATATGAGTTTGAGTTCTTATTTAAATCAGACAAATTTGTACAAGATTGAGATAGAGTTTTGGCGTAAAGTAACGGCTTTCATCGTTTGGATAGTAGTAAGGCAATGAAAGAAAAAGAAATATCAAAAGAAGCATCTGTTGTTTTACTGACTGGCAAGGAGAAAAGACAGCAGTTTAAACAAGGTGCAATTGCTGTGATGCCTTTATGTGTGGCCGTGATTCCCTGGGGGTTACTTGCAGGTTCCTTTGCGATTGATGCCGGGCTGGACGTGTTTCAGAGTGTGGCGATGTCAGCGATTGTATTCGCCGGGGCGGCGCAACTGGTCGCAACCGGGCTACTGAAAGCCGGGGTCGGTCTTGTGACTATCTTGCTGACCACCTTTTTCATTACCTCAAGACACTTGTTGTACAGCATCACGATGCGAAACGTGATCAGCCCGCTTCCGCTTCGCTGGCGGCTGGGGTTGGGCTTTCTTCTGACCGATGAGCTGTTTGCCTTGTGTGGCAACCAGTCTCCCCAGCGTTTTCAACCCTGGTATGCACTGGGCGCAGGACTCTGGTTTTACATCAGCTGGAACATCGCCACATTAGCTGGGATTTTCGCGGGAAAATTTATCCCGAACCTGGACAGTCTGGGCCTGGATTTTGCCATTGCCGCCACTTTTATCGCGATTGTGATGCCCGGTATTCAGCGCTGGCCCGTGTTAATCGCCGTTGTGATTGCAATGGTGATGTCGGTTTTTATGGCCGCTCTGGAAATCGAAGGCGGGCTAATGATTGCCAGTTTAGCTGCAATGGCTGGGGGATATATATCTGAACGATTGATTGGAAATAAAACAATTTATTGTCATGAAAATGTAAGAAATGGTGGTAAATAAGATGATTTGGCTCACTATAATTGCAATGACCTTAATTATTTTCGCAAGCCGATATCTATTTTTAGAACCCCGTTTGCCTATAAAACTGAACGCTCAAACTCAGCGTTTTTTAAGTTATTCAAGCCCGGCTGTATTAACAGCTATTTGGGCGCCTATAGTTTTTTTGCCTGAGAAAAATACTATAAGTATCACGTTTAGCAACCCTTATTTAATTGGGGCTGTTATAGCAATATTAATCGCTTTGAAAACAAAGAATGTTTTATTAACGGCTGTGATCAGCATGTTGGTGTTTTTTTGCGTATCATTTTTTATAAAATGAGAATTTGTTGTTTATATTATTGATTTGAATGGTTTTCTCTTTTTTGAGAAATGTGGCTTTATAAACTTAAGTTATAGTTGGTTAATCAAGCTTTATTGCTCTCAGAGCTGCCTTATTTTATTGGGTGGCTGACTTGTGCGTGGAAAAAAAAGAAGAGGTTAACCATGGCCATGCAAATACAAAAAGGCAGACAAGCTGCTCATGTCTGTGCATCTCTAAAACCGGTGAAAATAATCGGAACATCTGTTCTGGTTATCTCGGTGTTGCTTTCATTTAACTCGCAAGCGAAGAATAAAAATGAGAATGACTACGATTTACAACCCGTAGAAGAATTAGGAAAACGATTATTCTTTGAAAATATTTCCGATCCCAACCGAATGTCCTGTGCGACTTGTCACGCGCCAAACACGGGCGGTACGTACAATGTCTCTGGTGTGAATTTACATCAGGTGGCAGTGACTGGTGCCAGACCACATTTAAGGCCGCAAGACTTAGCTGATGGGCAGGAAAAAACGACGGTTAAAAATGCCGGCGGTCTGAAGCCGCCGACGAATCAATATGTTAGCTTTCTACATGACGGAGAAGCAAAAGGTCTGAAAAAACTCCAGCTGTCAGGTCAGGGGCCGTGTGTTTTTTTCCCCTGCGGAGGCGCATTCTGGAATGGTCGTGCGAATGGAGACATTGTCGAAAATACCAATTTAGTTTTTGATGCTGGCGATGCCAGCTGGCATAAAAAAGCACTTTATTCTAAGTATCTTGGTCCTCTTGCCGATCAGGCCTTTGCCAGCCCATTTTTGAACCCTGTCGAGCAAAACCATAAGAGCAAAGAAGATGTGTGCCTCCAGGTAGAGTCGACTAAATGGGGTAAAGAATTGTATTACCAGTCATGGGGTGTGAGTTTATCTTGTCAGTCTGAAGATGAATCGGCCACGGCTTTTGCACGCTTTGCTGTTGCTTTGGCGGCATGGCAAATGTCTGAAGACAATAACCGGTTTAATTCAAAACGTGATAGCGCAATAGCTGAAGATGCGAAGCATGAAGATCCGGTGGAATTTCCGTTAGCAGGTTTCACCGACCTCGAAAATGAAGGGCATGACCTGTTTTACGGTCAGGCTGGGTGTTTCATTTGCCATAACAGCAATGGTGCCAATGGAACGCACCCACTGGAGCGGTATACTGATGACAGCTATCACGCGATTGGCGTACCAAGAAACTATGAATTACCGGGTTCTCCATTACCGGATATCGGATTACATCCAACGCTGATCAATTTGGGTTTAAATCCAAATGCCAGTTTACCATTCCCCCCTTTCAATATTCAGAATGCCTTTATTGGTGCCCACAAAACACCAACACTGCGCAATGTGGATCTACGTCCGGGTAAAGGGTTTACCAAAGCGTATGCTCACAATGGCTGGTTCAAGAGTCTGGAAAGTATTGTGCACTTTTACAATACCTCAGATGTTGATGGTCAGACTGCGGCAGATTTTGGTGTGATACGTTGCCCTGCGGGTATCGTGACTGAAAAAGATGCACTGGCCAATAATTGCTGGCCTGCACCTGAAGTGCCCGATGCGCCGCTATTGACCATTGGCGGCGTAACAGGTGATCTGGGATTAAATGCTCATGAAGAAGCGGCGCTCGTTGCATATCTGAAAACACTCACTGACACCACGACAGTGGAAGCACCTAAACCCTACAAAAGTTCCAGCAACGCATCGAAAAATGGCAAGTAATTAATCGACCGATAAAAAGAAAAGCGAGATGATTATCTCGCTTTTTTTCTTCTTTATTTTGCCTTATTTTCTGGGCCCAACCGGCACCATGATGTGTTCATAAGGGGTGCCTTTCCACATCACATATGGCCCACCATTGTTGGGGTCGGTCGGAAGCGAGTCGAGTAAGGTTTTATCTGGTGTGATAATCATTAAATGTGGTCCTTCAACCACCCATTGATTATCTGCAGTTTCACCTTCCGCATAGGGGTCAGTATTACTGGCGCCGCCATCGCCAGCCAACATGTAAGATATCCCTATGGTCTTCGTCTCAACGGGTTCTTTCTTCATCCAGGCCTGTGCCCATGCCATCCACGGACCATCCATGCACATCGGGGCGGTCCCTTCGAGTTGAGGCGGGGTTGGAAAGCAGGTGTAAGCACTGGAGCCTTCTTGTAAGACATTGTTATCCCAGTCCATTACAGTAACTTTATCTCTGAGTGTAGGAGGAGCGGCACTCAAAGCATCCTCCAGCATGGCTTGTTTGTCATCGGCACTGACGATAGCAGGAATCCCTGCTGTCACAAGCAATGCCAGCGACAGATATCTGGCAAGTTTCATACCGTTATCCTTAGTCGAATGACGGTGCTGAGCAGGTTACGAGTAAAGTATAGTCGCGCTGAAACAGGATAATCATTGTGTATTCGATTGCGGTACAGATCATGCTGATGGCTGAGATTACGGTGTAAGTGCTATCCCGGCGATGCCAGTCAAGGCCACACGAACGGTTTGGCCCTGACTGGTGTGATTGCTCTGGATTGCCGTAACGTTACAGCGGTCCTCCCTGATTGAACAAATCGCCTGAGTTTGCCCAGCATTGACTGAAGGGTAAACCGGACGCTCCGACAGCCGGCAGGGTAATCAGAATGTCATCGGCGCGATTATCATTGTTGCTGTCCTGATCGAGATGGCCATTGGAAACCGTTAAGCTCGGGTGGTCGAATGGTGCTTGTGCACAGCGTACCCGCTCATCGGTTAAGGTTTTCAGGAAAGCCACTAAATCGGCTTGTTCCTGAGAGCTTAAACCCAGCGGCCCGATGTCCGGATCCAGATTGGAGCCATTACCGCCAAAACCAGAGTTATTGTCTGACTCAGTGCCTCTGCGGTTTCCTCCCCGGTTGTAGAATTCGACAACCTGCTCCAGCGTCGCGGCACCGCCACTGTGGAAATACGGTGCTGTTAACGCAATGTTCCGCAACCCGGGCGTTTTAAAGGCACCGTCGACAGCATCACGTTCCAGACCGGCGATGACCCGATCTCTTAGCGCATTGGTTTGCTGCGCGGAGTCGCAAGGGAGATCAGGAAGTACAGGAACCTCAAAGGTGCAGGGATCAACGTCAAAGGGATCGGGCGCATTATTACCGAGTAAAATATCAAAATACTGGCGGGTAAAAGACAGCGGGTTACCCCAGGGGTCAACAGCACCGACACCCAGATCCTCTTTGGTTGGCCTCACGCCAATGTTGTAGAAGCCGTTATCGTAGAGTGCAACCTGGTTGTCGCCCATGATCATTCGCTCGACAAGACCTTCTTCCTGATTCTCCGCTTGCAGGTGAATAGCGGCAGAAGTGAACTCTGGGCCTTTGTGACAGTTGACGCATTTCCCTTTATCAATGAATACCATCAGCCCTTGTTTTTCCTGTTCAGACAGCGCATTTTCATCTGGTTCAATGGCCGGTGAGCAAGAAGGTTCATGGCATCCTCTGAAACGGTCAAACGCTGTATCATCGGAAATGAGCTCCGCTTCGTAGAGCATGATGGCAATGCCCCAGAACAGAGAAAAGTTGATCTCGGTTTGGGTATAGCCCTGACTGTCACTCACCAGTACCGGTTCGCTGCCGCTGTTATCAATGACAAAGTTGCCCCGGGCTGCCCAGTATTGCGGCTCGAAAGCCATTCGAATCAACTGAGCGTAGCTGGCTCGCAAACCTTTGCCGCTGGGATGAACCAGATCAGACAGGTGGCTGTCATTGCTAGCGACATCCTGCTGTGCCAGTGGTTTCAGGCTCACAAGGCGTCGACCAAGATCGGCAAACTGTCTGCCAGCACAAGACATTTCAAAGTCGCTTAATGCAGGCCCGACAGCCTGAGATGCCAGACTGGCGTTGTTGAGATCGATCCGGACAAGTTCAGGGGTACGACCGTTCAGGACCATCACCCTCGCTTGCTCATTACGACGTCCGAACGGGTCAGTGCCGTTAAAGATATTATTGGCGCGACCATCCCAAAAGTTTCTGAAGTTAAAGACAGCATTGATGACCGTTGGGGTGTTCCTCGGCTCGACTTTTCGCGTCGCCAGGTTGGACTGAGTATGGAAAATGTTGCCTTCCGGGTCACCGCAATACTCATTCAGATCCCTGGGAATCACAGTGCCGAATGAACCATCAAAGGTGCCTGGTGATGTGGCGGAGTCATTGGTGGAGTACACAATGGCTGAATTGCGATCATCCTTATCAACCAGTTGGTGAAATGGAAAATCATCCGGGGTGAGCGTAATATTGGCCCGGGCGACTTGGTTACTTGCAGTGAAGCCCTCAGTCCCTGCCGGACCGGGGGGGACGCTGCCACCAAACTCAGTATCAGGGGCGGGATTGCGGTTGGCATCGACTCGCAGCAGGCCAGGAGTAAGAATATTGGTGATCCTGCCATCAGCCCCCGCCTTGAAGTGGCAACTGGCACAGGCTTGTCCGTCACTGCCGACCTGTTGATCCCAAAATAAGGCTTTGCCAAGTTTTATGGCAATGTTTTTGTCTCTGACAATGCCGGTTAAATCAGGTAGAGGTGCCTGAAGATTCGTGAGTGCTTCAGGAATCAAACTTTCTATTGGTTCTGGTTCTTCGGCCGGTATTTCAGATTGTGCAAAAAATACAGCCCCTAAGCTAAAACATGCAATAGTGCAACCGATCGCACCAAAGCGCATTGCTTTATTATTTTGTCCCATTATTATTCCCTCGCATTAATAAACGACAATCAATGCTTACTTCAGAGATTTTATTATTGGTTAATGTTAAATAAACCTATGAATTAATTTTAAGACGTCTTCTTAGCGACACACCTGCTCCAAATAAAAGAGTCGTGAACAGAAGCAGAGAGCCGGGTTCCGGAACTTGATACGTACCATCAAAATATAAGTCGGTGTAATAATGATCGGTTAAATGCAGTCCAGGACCATTGTCTTTCAGGGTATAGGTAAAGGATAGAATAGAACCATGTGAGAACTCGCTGATGTTGAATCCTAACGCGAGTCCATGTGAAAAGAACGCTTGAGTCACAGAGTTATTGAGGGCTAGGCCATAGTAGAAAAAATTTCCGGCAAGATCATAGCTGTCATTGATTTCCCAACTGTCGGCACTGTTTCCGGCATTATAGGCATAATCGTCATCGCCGTAAAAATCAATGACTGCATCGAGTACACCAACAATCTGTATATCGGTGAAGCTACTGCCTGTGTTATTTTTGATGTTCCACTGTAATGTGCCGTAATTATCACCATCAAGCGCTGATGTGAAAGAGGTAACAAAGTTATAGGGAACGTCACTATAGCCAATGCCGTAATTGTCAAGCGGTGTGTCTACATAAACATCTGTATTGTTGGGTGAAAAAAAGCTGGAAAACGCAAAGATGTCGACCAGACCTGCCTGTGAGGCTGATGATAACAAGAGCCCAGAGACATATAAGCCAGTGCGAACAGTTCGAAACTTAGATGACATTTTCATGATATACCCCTGCTTGATTAGTATTTAATTATCTCCCGTCCAATTAATGCTAAATTCATGCCGCTTATGTTTCGTGGGTTAAGATATTGATTATGTTCTTATTTTATTAGTTATCTTGATGGTTTTTCTTGTGGTGTAATTTTTTCTGACAGTTATTCAGAAGCAGTATCTGCAACTTTGTTATAGCAAGTTATTACTGTGTTTTCTTAATTCTTACCATGAATATCAATGGATTGGTGGGTTTGTGTGGGGTTTTTATACGGAGTGATGAATGAAAAGCCAGGGAGCATTGGTACGGCCTGGATCTTTTATATTTTTGGGTTGATGTAATTTATATTGACTGTATCTATGGCTGATGTTTTCAATGTTATTTTTTGATTGTTATAAAAACGCCGTTGATAATAATTGCCATTATTATTCTTGTTGCGCTGCTTATTCTGTGAATATTTGACTGGCAGTTGAATATTATGATTCTGGATGTTTTGAATTTCATGTCATCGGTGTACTGTTTATGATTCATTGCTGCATGGCTCGTTTGTCAGCAGCACGGACAAGAGCAGCTAATTCCGCTGTAACAAGCCATGTCAGAGGCCGATAATCAGTTGTTCAGTGACAAAAAGACTCTGAAAACGAATGCTTATCGCGACTGGACTCACTATATTGAGTGAAGTATCCGCATATTCAAGACGTATTCTGAACGATAACTGCACAAGGCATGGCGATGACAGACAGACAAAACCGGTTTCTTGAAGGCCCCATTAACAAAGTACTTATCTCGTTAGCGGTTCCCATTATTCTGACCAATATTCTTCAGTCGGCCTATCAGCTGACAGATGCTTTTTGGGTGGGACGCTTGGGCGCATCTGAAGTAGCTGCGGTGTCTGTCAGCATGCCCGTGACTTTTCTGGTGATTGCGTTAGGTTCGGGTTTAGCTATGGCGGGCGCAACGCTATCGGCACAATACATGGGGGCAGGACGCCGGGACAAAGTGAACCATGTCGCGGCCCAAACCATGCTGATGGTCGCGGTCACCTCGGCTGTGCTGGGGTTCACCGGTTATCTGCTGTCACCCTATTTCCTGACTTTACTGGGTGTGAGCGAGAAGGTGTATGACGATGCACTCAAGTTCATGCACGTGTCGTTTATCGGGGTGATTTTCGTTTTTTTATTTGCCATGTTTCAGTCTCTGATGCGGGGGATCGGGCAGATCAAGATCCCACTGATGATTGTCTTCGGCACTGTGATCCTCAACTTTTTTCTCGACCCTTTGTTTATTTTCGGCCTTGGCAGTTTTGAAGGACTGGGGGTCATGGGCGCAGCACTGGCGACACTGGTCACCCAATCCATCGCTGCAATACTGGGCCTGACGGTGTTCATGCGGGGCAGACATGGCATTCAGCTCGAATGGCACAACTTCAAACCCGATTTTGCCTATATCAAAAGGGCGTTTTTTCTGGGGGTGCCTGGCTCGGTAGAGCTGTCTGCCCGGGCTTTGGGAATGATCATTCTGTCGTTTCTGGTCGCGAGTTTCGGGACAGTGACCATTGCCTCTTATGGCGTGGGTTCCAACCTGCTGCAGTTTGTCATGATTCCGGCCATGGGACTGTCGATGGCGGTATCGACCTTGGTGGGGCAAAACATAGGCGCGAACCAGATTGAGCGGGCTGAAAAAATCACCTTGCTGGGAACGCTGTGGGGCTTTCTCGGTCTGACGGTGATCGGCATCGTTTTCTATGTGTTCGCGCCTCATCTGATCGCTGTGTTTATCCCGGATGATCCTGAGGTGATCCAAGAAGGTGCCCACTTTTTACGGACGATGTGCCTGACGTGGGGCGGTATTGGGGTCCAGCTTTGCGTCGTCTCCGCGTTTCGGGCGTCGGGCAATATGCAGAATGCCATGATGGTGGCACTGGTGTCACAATGGATGGTGCAATTTCCGCTGGCGTATGTGTTGTCAAAACACACGGCGTTGCAGGACAACGGGATCTGGTGGTCTTTTGCCGTGACCAATGTGGTGGTCGCCATTTTTGCGTTTTGCTGGTTTAAGCGCGGGACCTGGAAAAAGACCCGCCTGACTGAAGAAGAGCAACAAATTGTGCATATCACGGATGAAGCCTTGATCGAAAAAGGCAATCAGTAGCCCAGCAGCGTGCTGTTACTCGCGTACTGTTACTCGATAGAACGTTGCTGTTTAAACTGCTGCGGGGTCAGTTTGAAGGCCAGCCGAAATGCTTCAATGAAAGCCGAAACAGACTGGTAACCGACTTCATGGGCTGCATCCTGCACCGGTAAACCCTGCTCAAGCAGCGTCATTGCCGTCATAAGCCGCAGGCGCTGCCGCCATTGCGGAAAGGTCAGCTGTATTTCTTTCTGAAACACCCGGGACAATGTCCGTTCAGTTGCACCGGTCTGCCGGGCCCATTGCGCCAGTGTTTTTGTGCTGCCGGGATCACTCAGCAGCGCATCGACGATAGGCGCAAGCCGGCGGTCTTGCGGCATGGGCAACTCCAGTGAACTGTCTTTTTCGGCGTTTAACTCATCTTCCAGCACAGCCAGCAAGCGTAAGATGCCGGGTGGCTGCACTTGATCGCGCAAAACGGATTGCCTGAGTTTCAGGATCAGTTCGCGGAAAAACGGCGTCACTTCAATCGGCTGGCTGGAAGTCGGTAAGCGGATTAGGAACTCAGGGTTCAGGTATACGGCGATAAAGGTGGTGTCCTGCAACGCCCTGGACTCGTGCCGGGTGTGTGCCGGGATAAACAATGCTCTGTGGTGCGGGATATAGAACTGATGGGTACCCGTACTGCACCTCAATAATCCTCTGGATGGAAAGATTATCTGATGCCACGGGTGTTGATGCGCTTCGTCGTGAAAGCCTTTAGGCATCATCAGGGTATTGATCAGAAGGGGTTGCCAGGCATAACTCGCAATCAGCGCATTGCCGTCAGGTGTTGCATATGTCTTTTTATCGATATTTTTTGTCATACTATCGCTACCTGACTAGAACGTTTGGCGCATAGTATGGGTTGTGTCATCGAAACTCAAATACAAAAATGCGAAGGAAAAGCCATGAAAGTACATTTTGTGATGCATGAAGCGTTTGAAGGACCAGGTGCTTTATTACAGTGGATCGATCAGCGTAACTACTCGACATCCTATTCGCGTGTTTATCTGGGCGAGGTATTGCCAGAGCGCGGCGATGATATGGATCTGCTGATTGTACTGGGTGGCCCGCAAAGTCCGGCAACTACCAGGGAAGCGTGTCCGCACTTTGATGCCGCAGCGGAAATAGCACTGATCAAAAAAGCGGTTGCGAGTAGAACACCCGTGGTTGGATTTTGCCTGGGAGCACAGCTTCTTGGCGAAGCGTTAGGTGCGCCATTCAGTCAGAGTCTGGAACCGGAAGTGGGTTGTTTTCCTATCGTTCTCAATAAGCATGCAAGGCTGGATCGCAAGTTTGAAGGGTTTCCACCTGAGCTGATTGTCGGTCACTGGCACAATGACATGCCAGGCCTGACGCCCGACTGCCAGGTGCTGGCAACCAGCCTGGGCTGTCCGCGTCAGATTGTGCGTTACACCCCATTTGCTTATGGTTTCCAGTGCCATCCCGAGTTTACCCGCGACTCGGTGGAAGGCCTCATCAGGCATTCTGGCGACGATCTCAACAATCACGAGAATAAGCCATTTATCCAGACAGCGGATCAACTTCGCCAAGCCGATTACAGTGAAATGAACCGCGCCTTATTCAGTTTCCTGGATGCGCTGGTGGCTGAATCTCAGTACAGATGAACTTGATTCCGTTTCAGTGAGCATCTGCCTGAGCCAGACGACAAACTGCTGAACTGCGGCAGTTTGTCTGTGCCGGTCAGGGATGACAGCGTAGTATTCAAGTCCTGATTGTTGTAATGATGCCAGGGCAGGGTGCGGGATCAGCCACTTTTCTCTCAGGGGCTGCTGAATCAGTAATGTGCTGACAAATGCGGCGCCCTGACTTGCTAATGCAGCCTGTACCGTATGGGTTTCCTGGTCAAAATATCTGAGCTTTACAGACGCAGCTGCAGGAGAGGGTAAACTGTTGAGTAACGGCTCAACACTGGGTAAATCGGTATTTTGCCATCGGGTAGTGTAGATAATGGCGTTTTCTGCTGATTGGGTTTGCTCACAGTAAGACGCAGAAGCGACACAGCATAATGTTTCCCTGTACAGCAAAACAGATTGCGGATCTGAGGCCGGGCAATGGCCATAACGGATCGCCACATCAAATCGTCTGTCGTGTTCGATGTTTTCTTTACTTTCACTGGTTTTCAGAACGACATCCAGAGCAGGATGCTGTTGCCGAAAGTCTTCCAGCCTGGGCACCAGCCACAAACTGGCAAAGGCAGACGTTGTGCTGACGGTAATCGTGCTGGCCTGTCGACGAATGCTGTCCACCCCGGATTGCAGTTGTTTTAATGCCTGATGGGTGACAGCCAGTAAAGCTTCTCCTTCCTGAGTTAATGCCACTGAGCGGGTTTTTCGCTCAAACAGCAAGGTTCCCATCTGTGCTTCCAGTTGCCGAATCTGATGAGAGATGGCGGTTGGCGTCACATAAAGCTCTGCTGCTGCCGCTTTAAAGCTTCTCAGACGAGCGGCAGCCTCGAATGCGCGAAAGCTATTGAGTGAAGGTAAACGGGCGAACATTGAACATTTCCACAGATGAGTTATTTTCAGCTATTGGCAAGTATATCCCTTTTGTCAGCACTGTCACTTCGACCGACAATATCTTCTGACCACATACGACTTTAGACCAGAAGGATACGCCGGATGACCATTTTACATCTCGATGCCAGTGTACGCAGAACAGACAACCTTGTTCCGAGCCATAATTCAATTTCAAAACAAATCGCAGCTTCTTTTATGGATGTATGGCTGACAAATGCACCACAAGCCACTGTCATCCATAGGGATATTGGTATTAACCCACCTGGGTTTATTAGCCAGGACTGGATTGCCGCGGCTTTTACGCCGGAGCCGAATCGGACCGCCGCTCAAAGGGAAACGCTCGCATTGTCAGATGAATTAATTAAGGAAGTGATAGCAGCAGATACCATACTGATCTCGACGCCCATGTACAATTATGGCCTGCCTGCTGCGCTGAAAGCCTGGTTTGACCAAGTGATACGCATCAATAAAACTTTTTCATTTGATCTGGAACGGGGCGATTTTCCTCTGTCGCCGACTTTAGCCGGGAAAACACTGGTGCTCATTACCTCAACCGGTGAATTTGGTTTTGAAGCCGGCGGCGTCCGCGAAGCGATGAACCACCTCGGCCCGCATATCCGTGTGATGAGTCGCTATTTGGGGGTGGAGCAGACGCATGAAATCAGTGCCGGCTATCAGGAATTTGGTGATAGCCGCCATCAGGCATCGCTGAAAGCGGCCTATGCCGAGGCTGCAAAACTGGCGCGGTCACTGGCACAGCGGGAGCCAGAGCATTCGCTGAGCATGGCGACAGATATCTGAACACTCAATCGGTGATATTTTGCTGATGCGATAATCAGGTGGCTTAGAAAATCAGACTTTGTGATCAGTTACTTTTCTTACACGCTCCGCAAAGAGGCAAAGTGCATTATTGCTGTCTCAGAATGTACTCCAGTGCGCCGATAATGGCGGCCACCTGGGCGTTGTTGCATTCGCTTGGCGTGACGAGCGGGCTGTCCGGGTACACTTCCGTGGTGGAGCTGTACTGACAGTCTGACAGACCGGCACACAGGCCGAGTTTTTTCAGTGGATAATCGATCACGCCTTCCTGAGATACCGGAGAGCCGATGATCTTGCCTTCGTCATCGGGCGGTGCGATATGGGTGACCTTACGCACTTCATCGATGATGGCTTTCTGGAAAGCATCATGCGGGTTGTCGGTGTCGCCCACCACATAGAAACCGTCAGGAATACTGCCGGGTTTGTACTCAACACCATCCCGCGCTGCTAGCGCCGGGCGGAATTCGGTTTCGTCAGTGTCGGTGGTTTCATGCAGATCGATGTGCGCCAGAATGTCTACATCCTGATCTTTAACCATCTTCATCAGTGCTGCTGATTCTTCGGCCGGGCTGTTGTCGTAAAAAGAACGGTTTGGATCAATCGCATTCGGGTTCCAGCGGTTAATCGTCTCGTAACCCCAGGGGCTGACACAAGGGGCCACCAGAATATTGAAATACTGGCTGTAGTGCTGTGCTTTTTCATCGACAAACTGCAGGGCACCATGAACACCGCTGGTTTCATAGCCGTGCACGCCACCTGTGACCAGAATGGTCGGCTTTTGCGCATTCCAGGGGCGGGATTTGATGACGAACAGCGGGTACTTTTCTGTGTCATACGACAGAGCACCATACTGAGAGACATCAAAGCGATCTTTCAGTGCGTCGATTTTCGTGACCACTTCGTCCAGATAGGAGCGCTTGATGGTGAGCTGAGCCAACCATTCTGCTTTTTCTTTCATGGTCCATTTCTGACCCGGAGTGCCAATCGGGTAGGTACGCTTACTGCTCATAGCTGTCCTTAATTTATTTTTTATGTTCAGGCGTCAGAAGCTTACTCCTCCTGAAGCGCGCGTTCAATCATCTGGCTGCGGAAGATATTTTTCATTGAGAACAACAGCTAAACCATTCCTCCGGTACTTTGCAGCAGTCAGTATTGACATAAATATAGCTGGAACCCCAGTGCATTGCCGTACCGGAGAGAAGAGTCATCGCAGGAAAGTGAACAGGGTGGGCTGGCGTGAAAAAAAGCCCCTGCAAGTCAGGGGCAAACGTACACATGCATTTCCCAAAAAACATGGAGGACTCCACTTTAGCCTGAACGGCAAAAGGCGGCTTGATGCAGATCAATCGAAGTCGCTTATCTGCATTTTGTGCCATTTTGGTTCAGATCATTCTCGTTGAACCGTGTCAGAGTATTCATTGATCAGGGCGACCCATTTTCTGAAGGAGACATGGTGACAGACGCAAATATGGTTTAGTCTGGGCGATGTTTGCAGTTCAAGTGTTTAATAAACATACTGTTAAGTTCAATCAGACCCATGAGGCAACAGCGTTATGATCACATTGCATCACCTGAATAAATCACGATCCAAGCGGATTATCTGGTTGCTGGAAGAGCTGGGAGTGGACTATCAGATTGTCCCTTACCAACGCGACAGCGCAACATTTCTTGCGCCGCCAGAGCTGAAAGCGGTGCATCCACTGGGTAAGTCTCCGGTGATTGAGGATGATGGATTGATCGTCACTGAATCCGGGGCGATTACCGAGTACCTGATTGACAAATATGGCGAGGGGAAACTGGCACCTGAGCGTGGCACTTCAGATTATGTGGCTTATCTGCAATGGATTCATTTTGCCGAAAGCTCGGCCATTCTTCCTTTGTTATTGAAGATGTTTGTTGATAAAGACGGCTGTGAAACCAACTTCCTTGCCGGTTATGCCGAAGGGGAAATTGCCAAAGTCATGGCGTATGTCGATCAGTCGCTGGCCGGCAAGCGGTATCTGGTGGGGGACTCACTGACAGGGGCAGATATCATGATGTCGTTCATTGTCGAAATTCTGCATACCAGCGGCGCACTCGCGCATTTTCCTCACATTGCAGCCTATGCGCAGCAGTTAGTGACCCATCAGGCGTATCTGAAATCGAACGAGATCGAAGCCGCCCATGGCTAGCGCCGGCTGACAAACTTCGCTCCCCTGAATCAATACAGGGGAGCGCAGTGTTGTTCAATCAGTCGAAGTGTTTTTCTGATCCATATTTGCTGCCCGGCGAACGGCGGCCACGCCCAGCCCGATGAGCAGAAAGGGGATAGCCGCTGCGGTTGCTTCTGCCCAGGCAGAATAAGCGACATCTTTCATCAAAACAAAATGACCTAACACGACCAGGAAGATGCAGAGAATGGCGATGTATATGAATTTGACTTCGTCTTTAACCTTCGTCGTTCTTTCCATGTGGTGACCCTTTCACTAGCGAGAGTCACTATTTCACCACAGTCCTGGTTTTTCCTGTTGATACAGTTGATGCACTATTTTACCGAACAGTCATTTTGCTGATTACTGCTGTCACTCAGGCATGCTTTTGCCAGTTGACCAAGGGTGGATAGCGCAATCAGGTTTTCCTCATTCATCTCGTACGAATAGTTGAGCCTGATATGCCTGAGATCGTCTTGCCGGCTGTTGAATAGCGTCCCGGGAGCCACTGCAATGCGCTTCTCCAGGGCTTGCTCATAAAAGGCGTGACTATCGAATGGAGCCGGAAACGTCAGCCACAGGAAGTAGCCACCCGCGGGATCGGTTACCGTCGTACTGTCCGGAAAATAGCGCCGTATGGCGTGTATCATCGCGCTTTTTCTGTCTTGCAACGTACTGCGCAATTTTCGTAAATGGTTGTCATACCCGCCATGCAGCAGGTAATGGCTGATCCCGAGCTGGACAGGCACACTGCTGGATATAGTCGATAAAAATTGCTGCTTTTGAATGGCTTTACTGTGTTTGCCTGCCACAACCCAACCAATTCGGAATCCGGGTGACAGACATTTGGAGAATGAACCGCACAGCAACACCTGATCCTGCTGATCATAAACTTTGGCTGGCACTGGTTTTTTCGCTGAAAAATACAGCTCTGCGTACACATCATCTTCCACCAGAAACACCTGATGCTGGCGCAGCATGTCTAGCAGCGCCTGTTTGCGCGCTTGGCTGAGTGTGTAACCAAGCGGGTGCTGGACATTGGTCATCAGCCAGCAGGCTTTGATCGGATAAGTCGATAATTTTTCAGCAAGGTCGTTCAGATCCAGTCCGCCGTCAGCACTGGCTTTGATTTCTACCGGGATCAACTTCAAACGCTCTATGGCCTGAAGCGCCCCGTAAAATGTGGTCGATTCAACCGCAACATAATCCCCGGGCTGAGTGGCAAACTGTAAGCTGAGATTCAGTGCATCCAGGCCGCCTGAGGTGATTACGATGTCATCCGGTCCAACGTGCAGTCCTTGCTGGACGTATCTTTGCGCAATGATCCGGCGCAAATCATGGTTGCCGGGCGGCAAGTGCGTTAATGCGCTTCTGTTGTCCATCTTACGCGAGGCACTGGACAGGCTGCGGACCAGTTCTTGCTGCGGAAACAGGCTTGAGTCGGGAAACGCCGAGCTGAACGGCACGATGTCGCTGTCTTTGGTACGCTGAAAAACATCAAACAGTAAATCATTGATCCTGACCGGCGCCTGAGTGGATTGCGGCGGTACAGTCGTCAGCGCCTGAATGTTAGGGGCGACAAAATACCCGGACTGCGGCTTAGCAATCAGCCATCCTTCACTTTCCAGCAACTGATACGCCTGTAACACAGTCGCCGTGCCATAGCCGGTTTGCTGACTGCTTGCCCGTACCGACGGGATTTTTTCTCCGGATCGCCAAATCTGCTGGCGGATTTGTTGCCTGAGATTATGAGCAAGTGATTGATATTTATTCATTTGGTTCGCTGCGCCGAGTCGAAGTTCAGAACATATCATGCCAAAACGGCAAAGCAAGCCAGTTTGTCGCTTCCTGAGCTCAGACATATTGCTCAGTGTGAGGCCGGCAACAAAAAATCCGGACAATGAAGCTGGCGACATGACAAAGGCTAAGATCAATATTTCATTGTCAACAAACTGATAGATAAGTGTCATCCATATTCAGGCTCTCTGTCATACAGAGCAATTAGCATTTTTAATCGAACACTGGACTAGTCCAGAAAATGCCATGGAATAGAGAAAAATAAGGATGAAACATGTCGATAAAAAGCAGGAACATGGCCGGTATTATGGCTGTTTTGCTGACAAGCACTTTGTTAGCGGGCTGTAATGAAGGCACCGAAACGGTTCAGGATGATAAAAGCAGTGATGGTGGTGTAGGCCAGATCGGCAAGGAAGTGGTGATTCCGCCGCCGGCCGCATTGGCACAGGTCTCGTTTTCGATCTTCCCGTATCTGCAGCAACCTGCCGCAAACAGTATGGCTGTGTTGTTTGAAACGGAAGACACGGCGCCAACGGTTTGGGTCAGGCCGGCAGAGACACAAGGTGAATTTACTTTGGTTGAGCCTGTTGCCGTGGACAATACGCATTTATATAGCGCGGCAATTGACGGGCTAAGTGCAGATACGCGCTATGAGTATTACGTGGTGAGTAGCGATGACAGCCCGTCGGGCGTGTCGGCTGTTTCTGAGCGTTATGTGTTCAAAACCTATCCATCGGCCGGGACAGCACCAGCCCCGTTTAATGTCGTAGCCATTAGTGACACACAAAATAACAGTACGCTGGGCGCACTGAACGACCTCATTACCAAAGGCATTATTCCAACGGTATGTCACAGCCAGCCGGAGCAATGTGCATCAGAGATTGCTGCGATTACGATTTCCGGCGACATCGTCAACAGCGGCGACAGCATGTTGCAGTGGCGGCGTGACTTTTTTGATCAGATGAAAACCATCACCCCTTATGTTCCGCTGGTGGCGGTTCCCGGAAATCATGATTTTTATGGTAATCCTGAGCTGACCAATTATCGCCATTTCTTCCAGCAACCTGAAAATGGCTCGGCGGGGTATGAAGAACAGTGGTACTCGCTGGATTACGGTAATCTACGTTTGGTCGGGTTGAACAGCTATCCGATCTCCAAAAACCACGGTAAGTTTAACGCGGAGATTCTTGGCATACAGCGTCAGTGGCTGCGTGAGTTGTTGATCAACACCCAAGCAGACAATAACGTCGACTATGTCCTGAGTATGTTTCATCACCCGTGTCTGTCTGAACTCTGGCTCTCGGGCGAGAGTATCGGTAGTTGCGAGATGGTCGCGGAAATGGAAGATTTTTCCCGATCAAGCGGCAAGATAACAGGCCATTTGTTTGGCCATACCCATGCTTATTCTCGCGGACAATCTATGGATGCCCGGCACCTTTGGCTCAATGCCGCAACTGCAGCGGGCTATCGTGAAAAAATCAACGATGATAACTACTACCAGAACGATACCCGCGATTATGACACCTTCGCCATCAGTCAAAGTGAGTTCGGGTTCAACCTGCTGACGTTCAATCAGCAGAGTTCACCTTCTATGCAACTGACTCGATACACTGCCACGGTGGCTTCTAAAGGCGGCGGTTTTGCCAGTCTGGAAGATACCTTCACTGTGTCCGATCCCCTGACCATGAAGGCCACTTCGGCAGCACCAGAGGCGCCACAAGTTCTGGCCGGTAACGGCAGTCATGCCTTCAATCAACTGAATCTGGCGATCAGCCATCCCGACCCTGGCTCGATTTATGAAGTGCAGTGGCAACTGAGCAAAGCTAGTCAGTTTGATTCTGAGGTGTTTGATATCTGGGGCAATCAAACCCGGGCGCACAACATCTGGCCGATGCAGGATGGCAGCATTCAGGGGATGCCGACAGATACGCAGGCGGGCGTTGATCTGACAACAATCAATCTGGCTGATTTCTCCGGCCAGCTCAAAATGGGCAATGATGAAACCTATAAATGGCAAAAACGATCGTCAGAACACTCCCATGATTCGTATCGTGACCCGTTCAACGGCAGCTCGGCGCCAGTCCTGACGTTATTCCCGGGAGAGACCTGGTACTGGCGTGCAAGAGTGCGTAATGACAATCTGGGCTGGTCTGACTGGAGTGACACGGCGACATTATCCATCGATGCCGGAACGACAACCGCGTTAGCGCTAAATAATGGCGGTGCCGAAGCGCAGGATCTTTCAGGCTGGACTGTCGAGCAGGGTTACTGGCGAGTGTTGCAGGACATCGACAACATAACGGCGGCAGAAGGGGATTATTATTTCAGCGCCCGCCCGAATGATTCCGCTGCGGGCAACGCGCCCTATGATGATTTGAGTCAGACGTTGGATGTGAGTGCGTTCAGCAGTGTGATTGATCAGTCGTCAGCATTTGTTCGGCTCAGTTTCAACAGCAATGGCTGGGGCGACGGCGATCATGCCGTCATGACGCTACAACCATTGGATAATCACGGAAATGCCCTGGGTCAGCCGACTGTGGTGAAAACAGAAAGTAAAAAGCAACAGTGGCTGAGCAATACATCGACGCTGTTATTACCCGTGGCAACCCGGGAGATGAAACTGACACTGCGCGCAGTGAAAAAAGCAGGCAGCATGGCTGATGTGCATATTGATCATGTGCAGCTTTCACTGACGACGCCTTAACGTATTTCGGAAACTCGGATAACACAAAACGGTATCTTATTGATGCCGTTTTGATTCATAGCTGCGCAGATATTGTCACTTGGCAGCCATTAGCTGATAAATGTTGATTTCATTTTCTGTTTGAACAGGATATGTTGAAAAGCCATTGTTTCAGTATGACGTTGGCGGTCTATCATTCCCCAAACATACTTTTTGAGCTTTTTACATCGTCGGGTTTTATTTATTCAGGTGAAAATAAAATGATTGAAGTGATCTCAATATTCATAGCTTCGTGCCTGCTGCTGGTTTGTCTGATCCATGTGTACTGGGCTTTTGGCGGTAGAAAAGGCATTGGGAATGCCATTCCGATCGAGCACGGCCAACACGCTTTTACACCGGGCGCCGGTATTACTTTGCTCGTGGCGTTCGGGTTGTTTTTATTATCATTCTTGTCATTAATTCTGGCGGAGATTGTTTATTTTCCCGGCTGGTTAGACAGTTATGCTTATATTATCGGCTTTGTTGTCTCGGCTATTTTCTTTTTACGCGCACTTGGCGATTTCAGATTGGTTGGATTTAGTAAGAAAGTAAAAGGCAGCACATTTGCGACATGGGATAGCTGGGTATATTCGCCCTTGTGTTTGTTGCTGGGCGCAGGATATCTCTATTTGTCCCTGATGCAGTAATCTCATGCTGAATCATGTATCTCATTTCAATCTTCAGTTGCTTGGTGAGGCCATTTATTGATTCGCTGACGTTGACATCAGTAACCTGGCTCCCAATAAACCCATCAGAGTGCCAGCGACACGGCAAAATCCTTTTCTGGCTTTGAGATACAAGTGTTGGGCGCGTGTCGTGGAAAGCAGCAAGGCAACTGTGGCATACCAGCCAAAGTTTGTCATGAAAACACCCAGGCTTAAAAAGATTGGTGTGAGTGAGGGCACCTCGACGGGCAGTAAAGCTGCAAATACACTGCTGAAAACCATGGCCGTTTTAGGATTACTGAGCTGAGTGGTTAAACCAAAGAAAAAGGATGAATACACACTTTTCGTTTTAACCGCCATTATGGATTGAACGCTTGATTGATCCCCTTGCTTCCAGATACGCAGCGCCAACACGCACAGATATAAACCACCCAGTAGTTTAAAGGTCAGATACAGCTCAGGCACTGTTTTGAATAGTGCCACTAAGCCAAATGACGCAAGTAAGGCAAAAATAAGAGCGCCAGTTCCCATTCCCAGTGCGACAAAAAACGCCTGTCTTCTGGAATCAGACATAGCCGTTTGAGCTACGAGCAGAAATGAGGGACCAGGCACCATGGCACCCAGTGTCAGCAAGCCCAGCATGGGCAAAAGGAAATCATACGATTGCATTTTCTCTCCCGGTTATCGGTATAAACTGAATTTTCCGGTGAAGGACTTCAGGGTCTCTATGTCACCGAACAGGCAGATCCCCAGATATTCTAATTCACGCTCCGGGGTTTCCTTTGTCCATACTTGCTGGGCAATCGATCCGCCTTCAGTCATGGTGTGCGTGAAATCGGTAAAGGCAATCTTGTGCTTGATAGCTTCTTCCCTGACTTTGCGAATTTTGTTCGAGTTATCTGCTTTCAGTACAATAAACGGATAGTGAGACAAACTCGGATGGCAGTTGCCATCAGCATCATAATAATCAATGTATTCAGTCCCTTGCTGATCCACCAGATGAGAGAGTCCGGCACTCAGGTGGCCCAGTACATTTAGTGTTCGGCCTGTATCCATTTTTTTACTTAATACTGCAATAAAGCGCTTTTGATCTTCGTCTGGCAAGCTCATTGATGTGTTTCCTTATTCTTTCAATATTTCTCAGAAACGTAACGTTTAGGCTGTTTTTCTGTTTCACATAGGCAAAACAATATGCATCTCTGCTGATGAAGCGTCAATCCAATCACAAACAATTGTTGTAAGCGCAGGAAAATGCTGTGCAGTCTCAGGAAGATGCAGAACTTAATCTCTCTGCAGGATTTATTTTTTTGCACGTGATATTGAAGCCGCAGATATGTAATTGCAGGGCACGCATCAAGTGCCCTGTTTTACTTGTGTGGCGCTAGTGGTCATGTTGTCTGTGCTGGGTATCTTCACCGGCTGTGATAAACAGCATACGTGCCGAGTGTTCTATTTTTGCCGTGTGCCATACGCCTTTGGGGACAAACACGTATGAGCCAGGGGACTCCAACCTGACTTCCTGTATCCCTTCCGGCATTACCAGTTGAAATGTCGCTGATCCGGAGAGCAGGATGACAATTTCATCGCCTTTGGGATGTACTTCGCTGCTTGGCCAGTCAGACGTAAAATCGTGCAGGCTGACCAGAAATTCATGATGAAAATCACCAAGCTCGCCTGCCATTAAGCGAGGCCAGAACGTGTCATTCATCTCAAGAAGCTCAATACTCGCGTCGTTTCTCAGCCGAATTGCGCTGCCGGCGAGGTGTTGCGGCTGCTTTCGCGTCATGTTGAATCCTTTCTCGTTGCATGGGTATCAAAACGGTGGGAACACATGCAAAAAGATAGCAGATATCAACGATTAGTCCTGAGATGCGTCCTGAAAGTCATCAGGCTTCAAGCTGATACGCCAGCGCATCTTCAGGTGTGAAATTGCTTTTAAACGTGAAAGCAAACGGACTGTCTCCCTGACGCCTCAGGTACTCAAGACGCGCTTTGGCTTCCGCGATGGTCGGGATATGATCATCTTCCACCCACCACAGCACATATGTATCTTCTGCCGGACGATGAAACCACTCCGCTTTACGACGCATGATGTCGCGGTGATGGGTCCGGAACATAAAGTTTTTCAGCGAATCCACCGACTCCCAGACAGACATGTTGACAATGATATTCGGGTCATCGAAAGCCTGGATGCTGGTTGCGTCGCCGGATTCATCCTGAAGCCGCCATATAAAACCTTCGCTGCTTTCTGCAATGGCATTTACTGATGCCAGATTATCGACAAAATCTTTGATCTCAGGTGCATCCATGGGGTATTTCGCAAGGGCAATGTTCAGTTGTGCGAGTTTCATGTTTCTTCCTTGATGTTGTCAGCCAAGACAGGGCTTGTTTTAGTGTTGTTCGTCATTGAATCACATCAACAGTGTGTTGAATCGTGATGGGCCAGGTATTCTCAGACAATACCGGGGTAAAAACGGTTCCAGCCGAGCAGCAGACAAGCTGCAAAACCGACCCATATCAGAGTTGCTAAACTCAGAGTCCAGAATAGCGTAAACCGATAGCTAAAGTAGTACACGGCTATCAGATAAGCGGCATAGGGAATTAAAGAGTACAGACTGAACAGAGCGGTTACTCTCAAATCCGACATGGTTCGCTCTGTGCCAATAATATAGTGGGCAATTAAGGCAAAAGTTGGAAATAAGGGCACTAAACCTGCAATGAAAAAGCTTTTACTCTTGGACAGTATCGCAATCAGCAGTACAGCTAGCGCCCCCAGCAGACACTTAAGAAACAGAGATACCATTGAAATCAATCCATCAAAAAAATGAGATTATAAGCTTTAGCAATAAAAATACTGTGAACAGTATTTTGTATTCATCACTTGAGTAAAAAAGCTCTCACTGAGACTTGAAGCTGATCAACCAGACTATATAGATATTTTTATTACATTATTAACTATGCTTTTTAATCGATATAAAGTGATGTCTCGTTACTCATCGTCATGGAAGGACAAAGACTTTATTGTTATTGACCACCTGTTACTGAAAGTAGATTGCATATTTGATATCGATTACATTGTTTAATTTTCATACATCACGTTGTTTTTACTGTGTTTTTTATTTCAGTTTAATGGGTTGCTGTACCTCCTAATATAGCGATTTACTGATATGTTATTTGTCTTTTTTTATACGGGATATTTAATTGAATAAATAAAGAGAGGTATAAAAACAAGTCATTGACTTTTTATTAAATGCATTGATATAACGGCGTTGCATATGAGTGAGGTATTTATTCGCTACATATGATTTTGCATTGATGCAAACCAGCATATCTCTAAGAAGGTCTCAATGAAAAAACAAATAACGCCTTTATTAATATTATTACCTTTTGGTCATATAGCGTCCGCTGCTGCACTGGAAACCAGTGCATTTTATCCGGAGGAAGTTGAAATTCATTACAATCTCGGTCCTGAAATCTGTAAAGCCGATTTCCGGCCAGTGACGCGTTCAGAAGCATTGCGCTTCCGAGATGCGATCATGAACAAAATCGGAAAGTGGTCTTATGTGACTTTAGCCGATGGCTGGGTCATTATGGGGCCTGGTTACATGGGTGAAATTAAACAGGGAACCGCCAGCCATACCGCTTGTTATCCTCTGAACGCAGACACAAACATTTTATCTTTCCCTGCTATTTCTATTGATGAAGGCTCTAAAGAGCGAGTTGAATGGACATTGCTCAATGATCAGGACGGTTTTATAAAACCTGCCGCGTATCTGGCTCACCATATGGGTTATGCCTGGGTGGGTGGCCCGAAAGGAAGCCAGGTTGGCGATGACATGAAGGTCTGGTGGGACAGCCATGAAAGCGCCTGGAAGATTCGGGGGAATGACGGTCCGTGTGACGGATACCGCTGCCAGGATATGACAACCATCTCGGCGAAAAACTTTGCATACACCATGGATCCGGCTTCATTTAAAATCGACGGATCGATTGTGAATTCAAATAGTCAGCTGGTGAATACGATCACCTCGACGGCGATTAATAAAACCAGCATTCAGCAGCAATACGTGATTGATATCAGTTACAACACGTCCACCAGCTGGTCGCAAAGTAATGATTACAGCTTCAGTGAAAGTATTGCGGTTTCCAGTACGTTCAAAAGCCCTGAAGTGACAGGCGGCGTTGAGAAATCAATCTCTGTGACTTTTGGTGCCACTCAGGCATGGGGAAGCACCAGCGGCGGTGAAGAAAGTAACCGAGTGACGATTCAGGCAAGACCGGTTGTGCCGGCCAATAGCGCACTGAAAGTACTGTTGAACGTGTACCGGGCTGATATCTCTTATCCTTACGTCTTTGACGCGGATGTATCCTATGAGCTGGGTTTTGATGGTTTCATGCGCTGGTCGGGCAACGGCTTGCTGTGGCACCCGGAAGACAGACCCGATTTTACGACCAGTTTTGCGATTGGCCGTTTCGCCGACAATGAAAAGAGTCTGGAATTTCAGTGGGATCACCGTGATATTACGGGCATGAACAAAACCTGGGACTGGAACTGGATCGCACAGACAGCGGGCTCTTATGACACCCGCTATTGGTTAGGCAAAGTGCTGGCGCCAAAGAAAGCACGTGTTAAAGGCCAGTTTTACGCAGAAGATCAGTTTACTGGCGAGCTGTATTTTGAAGAGATTGCTCTTCCTCAGGGTGACTCAAATACCGCCACAATGGAAAAGAGCATTCAGGATCAACTTGAAGATGCTGGCCTGAAGGATGTTCAGGTCTCGGTCCGGAAAACCAATGCCGGGGTGTAACGCTTTGTAACGACCAGAAAAAAACCGGAAATCCAGACGGGGTTTCCGGTTTTTTCGGATCGCAAGTCTCTGTCATTCAGATTAAAACAGGCTGGCAGTCAGGCCAAATCGTTAGTAGATTGAGCCAATCTGTTTCACGGCAAAATAGGGCTGGTTCTCTATCACAGTGACCTGGATTTGGGTGATGCTGCCATTGCGAATCGTTAAATTTGAATACCATTGCGGGTTTTCCCAGTCGAGGCCAAGCACATCCGCAACAATGGCGCGGATCACGCCGCCGTGCGTCACGATTAATACATCGTTTCGCAGTTCGTTGACGATCCTGCTCCAACAGCCGGTTACCCGCTTGCAGAAGCTTTCCAGCGATTCGGCATCAGGTAAACCTGAGCTGGCCGGGTTGTGCCAGAATTGCTCAAGTAACTGCCACACTTGACTCCCGCTGGTGATTGTCTCAAACGGTGTGCCATCTAACTGACCAAAGTGCATTTCTTGTAATGCCGGCTCGCACACCAGAGGGTGTTCACCTGCCAGTAATTCAGCCAGTGATAAGCAGCGACGCAAAGGCGAACTGATCACGGTTTGATAGCCGATATCAGCGTGGGTCAGAGAATCACTGATAGCCTGATTGGTTGCGGGACACACGCCGATATCCGTTGAGCCGTACAAAGCGGGTGCGCCATTCACTTTCCCGTGGCGGATGAATGTGACGGTAAAGGTTTTCACCGGGCGCTCCCTTTTAACTGGAGCGGTAAGCCGGCTGCAACCAGCGTGACTTCATCGGCAATGGCGGCGAACTGCTGATTCATGCGGCCGGCGTTGTCGACAAAATAGCGGCTCACTTCACCGAGCGGTACCACCCCCATGCCGACTTCGTTCGAGACAAAGATCAACCGGGCCTGACTGTTTTTTGCCGCCTGCACCAGCTCGGTAATGTGTGCTTCCAGCGCCTCATTGCTGCATGCCTCGCCCAGTGAAAAAATCACGTTATTCAGCCAGAGGGTTAAACACTCGATCAACACCACATCGTTCGCGGTAAACTGAGTGAGCAGGCTGGCCAGCTCCAACGCACATTCATGCTCAGACCAGTCAGCCCCACGTTGTTGCTGATGGTGTTTGATCCGCAGACGCATTTCATCATCAAAAGGCGTGGCTGTGGCGACATAATGCAGTCTTTTGCCCTGTGTTGCTTTCCCTTTGGCTTGCTGCTCGGCAAAACGTGATTTGCCGGATCGTGCACCGCCGAGTATCAGGCTCATTGTCGCTTGAATCGTCATTTTATCCCCATTGGTTGTAAACTGAGGCGATAAGGATCAGGTAAATCAACAGTTCCATGAGCTGTTGCGCGGCGCCCAGACAGTCACCGGTAAACCCGCCAAGCCGTGCATTCAGCCAGGCCTTGAAACCTGTGCGAAACACAACCGCCGCCACGATCAGCAACAGTGTCAGTTCAGGTGTTAGTGTCAGACAGACGAGAACACCGGTCGCCACTAAAAAGAGTAACTCAGGCAAAGTCTGGGCACTGGCCAGAGGTTTGCTTTTGCTCGTATTTGTGTCGCTGACATAGTGCATGTCGAAAATCAGTGAGGCTGCCACGGTTCGGCTGAGTGTGTAGGCGACAATCAGGACAGCGGTCAGTTCAGTGTGCATTGCCAGATAGCTGAGCATGATAAATTTACCCAGCAAGGCCATGATCAGGGTGGCGGCACCGTAAGTGCCGATCCGACTGTCTTTCATAATAACCAGACGGCGCTCTGTCGTCATGCCCCCGCCAATGCCGTCGGCCATGTCGGTCAGACCATCCTCATGAAAAGCCCCCGTCAGCAGCAGGCTGAACACCATAGTGATAAAGACGGCTAACTGTGGTGGTAACCAGGCTGCTGACAGACTGTAAACCATAGCGCACAAGGCCCCCAGTACCAGCCCAACCAGTGCAAAGTATCGCCCGGCCCGATTCATCCGTTCGTCGGAATAGGGCGTAGATGCCGGAATGGGCAGGCGACTGAAAAACGACACCGCCAGACAGAATAACTGGTACTGATAACGAAGGTTGAACATTTACACCGTGACTCCGGCATCGGCGAAGCTGGCCATGTGATTGTAAAATTCTGCGCTGGCGCGAAGCAGGGGATAGGCCAGTGCGGCACCTGTGCCTTCACCCAGCCGCAAGCCTAAATCCAGCATCGGTTGGGCTTCGAGCAGAGCTAACACTTTTTGGTGTCCCTGTTCTTCAGAACGGTGCGCAAAAATCATCACATCCCGTGCTTCCGGCTTGAGCAATGTCGCAATATAAGCGGCGATCGAAACGATAAAGCCATCCACCAGAATCGGCACGCGTTGGTCACTGGCGGCCAGAAAGGCGCCGACCATCTGAACGATTTCAAAACCACCCAGCTCAGCGAGTGCCCGGAGTGGACCCGGTTCACCGCTTTCATTGTATCTGGCGACACCCTGACGAATCAGACTGATTTTGTTACCCAGTTGAGCATCGCTGATCCCTGTACCTTTACCCACGCAGTAGGCTGCATCCGTGGTACTAAGTGCTGATAGCAAAGCAGAAGAACTGCTGGTATTGGCAATGCCCATTTCACCAAACATCAGTACATTACAGCCTGCGGCGATGGTTTGCTTGGCAATTGAACCGCCCAGTTCCAGTCCCTCAGCAACTTGCTGCTGGCTCATGGCGGCTTTGTGGGCAAGATTGTGGGTCCCGGCGCCCAGACGCTGGACGATGTAATCAGGATGATCGGTTTCAACCGGCTTCAGTATGCCGCAATCAATCACTTTGAGATTGATGTTGTTCATGCGGCAAAACTGATTAATCGCCGCACCGCCGGCAAGAAAATTAAGCACCATTTGCTGGGTTACTTCGCTGGGGGCAATACTGACCCCTTCTTTGGCTATGCCATGATCACCGGCAAACAGCAGCATGGTGGGCTGAGTCAAGGCAATGTGGGTAACGGCTTCTTTCTGTCCCTGACTTTGTATTAAAGCAAGCTGGTGGGCTGTGGTTTCGAGTTGTCCCAACGCGCCCAGAGGCTTGGTTTTGTTATCGATACGTTCCTGAATGACTGCTGAGTGGCGAGTGTCTAACATGATTTTTAACGCTCCGGTTCAGTGTTTTCCATAATCAATGTATTGCAGTTTACTCGCCAGTGGGTTCACTATCCAGTGAAAGCAAAGTGTTTGATATTGTGGCTTCAAAATGACAGGAACAGGGCGTGGAATCTGCAGGAGGGCTCAAACTTTTTTTCGGGCCGGGCTTCGCCTGAAAGAAGATATGGCGGTTTTACCAGTGATGAAATTCACAGGCCAGAGAATACCCGGCCTGTGATTGATTCCCTTACGCCTCCAGTTGGGCCTTCAGCTTCGCCAGCATGAGCTGGGCGGTCTGCAGTGCGCCTTCTACCCAGCCCTGACTGTGGGAGTATGCTTCGCCACAGATATAGAGGTGCGTATTTGCTAATGGCTGGACGATGTTCTGTGCCACATCATCACTTTGTACACCAATATTCCAGCTGTTCCAGCCGCCGCCATAAGGATCATCACCCCAGTCGCGAAATGCCGCCTGAAGCGGCAGTGTTTGAGCCGCATCGGCGCCAGACACATCATGCATCAGGTTCACCTGACGGGTGACTTCAGCCATCATCGCCGCAGGAGCCTGATGCGCTTCCCATTGCGGATCAACCTGTTGCTGTTTCAACAGGCGTCCGGTAAACGCCTTATGGTCAGGTAAAGGCAAGACTTCCAGCTGTTGTTTCCATGCCAGGCCACGTTTTTGTCTGTAGCCATCCCAGAACCCCACATTGACACCGTCATCATAGCTAGCCATCAGGATTGCCGGGCCTTGTAACGCAGGCTGTCCGTCGTCGGTTGGCCAGTAATAAGTTTGCCGGACGGGCATGTCAGTCACGCTGCGTCCTGCTTCAATGCCGGATTGTTCAACCCACCAGGGAGACGCATAAGTGGTAAATAATTTAAACAGCGGCCTTGGCGTGACACTGCCGGTTAAGGTTTTCACTTCCGGTTGCTGTAATACAGGACAATTCTGTTCCAGCAAGTCGATGGAACGTCTGGGCATCGCAAGTACAACATGCGTGGCGGTACACTGGATATCATTGTACGCCGTGATCGCTAATTCACTGGTGAAATGAAGGTTAAATACACCGTTCACCTGTTCAAAGCCATTCAGTTTGTGGCCGAGCAACAATTCGCCACCAATCGCCTGAAGTTCTCTGGCCAGCGTTAATGGCACAGACTGAAAGCCTTGTTTAAACCCGAGGTATTCGACACCATCACCGAAGTCGGTCAGAAACCAGGGGATGGCATCGGCGGCATTCCAGTTCGACAAGGTCGAATTATAGCCACCGCCATCACGGCAGTAGCTGTAGTCTTCGCTGCTCATGACCACTTGCAGCACATTCCAAAAGCCCTGTTCGTAAAGCATTTTGCCATTGAATTCCGCATTCATTGCCATTTCACGGCGCTGTTGTTCAGTGAGATCAATGGCGGTAATGCCGGGAACGATTTTTTCAAAGGCTTCAATCACTAAAGCACCGGGTGTTTTGCCGAAAGCATCTGGGCTGTAGTTGTAGGGCACAGCGTGTGGATTATCCTGATAATCACTGAGACGGAGCCGTACATCGCGTAAATAGGCGATATTGGCTGGCGTATCGACCGGAAATGGGTAGGTTTCTATCGGATCTGGCAGTGAAGTAAACTGATTGATCTCATCCAGTAATGCGTGGATGAGCGGTTGTCGTTTGGCATCCAGAATACGCATGCCGCCCAGTTCTGTAACCATATTACTGACATCCGGCGCTTTCACTGACAATAAACGGCCGCCGACGCGATCGCTGCCTTCAAAAACAGCAATGCGCTTACCGGGGAACGTCTTTTTTAACTGCCAGGCGCTGTAAACGCCCGAGACACCAGCGCCAATAATGGCAACATCATAATGTTCACTCATATTACTTTTCCTTGTCGACAGAATAGGGCGATCAAGCCAATGTGTTGACATGATCCGGGTTGATTTCATCCAGAAGATCCCTGTGGAAATAATTCAGAGGCGGACGTCGATATCTGGGGGACGTTTTGAGCGCACCGCCGGTTTGTTGCACTGCGGCTGGATCACGTTCAGTCCGGATGTCCAGCACATAGGGTTTGTTTTCATTCAGCACGTAGTGAATCGCTTGCTGTAAAGCGGCATTCAGCTCAGTGGATTTTTCTATCACCTGCCCCTGAATGTCTGCACCCATTGCATTGGCAATCTGGTGGAAATTGAGCTGAGGATGTTGCAACGACAGATAATCAACGTCGTAATTATGGTAACTGGTTGGATCGGCAGGATCCGGTTCAACCTGTTTTCTCTTTGGTTCCCAGCCATAAGAGCCAATCACCTCTTCGAGGCCATTTTGCAAGGTATGGTATTCCCGGTTGTTGGTGATGATATACAACACGGCGAGCTGATATTTGGCGGCACTCCACCATACTTGCGGGTAAAACAGGGACGAACCATCGCCAACCGCATTAATGACCAGCCTGGGCGTGACACCCTGAATTGCGGTAGGCTGGATTTTAATTCCCAGCGAAGCGGGCATTGACCAGCCGAGTGAACCGCCGGAAACACAGTAGTAGCTTACGGGTTTGCTCATTTCCTGATTGAGCGGCATCAGATACTGAAAGCTTGGGCTGTCAGATACGGCTTCATGGACATAGACAAACTCGTTTGCCAGTCCTTGTTGCGTAATGGCCTGAGATAAATAGTGCGGGATCAGTGCCGGATTAATGGTGCCTGAAGTGTCTTGCTGAGCCTGATGTAAATAGGCATCCCAGTCCTGACGGCGCTGTTCACTGAGCTTGCTGAGTAACAGGTTGCGGGCGTCCCTTTCACGCTGCATGTCACCGGAAACAGGCAATTCAGCCATGACTTGGTTCAGTTTTTCCAGGCTTGCCCTAATCCCACCCAGCACGGCATGGCTGCCATAGTAGTTTTTACCGATGTCCCAGGTGTTATTCGAGAGATATAAAATGTCTACGGATGCCGGAATGAGTGGCCCATCGGCGTAGTTAAAGACAGTGACCTGAGCCTGATTGCTGTAGCCCACCAGAAAGGCCACATCATGTTGCTGATAGATGGCTTGCAGCATGGCCTGGTTACCGGGTAACTCTCCTTGCCAGTGATCATCATCGTTCGGAAAGTTTGCCAGACTACTGAAGGTTTGCAGCGCCACAGGGGCACCGACAGTTTGCGCTAATACTTGCAACTGTTCTGTCGCATTGTCGTACCCGACACCATCACCGGCAATGATGATCGGGTTTTTGGCCTGTGAAAATCGTTCA
Source organism: Photobacterium sp. TLY01 (assembly GCF_021432065.1). NCBI lineage: Bacteria > Pseudomonadati > Pseudomonadota > Gammaproteobacteria > Vibrionales > Vibrionaceae > Photobacterium > Photobacterium sp. TLY01. The sequence continues at coordinate 860,815 of NZ_CP090365.1, forward strand.
GCTAAGCGTCTGATTTCATCCGGGTCACCGGCAAAATTGGTGGGAATACGAGTGATCCCCGGCAGCTTTTCAGGCAGGCTCGGCAAGGGTTTTGCCATCATGAATTCCCAGGGAATAGAAATAAACACAGGGCCACAAGCCGGGGCTTTGGCTTCTTTGAAAGCTCTTTGTAGCACCAGCGGGAATTCGTAAGGAGTGCGCAGTTCGTGCGACCACTTACAATACTGACTAGCTAACTCTTTGATATTGGAAGAAAGCAGTGGCTCTTGAGTGACCAGTTCGTTTTGTTGCTGGCAGCAAAGAATGACCAGCGGCGTATGAGAGCGATAAGCGTTGAACAGGTTGCCGATACCGTGTGCGATACCCGGGGTGATGTGAACCACCAGAACACCGGGTTCTCCTGTCATGCGTGCAGCACCCATTGCAGCACCCATCGCAATGTTTTCGTGTAAACATTCGACATACTCGACATTATTTTCGGCATAAGAGGTGCCGTCGATAATGGGAATTTCATTGGTACCCGGAACGCCAAAAATTTGGCGGATTTTGAGTTGGTTGAGCGCGTCATATAAATAATCGCGCATGACGCGAGGAGGCATGTCAGACATGATTTATCCTTGTTGATAGAGGGTACAACACTCTCCCTGTTGATATGGTGTAAACAAAAAGTTAATTTTTTGTATTTCGACATTAGTTCAGCGGATATTGATGTTCAAATTTATTTATTGAGAGTTAGAACAAGCGCTGAAAAAAATTATGGGATACGTTGATTTTTAATTTATTATCTTACTTATCAATATATGTAATTGATTTAAACTGGTTAAATTAAAATGGAGCTTAGTAATAAATTTGATATTCATGAATTTTGAGGCTGTCCGGTGCGCTACGGGTATTTAGATGGTGTTGTATTTAAGCGATGTAATGTGAGTAAGTTGATGTTTTTATTGTTTTAAGTGGTTTGTGAGCTGATATGGAGAATGACATTGTCCATCAATTCGTCAGAGAAATGCTCTGTTTGTTCCCTTTCTGAGCCGCTTTGATAACGAGTAGTGATAAGGCGGGAGAATGTATTTCGACTTTTTTAAGTGGTGATTTTTCTGTTTGGTGATGTGCTTATTTCTCTCTGAGGTGAATCGGTTATCAAGCAATACGATATTTACCGATTATTGAATTTAAGTGAATAATGGTTGCAAGGTGATGACTATTTTTTAGTTCTGTATCTGTTGTTTTTCTCGTGTAGGTGATTGAGGATTCATGATATTTTTATTCATAACTTTATAGGGAACAGATAAATTGAAGTGAGATAGTCATGGTCGCATCAATTCTGCTGGCAGGAATGATTCAGAGTATTGTCCTCGGCGTTTATTTAGCCATGAAAAGCAAAGTGCAGCCTGTGTTTTGGTTGCTGGCGGGTATCCATGTTTGCTTTGCGCTGGATCTTTCGCTCACCCTTGCCTGGTATCAGAACTGGCTGTCATCCCGTTTGAATATGATGTGGCCGCTGCTCTATCCGGTGTTGTTTTTCCTGTTTATTCGTCTGTGTTTAACCCAAAAACCGCTCTCGCGCCGGGATACGGTTCATTTGCTACCGCTGACTGCACTGAGCGTGTTATGTGTGGACTTGCTTGTCGCGCCAGGTGAGACAGGGATCACGGCGAGGCACCAGCTGTCTGGCATGCTGCTGATTGTGTTCTACCTGGGCTATTGCCTGGCCAGTATCCGGCTTGTGTGGCGCTATCAGTCACGGCAACCACTGTTTCAGGCGCAGTTATCCAACGCAAATTTGCTGGTGTTGTGGGGGATATGCGCCAGTCTGATCTTGGCCATGGTCATGGTGATACCACAGGCTATTTTGGATACACATTTCCCTTTGCCGTATCTGACGGTGTCTTTGCTTTTGTTTGTCATGACCTGTTGTCTGCTGATCCAACCGACGCTGATGAATTTTGAAGTGATGGCTGAATTGCCTGATGAGGCAGCGGATAACCAACCGGATGATGTGATGGCGGCCCTGAGTCAAACGGTTCTGAAGCTGATGGATGACAAGCAATACTATCTGAAGCCGGAGATAAACTTGTCGACACTGGCCGGGGAAATGGGTGTAAAACCCTATTTGCTGACACAGGTGTTGAATCAGACATTGGGAATCAAGTTTTATGATCTGGTCAACCAGCGACGAATCACACATGTTTGTGCACTGATGGAAAAACGCCCTTCAAGTGCAGTCCTGGAACTGGCATTTGAATCTGGCTTTAACTCAAAATCCACATTTAACGCGGCATTTAAAAAATACCAGCAGTGTACGCCATCGCAGTACAGGGCTCGGCTGAAAGGTGCGAATTAGCCAATTCGGACGTCTGATTCCCGTATCCGGACGCTTTATTCTCCGATCTTCTTATTCTGGAGGTCCAGAAAAAGGAGAAAACCATGATGTTCAAACAACTTTGCAACATAGCCTTGATCACGATGTTAGCAGGGCTGACCGGCTGTGATTCAGACGACAATGACAGTAAAAAAACGGTGTATACCCATGTTTACCCATCGCCAAGTGGTCCTTATCGGGTCGGGGTGACCAGCTTTGATATCTTGGATGCCGGACCAGACAGCATGAGCCCAATCCCAAATCAAACGCGTCGCCTGCCTGTGAAAGTGTATTACCCAACGAAACAAAAAAACGGCACCTATCAACCTTACTTCGATCAATGGGGTCATCAGGTCGGCTACCTAGAGCGTGTCCGGCCAAAAAACGTGCCTGTTCACCCCAATCAATTTGATCTGGACAAGCTCACATCCTGGTCGCAAGCGCATGTAGCGATTGCAAAGGCAACCTCAGGAAGGGGCTGGCCGATACTTTTCTATTCTCATGGCGCGCATTTATTCGAGGTTGATAACACAGAGCTTTTGGAAGATTTAGCCAGTCGCGGTTATGTTGTGGTGTCTATCAATCATCCCTACATTTCGGGCGTCGCCAGTTTTCAGGATGGCAGTTCGGTGGGCACTTATTTGCCCTCTGATGCGAAAGACGTGGGAACGGATAAAGGTTTTGCGTATTTTAATCAGGTTGTCGCACCGCAAATCACACATGACGTCACCGCTGTTTATCAGTGGTTGTCCGGACATTCGGAACGGTTTGATGATCAGCTGGATGAAAGCCGTATCGGAACTTTGGGTTACAGTCTGGGCGGATCGGCGGCCATGAATAGCTGCGCCGAAATGCCGGACTGTGTGGCCAGTATCAACATGGATGGTTTGCTGTTGGGCAATGTTCGTACGCAGCCACTCAACAAACCCTTATTATTGTTGCAAACACCCAAGCAAGTGCTTGCTCAGGCGTTTGAAGACAATGGTCATGAGACATACCTGCTGACTGTTGCCAATACGAATCACCGGGATTTTATGGATCAGAACCGTTGGGTGGTTGGCTATCGATCTGGAATTGAAGGCGATCGGATACACGCGATTGTGAAACAAAGTGTGGGAACTTTCTTTGACCACTATCTGAATAACACTCAGATCGAATGGCCGGAGTCTGATGCCGTCACGATTCAAGTGAAATAAGCACGAAAGTCAGTGCGCTATAAAAATACCTCAGAAACCGCTCATGTTGGCGGTTTCTGAGGGAATTCACTTCCGGTCGTGCGCTTGAAAAGCCATCAAAGAGCATCTATTCAGTGCAGACAGAACTGGCATTGAGCGAAATTTTACATGTGTTGTGCTGAGGTTGATGCCAGTAACGATTGTCAAAAGCAGCGTTGCAGCCGGCATCTTCCATCAATGCCACATCACCGTCGCACAATAACATTACGGCATGATCACCCTGAATGTCTAAAATCATCTGATATTCGCTGAGTTTAGCCAGCTTGTCAGGCGCGGAAGACATGGCGTTTGCGATGATTTGTTCATCCGCCAGATTGTTTATCTCGCCAAACTTAATCTCACCGTCTACGGCTTGTGCGACATCTTTTAAAATTGACGCCAGGTCGTACATGGTTTCATCAGAATACTCGGCCTGAGCGGAGCATGACGTTAAAAGAATGAATAACGAGAGTTTGATTAACAGTTTCATCGTGTTTCCCATGCGGTTAATACACCGTCTTCACAAAAGCCAGTATCAAGATTCCAGTTCTTAAAGAAGTCTGTGGCACCATTTTCAAAAACTGCCTCAGCAGTTTTCTCCCAAAATATCTGGATGGTTGATACGGCCCGGTCAAAGATCTCGTCATAGTGTTGAATGCCATGCGGCGTTTGCAATCCTTCGACGAACTCACTGTTTACTTCCTCAGGCAGCGGGTAAGTCAGACCCTGAGCAGAGGCAACGTGTCGCGCCCAGGCGAACAGTTTGTGAGATTCTTCAGCGTGATTTACCACGGTTTGAAATCCGTGATGCCAGCGGTTAATGTCTGGTGGACATTCCTCGGCATAGTGGGGATAAACCGCAACCAGCGCTGTCTGCCAGACATCATAAATGATGAGATCGATGGAATCGTCATTGTGCTCATCCACACAGCTGCCAATATTTTCTTTGACCCGGTCAGCGAGACCGATATTTCCTAAATTCATAACCTTATGCCAAATATAGGTATCCTGATGCATTTCGCAGATCCGGTGATCTTTGGCGTTTTCAGTGTAGGGGCCGACTTTCAGCTCAACAACCGGATGGATGGTGATATCTGCAGCGACATGTGCCACAAAACCACACAGCCACGCGAATGCTTTTTTCTGGTTGTGGTCATCCAGTTGTTTGATGAGATCGATCAGGGTCGCAATCAATTTACCCACTTCGTTGTAGTGCATCTCATCCGCCCATTTATTTTGAGCATGATTCCCGATCGCTAGGTAGGGGTAATCTGGGCTGACGCAACCAAATTCTAAAAACGCTTGGTATTGAGACAGCGTTTTCTTCACGTGTTGCGGGACGTTCAGTTTTGCGAGCGCAGTATTCGCAGACGCTTTATTCACTGCTGATATATGAGCAAATGCACCAGGCATAGTCTTCTCCATTCATATGGCTGAACAGATTGTAGACGGAGTGAATGAATAATTATGCGATCTATTTCATACAATGACAGTATGATTGTGACGCGAACAACGTCAGTCAATGCATTTGCTTAATACCACATCGATGACACCGCGAATTCAGACTTTTAAATGAACACTGCTGCTTATTTTGTTTTTGTCTATCACCAGGTTTACGTATATTGTGCGTCAACTAACCCGTTTGCTGCTTTTATCAGTGATGTGAGACGTTTTTCAATTGCAACAGTGATTTGCCGTGATCAAGCAAGGTGACTGAAGTGAGTTTCTCAGGCGTAAAACAAGGAGAGAAGAGAAAGTGTTGGGCATTGAAAATTTATGGCTGTTTGTTGTCTCCGGCTTGTTACTGAATATGATTCCCGGCCCTGACTCGTTGCTGATTGCAGGGCGAGCCGCAACGAAGGGATTTAAAGCAGGCTCAGCGGCCGCGCTTGGGATAGGGACGGGAACTATGATTCACATTGTCGCCGCGGCATTGGGTTTATCCGCCGTGCTGGCTTCTTCTGCGACTGCATTTACTGTGATCAAAATACTGGGTGGGGCCTACCTCATTTACATGGCAATCAGTATGCTCAGAAGCAGCAGTGCTGACGGTAACACTGAGCTAATGCGAAAACCAAAGGCATCGTTAAAGCGGATATACTATCAGGGTTTCATCACCAACTTGTTTAACCCTAAAATCGCGGTTTTCTTTCTGGCATTTATGCCGCAGTTCATCTCTGCATCCAGCGAAAATAAGGCATTGGCATTTATTGTGCTGGGACTGATTTTTAACGTGAACGGCATGTTGTGGTGCCATTTGATCGCTTGGATGTCGGCGTCGCTCAGCCATAGATTGTCCGTGGGTATAGCGACCAAGAAATGGTTATCCCGGCTTACGGCGAGCCTGTTTGGGATGTTCGGGATCCGGTTGTTGCTCACTTCACAAAGCTAACCGGTAGGAAGCAGAGCAGCATGAATCATTGCTGTGTGGGGAATCAACAAAAAAGCGAGGCTCATGGCCTCGCTTTGTTTTACGCCGCTATCAGGGCTAATTAATCCTCGATATAGTTCTCAATCCCCGGGCAAGAACAGACCAGGTTGCGGTCACCGAAGACGTTATCGACACGGTTGACAGTTGGCCAGTACTTGGCGCCTTTGCTGTGCGCGGATGGGTAGCAAGCCAGCTCGCGGCTGTAAGCATGCGTCCATTCGGCATCCATCAGGTCAACCTGAGTATGTGGTGCATTGACCAATGGGTTGTCTTCCAGCGTCCACTCGCCAGACTGAACGCGGGCGATTTCCTGACGGATGGCAATCATGGCATCGCAGAAACGATCCAGCTCAGTCAGATCTTCCGACTCGGTCGGTTCAATCATCAGGGTGCCGGCGACCGGGAACGACATGGTCGGCGCGTGGAAACCATAGTCCATCAAGCGCTTGGCGACGTCTTCTTCCGAGATACCAGAGGCTTCTTTCAGCGGACGGATGTCGATAATACACTCGTGCGCAATACGGCCGTGAGTGCCGCGGTACAGCACAGGGTAGTGGTCACGCAGACGTTCCATCACATAGTTGGCATTCAGAATCGCCAGTTTTGTGGCTTGTGTCAGTCCTTCCGATCCCATCATCGCGATGTAAGCGTAAGAAATCGGCAGAATTGAGGCTGAACCCAGCTCAGCTGCAGAGACAGCATACTGTGAGCCTTCGGTTGCATTGACAGACTCAACGTGGCCAGGCAGGAAAGGTGCCAGATGCGATTTCACGCCGATTGGCCCCATACCCGGACCGCCGCCACCGTGTGGAATACAGAAGGTCTTGTGCAGGTTCAGGTGTGACACGTCTGAACCGATGAAGCCAGGGTTGGTCAGGCCAACCTGTGCGTTCATGTTTGCACCATCCAGGTAAACCTGACCGCCAGCAGCGTGAACTAAATCGCACACTTCACGCACCGCTTCTTCGTAAACGCCGTGCGTCGACGGGTAGGTGATCATGATGCACGACAGGTTATCACGGTGCTTTTCAATCTTCGCTTTCAGATCTTCAACATCGATGTTGCCGTTGGCATCACAGCCAACCACCACAACTTTCATCGACACCATGGCAGCAGAAGCCGGGTTTGTGCCGTGGGCAGAGCTTGGGATCAGACACACGTTGCGGTGGCTGTCACCATTGGCTGCGTGGTAGCGCTGAATCGCAATCAGACCGGCGTATTCACCCTGTGCGCCAGAGTTAGGCTGCAGTGAGAAAGCATCATAGCCGGTGATTTCACACAGCATTTCAGACAGCTTGCTTGCCAGTTCCTGATAACCCTGAGTTTGATCGGCTGGTGCAAACGGATGCAAGCCGCCGAATTCAGGCCAGGTTACCGGGATCATTTCTGCTGCGGCATTCAGCTTCATGGTGCAGCTGCCCAGCGGAATCATACCGTGGGTCAGGGAATAATCTTTGTTTTCCAGTTTCTTCATGTAACGCATCATTTGCGTTTCACTGTGGTACTGGTTGAACACAGGGTGAGTCAGAAACTCACTGGTGCGGCGACAGCTTTGCGGAATCGCGGCAAATTCGTCAGCGGCAATATCGTCTGTGAAAGCCGTGGCTTTCAGCGCCTGACCGGTGAAGATCTCCAGCAGTTCTTCGACGTCAGCCACTTTGGTGGTTTCATCCAGGCTCACACCCAGTTTGTCGCTGTATTTGCGCAGGTTGATACCGGCAGCCAGGGCTTTCTTGTAAATCGCGTCGGTTTGCTTGCCTGTGTTGATGGTCACAGTATCGAAGAAGGTATCATTCACCAGTTCCAGACCCGCGTTACGCAGACCTGCAGCCAGAATGGCGGTCAGGTGGTGAACGCGACGACCGATTTTACGCAGGCCTTCCGGACCGTGGTACAGCGCATAGAAGGCCGCCATATTGGCCAGCAGTGCCTGAGCGGTACAGATGTTGGAGGTCGCTTTTTCGCGGCGGATATGCTGCTCACGCGTTTGCATCGCCATACGCAGCGCCTGGTTGCCTTTGGCGTCTTTTGATACACCAATCACACGGCCTGGCATGGTCCGTTTGTGTGCATCTTTGGTTGCCATGAAGCCGGCATGCGGGCCACCAAATCCCATTGGGACACCGAAGCGTTGTGCACTGCCGATGACCACGTCCGCACCCATTTCGCCCGGCGCTTTCAGAATCGTTAGTGCCAGCAGATCAGAAGCAACCGCAACCAGTGTTTTCTTGGCGTGTGCTTTTTCAATGATGTCAGTCAGGTTGGCAATCGCACCTGTTGTGCCCGGGTATTGAACCAGCGCACCGAATACCTCGTGGTTGTCCAGCTCTTCAGCTTTGCCACGGATGATCTCAATGCCAATGTATTCTGCACGGGTCACGACCACGTCGATGGTTTGCGGGTGCAGGTCGGTTGAGATGAAGAAGGCTTTGCTTTTGCTCTTGCTGGCGCGCTGACACAGGGTCATGGCTTCTGCGGCTGCAGTGGCTTCATCCAGCAGGGAGGCATTCGCCAGTTCCATACCGGTCAGATCCATGATCATCTGCTGGTAGTTCAGCAGCGATTCCAGACGGCCCTGAGAGATTTCTGGCTGATACGGTGTATAAGCCGTGTACCAGCCCGGATTTTCCAGCACGTTACGCAGAATCACGTTCGGCGTTAAGGTGTTGTAGTAACCCTGACCGATGAAACTGCGGTTGATGACGTTCTTACGGGCAACCGTCTTCAGTGCAGACAGCATGTCTGCTTCGCTTTGTGGCTGGTCCAGCTTCATCGCTTCTTTCAGTCGGATGGAAGCTGGTACAGTTTCTTCAATCAACTTGTCAATGCTGTCGGCGCCAATGGTCTGCAGCATTTTCGCCTGCTGTGCGTCATTTGGGCCGTTGTGACGGGCAGCAAAAGCTTTGTCGTCACTGAGTGCATGTAAAAGGTTCATGTCGGTCATGGTTCTTTCCTGAACAGTTACTACACATTGCCAGTCAATGTCTGGGCAATGGCGAGAATTCTCTTGGGTGGAAAAACGGCTTTCAAGTTGAAAGCCGCGATGTACCATTACTCTTCGATGGTCGCCTGATATTGGTCAGCATCGATCAGTTTGCTCAGTTCTTCAACGTCAGCAATCTTGATTTTAGCAATCCAGCCGCCTTCGAACGGTGCTTCGTTGATCAGTTCCGGGCTGTCGCTCAGTTCTTCGTTGATTTCAACGATTTCACCGGTGACAGGGGCATAGATATCAGAGGCTGCTTTTACAGATTCAACCAGAGAGAAAGACTCACCGGCTTCTGTGCTGTCGCCAACTTCTGGCAGGTCTACGAAAACCACGTCGCCCAGCAGGCCCTGAGCGTGATCCGTGATACCCATAGTGATCGTACCGTCGCCGTTATCGCGGACCCACTCGTGGCTTTCAGTAAACTTTAAGTTGCTCATGTAAATCTCCTCGCGCAATGTTTCTGCATCTTTGTTATTTATGAGGGCAGGCGAGTATTGAAAGCTGCCTGCCGACCATTTTCTGTCACATTAAAATGAATTTACTGGTACAGCGGGAAGCGGCTGCACAGTTTCTGTACCTGCTGCTTCACGCGTTGTTCTGTTTCGCTGTTGTCGTCCGGATTGGCAACAAGGCCATCGAGCACATCGCCGATCCACTCACCAATCTGTTTGAATTCGGCTTCGCCAAAGCCACGGCTGGTACCCGCCGGTGTACCCAGACGAATACCTGATGTCACCATCGGTTTTTCAGGATCAAACGGGATGCCGTTTTTATTACAGGTGATACCGGCACGTTCCAGCGCTTCTTCCACCTGATTGCCTTTCAGGCCTTTCGGACGCAGGTCGACCAGCATCAGATGGGTGTCTGTACCACCGGTGACAATGTCACAACCGCGTGCCTGTAGTGTTTCTGCCAGCACCTTGGCGTTATTGATCACATTTTTGATGTACAGCTTGAATTCGGGTTCTAGAGCTTCACCCAGGGCAACGGCTTTACCGGCAATAACATGCATCAGTGGGCCGCCTTGCAGGCCTGGGAACACGGCAGAATTGATCTTTTTATTGATGTCTTCATGATTGGTCAGAATCATACCGCCGCGAGGACCACGCAGGGTTTTGTGCGTTGTTGTGGTGACAACATGCGCGTGCGGCAGCGGTGACGGATGCTCACCGGCTGCAATCAACCCTGCAATATGCGCCATATCGACCATCAGATAGGCACCGACTTCATCAGCAATCGCACGGAATTTCTCGAAGTCCACCTGACGCGGAATCGCAGAACCACCGGCAATGATCATTTTGGGTTTGTGCTCAAGTGCCAGCTCGCGAACCTGATCATAATCAATGTCGCAGCTGCCCTGACGTACACCGTACTGAACGGCGTTGAACCATTTGCCCGACAGGGCAGGGCGTGCACCGTGCGTCAGGTGGCCGCCGGCATCCAAAGACATGCCCAGAATCGTATCGCCCGGTTGCAGCAGTGCCAGCATCACGGCGCCGTTCGCCTGTGCGCCAGAATGCGGTTGAACGTTGACGTATTCACACTGGAAAAGCTGTCTGGCGCGCGCAATGGCAATACGCTCAACTTCATCAACATGCTCACAGCCACCGTAGTAACGACGTCCTGCGTAACCTTCGGCGTATTTGTTGGTCAGACAGGTGCCCTGCGCTTGCATGACGGCTTTGGAGACGATGTTCTCAGAGGCAATCAGCTCAATTTGCTGATTCTGGCGGTTCAGCTCTGCGGCAATACCGGCATTCACTGCGCCATCAACCTCGGCAAGGTTGGTTGAGAAGAACATTTCCAAGTCGTGGTTTTGGTATGAAGCTTTCATTTCACGTTATCCTCAATTCGCGCTCTGAACCGGTTCGTGCTGTACGCTATAACGGTACGCAGAGCGGTATATGTCGTTATGTCTCGTTGTTATCGCTTCCCTGGCTTAAGCGAAGCACAGAAGTGCATTTGCCTAACAAGTGCGTTACATACGTTTCTATTGATAACGGATCAAACCAGAATTTCCAATAGTGGATTATCGTTCACTTTAGTGGCCGCAATCTTACGCAAACGTTTGCTTCTTGTCATGTAAATTTCTATGATAGGGACCAAATTTTCGGTAATTATGTGGCGGAAATGTGTGTTGGCTCTAATTCTTATTAGTCGCTGATACCAGTGATAGCGCACTTTTGTGGCCGATTGTGCTGCTTTTTGCGCTGTAACCCTGACATTCGCAACCGTGTAAAACAGGGTTGTCTTGCCCTGTAAAAATCGTCAGGATTCAGAGCGTGTTTCCTATTGGAAACTTTATTTCAAATATGTTGTGTGGGTCATGGTTTTGCCTTTACCTGGCTTTCCACTTGTTAACAGCTTGTGTAAGAATGATTGAAAGACGTGCCTCGGAGGGCAAAATGAGTAGTGATGAACAACAGGTGGATCCGTACCCATCACTGACTGTCGCCAGGGAACGGGAGTCAGAGAATATTGAGCCGTTGCAGTTAGGCAAGCGGCTGAAAGAAATACGTATGGCTCATGGCCTGACACTGGAAGAGGCCAGCAAGCGTACCGGATTGGCGCGCTCAACCCTATCTAAAATCGAGAATGAACAAATATCGCCGACTTTCCAGGCGATGCAGAAACTGGCCACCGGATTACAGATCGATATTCCGCAACTGTTTGCGCCGCCCAAGCAGTTGGTTGCTACCGGCCGCAGAGATATTACGCGACAAGGTGAAGGTAAGCCGCATCCTACGACGACCTATGAGCATGAATTGCTGGCGACCCAGCTGCGCAACAAGAAGATGATGCCCTTTAAGTCGCGGGTTCGTGCCCGTCATTTTGACGATTATTCAGACTGGATACGACATGACGGCGAAGAGTTTTTACTTGTGCTGTCCGGGAAAATTACCTTTTTTTCGGAGTTCTATGAACCGGTACGCCTGAGTGAAGGCGATTCAGTGTATTACGATGCCACCATGGGACACATGCTGGTGTCAGTCAGCGATGAAGACGCGCTGATTCTTTGGGTGACGGCGTCATAACTGCCGCGCTAGCACGGTACCAGCACGGAAACAGACACAGATGACAGAGGGGGAAACACTGCCTCTGTCGCACTTTGAGAACGGCTAGGTTGAGGGATGGGAAACTTTATCTACTATTGGAAACAAGAGATACAGTTTATCTACCTGCTAGCAACATCTACACAGTGACAGGTTCAGTCAATCTGCCACAGAAATTGATGCAACAGCCGCTGTGCGGTGAATGGAGTAAATATCAATGTCTCAGGATCTTCTTGTTACACCTTTGCATGCCCTTCACATTGAGATGGGTGCCAAAATGGTTCCGTTCGCGGGTTACGATATGCCAGTGCAATATGCGCTGGGTGTGCGTAAAGAGCATATCCATTGCCGTGAATCTGCCGGTTTGTTCGATGTTTCCCACATGGGCCAACTGCGTCTGCACGGTGAAAACGCCGCGAAAACCCTGGAGGCACTGGTTCCTGTCGACATCATCGATCTGCCGGAAGGCAAGCAGCGCTATGCGTTCTTTACCAACGAAAACGGTGGCATTTTAGACGACCTGATGGTGACAAACTTTGGTGATCACTTGTTTGTTGTGGTCAATGCGGCGTGTAAAGAGCAAGACATTGCGCACATCCAGGCGCACCTTCCTGCTGATGTGACACTGGAAATTATCGACGACCGTGCATTGCTTGCCCTGCAAGGCCCGAAAGCCGCTGAGGTGCTGGCACGCCTGAATCCTGCCGTCAGCGATATGCTGTTTATGGACGCCACGAAGCTGGATCTGCTGGGCGCGGAATGTTATGTCAGCCGCTCGGGTTATACCGGTGAAGACGGCTACGAAATTTCCGTACCGTCAAGTCAAGCAGAAGAACTGGCGCGTACCTTGCTGGCCTACGGCGAAGTGGAGTGGATTGGTCTGGGTGCACGGGATTCGCTGCGCCTTGAGTGTGGTCTGTGTCTGTATGGTCATGACATTGATACTACGACTACGCCGGTAGAAGCCAGCCTGCTATGGGGTATCAGTAAGTCCCGTCGCGCGGATGGTGAACGTGCGGGTGGCTTCCCGGGCGCCGAGCTGATTCTGAATCAGATTGAGACCAAAGATGTTGCACGTAAACGTGTGGGTCTGATTGGTCAGTCAAAAGCGCCGGTTCGTGAAGGCAGCAAGCTGTTTGATGCGGATGATAACGAAATCGGTATCGTGACCAGCGGCACCTTTGGCCCAACCAAAGAAGCCCCGGTCGCTATGGCGTATGTCAAAACTGAATTTGCCACGATTGGTACTGAGATTTTCGCCGAAGTTCGCGGCAAGAAACTGCCAATGACAGTCGAGAAAATGCCGTTCGTACCACAGCGTTATTACCGTGGTTAATGGCTGTTGTCAGCAGTGAAGTCTGTTGATAAACATGAAAAAGGAGCGCATTGCGCTCCTTTTTCATTTCGTAAACACCTGCAGGGGGAACTGAGGATGTTTCGTGTTCACTTTTAGCAGTCAGTCATTTTGTAGGCTGAGGCAAACAATAGGCTGAAACCTTCCTGCGAAATTTCTTGTGGTGTCAGCTCAGCTGCTTCTAAACGACGATAACATTCATTCAGGGCAGCGATCACACGTTCCTGCTCTTGCTTGTTCAATATTTCAGCGTTCATTCTTTTCTCTCTTTCTTTTTTTTGTTTTGAGTGATGTCCCGCTGGTTGTATTGGGTCAGCGGGACACGGGCCGAAAACGCTGTGGGTGTACTTTGTTACTGGATGGGGTACAAAGTTCGTGACAGCTTTTCTGGATAATCAGACCTTTCAACTGCGTCTCTATTTTCAGAATAATCAACCTGCAGCGTGATATTGTCAGGAAAAGGTAAAACCTAAAGCCGGTGGGGCGACTTTAGGTAACACATTAATAACGTGTATTTAAATCGTGCAACTTATTCAAAAATGCCTGAATCTGAGTTTCGTTGTTGTGGTGAAAATCTGCGGTTGTCTGGTTAATGACGGTGTCTGGATCTTCATTCAGGGTATGGAAGTGGTAAGTGTTGTGAAAGTTAACATCAACACTGACAACACCGTCTGACAGACTGACGCTATACCCGTCGTAACTCTCTGTACAGGTAATGTCGTCGAGCTGTTTGCCGTTTTCGACCGGTGTTCCCAGAGTTTTGATTTTTTCATAGGCTGTGAGTAAGGCACGAACATCAACGCTGTTTTTCATGATGGCCTCCCGTTGGATATACCCCCATGGTTTAAATTTAGGTGCTGAGTCAACCCTTGCAAGCTTTATTGGTGTTTGATTAATCCAGATCAATTCAGGTTGTAACAATTTCATTACATAGTGCTGTTCATCTGGATAAACACTGGTGTGACTATTTCTGAGCTGGGGTAGTGACCTTGGATAAGGTGCATGATAATTTGAGGAAAGTCGCAATAACAAAACGGAATTTCACAGATGTTCAAGCAGCTTACTGAAGCACAACCCGACCCGATTTTATCCCTGACACAAATGTTCCGCGATGATACCCGTTCTGAGAAGATGGATTTGGGTATTGGTGTTTACCGCAACAGCCATGGCGAAACGCCAATCATGCAGGCGGTATTTCAGGCTGAGCAGCGTCTGCTGGAAACGCAAAAAACCAAAGCCTATGTGGGGTTAGCGGGTGATGAAGTCTTCAATCAGGCCATGATGGATTTACTCATTAAGGACACATCAGCGTATGGCCGTGCCGCTGCGGTACAAACCCCGGGCGCCAGTGGTGCGCTGCGTATGCTGGCCGACCTGATGTACCTGGCACAGCCAGACACGACCGTGTGGATTTCGAATCCCAGCTATGTCAATCACAAGCCTGTCATGGAAGCGGCTGGCCTGAAAGTGAAGTTCTATCCTTATTTCGATACCGCCACCAAACAGGTGAACAGTGAAGCGATGCTTGCAGAGCTGGCGAAAGCCGGCCCGAAAGATGTGGTACTGCTGCATGGTTGCTGCCATAACCCGACAGGCGCGGACATCTCATTCGATGACTGGAAAGCCATCACTGCGCTGGCGAATAAAAATGGTTTCCTGCCATTTGTTGATATCGCTTATCAGGGATTTGGTGACGGCCTGGAGCAAGATGCTGCCGGTTTACGTCATCTGGCTGACAATGTGGAAGAAATGATTGTTGCCACCTCTTGCTCCAAGAATTTTGGTTTGTATCGCGAGCGGACGGGCGCTGCGATTGTTATCAGCGATTCCCTGAAAGAAGCACAGAAATCAAAAGGCAGAATCCTTCAGTTGGCACGTGCGTCTTATACGATGCCGCCGGATCACGGTGCGGCGCTGGTGGCGACTGTCCTCAATGATGCGTCTCTGACCGCCACCTGGAAAAGCGAACTGACGGAAATGAACCAGCGTTTGCGACGCCTGCGCGCCGGTTTAACTCAGGCAGTGCGTGACAATGGCTCCGACGCGTTTGATTTCATTGAAAAGCACAAAGGGATGTTTTCCGTCACAGGTCTGAGCCAGGAGCAAATCATTCAGTTACGGAATGAGTTCGGCATTTATGCGGTGGGTGACGGCCGGATTAACATTGCAGGTTTGCAGGAGCAGAAGCTGGATTATCTGGCCAAAGCCTTGCTGAGTGTCAGTCGCTGATCGGCGAGTCACACTTCACCCAGACAGAAGGAGCACTCAGGTGCTCCTTTTTCTTGGCGTTTTCATCGATTTTTTATTGGTCCGGGAACACAAACTCAGCCTGCACAGGGTAATGATCAGACAGATCGTTGTAATAGCCATTATGCCAATACTCGCCTTCTGGTAATGGCCATTTGCCTTTCAGGTAATGCCAGTACCATTGCTCATCGGCTTGCAGTTTCACTACTTTCATCGCTGCTGGTACTGAGGGTTGCAGGTAGTCCTGGTGCCAGAGCACATAATCCAGGGTATCGTTGTAGTTGAGTGAATAACCGTCTCTGTACGCACCTGATTTGGTGATCCAGTTGTATTTGGCCGAGAAGCTGCCGATGCTTGGATCGGGGAAGAACAGCTGGCTTTGTGTCGTTGCCAGCATGTCTGCAACCTGATCCTGGCGGCTCCACTCCACATTCAGATCGCCTGCAATAATCACGGGCTCTGAGGCCGGTATCGCTTGCGCTGTTATGAAGTTTTGCATTTCAGTCAGTTGCGCCATGCGCACCGGGTGCTCTTTGTCCGGGTTGTCAGTACTGGATTGCAGGTGTGTCCCAAGCAGGTGAAAGTGCTGGCCATTTTTGTCAATTTCGACGTAGGCAAAACCTTTGTTGGCATAATAATCCCAGGTGCTACTGTCGCTGGCGTAATAAACATGCGCTTTCTGGCTCACAATGGGGTAGCGGGACAAAATAGAGACCCCGCCACGCACAACCACAACAGAGTTGGAACAATCACCGGTGAATGCATCCCATCCCCGGCCGCTGCAATCTAAACCCACAACCGGGGTTTGATATGGATACAGAGACGCCAGTTCACTTAGCATGACTTCGGAGTCTGGATTGAAGGCTTCATTGATGATCAGTACATCGGGTATGTGTTCCAGAGCAGAAATTGCAGCGGGTATCCGCTGGGCGCGATTGGCCTGATCCCAATCGCCGAAAGAGAGTAACAGCGTGTTGTACGCCATGACGTTTAATGTTTCTGCCTGAGTGAAGGATGACAACAATAACAAAGTTGTCCCTATCGTTTTTTTCATTGAATGTGTCCTTGTTGATTAATGAAAGAGCATCGTGCTCGCGATGAAATGATAGGTTTGCTTATGTTAAGAAGTTGTTTCTTTCAGATGAAAATTACAGCTAACTAGCAGAAAAATAAGAATAATTGAGGAATAACTCGAAGAAATGAAATTTATCTAGCAGAAATTACCGGGTTGAGTTCGGGCTGGGAGCAGGTGTCGGGGCAGAAAAATAGTCAAGGCGCGGTGGATCAGTCTGTACCGGCAGAAAAAGTACAGACTGATGGACTCAGCCTAACCACAACTTTTCAGATTTCTCAGACGCTTGCTGAATGAGCCAGTTTGTCATTGCAGCAACAAGCTCATCATGATTTGGCAGCGCAAGCGCACCAATATCGCTGACTAAGGTCTCGTTCGGATTGTCCGGATCGGTAAACAGCATGCCGCAGGCAGCAGGCTTTCCTTGATAGAAACCCACAAACAGTTGGGCCGGGCAGTCGGTCTCCAGCATGATCTGTGTCAGAAACTCGATGACAGCTTCAGATTCTTCACCTTGCCATTGGCTGGCATGAACCAGAGAAAACCGAATCGTGAGCGGGTGGCAATCGACAGGGTAGACACTTAACAAATCTGAAGGTGAATCGAAATCAGAAGCCTGAACCGGATTGACAGCCCGTTCATTCTGCGTGGCATGATAGAGGGCGAGGCCTTGTTTACTGAGTGCTGTGGGAAATTCAGCATCGGTAATATGGCTGGCCATCCAGGCATTTTTTTGTGCGGGCAACTGTGTGATTTGAGAATGCATATCTTCGATTTCTGCTGAATTCAGCCTCAACGATACATGAAATGGGCAAAAGAAGGTATGTTAAATTTTTACTCCTCTGTTGCTGCTCAGTGATTCAGGGATCAGTGTTTGTCAAAGTAGTCCTTATTTCTGATGTATTTGTGCATATAGTGGTAGGTGATAGGGCGCAATACCCAACTCACCAGTGATTTGTACAGCCTGACCGGTGTCGAGATGTTGTCGTAGATTTTCTCGTTGTGCAGCCAGAGCATTTTGCCGACATGCCAGTGCATCAAAGGGATGGCTGGCAGAAAGGTGACAATGTCCAGATCGCAGCAGATCCGGTAGGTGCAGTGATGGTAACTGTAGGCTTGTCTGAAACTCCAGAAACCGGCCGCCGGCTGACCGAAAGTGACCACCCGTTTGATAGCGTCTGGAAACTCGTTACCCAGCCTTTCCACGGTCAGCACTGCCATGGCACCCCCCGAGGAATGGCCGGTAAAAGAAATGCGTTTACCGTTTTGAATTAAGGGTAACAGGGTTGAGCGAATCTGCTGATAGAGCGACTCATCCTGGAAATGCTGTGCATCAGCGGCCTGCAGATAATCAATTTCTTGTGAAGCAGACATGGAGGGGAACGCCTCTGCGTAGCGATTCGAGCCTAATTTACTCTTCTGCTCCAGAAGAAAGTGATAACCCCAGTGGACTCGATAAGGCTTCTGTCTTCCCGGCAGTTTTTGGGGGAAACATGCAAAATTAAGCAGCCAGTCCCACAGATTCTGAGAGCCTTTGAACACCACGATGGCTTCATTCTGCTCTCCCCAGAGTACCCGGATAATGGTTCGTCCCCATCGGTCGGTAATATCCCGCCGGCCAGTCGGAGCAAAGCCATACTGGGTATGGTCGAAGTCTGCCGGATAAGCTTGCCGGCATAAAATAGCGTAGCGTTCGTACTGATAACGTTTCAGTTTTTTCATACAGTCGCAAATGGGCGCTTTTGAGTGTGATGTGACCTCTGAGGCTAGCGGGTGAACATCGCAAATTCATGACAAAATGCCAGCGATCGTTTGATGTGGCACTTCTCTCAAGTTTCTCTGAACACGCATTTATTCCATGTTCAAAGCATAGTGCTGCTTGTTTTTTGTTCTTTATGCTGTCATTTTGAGTGGGTAAACTATGCGCATCTGGCATTGTGCGCACAGTGTGCCATGTTGTTTAGGGCATATCCCGAAAGGGAATCACAAGGACAATTGCTAAATTGAAGCCAACTTTAGGAGAATGACTCATGGAAAATGGTTTACATAAGGCTTTGCAACAACAATGGTCTTCACCGGTGTTTGACCCTAGCCTGTACTTTTCTCACGTTGAAACCTGGATGCAGGTTCATCGGGCCTGGGAAACCATTGCAGCGAAGCAGTTCACCCGCGCAACACACGATAGTTATGGCAATACCCTCAAGCAGATTGAACAAGCCGATAAGGTATTGAACGAAAAAGTGCAGCAAACCAAAGAGCAAGGACTGGTGTTTCCGTTCGATATGATGCAGTTAGCCAGTGAGAATATGCTCTCAGGCTGGCTGGCGATGACGGGTCAGGAAAGCGCCGCTGCAGACAATTCACAACAAGTGGCTGAGCTGGAAGAAGCATTAGCACAGATGACAGCCGAGTGTGATAAAGCTCAGAAAGCCAAGCAAACGGCGCAGCGTAACCAGCGTAAAGTGAAAACGGATCTTGACGCCAGCACGGCGAAGGTGGCATCGCTGAATGAAGCACTGCGCGCGGCAAAAGCTGAGTTGGCAGAAGCAAACAAGCTGGCTAAAAAGGAGCAGGCAGCGTTGCTGGCAGATCAAAAAACACTGCAGAGTGAGAATGATGCGCTGAAAAAGCAGCTGAAAGCATTGCAATCTCAGCAGGTATCGTCTGCCAAAACATTACAAACTAAAGCATCAGACGCGTCCTGATAAACAGGTTAACCGAATGCCGTGTACATCAAGCGCCGAAAGGCGCTTTTTTGATCATGCGGGAAAAGGCAACCGGACAAACACTCAGGCACTGAAGATCGGGGGAGGTCTTCTTTTGCCCGGTTGCCATAAAATGAAACCGGTATGCTTGCCAGCCAAGTGATTCATTCTTTGTAAGAATCACGAGCAGGCGCTGAACGCTGCGGTTTCATGAAACAACAATGTAGATTAAAATAGGGAAACAAAAAATTGAAAATCCTATTTTTAAAGGTTCCCCTTTTCTATGAGTGGCCAGCGTCTGAAAACGCAATTCCAGCGTCTTTATCACCATTTTTCCGGTCAGGACAGCGATACCAATTTGCAGGACATTTCTGATGTCCTGTTCTGCACGCGTCGCAATGTGCGCATGGTCATCAATAAGATGGTCGAGAAAGGATGGATCGACTGGGAGCCGGCGATCGGACGCGGTAAACAATCGCGGCTAGTCTTTCACAGTACGGATACCGAACTGCAGTACAATCACGCCCGCAAGCTGGTTGCTGATGGCAAGCTGGAACCCGCTCTGGAAGCGCTGGGTCACGACGCCAATAAGCTTGCTCAGCTCATACAGGAACAGTTGGGACTAACCACGCAAAAAGGACGTCAGATCGTCCGCGTCCCGTATTACCGAGCGTTTACTAATCTCAACCCGCTTCGTCCGCTCCGGCGTTCTGAGCAACATCTGGTACGGCAGATTTTTAACGGGCTGGCACGGGTTAATGAGGAAAAAGAGGAAGTCGAAGGGGATCTGGCCCATCACTGGGAAGCCTTTTCAGCCCGCCACTGGCGGTTTTATCTTCGCCCGGCCGTGCGGTTTCACGACGGCAGTCTGCTGGACAGCCAGGATGTCGTAAAAAGTCTTGAGCGCCTGCAAGGCCACCAGTTATTCAGCCATCTCAGCCATATTTCGTCACCTTTTCCGAATACTATTGATATCCGTCTGAGTCAGGATGACTACCGTTTGCCTGATTTGCTGGCCAACATCATGGCGATGATTCAGCCTGCTGAGCTGGACAGCGACAGGGAAGCGGATTTGTTTCCTGTGGGCACCGGGCCTTATAAAGTGACGCAAAATGACAGGCAGCGATTGACGCTGGAAGCGTTTGATCACTATTTTGGCTTTCGTGCACTGATCGATGTCGTTGAGATCTGGATATTAACCGGTGTCACTGCCTGCTATCTGCAACCGGGCACTGATAAGGTTGTTGAAAAGATTAAGGATGTGAATGATCAACTGACATTGGATGAAGGCTGCAGTTATCTGCTGTTAAACCGGGTGAATGGCCTTGCCAGCGATCCCGAGTGGCTGGCTTATTTTCAGAGCCGGTTTGGGCCAATGCAGTTGCTTTCAAGAATGGATCCGGCCGAAATAGGCGATATCCGTTTGATCAATGCCTATGGACTGTTACCTGGCTGGACCGATCTCAATCCGCAACCGGTAAAAGCGGCCGCACCGGCTAAGCGGATGGTGACGCTAGCGTTTCCGCAACATCACCCGGTTTACCATGAACTGGCCCGGGCAATCGACAGTGTACTTGCTGAGGATGGTCTGAGGCTGAAAGTGATGGAGTTGAGTAACACAGATGTGTTGATGGGCAAGCACGCGGATAAAATTGATATTTGGCTCAATGGCATGAGTCTGAGTAATCACAGGGATGATGCATTTCTGGCCTGGCTTTACAGTTTCGAGCATATTTCACGGGCCATGCCATCCAATGAGTTTGACGCGCTGAATCACAGTGTTGCGGTATGGCGTTCTGACCGTGGCCGGACCTGCCCCAGCCATGAAATAGGGGCGAGTCTGGTGAAATCAGGACAAGTGATCCCTTTATTCCATGCCTGGTTGGGTGTGTACAGTGCTGGTCCGGTACAAGGCATGGCGCCGAACTCTATGGGATGGTTTGATTTTAAATCCGTCTGGCTCAAACCGGGTCTGGAATAGACCCGGTCGCTTTGTTGTTTATTGCGTGGTTTCGGTGATGGCTTTGTCGGTTCTCGGATCCCAGTCCTGATCACTGAACCAGCGCCCAATCGGCCGCCAGACGGTATCGATCATCGACTTGTACCAGGGAGCCTTACCGGATGCTTCCGCTGCAACAATAGGCTGAACGGTCAGTAATTGCTGGTCGAGGTACCACTCGACTTTCCCAACCTGCTGGCCTTTGGCGACCGGGGCTTCCAGATTGGTGTCATAAAAGACTTTATGCTCGAGATTTTTTCGCTGACGACGCGGTACGGTGATCACGCCACCATCGGACACCTCAACCTGAACGTTTGACGGCGAGCCATACCAGACTTTGGCCTTTTTCAGTGTTTTGCTGTCAAAGTCGGGTTTAAAATCCTGATAAAACCGAAAGCCCCAGGTGAGTAACTTTTTACTTTCGTTCCTGCGGGCATTGACGTTTTCTGTTCCCAAAACCACGGCGATCAGCCGGAAATCATCCTGGGATGCCGAAGAGACCAGACTGTAGCCAGCATCTTTGGTATATCCGGTTTTCACACCATCCGCATTGAGACTGGTGTCCCAGAGAAGCGGGTTACGGTTGCCTTGTTTAATCTTGTTGAAAGTAAAGGATTTGATTTTGAACAGCTCATACATTTCAGGTAAATCCTGAATAAAAGCCCGTGTCAGCAGCGCCATGTCATAAGCGGTTGTCGCTTGCTGATCGCTATCCAGGCCATGCGGATTCGTAAAATAGGTATTATTCATGCCTATTTTTTCAGCCTGGCGGTTCATCATTTCGATAAATGCGGAAGTATGGCCGGCCACATGCTCGGCCAGCGCGACGGTGGCATCGTTGCCGGAAGAAATGATCACACCATGATTGAGATCGTCCACTGTGACTTCATCACCTACGTTGATAAACATCACGGATGAGCCCGGAAATTTTTGACTCCAGGCATTTTCGCTGATCACCACTTTGTCATCATTGTGAATATGGCCGGCTTTCAGCTCAGTTCCGACCACGTAACTTGTCATAATTTTAACCAGGCTGGCGGGGGCATGTGTTTTGTGCTCGTTGCTGCCTGCAATCACTTGCCCAGACTGATAACTCATTAAAACCCATGCATCAGCGGCGACTTCCGGCGGGCTGGGCATGAGTGCATCTTCTGCCAAAACGGGGGAAACCAATGTAAGGTACAGCCCGGTTGTACAGCATAACAACGCGGGTCTAAACAGTGTTTTTGTCATAGTCCAGTGCCCCTATTCAGATGACGCCGAGAGATACCTTTCAAAATACAGAGCCGCTTGTTCTGTGCTCTGATAACACGTGACTGTGCTGGGTCATTTGTATCCATCGTCACGAGTGATGGTAATGTCTGCCTTTCCAGTGATTGCTCGTCCTTAAAGAAAATCTGACCATCATTAGATTCTGATGAGTTCTCCTTCCAGCTTAGTAAAAACTTTGTTTCTGAGGATATTTTTTACCGGATGTCTCAGTGGTTTGGCTTGTTGTACAGTCAACGAGTTCCTTTCATGTTTATTTCATCTTCTGTTGTTATTTTGACTTAGTTATCAAAAAAGTGGCAAGGCATTCATAAATTTGTTCTAAAACCGAGATTTGTGTGCAACTTTATTTTATTAACAGATCATTAACAAAGACAACGGGATGACAAATGAAACGAGCACTAACGCTGCTGGGACTTTTAACATTCGGGGTACAGGGCGAGGCTGTCGCTCAGCTTAGTAACGGCGATTTTGAAAGCTGGAATAGTGGCAGTCCGGTGCACTGGACAATCCTTGATTCAGGGATCAGTGTCAGTGAAACCATCAGTCCGGTTTATTCGGGAAGCAGTGCGGCGGCAATCATGGTCAATACTGACACGCAAAGTTCAACAGATTTTCGTCAGATTGTCAGTGTGACCCGTGGTGAAACATATGACTTCAGTGTCTGGATTTACCACACAGAGGGAAATGTGGCTGCGCGCTTGTATGTTGATGGTTATCTGGATTATTCCATCCCGGCAAATACCGGTCAGTGGCAGCAACTCAGGTATAGCTATACAGCCGGGAGTACCACCAATATTGAAGTCGGACTACGTTTCTATGACCAACCGGGGTTTGATGGTTCAGAAGTGGTTTATGTGGATCGGTTTGAACCTGGCGAGGACGGCACTTCAGGCGGAGCTGGTGAAGGAGGCGGGCTGAGCGATCTGTCGAGTTACTATCAGACGGCTGAAGGCTTGACCGGATATACACTGAAAACAGCACTGTACAATATCATCAAGGATCATAGCGCCCAGAGCTATAGCGATCTGTGGACGTTTTACAACGCGCATGAACGGGATGAAAGCTATGAAGATGACGGTTCTATTCTGGACATTTATTCAGAGAACCCATCGGGAACCGATAGTTATACCTTCACGCCTGGAAATGATCAGTGTGGTTCCTATAGTGGTGAGGGGGATTGTTACAACCGTGAGCATTCTTTCCCCCGTAGCTGGTTTGGCGGGGCGGTTGCACCGATGAATACCGATGTACACCATGTGTTCCCGACCGATGGTTATGTGAATGGCAGACGAAGCAGCTACCCATACGGTGAAGTTGGCAGCGCGACTTATACTTCCGAGAATGGTTCAAAGCTGGGTTCAGCAGCGTCCGGACTGAGTTATTCTGGTATTGTGTTTGAACCGGTCGATGCCTTTAAAGGCGATATTGCCCGGGCGTATTTCTATATGGCGACCCGCTACCAAAACGGGATTTCAGGCTGGGAGTCGAATGATACACACGGCGACGCAGTGTTGAACGGAACCAGTGATCAGGTGTTTGAGGATTGGTTCCTGACCATGTTGCTGCAATGGCACCAGGAGGATCCGGTCAGTCAGAAAGAGCAGGATCGCAACGAAGACGCCTACAACTTCCAGGGCAATCGTAACCCGTTTGTTGATTATCCGGAATTTGTGACAGAAATATGGGGTCAATAAGCATCCGACACTCAGGGACCCGTTTGGGTCCCTTTCTTTTTCTCATTGGATGAGTGTCTCAGCGAAAAGTGAAGCACTACAAATTTTTGTAGTCATTTCATCGCATTATTGCAGTCCTGAACCACAATATAAAAAATGCAACAGTGTATTGTTTGTTGAGTGTGTTGTCTCATGGAGTAGAGAATGCGTAAAAAAGTGTCTTACTTTGTCCTTCTTCTGATCTTGCTCGGATGTCCCTTTTTAGCCTTTGCCAGTACGGAAAGCATGGGTTTGGATCTGACCCGGACGACCATTGGCTATATCGCCATTCTGATCTTTGTGGTGGCTTATGGTTTGGTGATGGCAGAAGAGTATCTGCAGCTTCGCAAGTCAAAACCTATGCTGCTGGCAGCAGGTATCATCTGGATCATGATTGGTTTTGCTTACAAAGAGCAGGGCGCGATCGAGACAGCACATATGGCGCTGGAGCATAACTTACTGGAATACGCCGAGCTGATGCTGTTCCTGCTGGTGGCAATGACGTACATCAGCGCCATGGAAGAGCGGCGATTGTTTGATGCGCTTCAAGGCTGGATGGTCAGTAAAGGATTTAACTTCCGATCGCTGTTCTGGCTGACGGGGTTTCTGGCCTTTTTTATCTCCCCGGTGGCCGACAACCTGACCACAGCGTTACTCATGTGTGCTGTCGTGATGAAAGTGGGCGGGGAGAATACCCGTTTTATCAATCTTGCCTGTATCAATATCGTAGTCGCTGCCAATGCGGGCGGTGCGTTCAGTCCGTTTGGTGATATCACAACACTGATGGTCTGGCAGGCCGGATTGGTCCGGTTCACCCAGTTTTTTGAGCTCTTTGTTCCCGCCCTGGTGAATTATCTGGTGCCTGCGTTGATCATGTCTTTCTTTGTTCCCCGCACTAAACCTGAAACGATCAGCGAGTATGTGGAATTGAAACGGGGCGCGCGGCGTATTGTGCTCCTGTTTTTGCTGACCATACTGACAGCGGTGGCCTTCCATGCGTATCTGCACTTCCCGCCGGTGATGGGGATGATGATGGGGCTGGCTTATCTCTCTTTATTTGGTTTCTTTCTGCAAAAAACCTTGCCGCGTTCACTGGAGAAAAAACGAGCAATTGCCATGGCCAATAATGACAGCGCGGCGCTGGAGCGTCTTGGCTCTGTGGTGCCCTTTGATGTGTTCAGACGAATATCGATGGCGGAGTGGGATACCTTGTTGTTTTTCTATGGCGTGGTGATGTGTGTCGGCGGGTTAAGCTTGCTGGGCTATCTGAGTGTGGCCTCAAATCTGATGTACACACAATGGGATCCTATGTGGGCCAATATCACCGTCGGTGTTCTTTCTGCAGTCATTGATAATATTCCTGTTATGTTTGCTGTGCTGACGATGAACCCGGATATGTCGATTGGTAACTGGTTGCTGGTGACATTAACCGCCGGAGTTGGCGGCAGTTTGCTGTCGATTGGCTCTGCTGCCGGAGTCGCTCTGATGGGGGCGGCTCATGGCAAATATACTTTTTTCGGTCACCTCAAGTGGGCACCGGTTATTGCACTGGGGTATGCATTAAGTATTGCGGTACATCTGGTATTAAATACGGCTGAGTTTGGTTAGATCAAACAGGGCACTGACCGATACGGCGACGATCTGATTAAGAAGATTTGCCTGCCACCAGTAACACTTTGGTGGCAGGCTGAGGTTTACAGTGCGGATTTCAGCTCTGCAATTAAGCGATCAATATCATCACGGCTGACATCTAAATGGGTAACCAAACGCATTGGGTTTCCCTGACTCAGGAGAATCCCTTTCTCTTTCAGCGTTGAAAGCAATTGCGCCTGATTAATTCCATTGTCCACTTTAGCGAACAAAATATTGGTTTGTACCAATTCGGGCTTAGTGCTGAATCCCGGTACAGTGGTCAGTTGCTCGGCTAAATAACGGGCATTATCATGGTCTACTTTCAGCCGGGCTGTATTTTCCTGCAGTGCGATTTTACCCGCTGCGGCCAGAATACCGGCCTGGCGCATGCCGCCACCCAGCACTTTGCGCCAGCGTCTGGCTTTTTTAATGAACGCTTGATTGCCAAGTAACAGCGAGCCCACAGGTGCGCCCAGCCCTTTCGACAGGCAAATCGTGAACGAATCGAAGTATTTGACGATTTCGGTGATATCCACATCCAGCGCTGCCATCGCGTTGTAAACCCGGGCACCATCTAAGTGCAGCGAGAGGCCGTGTTGATCCACAAAAGTTCTGGCTTCTGCCAGATAAGACAGCGGAAGCACCTTGCCGTTAATCGTATTTTCCAGACTGAGCAACCTGGTACGTGCGAAGTGACTGTCGTCCGGCTTAATGGCAGCCGCCAGCTTATCAAAAGGCAGTGTGCCGTCAGGCAGATTCTCAATTGGCTGCGGCTGAATTGAGCCCAGCACAGCCGCGCCGCCACCTTCAAACTTGTAGTTGTGCGCCTGCTGTCCGCACAGGTATTCATCACCACGTTCGCAGTGTGCCATCAGCCCGAGCAAGTTGGCCTGTGTGCCGGAACTACAAAAAAGCGCGGCTTCAAAGCCATGTCGTTCTGCAGCCCATTGTTCCAGCTCATTGACTGTGGGGTCGTCGCCGTAAACATCGTCCCCAACGGCCGCATTCGCCATGGCCTGACGCATGGCAGGAGAAGGCTGAGTGACGGTATCAGAGCGAAAATCAATATAACGGACACTAGAGGGGGGAGCGTATTGGCTTTCTGTCATAGTAGAAATTCCATGTATTAGATGAAGATGGCTGTCGCCGCCGTGACGAAGAGATTCAATATAGCATGAAAAGTCGATGGGTCAGTGGGTAGCCGACATCAATGAGCCTATCTCTACCATTCGAGTTGCCTTATGTTCTGAATCAGGCGTCAAAAACGTTTATCAATGATTTAAGGTGCAACATGAAATGCTGCATTCGTCGCCTGGGAAACGATTACCAGGGATATGGCCGTTGAGTCACGAATTTTCGCATGGATTGTGGGGGAGTACATTCAGGCTCTGCTGATGACGGTTCAAACAGCATCCAATGACGTCGGTGGGCCAGCCCCATATCTTTTCCTTTGCTCATCACAAAACAACTGACTTTTGCAGAATCCGGGATTAGCACATACCGATCCGGCGCTTCATGTAACCAGGCCCAGGCTCGTCGCTCCTGTTCGGCTATCGGAGCAAGATAGCTGAAGTGAGTCACGGTTTGTGATGAAAACAGGATATGCTGCTCTTTGAAATTGACCAAGCCTAGCTCAGAATCATGACCGACACTGTGGGCAATCTCCGCCATGATCGCCTTTGGCGTGCGGTTTGGGTCCAGTAAATGATATCCCCAACTGGCAAAAATAAGCCAGGTGATTGCGAGTAACCCTCCCATGGTCAGATAAGCGTTGTGAGTTCGCCGGTACCAGAGTGTCGCCAGCCATATTCCACCTGTGATGCAAAGCATGACACCGGCTTGTAAAGTCTGTTCTTCAAGCTCGCGAACGGCTTTTTCCAGCCCAGCGATACCTGCAATACCGCCAAAAAACAATACAACGCCAATCAGAGTAAGCACTGTCATGATTAGCCAATGGAGCCATCGTTTGTTGTCCAGAAGGTCAACCGCCGGGCTCAGTGCGAGCGCCAGCATAGGTAATGCCGGCAGGACGTAGACACCGCGTTTTCCTGGGCTAATGCTAAAGAATACAACCACCAGAACGACCCAGCTCAGGAGCACCCAAACAACGGGGTATCGTTTCCAGGAATCGCGTAAGGGCTTCCAGAATGCAATAACCATAAAGGGGAGTGGAAACCAGAATACCGGGATCACCGACGAAATAAAATAATGCCAGGGTTGCAGATGCCCAAGCGAATTGGCATAGCGCTCTGCTGTCTGCCTGAACAAAATATTATCCCGGTAAGCCTGAAATTGCGGGTCATCATTGACACCGGTCAGGATAAGGAGAGGGATTAACCAGGCTGCAATGACGGCTAGCATGACTAAGGGCCCAAACCAGGCTCGCTTAGAAAAAGCCTTTGGAAGGGCGTGACGCTGCGGGAAAAAATAGACGGCCATCGGAATAAACATGAGTATGGGTAAAAAACCGACCCCCTTTGTAATAACACCCAGCCCCATCATTGCCCAGGCCAGATGATACAAGCGCCAGTTCGGTGATAGGAAAAAGTGACGAATCAGGCAATAGCAGGAAACGGTAATCCAGCAGGCCACCATGGCGTCGATTTGGGCATTTTTTGCCTGGATCAAAAACTGCGGTGCCAATAACAGCAGGAAAAGAGCGGTTCTTGCGGTTTTGATATCCCACAGCCTGCGAGCTAAATCCCAAACCAGCACCAGAGTCAACAGGCCACAAAAAGCGTTTGGCAGCAGAAAAGAGATTTTCAGATTGCCTGTCATCCAGTAAAAAAAAGCGATACTCCAAAAGAAGACGGGTGGTTTGTCCGGGTATAGCTCGCCGCCTCGCATTGGAAAGAACCACTGTCCGGTCGCGACCATTTCCCGGGCAACTTCGGCAAAACGTGGCTCATCGGCTGGCCAGGGCGCCCGCCAGCCAATTCCCCAGAAGAGCAGGATAATAGCGATTGAAAATAGCAGGATGCTCAGTTTATCCCATGGATATCTTGATTCACTGATCGTATGGGTTTGAACCTGGCTTGATGGCATGTGTCGCGTCCCTGGTCGATTTTTCCCGGTTGAAGTACAGATAGATCCCTAAAGCACTGGATAGTGTAAAAAGTAAAATACTGATGGTCATCTGATGATGGTCTGACAGACGAACGCCTGAGCCTGCCATCGCAAATACAGCGGTTTGAGGCAAAAAGCCTAGAAGAGAACCGATGACGAAAGCGCTTGTTTTCAGCTTGCAAGCCCCGGAAAACAAGTTGGTGAAAAGGTTGCTGCCGACAGGGAGCAAACGAATAATGAGAATTTTCTTGGCTGGGTCATGAAGCAAGGATTTCTCGAACAGACGCAGATACTTTGTAAAGCGCTGCTCAAGTAATAGGCCGATGATATGCCTTGCCAGCAGGAAGCAGCCCATAGATCCAGCCAGCGTCACCAGTAAAGCGATCACGATGCCAAGTGGTCCACCAAATAAAAAACCAAACAAGAATGCAATGGCCTGACGCGGCCCGCCAGCACCAATGAAAACAATTGCCGATACATAAAGCGACAGCCACTTCAACGGACCCGCATGGTCCAGCCAGTGGGCGATGAGATGATGATCGGTAAATGATGGCATCCAGTCATTGCGAATCAGCAGATAAAGAGCCAATAGGCAGGTTAAGATGATTGTCGCTTTGACATACAGCTTATTCATGTGTTGCCCGTTGGCTGATGTTTTCTATTTGTGGGTTTTTACAGCGGCGACTGAGCCATAACACGCCACACATATCAATGAAGCCGACCCAGGCACGGTTAAGCGCATTGTATTTTGATACACCTCCCCAGCGGCCTCTGTGATTGACTGGCACCACATCAATCTGTCCATCTAAGCGGCGGATCAGAGCAGGTAAAAAACGGTGCATATGGTCGAAATATGGCAAAGCAAGGTAAGTGCGACGAGGAATGAGTTTCAGGCCGCAGCCCGTATCTTTGACGCCATCTTTGAGTACAGCCTGGCGAATGGCGTTTGCAAATCTGGACTGAAATCGCTTCCATTCAGTGTCTTGTCGGTTTTTCCGGTAGCCTGCAATACAGAAATGCGGATTGTCCTGCTTGGCCGCTGCGTCCATTAACGCCGGAATATCGGCTGGGTCATTTTGCCCGTCGCCGTCCAGCGTGACTATCCACTCTCCTTTGGCCTGATGGACCGCGGTCAATAAAGCCGTACTTTGTCCAACAGCATGCTGGTGACGAACCACGGTTAGCGCCACATCGGGGTGGTTTTGTCCCCATTCATCGCATACAGCATAGGTATGATCAGTGCTGCCATCATCAACAACGATAATCTCGAACTGGCAGTGATCGCTCAGCACTGATTGAATTTCACTCAGCAACATTGGAAGATTCATTGATTCATCTTTGGCGGGGATTACTGCAGAAACAAGCGGGTAGGTCACCACACACATCACTCCATGAAATTTAACAATTTCAGCTCTCCGACCCGGTATGTTGCGAGCCAGCAGAGATGCACCTAAAGCAGAACGTCACTCATAATATCAGTCTGATTTGACCGTTTTATTATCCCTTTTACGCATTGAGTATCATTTGATATAGCATATAAATCAAATGGATGGGAAAAATGTATTTCGATGATTTGTGTTTCATCGCAATTTAGAATCATTGATAAAACTACAAATAAGAATGGTTTGCTTTTGGAGGTGTCAGGGATTCATTCGAGCATCAAACTTCACGATTATATTTTGAATATAAGGTGATAGTCTCAAAAATGTATCAACCATCGGCGAAAGCAACGACTTCACTCATATGAAGAAACGATGACAGTCGATCATCGAAATGTGTACAGCAACAAGATGGCGGATGTACCGCTGAGCATTATTTTGAATAAGTAACTGATGCCTGATAACAAAGTATTGAGTGAGCAGAGAATGACTTAAAATAAGAAGCATATTCAGCCAATTATTGTGATTGATACAATTTGTTCAAATTTGGGCTGTATAAGAAAAAAACATTACTTTTCCTGAAGTTAGGGTGGTGCTTGCTCGGGGAAAATTTACTCGCGTAGCAGAATCTTTGACTACACTTTTAGTTGCGAGTCAACTGAGTGGAGGAAAGGAGGATGTTAGCTGAACACCGGCAGTACCTGTTACCAGGCGGTAAAGGATACCATTTGGATGTGAAAGTTATACCGACTGGTTTTCTTGAAGTTGAAATCATGGAAGAACACGATAAGTTTTTGGCCGAGTTTGAAGAACTTTCGTTTCAGTCAAATGGCAAAAAAACTGAGTTAGTTTGTCGAGATCATGTCGGTGGTGAATGTGTACGCTGGCAAGTGGATTTAGCGAACGATGATGCCCGGGAGCTCGCTAAACTGATCGAACTTGCTGAGGATGAGTTTGAGTTGCTAATGCGTGATCTATGACGAATTATCAGCATCGAATTCTGCGAAATAAACCCTGCTTCGGCAGGGTTTTTCGTCTGTTTGCTCTGGTCAACGCAATCGGTTGGGCAATCGTTTCGTTTCATCAACACTCTGTTTCTGTCAGGCTTTGGCTTGCGGGTTGTTCCGGCGGTATTGAAGGTCTAAAATCCTTGCCACAAGATGCGATTAACGCATCAATCTACGCCCTACCGTATAAAGAAGAACATCATGAAATTAGAAGCGATTGACTTTACTGCTGATGACGCACAAGCGCGTTTCGTTGAATCACTGCGCGAAACCGGCTTTGGCGTCCTGAAAAACCATCCTTTGCAGCAGGAGCTGGTCAGCTCCATCTATGATAACTGGCAAGCATTTTTTGATTCCGAAGAAAAATACGCTTTTCGTTTCAATACCAACATGCAAGATGGCTTTTTCCCGCCAGACGTTTCTGAAACGGCGAAAGGCCATAATCAGAAAGATATCAAAGAGTTTTTTCACTATTACCCATGGGGTCAGTGCCCTGACGCGCTGAAAGATCAATTGCAGGATTATTATGCCCAGGCTAATGCGCTGGCATCGACCTTGCTGTCCTGGGTAGAAAAGCACTCACCGGCCGAGGTATCAGCCCTGTATTCGCAGTCTTTATCGAGCATGATTGAAAACAGTGACAAAACCTTGCTCCGCGTTTTGCATTATCCGCCTCTGAAGGGTGAGGAAGGGCTGGGCGCTATCCGCGCCGGTGCGCATGAAGATATTAATCTGCTGACAGTACTGCCAGCTGCCAATGAGCCAGGATTGCAGGTAAAAGCCAAAACAGGTGAGTGGCTGGATGTACCGTGTGAGTTCGGAAACCTGATCATAAACATTGGCGACATGCTGCAGGAAGCGTCTGGCGGTTACTTCCCGTCAACGACTCACCGTGTGATTAACCCTGAAGGGGCAGATAAAACGAAATCGCGTATTTCTCTGCCACTTTTCTTGCACCCGAAGCCAGAGGTTGTTCTGTCAGAGCGTCATACCGCTGACAGCTACCTGATGGAGCGCCTGAAAGAGCTGGGCCTGATTTAATCATTCGATCATCCTAATCAAGAAACGCCAGCTCAGTGAGCTGGCGTTTTTGTCTGGCATATCAAGGCTGAATCGAATCTTTGATCAGCCAGCTTTCATTACATGGATGTAGGGGCATGGATGTTGGAGTAGTAGGCGGTCATCACCGCGTAGCGATGCAAAGTTGTATTTGTGTGTAGTCGTTTGAGTGGATGGTGAAGTTGAGTAACACCCTGGCTGAGTTCGAACTGAGTCTGCAGTTGCCCGCTCAGAGATAATTCACTGGGCAGTAATTTGATGCCGTCCTGCAGGTAACCCTGAATATTTTCCGGCATCTGGCCAAGCCACCAGGAAGGAAGTTGTTTACTGGCTTTGCTCCGGTCAAACCAATGGTCAGACAATAGCAGTAAGTGGTGATCCCCGCTGGGATTCAGTTGCTTTAAGGTCAGGCCGATAGCCTGAAAAAGAGAAGAGCGACGCGCCAGATTAGCGCTTTGAAGGCGGTGCGCAATCACCCACAGGGTTGCTTCACTGGTCCGTATCCGAAATACAGGCGGCATCATCACATCATCGCATTCCACCTGTTCAAGTGTGGCGGCTATCCCTTCCTTTTCCAGCGTCGCCAAAACTCTCCGACACATGAGTCTGCCTAAATGACGATCGCGCATCCCCCGGTTATGCACCGTAGGATAATGTTGTGTACACAGCTGTAAACAGTCAGCCTGAAATTGTTCGATGCTGACAGCAACTAACTCACTGATCAAAATCAGCTTAACCTCACGTGATCGGACGAGACATTGATAATGGATATACCGCTCTATGATATTGCCAGAGCGCAGAGCAGAAAAGGGTTATGTGCCTGAATAATCTGAACCTGTATCAAACTTATGCGTTTAGTTTGAAATGAACTCTGTTTTTAGTCAATGCATGGCTTGAAGGATGGCGATGTGAGGGAAAGCGATTGATCCCTGTGTCGAATCAGCCCGGGATGTTTTGATAATAGACCGAGCTAAGACGACAGAACCGGTTGCCATGTAACGGCCAGAATCAAATTATCAGGAGATGAAGCCCTGTGTTATCTCTCTTCAGAGGGAGTCTGCTGATGAAATTTGGGTATCCAACGCTTGAAGGTCTTCTTCCGGAAACTCAGTAACATTATGGCGCCGGCGATATAAAGCAGCGGCTCAACAACACCGGATTTTACCGACCAAAAGTAATGCACTGGCGCCAGTAGCACGGCCAGATACACCCAATAGTGAAGTTGTTGCCAGCGCTTGCCTAACCGGCGCTGCATGCTTTGCGTTGAGGTCATGGCAAGTGCCAACAGAATTAACCAGCAGACAGCACCCACGGTCAGGTAAGGCCGTTCGGCAATTTCGCTTGCCAGCAATGCCCAGTCCAGATTCAGATCAAGCAGGACATACACCAGCAGGTGCAGAACCGCCCAGAAGAAACTGTAAAGTCCCAGTAACCGTCGGACTTTGACCAGACTCCCTTGTTTCCACCATTGGGCCAGCGGAGAGATCAGCAGTGTGATGAACAAGGTATTCAAGGCGGCTTTGCCGGTGAAGTGGCTGAGTCCCTGAACCGGATCGGCCCCGAGCTGGCCTTTGAACGTCTGGAAGATCAGTAACACAAAGAAAAACAAAGACACCAGATGGATCACCACTTTCAGGGCGGTGATCTGACGCGGGCTGATACGGTATTTTTTCTGGCGTGCTGTTGAAACTGATGTCATCAATAAAACTTCCTCAAATCCATTCCTTGATAAAGCCCCGCGACTTCAGAGGCATAACCATTGAAAGGCAGAGTTGGCTGACGACGGCTGCTGAACAAATTGCCTTCGCCGATAAAGCGCTCACTGGCCTGGCTCCATCTTGGGTGATCCACTTGCGGATTTACGTTGGCGTAAAAACCGTATTCTTGAGGCGCAAGCAGATTCCAGGTGGTGGGTGGTTGTTTATCCGTCAGTGTAATTTTGACGATAGATTTGATGCTTTTGAAACCGTATTTCCAGGGGACAACCAATCGGAGCGGCGCACCGTTTTGCGGTGCCAGCGTTTTCCCGTATAAGCCGACAGCAATCAGAGTTAAAGGATGCATCGCTTCGTCCAGGCGCAGGCCTTCGACATACGGGTAATCAATCCCGCCGCCCAGCCGGCGTGAGGCTTGTCCCGGCATCTGTTTCGGGTCATACAATGTCTCGAAAGCGACATATTTTGCGTGACTGGTTGGCTGTGCATACCTCAGCAGTGAGGCTAGCGGGAAGCCGATCCAAGGCACGTTCATCGACCAGGCTTCAACACAACGCAGCCGGTAAATGCGCTCTTCAATTGGAAAGCGTTTAAATATGTCGTCATAATCGAGCGTGAAAGGGCGGGTAATCATGCCGCTGACATCCACTTTCCATGGATCGGTCACAAAATTCGCTGCCCGGCGAGCAGGATCAGACTTGTCGGTCCCAAATTCATAAAAATTATTATATTTCAGAATTTTGTCTTCAGGTGTCAAAGACAGGTCCGGGTGAAAACGTGTGGAATCTGGGGCTTTGAGTGCCCGTCGGCGATCCGGTATTTTTTCTTCATCACTAAAAACGTCAAAGATATTGGCCTGGGCTTGCGTGGCGAGTGGCAGTGTTGCCAGGGTAATCCCGAGCTTTTTGAGAATGTCGCGGCGTTGGTGATAAACCGACTCCGGCGTGACATCACTTTCCTTCAGTTGCCAGGACGGGGTTGATCGAATACGCATGTGCATCCCTATGTGCGGTATAAATTCACTGATGCTACAAAAGACCTGTATCAATCAGAAAAATTTCATTCGCACGGATGTTCATCGTCAGAAAGCCTGATGACGCGGCTTGCGATAACCGCCGTCTGTTATTGCGTGATATGGCCAGTTTTGACTAAAAGCAGACAGCCATCTCGGGTTGCAGGCTGGTGAGCGCTGCCCGGTGGCGTGCGAAGCCAGAAACCTTCGCTATATTCTCCCCATTCATCATAAAAGCTGCCGGCAAGGATATAAATTTCAAGGCCGCCTGCGTAACTTTGTGGCGGCAGCGTCGAACCCGCGTGCCACTGCATGATGACTGTGCGATCTGAGCCGTAACCATGTAGCGGGAGCACTGATTGTCCGGGGTAATGACCGGGCTGCCATCTGGCGTTATGGGTATCAATCCTGAGCGGTTCTCTGTCGCCTTCCGGAAACATGTTCAGTTTGACATATAGTGTGCAGCCGCTGTCGCTGGCAGGCGCATGACGGGTGTTTGCCGGGTTCCGGATATAGGTGCCGGCCGGGTAGTGGCCAAACTCATCCTGAAAGATGCCGCTGACGACAAAGATTTCTTCGCCGTTTGGATGGTAATGGGTTGAAAAGTGCGTGTTGGGTTCATAGCGGACAATGCTGGTGACTTCCCCCGTCTCTTTTGCCTCCCGCTCCAGTGGAATACGCCATACGCCGGTTGCCGGGGATGCCTGCCAGTGTTGTGCCTGGGTGTTGATCACCACACGTTGCTCTCTGTTCATGTTAATCGGCTCAAAGGGAGCCTCAGCGGTGGAACTCATGGCTTTGTCTCCATGCGTAAGCTTTCAGCTGCTTCCTAAAGTGTAGTTAATCCACTGCTGCCGGAAAGTCTGCAGCGTGTATCTTGTATCGTGACGTGACAGCTGATGGTGGCTGGTATCTCTTCTGGATGCATATTTCTGCCTCCAAGATGTCAAGCTGTGATGTAAAGCAGTAAATCTCTGACTTTTACGATTGACCTGAGCTGGATGCTTGCTATTCTAGCGAACACTTGTACGCCGAAAGACAGAGAATGACATGTCACATCCCAAGCCGCCAATCATCTGGCTCAATTTGATGATCTTTACCCTTACTTTTTCCATCGCTGCGATTGGTGCACCTCTTTATGCTTACTTTGTCGGGTTCGACTGGCAGCAAGGGCTGATGCTGCTGGCAGCTTTCAGCTACTGTGGGTTGTCGATTACCGCGGGCTATCACCGTCTTTGGTCGCATAAAGCGTATGAAGCAAATGCTGCCGTGCGTTTTATCTATGCGATTGGTGGTGCATTCGCGCTGCAAAACAGCGTTTTGCACTGGTCCTCTGATCACCGGATTCACCACCGCCATGTGGATAATAACGATGTTGATCCGTATTCCGCCAAGCGTGGTTTCTTCTATAGTCACATCGGCTGGATGCTGCGTGAATATCAGGCACACCGCTATACGGATTACTCAAACTGCCGCGATTTACAAAAAGATAAGATTGTCATGTGGCAGCACAAGTATTACGTCCCCCTGGCTGTGGCGACAAATTTTGGCATTCCGCTGTTGTTTGGCCTGATACACGGAGATGTCTGGGGAGCCTTGCTGTTATTCGGAGTTGTTCGTCTGGTGCTCAGTCACCACACGACCTTCTTTATCAACTCTCTGGCCCATATCTGGGGTTCGCAACCTTATACGGATAAAAATACGGCACGGGATAATGGGTTTC
Organism: Photobacterium sp. TLY01; assembly: GCF_021432065.1. Lineage (NCBI taxonomy): Bacteria > Pseudomonadati > Pseudomonadota > Gammaproteobacteria > Vibrionales > Vibrionaceae > Photobacterium > Photobacterium sp. TLY01. The sequence continues at coordinate 897,818 of NZ_CP090365.1, forward strand.
TGGCTTTCCTGACTTTTGGTGAGGGCTATCATAATTACCATCACATCTTTGAAAATGACTACCGGAACGGCATTCGCTGGTGGCAGTTTGATCCAACAAAGTGGCTAATCAAATGTCTGTCCTGGTTCGGTCTTGCCAGTAACCTGCGTACTTGCCCGGAAGATAAAATTGAAAAGGCGAGGGCGACCATGATGCTGAAACGTATTCAGACGCGTCTGAGTGCCGGACCGGATAGCCGGGTTGTGTTGCAAAAAGTGGAAGCCGAGTATGACGTGCTGATTCAGAAAATTTCAGAATACTACGCGACCCGAAAACAGTTACTTGAGGTGAAAAGACAGGCGCTTCGCGACCAGTATGACAACCTGGATATTGTGAAGCAATATCAGGAAATCAAAGCCCGGCTGGAACAACAGCGCCGCGACTGGAAACTCCTGACAGCTCAATATGCCTGAGCCTGGAAAGCGTAAACAGAAAAGCGGGCAATGCCCGCTTTTTTTGCACATATAATTCTACACAAGTCCCATCGTTTACAGCCTATCGCCACTTTATTGACGTAAACCTGACCTGCTATTCGCTGGAGCTCGGTACACTGACTGTCAAATTCAGAAAGTGATCCATGCTACGTTTTGTGTCATATATAAGAAAATCGCAGTCACTTACTGAGTAAAGATCAAACTTTGCCATAATAATTAAGGTTCTGTTGCCCATTTTTTTGGGTGGAATATCAACTGACTCTCAGTTGTTTATGTCAACAGACTTCATCGATCTGGAGGCTCTCGTGTATCGCTCATTACTTTGTACTCTGATTGGCCTGGCTTCAATGGGTGCGAATGCTATTGAATATCAACTTCCTACCAACGGCAGTAAGCTCGTTGGCAATGTGGAGTATTATCAGGTTCCTGAGAATGAAAAAGAGAGTATCGCTGACATAGCGAACCACTTTGACGTGGGCTTTTTAGCTGTGATGGAAGCAAATAAAGGGGTTGATCCTTTCTTGCCTGAACCGGGAACTATGCTGACTATCCCAACCAGACTCATTCTGCCTGATGTTCCGCATGAAGGGATTGTGATCAACCTGGCTGAGTTGCGTTTGTACTATTTCCCGCCAGATAAGGATTCTGTGTATGTGTTTCCTATCGGCATTGGCCGGATCGGCCGCGAAACACCTGTGATGACCACGTCAATCAGCCAGAAAATCGTGGGTCCAACCTGGACGCCAACGGCGAACATCCGCAAAGAGTACCGTGAAGAACGCGGTATTGAACTGCCTGCAGTCATTCCGGCAGGTCCGGATAACCCCTTGGGTGAGTATGCGATGCGACTTGCTCACAGCCGGGGTGAATACCTGATCCACGGTACAAACAAAGACTTCGGAATTGGGATGCGTGTCAGCTCGGGTTGTATCCGCATGAACCCTTGGGATATTGAGTGGTTGTTCCCCCAGATACCGAAAGGCACCAAAGTGCGGGTGATCAATCAACCGTTAAAAGAAACACGTGAGCCGGATGGCAGTTTGTATGTTGAAGTGCATCAGCCATTGTCAAAATCAGAGGCCGAAGCGGGCCAGGCGAAAGCTGTGAAGCCAAGTCGTGCGCTTGTGAATGCGGTTGAAAGTGATAAACAAGCGATTACGCGCTTGTCTCAGGCTTTACAATCGCAAGAAGGCGTACCAATCGCGATTGATTAATAACAGATGTCACACGGGCTGTTAGGGCAGCCTGTGTGATATCTGTCTTCATGATCCTGTTTTCCTGAAGTCAGAATTCAGACATAAAAAAAGAGTGGAGCTGATAGCTCCACTCTTTTTGTCGTTTTTATTACTTACGATACGAACTAGCCATGTTGTCAATACGCTGGTTAGCACGCATTGCTTCCTGGTAAGCAGCATCTGCAGAAGCACGAGCGTCGTTAACGGCGCCGGCCATCTGATCTTGCTGACTTTGCAGTGCACCTACTTGGTCAGAAAGCATGTCTACTTTATTGGTTAGTTGTTGCATCTGATCTACTTCATCTGAGCTTGAACAGCCAATCAAAGTTGCACTCAGAATGATACCAGTAAGGATAGATAATGAACGGTTCATTTTTCTTTCTTCTCCTTTGTTTTTGCCACTACAGACCGAGTGTAAAAATTTATCAGTCGGCAGAATTAGTATGGCATATGTTATTCAAATTGCTCATCCAAGAAGCTTTTTTCCCAAAAAAAATTCTCTCAAAGACGAGAAAAAGCCCGTGAACGACAGCAAGAATGCGGCCTTTCGCCGTTTGAGTCAATGCACGCTATGTGAATGATATGTCAAATCTTCTTACTTAATTCTCAATCAAGAGACGTTCATTCCTGTCAATAGCGTCTACCAGGATATTGGGATTCAGCGTGTGAGGCACTTTTTCCAGCAAGGTGCCGTCGGGTTTTAGCAGATAAAAATACGAGCTGTGATCGACGGAATATTCTAATGCTGAATCTTCCTGTTTGGTTTTCATAAAGAGGACGCCATACTTCTTCGCCAGTAATTGGGTTTGCTCCATCGTCCCCGTCATACCCGTAATATTCTGATGGAAGTATTGCGCGTATTGCGCACTTTTTTCAGGGGTGTCCCTTTCTGGATCTAAAGTAATAAACACAGGCCAAACTTTATTTAACGTATCCGGCGTGATGGCTTTCAAAGCAGCACCCAAAATAGCCAGAGACGTTGGGCAGACATCCGGACAATGCGTGAAACCGAAGTAGACAACACGCAGTCGGTTATCACTGGTATTGAACAAGTCGACTGACGCTTTACCGCTCTCAAGCTGACCGCTTGATTGCTCAGCTTCTGCAACACTGACGTCATGACGGTCTACAAAGTAACGGGTAGCGAGGCCAGCGATCAAGGCTACGGCCAGAATTATCCATTGAATTTTCACTGTGTCATCCTTAAGGAAACGTAGAGAGGTGTGTGGGAATCGGAATCTGAGGTGACTTTGCCTTGCCAGGTCATGGCATCCTGTGTACAGAAAGGCAGCATGAGATCACCAGAAAAGCTGTCATCCGGTTGCCGGATTAATTGTAGCTGGTATTGCCCCATCATCATTTCATGGCCTTCCAGGGTGAGCAGAAGGGTATCTGTCTCTTGCGGCATTTGAGGCCAGCGAATTGTTATGGTTGTTGGTTGCAACGGATGGACAACATTGTCACTCAGCATGATGCTGGCATTGTTCTGGTTACAGCTTGTCCGGCTGAGTTCGCAGGCTTGCGCGCTGTCATAAATCGTTTCTGAATGAAAGAATGCTGGCAGCCACTCTACGGCCGCAAAGCCCAGACTGAACATCAGGATGAGCTTTATCGGCATTGTCCAATACGTGGAGAGAAGCTTGTCGGACATAGATTTCTCGTGTAGGTACTCTGGGTATTCAATTAATTGCGATATGCTACCACGCTTTTTGTGGTGATAGCAGCTGATGCAAAAAAAGGCCGCCAGTGGCAGCCTTATCAGGGAGTTAACGGTCAGTCCGCTGCAAATTTTTCCAGTCCCCATACGAGGACGATGCCCAGAAGCATGGCAATCACGGCATAGCTAAGAAGCGCTGGCTGGCCGGTAACCTGTTCAAAGCTGAATGGTGACAGGTTTTGTTCCAACAAAGGAACCTGTTCACCGCTGGAGTTGGTGCGCCAACTGATGGTTTCTTTCCAGGGCCATACTTTATTCAGGGTGCCGAGCATCAGGCCTGTCAGAAAGGTCAGCGTCAGATCACGATAATGTCTGAGCAGCCACGACAGAATATGAGAAAAGCACAGCAGGCCGATCACACAACCCGTTGCAAACAGCCCCAGTGTTCCCAGTTGCAGCGATTTAGCCGCTGCCAGAATCGGGCCATACATGCCCAGCAGCAGTAAAATAAAGCTGCCGGAGATCCCGGGCAAAATCATCGCACAAATCGCAATGGAGCCTGCAAGCACAATGTTGATACTGGTTGGTGCCATGTCAATCGGGTGAAGAACCGTAATACCGTACGCAAACGCTGCACCGGCAAGAATGCACAGAACCCGTGATACCCCCCAGTGCTGAACCTGTTTAAACATATGAATGGCAGAAATCAGGATCAAGCCAAAAAAGAAAGACCAGAGCGGAATCGGGTGCGTATGCAGCATCCAGGTGATCACCCGAGCCAGTGTCAGAATACTGGTCAGGATACCGGTGAGGAGGACAATCAGGAAACCTGCGTTAATGTGGGTGAGCACTGCGCGGATCCCCTGTTGGCGCCACAGAGTGATCAGACTGGGGTTAATGCGTCTGATGCTTTCCAGTAATGTATCGTAAATACCGGTGATAAAAGCGATTGTGCCACCGGAAACGCCGGGAACGACATCTGCCGCGCCCATCGCCAATCCCTTAAGAAATGTAAAAACGTTGCTCATTTGATTCAGGCATAGTTGTTATGAAAGTGAAGGCATTATACCGACTTAGTGTCAAAACGGTATGAGCACTTTGTTGAGTTCAGCCGGAAAATGTAACGGCAGATGAGCCTGCTGTAAGCCTGTCGCTGTCAGCAATTGGTTAATTGTCTCAAAATTCGATCATAAGCTGCTGCTAATTTGCTTAACTCTAAAGTATGGGCCTGTGCGGTTCATGCTTGAATAAAGGTGGGCAAGATGAAATGGAACAGTGTGATGTTATCAGCGCTGGTGGTTTCTGGAGTATTCGTCGCAAGTGTTCAGTCGGAAGGATTACTGATGTCTTATGACGAATATATGGAGCGGTGCACCGAAACATATGGCACCGACAGGACAACCATCAGTGTCTGCGAGAACCAGTATCTGACGATGTATGCCAAAGACGAAGAGGTGACAGCCCAGGCTGAGACACAGTTGCCGGGTACCGAGCCCTCTTCAGATTCTTCAGAGCCTCAATCCTCTGTACCTGAGACTGATACCGAGCAACCGGAATAAACTCAGGTATTTGTTGCCGTTCTCAGTGGCAGAGTTACGGCGACAGTGACACCCAGACAATCATGGCGGTTTCTGATTGCGATCTGCCCTGCGTGATAATCCACGATCAACCGCGAAATATACAGGCCAAGCCCGAGATGGGGTTTGTCCTGATGTGCCTGGCTGCGAACAGACACCATGGAATGCAACAGCTGGTCTGCCATATCATCCGGTAAAAGTGGCCCCTGATTGCTGACAGTCAGCGTCGCATGTTTGTCAGTTTGTGACAGTGTGACTTCTATCTGGCTGTTCGGGTGGCTGAATTCAACGGCGTTAGCGATCAGTTTGTCCAGTAACTGAGCCAGAAAGTCGGGGGCACCGGTAATTCTGACCGGGCTTTTTGGCACCTGCACCTGAAAGTGCTGGTCTGTGAAGGCGAACTGATAACCTTGCATACAGCCGCTGATCAATTCATTGAGCGTAAATTCTTCCATGTCTGCCCCTTGCAGACTTTGTTCAATTCGGGTGGCTTCTGTCATGCTGGATAAAATGGTGCTCAGCCGACGAATACCTTCCTGTGCCCGCTCGATATAACGCTGTTCCTCAGGATTGAGGGTGGACATAGAAAGGTTATCCAGTGAAGAGCGCACGACAGCAACGGGTGTACGCAGTTCATGTGACAGGCGCGAAGACAGGTTTTCCAGGTAATGATTATATTGTCCGAGCCTGCTGACCATGTTTGCCAGGCTGCGGGATAAATCACCGACTTCATCTTTTGACGTAGACGCAGTGATCGCTTCTCGAATTCGCCCCTGTGCATCAATGGACTGCTCTGCCTGATCACGTAACCGGCGGATACGGCCTGAGAGGCTTGAGGCAAAGAGGAAAAGAATAATGGCAGCGATGATGATAATCGCCAGTAGCACGTTAAAGAGTTGTTCCAGAGCCCGGTTCTTCAGGGTTTGAACGCCCTGGGTGGATTCTTCAGCGACCACGGCCCCCATCACTTTGTCGTTGAGCCAGATGGGGTAGGCGGCAGACAAAATCATAGCTTTACCATCGGTGGAGGCTCGCCAGTGAGCGTAACCGCGTCCCTGCAAGGCTTGATCGACATTCACGCCTGTAATGAGGGCGGGATTGGCGGGTTTGTCTTGAAACGGAACAGGCTCAGACAAGAGAAAGGTGGAGTACAACGGGCGCAGCAGATGTTGATCCAGCCATGAACCTAATCCATGGTCTTCTTCATCATAGCGAACAGAGGTTGCCCAAACCCCGTCAGAATGCTGAATATCGCCGGATTGCGCTAAAACCCGCTGATGACGATCCAATACCCAGATGCGTGAACTGCTGTGTCCCATGCCTTTGACGATACGCTCGATCTCAGGCGAGGGGAGCAGTACGGTGCCCAAATCAGAGGCTGTATTGGCGTTGGCTGTGCCGATGATGGTTTCGACATCGCGGTGGGTATCATGGTTGACATCATAAACAGAAACGGACAAGCGCTGACCCAGCAGGGATACAGGCATGCTGATTTCCAGCGAGTAGCCATCCTGCCTGGGTTGCCATTGCGCTGTCATCAGGTTGGTGGGGGAAAACAGGTTTGGCTCGTCCAGTTCATCCGTGATGATCCAGGCTGATGTCTGGCCACCTTCTTCCAGTGCAATCAGGTAGCGCTGGAACTCACCCTGCGGTGTTGTTAATGCCAGTATCAGGTGGTCGTTCCGGTCGACCTGGTGGCTGTTTGAGCGGCGCAAAACCGTATGCTGGTCCTTCACTTTCATGGCGGCATAAAATTGTTGCTGGTGTCGCCCGGTAATCAGATAGAAATCGGTTTGTCCTTGCTGGTAAGGGCGCTGGCTGAATCTGACATACTGACGCCCGTAGTAATGCATCTTGGCATCAAGATCCTCCGGCCAGTCGGTGAGGTGGCCGTCAATGGTGATTGAGCCAGGCAAGTCGTAGACGTACAGATCGCGGCCGTGCTGAACGCTGGGCAGAAAACTGGCTTGCTGGCTGAACAGCGCCGGCCGCTCGTTCAGCGCGGTGGCGATGGCTCTGGCTGTGCCAATCAAGGTTTGCTCTTGTCCCTGACGAAGCAGTTTTTCAATCTCGAGGACAAATCGATATCCGAACCAGGGCAGGGTGAGCAGCAGGCTGGCGATGATCACAATCTTCACGCGAAGGCCTGCATTGAGTCGTGCGATCAGGCGCCCCATCGGTACCCCATTCCGTAGACGGTGTGAATATGATCAAAGCCGGCATCATGCTGGGCAAATTTTTTGCGTATCCGTTTGATATGGGAAGTAATGGTACTGTCATCGACAACGACATGGGCATCTTCCATCAAATCCTGACGACTTCTGACATGGCCAGGACGTTTTGCCAGCGCGTATACCATCCAGAATTCAGTCACCGTTAAATCAATGTGCTGATCTTGCCAGAAGATTTGCATTTTGTTCTGGTCAATGGTCAAAGCGCCCCTGTGCAGCAGGGTCTCTTCGGTGGCGGGGGCCGACATCAGTTCGCTGCGCCGGAATAACGCAGCAATCCTGGCCATTAAATGGGGCAGGCTGATGTCTTTGGTGAGATAGTCATCCGCCCCCATGCGCAACCCGCAAACCGTATCAAAGTCGCTGTCACGGGCAGTCAGAAAAATAATGGGAACAGTGGGAGACAGTGCGCGTAAAGACTGACAAAGTGCGAATCCGCCATCGATCTCATGACCTAAACCGATATCTATGATGGCCAGATCGGGCAGTTTGATATCGAATGCCTGCTGCGCCTGCTGGCGGTCAGCATAGCCCTGCACTTTGTAACCGTGCTTTTTCAGCACATCCATGTAGTTTTCACGAATCGCCGCTTCGTCTTCAACAATGGCTATCTGTTTCATTGATTGCTTCATCATTCACTCTGGAGATGACTGACTATACCTGAACTGGCAGGCTAAAAAAGTGCAAATCAGCCTTCAACGTCAATTGCCATAATCTTGCCACATTTGATCAGCACATTGCCTTTTTCTCTCCCTCTTATTGCCTGAACACTTTGTTTTAATTCTCTCATCGGCAAACGAGAGCCGCATTCACGGCCTCAGATGCTCTTTCGGATCACACAGAAATGATGAGGAAAATCAGATGAACGACATGATGAAAAAACAAGCGCTTTCCCTTTTGGTCGCCACAGCCATTCTGGGCGCCAGCACTCAGGTCCATGCAGGTCAGCAGAGCACTGCAAACGCTGAGCCAGTTGCTCAGCAAGAGCAATGGATTGGTATGGGGTCCGGTGCCGCGGTTGGTGGCCTGGTGGGGGGGCCGATTGGCGCCGTGATTGGTGCTATGGTCGGCGGGATTGTGGGCACGGCTGTCGGTCAGGAAGACTATATCGCCACTCAGACAGCACGTTTGAGTGAGCAGCAACAAACCATTATCGCCCTGAACGAACGTAACGCTGAACTGGAGCCGGTACTGGACAGCTACCAGAGTATGCAACAGGAAATGGCCAGTCTGCGCGACACACAGCAAAAGCATGATATGGCGCTGGCGATGAATGTGCACTTCCGAACAGGTTCTGCGGTGATTGAACCCCATTTTCAGGCACAGCTGGATGAAATAGCAGAGCTGATGAAGCAATCGCCGGAAATTAACTGGGAATTATCAGGCTATGCGGATCGTCGTGGCGGGGCGGAACGTAACCAGGCGCTTTCTGAAGAGCGTGCTACTGCCGTCAGGGATTATCTGGAATCACGGGGAGCCAACCCATTGCAAATTGTCACCATTGCTTATGGTGAAGAAGAGCCGCTCAAAATGGATGAGAGCTGGGAATATGACTTTTTTGACCGTCGCGTCACCCTGCGCAGCCAGCAGGGACCGGTACAGACAGCACAGTCGCACTAAGGGGGAAATATGGAATCTACGGCCCAGTTTACGCTCAGCAGCTGTTTAATACCGATAGCGGTTCTGGTGATGTTTACGATGCAGTTAGCGATGAAAAGTGACGAGAGCACATTTTCAGTCAGTCATCAGATTGAGGCGAAGGGATTCAATGATGGTATCTGGCAAGATATGGGTAGTGTTGCACCGAATCAGTAATCTGGCTGAGGATCAGGGGAGCCGGTTTGGACTGGCCCCTGATACCTGGCCCGGGGCACTGCTGAAGCTGACATTACTGCATCTGAGTTTAGTGTACTGCTGAACAGACAACGCGTTTTTTTCATTGTTGTCTGCCCAACATTCTTGTTGTCGCCAAACCTTGTGAGTAAGCCCGTGACCAATTACACGGGCTGCTTTAAGGTTTCTCTCAGCCTGTCCTGAACCACTTCAACCAAGAGATCCGGCTGGAATTTAGATATGAAACGGTTACAACCGACTTTATCGACCATCGCCTGGTTAAAGCTCCCGCTGAGTGAGGTGTTCAGGGCGATGAAGAGATCTTTCATCCGTGGATCATTGCGAATTTCGTGAGTCAGGCGATAACCATCCATTTCCGGCATTTCAGCATCGGTGAACATCATCAGGATCTCCTGATTCACGTCTTTTCCTTCATCACACCAGCCTTTGAGGATATCCAGTGCTTTTTGCCCATTGATGGCTTCAATGATCTCCAGGCCCAGTTGAGCCAGTGTATCTCTGATTTGTGCTCTCGCGGTTGAAGAGTCGTCAACAATCAGAATCTTTCGGCCATGAAACTGGCTGACTAAATGCTGATCGAGGATGTCGTCTGAGATGTCCGTGTTGTATGACACAATCTGAGCCAGTACTTTTTCGACATCGACGATGCTGACCAGTCGCTCAACTCCGTCTTTTTCGATTCTTGTTATCGCGGTGAGATAGTTATTTTTTCCGACCTGACTGGGCGGCGGCTGAATGTCCTGCCAGGTCATATTGGCAATGTTCATGACTTGTCCGACGAGAAAACCCTGAACACTTCGATTGTATTCTGTAATGATGAGGTTGGTTTCGCTGTGTTCTTCAGTGGCTCTGACCCCAATTGCTTTGCGTAAATCAATGATTGGAATCGATTGTCCACGAATGTTGGCAACACCACAGACACTGGCATGACTACCGGGCAGCGAATGCAGGTGAGGCTGTTTGACGATTTCACGCACCTTGAACACGTTAATCGCAAATAACTGAGCAGAATGAAGCCGGAATATCAGCAATTCAAGGCGGTTCTCTCCAACAAGCTGTGTACGAAGATCAACTGCATCAAGAATAGTTGTCATAAAATGCCCGTAAATGTGGTTTTTGTCCTGAATTTCAGCAAATTATAGAGAGAGCAAGCCAATATTCCTAACGAAGCTTACAAAGGTAAGAGCAACATCCCAGTTTGATCGTGAATCTGTCGAAATGCGTAGAATGAGATCAGGAGTCCTGTGGGTTGTCCTGTTCGTCACGAAGCCGTTCAAAGACTTGTCACACTTTCCACTTTGTTGGCCTTTAAAGTGGAAATTCAGGATTAGATGCTGTTCTCAATGAGAGATGCAGCGTTAGCGTATTGATCTTTCATGATATCAGCACTCAAATCCTGCATTTTATTTTTCAATTATGCACTTTGCAGTGATATCCTGCTGCAGACATATTTTTTAACTATTTTGTAACCTTTCGCCGGAAAGTGTTTTCTGTTAAGTATTTATAATGTTTCAGAATGTAAATGGCTGAAATTGAAACATTTTAATAACAATGCTGAGAAGCATGATCACTATTAAAGCGCTTTAAAACCTGAAACAATATCTGCAAAAGGGCGATCCGGTTCCATGATTGGCGTCCGCTGTCGTTCACGTCTGTTTTTGGGTGAGGTTCTTATGAAGTTCTTGATCATTCTCGCTGTATCGGTTGCTGCCGGTGTTTTCTCAGGGGAACATCTTCATTCATTTATGGCCGGTTTTGGCATTGCCTCACTGGCGGTAGGGACCGCCTACTGGCTGGCATTTCGGGCGACACGTTACCCTCAATTGGCATTCATGCTGCTGCTGACCGGGTTAATGGCTAAAATGGGTGTCACTGTCGCAGGGGTGATGTGGGGTCTGGAAAACCAGGTGATTAACTCACCTCTGGTGTTTGCTCTGTCGTACCTCTTCTTCTCTATTGTGGCCACTTATGGCTACTTCAAGCTGCGTGAATTTCAAATGACCCGGCTTGAAACGGCCAAATTCGCCAACGCGTAATGCTGAAAGGGCCATAGACAAGTGGCCCTTTGTCGTTTTCTGCACAGCTAGATTAAACACAGCCACATTAAATGTGATGCCGTAGTCCCATCTGTACCGCACCTTGAACTTGCAAATCTGCAGTCAGTAATGCCAGATTCGCTTTATACCCGGCTCGGACCCTGCCATAAGACGCATCCAGTCCCAGAGCCTTGGCCGGATACAGGCTTGCCATCCGGAGCGCTTCTTCTTTACTGACACCCACATGTTCAATCAGGTTATGGACACCCTGAATCATGGTGATGGCGGCGCCGGCAATCGTACCATCTGCATAATGGCATTTACCGTCAGTGACATAGGCCTTGGTGCCTGCCATATCGTATTCTTTGAGATCAGTACCGGCAGGCGTAACAGCGTCCGTAACCATAAACAGTTTCTCCCCCAGAAGCTGATGGGCGATTCTGATGGAGGCGTAATTCACATGTATTCCGTCAACGATAATGCCAGCGTAGGGTTTATGGTCAAAAATATAGCCGACAGCACCTGGTTCACGAGAATCGAGCGGGCTCATCGCATTAAACAAATGTGTGGCCATACGGATGCCTTGTTTGGCTGTATAGTCGCGATAGCGGCCATTGGTGTGACCCATAGAGACGATGATGTTCGCGTCTGTCAGCTTGTTCATCACTGACTGATCACAAAACTCAGGTGCCAGGGTGATGACTTTGATGCAAGCGGCGTGGCTGATGAGATAGTCAGCCGTTTCGTCATCAAGACCCCGGATGCAATTTTCCTGATGGGCCCCTTTCTTCTGAGGGTTGATGAAAGGGCCCTCTAAATGCAGTCCCAGCACTCCTTCCGATTCCGGGCTATCAATGCTTTCAATTAACTCAATAACTTTGTTGAGTGGTTCGGCTTCGCTGGTGATAAAAGTGGGCAGGTATTGGGTGGTACCATGGCGAAGGTTGGTGGCGTTCATGGTATCGAGCGTGGATTTGGCAATGTCTGTGTTGAGCAACACGCCACCACAACCGTTCAACTGAATGTCGATAAAACCCGCGGTAGCCAGTAACCCAGTCCCGTCCAGACATTCAGTCGGGAGCAATTGCCCGGACTGAGCCTGCGACATAGGCATGACAGCAGCGATCGTATCTCTGTCGATGAAAATGGCTTGATCTTCAACAATCGTGCTGCCATCAAACACGCTGATATGGGTTATGGCGTACATGGGCCGGACTCCGGTAATGCTGAGGAGGAGAATAACCTATGGCTATCTTATTTTTTTTATGAAAATAAGATAGCCTGCATTGAATCCGGGATCAATTTATCAGTGACATTAATGTTAACTTTGTAACTGAATTATTTGATGAGGTTTAATATTTGCCTGAAGCTTTCGCCTTCAGCAACGCCTTGTAATTCAAAAAGTACCATTTCTGTGCACGAGACAGAGGCGCCCGCCTGTTGCATGCGATTCAGGGCGACTGTTTTGTTCGCGGCATTGCGGGAAGAGACAGCATCAGAAATGACTTCGACATGGTAGCCTTTCCGCAGTAAATCCATAGCGGTTTGATAGACACAGATGTGCGCTTCTATGCCAACCAGCAGCACGTTCTTGCAACCTGTGGAAACTAAAGCATCCATAAATGCGATTGACTGGCAGCCGCTGAAACAATTTTTGGCGATGGGGGCCTGATTGGTCAGGTGATCCGCAATCTGAGGAATCGTGGGCCCAAGCTTATCAGGTAGCTGCTCTAACCAGATGATAGGTAATTCAAGAGCTTTTGCTCCTTGCGTCATGACTGACAGGTTCTGATAGAGAGTCTCGCTGTCTGACATCAGGCTGGCGAGTTTTCCCTGAACATCAACGATCACCAGCGCGGTTTTATTGCGATCCAGCATAGGAATATCCTTATCTTAAATTCACCGGTATGTGCTTTTATATGAAAAGTTTAGCGGTGATTGCCCTGTGTTTGTAGGACAGAACATGGTTTTATCTGACCATAAAGTCAAGCCAGTTTGGCATTTTACGTGCCTCATCAGCTAAAATTGTTGGGTAAAACGGGCTGAAGCGAAAAGCCTTGTAACTTGTTTCATCTTTACATTATGGGTAAATGACGGAACAATGACCCGATATTGAAACGTACCTGAAAAACCATGACTGAAAAAAAATCGAATCCACTTACTGATCTCATTTTCAATGTCATCGTGCCGTCTGTGGTACTGATGAAGTTGAGCGGCCAGGAGCAACTGGGCCCGGTCAACGCATTAATCGTGGCACTTGCTTTCCCGGTTGTGCTGGGTGGCTATGAGCTGATCAAACACAAAAAATTCAACTTTATATCTTTACTGGGCTTTGTCAGTGTACTGCTGACCGGTGGAATAGGTTTACTTGAGCTTGATAATCAATGGCTTGCAATTAAAGAAGCCTTGATACCAGGTTTGATCGGGCTGGTTGTTTTCGTCTCGACTTTCACTAAGTATCCTGTTGTCACCAAAATGATTTTCAACGATGCCGTACTGAATCTCTCACTGATTAAAGAAAAACTGACCCAAAACGGCAAACAAACCGAATTTAACAGATGTCTGGCGCAGTCTAATTATCTGTTTGCCAGTACGTTTGTGTTTTCCTCAATTATGAATTACGTACTTGCGACGACCATAGTGACCAGCCCGGCAGGCACAGAAGCCTTCAATGAAGAGCTGGGTGAAATGACGTTGTTGAGTTACCCGATGATTGCGATTCCGTCCATGCTGATGATGTTCGGTATCTTTTATTATGTCTGGCGTTCTATCCGGCGTATGACCAATCTTGAAGCGAACCAGATTTTCAAGATGCAGTAATACACAAAAGGGCTGACCACTGGGTAAGCCCTTTTTAGATCTGCGTATTACAATGTGGATGACGCTCTTGGACGAAGATACCGGGCAAAGCGGGGGATCTGGTTATGGGTCAACCCGTTATAGCGAATGGTGATGATACTGCCGATTTCAGGCGGGATGGCGCGTTCTGCATCTGAAAAACCCGTCCCGATTTTAAAGGGTGGCACCCCATCCATTTTGACCCAAAGCGCCCCCATGACCCCCTGATATTTCCCTTTTCCGGGTTCATAGCCCACAACAACAGCTTCCGCATCTTCGAAGCGTTTTATTTTCACCAGGCTGTCGGACCGGCCTGCGACATAGGGCTGCGAAGCAAGGTGCAACATGATCCCTTCGCCGCCATCGGCTTCTATCTCTGACAGCCAGGTTTTGACCATCGCGATTGATGACAGTTTACGCTGCGCGATGATCTGAATGTAGGGGTGGTTTAGTTGATTGATCAGTGTTGTCATATGGTGCCGGCGCTCATCAAAGGTGCCGGGATGTGCGGGGGCATCAAAGATCATGAACCGGATTTTTTGCCATTGCTCAGAATTCGGCGATGAATCCAGCACTGTTCGCGAGACCAGATGAAATGCGTCTCTTCCAGCCCATAACTCGCCCTCTAAGGCTTCATCAGGCCAATTTTCCGTGAACCACGCTGGCGCATTGATTTTGTGCCCGGTTCGGGTTTGCAGTTGTTGACCATTCCAATGGGCACGAATGCCGTCCAACTTCTCGCTGATCCAGTAATCGGTGATTGTTGTGCCCATAGGGAGCAGAAAGGAATCATCTTGCCAGGCCGCTGAAGTGGCTCTCATGGTAACCGTTTCTTTGGCATAACTGATTGGGCTCAGCATTAAGGTGATGATCATCGCCAGCTCAGATTGCTTCATGTCTATTTTCCTCCGGGGTGACAAGAGTGAATGTCACCGGACACTGTCATATCCGGATATAATTCCGAGGGGGAAAGTAGGAGAGTGCGGCAGGAATGTGATTCGGATTCGCTAATTTTCTATCAGTATCATAGACTTTGCGAATGAAACCACACTGAGGCTTGATATAGCTCTGACATCGATCCGCTATCGGTGTGGTAGTTTATCTCTGTGTATCCTGAAGTGTTTGGTTATTGAGACATTATTTCGGAGATACTGAATCGTTTATTGGTACTTAATCAGGTTTGAAACTGGGTTGTTTGTTAGGTAGGAGAAAGGGATGGAGTTGATGTCGAACTGGAAAGTGACTCTGGTTGCCGGTGTGATCGCAGGAATGCTACTGGCATCGGCAATAGGGCACATTCAGCATCAGCCTACGGTTGCGGAAATGGACACGTTGCGTGAGACAAACACTGAGCAGGCAGAGCAGATTAAAAGCCTGAGCTCGCGTTTAGAAACGATGGCATCCATGGAAACCCAAAAAGCAATTGAATTTAAAGAGTTACAGCAACAACTTGAGCAGAAAACGCTGGAGTTATCTTCAGTACGTGAAGAGCATGCCAAGCAAATGGCGGCACTGAAGCAACAGAAAAAGCAGCTGGTTGTGACCAAAAAACAGCTAGACACCAAGGTTGAGACGCTGACTGAAGCAACCCAAAAACAACAAACGGTACTGTCTAACTCTAAAGTTTTATATCAGCAGCAGCTGGGGTTACAAAAACAACTCAGCCAGGTCGAGGCCGATATCAAACAAGCGCGGCGTGTGGCCGAAGAGTTCAAAAAACCATGCGACGAGTTTAAATCCGGCAAAAGCTGGAACTGGGTTTCCCAGGCTGATTGTGATCGCTATGAGGCAAAATTAGCAAAAGTAGCGGAAGCTGAAGTGGAGCGAACGGCGCTTCAGAATGAACTTGATGAACTGAATGAGAAAATCAATGTTGCATTACCAAAAGATGAGTGATGCTGATGACAGACCACAAGGGTAAATCAGGTCCACCGGACATGCTGGATCTGTATTCAGACATACCGAATCACCTGCCGGAAGAGTTGTTTCAAACGCTCATTCATACGCCGGATGTGCGTATTGAGCGAATTATTTCCCGCGGCCATCAGACACCGCCTGGCGAGTGGTACGATCAAGATGAAGATGAATGGGTGATGGTTGTTCAGGGTGCCGGTGAACTGACCTTTGATGATGGTCGCTCGCCGGTTCGTTTACATGCAGGCCAAAGCATCTATCTTCCTGCACATTGTCGCCACCGGGTCAGCTGGACTGAGCCCGATAGGAATACGATTTGGCTGGCTGTATTTTTTCCGCCTGCCAGTCATGACTGATTCATTCTGCCGGTGGCAATGCTGAACCGGTATCAAGAAGATACCGGTCTAACGCTTCAGTTTGTGGCTGACTTTCAGCGCTAAGTCACATTCTGCTTAGCCCACAGGCAAAGCTAAAGCCACAGGAAACTGACGTGCTTTTGCCAGTGACTCGGCTTTACGGGTGATAGTTCCTGAATCAAGTTGCTGCGTTACGGGAAAGCGTGCTTCCAGAGGCAGTGTCAGGCCACCTTGTTCAGCGGAGATCAATCCGTCGTCTACCAGCTTTTGAATGATGAGATCTGCAGCGGTCAGTGCCGAGGATGCTTTGACGATTTCAGTGCGGGCATAGTGATAGCCGTCGAAAGACACATCAGCAGTGCGAAGGGATGGATTTTCGCCTGGGATCTGTTGCGCGCCAAAAAGTGGCGGACCGCCGACACGAGCTGTTTTATATGCCGGCAGATGCTTGGCGATGTGTGCGATGGCTCTTTTTGTCCGTTGTTCAATATCACTGGGCTGCCAGCCGTTTCTCAACATGTTTTTGTAGACCGGGTGTAAATCCGGCTGAGCACTTTGTTCATTGCTGCTGACCAGACCACCCTTGAAGAGGGTAATGTCTTCTGTCATACCGTGTAGCTGAAAGTAGCCGTCTGGGTAGGGGGTCAACTGAGCCATTCCCTGCGGCGTGCCTCGCTGTCCGTGAAAAATAATTTCAGGCCACTCGGCTTTGCTGTCATCCCATCGGGTGACGTAGGCGGCTTTGAATTCGACCATACGTTTTCGCTTGTAGTGCGCCATATCATCGACAGTGCCGGTTCGGTAACCACAGGCATTGATCAGATAGTCCACGTCCACTGTTTGACTGCCCATGTCACCATTGTCACTCTCTGAACAACGGTAAGTAATTTGCCATTTACGGGTCTGACTGTCCTGCTCAATATGGGTGACTTTAGTGTGTGTTCTGACCTGGCTGTTGGGAAGCGCATCCAGACCCAGCGTAACAGTGGCTGCCAGGCGAAATACGCTAACACCGTATTCCTGAACAAGGACGATGGGGAATTTGAAATGATCAAGATCGAGGTGTTTGGCAACCGGCACCATCCAGTCATCCGGTGCTGTTGCCTGATCAGGCATCTCGCGTTGGGCCAGTCTTTCCATATCGTCGCGATAGTAGAGACGGAAATATTCATCCGGATTGCCTAGTACCGCATTTGCTGGATCAGCCTGAACTAATTCTTTGTAGTGTTGCTCCAGCAGAGCCAGTCGGGGAAGCAGTAAATCAGGATGACCGGGATCTTGCTGCGGAACAGCAATCACAGTAGGGCGAATATTCGCGCTGTGTTTATAGACTCTCAGCGTATCAACAGACTGTTTCAGCAGCTTAAGGCATTGCTCATCTGAAATGTCACGATACAAATTGCCACCAGCGTGTAAATGGCAGATAGGAGGACCGTTGACCAGGCCTGGCCCCTCTTCAAAAAGATTGACAGAAAAACCTTGCTCCGCCAGTCGCAGTGCAATAGTAGAACCTGCCATACCCCCGCCAATAACCCCAATTTTCAGATGGTTAAAGGGTCTGTTTGTACCATTTTCAGTCGTCATCAGCGGTTCGTTCAACATTTTTGTAATCAGTTCTCATGGCTGACATTTTACTTGCCTGGCGCCTCGTTTGAAACACTGAACATGCACAAACATATTGATTGTTCAATTTTCTGTCAGCTTGAATTTACAATGTAAAGATTCTGCGCCTGAATGCAGAGTCCGGGCTTGTTGATGCTGCGTAACATGGGCATAAGCCGCGATTGAAGCCTTGCTGCTCTGCCTGCAGCGAGTGGTATTTTTTTGACTTGGATGCCTGAGAAAAGCTCATTGTTTAACGCTGTGCATAGTTTGCGCTTGAGTGTGAAGGCAATTGGATGTCTTAATAAAGATATCGCCGCGCTATAACCTGCTTATTACCTTGCTAAAATTACCATTTCTGTCTAAACCCTTAGAGGTAGTGGTGAACTCATAACAAGGAAAATTTTATGATTCGAATAATCAAAATTGTACCGTTGGCGATTTTTTTGTCTGGTTCGGTTATCGCCGCAACAGAGAATCCGTGGTATTTCGGTGCCCGGGTGGGTGGCACTCATTTCAATAATTTTGATGGTGCGATTGATGGCCAGAAAAGTGACTACGGGCAAGATGACTGGGGTGGGGGTGTTTTTCTGGGTTACCAGTTCTCTCCGATGGTTGGTTTAGAAGGTGGTTACACTTACCTTGGCGAAGCAGATTATGATTTAGGAAGTGGTGGCTTTGAGGCCTATGGTTTGGATTTAGTTGCCAAACTGACATGGCCCGTCACAGATGTTGTTGACCTGTATGCCAAAGCGGGCGGCTTTTTCTTTAACGTTGATAATACTGTAAACGGTAAAGATGATAGTGGTACCTCCGGCACTGCAGGGGTTGGGGCTGAGTTTTACATGAACCCTAATGTATCAACGCGACTTGAGTATCAGTATTACAATCAGGTCGGTCGAAGTGAGCCAGGTAAAACTGACATTCATTTTTATGGGTTGAGCCTGGTATATCACTGGGGAGCACCAGCGGCCGCGGCTGTTGTTGAAGAGGCAGAGCCGTTACCAGAGCCAGCACCGCTACCCGCTTCGATGATCCAGCCCATTCGCGTGGCATTACCCTTC
Organism: Photobacterium sp. TLY01; assembly: GCF_021432065.1. Lineage (NCBI taxonomy): Bacteria > Pseudomonadati > Pseudomonadota > Gammaproteobacteria > Vibrionales > Vibrionaceae > Photobacterium > Photobacterium sp. TLY01. Next base: position 916,655 of record NZ_CP090365.1, read on the forward strand.
AATTTTGACAGTAGTAAGTTAACGCAAGTTGATTTTGACCGGTTGAAACCCATTGCGGATCGCCTGGTGAATTATCCTGACAGTAAACTTCAGGTAATTGGACACACAGATGCGTCGGGGTCGCCGGCTTATAATCAGAAACTGTCTGAAGAGCGTGCAGCAGCAGTGGCTGGTTATCTGGCGGGTTACTTCAGTATTGGTATGGACAGAATTGAGATCAAAGGCTTTGGTGAGCGTGATCCAATTGCAACCAATAATACGGAAGAAGGACGCGCTAAAAACCGTCGCGTAGAAGCTTATATGCCGGGAATGACGACTAACAGTCAGTAGTTTCAGCACTTTTACCTTTTACTCAGCAAAGCCTCCTTGATTGGAGGCTTTTTCTGCTAATAACATCAATAATGGCATGTCGAGATTATCAGCCGGGCGTTTTACAGTTGGGGGATGTTGCGGTTGAAACGGGCAAACGGCCGATTTCACGGCGTAAATCATCAATGCGCGATGCATGGGAAGGGTGGGTCGACAGAATTTCAGGGGGTTGCCCGCCGCCGCTGGCTTTGTTCATGTTTTGCCAAAGCGCCACACTCTGATTCGGATCGAAACCGGCTTGTGACATCATTCGCAGCCCAATGATATCGGACTCCGATTCCTGCGCACGACCATAAGGCATCAGAATGCCGTACTGTACACCAAGCCCGAGTCCGGCCATGGCCATTTCCTGATACTCAGTGCCACCGAGAGCGACGCTGGAGATTTGTAAACCCAGGTTGGCTAACTGAGTACGGGACAAGCGCTCGTTGCTGTGTTTGGCCAGCACATGACCAATTTCATGGCCGATAACCGTGGCCAGCTGATCCTGATTCTGTGCAACTTTCAGCAGGCCGGTATAGACACCGATTTTTCCGCCGGGCAGCGCGAAGGCATTGACCTGATCACTGTCGAAGACAACCACTTCCCAGCTTGGCGCTTCTGGCTGACGTCCAAGCGATGCAGTTAAAGCACGCGTGACACACTGAACATAGGCGTTAACCTGAGGATCAGTATTGATCTTTTCCTTTGTTTTCATCTCTTCAAAGGACTGAGCGCCCAGTTGCGACATATCCTGTTCAGAGAACAGCAGTACCTGCTGCCGGCCAGTGGGTGAATTACTGCAAGCAGCCAGCAGTAATGCACTTGCCAGCAAACTGGTAACGGGTAAATGGCGAAATGCTATCATAGTTCTCACTCCTTGCTTTTTAGTATATGCCATGTTGTACATCGCTTATCAGCCATTTATAGAGATGGTATGCTGGCGCTTCATAGCTTGTTATAAGGAATCGCAATGTCGATCTGGCGAAAGAAATTTGATCTGAACGACTTAAATCAAACCTCCGTGAACACCCTGGTTCAACACCTCGGTATTGAATACAGTGCCTTTGATGACAATAGTTTGACGGCAATAATGCCAGTAGATTCAAGAACTCACCAGCCTTTTGGTATGTTGCATGGTGGCGCATCGGTCGTTCTGGCTGAAACGCTGGGATCAATTGCTGCCAATATGTGTGTCAGTGCGGATAAGTATTGTGTGGGTCTTGATATCAATGCAAACCATATACGCGTTGTGCGTACTGGTTTTGTGAAAGGGACAGCCAGCCCTGTGCATATCGGAGCCACGACGCAAGTCTGGCAAATTTCTGTCACCGATGAGCGGGACAATCTTGTATGTACAAGCCGGTTAACAATGGCAGTACTGAAACATAAAAAGAAGGACGAAGCATGATTCTGACATTTAGCCAGGGTAGGATTGTCGCGAATCAGCATGAGTTGGTTATTCGTCTTGACGGAGCGGGGAAAGTGAATTTGCAGGCAAGGGCGGATGATATTCGCTTGTTAAGACAGCCAAATATGATTACTGCCACCGGGAGTGGTGTGCAATGGTCAATCCATTTGGATGATGACGCACAACTTGAAGCGATGTCGGACTGTATGGGCATTGCAATTGATTCTCATCATAATTAGAGGATCTTTCCTGACAGAATAGAAAATACACTGACCGTTTTTGAGGGATATATCGCGAACTTGAGCGGAATGGCTTTTATATCCGATCATTTTTCTACAGAATTGAATCGAAACTTTTGTTTTTTGATTGATTTAAAAGCTTGCAGATTAGCTATTTATTGATGTAGCTATAAGAAAGGATATCTATGCAAGAGCCTCAACTTAACAGAATTGCGGTGAACGCATTTCGTACTCTGTTTAGCGGTTGTCCTGATTTTTGTAATCTACAATCCACTTTTTATGGCTGGGTTGCATTTCTTGCTTCAGAGAAGCGGCGAGTTGTGATTAAGTTTTGTCGCCAGCCGGGCCGGCTAAGTCAGGAAATTAATTCTGTTAATCGATTAAGATCAATGATCGACTGTAAAGTGCCTGAAATATTATTTTTTGGTTGTGAAGAAGGGCATGAATTCATCGTGATGGAATGGATTGATGGTGTTCCTGCGCATGAATTACCCAATGAACCTTATGCCCTGGAAGTATTTTCTGAGCACTTTACAGAACTACTCATTAATATGCACAATCAGCCCCATCATAATGGGTTTGAAATTTCAGAGAATAAGTACGATTCTCAAATTACAACAGCCTTTGAAACATGGATGAATCCTGTTTTACGATTTGTGCTGGACAAAAAATCTCCATTCTCAACAGCGGTGAAAAATCATTTCGAAAATCTTTGGGATGAGCGTCAGTTAGTATTGGCCCCCCTGAATGAAACAGCCTCTTTTGTTCATGATGACTGTCATTTAGCGAATGTGCTTTTTGATGCCAAAACGTTTAAAGTGGCGGCGATTCTTGATCCAGCTGATGCGGGTATAAAACACAGAGAGTTTGATATTTTTCATTTAAATGATATTCGCCCTGAGCTGGATCTTATTGCGCGTTATGTCGCAAAATTTCCTCTGGCCGAAGGGTATGAAATACGTCGCTGGTATTTAAGCCTTTGGGATGATGCAAAGCATGCGTCAAACATTGGCTGGTATGATGAACAAAGCTTTATCTATAAACTTGAGAAATATCATCACGCATCAAAAAGGTCTGGCAGGATGTTTTGAGAGATGCCGCTAAATTGTTTACAATATGCGCGTATTTTCGACCTTGAATGGCAGCCGTATGAAAAAAACGCTCTTTTTGTTTGTGATAACACTTTTGTCGGGTTGTGTTTCTTCTCCTTCGACTCAGTCTCCAGCTCAGAATGCGGACAGGGGTCAAGCTGAGACCCCCCAGGTGTCAGTACCTGAGACTGAGGGACCATCAGAATCAGCCCGGGTAGCTCCCTCGTCCCCGACTGTTGCCACGCCCACGGAAACTAAACCCAAGCTTGCCAAAGTGCCTGCGGTTAAGCCTCAGCCCAAGAAAGTAAAAACCCGAGATGGAAAGTTGATTCTTGGTCAGCACGAATGGGTATGGTTCAGTCCGGCAAAACAATATGTCAAAGTACAGATTAACCAGGCACAAAAATCATCGACGCTGGGTGTGACAGCACTGGTTCCGTTTGAGCGTGATGGTAATGAATGGGTGAAATTTAAGGCGCGGGGTATGGATTTCGAACTCCCTGTGATCCGATGGGCAGGTAAAGAGGACACTAAGTCCGCCGTTGTTCAGGTAAGAACGGTTCTGGGCGATCTGAACGCCTTAACCGACTTTGCTCTGGTGAAAGGTGATGCGGTTGTATTGGGTGAAAATTTCACGAAAGATGTCGCGATTGTCGATTCAACCCGAGAGTTTGTGCAGCCTAAAAGAAGTAATTGATAGACGACCATCGCAAAATGTCATCCTGATGTACTGAGCCAGGCAGGGAAAACTGCCTGGCTTGTTCTTCTTGTGCTTAAGCGGGACGGGTCTCTACCGAGACTTCGTAGCTGGTGAATTTTCGCACATTGATCACACCCGTGTCGAAGATCAGGTATTGGCCTTTCATGCCAAGCAGTATCCCTTCAACAACAGATTCTTTGTCGAAATTATGGGATTGTATTTTCTTTGGATACGCACTCACAGGGTAGGTAATCTCGACCAGGTCTGATTCAAGACGTTCAATGGAATCCGCACCAAAATGCAGCAACAAATCCTGTAACTTTTCCTCAATCGCTGGCAGCAGCTTTTCTGCTTCTTTGGCTAAATCGATCGACTCTGCATCTCCCTTCAACATTGCCCGCCAGTTGGTTTTATCGGCAATAAATTCAGCTAACGCAACCTCAACGAGCCCGGAAAGATGACGGTTCTTTACTTTGAGTATCGGTAAAGCCTGTGTGGCACCCTGATCAATCCAGCGTGTCGGAATTTGGGTATGGCGGGTGATTCCGACTTTAAGGCCGGACGTGTTGGACAGGTACACATAGTGAGGCACCATACAGTGTGTGTCACCCCATTCAGGCTCCCGGCATGTGCCTTGTGCATAGTGACAGGTTTCCGGTTTCATGACACACATGTCACAACGGGCCAGTTTTTTCATACACGGAAAGCAATGCCCTTGTGAATAGCTCTTTTTTGTTTTTCTTCCGCAGGCATCGCAGAAAATATTGCCACTGAAAGTGAGCTGCAGGTGATGGCCAATCAGCGGGTTCAGATCAAGCGTTTGCTCTCCAACCAGCAGTTGATAACTGACGACATCGCCAAGTGATGAACGCATTTTACTTAATGTACCTTGCATGATAGTTCTCTGCTTACATTGCTTAAGATGGGATCTTTGCCCCTGTCGTACGAGTGTACCACTTCAGTCTTCAACAAGAAAAAACGGCCCGTGTGAATTGGGCCGGTTGCGTTTTTTATCAACAATTCGGCACTTCACATGGGCCGGTTCAGTAACTGTATGGAATTAGCGGTTTTCCAGGCGGTTGTAGTCCAGCAAGCCGCTTTCAATCGGCCTGTTCTGGCGATAGATTTGATTTAACTTATCGCTGAATGGCCAGAAATCAGGATTGGTTCGCCGAACGGCAACGTGATCCAGCAGTGCCCGGTAGTCCTCCTCACTGTAAATTCGCTTGGCTTGCGAAACAACATCCTGCAAGTCGGCTTCTCTGATATGCCAGAAAGCGCTTGGGTAACTGCCCAGCAAACCGTTGACCAGTGTCAGATTATCGTTAGACGGTAATCGATTTTTCTCTTCATCAAACAGGCTGGAGATGTTCTTATGAGCGCTGTTACGGACCAGAGTAAGTAACTGTGGTGGTACATTTGTGTCTGTTGGCTCAATCATGATAAAGGTCAATTCAGGAAACAGCGTGGCCTGACGGCCTTGTATCCGGGCTAAAGCATGTAACTGACTGATGCTCTCTTTATTGAGTTGCACATTGTCCAGTGCGTAACGGGTGTGATTCTGGTCAACACCTTTGAGCTTGGACTGCAGCATGCCCAGTAGTTCGGCTTTGGGGTTTGACGTTTTATACTCAATGCCGGACGGTTGTGAGAAGTCGTTGATATCCCCTTCAAGGTAATGCAACAGGCTTTGGTTTGCATCCTGATACCAGTTGGCCAGTTCACTACGGCGTGTCGCTGGAGGCAGGAGCGACAGGAAGTTTGACTCACCTTCCATCCGCAGAAAGTCCATATACATCCGCGTGAGTAACTGGTGACCAAAGTTGCCGTACACATCGAAACCCGCAACCAGCAGGTAGTGGATACGTTCAATTAATGAATAGTCCAGCACCCAGGCGGTTTTGGGTTGCTCACCGACCAAACCTTTTACGACGGTTGCACTGTCAAAATGGCGGAAAATTGTGAGAGCGGCGTTGTCGTTGGTGCCATCGCCATCCCAGATTAAGTCGGTCGTCAGATGCTGGCCGTTTTTGAAAGCATCATTGAGGTAGGCATTTTTTGCTCTCAGGAAGCGTCCCTGTTGCTTGGAATAGGTCACCCAGTTATGTAGTGGCAGAGTGGTGCTGTTTTTTTCTGCCGGCAAGCGAAGATTATCGGCCTGAGTGGCGTAAAAAGCCGCCACTTGCGGGGAATCTGCGATATCCGGATCGACGAAGACAACCCAGAATCTGTCATTGATGACATTCAATGCCAGTTGCCCCCGGCAGACAGGCCCTTTGATGAACCCCATAATCGTGTGCTGGGCGTTATCAATCATATAACGGTAACGGGCACCCACCGGAAGTTGCTCAAAGGCGAGCAAAGGATTAGCTGCAAGTTCTGGGGTATAGCCGGGCAGTGCACTGACTGTATAGCCAGGCTCAATGAAGTGGGCTTTCAGTCGAGCCATGCGTTCGCCGGTCAGGGCAAAGGGCATATGGGTTTTATCGACAATGGTTTCCCGAACCGGCAGGATCCGGTAGTAAACCCGTTGAACGCCCGGATCATCAAAGGGGCGACGGGTGGCAATGATATCTACCGGTTTGCCTGGTGCTGTACGCGAACGGACAATCCTGAAGAATGCGGTCTGATCTGATGCTGGCTCAGCATCGGGAAAATAAAGGTGCGATACAAACCAGTGTTCAAACAGATAACGAGCGGTCAGCTGATGTTTGAAGTCGTCTCCATTGAGAAAACGTTCCCATTCTGCTATCTGAGGTTTAACGGCTTGAGGGATCTCAGATTGCGATGTCATCGGTGCACCGGCGGCAACCCAGTCCATCAAAATCTGATTTTCATGATCTGGCAGCTGCGGTAAGCCATACGGCATGCCCCACAAAGGGTAACTTTGTTCATAAGCTGACATTTCCTCAATGGTCGGACATTGCTCATTTCTGTCGAGGGAGAAATCCCAGTTGCCAGACAGTACCTTCTCATCAGGCAGAGGATGATTTTGTTTCAGCATGAGCATTCTTGAGATCACACTGAGCTGGGTATTGGCTTCTGAACTTTGGACTCTTTCGTTGAGTACCGGGGAGAATCCTTTTTTGCGCCACTCTTCAGTGCTGTGGGCATCCACAAACATGCGTGTGGTATTGGCGGCGACCAGCCGCGTGCCCTGATAGACTTTTTCTTTGTTTGACCCTCGGTCGATGCCTTCCGCAGAGGACATTTTTAACTGGCAGGGCGCATCGTAACAGGCATGACAAACAACACAGCGATTCTCAACCAAAGGTTTGACTTCGTTCAGGTAGCGTTGAGCCAGACTTGTCTCCGCAGGCAGGATTCTTGTCTGAGGGGCAGGTTTGCCGTACATCTGGTCGAGATTAAACCCCGCGTATGTTGCACAACCGGAGACAATCAAGACCAGGAAAAGTAACACCGGACGTCGGGTCAGTTTGGGAAAATGAACAGTCATATGAGATAGATATCTGCCATAAAAGCAATAAGTATAAGCAATGAGGCGGTTATCTCAAGAAATCATAAACATTGTTCGATTGCGAAGCGCGTTGAGGGGGAGTCAGCTTTGCACTTTTGGCGGGAAGAAGAAATAAGGCAGGGAGCAAGACGCTCCCCGGATATTACTGACTGAAGATAGCCTGGAACTCTTTCTTCATTGGCGGATGACGACGCGCCTGCTTCAATTGCTTGCACAGGTCTTTCACACAATTGCGCAGCACTTTATCAAGCAGCACGGCTTTGTACTCGCTTTGCTCTTCATCACTCATGTGATCAGGCAACTGTGTCTCTTGCATTTCGGTCAAAAAGTCAACACCGGCATAGCTTTGGCTTAATGCAACAAGTGCATGAAATTGTTCAAAGTTGTCCAGAACATTTTGCGCGCTGCCTGGCAGCTCATCCCACGCTTCACGTGATGTCGTCTCTGAAACTTTATACACATTGATCAGCATGTTGAGCAGCTCGTCAGGTACTTTCTCGAATTCAACAACCTGACGCAGTTCGGGCGAACAATCATCCAGTGTGTATTCTGCGTTTTCAACCTGATCCAGGTCTTGTTTTTCAATCTCAGACATACAAATTCCTAAGCATGTAAAAAGTAAAGGAAGCGAATCCTAATGACATGGCACCAAAAGTCAATATAGATGACTTTTTCCTGTTGGATACAGAGATACTGATTGAGGTATTGACAATGTGATATTTAGACCAAAACCGGCAAGTTGAGAGGCGGAGATAAATTGAGATGTTGTGACCGGTATTAAGGAATGAACAATCACCGAACAAACTCTGTGTGCTATAAATGGATTAAGTCAATGCTAAATAAATTCAATAGGATAACTTGATGGATGCCATGCGGATATTGCTGGTGGATGATGTTCAGGTCGAGCGCCTGCAATTAGCAATGCGATTGCAGCGGCTTGGGCATAGTGTTGAAGCTGTTGGCTCGGGGGCTGAAGCGATTTCGCGTTATCCTGCGTTTGAACCTGATCTGGTTTTGATGGATATCAGCATGCCGGATATGGATGGTGTCGAGGTGGTCAGACAACTTCGCGTCCAGCATTCGGAATGGGTGCCGATCATTTTTCTGAGTGGTCATGAAGAACCTGAAATGATTGCCAAAGCCATTGATATGGGGGGAGACGATTATCTGGTGAAGCCCGTCGATAAAACAGTTCTGGTCTCGAAACTTAAAGCGATGCAACGGATTGCGAATATGCGCCATCAGTTGAAAACGGCTTCTGAGCAACTCCGGCAGGCAAATGAAAAACTGTCTGAACAAGTGAATGAAGACGGGCTGACGAAGATCGCGAACCGCCGGTATCTGGATCAGAAACTGGCAGAGTTTATTGCGCTGAATGGCAGGAATAATCAAGCACTGACTATGATTATGATCGATGTCGATCACTTTAAATCCTATAACGATCATTACGGCCATTTAGAAGGCGACCGCTGTCTGCAGCTTGTTGCGAAAGAGCTGAAAGATAACTTTAGCCGGGCAGGAGAACTGGTTGCGCGCTATGGCGGTGAAGAATTTGTTGTTTTATTGAGTCATTGTGGACAGGCACGGGCCGTGCGGGAATGTGAACGGCTGAAAAAATGCATTGAAAGCCTGGAAATCCCCCATCAGCATTCCGCAACCGCAAAGATAATCACTGTTAGTCAGGGGATGGTTTGCTGGACGCCAACCGGGTTGGAGTCGCCTGAAAACATGTATCAAATCGTTGATAAGGTGCTTTATCAGGCAAAAGAGCAGGGCCGTAACTGTTACATTGCCGCTGAGTTTACCTGATGACCGAGTGGCAAACGAACTAGCGCGGGTCATCATCTGACCTGATGCGACTTTTCCGCTTGTCGGAATCTTTGACCATGCTAATCTCTCTTCACATCATGCCTGTTGGCATCGTTGCCAGATATTGATAAGAAGAAAGGATAACAAAGTATGGATATGTCTCTTACCCACATTGAAGCTCGAGTGATTGGCTGTCTGCTGGAAAAAGAAGTCACGACTCCGGATCAGTATCCATTAACCCTGAATGCGCTGACGACTGCCTGTAACCAAAAAAGTAACCGTGATCCTGTGATGTCGCTTGATGAGGCAACTGTCATGGATACGCTTGAGAGCCTGAAAGCAAAGCGCCTTATTCAGGAAATTACCGGCTTTGGCAGCCGGGTGGCGAAATATCAGCACCGCTTTTGTAACACTGAATTCAGCACACTGCAGTTCTCTGAACAGGAGAAAGGGATACTTTGTGTGCTGCTGTTAAGAGGCCCGCAAACGGCAGGAGAAATTCGTACCCGCACGAATCGCCTGTGTCATTTTGCAGATGTCAAAGAAGCGGAAAATGTACTCACTGCAATGGCTGAAGGCGGTAAAGGGCCATTTGTCGTCAGGTTACCCCGTGAAGCTGGGAAACGTGATAGCCGATACATGCACCTGTTTAGTGGTGATGATTTTGCGGGGGTCTATTCTGATGGAGCAGACAGCGTTAATCATGTGTCAGACAGTTCATACAGTGATGCCGTGGAAGACCGGCTGGCGTTACTGGAAAGTGAAGTTGTTGCGTTGAGAGACGAAGTCACAGCACTGAAAGATAAAATCAGAGAGTTATGTGAATAAGCGTGATCCTGCACCAATCTGGTCTGTCTATTTAATACGTACACGCTGTAATCGCCTATATTGTGGGGTAACGACGGATGTATTCCGTCGTTTATCTGAACACCAATCCGGTAAGAAAGGGGCGCGCTTCCTGAAAGGAAAAGGCCCTCTGGCACTTGCCTGGAGCACACAGGTTGGGGATAAACGCAATGCGATGCAGCTTGAATATAAAATAAAGCAACTGCCTAAATCGACGAAAGAGGCGCTGGCTGCCGAACATATCGCCATTGCTGAGTTATTCCCCGACTACTTTGTTGGTTCGCTCTGATTGAAGGGGCGCTCCGAGATTATTGTACTTGTGTAGAAGTAGGGGATTCTCGTGAAATCATCATGGATGTGTCATCGGTTGCTGGGCATCAGCCTGATAGCAGCAAGCATTGCCGTACCTGCCCAGGCGGCAGGTATCACCGCTCATCCTGTGCCTGGTCAGCCATTGAGTGAAAATGCACAGCGTTTGATTAATTTATACACGACTTATCTGTTAAAAGACGCTGTGTTGCAGGCATGCACACGAAGTGTTGAACCCACTCGAATACAAGTAAATCATCAGTACATCGAATATTCCCGTCTCGCCTTAGAATATATCCAGGCCGGGCGACAAGTGGTGAAGCAGCAACTCCCTAAAGTCGATTTGATTGCCTGGCAGTCGAAACTGGCAAATTCGCAAGAATATTATGTAAATGGGTTTAGTGAATTCTCGGATGAACGTGTAACATTGGAATGTCAACAGGTTGCAAATGCTCTGGAAGCGATGAATCAACGTTTTGCCGCTTTGCGATACTGAATATTCCGTTTTATTTTTTACTGAGAAATCCATCTATGGCTCTGAAAGCCACCATTTACAAAGCACATATCAATGTCGCCGATCTTGACCGAGGTCGTTATCTGGACGGTTCACATACGCTGGCCTGTCATCCTTCAGAAACCTTGCAACGTTTAATGCTGCGCTTACTGGCATGGGGGTTACATGCTGATGAGGCGTTGGTTTTTACCAAAGGCTTATGTGACACCGATGAACCCGATCTCTGGATAAAAAACCTGCATGGTGGCATTGAGTGCTGGCTGGAGCTCGGCTTACCTGATGAAAAAAGACTTCGCCGTGCCTCGCAGAAAGCTGAGCAGGTTGTGATTTATGCGTATGGCGATCATGCTGCTCCGGTCTGGTGGCAGTCGATGAAATCCAAAGCGGCCCAATTAAAGAATGTGTCCGTGGTTTTTATTGAAGATGCTGTGCTCGAATGCCTTGAAGGGATGGTAGAGCGAAGCATGCAGCTCCAGTTGACCATTGAAGGGGAGCACTGCTGGCTGTCGAGCGAAAAAGCCAATTGCACAATCGTGCCGCAATGGTGGCAGCGCGGGGAATGACCTGTTGATGGATAATAATGAGTGGCAATCAGCCACTCATTCTTTGGCATGTGATCAAAGACGATCTTATTCTTCAGGATCATGCTTCTCAGGCAAGTCAGCACGCGCGACTACTCTGTATGACAAGAACACAAAGGCCAATGTGCATAAGAGTAATTACGGACGCACAGAAGGTCGCTGGTTGACCGTTTCAAACCAAGCTTGTAGATGCGGCAAACCAGTATCCAGGTGTATATCTAAATTTTTCATGAAGTTACACATCACATACGCGCTAATATCAGCCACGGTAAACCGCTCACCGGCAACAAATGTCGATTCAAATAGCCGCTTATCCAGTGTCGGCAGAAATTCGATTAACCGCTGACGAGAAACCTCTCCCCAAGATTCCACACAGGTTTCTCTGTCTTTATAGACACCGGTCAAATTTCTGAAAGCTTGCATAGCAACGAATAAACCTTTGAATTCAATAATTCTTTGCCACATTTCTATTTGCGCTTTTTCTAACGGTGTTTGTCCGAATAAGGAATGTTCACTGGGATAACTCTCATCAAAATACCGGCAAATGGCGATCGATTCGCAAATCGTCGTGCCGTCATTGAGTTCAAGAACAGGTATCAGGCTATTTTGACTCTTTGCCTGAAAGGCGTCTGATAAGTTTTCACCCCCGCGAATATCCACTGAGACCCGTTCAACGTCAATTCCCATTTCTGCAAGGAAAATACTGACACGGCGAGCACTTGGAGATTGAGCTAGTTCATAGATTTTCATGGTTTTCTCTTTAACGGAATGTTCAGTTAGAATAAAATCTAAGTGATTGAAGTGCATTACGTCAAGCGTGGCGGTACAAAAAGAGCACCCCGAGAGATAAGAATATGGCTAGGACCAAAAATTTTGATAGAGAAGAAAAGCTGATCCAGGCGATGGAGCTTTTCTGGCAGAAAGGGTATGCCGATACTTCCGTCTCAGATCTGGTTGAGTGTCTGGGAATTAACCGGTTCAGTCTGTATAACACTTATACAGATAAAGCCACGTTATTCAGCGAAGCTTTAGAATATTACCTGAAGAAAGTGTCGTTTCCTCCGTTGCATAATTTGCTCCATGACAAAGCAGGTTATGAGGACATTGTGGCTTATCTGAAGCGCTTTGCGTCACTGCAGCGCGAGCAGACATGTGGTTGCTTTATGCAAAACGCCTTATTGGAACGTGCACACTGTGATGAGGCTGTACTGGCGACAGGCGGCGTTTTGTTCAACGCACTTGCTGAACGGTTTCAGACCGCCATTCAAAATGCTCAGGAGCAGGGTGAATGGAACATGAGCACAGATGCGGAGCATTTCAGTCACTTTCTGGTTATGCAAATGCAGGGTATCCGGGTACTGGGTAAAGCCCGCCAGTATGAACTGGTTGATAACGGTGTTGGGGTACTGCTGAGTCTCTTGGCAATGCAGAATCAGGCGGGCGCTAAATATCACTAGCCTGCATAGACGTTATCTTCCGGGTATTTCAGTTGGGTTGTTGTCGGTCTTGCAAGCAGATATGCCAGCGTAAGCGGACCGATACGGCCTGTAATCATCACAACCACCATGATGACTTTTCCTGGCTCAGACAGGGATGCGCTCAGTCCTGCACTGAGTCCTGCGGTGGAAAAAGCTGACAGGGTTTCAAACATCACCCGATCAAACGAAGCTTTTTCAGTCAGCATTAACAAAAACATGGCAAGCATCAGAATTAAGCCACTGACAACAATAATCGCCAGGCATTTGAGCACTGTACTCCAGGCAATTGTTCGTTTAAACAGCACAACATTGTTCTGCTGACGTAAAAAGGTGATTGTCGCCAGTACAGCCACGACGAAAGTAGAGACTTTGATCCCCCCGCCGGTTGATGTCGAACCAGCACCTATCAACATCAACGCCATCATGACCAAAAGAGCAGGTTGTGAAAACTGTGAGATGTCCACTGAGTTAAACCCGGCCGTTCTGGCCGTTGCTGACTGAAAGAATGCATTTATCCACTGCAAGCCGGTTGGTAACTGGCCAAGTGTGGCGGCATTGTTTCTTTCGAGCAGCCAGAACAGTAAGGTACCGGACAGAAGCAGCGTTGGCGTGGCAACCAGCATCAATTTAGAATGTAAACGCAGTCTGTGGTGCCGTGTTTTTGACCATTTAAATAAGTCGGCCACCACAGTGAAACCCAGACCGCCGCAGATAAACAACAGCGAGATAGTCATCAGAAGCAGGGGATCGTCCTGATACCTTGTCAAGCTGTCAGAAAACAGTGAAAACCCCGCATTATTAAAAGCAGAAATGGCATGAAATACGGCAGTAAACAGCCCCTCGGTCACACCAAATTCAGGCACCCAACGGATAGCCAGGATCATAGTTCCGATTGTTTCTACAATGAACGTAAACAGTATGATGAGAATGACCAGACGACGAATGTTAATTGAGTTCTCTTGCCCTAAAGCGCCTTTCGTGACAGCTTGCTGTTTCAGGCTGAGTCGAGCCCCGAACATGTAAAGCAACACTGCCGACAAGGTCATCTGTCCCAGTCCGCCAATCTGCATCAGAATCATCAGCAGTACTTTTCCGCTATGTGTGAAATGGGTACCGGTATCGACAACGCCTAACCCGGTGACACTGATTGCTGAAGTTGCGGTAAATAACGCATCAATAAAACTTAACCCTGTCAGAGAAAACAGGGGTAATGTCAGCAATACCGAGGCGGGCAACAGGATGGAAAGAAAGCTGACAATGATGATTTTAGGCTCAGACCATTGCGATTGTTTATGCGGTGTTTTGAGATGAAAGATACCGCCTTTACCGATAAAACCTTTCATATGCGTTTTAACAATACGCTGAGTTCTGATTCCGGCCCAGCGATGATCAGAATATCGCCGATTTCCATGCGGGTGTCTTTATCAGGATGTGGTCTGAGTTCAGGTCCTCGTTTTAAGGCTAAAAGGTGAGTGTGCTGGCCCTGACAGCAAGGATGAGCAGAAAGTGGGTTGCCCATCATCGTTGTCAACACCACAACTTCGGCAATCGCCAGGCCACTACCCAGTTCGAGATAATGAAAAATACGTGTATCCAGCATGATACGGGCAATGCGCTGCCCCATCTCTGTTTCCGGCATCACAACACGATCGGCACCAATTTTGTGCAGAATTTTAGCGTGGTATCTGTCTTTGGCCTTCACCCAAACCTGTTTTACTCCTGATTCTTTTAAAATCAGTGTGGTCAGAATACTGGCGTTGACGTTATCGCCGATAGCCACCATCGCGATATCGTAATCATCCAGTTTGAGTTCTGAAACCGTATCTTCCACGGAGCAATCGGCGACTATGGCTTGCGTGACATGATCTGCGGCTTTACGTACCAGATCTTCATTTATGTCGATAGCCAGAACTTCGGCGCCATGCTGATTCAGTTCATGACAAAGTGCCATTCCAAACCGTCCCAAGCCAATGACGGCGACTTGCTTACTTTCAGCTGCCATGCTGTTGTCCTGTAAATAATGTGTTCACTGACACAAAGCATGCATAAAAGATAGGCCAGAAATGTCTATCTGGCCGTCTTATAAGCTGAATTTAAAAGAAAAATTGTCCAGAAACTGAATATTCTTCACATGAACCGATGAAAGAGGGAATGAACCTCGTCCCCTCCGAAGAACGCATTAAGCGGCGTCCAGACCTTGCTGCCAGAACGCAATTTCCATGCGGGTGGCCGTTCGGAAAATGTTGATGAGCTGCTGGCCCCGTGGACTTACCAGTGACACAGGCTCTAGCAATTCGTCCAGATGTTGGATACTGGTTTGCACATCGTGCTGGAAGCTGTCGCCGCCATAGAGCTGAATCCAGCTGGCGTAAGGGTTGCCTTGAATACGGGTGTCAGGCGCTTTTATCAGCCTTTCGCCAATCATGGCATAGCCGATCGCGCATGGCGCCAGCGCAGTAAATAAGTCTGTCAGATCGCCCGCCATGCCCGTGTCTAAAACATAACGGGTATAGGCGACGGTTCCGACATCTTCTGCCTCTGCTTCCATGTCCGATTCTGTCAGCCCCCATTGTTGGCAATAGGTGACATGGTGGTGCATTTCACTGCCAATCAGTGCCTGTAGGCTGGGCAGCGGACGTCGCATTTCTTCCAGTGTCGTTGCTTTATAAATGGCCAGTGCATAGGCACGGGCATAATGTTTCAGAAACAGGAAATCCTGTTTCAAGTAATGAAGATAGGCAGTTGAAGGTAATGATCCTTGTGCCAGTTGTGCGACGAAGTGATGGTGTGTATACGCTTGCCAGTCGTCCTGGCAGGCATCAATTAAATCTTGATGTTTCATGGGTTATTTCATCCCGGTTAAAGTGGCATTCATGCAGCAATTAAAAGGCAGGCACAAAGTCTTTTGCTTCAGGCGCATTATCGATAATTTTGTGCTGATACATAAACTTAGAGAACTGATTGTAGCGTTCCTGATCCACGGCAGCAGGGCGGAGAGCAAAACGAGGTAAAGTATCGCGCCAGGCCAGTTTGTTTAACTCGTTATTCAATGTATCGGGAGAATAAGAGACAAAGGTTTGCCAGGCTTTATCCGGGTGGTTCACGAGATACTGTGTGGCTTTCTCAATGGCGAGGTTGAATTTTTTCAGATCGTCAGCGTTGTACTGGTTTTTATTGGCGACAACGACCAGCTCGTCGTAAGGAGGCACGCCATGTTCTTCCGGGAAGAAAGATTTTGCTTTATACCCTTCCAGCGCCAGTTGGTTCGATTCGAAATTGCGTAATCCACCCCAGATGGCGTCAACTTTCCCGGAGGCGAGTGACGAGGAGAGCGCCCATCCGACATTGACAATCTTAACGTCTGTGAAGTCGACACCTGCTGTTTTGAGCATGGTGCCGACGGTTGCCTCTTCATTGCCGGCAATTGCGATACCAATCGTTTTTCCTTTTAAATCTGCCATGGTCTTGATCTTGTTATTATCCAGTACCATCAAGGTATTGAGCGGTGTTGCAATGAGCGTCGACGCCCTGATGAGCGGCAGCCCTGCTGCCACATCAATGGTCAGACTGGTTTGGTAAGAGATCGCCAGATCCACTTTTCCCGCTGCAACCAGTTTGGCTGGCATGGAAGGGTCGGCAGGCTCCTGAATCTTGATGTTTAAGCCCTGCTCTTCGAACAATCCGTTTTTCTGCGCAATAATGATCGGGCCGTGATTCGGGTTAACAAACCAGTCCAGCATTAAGGTCATGTCTTTGGCCTGAGCCTGACTGGCCACACTTGTAATGGCAAGGGCGATGGCACTTCGGGCCGGTAAGTAAGTCATCTGTTATTTTCCTTATGTATGATGAATTTTATTGGGACTGGCCATTCTCTGGCAGCCAGGGGATAGCACGTTTAAGCAGGTAATCTGTCGCAAAATACAGCGAGACAGAGAGTCCTGCTAAAATCAGCAAAGCGGCAAACATTTCATCGATCATCATGCGGGCGTTGGCCTGCAGCATCAGGTAGCCGAGTCCTTCGCTGGCGCCAACCCATTCTCCGACAACAGCGCCAATCGGTGCGACGACCACGGCAACCCGTATTCCTGAGGCCAGGGCGGGCAGGGCCGCCGGCAGCCGGATATGCCACAACATTTGCCATGTGGTGGCATTCATTGTTTTCGCGAGATCTAAATAGCCCTGCGGGGTGTGTCGCAAACCGTCATAGCAGCAGGTTGTCACCGGAAAGAAGATGATAATGGCCGCCATGACGACTTTTGATGCAATGCCATAGCCCAGCCAGAGCATCAGAATCGGGGCAATGGCAAAAACAGGAATAGCCTGGCTGGCGATGAGCAAAGGGAGCAACCAGCGTTTCACCGGATTAAAAAGCAACATCATCAGCGCGCAGACCAGACCAATGCCAAGCCCGAAGGCCAACCCCAGGACAATTTCGCTGATAGTGACAGCCGCATGGCTGAGTAAGACATCATGGCGCTGAATTAATTTGCGGAATACGGCGAGCGGCGCCGGCAGAATAAAGCCGGGAAGCTGAAACAGGCTGACAATACCCTGCCAGAAACCGATCAGAACCGCCGAACTGAGCGCAAGTCGACTCAGAGAATGATGAAAAAGTGGCCGAAAATTCATCGGTGTCAACACACGTTTGTCTGCCAGTGCTTTAAACATTGCGCTCACCCTGGCTGGAAAGTTGCTCGATAATGGCTTGTTGTTTGACGGCCAGTTCAGCGTTGATGGCTCTCGGCGGTGCACCTTCGGGAATGGGCAAATGCTTTAATCGTCCTGGTCTCCCTTGCATTAAAAACAGGTGGTGACCCAGCCTTAATGCTTCCTGAGGATCATGGGTGATCAGCAGAACGGTGCGCTGAGCCAGCAACTCAGTGGCGAGATCCTGGAGCTTATATCTTGTCACGGCGTCCAGAGCGGAAAACGGTTCATCCATTAACACCAGCGGTTTGTCCTGAATTAAGGTGCGAACAAGCGCAACGCGCTGTCGCATTCCCCCTGATAATTGCGATGGACGGGCGTGCAATTTTTCACCTAATCCAACTCGATGGAGGAGCTGGATTGCACGCTCCTGCACGGCTGCACTGGCCTTACCCTGTTTCAGTCTGAAGCTGAAGCAGACGTTGTCCAGAACATTTAACCAGGGTAGCAGCAGATCTTGCTGCGCCATATAGGCGACACGGCCACTGATACTTTGGTTATCAGAAGCAGACAGTTCGCCGCTCCATGCCACATCTTTGGGTAACAGATCGGCGAGCAGGCGCAGCAAAGTGGTTTTACCGCAGCCACTCTGACCCAGAATGCAATGCCATTGCCCGGGCTGGAGCGTTAAATCCAACTGGCTGAATAAAGGGATCTTTTGACCTGAAAAGGCCAAGCTCAGCTGCTTTATATGAATACCGGGTTTGTTCAATTCAGTTTCAGGCGGCAATAATGGATAACTTACCGGGGGAGTGAATGTGCTCATCCCTGATCCCTCAACGAGTGAAGTGCATAGAAGTGATGAACGGGTCCGTGTCCCTGACCAATGCTGAGCAGATCTGCATGGCACAGGGCTTCGGTCAGATATGTTTTGCCTTGATTGACAGCGTCGGCGAGGCTAAAGCCTTGTGCCAGGTAGGAGGCAATAGCAGCGGATAAAGTGCACCCTGTACCGTGAGTATTACGAGTTACTACACGCTCGGCTGAAATGGTGACGGTGTCACTTTTTGTAATCAGGTAATCCGTGCTGAATGCGTCATGTTCCCAATGACCGCCTTTGAGCAACACAGCATTGTTGCTGATGGCTCTGAGTTGCTCAATCAGCATTTCTTGATCAAGACACTTGAGGGCTGGTGGATCGATATGCCGGCCGGCGGAGCCTGTGAGTGTCACGGCCTCGGGAAGGTTCGGGGTTATCAGGTTGGCTAAAGGAATGAGTTCATTTTTCAGCGTACTGATAGCGTCTTCTTCGAGTAAAAGATCCCCGCTGGTGGCCACCATCACAGGGTCCAGCACGATAAATTCAGGCTGGTACTGGCGAAGCTTTTTTGCGACGGCCTGGATGATACCGGCATCACTCAGCATCCCGATTTTGACGGCCCGGATGTCGAGATCACTGAAAACGGCATCCAATTGCTGTTCAACAAACGCAGGGCTGACAGGAAAGATGCCGGAGACACCCAGTGTATTTTGCGCCGTCAGTGCAGTGATGACGGAACAGGCATAGCCACCTGTTGCTGAAATCGCTTTAATGTCTGCCTGAATGCCCGCACCGCCGCCGCTGTCTGAACCGGCAATGGTCAGCGTAATCGGAGTACGTGCAGGATTATTTAACGGAGAAGGTTTGGCTATTGTGGGCGTGTTCATCGGCATCCCTTGCTATCAAAATCATCGTTTGATTACGCAGGGGTGACGAACAGTCGCCGGGTTACACTTCGTGAGCATCCTGGTCAGGATGAGAAGGTGACGGGCAATGCTGCTAGTTCCCTACGCCAGTATTAACTGGATCAGGTTCAACGGGTCCCACTCTGTGGTCTCAGCCTTACGGCTCCCCGACTAACGTATTTCTTCATCTGATGCGATGTGCTGAAACTAACATTTAAGCACTTTTTCGCGCCGGTCATTCTAACCTTGTTGTTTCTCAGAAAGCAAAAGAATTACACCAAATTGGTGACAGGTGAGTTTAATGAGGTAAAACCAGCTAAGCTTTCGTTGTCGATCATGTCTTTTGAAATCAGCCATTAAGGAGCCGCCACAGTGAAAAAGCACCATCAAATAAATTATGTTGAATTTCCCGCAGCCCAACTATCTAAGACAAAGGCGTTTTTTGAGCGCGTTTTTGGCTGGTCATTCATCGATTATGGTGATGAATACACTGCATTTTCAGAGCAGGGGCTGGATGGCGGATTTTATGCTGCGCCATTGTTTTCTCAGGTTGAAAAAGGGTCTGCACTGATTGTGATTTACAGTGACAATCTGGAAGCCACTGAACAGGCCGTGATCGCGGCAGGTGGGGTGATTGTGAAGCCGATTTTTTCTTTTCCTGGCGGCAGACGCTTTCACTTCACTGAGCCAAGTGGTAATGAACTGGCAGTATGGTCTGAATAAGCTCAGGGTCAGAACATCAGGGTTGAAATGAAACAGAGCTCCCGAAGGAGCTCTGTGAGTCGGTGATATCACTTAGTTAACTGTTGCTACCCGGCTGGCTCGCAGACCGGAAACAGTTCTCAGCTGAACACCTGCCGCAACCGCGGGTGGGTTGAGATGGTCGTACGACTGCCAGCTCGCGCCTTGATCGGTTGAGTACTCAATCGTCAGACCCGGGAACGTCGAATTGGCTTGAAGGACACCATTCTCAATCACACCGCCGGGAACTGGCAGGTTAAACGCGATACCCGCTTGCTCCAGTTTCGGCAGTACTTTCTGACCCAGCAGGTTGGCGAACTGGTTGTAATCTGTGTTACGTCCGGTTTCATCCAAAGCAATGCCAGCGTTGTCATTGGCTTCCCAAGTAGCCGTGTGCCAGGCACGTTCAGCCAGGCCTAACACGCGAGGGAAGACCATCCCTTCAAACTGGTCTTCGGTACGGACAGTTTCGGCCCAGAGCGATCCCTGAAGACCCAGAACATTCTCAGGCTTGAGCAGCTTTTTCACACCTGCTGAAGCAACCACTTCGGCTTTGGTGATCGGTGCACCGGCGCGAGTGAAGTCAGCATTGGCGAAGACATCATCTGGCATGAAACCAAAGGTTTTACGGGTGTCGGTAAAGCGTGGTGCCCAGTAGTAGCCACGCTCGTTTGGATCGGGCTCATATGGGTGGTCAAAGTACAGGTGGGTCGCATGGTTATAGACGACTTTATAGTCGTTATTGGCCAGATTGTAGGCACGATCTGCGACACCCCATTCCCAGATATTCTGCCATGCGTTCCCCCAGAGCTGGCTGTTTGCCATTTGTGAGCGAGGGTAAACCTGACCATCGTGCATCAGTCCGTCTTCCCAGCCTGCCATATCCAGACCATAGTTGGCTGTGATCACAGAAATACGTTCAACAAAGTAACGGCTCAGATCCGAGACGCTGTTCACACCATCAGTATTGTTGGCAATGAAATCCTGACAGGCAGGCGAGTTAATCCACGCACCAGCAATTTCGTCACCCCCGAAGTGGAAGGTTTTGAGGGGCTGAACGCCCTGATGCAGGCTGACAAGGCCGCTCACGACGGCATCAACAAAGTTATAGGTTGATTCCATACACACGTTGATGGCGTTGTCTGTGAACATCTGAACCGACAGATACTGAGTGGTATCGTTAAAATCGGTCAGCAGATATTTGTTCGCTTCTGCCATGTTTCCTTGTGCCGCGTAATGGTCATAGCGAGCTTCCATCGCTTTGATCGCCGCGTGTGCATGTCCTGGGATATCGATCTCTGGCACGACTTCGATGTTCAGTGCAGCGGCATGGCTCAGAATTTCCTGATAGTCTGCCGCTGTGTAATAACCATTGGATTCAGGTGAACCCTCAGGGCCAGCCCCCAGGAAAGGTAACAGACAGGTTTTTTCTTCAGGATCATGACAGCGTGTTGCACCAACATCTGTCAGCTCAGGCAAACCGGCAATTTCTATACGCCAGCCTTCATCATCAGCCAGGCGCAAGTGCAGTTTGTTCAGTTTAAATGCGGCCATTTGGTCGAGTAGCTGAAGAATCGAATCTTTGGTACGGAAGTTACGGACTGCATCGACGGAGAAGCCACGGTATGCAAAACGAGGGGCATCAGCAATCTGTACTGCGGGAACTTTATTGCCGTCAATTAATTGCAACAATGACTGGGAGGCATAAAGTGCACCTGCAGGATCTGCAGCACCGATGGTGATGACCTCACTGGCGGCGTCAACGTTTAGGTTATATGCCTCTTCCCATTTTTGGACGCCATTGATGTTGACCTGGCCCCAGCCCATATTGATACGTTTTTGTGTCGTGGGTGACCAGGGCGCAGCGGTGATACCCAGTTGGTTGGCCAGGAACATGGCCTGATCTTCATAACCGTTGCCGTAAACGATGACCCAGGTTGAATCCAGCGTGACATCACCAGTACCAAGCGTCATTTCGGCTGGCGTAGGAATCACGCCATTGGCATTGCTGATGACATTGAGATCAGCATTACGCTGGTATCTGTCTTGCGCGGTAAAAGGATCGTAAAAATCGGTTATGGCAGCACTTCCATAACGTTTCCATTGTTGTGGCGTTGAAAAATCCGCTACGAAAGGAAGTTCTTCTGATGGCTTGGTCGGGACCAGGCCATTCACGCGGTTACTGGTACTGGTGATCAGCGATGTGATGGTCTGGCCCTGATCTTCAGACACGAAATACCAGTTTGGCATTACGTCAGTTTTTGCGACCTGCCAGTTTGCTGCGTCAAACTCAATGGCAAGCGATTGTCCCGGAGCCAGAGGTACAAAGTTTGCGGTAGGCTCGAGTTTAAACATATCCCCGTTAACATGGCTGATTTTCACCTGGTCGGTTAAGACACTTTCAACCATGCGAATATGGCTGAAGTAAATTGACCAACCTGTCGCGGGTAATGTTTTACTGCTTTGGTTTGTGAAATCAATCTTCGCGCGGAAAGTGACCCAGTCATCCTGAGTGTTATCCAAAACGGTGTAAGTCACATCCAACCCCTGACCTAGCTGGTCCAGGTCTGCAGCAGGAATAGCCATCGCAGGTGCAGCAAATACAGCTGACAATGCAAGTGCTAATACTGACGTTTTTATCATCTTAGGTTCCTTTTTTTGATGAGCGAAATAAACATTTCTAGCCTAACTACAAGAGCTGATTGATGAAAATAGCAACAGCAAAAAATTCAAAAAAAGATAGTAAAACTGGCAGCTGTGCCTAATAAAGCATACTTGCTGTACATAAAATCAACAGATGTTCGTGATGGAGATTTAATTTTAAGCGGGGTGGGAGATGATGCCTGGTTTCGCAGGGCATTTCTGGCAACTGTGGTGTCAGCGTGAATCGTGCTTACTACGCGTTATAAAATATTGAGCACTGATAACCAGGTGCTGAAGGACTGCTTCAGCAGATGAATTATTCTGAGGTAGAACGTGTATTGAAATTCGGGGAAATCATACTGATTCTTGCTGATGAACGGTGATTTTAACGCAAAGTGTCATGAACAGCACACAGATTTCAACAAAGACGGCCACCATGTTGGGTATAAAAGCGGCGACTTACACATAAAATGTAAATCCATTCAGTAAACAAATCAGTTGCTTTGCAAAAATGGCAGCCAGCTATCAGTTTCACGATTAGAAGTGGATTTCCGCTCACTGGTAGAAGATACTCACCCGGCAATAACCTGATACGACAAAGGATAATAATATGACAAGAGCAGCAGTAATTTTATGCTCATTACTGGCCCTGGCTGGCTGTGATGAAGAGACGCTTGAAAATTTGATTGATCACAAGGTCGAAGTTTTTTCTATTGATGGAGCCCAAATTGAAGGGGCAGCACCTGCATTAGAGAATGGGTACTATAGCTGGGATGTACTTAAATCAAACCTTAATATACCGGTGAACGCACCAGATGGTGATCTCATTGATCTCAGTAACTATGGTGGAGAGGAAACTGGTTGCGCCAAGATTGAAGTTCCTGCATCAGGTCTGTGTTTTAAGGAGGGGGACGCCGACAGTTGTGTGCCGGAGCAAGTTAAGATGATAGGGTTGAAGACCTATACAATTGATTTAGATTATGTGTCAGATGCTATAGATGTAGGTTTCTATCCTGTTGAGGTGGAAACTCTATCAAAGTTCGGATTCAGTACGGCGTTTACGATTGAAGACACTGATTGCACAAATTTACAATAAGTAATATCGAAGTGGAATGATTTGGCCAGGAATTTTCCTGGCTTTTTAATTCAATTTTTTAGCAGTAAATTGTGGTTGAATGAGTAAAGCGAGGGATAACCATGTCGTTATCCACAAAAGCTGTGTATAACTCTGTGGGAAATGGCCGAACCCCAGAAGCCGTATCGTCTTGGCCAATGTCAAGCATTCAATGTTGGATTTTTGTGGTATTTTTTTGTCCTGAACATGAGCAATGTTACACAAATAAACCCTTGTATTTAAAGGGAATAGTCATTTTTAGCGGAAGACGGTTGTAAGTAAGGGTCAGCTTTCTGGCCCGGATGGCGACTGCAATTTTAATAGCTGAGAATGGCTGGCGTTAAAGGTGACTGTATTGAATTGCTTTCCGGAAAACTCAGGGTGCAGCTCGTAGAAAAAGTTGCGATCCCTTTCTAGCGCATAACTGTGTGTCAGATAACCTTTCCCATTGGGATAATCTGTGTTCCACAGTGAACTTCGGGAAACTTTACTACTGGCAATAAACTCGCCCAGATAAGTAATTTCTCCTGGCTTGACAGAAAAACTTAAATCCAGCTGTTTATCGGTTTGTGTATGGACAGTTTTTCGACCGTCCGTACCTGTAAACGTGATCGTATGAAGCAGATAGTTCCCCGATGGCAGTGGCACAGTAAATAAAGAACTTACAGCGGTGGTGCTGCGGAAGTCAGTGGAGTCGTTCGTATTTGAAATTGTGAAATTTTGCTCTGACTCAGCTCGACTGAAATACAGTGTTGTTTTTAAGTTTTCACCGGTAGACGGCCAAATCGTTGATGCGCCAATGCTACCGACTAAAAAACCGGTATCCGGCAATTCAGCCGATTGTAAGCTTTCAGGAATAGAGACAAGAACGCCCTTGCTACATCCGGCCAGAGACAAACCGATCAGACTGTAAACCAAAGGTTTCATGCTTAATTCCTTCCAATGAATCGTTAACATTTGATAACTATACGAAAAACAGTTTATTGCGCAGATGCAGACACACTAAGCAATAAAGCACATTTATGCCACACAACGCACAAAATCTCATGGGTTAACGTTAAAATCTTGGGGATATCATAAAACTTTGAGCATTAGCTCAAAGTTTTACTGAATATTCTCTGAAGAGACAAAGGTGGCACGGTGCAGTAACCGACTCACCTGCTACGCTATTTGACAGCAATCACATTTTTGAACTTGCTTGCTTTCGTAAACAGGTAGTCAAGATCTGGTGGAAAGTCCTTATTCGCCTTTGCATGGTGCATCATATCGAAAACGGTAAATTCTGTGAGTATCGCAAACTGATAGGATGTGAAATCGCCATTCGCCTGTAATGTCGGATCGTAATACTGATCACCTGAGCGAATGATCGCATGATCAACGATCGGATCTTCGCAGCGAAACCCTAACACGTACCGCTCTCCCTTGCGGTAAATGACATTCATGTAAGAGTTATAGAAACATTCATTTTCCTGAGTCGTGCAAGTTTCTAATAACTCTGGAGTCATCGCTGAAACCGTCACAATTCTGATCCCTTCCGGGCGGAAGCCTAAGTCAGACAGCTGTTGTTGAATCGATTCAATGGAGAGATTGGACACTTTACTTTCCGAGTAACTGATAATCCTGCGCATTATATCGTTCCAGTTTCTTCAGGTCACTGTCTACCATCCGGATTGTTCTGAATGCGTGATTTGGCCTGATCTGCGCCGTGCTGTTGTGGCAGAGGCGGAAGCAAAATTTCCGGATTTTATAGTTTAAATGAGATTTGTTTTCAACTAAGATGTGTGACCAGTCACTCAGCTTAATGAGTCATTGAATAGTGATGGGAAGTTGGCTCAATAGCTTGCTTTTGAACAGGATGCTTAAGGTAACGGCTCCAAGATGAACATGATGAAATCCAGTCTGACCGTGATTGCACTCGGTCTGAGCATAAATGCAGGCGCCAATACACTTGAAGTGGCCCGCAATATTGAGAGCAAAATCAATCAGTCTGCCCAACAAAGCCAGAACAAGATTGATAAAAGTGCAGATGCAACGCTTTCAATGAAGGCTGACATTGAAGCTCTGCAGGAAGAAGTGAAAAACCTGATCGTCTATCGGGATCATCTGGCTCGTCTGGTTGAGAGCCAGGAATCAGAAAAAAGCAGTCTGAGCGAGCAGATTTCAGGCATCAAAGAAACCCGCCAGGGTGTGGTGCCATTGATGTACAAAATGATCGATGGTCTGAAATCTGTGGTAGAAGATGACAAACCGATCAAACGAGAGCAAAGGTTAGCGCGGATTGCAAAGCTGGAGTTCATGATGGCTCAGGCCGATATCAGCGACGCTGAGAAGTATCGTCGTATTCTCGAGGCTTACCAGATTGAAATGGACTACGGTACTAAGCTGGGTGTCTATCAGGGCAAATTGGCCCTGAGTGACGCGGAAAATATTGAAGCCGATCTGCTGTATCTCGGCCGTGTGGCCTTCGTGGCACGTAGCCTTGATGGCCAGCGCTACTGGGCATGGAATGACGGCACACATCAATGGCAATCATTGGAATCTCAGGCTGGGACTGAGCTGGATAAAGCATTTGCTATGGCATCGAAACAAATCGCCCCGGGTCTGATCTCTCTTCCTGTTTCTGTAAATCTGGAGGCGAACTGAGATGAAACTGAAAACGTTAGCACTCGCACTGACGCTTGTCTCGGTGTCGACTTCTGTACTGGCTGTTGATGGCCTGGTAGAAAAGACCCGGCAGGCACAAAAATCAGAACAAGTTCACAATCAAGCCCGTGAAGCCGGGTTTAAGCAGACAGAAGCAGAGATACGTGCTCAAAAAGATGCGCTGCTGGCTCAGCGTGAATCACTGAATACTGAGATTGATCAACTAAGCAGCTCTTTCAGCGAAAACGAACAATCACTGGCTCAACTGGAAGAAGAGCTAAGACTTGAATCCGGAAGTCTGGGTGAGCTGTTTGGCGTGGTACGCCAGACGGCAAAAGACTTGCAGGCGGAGCTGGAAACATCGGTCACCGGTGCTGATCGTCATCAGTATGCTGCTGTTGTAGACAATATCGTTGATGCGAAGGCATTGCCTTCACTGAAACAGCTGAATGGGTTGTGGCAAGGTATGCTTGAGCAGATCACGGCCAGCTCGGAAGTGCGTAAAGTGTCTGTCTCTTATATCAACGGAGAAGGGTATCAATCCACTGTGGATGCGTACCGCCTTGGCAGTATTGGCTTGATTGGTGAGCAGGGCTATCTGGCCTGGAATGGGATTCGCCAGGTGGCGACGCCGTATTTGAAGCAACCAGAGAACGGCCCGGTAGCCAGCCAGATTGCCTCGTTGAAACAAGCAGGTTTGCAAATGGCTGTCGTTGACCCATCTCGCGGTAAAATGCTGGAGCAGTTGGCGCATACACCCTCTTTGGCAGAACGCCTGTCCCAAGGCGGTGTCGTAGGTAAAATTATTCTTGGATTGCTGGCGATTGGCGGCATCATTGCTTTGTATCGCGGTTGTAAGTTGCTCTGGATTCGCCAGCAAATCAATGCCCAACTGAAGCAACCAGAAAAACCAGGCAACAACCCGCTGGGCCGTGTTCTGAATGTGTACGACACCGATCAAAAGCGTTCTGTTGAAGCCTTGGAACTCCGGTTGCTGGAAACCATTGTTGATGAACAGCAGGGGCTGGAACGTGGTTTATCTATGTTGAAACTGCTGGCCGCGCTGGCACCAATGCTGGGCCTGCTGGGAACTGTAACCGGCATGATTGAAACCTTCCAGGTCATTACTCAGTTTGGTAATGGTGATCCGAAAGTAATGGCGGGCGGGATCTCCATGGCATTGGTGACAACCGTATTGGGTTTGATATCAGCAATGCCTTTGCTGCTTGCACATAATCTGTTGAGTGCGCAGGCAGATGCGATCCGCAGTATTCTTGAGAAGCAGGGGATCAGCTTGGTCGCTGCTGAAGCAGAAAAGACAGGAAGCACGGCGTAATGGATCTGGCACTGTTCAGTAACGATTTTGCCGCAACCTGGTGGATCTCCCTGCAGCAGTTCATGCAACAGGGAGGACAAATACTCTGGTGGCTGGCCGGTGTTGTGTTGGTCTCCTGGTTGCTGGTTACAGAGCGTTTGTTGTATCTGGCGTTTACCTATCCCAAGCAAAAACAGCAGTGGCTGGCTCTGTGGTATGCCAGAGACGATCAGACCTCCTGGTATGCGCATGCCATACGCGCCGGTTGGCTCAGTGAAGCCCATCTTGCTTTATCTCAGAATCTTAATGTGATTAAAGTCCTGGTAGCGATATGCCCAATGTTAGGACTGCTGGGAACCGTGACCGGGATGATCTCCGTCTTTGATGTCATGGCCAATCAAGGCAGCAGCCAGCCGAAACTGATGGCTTCGGGGATCTCACTTGCGACCTTGCCAACGATGGCGGGGATGGTTGCTGCACTGGCTGGCATGTTTATTCATGCCCGTCTTGCAAAAGCATGCAAGATGCGTGAGCAAAAATTAGAAAAATTGATGAGGAGTCAACGATGAGGTTAAGTCGCCCTTCTGTCGCTCGGGAAGAAGCTCAGATTGACCTGACTTCGATGCTGGATATCGTGTTTATCATGTTGATTTTTTTCATCGTGACCAGCTCTTTTGTTCGTGAGTCCGGTGTTGAAGTGAATCGTCCGCAAGCCAGTAATGTGGTCAGCCAGAAAGATGCGGGTATTTTTGTTGCGATCACTTCGGCAAATGACGTGTATATCGATAAGCGTGTTGTTGATGTTGAACGCGTACAGGCAACACTGGAAACCTTGTTGCTAGACCAGCCAGATGCGTCTTTGGTGATTCAGGCTGACGAGCACGCATACAGTGGTACTGTGGTCAAAGTGATGGATGCGGCAAAAGGCGCCGGAGTCAAAAATATCGCCTTGGCGGCGGAGAAACGCTGATGTTCAGGCTTCTATTGGCCGCACCGTTAGCGCTTCTGATTACGGGTGGCTTGTTTACATTTATGGCCTGGATGGTTGATGACGGAAATCGCCAACTGCCGGAAGCAAAAGAATCGCTGGCGTTTAATATGGTGATGGTTGAGCAGGAACGTGAAGCCCAGCGCAGACAACGGACAGTGCCGGAAAAACCGGAAACACCTGAGCCGCCACCACAGGCTATGCCGAAAAGCGCTCAGGCAAGTGCTGTGACACCTTTGGTATCGCCAACCATGCCTTCCATCGCCATGGATGCTTCAGTGAAAGGTCTGGCTATCAGTTTACCGACCGTTTCAGATGTCGGAAGGGATCAGCAGGCCATGCCGCTGTATCGCGTCGAGCCTAAATACCCAGCCCGGGCCCTCAAAAGAAACATTGAAGGTTATGTGGTGTTGTCATTTACGATTGATCCGCAGGGCAGGCCAACCGATATCAAGATAGTTGAGGCAGAGCCAAATCGTGTCTTTGACCGTGAAGCCATCCGCGCTTTAAAGAATTGGAAATACCAACCAAAGATAGAAGGCGGTCAAGCGCTATCCCAGTATGGTCAGCAAGTAAAAGTGGAATTTAATCTGAGTAAGTGATGAAAAAATTAGCTTTTATCATAGCGTTCTTATTTGCGCCTGTTGTGCTGTCAGCCCAACTGTCTCAGTACACAGCGGGCAAAGTCCAGCAGGCACAGAAACTGCAACTGGAAGATAAGGTGAGCGCTGCCATTGTTTTGCTCAGGGAGATGGATATTTCCCGTGCGTACGATCAAGCGTTTGTTAACCGTATGCTGGGTGTGTATTACTGGCAGGACGGCAAACCGGCTTTATCGATTCAGCGGTTAACGCAATCGATTGAGAGTGGTTTGCTTGATGACGAGTATCTGAGATCCACACAACGTATGCTGGCTGATATATTGCTATCTCAGGCGCAATATCAAAAAGCTCTTCACTATTACTATCCACTCAGTCAATCGATTCCTGCGACTGAAAAAGCTGATGAGCTCTGGCTGAGAATTGCCCAGGCCAATTATCAGCTTGAAGAGTGGCGATCGGTACTGTCAGCGATTCAGCAGTATGAGCGTGTTCATCAACAAAAAGAAGTGCAGCCTTTATCATTAAAGCTGGGGGCTCAGCTACAGCTGCAGCAGTATCAGTCAGCGCTTCCAACCTTAAGCAGTCTTATTACGCTGGAACCGCAGAAA
Source organism: Photobacterium sp. TLY01 (assembly GCF_021432065.1). Taxonomy (NCBI): domain Bacteria; kingdom Pseudomonadati; phylum Pseudomonadota; class Gammaproteobacteria; order Vibrionales; family Vibrionaceae; genus Photobacterium; species Photobacterium sp. TLY01. The sequence goes on from NZ_CP090365.1 coordinate 946,485, forward strand.
GTCGTTTGGTGGCGGCAGCTGGCAGGCATTGAAATGCGGCTGGAGAGAAGAAAACAGGCGATTGAAACGTTAGCGCTGGCAAAGCGTCAGGGTGTTGCCTTATCTCAGCAGGATCTGAAAACGCTTGGGCAGCTATACGCCCAAGAGGGAATGCCAGAGAAAGCCGCTCGGATTTTTGCATCACTGGACAACAGCGACAGTCATCTTGACTTATTGATCTCCCGGGCGACTTACTGGCAAATGGCAAAAGAGTGGGATAAAGCCATAGAAACGTGGCGAAAAGCCGTTCAATTAGATACTCAGTATCGCTGGCAGCTTTCGACGCTTCTACTTCAGGAAGGACATTATCAGCTTGCGCTGAATGAACTGGATAAACTTCAGATAAAAGGTAAGCAAGCGGAAATTGAGCTGGCCAAAGTGCGTGCCTATTACAAATTAGAAAATCTTGAACTGGCCATTGTACATGCCAAGAAAGCGGATAATTTAGAATCGACAAAGGCTTCACAAAGTTGGATTAAGTATCTGAATCAATTGCGTGATATGGAAAGTTAAGTTCAAGATATGAAAGCAGAGATAAAAACGGCGCATGGCGTCGTTTTTTGCTAATATGCACCTGCAATTCAATCCAGCTCAAATGAATCCACTTGCCTGTTTATATAAAGGCGATAAAGTGGTTCCGCAATCATTAATCTGTCTCTAATGTATTTTAACTGAACAGGAAGATGCTGAATTTTCTGAAATATGTATTGTTGAGTAATCTGCTGGCAGCAGGGGCTGTCTGGGTCGGGCATAAATACGTTGAACAGCCGTTTAGTATCAGCGGTGATGTTCTGTTTTATATGTTTGCATTGCAATGGCTACTTGCTGGTATGGTCTGGAATGGCGGTAAAGAGAGCCAGTCATTTGATGATGATAGGCCTGAGATAAAAGCGGTATCTATGTTGTCGGATCATGAGATAGAAGCAGACAGGCAGAACGAAATGAAAGCCAACTACCGTTTTGGTTTCATTTTCTTTTTATCGGGCTTATTTCCTTTATTTGCCTGTGTTTTATAATCGGTATTTCATTGAGAAGCTACCCGCTTCACGGCGGGCAGCTATAGCACTGGCGGATAATTTATGCGGAATAGGGTAAATAACCGGTAAAGCCACAGATTTTCCAGCCTGCATCCGTGTGTTTCAGGTAGTAAAGCGACTGCCATAACAGTTCATCGGCCCCGCCATCTGCACGTTGGATGCTGCCACAGAATTGTTTACGGGCAATTGCACGTCCGTTCTCAATGCTAATGTCATTCAAGGTCGTGGCAGCATGAACCGCCGGCTCTAACGGTTCGCTGTACACGGTTTCTTGCGCGACCTTTGCCTGACGCAGCCACTCTTCTTGGTAGTCTGCCAGGGAGGAAAAAGCAAAAGTCCATGCTGCCGGGTTATCTGACTTGTTTGCATTGATGGCATAAAATTCGTCTACCACAAAGTCCTCAGCGACCTGTGACCAGTCTGCCTCGCAGTAAGCTTTAATATCACGCGCGACAAGCATATCCCAGATTGCTGCACGATCATTATCCGTTCCGGTAAATGGGTTGGTTTTTATCATATTGGCTCTCCCTGAATATCAATCCCAATCGGGTATACCACTCAGATCTGAATGGTGAATGAAACGACGGACATCAAACTTGAAATGAACCCTAAATTAAACTGGCACAGTTTAAGGTTGGGATCTTGAACAATAAAAAGCGCCTGATACTCAGGGAATATACGAAAAAGGCATGGGGATGAAAGAAACAGGTATCTTTCGCAGGTCGATTATGTCACAGCTGAGTGGCTGCATGGAAAACGACAATGATGCGCTAAACCGCTCAAACAGAGTGAAAGTCTGAGCGGTAGGGCACTGAGATATCGGTCAGAAATACAGCCGAACGACTGATTCTGCGACACAACCAGGACGACGGCATCCTTCAATTTCTACGGAAATTTCCTGTACAATTTCCAGGCCACGTTTTATTGGCGTGACAGACTGAATCTTAGTGCGGGCTCGCACACGGCTGCCTTCTTTAACCGGATACGGGAAACGAACCTGATTTAAACCGTAATTCACCGTCATTTTTGCAGTCGGGAATTTCTGGTTGTCAGGATCGACGCTATCGGTCAGCACAGAAAGTAGCGAGAGCGTCAGAAATCCGTGTGCAATTGTTGTCTTAAAGGGGGATTCAAGCTCAGCACGTTCTGGATCTGTGTGAATCCACTGATGATCATCAGTGACATCAGCAAATCGATTAATGCGCTCTTGATCGACAGTCAGCCAACTGCCAACGTGAATCTCTTCTCCCAGCGATGCGAGTAGCTCTTCCATCAGCTTAGCGGCTTCTGGATGAATCTCGATTGCTGCTGTTTTTGGTACAGATTCGCCGTTTGAGGCAATATTTTCTGCTTTCACCCAACCTGTAACATGGGCTTTGTTCAGAAATTCAATCCAATAGTCGCGAATTGACGGCGACAGCCAGTCTTTCAGCTCAAATGGGTGCTTGGCCAAAATTTCACTTTTCTGTTTGAGAAAGTCGACCACTTTCATGCTTACCAACCTTTATCGTTTTTTCTTCGTATGATTGAGGCGGCATATTGAATCTCGGCTTCGCAGCAGCAGGATTAAAATGTGCCCTTGATCTCAAATAACTCATCGGATGAGTTCTCATTATTATAAATCAAATTGATGTCGTCACTGTAAAGTGTGCGTCAAATCATACTTTTGCCTTGTAATGTGATCTTGATCACTATGTTTAGCGTGAGGATTCGCCACTGGCTATTGCTGGCTTCAGGTCGTTGGTTCGGATTCATAGGCTTGTGAGGCTCAATGTGACTGACAACAAACATCTGTTTTTCATCTATGTGATTATAGATTGTCGCAGGAAAAAGAAGTGAATAGTGTGCGATTGATACCTGTTTTGACTTTCTTAGATTATACCTACCCTATGACCTGCTTGTGCAGGGGACAGGGTGTCAGGTGGGGTTGTGTGCTGTCGGACCTGGTTGTGGTGTTGTGTGTTCATTTTAAGCATTCGGGGCGCATTAGCAGCCCCGGGTGATGAAATTGTTTTTGCGCTGGATAAATTTGTGAATCAGGCTGTGACGAGCTCAATCCCTGGCGCATCATTAGCTGTGTTAGTGAATGGTGAGATTCGTTTATTACGCGGTTACGGTGTCACTAAGGTGGGTGGTGATCAAAAGATCGATTCTGCCACCGTGTTTCCTCTGGCATCGATTTCTAAAACTTTTGCTTCAGCGGCAACAGCTCTGCTCGTTGATCGCGGCCTGATTGAATGGGATACGCACGTTGTGCCGTACCTTGAAAATGTTAAATTCAGTGATCCGGATTTAGGTAAAGTTGTTACATTGCGAAATGTCTTGTCGCATACGACTGGCCTGGTACCTCAGGCCTATTCCGACTTACTTGAAAATGATGTGAGCTATCAGCGAATTCTTTCAATCCTCAACAGAGTCAAATTTGTTTGTGAGCCCGGTGAATGCTACGGGTATCAGAATATTGTCTATAACCTGAGCGCTGACATGATTTCACTGGCATCGGGTATGGAATACAGCCAGTTTGTGACAGAGCATATTTTTATTCCGCTTCATATGCACAATGCAACGTTTGGCTTAAAGCGTTTTCTGGAGGCTGAAGACAGAGTTGTTCCCCATGTCAGAACCAAGTCAGGCTATGCAGCTGTTAAACCTGCGCCTTACTATTATGGTGTGCCAGCCGCGGCTGGCGTTAATGCCAGCGCACAGGATCTTGCACAGTGGATGCTGGCTCAGTTTGGTCAATATCCAGAGGTACTGAGCGCTGATAACCTCACACTTCTGCATAAGCCGTTCATTCGGGCGAATCAGTATCGATATCGGGCAAAGCTGAATAATGTGTATTACGGGCTTGGGTGGCGAACATTTGATTATCAAGGCGTGCCTGGATTTGTTCATCACGGTGGCTGGGTGAAGGGGATAAGAACAGAGATGGTTTTTAATCCGGCGACTCAGACTGGGATGGTTTTCCTGACCAATTGCGAAACCGATGTGGCGAGAGAAATCGTATTAGAATTTCTGGATTTGTATAAACGCTATATTGACCCTGGTATTTCCGGATCTGAAGTAGCAACATCAAGAAATTAAAGCGCTTTTTTTGAAATCTGAAGTCTAAAATTTATCTTGGTAATCTCTTGTATTTTTAAATGTCAGGCGTACACTTCGTTTGAAATTTGCCGGTAATCACTGACGAACTAAGGAGCATAACATGGCAAAGAAAAAGTGCTGTCAGCACACAGAGCAGGCCACATCGACTGGCTTTGAAACCGATCATGGTCGCGGAACAATCATGGACAATGCGCTGAAAGCCGTCGTCACCAGTAAAGTTTTCCGTAGCCGAGTTGAAAAAGCCCGAAAAGGCAAAGGCAGTTTTCAGCGTAAAGCAAAACACGGAGGACGAGAGTCCTGGCCAATCGCTGCTTAATGTAAGCATGATTGCCCAGGACTCTTTTTCAGGTGGAATATTTTTTGACTTCATGGTCAGGAAATGATTGTCAGGCATAGTTATCCGATTTACTCTGTCTGTCTTGTTCATTAGAAGGGAATCTGGGAATGAAAAAGCTTTGGTTTGGTTTATTTGCTCTGTGCCTGCTGAATATGTCGCAGGCTGTTGCACAGGAAAAGGTGTTGGTTTTTGCTGCGTCTTCGCTCACCAATGCGCTGAGTGAATTGGCAGAAAGTTATGAAGATGCCAGTGGCGATGATATTGTGCTTTCGTTTGCATCTTCTTCAACCCTTGCCCGCCAGTTGGCTCAGGGCGCACCCGCGGATTTGTACCTGTCAGCAAATACCAAGTGGATGGATTATGCAGCAGAGCAGCAAGTAATCAATTCTGAGTCACGCAAAGATTTACTGCACAATCGGTTAGTTCTGGTGACACATCAGTCTGAATCGGTGGATTCAGTCGCGCTAGATAGCTCGTGGAATATCAGCAAAGCATTAATGGGTAGCCGACTCGCCGTTGGCGACCCGAATCATGTACCGGCTGGCATTTATGCACAAGAGGCCCTGACATCATTGGGACTTTGGCAACAAGCCGAACCTTTACTGGCGAGAGCGAACAATGTTCGAGCGGCGCTCTTACTGGTGGAAAGGCAGGAAGCAAAGTTTGGTATTGTTTATCAGACAGATGCTCAGGTGGCGAAAAACGTCAAAGTTGTTGCCCACTTTCCAGAGCAAAGCCATCAGCCAATTACCTATCCGGTTGCATTAACCCAGCAGACACCATCGAAATCGGCGCAGGGATTTTATGACTACCTACAGACGTCTGATGCGGCTGAGGTGTTTCAGCGTTACGGTTTTTCAGTCAATGAACCAAGGGGAAGTGTGTCATTCTGAGTCATCCCATGGATACCTTTACCTTAACCGACTATGAAGTCACTGCACTACAACTGAGTTTGAAAGTTGCATTCACTGCAGTGATTGTCAGTCTGCCGGCAGGCATTGGTTGTGCCTGGCTATTGGCGAGAGGGCAATTTTGGGGAAAATCCCTGTTGGATGGTTTGGTGCATTTGCCTTTAGTACTTCCTCCGGTTGTGATCGGTTACCTGCTGCTCGTCATGATGGGACGACAGGGTGTGATTGGCGCTTATCTGTACGATTGGTTTGGCATCACGTTTGGGTTTAGCTGGCGTGGCGCCGTTCTGGCTGTCGCTGTGGTTGCTTTTCCATTAATGGTAAGAGCAATACGGCTTGCACTGGAAAATGTCGATCCCAAATTAGAGCAGGCGGCACGCACGCTCGGGGCTAGCCCTGTCAAAGTCTTTCTGACCATCACTCTGCCATTGATGTTGCCGGGCATACTGACCGGCACTGTCCTTGCCTTTGCGCGGGCACTGGGTGAATTTGGTGCCACCATCACTTTTGTCTCGAATATACCCGGCGAAACGCAAACGATCCCTCTGGCCATGTTTTCCTTCATTGAAACACCGGGAGCGGAAGCAGAAGCCGCCCGCCTGTGCGTGATCGCCATTATGATTGCTCTGTTGTCATTAGTGATCGCAGAGTGGCTGGCCCGTGCAGCACGAAAAAGAGTGGGTCACTGATGCTAGCGCTGAATTTTGTCAAGCAACTTGGACAAACCCGACTGGATGTTGACTTGTGCTTACCTGCGTCGGGCATTATTGCTATTTTTGGCCGCTCTGGCGCGGGTAAAACCTCTTTTATCAATATCGTCAGTGGCCTGAGTAAACCCGATGAAGGCCATATTGCATTTGGCGAGCACGTGCTTTGTGATACTTGGCAGGGGATTCATTTACCACCGGAAAAGCGCCGGATTGGCTATGTTTTTCAGGATGCCCGATTGTTTCCGCACTATACCGTGAAAGGAAATCTGCTTTATGGTAACCACGGAAAGCCTGACCCGGAACTGTTCAGTGAAGTCGTTCAACTGCTGGATATATCGCATTTATTGACTCGTTATCCTGCCAGTTTATCTGGCGGTGAGAAGCAGCGTGTTGCCATTGGCCGCGCGTTACTGAGTAAGCCCGATATGTTGCTGATGGATGAGCCCTTAGCCTCGCTGGATTTACCGCGAAAACAAGAGTTGATGCCTTATCTGGAATCGTTAGCGAAAAGTGTCAGCATTCCTGTACTTTATGTCAGCCACAGCCTGGATGAGATACTTCGCCTGGCAGATCATATGGTGGTGCTGGATCAGGGCAAGGTGATTGGGAATGGCGCACTGACAGATGTATGGGCCTCCTCTGTGATGCGTCCCTGGCTCAGCGCCAGAGAACAAAGCTCAGTGTTGCAGCTAAAAGTCACCGAACATCATCCTTCCTATCCGTTGACCCAGCTTTGTATCGGACCCGATCTGCCGCTGTGGGTCAGCCGAGTGCGCCGGCCTGCCGGGGATATGGTCAGGGTGAGAATTCACGCCAATGACATTTCCGTTACCAGAATCAAACCCGTGCAGACCAGCATACGTAATGTGTTGCCTGTCACCGTCGAAGGCATAGAGCCACATCAATACCACGCTGATATCGTGGTGATTCGTTTAGCGATTGGCACCTCAATACTGACGGCGAACATCACGCCCTGGGCGGCAGATGAGCTGAACCTTCAGGTTGGCGATAAGCTGTATGCGCAGATCAAAGGCGTCAGTCTCAGCCAGCAGGATCTGGCCTGAGTCGCCAACTGCTTGGTGTTCTAATCATCGTCTCATTTTCCCTGTGAATATCTTGCTTGCACCAATTTGCTGCGTGCGTTTTTTGTCAGAATCGAACAAAAAATAATCACCTTGTGTTGTGTGTATTTTGAACAATGTACGGGTGGTTTATCTGCTTGTTTCATGAAGATTAAGTTCGGCAGTGTGCTTAAAAACTGGCATATTTTTGTGTCAAATGATTGTCAGAATGTGCATTTTTTAAACGCCAACTATTGCTAGCAGATGTTCGCAGTCAGTATATTCCTCTCCCGTTGTTGGCTGATTTTATCTTTGCATCTGTAAAGATTACTTATTGCAGAGACTTATCCCTGGCTACTGATTGTTTTGGCCTCTGCGTTATAAATCAGGATCTTATTATTATTAAGTGGATGTACCCATGCGAATTATTTCAGTTTTGATTCTATCTGTGTTTGCTCTTGTCGGATGTGGCGGTTCGGACGGCGGTTCAGGTAACAACTCGACTTCTCATAATGGTTCTACAGTCTCAAATGGCGGTTCTTCAGAGCGACCAACCACTGAAGATGGCGGTCAGACGACAGGTGGATCTACCGGCTCAGGCTCAAACACCGGCAGCTCCAACACAGGCGGCTCAGATCAAACAGGCACTGGCTCAGATACAGGCAGCTCAGATCAATCCTTGGCTGATGAAATGTTGACAGCGGTGAATGCTGCGCGTGCCCAGGGTCAGACTTGTGGTAGCACTTGGATGCCAGCCGTCGGCCCCCTGACATGGGATGCCACGTTAGAGCACACGGCCTACCTGCATTCCAGTGATATGGCCAACTATGACTATTTCAGCCATACAGGCCTGGATAAATCATCGCCTAGCCAGCGTGTGACCGAACAGGGATACAACTGGAAAACTGTGGGTGAGAATATTGCGGCAGGTCAGAAGACGGTATCTGCGGTGATGCAGGGCTGGCTGAAAAGTGAAGGGCATTGCAAAAACATCATGAACGGCAGTTTCACCCAGATGGGCGCTGCGTCTGATACGAACTCAGGCAGTACCTACGGTATTTACTGGACTCAGGTGTTCGCTTCACCAAAGTAAATAGCAAAGAGTAAAGCCAAACTTGCCTGGACATTACCGGGCAAAGTTTGGCTATTTTCGTTGATGCTATTGATGCTATTGATGCTATTGATGCTATTGATGCTATTGATGCCATTGCTGGTAAGCCGCAATACAGCGGATCTGAGGAAGTTTATCTTTCAGCACATTATCAAAGCCGCTTTGCTTATAATTTCTGAGCTCAACATTGTATTTAGCTGTGGCTAGATCATAGTTGTTGGAATGGAGTATAGAACCGGCACAGGTTTTTTTATACTGATCCCAGTCACTGTAATACTTCACATAAAATGTCTGGATCCAAGCGCCTCCGGAATTATCCTCACCACCAGTTATTTTCTTATTGATGATACGCTCGGCATAATATTCCCAAGTACCATCGTCAAAAATTGTAAACTGAGCTGGATTATCGTATTCCAGATTTTCACGGAAATAGGCCACATTGGTAAATTGAAAGACCGGATTTTTGGTGTTGGGCTTTTTATCGGTTCTTGCCGGCAAATAAATGTCCATCGTCTTATCGATGGGCGAGGCTGTAGGGGCTTGCGTGCTGGTTTCATCGTCACCTGAACTGCAACCTTGCAGTAATATCAGGCCCAGAACAGTAAAGGATGTGATGAAAATACTGCGATTGTAAGACATGAAAATTCTCCTACGATGGTTATGCATCTGCATAAATCTCAACGTATGCAATGTCATCTTTGAGAATATCGGTAACGTCTCGTTTGTGACGTATCAACACTGAGACGCCAAGGACTTCTTCTGGACTCAACAAAGAAGTGTGTGACTTTACAGTAAGCTGGCCAGAACGGTGGCTGAGTCCATTTCGCAATAAACCCTCCTTTATTTTATACCCTGCCAGAATGACAGTGAGTAACGGCAAACCCAGTCGGGGTCATCAAGGGGTAAGTCATGGCCGGCACTTGGGTGTATGTGTATGGGGCATTGCCAGTACTGGGCAAGCGTACGGCTGCAAGAAACATCGACCAGCTCGTCATGCTGCGAAGCAAGCAGTAATACGGGTTTATCCGGAACATCTTTATATCTGAAGCTCAAAGCCGCATTCAGTTGCCTGAGCAGATTACTCCTTTGGATAGGACATTCTTTGCGCCATCGAATCCATGTTTTCAGTGTGTCAGGATCTTCGGGGTACATGTTTGAGGTCATACGAAGAATGTATTTTTCCTGCTCTTCGGGTTTGCTCATCATCAATCTGATGATATTGGGGTACTGCCGCCACCGTAATCGCTTATAAAAGGGGGATTGTTTGCCATCACTGGTATTGAGCAGCACCAGTGATTTTACTTCCTCCGGGTACAATCTTGCCCACTCAAGCGCAATCATCCCTCCCATAGAAATCGCCAGCAGATCATAGGTGCCGGCTTCTATTTTATTTTCCGTTTCGAGTTCCCGGGCGTGTAAAAAATGTAACTGCTGATGGAGGTCATCAACCATGGCACTGATGGTGGAGGGGGACGTCTCAAGAAACCGCTGACCGTTACCGGCCAGATCCAACGCGATCACTTTACGGAAAGGAAAGTGTGATCTTAATTGTTGGGTGAAATTGCCCCAGTGCCTTTGCTCGCGAAGTAAGCCTCGCAAAAGGATAATAGGTCGTTGGCAGTGAGTCATGAGCAGTTATCCTGATGGTTTGATGAATACCAGAGCAACATAGCCTGGTGCCAGTCCGCAATATCTTCGTTGTGGCTGAACCAGTTGGTATAAGCTTCGGTCGCATTTATCAGAAAGTCTAACAGAACGAGGTGTTTGCGGAGTGTCCGTTGCACTCTGTGCTTTTTCATCGGATGAAATAATCCCAGAGGATGCCAGAGTTGCAATGGGTTTTTTCTCACCCACAACCAGGAGCCCATTTCCAGCGTGAGCGGCAACAGGGGACTTCCCTGATTTTCCGCTTCGTCATATAAGTAGTCCCACAAGTCACCGTGGCAGGTGTAATGTTTTGTCTGCGGTTCGAATACATAGTTCTGATGAGGGTATGCCTGAAAAAACATGTCGCGGATCCGATACAGGTTGCCGAGTCGCGAGACAGGCTGCAGGGTACTTTTGGCGTAAGGGAACCAGATCCTGTCTCTGAGCCCAAAACCTGAATGGCAATCCAGCGCGATGGTGAACGGGCTTTGCCGGGTTTGTTTGAGTACCTGATCAACCAGCAACTGCGCCTCTGCTTCCATCGGACGCCCTGCCGGACCGCGATACCAGGGCAGGCGGGGACTGATTCTGTGACCCCCCACAAGCCACGCGGTTCGCTCTGTACTTTCGACCGGGGCATTGCGCATCAGATCCACATGTCTGGCATTCGAGCGGCGTTGCAAGGCCATGCCCACAGGATTAAGCAACGGGATCGCCACGATTTGCATTTTTTCGAGGGTGCGTTTCAGGTTATTGTCCCAGGCAAGACGACGGCACAGGCTGGTCAGCAGAGAGAGTAAAACCTGAGTCCCGATGCGTTCAAGGCCATGCACGCCGCCAACCAGAAACAGACAGGGCAAACCTGGCCTGGGGTTGCCCAAGCGGCACTCATAAATGGGGAGATGCTGATCATGGAAAGGTAACCGGATCAACTCGCTGGCCTGAAGGCTCATGCGGTTTTGAATTGCCGCTTCACTTTTGATCAGTGCTTCAAGTTGTATCAGTTCAGGCAAACGCTCAGCTATAGTCACATTGAATCCCTGTTTTCATCATCACTATACCTGCCCCACTTGAAGCTGCAGCGGTGTTGGCTACATTCATTCACTGGAACGCCAGCCCGGCCCAATCACATAGTTCAGCTATGTTCATGGGGATTCATTCACTTGCCGCCTACCTGCATCATCAAGTAGTTTAGGTATACACTTATCATGGTTCATAGTGGCGTGAAAAGCTGACAGCTTTATTGCAACTGAGCGCGTTAATGTTCTAGGCCAGTGCCCAGCGAAAAGCCTGAGAAAAGAGATGCTTGCCGTTCGCAGGGATCACTTGCCCATGGGCGAACAGAATTCTGTCAAATGGCCAGGTCAGAATTTCCTGTAAGGACTGACGTAACCGGGTTTTGTTGTGGAAGCTGTGACGCCAGTAGAGGGGCATCGCAGGGTGGAAATAGCAGCCATTGGCGAATGCCAGGGCCACGGTTGCCGGGTTGTGACTGTTCCGCAGCCAGGCCATGGCGTCGCCAAGAATCAGGGTTTGCGAGTCGGGATCGCAAAACACCACTTCTTCAACCTTATCGCTGCCTCTTAACAGCGTCTGCAATAATTGTCCTCGCCAGAGTGCTGGCGTTTCAGCACCCAGTGCATCATCAAATACCAGATCCGTGCGCTTGAATTGAAGCCCTGGCGGGGCATAAAAGGTTGCCTGGGAATAGGCCAGCCACCACTCCGATAGAAAGAGATGATGGTTCAGATTAGGCGTCACTATCGCAGCAACCCGACCGAGTTTGGCTAACTGAAGCTGGATCGCTGTGGTGAGCTGAACCGGTGAATGGATCAGAAGGTTATCGTTTTTAAGCCGTATCACCGTCATGCGACAGCCAACAGGTACGCCAAATCGTTTCCACGGCATATCCTGATACCAGATTCGATCTTTACTCCATTCGATCATCGCTTTATTCCTGAAAGCATCACCTGTATTTTCGGCGGAGTGTATCAGAGAAAAGTCTGCTTATATATAGAGTGAACAGCAGATAAGTTACACCGTAGTTAAAGACATGAATTGCATAACAGGCTGAATATAAAAAGTAATTATTTCGCCAGGAGTTGGTTGATTTCGCCATGCTCTGAGTTTAGCTTTTGTTTATCTTATTGAATTATAATGGGAATGTATTTTTGGTATGTAACTTGCTAAATGCGTGTACCAACGATGAATCAGGTATATTGAACATGAATAAATTTATTCAATACAGACAGGATAATTATTCCGTTTTTTATCAGAGTTAACATATTCAGAACAATACAGTTAAAACACTGAAGCTCTGCTTTTTATCTTCTACGCACATCAGTAGAATTCAGTTTGATTTATTCGTTGCTTTTTCATGTGCAATCTCACAGTCGCAATTTTATGTGATTACTCAATAACAAAATGAATCGCGCGAAATTGCATTAGACTTGAGTTGTAGCGATTGGTGACGTTTCGTCATAAAAAAGGAGAATATGATGAAAGGACTACACACCGTGTTACGGTGGTTGGCGGCTAGGCCTTATATTTATGCCATTGGTATTACGGTCTTAATTATTGGCTGGATGCTGTCTGGCACTCAGTCTCAGACTGACAGCGCCGCGAATCAGACATCCGGTCATGAAAACGGTGTGTCTGTTCAGGCTCAGAATCAGGATAAGGCGCCGGTACCTAAAGTCAGAATCACCACTTTTGAAGCCGAACCCGTTTTTCGGAGTCTGACGCTCTACGGTAAAACAGAGCCCAGCCGGCAGGCGACCGTTAAAGCTGAAGTCGCTGGCCGGGTGGTTGATGTGATAGCGCAGCGTGGCTCGTTGGTGAAAGAAGGGCAGATCATTGCCCGTCTTGCTCAGGATGACTGGCCGGAGCAATTAAAACGGGCGAAAGCGGTACTCAAACAACGGCAGATTGAATACGACGGAGCAAAACAACTCAATGAAAAAGGGTTTCAGGGCCGTGTTCTGTTAGCGCAAACCGAAGCCGAGCTCGTCGATGCAAAGGCAACCATAGCGACCTTGACGCTGAAGCTGGAAAAAACCACGATCCGGGCACCGCTGAGCGGTATTCTAAATGATCGGATGGTGGAAGTGGGGGATTATGTGCAGGAGGGCGATCCGGTCGGCACGATTGCGGATATCGATCCGCTGATCGTCAGAGCGGATGTCACTGAAACGGATATTCAGCATATTCGTTTGGGCCAGGAAGCAGAAGCCAGATTGGTTGGCGATCACTCCGCCACAGGCAAGGTACGTTATCTTTCTAAAGTGGCGAATGAAACCACCAATACATTTCGTATTGAGGTGGCTTTCGACAATGAAGCATTGCAATTACTGGCGGGGACGAGTGCAGAGCTGATCGTCCCGATCGAAAAAACGGAAGCGATTAAAGTGACACCTGCCGTTCTGGCACTCGATGAAGCCGGTAATCTTGGCGTCAAAACCGTCGAGCAAGATCATGTGGTCTTTACCCCGGTGCGCGTCGTGAAAAGTGATGGTGACGGGACCTGGCTGGGTGGATTTTCAGGCATGGTGGATGTCATCACCGTTGGCCAGGGTTTTGTACGCCCGGGCGAGCGTGTTGAAGCAATCAGGATGGAGAACTGAGCATGCTTGGGATGATAGATGCCGCTTTGCATCGTACCCGCACCGTTGTCCTTATTTTGCTGCTTCTTTTGGTTGCCGGGTATATGAGTTACCAGAGTATTCCCAAAGAAGCAGAGCCGGATATTACGATTCCCTTTATTTACGTCTCGATATCTCATAGCGGTATTTCACCGGAAGATGCTGAACGCTTGTTGTTGCGTCCGATGGAAAAGGAGTTGCGGGGTATCGATGGTGTGAAAGAAATGACCTCAACTGCCAGTGAAGGTCATGGCTCGGTATTGCTGGAGTTCGTCGCCGGGGCTGACACCAACAGCGCATTAGCGGATGTCCGCGAGAAAGTGAGTCTGGCAAAGGCGAAATTGCCGGACGGCACAGACGAGCCGACGGTGAATGAAGTCACCATGGCTTCTGAAAACCCGGCCATCACAGTCATGTTGTCGGGCACAGCGCCAGAGAGGGCGCTGATTACTATCGCCCGCGATCTGAAAGATAAGCTTGAAAGCATGCGGGAAGTGCTGGAAGTCGATATCGGTGGTGATCGGGAAGACATGATTGAGATCCTGGTCGATCCGCTGTTGATGGAAAGCTACGATCTGGACCAGCAGGATATTTATAACCTGATCGCCCGTAATAACCGGCTTGTGGCAGCAGGTACGCTTGACAGCGGACAGGGACGCTTTCCGATCAAGCTGCCATCAGTCTTTGACAACATCAAAGATGTGATGGAAATGCCGGTCAAAGTATCCGGCGATAAAGTGATTACTTTTGGGGATGTGGCAACCGTTCGCCGGACGTTTCAGGATGCAGAGTCCTATGCCCGTGTGAACGGCAAACCTGCCGTATCGCTGGAAGTCAAAAAGCGGCCGGGCGAGAACATCATTCAGACCGTCGAAGGCGTCAAGGCCCTGATTGAAAGTGAGCGCGAATTCTGGCCGCCAACTATTACGGTGGATTACACCGGCGATCAGTCAAAACATGTCAAAACCATGTTGAATGATCTGCAAAACAATGTGCTGTCTGCCATTTTACTGGTGGTTATTGTCATTATCGCCATTCTTGGTGCACGAACGGCATTGCTGGTGGGTATTGCTATCCCCGGCTCATTCCTGACCGGGATTCTGGCATTGGCTGTGCTGGGTTATACGGTCAACATGGTCGTGCTCTTTGCCCTGATCATGGCTGTTGGCATGCTGGTAGACGGCGCCATCGTGGTCACTGAATACGCCGACCGTGAAATGAGTGAAGGCACGCCGCGCTATGAAGCCTATAAAAAGGCCTCGAAGCGTATGGCATGGCCGATCATTGCTTCCACCGCAACAACGCTAGCCGCTTTTGGCCCGTTACTCTTCTGGCCGGGAATCATGGGCGAGTTCATGAAATTTCTGCCATTGACTCTGATCATGACCTTAGTTGCCTCTTTGGCGATGGCATTGATTTTTGTGCCGACATTAGGGGGCTTGTTTGGTAAGCCGCGCCCCATCTCTGCTGAAAAACGTCAGCAGCTGATCGAAGCTGAAGAAGGGGATATTGAGCACCTGCCAGGTTTCACCGGTCATTATGTCCGGGTACTTAAAGCGGCAGTCAAGCGGCCATGGCGGGTATTATTCGGCGCGTTGGCGTTCTCGTTTGCGGTTATTCTACTTTACGGTAAAGCCGGCAATGGAACGGAATTCTTTCCTGAGGTAGAACCTGAAGGGTTTAATATAGTCATTCGGTCTCAGGGCGATCTCTCTATTGAAGAAAAAGATCGCCTGATCCAAGAGGTGGAACGCCAGATCGTGAACTTACCAGAGGTAGAAACCCTGTATGCGCGCTCGGGTGGCGATGACCAGATTGGTATGCTCCGGGTTAACCTGATTGACTGGCAGGACAGACGTCCGGCGGCGGAAACGATCGAAGAGATTAAGCAGCGCACGGGCGGGCTTGCCGGACTGGAAATTGAAGTGCGACAAGATCAGGCTGGCCCTCCGACAGGTGATAAAGATATCAACCTGCAAATCAGCTCGCGTTTTCCTGAGCTGCTCAAAGACACTGTTGCGAAAGTCCGCAAAGAGCTGGAATCCAACCCTGCCTTTACCAACATTGATGATACCGGACCTAAACCGGGTATCGAATGGCAGATCAAAGTGGATCGGGCCGATGCCGCGCGGTTTGGCGCAGATGCCACTTTGGTGGGTAATAATGTTCAGTTTGTCACAACAGGGTTAACGCTCGGCGAATACCGAGCTGATGACGTTGATGATGAAATGGATATTCGTGTGCGCTTTCCGGAACAGTACCGGCATATTACCCGCCTGGAAGAGCTTCGCCTGAAAACGGCGCAGGGGCAAATTCCGCTCAGTAATTTCAGTACCCTTGAGGCTGCCAATAAACTGGATACCATCAAGAAAGTGGATGGACGGCAGGCGCTGTCTGTGACGGCTGACATGGCGCCCGGATACAACTTAAGTAAAGTTATTCCCGAAGTCATGGCGCGGCTACCCGAGTTGGGGCTGGATCCCAGGGTGCAGATTACGCTCAGAGGGGAGAATGAAGAGCAGGAAAAAGCCTCGGCTTTCCTGAGTAAAGCCTTCCTGATTGCGATGGCCGTGATGGCGATTATTCTGGTGACGCAGTTTAACTCTTTCTACCAGGCTTTTCTGATTCTGACTGCTGTGTTGTTCTCAACAGTTGGCGTACTGCTTGGGATGCTGGTGTTTAACCAGCCGTTCGGCATAGTGATGTCCGGGATAGGTATTATCTCGCTGGCCGGGATTGTGGTGAATAACAATATTGTTCTGATTGATACTTATAACGTTCTCAGAAACCAGGGTATGGAGGCGATTGAAGCGATTCTTCGCACCGGTGCCCAGCGTTTGCGTCCTGTCTTGATGACAACGGTCACCACCATTTTAGGTTTGATGCCTATGGTCCTGATGGTGAATGTGGATCTGATCCAGCGCAAAGTGGAGTTCGGCGCGCCGTCGACGCAAATGTGGGCACAGCTTGCCACTGCGGTGGCGGGAGGATTGGCCTTTGCAACAGTTTTGACGCTGGTCATCACCCCTTGCATGCTGGCGCTGGGCGTTCATCGCCAGCAGCGTAGGAAAGACAAAGCAAACAGCAATAACTCACCGCATTTCATTGATGATGCAATGATAGATGACGATGAAGAAGTGAAATCGCTGGAAAAAGTCAGTTAACGATCCGGCTTGTTCTGTACTGATCGGATTTGCTCATCTGTGAATCATAAAAAGAACCGCCACCTTGTTAAGGGTGGCGGTTTTTCTTGGGCTAGGGTGTTGCATTGTTATCAGGCGTGCATGGTTATCAGGCGATAACCAGGAAGAACACAGCGGTTGCAACAATACCAATCAGTGCATAAGGGATCTGAGTCAGTGCGTGCTGCATAGCGGTACAGCCACTGCCTTGTGCAGAAAGCACCGTTGAGTCACTGAAGAAGCATGAGTGACTGCCGGCTGCAGACGCTGACAGCAGGGCACCGATGGTGATAGAGACCGGTACACCCAAATGCGCACCCAGCGGGAATACAATCGGCATGGCGACTGCAAACAGTCCCCAGGATGATGCGGTCGCAAAGACCAGGGCTGCCATCACAAGGAAGATGATTGCAGGGAACATTTGTGCCGACAGGTAAGGCGATACGGTTTCGATCACATACGTTGTCAGGCCCAACTGGTCATTGACGTTTTTCAGCATGAAACCGGCGATAACGGTTGCCAGAGGTAGCATCATGATTTTGATACCGTCATAGACAGCCTCAAACATGGTGTTCACCGGCATCAAGCGTTGTACGCCATACAGGAACATGGTGAAAATCATGGCAACGAAGACACCAGCCAGCAAATCAATATCGAAATACCAGCTTGCGGCAACCAGCACTATCATAGGCAAGGCAAAGTTCAGCACGCCAATGGTTGAGTTAGGATGCGCTTTCACATCTTCACCCAGCGCAATGTCAACGCCACCGTCAGGTTGCACCTGGCCATTCTGTGCCCGTTTTTCTGCGGCCTTCATCGCGCCCAAATCAGGGATCTTTCCAGTCGCCACCAGGAATACAACCAGCAGTGTTACCCAGCCGTATGCCATGTAAGGAATCGCCTCCATATAGGCCGTGATCCCTTTGCCGGCTTCGGCAATGTCGTTATCTTCCAGCAGTGAGCTGAAGAAAATCGCCCAGGTGGAAATTGGCAGCAGGATACAAACCGGTGCGGCAGTGGAGTCGACCAGATAAGCCAGTTTCTCACGGGAGATTTTGTAGCTGTCTGTAATGCGCTTCATCGATGATGAAATCGCAATCGCATTCAGGTAGTCATCAATGAAGACCAGAATACCCAAAACGAAGGTCAGCACCATTGACTGGCGTTTGCTTTTGACTTTAGTGACCAAAGCTTCACTGAAACTCAGGATACTGCCGCCTTTTTCCAGCATGGTAATCAAACCACCCATTAAGCCACAGACCAGAATCAGCCAGGCAATGGTTTCATCCATCATGACTGTCATCGACATATCGACGACATTACCGACGATTTGCTGAGGATCGATCATGATCAGACCCGCGATTGCTCCACTGAACAGAGCCTCTACGGTGCGGTGAGTCAGTAACGCCACGGCCAGAACAAAAAGGGTTGGTAATAAACTGTACCAGCCATAAGGCGTTCCGGTCTCATGGGTGTTACCAATCATGGCAAAAGTGCCGATGATGCCAGCAATGGCCAGAATAGCCGACATGCTCTTCGCATTTGGCTTCTGCGGCGCATCTAATGCAGGTGTTTTCACTGTCATACAAGAATTCCTTTCCTATCTTTCAGTTACGCTGAATGAAGCATCCACTCAATTTCCAGTGGTGTGACGGCTTTTTCAAAGTCCGCCAGTTCACGTTGCTTGCATGCTAGATAAAGCGAGATAAATGATTGCGGTAGGTACATCGACATTAGCTCGCTTGATGCAAGCTTTATTAGTGCGTCCGGCATGCGAAGAGGTAACTCTACCGCATTGTCTGCCAGTTGTGGTGGGCATTGCTCAAAAGTAAAACGTTCGCTGGCAAGCAAGCCAGCCAAGAGTACTGAAGCAAGCACATACGGGTTGACGTCTGCTCCAGCGATACGATGTTCAATACGGCGGTTGTGGCTGTCACTCATTGGTATTCTGAGTGCAACCCCGCGGTGGTTTTCTCCCCAGTTGGCATGTGTGGGTGTGTACATAGAGGCCGAGAAACGGCGGTATGAATTCACGTTCGGGCAAAGCAGTGCCATGGAATCCGGCATCATGGCCAGCATGGCGGCCAGTGTCTGATAATAAAACGGGCTGGCTTCGCCTTCCTGATCGGAAAACAGGTTCCTGCCGTCTTTATCGACCACACTCAGATGCATGTGTTTGCCGTTACCGGCTTCGTCAGCATAGGGCTTGGCCATGAAAGTCACATCGAAATCATGGGCCTGAGCGACCTGACGAATCAACCGCTTCGCTAGAATGACCTGATCACAGGCATTAACGACATCTTGCTGGTGGTTAAAGTTAATCTCGAACTGACCCGGTGCCGATTCCGACAGTGCGCCTGAAGTATTCAATCCCTGAGCAACCGCAGCGTCATTGAGATCTCGTAAAAACGCGGAATAATCATCCAGGTTTTCTACGTTGTATACGTCAGAACGGTATTCTCTGTCATGGTGGATTGGGTTAAGAGGTGGCTGGATTGCCCCATGTGTACCGCGATTTTTATCCAGCAGATAAAACTCAAGCTCAATCGCAACAACCGGGAACTGTTCGCGTTGGTGAAGCTGCTCAAGCAAGTTCACCAGAACAGAGCGTATACAAAGATCCGTTGGCCGGGTTCCTGATTCATCCATCATTGTCAGCATGACTTGGCCGACTTCAGGATTAAAGGTGGTGGTCAGTGTGCCTGGTACCGGGTAACAGATATGGTCTGGTTCACCCAGTGCCTCGCCGAGTCCCGCTTCCTCAACCACATTCCCTTCAATGCTTAGCGAGATAGTCGAGAGAGGCAAGTAAACACCTTTCTCAATTTTTTCAACCGCTTCGACTGGAATACGTTTGCCTCTAGGGGTGGCGTTGATGTCGGTAAAGAGCAAATCAACAAACCTGATCTCTGGCCACTTTTGTTTAAAATTTTTAACTTCTTCTTTAAATCCGTTCATTCACGAAACACCTCGTGTGGATACATCCTGTAACTTATATTTAACAGATGAACGAGAAATGGCAATAATTGTGTTTAAAATGTTCGAAATATCGAACGTTGATCAAATTTTAGTAACAATTTTGTAAATTGCAGGTTGATTTCCCTTAGTGCTCTAAGCTAGGTTTGTTCAATAAATCGAACACTGATGGCAGGAGAGACCATGATGAACTCAACAAAAGCTGGACCGGTAATTGGCGTTGTATGCTGCAAAAAATCACTGGAAGGCTATGGCATTCAAAGTGTTAATGAGTTCTATCTTCATGCGATTAAGCAGTTCGGTGCCAACCCAGTACTGTTTCCGGCGGGTTCTACTGCTGAAGAAATCAAGCAACTGATTGGCTTAGTCGACGGTGTACTGCTGACCGGCAGCCACTCAAACGTTGCACCGGCGCGTTACGGTGCAGAGCATGACGAACCAAAGAAAGATGAAGGCCGGGATGCCTTGTCATTTGCACTGATAGACACCTGTATCAAAGAGAACGTGCCTATCCTTGGTATCTGCCGCGGATTTCAAGAGATGAATGTAGCGCTTGGCGGATCACTGCACCCGAAAGTGCATGAAGTTGAAGGCTTTAACGACCACAGGGAAAGCCCGCTCAATGACATGGTCATCAAGTATTCACCGGCTCATCCGGTAAATATTTCTGACAACGGCACCTTCGCTGAGTGGTTGGCACCGCTGGATAACATTGAAGTGAACTCTCTGCACGGCCAGGGGGTTAATCAATTGGCGCCGAGTCTTACCGTGGAAGCGGTTGCACCGGATGGTTTGATTGAAGCCTTTAGTTTACAAGCGCATCCATTCTTCATCGGTGTGCAGTGGCACCCAGAATGGCAAGCGACTGAAAACCATTTTTCACGAATTTTGTTTGATCAGTTTATGATATCGGCTTCAAAACGAAGGAGCCTCTATGATGGAAACTGACTCAATTGGTAAAAAAATCGCACAGCTAAGAAAAGAATACAAATTGTCTCAGCGTGAACTGGCAGAAAAAGCCGATATCACCCACAGCGCTATCTCGTCAATTGAGAACAGCAAGGTGAGCCCGTCCGTCAGTTCATTACATAAGATAGTGAAAGTGTTTGATATGTCCTTGTCTGAATTTTTTACACAAGATCAGGCATTTGATGAGCGTCCGGTGGTGATTAAGCCTGATCAGCTCATTGAAATGGGCAACGAGCAAGTTTCAATGAAATTGGTCTGCGACGGCCGCAAAGACAGACAAATGGGCTTTTTGATTGAGGTCTACCAGCCTCATTCGAGCACAGGACTGATCAGCATCAAACACGAAGGTGAGGAAAGCGGCACGGTACTCGAAGGTGAAATAGAACTGGCGCTGGGTGACAAAACTTATGTCATCGGCGAAGGGGAAAGTTACCTGTTTGATACCAGTATTCCTCACAAGTTTACCAACAGAACGGACAAACTTTGCCGGATTGTCAGCGCACATACCCCGGCAAGTTTCTAACGTCCCAACCCCGAAAGGAAGGCGTATGAACACTCAACAGCAATGGATCGCACTTAAGCAGCGGATAGACATCGAAGCCAGAGCATTCATCCATGGTGAATACCAGGATGCCCAAAGCGGCCAAACTTTTGCCGTAATCAACCCGGCGACAGATGAGCATCTTGTTGATGTTGCCCGCTGTGATGGAAAGGATGCAGCAATTGCTGTTGAGATGGCCAGAAGTGCCTTTAACCGCGGAGACTGGCAAAACCAGAGTCCGGCAAAACGGAAAGCCGTATTACTGGCGTTCGCTGACCTGATCGATCAGGAGCGCGAAACCCTGGCCTTGCTGGAAACCCTGGATACAGGGAAACCGATCAGTCACAGTTACAGTACTGATATTCCAGGCGCTGCCGCGGCCATTCGCTGGTACGCAGAAGCTGTTGACAAAACTTACGGCGAAGTAGCGCCTACGGAAGTCAATGTCCATGCCTATATCACGCATCAGCCTATTGGTGTTGTGGCGGCTATTGTGCCCTGGAACTTTCCACTCTGGCTGGCGTGCTGGAAATTAGGACCTGCGCTAGCGGCCGGAAACAGCGTGATACTCAAGCCATCAGAAAAATCACCGTTAACCGCCATTCATCTTGGCAAACTGGCCAAACAAGCCGGCATTCCGGACGGTGTATTCCAGGTATTGCCGGGATTCGGGCATGAAGTGGGCGATGCTTTAGCGCGCCACGAAGATGTGGACTGTATTACGTTCACCGGTTCCACCAGAGTTGCGCGCCAGCTGATGATTTGTTCCGGCGAATCCAACATGAAACGTGTCTGGGCCGAAGCGGGCGGAAAAAATGCCAACATCGTGTTCGCCGATTACAAGAATCTGGACAAAGCCGCGGCGGAAACCGCATCGGGCTGCTTCTATAACCAGGGTGAAGTCTGTGTCGCAGCAACGCGCTTGCTGGTGCACGAAAGCATTAAAGATGCGTTTGTTGCCAAAGTGATCGCAGCATCACACGCCTTTACTCCGAAAGATCCGCTCGATCCGGCTTCGTCGATGGGCGCACTGATCGATCAGGAGCACAAAGCCAAAGTGCTGGACTATGTCGCCAAAGGCCAAGCGGCCGGTGCCAAAGTGCTGTGTGGCGGTGATGTTGCAGGACAAGGCGCTTTTGTTGCCCCAGTGGTGCTGGATGATGTCAGTAATGACATGGCGGTTGCCCGTGAAGAAATTTTTGGTCCTGTGTTGTGTGTGATCCCGTTCAGCACAGAAGAAGAAGCGATTGCGATCGCCAACGATTCCCCCTACGGACTGGGTGCCGCGCTATGGACGTCCGATCTGGACCGTGCACACCGGGTTGCCCGTCAGCTTCAGGCGGGTTCGGTCTGGATTAATAACTACAACGAAGGTGACATGACAGTTCCGTTTGGCGGCTTTAAACAAAGCGGCAATGGTCGGGATAAATCACTGCATGCCCTGGAGAAGTTCACAGAGGTGAAAACCACTTGGCTTCGTCTTGAGTCGTACTAAAAGGAGTTTACTGTGATTAATCATACCGGTTCTTTCTACGCCGCGACGGCGAACTATACGCGAGAGTTTCCAACGCTCACTGACAATATCGAATGTGATGTGTGTATCGTGGGTGCGGGTTTCAGTGGTTTGTCTTCTGCGCTGCACCTGGCGAAAAAAGGCTTTAAAGTGGTGGTCCTCGAAAGTGCCAAAGTAGGCTTTGGTGCGACGGGCCGTAACGGCGGCCAAATTGTCAACAGCTATAGCCGCGATGTCGATGTCATCGAGAAACGTTACGACAAAAAGACCTCAGATGCGCTGTGCAGCATGATTTTTGAAGGCGGCGATATCATTCGCGACCTGATTGAAGAATTTAACATTGACTGTGATCACCGCCAGGGCGGTTTGTTCACCGCGGTAAACAAAAAGCAGTTTGAAGGACTGAAACACCATAAAGCCAACTGGGAACGTTACGGCAACAAGGAACTGACGCTGCTCGACAAAGCCGAGCTGCAAACTATGGTCGGTACTGACGTCTACGAAGGCGGTTTGCTGGATATGCGTGGTGGCCATATTCATTCGCTCAATCTGGCGCTGGGTGAAGCCGAAGCCATTATTCAGATGGGCGGACAGATTTTTGAACAGTCAGCCGTTACCCGAATCGAAAAAGGTGCCAAACCTGTTGCCCATACGGGCCAGGGCTCAGTCAAAGCGCAATATCTGGTACTGGCCGGCAATGCTTATCTGGGTGGTCTGGCGCCAAATATCAGCAATAAAGCCATTCCATGTGGCACACAGGTGGTGACTACCGAGCAACTGTCGGAAGCCCTGTGTGACGAGTTGCTGCCGCAGCGTTACTGCGTAGAAGACTGCAATTACCTGCTGGATTACTTCCGCATTACCGGCGACAACCGCATGCTGTTTGGCGGCGGCGTGGTGTACGGCGCCCGTGATCCGGCTAACGTAGAGAAACTGATCCGTCCGAAGATGGAAAAAGTCTTCCCTCAGTTAAAAGGCGTGAAACTTGACTTTGCCTGGACCGGTAACTTCCTGCTGACCTATTCACGGATGCCGCAATTTGGCAGTTTTGCTGACAACATTTACTACCTGCAAGGATACAGCGGCCATGGCATTACCTGTACGCATCTTGCCGGCAAGCTGCTGGCCGAAGCGTTAACCGGACATGCTGAGCGTTTTGATGCATTTGCGTCTCTGCGTCACTACGCCTTCCCGGGCGGGCGCCATTTCCAGGTGCCGTTTACGGCGCTTGGGGCCGCTTACTACAACTTACGCGACAAGCTCGCTATCTAAGGATTGGAAAAGGAAGAGAACAATGTCAAAGACAGTGACTTTTGCTTCAGTGCAGCTTTCGATGTCGTGGGATATCGATCATAACCTGAAAAAGATCAGCCAGGCGGTAAAAGAAGCCGCCGACAATGGCGCGAACGTTGTGGTGCTGCAGGAACTCTTTGCCGCTCCTTACTTCTGCAAAGAACAGGTCGCCAGGTATTTCGATCTGGCAGAAGAAACCGATAACAGCCCGTTAATTGATCACATGAGCCAGCTGGCGCGTGAATTCAATGTGGTCATCCCGGTGAGTTATTTTGAGCGTTCTGGCAACAGCTTCTTTAACTCTCTGGTGATGATCGATGCTGACGGCACCGTGATGGACAATTACCGTAAATCACACATTCCTGATGGTCCGGGTTACAGCGAGAAATTCTACTTCAGCCCTGGTGATACCGGCTTCAAAGTCTGGGAAACCCGGTTTGGTAAGTTTGGCGTGGGCATCTGCTGGGATCAGTGGTTCCCGGAGCTGGCACGCTGTCTGGCGCTGGCGGGCGCAGAAGCGATTTTCTATCCGACCGCCATTGGCTCTGAGCCGCAGGATCCGACGCTGGATTCCCGTGATCACTGGCAGCGCACCATGCAGGGACACGCTGCAGCCAATCTTGTGCCTGTCATTGCCGCCAACCGCACCGGTGTCGAAACCGATGATGGCATTGAAACCACCTTCTATGGTTCGTCATTTATTACCGATCATACCGGCAAGAAACTGGCCGAAGCGGGGCGTGATGAAGAAACCATCATTTATGCCACCATTGATCTGGAAGCGACAGCCAAAGCGCGCTACAGCTGGGGATTGTTCCGTGACCGACGTCCTGATCTGTACACACGTATCAATTCCCTGACGGGCAAGTAATACACTCGGAATTTAGAAAGGAAGACTGCCATGGAACGACAGGGCACCCCTTCAGAACACGGCTATTATTTCCCTGCGGAGTTTGCGCCGCAGGAACAGGTTTGGCTGGCATGGCCGGAGCGGCCTGATAACTGGCGTGAGTCTGCGAAGCCAGCGCAGCACGCTTTTACTCAGGTTGCGACGGCCATCAGCCAACATACCAAGGTCTGTGTGGCAGTCAGCCCCAATCAGTACCTGACGGCAGCACTGATGTTGCCGGAAGACATCGAGATCGTTGAAATGCCGCTCAATGATGCGTGGATGAGAGACATCGGCCCGACTGTTGTGGTGAACGCTCAAGGTGATCGTCGTGGCATCAGCTGGCAGTTCAATGCATGGGGCGGGGCAGTCGATGGTCTGTACGCGCCCTGGAATGACGACGATCAGGTGGCTGCGGCGATCTGCGACCACTTAGGGCTGGATTACTATCGTGCACCTTTCGTGCTGGAAGGGGGCGCGATTCACACTGACGGTGAAGGCACCCTGTACACCACAGAAGAATGTTTGCTGTCTGCCGGACGGAATCCGCATCTCAGCAAAACAGAGATCGAAGCGTGTCTGGCCGATTATCTGTCAATCAACAAGGTGATCTGGCTGCCGGATGGCTTGTTTAACGACGAGACCAATGGCCATGTCGATAATCTGTTGCACGTGATCGCACCGGGCGAAGTGGTCTTGAGCTGGTGTGACGATCCTGAGGATCCTCAGTATGCGATCTCTCGCCGGGCGCTTGATGTACTGGAGAGCAGTACTGATGCCAAAGGACGTCGTATCCGGGTACACAAGTTGCCGATTCCGGGTCCGCTATATTTAACACAGGAGGAAGCGGCGGGCATTGAGCCTTCAGGCGGCATGAAACGCGAAGCCGGTGAACGCTTGGGCGGCTCCTACGCCAACTTCCTGATGTGTAACAAAAAGGTGTTTTTGCCCTTGCTGGACTCAGCCTGTGATCAGCAAGCCATGGATATTCTGCAAGCGGCTTTGCCGGATTACCAGATTATCGGCATTCCGACCCGTGAAGTGCTGCTGGGCGGTGGCAATATCCATTGCATTACCCAGCAAATCCCCGGCGCACTTGCCAGTAAACAGGGCTGAAGGCCTGGTCAAATGAAAAGGTTTTATTATGCAGCAAATTAAGAATCGTACTCTGCTCGCCTTTGTTTGCGAGCCATCCGACACCTCACTGGCGGTGACCAATCCGGCTGATGGTGAAGTGCTGTGCCATATTCCGACTCAGACTGAAGCGGAAATTAACTCTGCGATTGAACGTGCAAACACCGCGCAAAAGCGTTGGGCGAAAACCAGCGCGAAAGAGCGTGCTGGGATCCTGCGTCGCTGGTTTGATCTGATTATGCAGAACCAGGACGATCTGGGCCGTCTGATGACCCTGGAACAAGGCAAGCCGCTGGCGGAAGCCAAAGGCGAAGTGGCCTATGGTGCCAGCTTTATCGAGTGGTTTTCAGAAGAGGCCAAACGCACCTATGGTGATTCGATTCCTGGCCCGACGACAGATAAACGCATCGTCACGATCAAGCAACCCATTGGTGTGGCCTGTGCGATTACGCCCTGGAATTTCCCGATTGCGATGATCACCCGTAAAGCGGCCCCCGCGCTGGCGGCAGGTTGTACCTTTATTTGTAAACCTGCCAATCAGACGCCCTTGTCTGCTTATGCGGTGGCTGAATTAGGTTATCAGGCCGGTATTCCGCGTGACGCGCTTCAACTGGTGGTGAATGCCTCGTCCAGTATGGTCGGCAAGGTATTCACCGGCAGTCCGCTGATTCGTAAGTTGTCCTTTACCGGTTCCACCGGTGTCGGACGTCTGCTGATGGCGCAATGTGCCGACAGCATTAAACGAACGTCGATGGAGCTGGGCGGCAATGCACCATTCATTGTGTTTGACGATGCCGATATTGATCTGGCGGTCAAAGGTGCGGTGGCTTCTAAATTCCGCAATGCCGGTCAAACCTGCGTGTGTGCCAACCGCTTTTACGTCCAGAACGGGGTTTACGATGCATTCGTTGCCAAATTCAAAGCTGAAGTTGAAAAGCTCAAAGTGGGCAACGGACTGAATGAAGGCGTGACGATCGGCCCTGTGATTGATGCATCGGCCAAAGAGAAGATCATGCACTTAACAGATCACACGGTTGCTCAGGGTGCCAAACTGGTCACGGGCGGACAGCAACTCGATGGTTTGTTTGTGCAGCCGACCATTCTGGCAGATGTCACGCATGACATGGATATCGTGCAGGAAGAAATTTTTGGTCCGATCGCGCCGGTAATTCGTTTCAGCACGGATGATGAGCTGATCGACATGGCAAACGACACCATTTATGGCCTCGCTTCTTACTTCTACAGCCAGAACATCAACCGGATCTGGAAAGTGGCTGAAGCACTGGAATACGGCATGGTGGGGATCAACGAAGGCATGATTTCAACCGAAGTTGCTCCGTTTGGTGGAGTGAAACAATCCGGTATCGGGCGTGAAGGTGCCAAGCAAGGCATCGACGAATACATGGACATTAAATACCTCTGTTTTGGCGGCATTCAAGCATAAGGAAGGGAAGTGATGAGCAATCAAGCATGGCAAGCACGTAAGCAACAAGTGATCGCACAAGGAATGGGCAACCTGAATCCGCTGTACGTAGAAACTGCAAAGAATGCCGAAATCTGGGATATCGAAGGCAATCGTTATATTGATTTTGGCTCAGGGATTGCGGTGAATAATACCGGCCATTCGCACCCGCGTATTGTCGAAGCGGTGAAAGCGCAGCTGGATAATTTTTCCCATACCTGTGCCATGGTTACGCCATACACCTCTTTTGTGGAACTGGCGGAGCAACTGACAGAACGCGCCCCTGGCAATACAGCGAAAAAAGCCGTCTTTCTGACCACAGGCGCAGAAGCGGTCGAAAACGCCATCAAAGTGGCCCGTGCGCACACCAAACGAAGTGGTGTGATTGCATTTAAAGGCGGTTTCCACGGCCGGACCAATATGACCATGGGTCTGACCGGCAAAGTTGCCCCTTATAAAGCCGGTTTCGGCCCCTTCCCGGGGGAGATTTATCATGTGCCTTACCCGAATGCGTTCCACGGCATCAGTATTGAAGACAGCCTGCAGGCGATTGACGATCTGTTCGCCTGTGATATCGAACCATCGCGTGTGGCTGCCATTATTTTTGAACCTGTGCAGGGTGAAGGCGGTTTTTATCAGGCGCCGCCGGCGTTTGCTCAAGCGCTGCGTGAGCTGTGTGACAAACACGGTATTCTGCTGATTGCCGATGAAATCCAAACCGGTTTCGCTCGTACCGGCAAAATGTTTGCTACTGAATATCTGGGTATTGAACCAGACATGATGACCATGGCAAAAGGGATTGCCGGTGGTTTCCCTATCTCTGCGCTTGTGGGTAAAGCCGAGATCATGGATGCTGCAGGGCCAGGTGGCTTAGGCGGCACCTATGCCGGTTCGCCTCTGGGATGCGCTGCAGGTCTGGAAGTGCTGAAAATCATTGATGAAGAGCAGTTGTGTGAGAAAGCGCTGAAAATCGGCGAAGTCATGACCAGCCATTTCCGCTCGCTGCAATCTGATTTCCCTGTGATCGGCGAGGTACGAAATCTGGGCGCGATGATTGCCGTCGAGTTCGTTGATCCGCAAACTGGGGCACCCATGGCTGATCTGACCAAATCCCTGGTGGCTCTGGCACGGGAAGAAGGTGTGATTCTGCTGTCTTGTGGCGTAAAAGGAAACGTGATCCGCTTCCTGCCGGCGCTGACGATTGAAGATGAGATCCTTGCCGAAGGCATTGAAAAAGTGAAAAAAGCACTGGCGGCATTGGTGTAAATTCACATCTCTGGATTTGAGTTAGTAAAAAGGGCATACCTGAGTATGCCCTTATTTTTTAAATTAAATCTGCCGTGTTCCATTGTTTCTTTGATGATTCAGACCCGCTGCTGAATCTGTCAAACGTTGGTCACCAATACACCAATGGCGTTTTGTTCGTGATAAATCGAGTGGTGAGCCGGGTCATTGGCATAGTCCTGAAGGGCATGCCTTGCCGTTGCGCTATATCCGATCGCGACGACCCATCTTGAACCGGGGTTCGGCGCCGGATAATGTACGATTTTATTCATGTCCTGCTGAGCCGAGACAAGGAGGGCAGCACCTGCGTTCGTTGCACTTTCAACTTTCAGTTCAATCGCATACCTCCCATCATTATCCTGAGCCAGTGCATCTAAGCGCCAGTTTCCATTGGGCGGCGGATAAGGCACTTCACGAGTGGCTTGTATGCCAGCCTGACGGAAAAGAAGAATCAGTTCGACTTGCATCCATATTTCCCAGGCAGCACCGGTTGTAATGGCTTCTGTGATTCGCGCTGAATCATTGAGAATCATATAAGCTAAATTTTGGTTATTCATGATTTACCTTCCTGATAATTGAATGGAAAGCGGTTCACTCAGACTTATTGGTCCAGTGTGATGAACACGCACAGGGTAAGGTTATGCTTTCTCTTAAAAGCCGCCTTTTATCGGCTCACAGAAAACTTTCTCAGAATCATTGATTAAAAAGGGGAGTAAGAGCAGCTCCCCAGAATGGGCTGAAAGGGGTGTCAGCGGTGAATAAAAAACAGGCATACCTGAGTATGCCTGATGAAAAGCGTGTGTTGCGTCTGAACAAGCGTGATTTATTTAAACTCTGCTTTGCGCATCCGGTTCAGGACTGCCATCACATCGACAACACGCGGCTTGGCTAAATCACCATAGTTCGGCATGCTACGGAACCATTCTTCCTGCAGCATCTTGCGGAAGGCAGTCACAGGTTGCTTTTCCCAGCCTTTGATTTGCGCGAGCTGACACCACAGCCAGCCGATAGTATGTAGCTGGCTGGCATCGGCAATTTGCTCTAAGGCCTGCAGATCGACAAACTCACGGCCAAAACGCAGACTTTGTTTGTTCTTGACCTGAATACGAAACTTGCCTTCTTCCAGCTGCGCCTGAAGTCCGGAGCGGTTCAGCTGACGAACACGCGGCTGTTCAATGGTATCACTGCCTTCCGGCTGGCGCTGTGTCGGGTGCGATTGCACGATGATTTTGGCTTTCGCAGTGACATCAACCGCTTCATAGTTGTGCATCTGGATTACAGTATCAGCAACATCCAGATAGTCACCGGAACCGCCCATTACCAGCATGACAGACACATTCAGGTGATTGCGCAGCAAAGCAATGCGATCCACAAGAGGCGTGATCGGCTCATCTTCTTTCGCAATCAGCGCCTGCATGCGCTCGTCACGGATCATAAAGTTCGAAGCGGACGTATCTTCATCAATCAACAGGGTTTGAGCACCAGCCTCCAGCGATTCCTGCAACCAGGCTGCCTGCGAGGTCGAACCTGAGGCATTTTGCGTGCTAAAGCAGGTAGTATCTTTACCCATAGGCAGGTTATTGATGTAGGGCGACAAATCGACGCTGTGAACGCAGCGGCCATCTTCGGCACGAATTTTACTGGCGGTCTCATCGGCAACCACATATTCGCGGCCATCCCCCGGGACATGATCATACACAGCATTCTCGACTGCATTCAGCAGGGTCGATTTGCCGTGAAAGCCGCCACCGACAATCATGGTAATGCCGGTGGGGATGCCCATACCGCGTAGTTTGCCGGCATGAGGTGCATCTAGTTCAACAGCCAGGCTGTCCGGACTGATGAAGGGCACTGCGTCAGGCATCGGCTGTTCGCTGTTACCGGCAAGGCGTGGCAGTACGCTGTGATCGGCTACGAAGGCAATCAGGTTTTTCTCTTTGAGTTGCGCGCGCAGTGCTACCTGATCTTCAACGGTTTCACAATGGCGACGCAGATCGTCCATCGGCAGTTCACGTGCAATCGTCGCACGACGAATAATTTTCGGCAGCGTAAAGGTCAGCAGGTTGAGTGTTTTCTTGGCAATGATGGTGCGGCCATCTGCAGGGAGATCAACTCGGAAACGTAGTTCAATGGCATCGTCATCGAAAACGACAGCAGTGCGATCCAATACCGCCTGTCCCGGACGATCGATCTGAATCTCATTCACTTCTTTGGCCAGATCGGCAAACTGACGGGCGATAAAATCACGTGCCGCACGCTGATAATCTGCCGACTGCTCTTTCAGCCAGGCCAGATCCGTGAGTGACCACTGGCGCCGGGCGCGAACACGGGTTGCGGGCGCGAACGGATCCGACTGAGGGATATCGATAAAGAAATCGTAATCAACAAAGTTGTACTGACCCCGCAGGCTGGAATAGCTGCGGTAATTACGACGGTCAATTTTTTTGAGTCTGGCTTCTAGTAAGTCCATGGTCACTCGATATCACTGGCAATAAACATTGGGGGCAGGAGTGTACACCAAAGCACAGTTATGTGCATGTTATTCGGTGATCCAGCTCCCGCTTATCAGGCATTCCAACCTTAGTCTAATTGTTCACGTACCGGGTTTTCGTCACTGTGATGAGAAAAGAGACTTTCCACGCGATACAAGGAGTCAGTATGTTGGAAATGGCATCAAAATCGGCCGAATGGCTATTGCTGCTCAGCGGCGTGATCCTCATCTTGACCAGCATGGTGCAATACGGACGCCGCACCCGCAACTGGGGTGGGGTGATGACGATGTTCTACAAGCGCGTCAGTATGACAACGGTAGAATTTAAGTTTTACCGTGCCGGGGTGGCCGCTGTCATTCTGGCGATCATCCTCAGAATGGTGAATCTGGTTTTCTGGCCATAATCGTGGTGGCGCTGAGCGCGCAGGTATAAAGCGAAAACTTGCCAGATGATGTGATTTGTCGCACACTTGCCGCCCATCAAGACTCAGACAAAATAAGGCGGGTATTATGGCCTCTACCGCAGCAGCATTGCACATTCTGGTAAAACACAAAGAACAAGCTGACGATATTTTGCAGCAACTGAAGAAAGGCGCCAAGTTCCAGACGCTGGCAAAGAAATACTCGACTTGTCCATCCGGTAAGCGCGGCGGCGATCTCGGTGAGTTTCGCAAAGGCATGATGGTACCGGCATTCGATAAAGCCGTATTCACCGGCAAAGTGCTTGAGCCGATCGGTCCGGTGAAGACCAAGTTTGGGTATCACATTATTAAGGTGCTGTATCGTACTTGAGTTTTTATGGCCTCTTTTGAGGGAGTTTGTTTGTCGCGCTTGAGTCTGAAGCATCCCTTCGCATTGTACTCAGCGCGCCAGGTACTCTTTTCCAGCAAAAAGAGTACCCAGAAATGCCTTTTTGTTCTCTGGTGTGGTCCGGTCGGTTGTAGGCGCTCCCGACGCCGATAACCTAAAAATTCGTCCTGAATTTTTCCCTGATTTTGTACCATCAATATATATCACCAAGTCGTCATTCCCGCGACAGGCGGGAATCCACAAAGCGAGTGCGTTTTTGGTGGCTGGGTGAGTATGTCGCGCATTGGGTTCTGTGGTTTATTTGACATGGGTTGATGCGCGCCAGGTACTCTTTTAAGGCAAAAAGAGTACCCAGAAATGCCTTTTTATTCTTTGGTGTGGTCCGGTCGGTTGTAGGCGCTCCCGGCGCCGACAACCTAAAAATTCGTCCTGAATTTTTCCCTTGGGGAGAGGCAAGCCTCAAACTTTTCATTTCTGCTTTATAGCACACGCCAAATTCTATTAAAATTAAATATAATTCAATGGCTTACTGTAATTTCCGCGCAGGCGGAAATCCATGCAGTGTGTGCAATTCTATAGTTTCTCTTTATTGGGTAAGTGAGCGATGTCGTTTTTCTCACAAGCGTATATGTCGTTGATTTTTGCGGTAAGTCATGAAATAGAAAAAATCAAATAATATCAATTGGGTAGCATCAGGCGATTGAGTAAGATATACGACATGATGTCGTGTATATTACTGATAGATCTATCTGGTTGAGCGCACTTGGTTCAATATAATCAATCACTTAAGTTATTCCTGATTGAAAGAGTTATATGACAGAGTTATACGACATGGTGTCGTTGAATAAAATGTTATACGCTGGAGTACGGAAGTGGAAGAATTTCAGTTAATTATTAGAGATTGCAACGTGTTAACGGTTGACGCTGAGTTCATGCGATCTCCGCGTAATATTGCTGCAATAGCTCTCTTTGATCTTTGTCATGAACATGCAGAGTCAATTGATATCTTATGTGACTTAGGCAGACATTCCTCTTCTGCTGCTTTATATCGTTCATGTGTGGAAGCGTATATACGTGGTAGCTGGGTATTGAATTGCGCAAGTGATGAAGAAGTCTCAAACACATTAAATAGTAACAAGAAGGGTAAGTCGTTAAGTACTCTGGTCGATGAGTTGATTATGGATTCTCAAGACTATAGCTTTTTAACTCGTTATGCCAAAAGTTCACTTAAAAATATACTAGATAGTTTGTCACATGGTAAAAGTACTCAAATCGCCTACCGGTTTGACGGAGAAACTATTGGGTTTAAAAATGACCCAGAGGTTATAGAGTTACTTGTGCGTGAAGCATGCCTATTTACTCTTCTATCTCATGCTGCAATAGCTCAGATCGCGCAAGACGAAGCTATGGGGAAAAAAGTCACGGAACTCCTTGAGCGCATGCATAAATGCGTATAACAAACTGCTTAAGCCGGACTTGGACCTCACCCGCTTTAACGGACACACCTCGATAACGTAGAGAGGTGAGCCATGCCAGCTTACAAAACGGGAAAGCGAACCCAGCAGTACAGCAACGACTTCAAGATAAAAGCTGTTCTCTGGAGCCATGAAGAACACCGGAGTGTGAAGGAAGTTGCGGAAGCACTGGACATCCATCCCTTCATGTTGTCTCGTTGGCGCAAAGAGTATCGAGAAGGAAAATTCGGCATGACAAAACACCGTAAGACCCCGGCGCCCGAAGGCAAGCTGCAAGAGCAGGATGAGCTGAAGCGTCTGAAACGGCGGGTCGCTGAGCTTGAGATGGAGAACGATATCTTAAAAAAGTGGCACCGTTTCCAGGCGGAGGAACGGCGCAAAAGTACCGATTCATAAAGCATCATCAGGCATCGCTGCCGGTCAGGCAGCTTTGTGCCAGGCTCCAGGTTTCGCGCAGCGGTTACTACGATTGGCTCAAGCGGCAGCCAAGCCAGCGGCGGCAACAGGATGACGCACTATTGCTTGATATCCATCGTATTCACGCGGCTTCAAAGTCACGTTACGGCAGTCCGAAAGTACACCGGGCTCTACGTCAGGAAGGCATTCGCGTTGGGGTTAAGCGCGTGGCACGACTGATGCGGGAAGCCGGACTCAAGGCCAGAGTGGAGTGTGTTTATCGACGCATGCACAAACGCCGGGCAGAGCTGAAAGTACTGCCCAACTACCGGTTGGAGGAAAGCAAACCGACGGGACCCAATCAGCAGTGGTCAAGTGACGTCACCTATATCCGCCTGGGCCGCCGGCATGTCTTTCTGGCGGTGATAGTCGACTTGTGGTCACGTAAAATCGTGGGTTGGGCACTAGATGACAAACTCAATGCGCGATTGTCGACCACGGCCTTGTCCCGGGCGCTGAAGCAGCGAAAACCACGACCGGGATTACTGCTGCATACCGACCGGGGCATAGAGTTCCGCGCCTTGATGATGCAGCGCTGGCTGACTCATTATGGCATTCGTCACAGCATGAACCGGCCAGGTAAGTGTACCGATAATGCGGAAGTGGAGTCGTTCTTCAAGACGCTAAAGGCTGAGCTGATCCATGCCAGCAACTTCGGTTCACTCGAATCGTTGAGGAAACAGGTGGATTACTACATCCGGTATTTTTACAACAGGGTGCGGCTGCACAGTAGCCTCGATTATGTATCTCCGATACAGTACGAGAAAGCCGCTTAACAACAATGTGTGTCCGTTTTATCGGGTGAACATCAACTGCCAACGCTCGGCGGTTTTACTTCTGGTTGGGTTTGGTGTTTACGGTGGTTTGTTTGAGTTTTGTGGCATGTTGGCAGCCACTTAGCAGCGCGTTAGCAATCAGGAGAAATAATGAGCATCAATATCAGAAAAGCAGAAATCAGTGATGCGAAGTCAATCAGTGAATTGATTTTACCTTTAACAGCAAAATATGTTTGCCCAACTTGTGATGCGTCTGTCCACGATATTTTGCTCGATTCAATGTCAGAGGAAAGCATCGGCAAATATCTATCCACAAATTATGACTATGTTGTCGCAGTAACAACGAACAATGAAGTGGTCGGTGTGGCTGGGATTCGAGACAACTCACACTTGTACCATCTATTCGTAGACGATAATTTTCAAGGTAAAGGACTTTCCCGAAAATTGTGGGAAACAATTAAAAAAAGAAGCAGTAAAAAACGGGAATAGAGGTGCCTTTACTGTTAACTCTGCGGTAAATGCGGAAAACGTTTATTTGCGTTTCGGTTTTAAACGCACAGAAGGAATCAGAAACCGTCATGGAATGGTTGATATTCCAATGATGTTTGAGTCTGATTGCTAACAAACGCCGTAAGAGGGACTGTCAACGCGTGGCGTTTCCAGTCCCATTGAGCCGCGGTGGTGATGGTTGTTGTGTTTGAGTTTAGCGGTATGCGTTGCCAGCCCCTTAGGCGGGCTACATGGACTCCCCCGGTTGTCAACAACAGCGTCAGGTTCTATAAGGTTTGGGACTGCCGCTTTACATTCGGTCTGTTGATTGGCATTGATGCCATGACCCTGATGACCCTGCTCGGTTGAGGTTCCTCATTCGTTAGAAGGCATCAAACGTGCCCGCCGCATTATCAGGTTTTCCCGCAAAAGGTCTGAACCTTATATCATCATTGGCTGTTGCAATGATCCGGTGAAGCAATTGATTCCGCTGTACAAAAACATGCTCAATTTTATATCAGTTGATACTCAGTCTCGTTTCTCAATAACGACCAAATGATTCGGGCGTTATTGGCTGCGAGCGCGACAATCGCCCGTTTGAACCCTCGACGCTCGACCAGACTTTTGCACCACAAGCTGAGTCGGTCAGTTTTATCGCCGAGACTGGCGATAACAGCACGTGCACCATGAACCAAGAGTGTCCGCAGATATCGGTCGCCTTTTTTGGTAATTCGTCCGAGCCTTGGCTTACCACCGGTTGAATACTGGCTGGGAACCAACCCGAGCCAGGCGGCGAAATCCCGTCCTTTATCGAATTGCTCACCTTTGCCGATACTGGCGATGACGGCTGTCGCTGTAATGGGTCCAATGCCTGCCACCTTCATGATTTTCTTTGCTTGGCGGCTGCGAGAAACCAGCATATCGAAGCATTGTTCTTGGTCTGCAATACGTTGATTCAGAATGAGCAAGTGCCCGAAACAGTCTGAAATGATCGCTCTGGCGAGATCAGGGAGTGGGTTGTCACCATCTTCAAGCGCTTCGGGGATAGCGGTTTGTAATGCGTGGCGTCCTTTCGGCGCGATAATGCCGAACTCAGCCAGCATGGCGCGAATTTGATTCAGTAATGCCGTTCGTTCATGGACCCAATGATCACGCGCACGATGCAGGAGCAAAATCGCTTGCTGGTCGGCCGATTTGATCCGGACGAAGCGTGTTGAAGGACGGATGACAGCTGTGCAAATGGCAAAGGCGTCATTGAGATCATTTTTGGCACCGGTTCTGAAAGGTGCCACATACTTCGACGCCATGATCTTTGGCGTATGGCCGAGCTTCGCCAGTTCTCGGGCCCAGTAATGAGAGGCACCGCAGGCTTCCATACCGATAATTGCGGGTGGGATATTAGCAAACGTCTCAAGGACTTTTGACCGCGTTATTGTTTTGTGGATCAACACCTTGCCTTGATGATCTTCACCGTGGATACTGAAGCTATGTTTGGCTAAATCAATGCCATAAATAGAATGTGACATGGTGGCCTCCGGTAGTTGCAAGATAAGACTTACCAAGTGTGGCAAAGCCTGATGAGGGGGAGTCCATGTCATTCGTTATGTGGCAAAGAGGAAATATGGAAATTTCATTACTAGCGGATTGTCCGTCTGAAGCACCAAAAATAGCTAAGTGGTATTACGATGAGTGGGCGAGAATGGCTCCGAATGTAACCGAAGAAATGGTGCTCGAAAAGGTCATCGAAAAGTCAGTAAACCGAAACCAAATCCCCTTGTCATTTGTTGCTCATATTGACAGTGAACTCGCTGGTGTTTTAGAGCTCAAAGTTCGTGAAAACAAAAATTATCCAGAGTACGAAAACTGGGTTGGTGGTGTATACACAAATCCAAAGTATAGGGGTAAGGGTATCGCCAGCAAGTTACTTGAATCAGCAAAAGAAAAAGCAATCGATATTGGTGTTAAAAAGCTCTATCTGCAATGTGAAAGTTTTAATGTTTCCCTGTACTTAAATCATGGTTTTAGCGTTTTACACCAAGCGCAGCATCATGACATAGAAACAACTATTATGGTGTGGGAAGCTGCCACATAACAAACGCCTCAAGAGAGACTGTCAACGCTTAGCGTTTCCAGTCCCATTGAGCCGCGGTGGTTATAGTTGTAGTGTTTGGGGTTAGTGGTTGTGTGTTGTCAGCCCCTTAGGCGGGCGTTATAGCGCAAGGTAAAAATGAAACCTATCGTTGATTTAATTAGAAAAGATCCTATTCGACTTGAAGCACTGGAATGTGTTTATCAGCTTGAATTGCCTGAATGCTATATAGCCGCAGGTTTTGTACGAAACCTTGTTTGGGATTTCTTACATCACAAAGTAAAGCTGACGCCATTAAATGACATTGATGTCATTTTTTTCGATGCCAATTGTTTAGATTCAGATTATGAAAAATCACTTGAACTCAAGTTGTTGGAGCAAATGCCCCAGCTCAATTGGCAAGTAAAAAATCAAGCCAAGATGTACTTACAAAATGGCGACAACCCTTACCAAAGCACATTGGATGCCATGAGCTATTGGCCTGAAAAAGAAACGGCGGTGGCTGTAAGAAAAGTCGAGCACGACGATTACGAATGTATATCAGCCTTCGGTTTTGAGAGTTTATTTCAAGGTCTCATCTCACATAATCCTAGGCGGGCATATGAGACCTTCGAAAATCGAGTAAAGTCAAAAGGTTGGTTGGCTATGTGGCCTAACTTGAGAATTGCGCCATAACAAACGCCTCAAGAGTGACTGTCAACGCATGTCGTTTCCACACCCATTGAGCCGCGGTAGTTATGGCTGTTGTGTTTGAGTTTAGTGGTAGATCGTTGCCAGCCGCTTTAGGCTGGCGTTATAAGCACGTGCAATTGTAACCCTCCCTACTTTAATGGCAGCCTAAATTAGAGTTTTTCCTGCTTTCGTACCTTGCTAAGTATTCCCACGGGGTCAGATCATCAAGGGCATCATGAGGGCGTTCATCGTTATATTCCTTCATCCATTGTTCGGTTAACTCTCGAACTTCACTCAGCGTTTTAAAAACGTACATATCGAGAAGTTCTGTGCGATAGGTTCGATTAAAGCGCTCAATATATGAGTTCTCAGTGGGTTTTCCTGGTCGAATAAATTCAAGTTCAACTCGATTTTCTTCGGCCCATTCGGCTAACGCTGTGGAGATAAATTCTGGACCATTATCCATCCTGAGTTTGCCGGGCATCCCGCGCCACGCTGTGATACGCTCCAAAACCCGGATGACTCTTGGGGCTGGTAAATTTAAGTCCACTTCGATGGCTAACACTTCGCGGTTAAAATCATCGACAACATTAAACGTACGAAAACGTCTGCCGCAAGCCAGAGCGTCACTCATAAAATCAATCGACCAACAGCCGTTCACCCCGTCAGGACGTGCCAGCGTGACTGGCTCCCGTTTCGGTAACCGCTTTTTTCCTTTGCGTCTCATATTGAGCTTGAGTGAGCAGTAAACACGGTAAACGCGCTTGTGGTTCCATGGATATCCCCAGCGTCTGAGAACTTTAAATAACTTGCCAAAACCATAAGCAGGATATCGCTCTACGGCTTCTTGCAACTTGGCGATGACCTCATCATCTCGATGAGGGTCTGGTTGATATCGATAGACAGAATCACTGATGCCAACTGCGCGGCAGGCCATTCTGAGACTGACCCGAAATTGCTGACGAACATACTCCACGAGTTCGCGTTTAACCGCTGGCTTTACAGCTTTTTTTCCAGAATATCTTTCACAATACGATGCTCAAGGCTGAGGTCAGCGAACATCTGCTTGAGTCGGCGATTTTCATCTTCAAGCTCTTTCAGCCGCTTCACATCGGACGCTTCCATACCACCATATTTCGATTTCCAGTTGTAATAGGTAGCGTCAGAGATACCGTATTCACGACAGACTTCGTTGACCTTACGGCCAGCCTCCACTTCCTTCAGGATCTTCACGATCTGTGTTTCTGTGTAGCGTGATTTTTTCATCATGCGTTCTCCGTTTATTTCAGTGTAAACGGAAAAGCTCTAATTACTAGCGACATGTTTTTCGGGGAGGGTTACACCATCATGGACAATTTACATATTCTTGGTATCGATCTAGGCAGACATACTTTTCACTGTATCGGACATGACAAGCATGGGCATGAGGTGTGTCGTAAGAAATTCAATCGGGCTCAACTGCTTTTATGGCTCTCTAATTTACCGCAGACAACTGTGGCATTTGAGTCTTGCGGCGGCGCGCATTGGTTAGCCCGAAAATGTGAAAGTTACGGGCACGAAGCAAAACTCATCCCACCTCAATATGTAAAGCCTTATGTGAAATCAAATAAAAACGATTTCATTGATGCGGCGGCGATTGCTGAAGCTGCATCCCGTCCATCAATGCGCTTTGCTGCCGTGAAGTCAGAAAACGCCCAGATCATCAGTACCATAAATCGAGCAAGAGAGGCGTATATCAAAGAACGTACGGCGACCATGCTCAGAATTGGTGGAATTCTTGTTGAATTCGGACTCAGTCTTCCCAACGGTCATTCAACGATGAAAAAGTTATTTCAATGGATTGCAGAGCAAAATCAATCACTGCCTCAAGCTTTACTCTTGGAGTTAAAAGAACTTCACGAGCACTACCTGTACCTCACTGAGCACGTTCAGAAGCAAGAACAGAAATTAATCCAAATGACCTCTGATAATGAAATCGGTGAATTGCTTATGACTATCCCTGGTGTTGCTCATATCACAGCGAGCTCATGCTTGGCTGAGATTGCCTCTCCGGGAAATTTCAAGTGTGGCCGTGATATGGCAGCATGGATAGGATTGGTTCCGAGACAGTACTCTACAGGTGGGAAAACCACATTATTAGGGATAAGCAAGCGGGGTAATAAAAAACTCAGAACATTATTTATTCATTGCGCCCGTGCTGTCTTATCTAAGCCAGAAACAACGGGAAAATGCTTCGAACCCTGGCTCAGTAATCTGAGGGCAAGCAAACCTTTTAATGTCGTTGTTGTCGCACTGGCTAACAAGTTAGTGCGGATCGCCTGGGCTGTGATGAATTCACACCGAGCGTTCAACGCCAACAACCTTGCTTGCTAATAAACTCATTCACCCATTTTGCAATGACAATGATGACGATAACGGTACATCGGCCAGATAGATAACCTGATGGCACAAATAGCACTGAGATGCTTGTACTCTTTTAAGGATTATCTGGCGCAGATATCATCGTGGAGCTGGAATGCGAGAGAGCTTCCAAGAGAGACTCCGAATACATTAGCGCAAACCACTCCCGTTAAAATTGTAGTTGCAAAAACGGGGCGGACCATACATTGTGCCAGCAAAGAGTAACTGGCGCGCATCCTGCGGTGCTGAGAAAAACACCGAACTCAAGCGCGACATGCAATCCGCAAGAATTGATGTCCTTTTAAAGTGGTTCGTGGATTAACACCTTGCTTTGGTGATCTTCACCGTGGATACTGAAATTATGATTAGGCTAAATCAATGCCATAGACAAAATGTGACATGGTGGCCTCCGATAATTTCGTAGTCAGACTTACCAAGCGTGGCAGAGCCTGATGAGGGGGAGTCCATGTCATTCGTTATATGTTTTTAGCATTGGAGAAATTGTGGAAATTTTGATTGAGCAGGAAATAGCCTTACATCAATACGAAACTAGGCAAAATCTTGATGAAGTAACAAGGTTACTTCATCCGAGTTTCAAAGAGGTTGGTCGTTCTGGACGTACTTTTGGCTATGCATCTATCGTAGAAATGATGCAAAGTGAAGAGCCTTCACGTGGTTATATTCACTCACAGGAATACGATTGTATTCAGCTGGAGCCTTACGTTCAGTTACTTTTGTATAAATCTGCTTGGGTATCTGAAACGGGCGAGATCGGAGCTTTTTCTAAGCGCTCTTCTATCTGGGTGTTCACTGGGAAAAATTGGCAAATGAAATACCACCAAGGAACGCCATGCCCAGAATTTGAACTTGTGTAATCTTGATTTGGACAAAAGATAATTTGCTGGCCGAGTTATCCGCAACGCAGGGTATTTCGTTAAGCATCCTGTGAACATGAGCGACGAAGAATACATCGTGAAAAACGCAAGCGTGCCGTAGATGTTGCAAGCGCAA
This sequence comes from Photobacterium sp. TLY01, assembly GCF_021432065.1. NCBI lineage: Bacteria > Pseudomonadati > Pseudomonadota > Gammaproteobacteria > Vibrionales > Vibrionaceae > Photobacterium > Photobacterium sp. TLY01. Next base: position 987,996 of record NZ_CP090365.1, read on the forward strand.
TCCTTAATGGTTCTATTCATTACATTGACGGTGCAATTGAGTTGTCTGCTTTGCGGTTTGAGGTGTGGAAGTAGAAATAGACGTCTAACAAGCGAATGCGCCGGCGTGTTGAAGCGTGAGATTTGCGGAATATCGGTAAGGAGATAAAAATTGAGCAATATGTTAGAGGAAGGGAAAGAGATCTTGTCACAGCAATCTTTCAGTTTGCTTTTGGGGGCAAGGCTGGAAGTTTTTGAGGCAGGCACTGCTGAATTGAGCCTTAAGATGAGAGATGATCTCAAGCAAAACAATGGATTTGCGCATGGTGGTGTCGTTAGCTATTTAGCTGATAACTGTATAACCTTTGCCGGAGCATCAGTACTGGGAAGCTGTGTCACTTCAGAATATAAAGTGAACTATGTCAGGCCAGCCATCGGAGAGAGATTGGTTGCCCGGTCGACAGTATTATACTCAGGAAAGCGTCAAGCTACCTGTGAGTGCAAGGTATATGCGAAAACAGATAACGAAGAAAAACTGGTTGCGGTTTCTCTTGGAACAATCAACAAGATTGATGCATGTAAATTTAACCAAGCCAAACACAGCGACGCCTTTTCGTTGCACGACAAAGCCGCACGTGATGGCGGCTGATAGCTCACGTCAGATGACAGGGGAGATAAAAATGTTAAATGTCCATCCTTTCGTAATTGCAAAAATTACTCCTAAGACAGAATATTTTGAACAAGCTAAAGGTGAATTATTGGGAATGCTTGAGGCCACAAGAAATGAGGTGGGGTGTATCCAATTCGAATTGCATGAATCAGATTGTGGCAGATATATTTATCTTTATGAAGAATGGAAGAACAAAGCTGCATTGGAAAATCATCATCAAGAACAACATACTCAATCGGTCGCTCAAAAATTCGAGAACTGGCTGGCGGCTCCAACGGAAGTGGCGTTCATGACTAAGTTAGCATAATGAACTTAAGCATGATTCTTAACATTGAATTGATAGGTTCGCCTCTGTTATTGAAAATTCGAAGAAACCCTGTTTGGGATGTATTTAAACAGAAGCATTGAGTCGTTGGAGCCAAAGTGACATTGAAGGCATTTCTGGTTACGCTTTGTGCCAGCAAAGAGTAACTGGCGCGCATCCTGCGGTGCTGAGAAAAACACCGAACTCAAGCGCGACATACAATCCGCAAGAATTGATGTCCTTTTAAAGTGGTTCGTGATCAACAACTTGCTTTGGTGATCTTCACCTTGGATACTGACACTATGTTTGGCTAAATCAATGCCATAGACAAATTGTGACATAGTGGCCTCCGGTCATTTCGTAGTCAGACTTATCAAGTGTGGCAGAGCCTGATGAGGGGAAGTTTGTGTTATTTTTATGTGTAAGAGGTATGGATGAAAGGTTTTAAGTTGGTGTTGTTATTTTTATTGCCTGTTATTATCGTAGGTAAAGAATATCTCCCTAGCTTTATGGAAAATCAGCAATTAGAAGACTTAAAAGAACAGTTTCAGAGTCTTTTATTTGATCAAGATAGCAAAGTAAAAGTTACTTCAATAAGAATGGAAGATAACGTTATAGCGCTAAAGGTTAATGTTTTAAATGTGGAGCTAAACGAAAAAAATAAGGAATCTATCTCCCGAAACTCGAGGGAATTACTGCCTGGTAAAATATGCAATAGTGCAGGGTTGAGTGAATGGTTAGCGAATGGTAAGTGGATTTCAATTGATGTCACAGCTAACGGAACCAAGGCTGTAACTAATGTTAGAGTTACTTACGAAAATTGCACATAACAGACGGCTCAAGAGTTACTGTGACTTGAACCCGATGAAGCGTGAAAATCGCTACACAAATTGCAGCGATGACATGAAGATCATTGATTGCCTCCACTCTATTTTAGTTTTAGGAAAGACGAGCCAGTATTAGAAATTTCACAGATGATGCGAAGTAATCGGTTCAGTATGAATCTCCATTCTTTGTTAGTGCTATTCGCCGCATTGTTCTGTGAAGGACTCTCTGTTTATCATTTTATGGACTTAAAAGCATGGCGTGAATTGTTTATTGTAATTGTATCCACTCAGGGACAACTCTCCGTTTTTCCCTTCTTATAGACTAAAAGGCAAAACAATATGAATAATTTCAATCGCTTTCAAGGCAAGGTCGCTTTCATTCAGGGGGGTAGCAGAGGCATTGGCGCTGCAATTGTTGAGAGGTTGGCATTAGAAGGAGCATCGGTTGCTTTCACTTATGTTTCGTCTGACAGCAAAGCAAAAGCACTTGCCGATCATCTGATATCGAAAGGTGGAAAGGTTATCGCAATTAAAGCCGATAGCACTAAACCCGAAGACGTCAGAAACGCAATCGAACAAACTATCCATCAGTTTGATCAGCTGGATATCCTCATAAACAATTCCGGCGTTTTGGTCTGGGACAATATCGAAAACTTAACCATGGATGATTGGGAGAAGACGGTGAATACTAATGTAAGAAGTATATTTGTTGCCAGCCAGGAAGCCGCTAAGTTGATGAATAAAAATGGTAGAATTATCAATATCAGCAGCACAAATGCTCAGCGAATTCCATTTGTTGGGGGAGCTCTATATGGTATGAGTAAAGCGGCTCTCACCGGTTTAGTGAAAGCACTTTCTCGAGACTTAGGCCACAGAGGAATTACGGTAAATAATATTCTGCCAGGTCCTGTAGATACAGACTTGAATCCGGATAATGGTGATACGTCTGAATCGATGAAAGCGATCGTAGCTTTGGGACGTTATGGACAAGCAGTAGAAATTGCACACTTGGTTGCATTTATTGCCAGTGACGAAGCAAGCTATATTACGGGTGCAGACTTAATGATAGATGGTGGCTTTTCTGCTTAATCACGTTATTTTCCAAAACTCGGAATGCTGAGAACTCCCAGGGAAAAATTCAGGACGAATTTTCAGGTTGTCGGCGTCGGGAGCGCCTACAACCGGCCCGGATAACACCAAAGAATTAGGTTACGCTTTGTGTCGGCAAAGCGTAATTGGCGCATATAGCACGATGTTGAAACAGGTGCCGGACTCAAGCGCGACATACCAATAACGTTTTTGAAATTGCACTCGCGAACAACGTTATCAAATCACACCAAACCGAAAGGGCAATCACTCCTACATCCCGTAATAGGTCGACAGATACACAAGGATGGCTTCGCGATCGTCAGGCGCCAGCTCATCCATCCCTTGTTCCTCAACCATCCATGTTAATAACTCATCCCACCTTTCTTTGCTGAGTCCTTGTTGCGTAACGAGGTGAAGAGAGTGGCAGGCGGAACAGGCGGACGCCACCAGCGCCATGTTTTCTCCCGGTGCCAGAATACCTTCACCGGGCGATTTTACCGGATCGCCAGCCGACTCAGTGATCCAATCCGGCGGCGTCGGGTTTTTAGTTGCCAGCCAGGCAATGATGGCAGCACGTGCCCCCGGGTCTTTTACGCCGGGAAAAACCATCTTGGTGCCGGGTGCAAACTCAGAAGGGGAGGCCAAAAACGCATCAAGTTTTGCGGCATCCCACTGTCCCTGATGCTGCTTGAGCGCCTCGCTGTATTGGAAGCCTTCAGCACTGGCGATATTGCGTTCGGCTAAACCCCAGAGTGGCGGCCCGATGGCCGTCACTCCGTTCGGTTCGACCTGATGGCAGGCTTTGCAGACCAAGGCTTGTTGTTCGCCTGCGGCAATCAGGGTTTCATCGGCAGAAAGCGGCAGGCTGCTAAACAGAAGCAGAGAAAATGAGAGCGGGATAACCCGCTCGATGAAGCTTGCCCGATTCATGTGGTTATCCGTTCACGACCAAAGCAACCCGGTGGAAGGTGTTGTTCAGGTAACCTTTGGGATTCCACGCAATGGCAAAAGGTTGGCTGATGCCTTGATCGTCTGTGGCTTTGGCCCAGATTTCATAGTAGCCGTGCTGCGGAAATTTCACCTTGGTGGTGAAGGTTTGCCAAGCGCCTTCATTGGCCGGGGCGGCAAGATCAGCATCCTTCCAGGTTGCGCCAAAGTCGATGGAAACCTGTACTTTCTCTATCTTGCGATCGCCTGACCATGCATGTCCCCGGACTGATACTTCACTGCCAGACACTGTGGTGTTGGTTTGTGGCGAAGTAATCAGAGATTTCACCGGCATTCGTTCAATGATCTCAAAATCTTTTTCGTCCACTTTTTCACCCGGTGCAACAGGGCGGTTGGGCACACGGTACGAGGTGCCTGTCATTTTAGGGCCATCGTGGATTTGCTCTCTGATCTGAATCCGTGTCAGCCATTTTTGCGAGCAGGAACCGGGCCAGCCGGGGACAACCAGCCGTAATGGGGCGCCATTCATCGGATGCAGTGCTTCGCCGTTTTGTGCAAAAGCAATCAGGTTTTCGCTGCCCATTGCTTTGGCGATGGGGACGCCCCTGGAAATGGGGATTTTTCCTTCTTTGCCGGACAGATCTTTATCTGCGCCGTAATGCGCGGTGTAAACGGCATTGTCTTTCACCCCTGCGGCCCTCAATACATCAGCGAGTCGCACCCCTGTCCAGGCTGAACAACCCACGGCGCCGTATGTCCATTGATTCCCTGTGGCTTTGGGTTCGAAGAATGCGCGGCCATTCCCGCCGCATTCAAGCACGAGTTGCTGCTCTATAACCTCAAAATTTTTCTTCAGATCAGCAATGGTGAGCGTCATCGGATTGTCGACCAGACCATCAATCGTTAATTTCCAGGCGTCCGGGTTCACATCCGTCGGCGGGATACCATTGTTGCGGATAAAATGCCGCGCGGTGGGAGTGATGTCGTCATTGAGCAGGTGAGGCGGGGTTTCTGCGTTCATCGGCCTGTCGTTCAGAACCGTTAAGCCATCTTTTCCTTCAATCACCACATCATCTAAGCCTTCTGCGAAAGCGGCGGGGATCAAGCCGGCGGGCATGTTCCGATGAAAAGGAATCGCACCGCCAAGCACTGCTGCCATGGTCGCTAAGCCTGCGCCTTTCAAAAATCCGCGTCTGTCCGGAAAGCTGACCCGGCCAAAAACCTTGTTGTCTGCTGAATCCGGATTTTTCTCGTAGCACTCGAAGATACCTCGAGATGGATTTTTCTTGTCTTTAGCCATGATTCGCACCTTAATCGAGTCAATTGTCGGGTGCCTCGGGTTCACAATACGCTCTGATTACCGACACATGCCGGCCGGAATGGTGGCAGAGGCACTTTCAGGGCGGAGATTCGAGCACTGAATCGCACATTGCGTGCTCATTGTGCTCATCGGTTGCAGCTATGTTGTTGAGTGTAGTTTGCAACGATACTTCTCTCAAACCCGCTTTCTTTGTGTGGAAAATGGTCCCCGGACTTGATTCAAAGCAAAGCCAGGATGGGCGAATAGAGCTGGGGCCACGCATTAAAAGCAACTATATTTTGAGGGATAGTTCACTTGTCCTCTTATCGGTTCAAAAATCATTTCGGGATGTGATTCTTCTAACTCGTTATTTTTTAAGGATGATCCAATTTCAGAATATGAGGAGAACCCTGATGAGTAAGCAATATGTTCGACTGGATAAAGACAATGCTGCCGTGCTCTTGGTTGATCACCAAACCGGGCTTTTATCTCTGGTCAGGGATATTGATCCGGACAAATTTAAAAACAATGTGCTGGCATTGGCCGATATGGCACTGTATTTCAAGTTGCCCACCATATTGACCACCAGCTTTGAGCAAGGGCCAAACGGCCCCCTGGTGCCTGAGTTGAAAGAGATGTTTCCTGATGCGCCCTACATTGCCAGACCCGGACAAATCAATGCCTGGGACAATGCTGACTTTGTTCAGGCCATTGAATCAACCGGTAAAAAGCAACTCATTGTTGCCGGTGTGGTGACGGAAGTCTGTGTTGCATTTCCGGTATTATCAGCAATAGAAGCGGGCTATGAGGTGTTTGTGATTGCCGATGCTTCCGGTACCTTTAATGCCATGACCCGTGATGCAGCCTGGGACAGAATGTCAGCTGCAGGTGCGCAGATGATGACCTGGTTTGGCGCGGCTTGCGAGTTACACCGGGACTGGCGAAATGATATCGAAGGCTTGGGGACACTCTTTTCAAACCATATCCCTGATTACCGAAATTTGATGAACAGTTATTTTACGCTTCAAGAGCAAAAATAAAGCAAGACAGTGATAGCGTGCTGAAAGGCGGCTATCACTGTGCCCGCTAATTTGGGGGGAGCAGCCATTGTTCAAAACCCGATAAACCGCTCAGGTTAGATGATTCGCTATGTGTCCTGTATGACGCTATCTGAAATGACTCTGAAAGAGGAGTGCGCAACATACAAATCAAAGTAAAAATTTCATTAATAATCTATTGATTCTCATTTATGTGATTTTTTTCGTAGAGATAGCTTTTCATTAATTTTTCGTATCTTTCCCGTCCCTTATGGTTAATACCTTTGATGATGAGAGATCGACAGGTATCAGGATCATAGGCGATCTCAGCGATTGAAATATATTCTCCGGGTTTTGCCCGATAGGTGCTTAAAAACTCACAGTACCCATCTGAATTGATTTTTCCTTGTCGTATGTAACGAGACTCTTCCTCAAAACTTTCTGGATAATTGTAATTTACAACGTTAGGCCCTTCTAATTTCACTTCATCCTCATGTTTCGAATAAGCTAAAAATGGCAAGCAAAAACAAATACAGAAGACCCATAAAGCATTAAAATTGATTAAATTTTTCATTCGAGGCCTCTGTGAGATATTAATGATTTGGTGTCATTCAATGTATCTGTTGAACGACACCTCTGCCCGGATCTTAGACCAAACAGATCAGAATGCTTTGCTCAAGACCTGAATGCTGTCCCACCAGTTGAAAGCTATTCACCGTTTCTCTTCACAGTGCTTGCCTGCAAGATGATGATGCGTTATTCATATGCTTCTTCATCTATTTGGTCGTTGGAAGGACTCAGTATGGCACTTTCTCTATGGTTCACCTTTTTTGTCGCCTGTATTGTATTTAGTGTCGCACCCGGCGCAGGGACTGTGGCTTCGATCAGTAACTCTCTGAATGTTGGTTTTAAAACTGCAGTGAAAGGGATTGTGGGTTTACAGTTGGCGCTGATTTCTCACTTGCTGATCGTGTCATTTGGGCTCGGGGCGTTACTGGCATCTTCTGCGACGGCGTTTACTGCGATTAAATACCTGGGTGCGGCATATTTGATTTATGTGGGTGTCAGCAAAATCTTAGCTGCCAAGAAATCGAAAATCGGGACTGATGCGGGGGATGTGAATCCCAAAGCGTTGATTCGGCAATGTTATATCGTCAATATCATGAACCCGAAGTCGATCATTTTTCTGGCAGCTTTCTTACCTCAGTTCATTGATCCACAACAGGCAATGATTGGGCAGTATCTGATCCTGGGAACGACTGTAGTTCTTGTCGATACTTGCGTGATGTTGGGTTACACCATCATGGCCAGTGTCGCAAAGCCTTACCTGACCAGCCCATCAACCATGAAAGCGATGAATCGGGTTTTTGGCTCTTTGTTTGTTTCAATGGGTGTTTTATTAGCACGCGCTGAGCAGTAGTTATTGATTTATCAACAAATAGTCAAGCCTATTCACACCTTTTTCTGATACGAAAACTGGCAAATCCCGGTCTCTCTGCAAATACTCATGAAAGCAGTATTGCAGAGAGATTCTGCGTGCGTTTCACGACAAGAGGTTTTGCCATGGCAAATCTGATTTATTATTTAAACATGACCTTGAACGGCCACTACTATCATGAAGATGCTGATGTGGATCAGGAGCATCATGAATACGCCCTTGAATTACTGCATGGTTCTGAAGCATTAATTCTTGGGCGTCACACGTATGATCTTTTTGCGGCTTTCTGGCCTGAAGCAGCAACGAGGAAAGATTTACCCAAATTTATGCAGTATCTGGCGATGGAATTACAGTCTATTCCCAAGCGTGTGGTGACAACGCGGCCACTTGAGCTTCCCTGGCAAAATACCGAGGCCCTGAAAGGGCCGGACACTGAAAATACCCGGCAATTCTTGTCTGGAATACATGGTAATGTTGTCCTGTTTGGCAGTCCTGCTTTGGCTGCCTCACTGGCCGATGCAAATTTGATCAATGAATATCAGTTTTTACTGGAGCCTTTTATCAGCACTCAGGGAAAGCAAGCATTTGACGATGCCAACGTATGGCAGAGATTAATGTTGCTGGATGCCAGAAGACTGAATCGGGATGTCATGCTGCTGAGGTACGCACCGGGACCATAAACCAGTTGGTTTGGGATTGTTTTCACTGGCATTCTCAGGCAGTGTTATGGATTCTCAGGTGTTTATATTCTAGGGTCAACCGTGGTACGCAGTCATCAATTTACCCTTGCCGGGTGCGGCGCAATTTGTCTTTTCAGCAGTGTGGTTGCCTTGATTCGGAATGTGACCGAGCAGCTTGGCCCTGTGGGTGGTGCTGCCATGATTTACAGCGTCAGTGCTTTCATTCTGATGCTGACGGTTGGCTTGCCGAAACTGTCTTCTTTTTCCCGCAAATACCTTTTGATTGGCGGCCTGCTGTTTGTCAGCTATGAAATGTGTCTGGCGTTGTCGCTGGGGATGGCCAATGATCGGTTGCAAGCGGTTGAAATGGGGTTGATCAACTACCTCTGGCCCTGTCTGACGGTCCTGATTGCCGTGCTCTTCTCACGCCGGTCAGTCAGTTGGCTGCTTTACCCGAGTCTATTGTTGTCTTTTTTCGGCGTTGCTTGGACGGTGGCCGGTGATAGCGGATTGTCATGGTCCGGGATTCTTGAAAATGTGCAGAGTAACCCGCTCAGCTACACACTGGCGCTGAGCGGGGCGTTGATCTGGGCTGTTTACTGCAACGTCACCCGGGTGATGGCGGATGGGATAAATGCCATTACCTGGTTCTTCTCTGCCACTGCCGTCGCGCTCTGGTTGAAATACCTGTTTGTGAATGAACCTCCGATGGCGTTTGATCTTCCGGTGATCCGGGATCTGCTGCTGGCTGGTCTTGCCATGGGCGGCGGTTATGCACTGTGGAATCTCGGTATTCTGCGCGGCAATATGGTGTTGTTAGCCACGCTCTCTTACTTTGTTCCTGTGTTTTCAACCTTTTTATCTGCGCAGCTGTTGGGGCTGACGTTAACCGCGACTTTCTGGCAGGGGGTGGTGATGGTGACGATTGCCTCTGTGCTTTGCTGGTGGATCACTCGCGAAAAAACGGAGTCGGTTCCGGTACAGGAAGAGCAAGTCTGATCCCCTGAAACCCGCAGTGTTGCGGGTTTTTTATACGCCTGTGCTTGCCTTCAAATCACCAGCCTTTATTTCCATTGAAGACGATCACGATTCTTTCAATGGCATATCAAATGCATTGAATATCAAAGTAAGATGCATGCGAATCATCTCAAAGAGTGAACTGGCTCAGGTGATTTGGAATGACTGCAAATTCATTGTTGAGAGAAAGGAATATTGATGTATCAAGTTATTGAGCAAGTGGTTGGCCCTGATGATTTTTTACGTTTACGCGACATCTCAGGATTATCCCCCCGTTCTTATGAAGCGGCCGTGAAAGGCTTGCCAAACAGCCTTTATGGTATCCATATTCTTTATGACGGTATCCCTGTTGCCATGGGGAGAGTGGTGGGTGATGGCGCGATTAATTTTGACATTGTGGATGTCGCTGTTGATCCCGACCATCAGGGAAAAGGGCTCGGTCGTCAAATCATGGCACATATCATGACCTATCTCGACAAGGCTGCTTTTCCCCGCTCTTATGTATCGCTGATGGCTGACGTGCCAGAGCTGTATGAAAAGTTTGGCTTTCAACTGTCCCGGCCAAATTCGGAAGGGATGTACTGGGTGAAAAAGTAACCGCCAATATTCGTGACGTTTCGCGAACCTGACATACCGCGAAGGAGAGGTGAAGATGATTTCTTGCCAGGAATATGACTATATCGAAATTGCCTGCTTGTATCAGCTGCCGGTCAGGCTGACCCTGAAAAATGGCCAACTCGTGGAAGGACATGCGAAAGATACCGTCCGAAACAGTGACAGACAGGAGTGCCTGTCATTACAAACCAGCCTTGGGTTGCAAATTGTTGTGCTGGATGAACTGGCAAGCATGGAAGCAACACAGCCCAATGCGTATTTCGATGTGGTTGAATTTTAATGTCGTTATAACTGATTGAAAAACAGAGGTTGTCGGCTTAGTGTCGGGTCCATGTCGTGGCCTGTCGGGTGTCAGGTTCAGTAGGATTGGAAGTGAAACAGCAAAAGGGAATTGAATGATGATCATTCGGAAACTCAGGTTACAACGTGGCTGGTCTCAGGAACAATTGGCACAATTGAGTGGCATCAGTGTCCGGACCATTCAGCGAATTGAGCGCGGTGGGAATGCCAGCTTGGAGACCCTGAAGTCCTTTGCGGCTGTTTTCGACATCGATATCACTGAACTGAAACAGGAGCCAGGCATGGACAAGGAAAACGCTGTGAGCACGGAAGAAGAACGTGCGCTCGCTTATGTGCGCGATATCAAGGCATTTTATTCACATCTGATCACTTACTGTCTGGTGATCGGCTTATTGTTTGTCATCAACTTCGTCACAAATCCATCTTATATTTGGGCCTGGTGGCCAGCAATGGGGTGGGGGATCGGGGTCGCCATTCAGGCTGCAAGTACATATGAGTGGTTTAATTTTTTCAGCACGGACTGGGAGAAGAAACAGGTTGAGAAGCGTCTGGGCAGAAAGCTCTGAGGCGCGATGAACATTCACAATTGCAAGCCGGGAGTTCCCGGCTTGTTTTTTGCGGTCATTGGCTCTTTGGAATGAGGTGACAATGTTTCTCAGAAAAGCCATAGTTAACTGAAGAAGAGAAAGTCCACTTGAGGCGGAGGATGAGTCAGTCAATGAATGAACAGGATGCCAAAGAGAAACTGGAAAGCTCGTCTAAGAAAGTCACGGATAAAGACATTGAGCGAGTCCTGGAAAAAGAACAGGACATTGAAGAAAAAGTGCAGAAAAGTGGCTCGCTGCGTCAGTACTTCAATGTCGTGAAATCTATGTATGGACTGGTGAAGGCATACTGGAAAGGAGAGTATCGGGAGATCCCCTGGTTTACCATCGCTGCCATCGTCACGGCGCTGCTTTATGTGTTTAATCCGTTGGATGTTCTGCCGGATGTGATCCCCTTTCTGGGGCTGACGGATGATGCACTGATTCTGGCCGTCTGCCTCAAGCTCGTCCAACAGGATCTGGATGATTTTGAACTCTGGCGCGCCAGAGGTGGCTCGGCGGATACAGAACAGCCAGACGCAAAAACCGAATAATTTCTCTTTTATTTCAAAGCCTAAAGCTGCCTGTGAATACCAGGCGGCTTTTTTTTTGGCTCTGAAACAGCGATATTTACAAAGTTATACATTTTATTTTCTTGTACAACTTACAGTGCTTAGCTAACATTCTTGTACAAGATAATTTTTTGTACAGGTGTGAAATGAGTATCCCGGTAGGTATCAGTGCATGTGTACTTGGTGAGAAAGTGCGCTTCGACGGCGGCCACAAGCGAAACCGCTTTGTGACGGATGAACTGGCAAAGTTTGTCCAGTTCCGCCCGGTTTGTCCGGAAATGGCGATCGGTTTGCCTGTTCCACGCCCAACGATACGGCTGGTGCAGCAGGATAATGGTGAGCGTCTAGTCGACAGCAAAGGCGGTGAGCTTGATTTCACCGACAAGATGAAATCATTTGCTGATCAACACATCAGTGCCATCCAGTCATTGTGTGGATTTGTCGTATGCGCGAAATCACCCACCTGTGGCATGGAAAGGGTGAAGCTGTATATCCCGAATGGAAATACGGTGCCGGGCGGCACAGTGGGTGTGTTTACCAAACAACTGATGGCGGCGATGCCCTGGCTACCTGTTGAAGAGGACGGGCGGCTGCAAGATCCTGTGTTACGTGAAAATTTCGTCTTTCGTATTTATGCCTTGCACGATTTTTACCAAAACGTAGGCAACAGCCTGACGCTGGATGCATTTGTTAAATTTCACTCACGCTATAAGTTCGTCTTAATGGCGCACAGCCCGACAGCATACAGAGAGATGGGCCGCTTGGTGGCCGGTATCAAAGACTGGGATTTGGCGGAGTTTTTCGTTGAATACCGTCAGCAGTTCATGCATGCCCTGAGCAAACATGCTCGCCGGAGTAACAACACCAATGTGCTGATGCATTTGCAAGGTTATTTCAAACGTAACCTGACCCGCGAACAAAAGCAGGAGCTATTGGACCTGATTGAAAGCTACCGTTTGGGTCATCAACCCATTCTGGTTCCTCTGGCATTGATAAAACATTACTTAAAAGAATACCCGGATCCGTATCTGCAGTTACAGACGTTTCTGAATCCGTATCCGGAGGAGTTGAAATTACGTTATGGCCTCTGAAGTTAAGTTATTCGCTATTCGAGAAGTGTCTGAAATGACGGGGGTCAATCCTGTCACACTGCGTGCATGGCAACGCCGTTACGGGCTGATCAAGCCACAGCGCACAGACAAAGGACACCGTTTATACACACAGGATGACATTGAAAAGATCCGTTTAATTCTGTCCTGGCTGGAAAAAGGGGTCGCGATCAGCAAGGTCAGGCCTTTACTCGAAGGCAAGGTGAGTGATGACGCCAGTCAGGAAAATGACAGTGAGGGGATGACACAGATACTAAGCGCCTTAACAGATTGCCGGCGCGGAAAACTCGAACAGCAATTAAGTCAGTTGATGAAAGAATACCCGCTGCCCGTGTTTATCGAAAAAGTGGTTGCGCCTGTGGACTTACAGGTCAATGACACAGCCAACCCGCTGCGTGCGATTCAGCAGGCACTATGGCAATCCACTCTGATAGAGCTATGTGCCAGCCTGGTTGCTAAAACCCGCAAACGGAGTGGAAGAAAAGCCATGCTGCTGAGTTTTGAACCGGCACAGGACGGCATTACGCATCACATCTGGCTTGGCGCCTTGTCGCTGAGTAATGAGGGTTACAGTGTCACCTTGCTGGATAACTTGCCGTTTAACAGCAAGTTACACGGCCTTGAAGCGGCGGTCTCTCAGCAGGGGATTGAATCTGTGGTTGTGATTGGAGAAAGCAAGCTGCCCCTGGCGATTTTGAAGCAGCTTGCGCGTCTTGACAGCGAGCTTGAGTGTCCGGTCTCGCTCAGGGGCAGTATTGCCGCGATTCATGCTGACTGGATCAAGCAGCGTAAAGGAGCCGAAAGTCATGGCCGCAACGAATAACAGCAACCGATGCCTGGTGTGGTTTCGGGCAGATTTGAGAACGGTCGATAACACGGCCCTGATTCAGGCATGCCAAAACTATTCATCCGTGCTGGCAGTGTTCATTGTAACGCCGGAGCAATGGGCGGCTCACGATACAGCGCCCATTCAGATCGATTTCATTCGCCGTCGCTTAGCTGTGCTCAGGTCTCAACTGGCTGAGCTGAATATTCCGCTGCGCATCGAGTCCGTCGCAGACTTTAACGCTGTGCCCGACTATCTGGTAACACTGGCACACGACTGGCAGGCCGGTCACGTGTTCTGTAACAAACAGTATGAATGGAATGAGCGACAGCGGGACTTGGCTGCCGGCCATGCCCTGGCCGAGGCGGGGATCAAATTCAGTGTACTTGAAGATACCTGTGTGCTTGCGGCCGGCACAATTCTGACCCGTCAGGGTGAACCTTTCCGGGTCTTTACACCATTTCGCCGCGAATGGCTGCGTCAGTTCCAGCAAAGCCCGGCGCTGGCGCAAACTGCGCCGCAGCCTCTGACCCGCAGTGATTGTGATCCCCGTTTTGGCTCAGAGACAGAATCCAATCCCGGTCAGTCATGGTTGGGCTATCCGCTGGCAGACAGCAGCCTCTGGCCTGTTGAAGAAGACACGATTCGCGATGCGCTGATGCGATTTTGTATCGAGCATGTTGCTGACTACGGTGAACAGCGGGATTTTCCGGCTGTGGAAGGTACCAGTAAGTTATCACCGTATCTGGCCATTGGAGCTTTATCCGCCCGTCAATGTGTTTCCGCGATCCTGCATGAGCATCCGCAGGCGCTTGAGAAGCAGGATGCCGGCCCTTTTGTCTGGCTCAATGAAATTATCTGGCGTGAGTTTTACCGCCATCTGATTGATGCCTATCCGAAAGTCAGCCGGGCGCAGCCATTTATCGACTGGACTAAGCAGGTGGCCTGGCATTCCGACAAAGCAGCACTGGCACGATGGCAACAGGGAGAAACCGGTTTTCCTATCGTTGATGCTGCGATGCGGCAACTGAAAGCTACCGGCTGGATGCATAACAGACTGCGGATGATTACCGCCAGCTTCTTAACGAAGGATTTGCTGATCCACTGGCAGGCGGGTGAGCAGTGGTTTATGTCTCATCTGATCGACGGGGATTTGGCGTCGAATAATGGGGGCTGGCAATGGGCGGCATCTACCGGCACCGATGCTCAGCCTTATTTCCGGGTGTTTAATCCGACCACGCAGGGAAAAAAGTTTGATCCAAATGGTGAGTTCATCCGTACATGGGTAAAAGAACTCGATCGCGTGCCTGACAAATATATCCACAATCCCCATGAATGGTCAGGTGCAGCCAGTCTTGCGTACCCCCCACCGATGGTGGATCACAAGTTGGCGAGATTACACGCCATTGAGGCATTTAAACAGGCAAAAGCCGCAGCAGAAGCGGGTTAATTCGACACAGGAAGGAAGCCACATCATGAAAGAGCAGGACCGCGAGCAGGAATCACGGACTGAGGCACCTGATACGACAGGTGTACAGTTGCCGGTGATGGACAGATTTATCCGTGTGTACAGTGATCTGGGGAAAGACAACCTTGCCAGTCTTGAATCCCTCTATCATCCGGATGTGGTGTTTGAAGACCCTGCTCATCTGGTGGAGGGCTGGCCAGCACTGGAAGCTTATTTCAGACGCCTGTTTACGAATGTCACCCAGTGTACCTTCACCATTGAAGAGAGTATGGGGGATACGCATCAGGGGTATGTGGTGTGGACCATGACATTTGCGCATCCGAAATTATCAAAAGGCGAGCCTCGCACTGTCAAAGGGTGCTCGCATCTGAGTTTTCAGGACAACCGTGTGATTCAACACAGGGACTATTTCGATCTGGGCGAAATGCTGTACGAAGCAATCCCGGTTCTCGGTCGTGTGGTGAAAATGATTAAGGCAGGTTTGTGATGATGTCGACAGTACTGATTACAGGCGCCAGCTCTGGTATTGGCGCTCAGCTGGCTAAAGATTACGCCGCAGAAGGCTGGCAGGTCATTGCATGCGGACGCTCGCTGGAGAAGCTGCAGCAACTGGCGGATACCAGCGAAAAAATCAGGCCGCTTGCGTTTGATGTGACTGACTTTCAGGCGACAAAGGATGCTTTGGGCGATGCCTCTGTACGGCCAAATCTGATCATATTGAATGCAGGCACCTGCGAATATATCGAGCAGGGCAAAGTGGATGTCGCGCTGTTCAGGCGCGTCTTCGATGTCAATTTCTTCGGCGTACTCAATTGCATCGAGGCTTTGCAGCCAATCTTTACGGAAACGACTCATCTCGCCATTGTCGGGTCAACGGCCAGCTATGTGCCCTTACCCCGGGCCGAGGCCTACGGTGCCTCAAAAGCTGCCCTGAGTTATCTGGTCAACACGCTGAAAATGGATCTTTCCCGTGACGGTGTCACTTTAACCTTGGTGTCACCCGGGTTTGTCAAAACCCCATTGACCGACAAAAACGATTTTGCGATGCCAATGCGGGTTACTGCGGACTATGCGTCCAAGAAAATCCGCAAAGGGATCGCCAAGCGTCAATCCGAAGTGCACTTCCCGCCGCTGTTCAGCGGGTATCTCAAATTACTGTCGCTGTTCCCAATGCCGTTACAGCTGGCAATCGTAAAAAAAATGACAGGGAAAACAAAATGAAAATTGCGATTATCGGTACTGGCATAGCAGGACTGACCTGCGCCTGGAAACTGCACGAGCAGCATGACATCACTGTGTTTGAGGCCAATGAATATATCGGCGGTCATACCGCTACGGTGGATATTGAAACTGCCAGCGGCCGTTATGCCATTGATACCGGTTTTATTGTCTTTAACAACAGAACCTACCCGCAGTTCGAAGCCTTGCTCAAAGAAATAGGCATTGGCCGCCAGCCGACTGAGATGAGCTTCAGTGTGCAGAACGATGCGATCGGGCTGGAATACAACGGTCATGATGCGCTGTCGATGTTTGCCCAGCGCCGTAACTTCTTTCGTCCTGACTTTTACCGCTTTATCCGTGACATTCTGAGATTCAACAAGCTGGCAAGGGAAGCGGATCTGGAAGCACTGGCATCAATGACGCTAGGGGAGTTTCTTTCATCTCATAAGTTCAGTGAATATTTCTGTCAGAACTACATCTTGCCTATGGGGGCTGCTATCTGGTCATCGACTTTGTCAGATATGCGGGCGTTTCCGTTGCCTTTCTTCGTGCGCTTTTTCCGCCACCATGGCTTGCTCGAAGTCACCAATCGTCCGCAATGGTATGTGGTGCCGGGCGGTTCGAGAGAATACGTCCGCAGCCTGACCCGTGACTTTGCTGACAGGATTCACCTGAATGAACCGGTCCTGAGCGTACAGCGTTCAGGCCCGAAGGCAGAAATCACGACCGCGCGCAGACAACAGTATTTTGATCAGGTGATTTTTGCCTGCCACAGCGATCAGGCGCTTCGCATGCTGGTGGATCCGACGGTCAATGAAACTCAGGTCTTAGGTGCAATTCCTTACCAGCAAAATGAGGTAGTGTTACACACTGATCGCAACATGCTGCCCAAAGCCAAGCGTGCCTGGGCGGCCTGGAATTACCACCTGCCGGATCATGCCAGTCGTGAGCGGCAACTGGCCAGCGTGACTTACAACATGAACATTCTGCAGGGGATCGACTCACCGGAGACCTTTTGCGTCACGCTCAACCGCACTGACGATATCGATCCGCAAACGATCCTCCGCCGTTTCAGCTACGCGCATCCTGTGTTTAATACCCAGTCCATCGCCGCACAGGGGCAGCGTGCCTTGATCAACGGCAAGCAAGGGTGCTGGTTCTGTGGCGCTTACTGGTACAACGGGTTTCACGAAGACGGTGTGCGCAGTGCGCTGGATGTTGTGAATGCCATTGAGGGAATCGACAGCGACAAGCGCCAGACGAGATTGGAATTAGTCTCATGACACGGCCTAGTTTACAGAGCGGCCTGTGTGTCGGGCAGGTCAGGCACCGTCGCTATACCCCGGTGAAGCACGCGTTCAGCTATCCCATGTTTATGCCTTTGATTGATCTTGATGAAGTGGCATTACTGGCTGAACAGGTCGTTGGATTTGGCTGTCGCTGGTATCACCCTGCGAGGTGGCGGCGTCAGGATTATCTGAGGGCTGAAGGAGAGGGCCCGTTAAAACTCAGGGTGCAGGACAAGTTGTTTGAACTGACCGGTGAGCGGCTCACTGGCAAAGTGAAGCAACTGTGTCAGTTACGCTATTTCGGGCTCTATTTCAGCCCGCTGAATCTTTATTACTGTTTCGATGAACAGGGTGAGTGGCGCTGGCTGTTGGCGGAAGTGAGCAATACCCCGTGGAACCAGCGTCATTACTATGCTGTGCCAGCTGTGTCGGATTGGCATGAAAAGCCGTGGTTACAGGGCAAGGCTTTTCACGTGTCACCCTTCAATCCGATGGCTCAGCACTATCTGTGGCGGCTGAAGCCGCCTGTTGCTCAAGTTTTTGTGCATCTGGACATTAGGGGCAACGACACAGGTAATACCGTGATGGATGCCACGATGGCACTGCGTAAACAGGCTTTCACCACTCAGGTGCTCTGGCGTTTGTTACGCCAGACACCGGTTCAGACACTCAAGGTGGTCGCCGGCATTTACTGGCAGGCGATGAAGCTGTGGTGGAAAAAAGTGCCGTTTTACGGATATCCGAAAAGTAACCATTTTCAATCAGAGGCAGCCAAAGGCTTCACCTCTGACAAGCCATTAAAAAGAAAACAACCGGAACGCTGAGGTAGACGATGTCGAACACAGAAACGAAAAGCAGCTATAGCACTCAAGCTGAAAAAGGCACCATGGCGCGCCGTCTGGTCTTTGCTTTGCTGGCACAATTGCGCCATGCCGGCCTGACACTGGTGGACAGCCAGGGTGAAACGCATCGCTTCGGGGATGAAACGTCGGATTGTCAGGCACATGTTCTGGTCAGAGAGCCCGGACTTTACCAGCGCCTGCTACAGGGCGGCAGTATTGCGGCTGGTGAGGCTTACATGGATGGCTGGTGGGATTCTCCCGACATCACAGCTGTCGTTCAGGTACTGGCAAGAAATTTAGCCATGCTGGATAAGCTGGAATCGAAAACCAGCTGGATGACACGTCTGGCACAAAGCTGGCAGCATTTTACCCGTCGCAACAATAAAGCCGGTTCAAAACAAAACATACTGGCGCATTATGACTTGGGCAATGACTTTTACCGGACGTTTCTTGATCCGCAGATGCTGTATTCCTGCGGGATCTATCACGATCCTTCAGAATCATTAGCACAGGCACAGTTCAACAAAATGGATCGCTTGTGCCGGCAACTGGATTTACAACCGGATGATCATCTGCTGGAAATTGGTACGGGTTGGGGGGCGTTGGCGATTCACGCTGCCAGACAGTACGGATGCCGGGTGACCACGACAACCATTTCTGATGCGCAATACGAATACGCCAAATCACGTGTTGAGCAGGAAGGCTTGTCCGATCGGATTACCTTACTGCGTAAGGATTACCGCGACTTGACCGGACAATACGACAAGCTGGTTTCTGTCGAAATGGTCGAGGCAGTCGGTAAACGCTATCTGGCGACTTACATCAAACAATGTCAGTCGCTGTTAAAAGAAGGCGGCCTGCTGGCAATACAGGCAATCACTATCGCGGATCAGCGTTTTGAGAGCTACAGCAAGGGCGTTGATTTTATTCAGAAACATATTTTTCCGGGGGGCTTCCTGCCGTCTGTGACGCTCCTCGCGCAAAGCCTGACGCAATACAGCGATTTTGTTATCCGGGATCTGAAAGATATCGGGCTGGATTATGCTCGCACACTGGCCGACTGGCACCGTCTGTTCAATGCCAGTGCCGATCAGCTCAGCAAACAGGGATTTGATCCACGTTTCATTCGTATGTGGCGCTATTACCTGTGTTATTGCGAAGGTGGATTCAAAGAAAAAACGATCAGTACAGTGCAGCTGATAGCCAGCAGACCAAAGTGGCACTAACGAAACGGTTTACATGCAACGAGGGTAAAGCCCAATGAAAACGTCCTGCGAGACCTCAGTTTTATCGACCAAGGCACTGGTTGCCGGCGGTTTGTTGTTTAACGGTTTCTGGTTGCTGGCGGTGTTGGGACAAAACGACTGGATCGGGCTGCTCGCCGCCATGTTGCTCATCGTGTGGTGGCGATATCCGGCTGCAGTGAGAAAGGTGCTGGTTATCGCCCTGGCGGGCTGCGTGATGGATAGTGCATTGACTTTCACGGGGATTTACCGGTTTGAAAGCAGCTTTCTGCCGGTCTGGCTGATTTTGCTGTGGTTTGGTTTTGCCACTTTTGTCTGGTTCCTGCGTCATAACCTGGCTGGTTATCCGGCCGTGCTGGTGTTGCTGGCAGGCAGTGTCGGTGGTGCCGGCAGTTACCTGGCAGGAAAGCAGCTGGGTGCTGTGTCCTGGCCAGCTGGCGATACACTGACCTTTTTGATCGTCGCAGTGTGCTGGCTGGCTTTTTCAGGACTTCTTTTGCTGTGGATACGTTCCATGACCAAAAAGGAGGTGTGAGATGCGTTTGCTCGCGATTTTTACCCTTTTATTGCTAGCGGTCTCGCCCGGGTTACTGGCCAGCGGTGCCTGGCAAAGTTGGCCGGTTGTCGGAGAGGCCACTTTAAAATGGGGGCCCTGGGTTATTTACGACTCTCAGCTTCGGACACCATCAGGGCAATACAACGCAACGATGGCCAATTCGGTTGCGCTGGTGATCAAATATCAGCGTGATATCGATAAAGAAGATTTACTGGAGGCAACGGATGATCAATGGCAGAAACAGGGCGTTCCGACGGCCAAACGCCAGCAATGGCTGATGGTGCTCGATACGATCTGGCCGAGTGTGCGTAAGGGCGATCGGCTGATATTTGTCGTTCACGCAAATGGAGGCACATTTTTCCGGGATAACACTGTGATAGGCGAAGTCCGGGACAGGGAAATGGCTGACGCCTTCCTGGGGATTTGGTTATCACCGGGGACCCAATATCCCGAGCTGAGAAAACGGCTCATTGGGCGGGTATGACACGACGGGAGAAACAGGATGAGACATATGTACCCCACCAGATGGGTGAACTGGCTGAAAGTGACAGGCCTGATCGCTGTGCTGTTCATCAGCGGATGCTCTGCATCCGTTGATGATCACAAATACCATCGCCCTGAACTGGATGTGTTCAGTTACTTCACAGGTAATGTCACAGCCTGGGGCATGCTTCAGGACAGTTCAGGCAAGCAGACACGTCGTTTTTCCGTTGATATTATCGGAACCGTTCAGGGGAATACACTGACACTCAAAGAAGACTTTGTGTTCGATGATGGTGAAAAACAGCAACGGATCTGGACCATTCAGCGCCAGCCTAACGGCACTTATACGGGAACGGCGGGCGATGTCATTGGCGAAGCCATCGGGAATGTGTCAGGCAATGCGTTGAACTGGCAGTACACGTTGCGGGTTCCTGTCGGAGAGACCACTTATGACATCGCTTTTGATGACTGGATGTTCCTTCATGACGATACCCGTATGTTTAACATTGCCAGAATGAGCAAATGGGGCGTTCACGTTGGCACTGTGACGCTGTTCTTTGAAAAAGACGAATAGGTGACAATGTCACTGATTGTGTTGTGCTCTGGCTCAGGTAGTTGAAGCGCGAGCCAGAGCAACCATGCGTTTGAGCAGCCAGCGCAGCAAGGTTGGAATATGATCAATTTCCTCGCTGTCTGTAAATTCCACCATGGCCAGGGCGACATCAGGTTTTGCATGATGCTTGAGCGCTTTTTGTATGATTTTCTTAGGGGGCGCCGGGTGGTCGTCTGATACCCTTGCCAGCTTACGAAACAGCGGCTCATAACCGTGGTTAAACAGGAAGTGTTCAATATCGAGATCCGGTAAGATAGTGAGTCTGTGTTTATCCGACTCACTACCAAGCATATGACGCACCGTTTCTGCATATTTCTTCCCTGCAGAATCGCCATCTGTGACGACATGCCATTCTATTCCCATCAGTTTTGCGATTTTGATAATTGGCCTCAGACCACTTTGCGCAAATTCAATCACTTGCACACCTTCCGAGGCAAAGTTATACCCACACCGATAAGCAAACTCATTTAACAGCCAGACTTCTGTTTCTCCTTCCACCAGCAGCCAGGCCCGGGCATAAAGTGCACCAGGACGATGCAAGCGCACATGAAAGCCGACTCTGCGCAGTTCATCCCGGCTCAGCGTGTGGCTGTCCAGGCTGTAGACCCGGGTTTTATCCGGTTCTCTGTTGAGCTTTTTGATACTGTTCAAAGGGACAACGGATGCCAGTTCAGGGCTGTTGGTGGTCAGTATTTTCTGCATAGGCATGTTGACGACAAAAGCCCAGGCCTGATGCAGAATGATAGGGTGCAGCCGGCCTTCCGGGTCTTCCAGGATCATGATAGGGCGCGATATCCGCTTGAGTTCTACCGGCCCCCTGGCGCGGATGTAGGCGTTGATCAGTCCCATCAATACCAGTTTGTTTTGTTTGGTCATTTCCGGGCGAGACAGCATCTCCAGCGGATTCGGGGAGTAATGGATGCGCTCTGGAAAAAACCGTTGTTCGCTGCGGGGGGCTTTGTGGTGTGGTGTAAAAGCAAAGTAGTGATCGACCAGCGTCCGCAATGCCCGGATACTACTTTTGATTTCATCGCTGCTGACATGGCCGGGACGAGTCAGCAGGCGACGACAGGTGTTATCCAGCCGTCGCTCTATCCGGGCATTGATGAGATTTCGTTGTTCCAGATCGAACTCTTCTTGCTGTGCTGTGTCAAGCCGCAACTGCCTCGCGTCACGGATCCGCACGATGGGGTGTAAGACCATCAGCTGCCTGGCTAGTTTATGACTGTCCGGACAGTCGATGATATTGCCACCGGAATCCAGAAAGTGTCGTTCAGTGATCACTTTATCGTCTTCACGTTCGCTGGTGATCTGATAGTAAAACTGTTTCCCGTCTTTCCCGTTCCTGACCCACACGGGTTTGAAAGAACGGTAACGTCGGGCTTTGTGCTCGCCCGGATAATCTTCAACCCAGTTCAGAACAATGTGAATCTGAGACACCTGGGTATGTCCCAGTGAATAGTCAACATGGAAATCAGAAAAATGAAAGTTATGGAATTTGGCGTCGGGTGAGAGCGCGATGCTGAGGGCATCCAGCAGGGAAGATTTCCCCCAGGTGTTTTCACCGATGAGTACCGTCAGTTCATTCAGTGTCAGAGACAAGCGTTTGATCCCTCTGAAACCTGCAATTTCAATTCTGCTTAAATGCATTCTTCACCTGCCAACTGTGCTTTTCTTACTGTAAGCCTATAGCATTACGAGATGGTGTGTTCATGTATATGCTCACAAAATTGGCAGAAGCTGTTGATTTCCATCATGATTGAAATTCTGTCCGGTTGGCTGCTTGTGATGAACGAATGGGCTTGTTATAGTCCGGAGCAAACAGAAACCTGAGCAATGGCTCAGGATTATCAAACACCTAGCGGAAATAGAACGCTCACATTTCAGGAGTTGGCTGATGGCAAAAATTATTCATACCATGGTGCGGGTCCATGATCTGGATAAGTCCCTGGCTTTTTATAAACAGGCACTGGATTTAGACGTAGCACACCGCCTGGATTTTGATGACTTCAGCCTGGTCTATTTGCGGAATGACGAAAATGATATGGAACTGGAGCTGACCTGGAATCAAGGTGCTGAGCCCTATACGCACGGCAGCGGCTACGGCCATATTGCAGTGGCTGTGGATGACCTGGATGCAGAACATGAAAAGCTGCATGCGCTGGGTTATGAGCCACTGGCCATAAAAGAGTTTTCTCGGGAAGGCCAGTTACTGGCCCGCTTCTTTTTTGTGTTAGACCCGGATGGGTACAAAATTGAAGTCCTGCAGCGACACGGACACTATCAGTAACATTCTGAACTTATCAGTGTACGAAAGGCAGCATGACCGCTGCCTTTTCTGATCTCTGGTCGCATGTTTATGGTGATATTTTTGTGACAGATGAGATATTCATCCCTCGATACCAGGCTTTCCTGTATGATGAGATACATAATGTGATAAGAATCATATCTGGTTGAAATATTTCACGGAGAACAGTTAGCCTTTATGACCCGACACGCACAAGCCCGAATCACCATTGCCCATATCAACGATACGCACTCTCACTTTGAACCCTCTGCCATCAGACTGACATTGCCGGAAGATGTGTTAATGCACAGCCTGTCTGTTGACGGCAAGGCCCATGAGACGACTGTGTATGCCAGTTGTGGCGGATTCGCTCGTGTTTCGACGGCGGTCAAAGAGGCCAGAAAGCAAGCGTATATCAATGGCCGCGAGTTTATGTTTGTGCATGCCGGTGACTGTTTTCAGGGCACCTTGTACTTTTCTCTGTTCAAAGGTCAGGCGAACGCCCGATTGCTCAATGCCATTGGTGTAGAAGCAATGGCACTCGGTAATCATGAGCTGGATATGGGCAACGCGCTGGTGGCTGATTTTCTGGATCAGGTCGATTTTCCAATGCTGGCCGGGAACTGGGATTTAAGTCAGGAAGATCAAACCAAACGTAACCCGCTGCAACCCAAATCAAACCTGCTGGCTTATCAGCATGAAACTGGCTGTGCACGTTATTTGCTGAAAGATGTGCAAGGCGAGCCTGTGGCGCTCTTTGGGCTGACCATTGAAAACATGGATAAAATTGCGAATCCGGACCCGGATACCTCGTTCCGGTCGGTGGTTGATGTCGCTGAAAAGACCATTGATGAGTTACACCGTCACGGCGTGAACAAAATTATACTGCTCAGTCATCTTGGCTATGAACGAGATCTTGAGCTGGCTGAAAAAGTGGCTGGCCTGGGGCTGATCATTGGCGGGCATACCCATACCATGCAAGGGGACTTCACCAATGTTGGGTATGGGAAAAAAGACCAGTATGCCGTCAACGTGAACGGTACTTGTGTCGTGCAGGCAGGCTGTAACGCACTGGCTCTGGGGCAGGTTTCGATCGATTTTGCCGCTGATGGCAGTGTTGAACAGGTGTCAGGCGGTAATCAATTGCTGCTTGGTCGTCAGTTTACTCTGGATGCGACACGCAATGAGCATTTGGATCCGGATTGCCACGAAGTGGTAAAACACTATCTTCAGCAGCAGCCTAATATCAACATGTGCGCAAAAGATCCGGTGGTCGAGCATATTCTGAACCTGGATTATCGTCCGGCAGTGCGTGAGCGCCAGACCAATCAAGTGGCAGAGGTGACTGAATCTCTCCGGCATGTCCGAGTGCCAGACAGCCATGGTGCCAGTGCCATTGCCCCGCTGGTGGTGGAAAGTTTTGTCCATCATGGCAGACAGATGGGCTTTGAGGTCGATTTTGGCATTCACAATGCTGGTGGTGTCAGAACTTCGCTGAATCCAGGGCCAATCAGTTCGGCAGATATTGCCGGGCGTTTGTTGCCTTTTGCCATTGGGCTGATGGTTTATCAAGTCAGAGGCGCCAAAGTACGTGAGGCGCTGGAAGGTGCAATCGATAACGCTGTTGATAACGGCGTTGAAGGCACGGGAACCGGTAGCTTCCCTTATACGGCCCATTTGCGTTTTACCTATCGCTGCTGTTTGCCGAAAGGTCAGCGGATCGAAAAGCTCACATATTTTAAAGAGGGCAACTGGTTGCCTCTGGAAGATGATGCTGTGTATACCTCAGTCTCATCCGGTTATACGGCAACGGGCAAAGAAGGTTACCAGGCACTGCTGGACTGCGAAATGGCGCCTTTGTCACTCGATTGTACAATGGCTGAAGCGTTTGAAAATTATGCGCGTTATCAGCAAAAGCTCTGTGCACCGAGAGAAGATCTGATCACTTATATTCCGTGTGAATGTGACCATGCCGATCACTAGCATGGCGCAGCATAAAGTGCAGTATTCTTTGTGATTATTGATATCAGGCCTGGCGATGTGTCAGGCCTTTTTATTTGCCTGATTTCCAATTTAATGATGTTGCGTCCCCGGTCGATTGATAACCCATAGGGTCATCAAGCTGGGGGGAGGTATGAATCGGGATTGGTTGGATGCAATTTTAATCGGTGTGTGGATCGTGGCCTGGAGTGCCCTGACATACTGGGTACCCGTAACTGGGATCTGATTCAGCAAGAAAAAGAGGTATTCAGCAGAATACCTCCTGGTTGTGAGCCTTGCTTAAGGTTATCAGCAACGCTTAAGCGAATGCTGCCTCGGAAATCATATTCCCTTCATCTGTCTGCTTTGACAAATGCGCTAATCGGTAAGCTGCAAGATCTTCTATGGTTAAAACTGGCATCCCGTGGCGTTCACCAAACGCAATCACTTCAGGTAAACGAGCCATGGTGCCATCTGGATTGGTCAGTTCACAAAGCACACCGAACGGCTTTCTGCCTGCTAAGCGCATCAGATCCACGGTAGCTTCGGTATGCCCCCGGCGAGCCAGTACGCCCTGAGAGTTCGCTTTGAGCGGAAAAACATGGCCTGGTCTGTGTAAGTCTTCGGGTGTTGCATCATCAGCAATCGCAGCTTTGATTGTGGTGACACGATCAGCGGCAGAAACGCCGGTTGAGACGCCTTTGGCCGCTTCAATCGTTACCGTAAAACCGGTCCGGTTTGCACTGGTATTGTTGTCGACCATCATAGGTAACTCGAGTTGATCAACGCGCTCCTCGGTTAAACACAGGCAGACAATGCCTGAGCACTCGCGAATCATCAGCGCCATTTGCTCTGTGGTGAGCGTATCGGCCGCAAAGATGATATCACCTTCGTTTTCACGATCTTCGTCATCAACAACCAATACACCACGGCCTTCACGAATAGCGCGGATGCCAGCTTCAACGCGCTCGAAAGCGGTACCAAAAGGGGAAAGCAGAGACTGATTCATGGTATTTACTCCATTATTAACATTAACGTACCAGAATCAGGGCGTAAAAAAGCAGCGTTTCAGATGAACTGAAATAGCTTTACAGACAGGTGTGAACAGGCAAACCAAAGGCTCGCTGAACATCATGTAAAAGCAAGAAATGAATCCGCTGATTCTCTTCCATCCGGACTATAACCGTCGGCTCTGGACTCGCTGTATTCATTAGAGAACACAGTTTCACCAGATCTGCTGACCTTTATCCACACAGAGTGTGATCATGATAAAGCGCTCGCGGGCTTCTGTCGGCACAGGCTTGACTTGAGTGGCCTGTGACGGTCAGTTACCGCCGGTGGGGAATTTCACCCCGCCCTGAGAATTCCTGCTGATAATAATGAAATCAATGAGCAAAGAGCAAGACAAGCATCACGTTAAAGAGTATTTATCTGTTCAAGCAGCACAACTGCTTATTTTTCGCTCATCATTTTAATTCACATGGGACGTTTGTGTTGGGTTCTTGCTGCTAAGTCGCTGGCTGAGCCATTTTACGACTAAGGGCATGGCATAGATTGGAAGCTGAAGCGCACCCACAAGAATGAGGTAGTCCGGCCCTAATGATGCTCCGGCAACTGTATAGGTCAGCAAGACATTCCGATTGGCGGAAGTGATCCCCGCAAGAAGGCCATTCTGAACATTTTTCCGCATGAAGAGAACAAAGCCGGTCGCAAAGAAAAGCAGGCATATTGCGATGCCGTAACCAAAGTAAAGTAGTCCTTGCTGCCATGACTGATCGACAAATGCACGAAAATCAGCCACCAGGCCCAGCGGAAATGCCGGAACCAGCAGAATTGTCACTTGCGCAATTTTACTGTGTGTACGCTGAAGCATGTGAGAAGGCACATAACGATGACACAGCGCGGATAGCAACATAGGACCAAAAATAAAAATAACCAGCCGCTGAGAATACGTGATCAGATCAAGACTGAAGCTGTCATGTCGGAAAAGAATCAGATTGATACAGAGAACAACGGGCATCAGCAGCGTGGTGGCAATTGTCATCGCCATGGCGGTCATGACATCCAGCCCAACTGAGCGTGCTATGGCCGGAGTGGCAAACAATGAACCGGTTGCCGCAACTGCTGAAATGGCCAGAATCAATGATGATGAAGCACCCAAAACAGAGGCAATGAAGGTTGAGAGCATTGACAGCAATGCAGCATGATAAAAGGCGTAGACCCAGATTTTCGGCTGAAATAAAAGGCTGATTAAAGCGTTTTGTTTTATCCCAATCAAAGTAAATAACATCAAAAAGAAAAGAATGTAAGGCAAATAAGGGAAAACTGCAGTGGAAATTGCTGGAAAACTAAATCCAACCAGAGCTGCAAGTAATAAAAGTATTGATGAGTGTCTCGCAAGCAGGGATAACATCTTACGTCCTGTGTGATTGTTAATTAGTTGTGATTTATGGTGGTCATTGGATCGGGTAACACGTTATTTAAGCAGTCATTGATACCATTTCGTGACAGATTATTCATCTCTTCAGCGTATATATTTTTCACTGTCGATCAGATTGAAACCTTTACTTAACAGATTATTTTTTCTTATGGGTTGTAGCAGAAAATGTCATTTTCAGTTCAAAAATCAAGCGGTTACTATTTGGCCCGTAGAAAGACATCTAACCCAATCATTAATGAGGCAATCATGGCACAGGCAATGCACTTCGACACCATTACTAACCAGGACGTTATGGAGAAGAAAGCCTATTCGCTGAACATCAAAGGATTGATTGCACACGCACTGGATATTTTGTTACCGCGTCAGCAGGTATCTGCTAAGACATATCAGGTCTCTCATCTGCCAGTCCACCTGCAGAAAGATATTGGCTTGATCCGTTAAGTCTGTTACCAGCAAGACAACCGAAGCGCCGGCCAGAATGCCGGCGTTTTTTTATGTTATTTTTTCTTATGTAAATCTGGTTTGAATGCAGGGTGAAAAACACTGAGTTAGAACATTTTCATCATAATTATCAGTTTTTAATCTGTTTGGGTTTATTTTACATAAGCATATGGCATGATAGTGTCATTAAATATCGGAAAGGAGTGCTTTCGTGGGTTTCTGGTCAAAGCTCTTTGGAAGAGAAACGGCAGATTCGAAAACGCTTGAAGTGACACCTGAGGAATATAAAGGGTATCTCATTTACCCTGAACCTATTGCCGAAGGTGGGCAGTTTCGGATTGCTGGCAGGATTTGCAAAGAATATGAAGGTGAGTTGAAAACACATACCTTTATTCGGTCTGATTTGCTGGCAAGTAAAGCAGATGCAACTGCATTTATGGTGAATAAAGCCAAGATGTTCATTGATCAGACTGGCGATGCCATGTTTCGGTAAATTGAGTGCTTTGTCTGTGGGAGTAAAGACACTGCGCTCGAATAAATGTTTAGAGGTCGGTACTTTTTATCAGGGAACCGGGCCCCGGTGAATGCGAATTCTATTTGCTCGCATCACTGGAGGGAAACCCTGAATGTTGTTGGGAGAAAACGGCAAATGTGGATTGTGTGATTCATGTCTTATCAGTCTGTTCTGATAGGTAAAATGTTCATGCAGATCCTTGTTTTGCCTTAAATTGTTGGTGTCATTAACTTCCTGTAAGTCAATAACATCCGTTGTTTAATCTCAAGTAAAGAGTGTTGTATTAGTTTCAATCTCAGCCGTTGCGTTACTGAGAGTTTGAGACTAAATGTGTACATTTTTGCTACTGTTCAGGGAATAACGATGCAGATAGGTGTGCCTAAAGAAATACTCGCGAATGAAACGCGAGTGGCTGCGACGCCGAAAACGGTCGAGCAGTTATTAAAAATGGGGTTCAGTGTCGCGGTTGAGCATGACGCTGGTATTCACGCAAGTTTTGATGACGCTGCTTTTGAAGCCGCAGGCGCCAGTGTTGTGTCGACGGAAGAAGTGTGGCAGTCCGATCTGATATTTAAGGTGAATGCCCCCAGTGATGATGAGATTGATCTCCTGAAAGAGGGAGCCAGCTTGGTCAGCTTTATCTGGCCGGCGCAGAATCCAGAACTGCTCAAGAAACTGTCCAGTAAAAATATCAATGTTATGGCCATGGATTCGGTGCCGCGTATTTCACGCGCACAAGCCTTGGATGCATTGAGTTCTATGGCAAACATTGCCGGTTATCGTGCCGTCGTTGAAGCTGCCCATGAATTCGGCCGTTTCTTTACCGGGCAGATCACGGCAGCAGGTAAAGTACCGCCAGCGAAAGTGCTGGTTGCCGGCGCCGGGGTTGCCGGATTAGCCGCGATTGGTGCTGCGGGCAGCCTGGGTGCCATTGTTCGCGCCTTCGATGTACGTCCTGAAGTGAAAGAACAAGTGCAGTCTATGGGTGCTGAGTTTCTTGAAGTTGATTTCAAGGAAGACACCAGCACGGGTGATGGCTACGCGAAAGAAATGTCAGACGAATTTAACAAGGCTGCTGAGCGTTTGTACGCAGAGCAGGCGAAAGACGTTGACATCATTATCACGACTGCACTGATTCCCGGCCGTCCTGCGCCTCGCCTGATTACGCAGGAAATGGTGGATTCCATGAAGCCCGGCAGCGTTATTGTCGACCTTGCTGCGGCCAATGGCGGAAACTGTGCTTATACCGAAGCCGATAAAGTGATCACGACGCCTAACGGTGTAAAAATTATCGGTTACACCGATATGGTCAGCCGTCTGCCCAACCAGTCGTCCCAGCTTTACGCGACCAACCTGGTCAATTTGATGAAGTTGTTGTGTAAAGAAAAAGACGGCAAGATCAATATCAACTTTGATGATGAAGTGCTGCGCGGTTTAACCGTGGTGAAAGAAGGTGAGCTCACCTGGCCGGCACCACCCATTAAAGTATCTGCTGCACCACAGCAAGAAAAAGCGGCTGCAGCACCTGTCACCAAACCAGTCAAAGCGCCCATGTCGCCAGTCAGAAAGTATGGCTTGATGGCTGCGGGGGCACTATTGTTTGGCTGGGTGGCGAATTATGCACCTGCTGAATTCCTTTCACATTTTACGGTTTTTGTTCTGGCGTGCGTGGTGGGTTACTACGTCGTATGGAACGTGACGCATGCATTGCATACCCCACTGATGTCAGTCACCAATGCCATATCCGGTATCATCATTGTCGGTGCTTTATTGCAGATAGGCCAGGGAGTTGGCGTTGTGTCTTTCTTTGCCTTTATTGCTGTTTTGATTGCAAGTATCAATATCTTTGGTGGCTTTACCGTCACGAAGCGGATGCTTGAAATGTTCCGTAAAGATAAGTAAGGGAGTCGTTATCAATGTCTGCAGGAATTGTTCAAGCGGCTTACATTATCGCTGCTGTTCTATTTATTATGTCGTTGGCCGGACTCTCAAAACAGGAATCCGCAAAGTCAGGTAACTACTTCGGCATGGCGGGAATGGCCATCGCACTGATTGCCACTATTTTTGGCCCTGAATCAGAAGGAACCGGATGGATTATTCTGGCCATGATTGTGGGTGGTGCGATTGGTATTTACTATGCCAAGAAAGTTGAAATGACTCAGATGCCAGAGCTGGTTGCGATTCTGCACAGTTTTGTGGGTATGGCGGCTGTTCTGGTTGGTTTCAATACATTCCTTGACCATGGCGAACCACTGACAGGGGCAATGTTAACCATACATCTGGTTGAAATTTTCATTGGTGTCTTTATCGGTGCTGTGACCTTTACGGGCTCTGTGGTGGCATTTGGTAAATTACGCGGCACCATGTCATCGAAGCCTTTGATGCTGCCTCATCGCCATAAATTGAATCTGCTTGCTGTAGTGGTTTCACTGGTTTTACTGACCGTATTTGTGGATCCTGATCCGTCGATCTTTCCGCTGATTGTCGTGACCATCATCGCTTTAGCATTCGGTTATCATTTGGTTGCATCGATTGGTGGTGCGGATATGCCAGTTGTTGTGTCTATGCTGAACTCCTATTCAGGATGGGCCGCCGCAGCGGCGGGCTTTATGCTGGCCAATGATTTATTGATTGTAACCGGTGCTTTGGTTGGCTCATCCGGTGCGATCCTGTCTTACATCATGTGTAAGGCAATGAACCGTTCATTTGTCAGTGTTATTGCCGGTGGTTTTGGTACTGATGGCTCTGTTTCTACCGGTGATGAAGAAGTGGGCGAGTACCACGAATCCTCTGCGGAAGAAGTTGCAGAAATGCTGAAAGATGCCCGTTCAGTAATCATCACGCCAGGATACGGTATGGCGGTTGCGCAAGCGCAGTATCCGGTACATGAAATCACTGAAAAACTCCGAGCAAAAGGGGTTGAGGTCCGATTTGGGATTCACCCGGTTGCGGGTCGTTTGCCTGGCCACATGAACGTTCTGCTGGCTGAAGCAAGAGTGCCGTATGATATTGTCCTGGAAATGGACGAGATCAATGAAGATTTTTCAGAGACAGACGTGGTTTTGGTGATCGGAGCCAACGATACGGTGAACCCGGCTGCGATGGAAGATCCGGGCAGTCCGATTGCAGGTATGCCTGTTCTGGAAGTGTGGAATGCGAAGCACGTCATCGTCTTTAAGCGTTCAATGAATACTGGTTATGCAGGTGTTCAGAACCCGCTCTTCTTCAAAGAGAACACCCAGATGCTGTTTGGCGATGCCAAAGAAAGTGTTGAGAACATTGCACGTTTTCTGTAAGTGATTCAGCTCACCTTGAATGTAACGCCGCTCACTGAGCGGCGTTTTTCTTGCTCATTTTCTTTTTTTGAGGGCTGATGCGAACGTTTCAACAGAAAACCGAATGAATAGTCTGTAATCTGGTGTCTTCCCGAGCGCTTCTGATGGCGAGAATGGTTAATCCTTTTATAGTTATCTGATCTAATGACAATTTTCTGACAATACTGAACCGGTGAATGTTAAACTTCCGCGCTATGAAAAAGTATGTGCTAATTATTTCTATTCTGTTTACATGCTCCGCTACAGCGGAGACGGAAAGCTTGCCTGATCGCATGTCGGCGGCTCGTGCTGAATTGCTTTCCAGTAAACCTCTGGCTACATACGATTTTCGTCAGTTACAAAGTCGTTACCCGACACCTTTGTTACTGCCATCCAGCTTGTTGCCGCAATCTGCCAAGTATCCGTTATCGGCGCTGCGGCATCTTTATCAAAATGCGGAAACTTGTAAGGGCCCCTGGCCGGTCAGTCCTTTGGTAACACATCCTGTTGTTTTTACTCGTGCTATGTGTAACAGCGTTGTGTTACCAAGAGGCTGGTTTGTTCGTTCCGGTTATATTCATCCAGGTGGTGGCAGCTATGCTGCACGTTACCTGGAAAAGTTTCCTAACCGTAAAAAAGAGCTGGAGAGCTACTTACACATTCAGGAACGTGATTTAGCTGCGACAGGCACTGTGCTTGGGCGATTACAGCGGATGAGCAGTGAAGAAATCCGCGTGTTCATTGCCGGTGCGGAAGCCTTTATATCCAATGGTGAACTTTGGATCCGGAACGGGAATGAATATCATGTTTATGATCAGCCGACATGGGCTCTGGCAATGGCCAAGCATGATTTGCACTTTACGCGTTTGGTTGCCACTGACTTTTGCTTAGTGAAAAGTGGTAATATCTGCTGGCAGGAAGAAGATAAATCGTATCTGACGACATATTTGCTTGCAGGATTGCTGGTCGTCAATATTGGCTTACTCATGGGCTGGGTGATGTATCGCTGGCGGATTCGCCGACGTGCCATGCAGGAACGCATGCTGGTCCTGCAAATTTTAACGCACGAACTGCGTACACCAATCGCAAGTTTGAGTATGACGGTGGAAGGCTTTCGTCGCCACTTTGATGCTTTGCCTGAAACCCTATATGATGAGTTCAGACGATTAACAGAAGATTCACGCCGCTTAAGGCAGCTGGCTGAAGCTAGTAAGGATTACCTGCAGGCGAATCATCAGGAATTGAGTGTTCAGCACCTGGAGTCCTTTAATGAGTGGATTGAATTTATTGCAGAACCTTATGATGTGACCTTGTCACTTGCTGAAGACCGAAGTGTGAAGGTCAACATGTACTGGCTTGGAACCTGTATTGATAACTTGCTGTCCAATGCTCACAAATATGGCCAGGCCCCGATTGAATTAACATCATCGTTCAAAGATGGAAAATTGATTGTCATAGTAAAAGACCAGGGAAGTTTAGGTAGTAAGGATTGGGCCCGCCTGAGAAAACCTTTTGTGAGTGAGAAGGGTTTAGGGTTGGGACTGACAATCGTTGAATCGATGATCCGTCGAATGGGTGGGCGGATGAAATTAATAGGTCCGCCAACCACTTTTATTTTGGAGATACCGTGTGAATCAAACTCTGCTACTGGTTGAAGATGACCGCAACCTTGCTGATGGTTTGCTCGAATGTTTGAAAGAAGCAGGCTATGAGTGCCTGTATGCTGACTGTGCAACCAATGTTGAATCTTTGTGGGCGCAAGCCGATCTGGTTGTTCTTGACCGCCAGTTACCTGAAGGAGACTCGCTGACTTATCTCGAAGGTTGGCTAAAGCTGAAATCGGTACCTGTTATTCTGCTTACAGCAATGGTGTCCGTGAATGATAAAGTGATTGGGCTGGACTCAGGCGCGAAAGACTATCTGACCAAACCCTTTGCTGAAGAGGAACTGTTGGCTCGTATTCGTGTTCACTTAAGAAATGGCGAATCAGATACGCAAAATGCGAACCTTATTTCCATTGGTGAAACGCTGATCAATCTGGAAAGCCGTGAAGTGAAGCAAAAAGGGGAGTCCGTTACACTGACTCGCACTGAATTTGAACTGCTTGTTTTCCTTGCAAAACATTCAGGCAGGGTGTTTACCCGAGATGAATTGCTAGATCAGGTGTGGGGATATAACCATTACCCAACAACCCGTACGGTTGATACTCATATCCTGCAACTGCGCCAAAAGTTGCCAGGGATAGAGATTGAAACGTTGCGTGGTGTTGGTTACCGGATGAAAGCACCACAAGAATGAAGTCGCTGTGGGTTACTCCTGTCTTTGGGATCATGACATGTCTGTTGATGATCCCTCAGGCATCGGCTAAATGGTTTGTGGGTAAGGATCTCTATACGGTTGCGCATCAGCGTTTGCTGGAAGGGAACACGGCAGCCAGTTTTGAGACTATGGTTCAGGCCTGGCAGCAACTCCCTTCAGAAGAGCAGCAGGCAAACCTGAATGATTTACTGGAGCTTGCCATTACGGAAGACTGTGGTTTCAGTTTGAAACAGCGCAGCCTTCCTGAATGGCTGTCTAAAGTGGCGGTCCGTCGTGAAGTGATCCAGAACCTGAATCAGGTATTGCTCAGGTTGTCGGTGACCGGTATTACTCAGGCTAAACAGCTTGAGATAACCTTTTCCCGTTGGCCTGATGATCAATTTAGCATGCCGGCCGCTTCAATTTCTGAGAATGGGCAGTTTGTTTCAGAATCCCGTCGTTTAGATGAGCCTTTAGCTGCCGGTCTTTACCAGTTGAAGATATCGGCAGGTAAGGAACGCAGCTGGAACACCTGGATTATCCTGACCAAGCCGGACCCGAAACAAAAAATTGGCTGGAAAGACAGTAAAAACTGGCGTATAGAGCGAGAAGTTTTACCCAACTCAACCTGCCCATCACCGGTACTGTCGATGAATTTGTTTGATTTGAATGATACGACCTGGACCCCGATCTGGAGTCAGGACGTTGATGGAAAGCTCCCTACAAGTCTACCGGTTATTGATGTGCCTGATGGCCGCTATTGGCTGAGTGTCGGATTGGTTGAAAGCCGATGGCAGGGAGATGTTTCGATTCTGGATATTCAAAGAATAACCCGGCCTGTTGATTACCCTGATTTCTGATGCTGTCAGCAGTGCAGGGAATCCTGATGTATTCCTGAATCAAGGTGTAAGTTTTCCCCCAATAACCAAGACCTGAGTGTCTTGGTTTATTGTTTTACATCAACATTTATCTTTGATACTCGTCTATGATGTCTTTTTTACTGCCAGTAGTGAAAAGCACATGCAAATTGTTGATAAAGCTTCCGCGCTGAAGACTCCGCCTTTTCTACGTTTGGCGTTTCGCCCATTTTTCCTCGCCGCAGCGCTGTTCTCCGTTATCGCCATGTTAATCTGGGCTGGGTTTTGGTCTGGCTTTGTACTGTTCCCTTTGTACGGAAACCCCGTGTGGTGGCACAGTCATGAAATGCTGTTTGGGTTTACCGGTGCGGTGATTGTTGGGTTTCTGCTGACGGCAGTACAAAACTGGACGGGTATACCTGGTATCAGTGGCTGGAAACTGGGCCTGGTATTTGCGGTATGGTTGATAGCAAGAGCCGCGCTGCTCGTGATGACACCTCATCTTGCCTGGCTGATACTTGATCAACTTTGGCTGTTGATGGCCCTGGTGTTTCTGGCGATACCAATCGTTCGGAATCGACAGTGGCGGAACGTATTTTTTCTGCCCGTGCTGCTTCTGTTGCTGTTTTTGAATGCGCGCATGCATGGCATTGTTCTGGGCTGGAGTTATATTCCGCTGCGCACTGTGGCATTGCAGACAAGCTTGTTAATTGCTGTGCTGATGACCGTCATGGGCGGCCGTGTGATTCCATTTTTCACGGCGCGGGGCACACAAACGGAGCCTATTACACGCTTGCCCTGGTGTGAACATTTAGCATTATGGCCCATGTGGGCTGTTTTCCTGTCATTGCTGCTTATCTCACCGGATTGGCCCTCAATGTGGTTTGGCGGACTCTGTTTGTTTGCTGCACTGGCACAAATTCCGCGTGTGGTGCGTTGGCGAACAGTCAGCACGTTCAGAATTCCACTGTTGTGGATGCTCCATTTCGCCTATTACGCTATTGTTTTGGGTATGTTTTTGTTCGGCGTCAGTCAGATTTACCCGCAGCATGTACCGTACAGTATTGCACTGCATGTATTCACCGTTGGTGGCGTGGGCGGCATGATACTGGCAATGATAGTCAGAGTCTCTTTGGGCCATACCGGCAGGACATTACAGACGGGGAAAATGGTTCTGGTTGCTTTTGTCTCTTTGGTCATAGCTTGGTTGGTCAGAACGTTACTGATTGTTGTACTTCCTGAGTTAACCCAGTACGGCTATATACTCTCAGCATGCCTCTGGGCTGTGGCTTTTGGGATATTTTGTGTTGTGTTCTGGCCGGTACTCACTCAGGCTCGGGTTGACGGGCATCCGGGCTAGGGGTTGAATTCTCAATGACAGGCTGTCAAAGAGTCGCTAGAATGGCCTCCCTTTGAAATGTGTACAGGATTCGTTATGTTTGGTGATTCGTCAATTTCTTTAACTCACGAAGAACAACAAGAAGCGGCAGAGCGAATTCATGCGCTGATGGCACAAGGCATCAGTAGTGGAGAAGCGATAAAACTTGTGGCTGAGCAGATCCGCCAAAACAAAAGCGCGGAAGAGAGCAGCAAGTAACAATTACAGACATAGAACAGAAAGGGCTTTGCATCGTGCAAAGCCCTTTTGCTTTACTGGTGACGGTTCGCTTAATCTTGATCGTAGATAGTCGGGATTGGCTGTCGCTTATG
The DNA here is from genome assembly GCF_021432065.1 of Photobacterium sp. TLY01. Lineage (NCBI taxonomy): Bacteria > Pseudomonadati > Pseudomonadota > Gammaproteobacteria > Vibrionales > Vibrionaceae > Photobacterium > Photobacterium sp. TLY01. The sequence continues at coordinate 1,024,847 of NZ_CP090365.1, forward strand.
CTGAGTGGCTTTATAAATACCGATCAGCTTTTCCTTCACGGAATCACTGACTGCTTTGCCTTCAAGAAAATCATCGATTTCATCGTAAGTCAGCTGCAGTGCCTCTTCGTCTGTCTTTTGAGGTGTCAGGCATTCAAGATCCGCAGTTGGTACTTTGTGCACAAGCTCTTGAGGTGCACCCAGGAAATCAGCAAGCTGTCGTACCTGACGTTTACTCAGACCAAACAATGGGGCCAGGTCGCAAGCGCCGTCGCCCCACTTGGTATAAAAGCCGGTAATGTTTTCAGCTGAATGGTCGGTCCCCAAAACAAGCCCTCCGACCAAACCGGCGATTTCATATTGTGCCACCATGCGGGTACGAGCTTTCACATTTCCCTTAACGAAATCGACTTTACCCTCATCCTGCGGAATCAGGCCGGTTCCGCTCAGTGCATCCAGTGTGGCTGAATGAGTACCATCGACGCCAGGTTTCACATTCACCGACACTGAATGCGTAGGGCGGATGAATTGCAATGCTAACTGGGCTTCATCTTCATCCTGTTGCTGGCCATAGGGTAAACGGACCGCAATGAACTGATAGTCTTCAGATGCTGACTCTGCGTTCAGACCGTCTACTGCTAATTGAGCCAACCGGCCACAGGTAGTGGAGTCGACTCCACCACTGATACCCAGTACTAAAGCTTTGCAATACGCTTGTTTTAGCTTGTTTTGAATAAAAGCAACGCGACGCTGAACTTCAAACTCAGCGTCTATTACTGGGAGTACCTGCATTTCTGCACGGATAAGCTGTTCCATGACATGAATCCTCTGTGCTTTGACCAATTTCTGGACACTCAATACCGAATACTGGTTAAAGCAGTAAAATGTATTAAACCTTTGACGAAATCATGCGATAACTCTTACGTTGGATCAATGCTGATTGGGAAAGAAATTGGTATTTTTATTTTGTTCAGAGGGGAAAGAGGCAGCAAGCGTATGACAAAAAAGATCGCAGTATTTGGCAGTGCATTTAATCCCCCCAGTTTGGGACATAAATCTGTGCTGGAACGGCTATCCCATTTTGATCAGGTTTTACTGGTTCCCAGTTATTCCCATGCCTGGAGAAAAGTCATGCTTAATTATGACTCTCGTTGCATGATGGTTGCTGCTTTTATCGCGGATTTAAATCTTCCGCATTTATCTCTTTGTCGGATTGAGGAAGCAATCTCACAAAATGATAAACCAGTAACGACTTATGATGTCATGTGCTCTCTACAAAATGAACACCCAAATGCAGAGCTGACTTTTGTGATTGGTCCTGATAATTTTTTAAATTTTTCAAAGTTTTATCGCGCTGAAGATATTTTAAGTCATTGGCAGCTTCTGAGTTGCCCAGAAACGGTTCCCATTCGGAGTACTGACATTCGTGATAATATTGTCAAAAACAGGCCAATTTCACATTTAACCACCCCGGGTGTCGCTAGAATATTAAAGTCAGAGCATTTTTATGTCGCTAATGGTGGTTAAAAATAAACCAGTCAGTTTTTCTGTCGCCTATCAGTCTAAAGTTGGTTAATTTTATTAAGGGTGTTTCGTGAATCGGGTTCTTCGAAAATTACAGGTTGCTCTTTTGCAGATCGGGCTGTTGTGTTTTTCGTATTCTGCATTCGCTTTACCTTGTCACTTCTATAGTCAGAAGCAGCTTAAAAGTTTGTCGGAAGACGACAGAGGGGCTTACCTGCTGACCTGTTTCCAACCTCTGACGGTGGGAAAAGGGGGGGCTTATTCCACTCAGGCTCTGCCGCCAGTCGAAGACAGTATGCGCTGGGATGAAGCTGAAAAATATCATGACAAAGACACATCTTTCTGGGATGACTGGCAGACGAAGTCCAGTGGTCCAATGCTGAAAGATAACTCGTCGTCCGCTTTTTATGGCTTGGGTTTATGGCTTCCCAAGAAATATGAAAGTTTGGACATTATGACGTTGCAAGATGCCAAAGAATGGGTCATGAAACACGGTGTCATGATGAGTTTTGGCCTTGGTTCAGACGATGGTCAGTCGACCAAGTACCGGATTGATTACATGTGGCACGAAGATGAGCAGGATGGCGTCATGCTGCAGGTCGATATTCCACTGAAATAACAGTCGTTCTAATACTCGCCCGACGCTCTGTAACCCGCTACCTGTAAAGGTAGCTGGGTGTTATTTGTGAGGTTAAGCCGAAGTATCAGAATTGATAGTCTGCGAGAGTTTGGCCAAGTGCTTGTAAATGGTCTAATTGGCACTCAAGTTCACTGGCTATTTGTGATGCATTTCTTCCTGAACGGGATAGCCTGATGGCTTCACGAACGATCAGGCAGGCCTCAAGCTCATGTACACTCATCCCCAGAACAGCCTCTACTGCTGATAGGTGTTCATCAGCTGCTGGCGATTGTCTATCGAGCAGCTTTTTCAGTACAGACTGTTGTTTGGCTGAGAGTGCAGGACAGAGCTGTTGCGTTGTCGGTGAAAACTTCGCCGCTTGATCAACAATGACTGCGAGTATCCGTCCTGTAGGACTATGATTGGTTTGAGACTGCTCTTTCGTTTGGCTCAGCTCGTGCAGCAAAGCATTCAGAAGAGGGGTAAGCGTTACAAAGCCTGCTTGCTGACATAGCGGTTGCTGAAGGCGGGCAGAGAAATGAATCATGTGATAATGGCAACCCGGTAATACGGTTAAAGCATGAAGGCACTCAAAAGGTACCCAAAATCCGTGACCTGTGGTTAATACGAACTCATGTTTACCCAGTCGAAGCAGGGCGACACCTGTATTGACAGTAATCAGGTACGCGGTAACATTTTTTCTGCGCGAGCCTACGGCAAGCAGGGACTGTTCAACCTTTGTATATTCAATTGCCTGGTTCATGTTGTTCCTCTGAGTCAAAGCCCGCACATAGTGTTCGGTTTTACCGCTGGGGTCAAGGCGCGCTGAGTTGGCTTAGGGATGAATGATGTTGATTGGTCAGACCTCCAACCATTAAACTGTTTGGGGTCGATCATTGGGTAATCCACCAAATCTGCGTAGAATGGCGCGGTTTTTAAATTAGATGAAGCAACATAGTGCAAACAGATAACGATATTTATAAAGAGATACGCCCCTACAACGACGATGAAGTCAGTGGGGCGATTCAACGTTTAATCAATGATGACGAATTCATCAATGCCATCCTGAACTACCGGTTTGCACAGTTATCGGGTGTGTTTGGCTGGCTGCTGCGTCCATTGATAAAACGTTTTCTTGTCCGTAAATGGTCAAGTGTTAAGACGGTAGAAGACGTTCAGCTGCAAGTGGCGAAATATATGGCCGCGACCATTGAACACTCTTGTGACGGTGTCACGCACTCTGGTTTAGACAAGCTGGACCCGAATCAAGCGTATCTGTTTATCTCGAATCACAGAGATATCGCCATGGATCCGGCTATGGTGAACTGGTGCCTTTATCACAATAACCTGAATACCGTCCGTATCGCGATTGGTGATAACCTTCTCAAGAAGCCTTGTGCGACCGAGCTGATGCGTTTAAACAAAAGCTTTATTGTGAAACGTTCGGTGAAAGCGCCACGTGAAATGATGAAAGCACTGGGCTTGCTGTCAGATTATATTGCCAACTCCATCGAGACAGGTCACTCGATCTGGATCGCTCAGAAAGAAGGCCGGGCGAAAGACGGAAACGACAAGACGGATCCGGCTTTGCTGAAAATGTTTTATATGGAAGGGCGTAAGCGAAAGCAGTCTTTTGCGGAGTTTATGACTCAGCTCAATATTGTGCCTGTGGCCATTTCTTACGAGAATGATCCCTGCGATTTAGCGAAGGCGAACGAACTGAATGCCAAGCAAACAACGGGTAGTTATGAGAAAAGCGAGTTTGAGGATATCGAAAGCATTGTACAGGGTATCGTCGGAGAAAAGCGACGAGTCCATGTGAGCTTTGGTGATGTGATTGATCAACCGTTTGACACTCCAGAGCAACTGGCTGAAGAAATTGACCGCCAGATTACGGATATTTATCACTTATTCCCCGCAAATTACATTGCTGCTGGCATTCAAGACGATTCTGTCACTGAGAGTGAAGAAGCGAAGTTTAATCGCAAGCTGGCGTCTCAACCGGCAGGCGTGGCCGAAATCATCAGAAAAATGTACGCTTTTCCTGCATTGAAAAAACAGGGATAAACCGGCATCTTTTCTTATCTGGGGCTGTGGCTCAGAACTTTCCGTCCTCATCTGAGGCATTTAATGTTCTGACCACAGTTTCGGGCGAAATCACTTCAACCCGGCTGTTCGACCCGGATGTTGCAGGGTCGCCATTACCCTGAGCAACCACCTGAATACGCTCTTCTTCGATACCAAAAACAGAGGCAATATAAATAGCCACACTGAACGCTCGTTCATACGATAACGCCATATTATCTTCTTCATTATCACTCTCTGAACTGTGACCAATAATGATGACGTTACTGTCAGGGTGCTGACGAAGTCTGACCGCGATGGGATCAATTTTCAGCTGCTCGCTCTGTGAAATCTCAAAGCTTCCTTCGTTAAAAAAGACAGTTTCACTCACTTCAGGTATTTCTGTCAGAATTGCCTTTGGTGGCGGGGGTGGTTCAGCAACCTCTTCAACCGTTGCCGGCGCGCTGGTGACCGCCGGAGAGGGTTCTGCTTCTTCCTGAGTGGCGCAGCCAGCCATGAGCAATAAGCCTGACAAAAGTATAATGTGTAGATACTTTTCCCGAATATAAGCTGAAATCGTTAACATGGCCGCTCACCTGTAAGAACTACCTATAGGTGTAGAACAGTAAGCGAGGTTCCTCAACTGCACTTCTAAGACGTGGTCGCTCAGTCAGGGCTGCCGAGGCTGGAAAGGGTGGTTCGTCATCCATTCCGCCATAAAATCGATAAAGGCTCTTACTTTGGGGGCCAGGTATTTATGGCGGGGATAGACAGCGTACATTGGCAAGGCGAGTTCTGCCCGCCAATCCGCCAATACATGAGTCAGATGTTGATTGTCCAGCTCATCGTGGATCAGGTAGGTCGCCAGGTAAGCGATACCGGCTCCTGCTTTTGTGGCTTCCAAAACGGCCGGGGCGTTATTGATTCGATAACTACCTGTGACCCGGACTGATTCTTTTACGCCATCTTTTGAAAAGTCCCACTGAACATACTTTCGCTCCCGGCTTTCATAGGTGATGCAATTATGTTTACGTAAATCAGCGGGGGTTTTAGGGGCACCATGTGTAGCGATATAGTCAGGAGAAGCGACAACGATGAATTCACAATCGACCAGTTTTTTCGCAACCATGCCTTCAGGCGGGTGTTCGTGAATGGCGAGCCAGCAATCAAAGCCTTCTTCCAAAAGGTTCGGGCGATGGTCAAAAAGGCTGATTTCCAGTTCAAGCTCAGGGTGAGCCCGCTGAAAAGCGACCATTGCTGGGGTGATATTCGTGTTTCCAAAGGACTGCGCGACCCCTATTCGAAGTACACCTTTGATCTCATTTCTGTATCCGGCAACCATGGCTTCAGCTTCTTTTACCGTATCCAGCAATTGCTGACCAAATTCGGCGTATTGCAAGCCAATATCTGTGAGGGCAACAGTCCGTGTGCTGCGTTGAACTAATTGACAACCCAGGCGTTCTTCAAGGAAGCGAATTTGCTTGCTGACCTGTGATTTAGAAATGCCAAGGCGCTCAGCGGCACGTGTGAAGTTCTGTTCGTGGCTGACAGTGGCCAGGATCACCATTTGTTGCAAATTTTCTAACATCAAGGATTTACCTGTAATACTTCATACATAAATAAGAGATAAAATCGTCATATTCAGTCTCACTGTTTGCTAGTGTAAACAATCACAATTTGATCCGGTAGTTATGATCCAAGATTCATTGAAAAGAAGATTCATGTCTTCGCTCGCTCCAGTATTGCAGGTTTTCTGGTCGTTTCTTATTTTGGGGTTAGGCAGCTTTGGCGGTCCTGTTGCGCATATTGGCTATTTCCAGCGATCATTTGTGCAGAGAAAACAGTGGCTTTCAGACTCAGAGTTTTCTCAGGCTACGGCGTTATGCCAGTTCTTACCAGGGCCGGCAAGCAGCCAGTTAGGCATGTTTATTGGCTATCGTAAGGCCGGGTACATTGGCGCATTGGCTGCATTTATTGGCTTTACTTTTCCCTCAGCAGCTTTGTTGACCGTGCTTGCCATTCTGGAAAACCGTGACGTCCAGCCTGACTGGGTCTATCAGATTATTCAGGCTGCCAAACTGCTCGCCGTTGTGGTTGTGGCAGATGCTTTATTTAGCATGATTAAGAAAAATCTGATCGATGGACTGACCGTTTGCATTGCTGCAATGACTGCAATCAGTGTCTTTTTTACTTATGGCTTAATCGGCCAGTTGTTACCCATTTTGCTGGCTGCAGCCTTGGGAGTTATCCTGTCCTTCACACAGCAAGAGCCATCAGATAATACAGAACGTCCATCCTCTCTGGGAAAACCAAATGTGGTGATTCTTAGCGTCTTCCTGGTGCTTTTATTCGGCCTGCCATACTTGGCGGCTCTCTCTAAAGAATGGGCTGTGTTCAACAACTTTTATCAGGCGGGGAGTTTTGTTTTCGGAGGAGGGCACGTCGTTCTTCCCTTACTGGAACCTTTAGTTCAGCAATGGGTAGATGCGAACACATTTCTGAGTGCTTATGCCTCTGCACAGCTTGTTCCAGGGCCAATGTTTACCATGGCGAGCTATCTGGGTGCGGCATCCTTACCTGAAACGGCAATTTGGGGAAGCCTGCTGGCAACGCTGGCGATTTTCTTACCCGGCAGTTTGCTTCTTTTTGCTTTTTTGCCTGCGTGGCAATCATTGCTGCAACATCCGCGTTTACGTCTTGCGGTTAAGACAATCACAGCTTCCGTTGTTGGGTTGTTGGCGGCTGCCTGGGTCGATCCGGTGATCACATCTTCCATCACTCGCGGGTGGGATGTTTTGATCCTCGTTGTGGGGTTCGTGTTACTGAAAAGGCAAGTACCTGTGTGGTGTCTGGCGATGATATTGATTGGTTATAGCTTTGTTATTTAAGCTTTCCGCGAAATCAGTTTTTTGCCGTCATCAACTAGCGCACTATAACTTATTTATTGAAAGCAAAATTAAAGCACTGATACAAGTTTGATTGCACAGTGCTTTAATCGTCTTAAGTAAGCTAATCAGATTTGGATCACCAAGGCATGGTTCTTGATTTTAAGCTCTGGTCTGGCTGTTTTCAGAAGCGATTGTTTAAAGTCGTCTTCCTGGAGTTTGTAGACAGGTATCTTCAAAAGGTACTGTCCCACGATTTCAATTAATGGTGAAAGCACCTGGCTGCTGGCAAAAGGACCAAGTGTATTCGGGGTAATATCCAGAGATTCTACTTTCAGGTTATTCAGGTAAACAGCCCCTTCGCTTTTATCATAATAGGGGATAGCACTGAAGTTGACATTGATAGCGACCTTTTGCTGAGGCTGGCCTTTAATGCTGATATCTGCTTTAGATTTTGCTTCGAGATTTATACGATCTGAAGCCGAGCGACCAATGCCGACTTTGATGTCGTTGAACAGGACATGAGCCTGAACAAATCCGCCAAAACCCACTTTTTGCTCAACACGTGCCTGTTTATCAAGGTAATTCTGTACCTCTTGTTCCGTAATGCTATAGCTGGCACAGGAAGTCAGAAAAACGACTGAAGCGAGGAAACACAGTTTTCTGAATATCATGATCTCTTTACACTGCTCACTGAATGGGATAACCCAAATTATGGGTAAAATACGAATCTCTGCCAAGCAATTTGACAGTAAGGATTTTTGCTGTACCAGCAAGGGGAGATGTCAGAGCTTTGTCAAATGCCGTGAAAAAAACTAAAGCCTGGCACATTACCAGGCTTTAGCAGAGTAGAACCAGTTAGTTACGCTGTTTCAGAAAACAGCACTTCCAGGCTGTAATTTTCACGCTGAAGTGCATTTTTCAACTTATTGAGCGAGCTTACCTGCAGTTGACGAATACGTTCACGGGTCAGGCCCACTTCCTCTGCGACTTCCTGCAGTGTTTGTGCTTCGTAGCCAAGTAACCCAAAACGGCGACATAATATTTCTCTGTCCCGTTCATTCAGACTTTTCAGCATCGTGAGAGCTAATGCATGAATGTCAGATTGATCCATCGACGCATCCGGGGCTGTGATGTTGGTATCAGCAATAAATGCCGCGATGGAGTTTGAGTTGCTGTCGTCCGACAAAGACTGATCGATAGAAACCACAGGAGTGTCGTAGGACAATACTTCCGATATTTCATCAACAGACTTTTGCATTTTCTCAGCAACCTGCTCGTGAGTTGGCTCCTGATTACTGTTTTTCATCAGCTGCTTGTGCGTACGAAGTATCGTATTGATTTCCTTCGATACATGAACAGGCAACCGGATGGTTCTGGCCTGATTATGGATCGCACGTTCTATGGTTTGTTTTATCCACCATGTCGCGTATGTCGAAAAACGAAATCCACGTTCTGGATCAAACTTTTCGACCGCAGTGATTAAACCAATATTGCCCTCATCAATTAAGTCGCTAAGCTGCATCGTGCTGCCACGATACTTTTTAGCGATACTGACAACTAAACGCAAATTACTCTCAATCATGACAGATTTTGCGTGTGGGTCACCAGCAAGACTTTTACGACTGTATTGAACTTCTTCTTCTTTACTGAGTAATGATTTATGCGAGATTTCCTGCAAATACAAATGAATAACATCAGTATCAAAGCTACTTACTTCCTGTGTATTGACATCCATATCTGGTCCCCTCTACAAGGTTTGAGCAAGCTAACTAATTTTTCGTGTTTTTATTGCAGTACCAGAAAACACTAACACACAGATGTTACACAATCTATTCACAGGAAACACAAAGTTGCCATAAAGGTATACTTATTTGTTATTAGTGAATTGGAATTTCACGCCTTTAGTTCTTAAAAGGAATAATTAATATAAGTATCAATATTCAGGCCCTTTGTTGTTTGCAGCATGAGATACAAGATTCTTGATTTTTTATGAAATTTGATGCTTTATACGCTTTCATGCTCAGTGTGTTTTTAGTGGTTAATCTGACAAAATTACACGCGATTCACCTTTATTTTTTTATGGTTTTCATGGCAGCAAATTGAATGCTCATCACTTGAGGTAAAGATAAAAATGGAATTTCAGACACTTTTACTTTTTGCTCTTGCTTCAATCAGCCTTAACCTGGTACCAGGTCCAGATGTCATTTATATTGTGTCTAACGCAATGCGTGGGAAGATGCAATTAGGCATTCAAGCGGCTCTGGGGTTGGGAATAGGGTATTTGGTGCACACGATGGCAGCTGTGCTTGGGCTTTCAACGATTATACTCAGCTCTGCTTTTTTATTTAGCGTCATCAAATATTTAGGGGCAGCATACTTACTCTACTTGGGTATCTCGTCAATAAGAAACAGCATTCGCGGGAAGAGCCAGCTGACAGCTTCAGCACCTGTAAAGTCAACGTCCAATGTGTTTATGCAAGGTGTGATTGTCAGTGTCCTGAATCCTAAAGTTGCCTTGTTTTTTCTGTCCTTTCTGCCTCAGTTTATTGATGTCAATGCTGGCCAGGTTACCACGCAACTTTTAATTCTTGGCTTATTATTCAGTGTGTTAGCGACGTGTATCAATTTGCTTTATGCCATGTTAGGTAGCTTTGTTTTTGGTAATCCTAAAATGTCTGGTTACGCGAAAGCGATTGAAGGTGTCTCGGGCGGTTTGCTGGTTGCACTCAGTGCCAAAGTGGCACTGACGCAGCGTTAAAGAGTTCTGAACAAGAAGGTGGACAGATGTTGGTCAAAGAGTTCTGTGTGGTGCTGACGACTTTTTCAGATGACGAGGTGGGTGAAGCGATCATCCATTCTTTGCTGAACAAACATCTGGCTGCCTGTATTCAGGTGCAGAGTATCGACAGTTATTATCACTGGAAAGGCAAAGTCCAGGCCGATAAAGAAAAGTTAGTTGTCATTAAAACAACGCACGACAAGTATTCAGCTATCGAAGCCGATATTCTGGCGAATCATAACTATGAAACGCCGGAAATCATCTGTCTGCCAATTGTTGCCGGCTATCCGGACTATCTCGAATGGGTACGGGCAGAAACGCACGCTTAAACTGGTCAAGCTCACATCCCATTATAGTTGGGCCCGCTGCCACCTTCGGGTGGGGTCCATACGATATTCTGGGACGGATCTTTTATATCGCATGTTTTGCAATGAATGCAGTTCCCGGCATTGATCTGAAATCGTTTCTGGCCACCACTTTCCACAACTTCATAGACACCTGCCGGACAATATCGCTGGCTCGGCTCAGCATACTTATCCAGATGCACTTTTATGGGTAACTCTTTGTCTTGCAGGATTAAGTGGCAGGGCTGGTTTTCATCATGTTTCACCGTTGATAAAAAAACAGAGGAAGCCCTGTCAAAACTGAGTTTTCCATCCGGTTTAGGGTAGGACAACGGTTCGACCCTGTTGGTTGTATCCAGGGTTTGATAGTCCGGCGTATCATCCCGAAACGAGAACAGGCTTCGCTTCAGAACATTGAATTCTAATGTTGCGATAGCTCCGCCAAGGAATGTTCCTAAACGATGAACCTGAGAAGTGAAGTGACGAGCCTCAAATAACTCCTCTTTAAGCCACGAGTTGTCGAACAGTGCGTGATAATCGGGTGAGGTGTGCGAACGATGAGCGGCTAACTCCGAAAACACAGCCTCAGCCGCGAGCATGCCAGATTTCATTGCGGTATGAGAGCCTTTAATTTTTACACTGTTGAGTGTTCCTGCATCACACCCGATGAGTAATCCGCCCGGAAAACTTTGCTCCGGCAGGGCATGCAGCCCGCCTTTTGTAATTGCACGTGCTCCGTAAGAAAGTCGTTCCCCGCCATCCAGCATTGAGGCGAAAACCGGATGGTGTTTCATTTGCTGAAATTCATCAAAAGGGCTGAGATAAGGGTGCTGATAATTCAGATCCACCACAAGCCCGACAGACACAAGGTTCTCGCCAAGGTGGTACATAAAGCCCCCACCTGAGGTGTGAGTCTGGTTCAGTGGCCAGCCTGCAGTATGAACAACCAGCCCCTTCTGGTGTTGCTCTGTTGGAATTTCCCACAATTCTTTCAAACCAATGGCGTAATGTTGGGGGGGGTTATCTTTATCCAGCTCAAAGCGTTCGATGACGGCTTTTCCTAAATGTCCGCGCGAGCCTTCAGCAATCAGTGTATATTTTGCTTCAAGTATGATGCCTGGTTGAAATCCAGGTTTTTCATTGCCTTGCTTGTCACGTCCCATATCTGTCGTCATGACGCCAGCCACTGCGCCAGAGTTGTTAAAAAATAACTCGGCTGCAGCAAATCCCGGAAAAATAGAGACACCCAGTGCTTCAGCCTGTTGAGCCAACCAGCGGCATAATTCGCCCAGACTAATGATGAAATTCCCTTCATTGTGAAGGGGGGAAGGGACAAACGTTGAAGGGATGCAGAGCTGATTGTATTGATTGGATAACCAATAAACCTTATCGTCCTGAACCTGAGTATTCAGCGGTGCCCCGAGGATTTGCCAGTCCGGAAAGAGTTCATTTAATGATCTGGGTTCAAACAGGGCGCCGGAGACAATGTGTGAGCCAACTTCCGCCCCTTTTTCGATCACACAAACGGATAAGTCCTTCTCGCTTTTTTTCGCCAGTTGCATCAGACGACATGCCGCTGACAACCCCGCAGGCCCGGCTCCGACAATGACCACATCAAACGCCATGCTTTCTCTTTCCATGCCCCATGTCCCTTTTACTCAGACTATGAGTAACTTTAGTCCAGTTGACGTAAACGTAAACCCGAACCACACTCAATGCAAAAGGCATCGCTCGGTTTGTCAATGCCCGACTGGGTACTTGTCAATCAGTCATCTTGTCGTGCTTCTTCATTAACATATTGATTTGCAAGGAGGCGCTAGTGAAGATATTAGTCGCAATCAAAAGGGTCATAGACCCGTATGTGAAGATTCGTGTTCAATCCGACGGTTCAGGCGTCGAGCAGCATAATGTAAAAATGGCCATCAATCCTTTTTGCGAAATTGCCATCGAAGAAGCGGTTCGTATGAAAGAAGCCGGCCTGGCCAGTGACGTGGTTGTCGTTAGCGTGGGCGACACGAGTTGCCAGGAGCAACTCCGAACTGCGTTGGCACTTGGTGCAGACAGAGCAGTTCACATTGATGCGGATGCACAAACTGAACCGCTGAATATTGCACGCATTCTGCATGCCCTTGTAAAAAGTGAATCACCTGATCTGGTGATTATGGGCAAGCAATCAATTGATTCTGATAACAATCAAGTCGCTCAAATGTTGTCTGCCATATCTGGTTTTCCTCAGGGAACTTTTGCTTCAAAGATTGAAGTCGATAACGGTTTTATCAAGGTTACCCGAGAAGTTGATGGTGGTCTGGAAACGGTCAGGCTGCGGCTGCCTGCAGTCGTCAGTACAGATCTCCGGTTAAATGAGCCAAGATATGCCTCATTGCCCAATATCATGAAAGCAAAACAAAAACCGCTGGATGTTATTAGTTTAGATAGCCTTGGCGTGACGTTGTCACAAAATCAGGAAATACTGTCAGTCTCATCACCGCCTGTTCGCCAGGGGGGCACAAAAGTTGGTTCGGTCTCTGAATTGATTGATAAATTAAAGCATGAAGCCAAGGTGATCTCATGAGTGTACTTATCATTGCAGAACACGACAATCACACGCTGTCTCCTGAGACATCTAAGGTGATCACTGCGAGCCAGTCACTGGAAAGTGATTGTCAGGTTTTGATCGCTGGTCATCAATGCCGGGCTGTGGCAGAGCAGGTCGCTGGTATTGCGGGGGTAAGCCAAGTCCTGCTGGCTGACCATCCGGTCTACACGCATTGGTTAGCTGAAAACATCTCAGAACTGATCACCGAGGTAGCAGCTGATTATTCTCATTTACTCATGGCAGCAACGACAACCGGAAAAAATGTTTTACCGCGTGTAGCCGGTCTTCTGGGGGTTGGATTACTGGCCGATGTTATCAGCATTGAGTCTGCTGATACGGTCGTCCGGCCGATATATGCCGGGAATGCACTGGCTAAAGTGAAGTCACTTGATAGTAAAAAGCTGATGACTGTGCGGACTTCAGCATTTGCCCCTTCAGCAACAAGCGGGGGATCTGCCCTCATTGTCGAACTAGAAAAAGTGATTGAATCACCGAACTCCGAATACGTGTCCAGTGAAATGACACAAAGTAGCCGACCAGAATTGCCGGCTGCCCGCGTTGTAGTCTCCGGTGGCCGGGGTCTTGGAGATAAAGCACATTTTGCAATGTTAGAAGAGTTGGCGGATAAACTTGGTGGCGCAGTGGGGGCTTCCAGAGCCGCGGTCGATGCGGGTTTTGTATCAAACGATCTGCAAGTAGGTCAGACTGGTAAAATTGTTGCACCAGAGCTGTATATTGCGGTTGGCATTTCAGGCGCAATACAGCATTTAGCTGGGATGAAAGATGCAAAGGTGATTGTTGCAATCAATAAAGATCCTGATGCCCCAATTTTTGATGTGGCAGACTATGGACTCGTTGGTGATTTGTTCGAGATTCTACCTGAGCTCATCGAAAAACTTTAACAGGGGAAAGTAGAAGTGCGCCCAGACAGTCTGAGCGCATTTTTTATCGCATACGGAAAACGTCAGTTTGTTTATCGCTTTGCACTTCCGCAAAACTGCGAACAAACGGACCTTGTGCCAAAATGCGAGGCGACAAAGTTTGAATACGCTGCTTGGCTTCTTGCTTGGTAGCAAAATCGCCATAAATGACAGCGTACCAGCTCTTACCTAAACTGTGTTTCCAGTTCACCCAAATGGGATCTTGTCCTGGGATTTCCCGCAGATAGCCGCGAATATCTCGTTCCTCACTCAGGGCCAGTACCTGAATCGTGTAACGATTAGGGTCCAGATGGCCATAGGCTTCTTCTGTGGTCATTTTTCCGACACATTGCCCCGTGTGGTACTGCGGATCAGGCTGCAAAGCACAGCCACTGAGCACAGCCAGCGCTAAAATCATGATGATTCTTCGCATTTTCATTCTCCAATTCCAATCCCTGTCACCAACAGGCGGCCAGTTTAGCAATAAGATAAACTGACGATCGGATAAATCCCTAAATTAGCGTTGAGTTTGTTGTTTTTTAAAGCAATCTTGACAGAGATCTACAAATCTGTATCGCGATGCTTGCGATGACGCCAGACTAACACAGCACTGTATATAAAAACAGTTCTCATTGGTGGAGCCTTGCCAGAAAGCGAAGCGTTATTTATTTTCGCCCAATATTTCAATGTGCTATCGACACTCTGAATTTTTTCATCGCCATATCACGTGTTTTCTCTGTTCAGTACCTCCATTAATACTTATACTGTTTTTATATACAGTATTTATTGAGAGGTAGCTATGGCTGTATTACCTTTGTTTATTGAATCTGTTCGGTGCGGATTTCCCTCACCCGCTGAAGGACATGAAGAATCACTGGAACTGATGGATTATCTCATTCGTCATCCCAATGCCACTTTTGTACTGAAAGCGTCTGGCGATTCTATGACGGGGGCTGGCATCTATGATGGTGACTTACTGGTTGTCGACCGTGCTGAAGCCGTACTGCCAGGCCGAATTGTAATTGCTCGCATTTTCGATGAATTCACATGCAAGCGCCTTATCCGGCATCACAATAACTGGTGGTTAAAAGCGGAAAACCCGGCGATGAAACCATTTCCCATGCCAGAGGACTCGGAAATATTTGGCGTGGTGACACGCAATATTCATAACTTGCTGGAGCGTTCATGACTCAAACCGTATCTGGACATACGAATCAGATTTGGGCACTGGTTGACGTTCAAAGTTTTTATACTGCCTGCGAGCAATTATTTGACCCCAAGTTAGCAAACAAACCTGTTGTTGTGCTTTCAAACAACGACGGCTGTTGCGTTGCGATCAATACGCAAGCTAAGGCGATAGGGATAAAGCGCGGGGCAGTGTGGTACAAAATTGAACGAGAAGCGAAACGCGCGGGTGTCGAGGTACGCAGTTCAAATTACACCCTGTACGCTGATATGAGCCAGCGCTTTATTGACGAGCTGAGGCAATTCTCTCCTCAGGTTGAGCAGTATTCCATTGATGAAGCCTTCATTCGCTTAGATGGTTTGGCCACAGAAACCCTGACAAGCTATGGCAAAAGTATTGTCGACACAATCTATCAGAGGCTTGGTTTATCTGTTCGTGTTGGAATTGGCGCTTCACCGACACTGGCGAAACTTGCAAGCAACGGAGCAAAACGCTACGAAAACAGAGTACATGGCGTGCTTCATATCCAAACAGAGCGGCAAAGGCAGTGGTTACTGGAAAGAACCGATGTTCAGGAGGTTTGGGGCATTGGAACGCGATTGGCCACCCGGCTAAAAACCAGCGGCATCGCAACTGCGTGGCAATTGGCTAATCAGGAAATTGCACTCATGCGTCAACTCTGGAATGTAGGCCTGACTCGCACAGTCTTGGAGCTTCAAGGCGTCAGCTGTATTGATCCAGGAGATATTGAAGAAACCAAAAAACAGATACTTTCGACCCGGAGCTTTGGTGTCGGTATTACCGATCAGCAAGAATTACAGTCTGCACTAGCTTTCCACTGTCATCGTGCAGGTGAAAAATTACGCAAACAGGGGAGTCAAGCATCCTCTGTTGGTGTTTATATTCGAACAAATCGCTATAAACAGTTACCTCAACACAATAAAAGCAGTATGGAATCCTTGATTTGTCCAACTCAGGATACTCAAAAGCTGATCATTTCCGCACAAGCACAACTGGCCAAAATGTACCGTCCCGGCTATTCATACCAAAAGATTGGTGTCATGCTGAACGAACTGAGTCCTGTGAGCCAGAACAAACTTCAGCTAGATATGTTTAGCAAGGATGCACTGGAAGAAAGTAAGCGTCGTGATCTCATGCTCATATCAGACAGGCTCAATACGCGTTATAAAAATGGGCTGAAACCAGCATCCGTTATCGCAACCAGTAATTGGCACATGCGCCAAGCATTTCGCTCAAATCGATGGACCACAAGGCTGGATGAACTCCCAGTGGCTAGCTGCTAAAGGCCGTCACATTGGACAAAGTCGTCTACATTAATAGGGTTACGTTTTGACAATTGATTCGGAGCAAAAAAAATGATGAAGCCGTTCCTTTATATTGCCTTAGCGTTGATACCAGTTTCGGCTGCTATTGCAGAAATCACTGTGTCAGGTGAGAACATTGAAATCAACAAAGACTGCATTCGTATCGACAGTGACAACGTCAGTGTGCGCTCGGACGATTGTGATGACAAAAACAAAGTCAATAAAAACAACGATAACCGTAGTGTCCAGGGTAATGACAATCCAGGGAAAGGACATGATAAAGATAAGAAGAAAGATAAGGGAAAGTAAGCCACGGGTAGTTGCACAGCCTGATTTATTGGTAAGCATTTTCTAACCAGATCTCACAGCTTAGTGCGCATAACATAGATTATGTTAAATTGAGTGTTTGGGAGATATAAGAACTGACGCATTAACGTTCTTCTACTCCCTTCTCTATGGCGATCTGACTGACGAAAGCATGCCATTTAACCATAACGCTGATTTACCATAAAATAGGTAATTCACACTTGTCTTTAAGCTCTGCTGCAAATGTCAGTTTGCCTGGTGCTTCAATGCAACGTGGAATTACCTAATATGTTGAAAAGCTGGAACCTTCGGCAAATATCCTGAAAAATTAAGGCCATTTCGCCATATACATACTTTAATCACCATCTCCGGTAGCCTGGCATTCCTTTGCCAGCTTCAAAATCCCGGCGAGAATTATTGGCAACGGTTAGCCACTTAGCCACCGGCTAATTTCACCGTGTGTCCTTTTTTCTCCAGTGTGGTTTTGATCAGATCGCGTTTATCACCCTGAATCTCGATGGTTCCATCTTTTACAGAGCCTCCGCAGCCGCAGACTTTTTTCAACTCGGCGGCCAATAGCTTCAGCTCAGCATCGGTAACATCCAGCCCGGTAACAATACAGACGCCCTTTCCTTTACGTCCTTTGGTCTGGCGTTGAATTCGAACCACGCCGTCACCTTTTGGACGCTCTGAGACTGTTTTCTCTTCTTTAATTCTGCCTGTATCTGTTGAATAAACTAATCGGCTGTTATCACTCATGAAATCGACCCCAATTACTGCTTGAAAGTGTGACCTGGCCTTCAGGTTGAATATAGAGGCTTGCGGCCAGACTAAGTCCGAATATTATCAATAAATAGGCCTCTAACGGAAATGCATATGATTCATAACGTAGTTTTTGACTTTGGTGCTGTGCTGTTTGATTGGAACCCGCACAAAATCGTCTCTACTTTCACTCAGTCTACATACGAACAGGACATACTGCTCACACATGTGCTTCAGCACTCTGACTGGTTGGCTTTGGATCGCGGTACGATGCTGATGGCTGAAGTCATCCCTAAATTTGCTGCTCGTACCGGTTTTCCGGAAGCAAGGATGGAAGATTTCATCGATCACATTCAAAACAGTCTGACAGTGATCGAAGCGTCGAAAAATCTGCTTGAAGACTTATTAGAGCAGGATTTCAAACTGTACTACCTCACAAATATGAGCAGTGCATTTTTCGATACACTGAATGACAAGCATGATTTCATCTCATTATTTCATGGTGGTCTGGTGTCTGCCAAAGAGTTATTAATGAAGCCAGAACCTGAAATATTCCAATCACTTATGATAAAGTATGGCCTTAGTCCGGAAGATACGTATTTTATCGATGACAATGAAGACAATGTGCTTACGGCCCGAAAGCTGGGTATAACGGCGATTCGTTTTTCATCAACACCAGCTTGTTATCAACAGATTCGCTCAGCATTGAGACTTAAGGTGGATTAGCTGAACCTATGCTTACCACAGTAAACCTTTAACTTTGAGCTGAAAAAACATGCGTAACTTATGTTTATAGTCATCACCTTTACTCTTGGCACTTTCTTGGAGGTTCCGTGAAAAAAGCATTGATTCCGTTAATGTTCGTTGTATTTGCATTGCACAGCCCTTCTTCTTTGGCTGACAGCCGACCTCTCGAAAAAAAATCCATTGTAGGGCAAGTTGAAACGATTAATGTCCAGGATCTGAAACTTGAATATAAAGCCCGAATTGATACTGGCGCGAACACGTCATCTATCAATGCTTATGATATCCGTATCTTAGGTGATAAAAGTGAGGATATGCGTGAGAATCTGGGCAATATGGTGGAATTTAAGACCGAAAATGAGAAAGGTGAAACAACAACGCACAAAGCAAAAATTGTTAAAGTCAGTAAAATCCGTAATGCTCAGGGTGTTGAGCGCCGTTACGCAGTAAAAATGGATTTAAGCTGGAACGGTGAACATAAAGAAGTCACCGTAAATCTGCGAAATCGGAGTAAGTTGGAATACAAGTTGCTGCTTGGCAGAAACTGGCTGATGGGCGACTATCTGGTTGATGTGGAAAAGTCGGACGAAGAAGACTAGCCTTCTGTTCTGATTAACCATTGCGTGAATGTGATATGCTGCCTCACAAACAAGGCAGCATTGTTTATTGTAATTACCACCACATAACAAGTTATAGTGCATTAAATGAAAAAAATTTATCCCATCTCTGATGAAAATGATAAGCAAAAGAGCATGAAAGCCTTCACACATCCCATAGAGAGTATCGATATCTGGGAAGTGCTGACGCAAAAACAGTATTCATCGAACACATTACTTGCCTTCAAAAATGACTGGAATAGCTTTCTTCAATATTGCCTGGACAATCACGCAACCCCATTACCTGCAACGGTGAAAACGGTGCATCATTTTATTGAAACCATGGCCAAGAAACGAAAGTTAGCCAGCCTAAAACGTTACATTGTCACAATTGGTCTGGTTCACCGGTGCCATGCCCTCCCCGATCCTTGTCGGCATACAGAAGTCCGACTGGTACTAAATAAGTACTGTGTAGAAAAGAAAGACGACTATAAAAATGCGAACGCCTTCAGGGACGACCACTTGCAGCAATTGGTTGATGTTTTTTCTGTCTCTGCCAAGCCCAAAGATATTCGTGATTTGGCGATATGGTCTGTGATGTTTGAAGCCATGCTCAAACGAAGTGAACTGGCAGCACTGACGATTGAAAATATCTCGATTGACTCGTCCGGGCTCATTAGCCTGCACATCCAGGAACACACGATTGCATTAAGTTCAATGGCATCACGCAGTATGCAGCGTTGGCTGACGGTGGGTATGATTGAATCAGGTGTCGTTTTCCGCAGAATCGATCGTCATGGCAACATTGGCGAGCAGCCGCTTGACCATTCATCCATCTATCGGGTGTTTCGCCGTGCAGGCGAAGAACTCGGACTCAGCCAGGACTATATTTTTTCCGGTCAATCGCCCAGAGTGGGCGCCGCGAAAGATTTATCCGATGCAGGTGTATCTATCCCGGATATACAATCCCAAGGCAGATGGAAGAGCCCGGCTATGCCGGCACAGTATGCGGGCCATAAAGACAAACACGATACGGAAATTGCGAAGTACGTTAAGAAAAAGGACTGGGAAAAGTAAGAGTGGATTTAACCGCCCGGTCCCGATGCCCACTGGGGTTGAACGACGGCATGAACAGGTTCAGTAATTCTTTCAAACAAGCCTTCCAACGGGGTCAGAATACCAAAGTACCCTGCCTGATTCGCTTCAACCCATTCCTTAAGGTTTATGCCTTCCCAACAAATTTCGTATCCGGCATTGAGAGCCAGAATTTCGAAGAAAATTCGCTGAACGCGACCATTTCCTTCCCTGAATGGGTGGATGACGTTCAGTTCACAATAATAATGGGCGATACGGCGGATAAAATGATCAAAGTCCAAACCACAAAGATAGGACTCGTCAGCCAGTGAAGCAAACAGGCGTGTCGCCTCTCTTTCAATATTTCTGGCGTGACAAAAGCGGCTCTGGCCTTTGGTGATATCAACACGGCGTATATCGCCAGCCCAGGCATATAAATCCTGAAATAAAGTGAAATGTATTTGCCTTAGGTAGTCCAAATCAAACCGGTCAAACTCAGGGACAAAATGCTCAGCCCGCACCCGGGTAAAGTCCCGCTCCGCCAGAGCGAGTTCATCTTCATCATTGATATTCAGTAAGTTGATAAGGACAGCAGAACCGGGATAGCAATCAGGGTCCTGCTGAACGCCATATTTATCTCGCATAGTGCTTCTTTAACCGGGCAATTTGTTCATGCTCAGGCACAGGAGGTTCATCTGGCGTTTCTCTGCCTGGCGCCCCATCGAATTCAAAGCCTTCAAGCTTCAGACTGGCTCTGTAATTCTTGTTCTGCATTGCCTTAAAACGTGCCATTTTCTGTTTAGTCGTCAGCATAGCGTTCTTCATCGTCTCATCGTCAGTATTACAGCCAATGAAAAAAACGCCAGTCAGGCTGGCGTTTTGAAACCGGAAAATCATTGGCTGGATTGAGGCACCGCGCTTTTGATGGCTTGCTCAAGATAATCTGTAAAATGATGACCATGATGAGCCAGCATCTGAGGAAACATGGATATTGGCGTCATACCAGGAAACGTATTGATTTCATTCAGAAGAATTTCACCATCTTCACTCAGGAAGAAATCGATTCGGGAGAGATCTTTCAATTTCATATGCACAAACGCTTTTCTGGCATAACTGCGAATGGCTTCAACCTGCTCTTCAGTGATATTTGAAGCTTCTACGGTTGTCGTCGAGTGGCTGTCTGTGCTGTATTTTTCTTCGTACGTGTAAAATTTGCCGTCCGGGCAAGTCACTTCACCAGGCTTGGTCACAATTAACTCATTGCCATACTGATAGGCAGCCACTTCTAACTCTCTTGGTTTGATGGCTTTTTCAACCAGAACCTGATCTGAAAAAGTGAACGCCTTGTTCAGTGATTCAATCAGGCTGTCCTGATCCGTAGCTTTATAGCAACCCACAGATGACCCCTGACAAGCGGCTTTGACAAAAACACTGCCCCAACGTGTTAATGCGTCTTTGGCTATGCGGACAGACTCTTCATCCTGCTCGCTCAAAAAGACGTAAGGGGTATTCGGAATACCCAGGGCATCAAACCACAATTTGGTGGTGATCTTGTTGAAACAATTCGTGCTGGCCTGAGGACCACAACCAAAATAAGGGACAGCCGCGATTTCCAGTAAAGATTGCAAATCACCTGTTTCACCGGGGTAACCATGAACACACGGAATGACATAGTCAACCGGAAGTTTTTCGCCTGATTCGCACTGAATACTGCGATCCAGGTTCAACTGCCACTTCTGACCATCACCATCAAACCAGCCGTTTTTCTGCATTTCGAGACGGATGTAGCGAATGCCGTCAATCGCCTGGAGGTTTTTCTCTATGAAATTGGCAGAAACCAAAGACACTTCATGTTCCGCGCTGCCACCGCCACAAAGTAGTAAAACGTGAATTGGATTCATCTTGATCCCTTGTAAAACCTGACCTGTCGTTCATGACAGGCCGAAATTTGTTTGTACCGCCGGATTCCTCTGTACAAGTGAAGATATAAGCAAATATCTCCGGCAGCCTCAAGGCATCAACTATTGCATCTTATCTATCAGGCATCAAGCGATTGACCTGATTCCCTGCAGTGAAAGCGGTCAAGGATGCAAAAAATAAGCTCTTCCAGGGAAGAGCTTATCGGAGTGTGATTAGTTTAGCTTGGTGAGCTTCGGCTCTGGTGATTGATGAATCTTAGCCAGACTGCGGACAAAGGGGCCGAAAGATTGGATCTCCGCAGGCAAATCTTTGATGGCAGCCTGTGCTTCCTGGGCAGTATTAAAATGCCCATAAAGCAAAGTGTACCAAGGCTTTTCGTGGAAGGTTTTCTGATTCACCCACACGGGTTGCTGCCCCGGTAACTTAGCAATGTAGGAAGCAAAACCACCGTTTTTACTGACACCCAGTACCTGAACAGTAAAACCTGTGGCAGGTTCTGTCGAATATTCATAGCTGACTTTTGCAGTTTGCGGCTTACTCGCCTGCTGAGTTACGGCAGCAGAGGCCGCCACAGGTGTAGATTCTGTCATAGTCGCTACTGTTTTTTCCTCAGAGACTGCAGGTACATCAACGGGGGCAATCTCTTGATCAAGGGGGACGACTTCATCTGTAATGGCTATATCCACAGGGCTCAGCGGTGGAATCGGCTCATTGATCTGCTCAATGGCCATGGGTTCAGTTGTTGAACCCTGTTCTACGGCCATGGCCGCTTTTTCCTGCTCATCCAATGTCGGTACCACTGTCCCATTCATTGTCTGACGTTCATTATCTAGCGCACAGCCTGCTAAAGCTGATGTAATCGCAACCATTAAGGCAATTTTTTTCATTATCATCGTGCCCGATCAAATTTGTCTTTAAAAGATTCTGCACCCCGACCTGATGCCAATCAAGCTTGCATCATTCTGTAAGCGATAGAATTGGCGTTGTGTCACAGGTTCAAAGTAATATCAATAATAGATTGATTTTTTATGTAAATTCCAGTTTTTAATAAAAATGTACAATATAAAAATACAGAGAATGAAGCACAGCGCCTTCTTCTTTTCGAACAATGTCGAATGGGTTCCATTACACTCACAAGCAGTGGATGTAAAACAGCCCGATCATGAAACAAAGCGATGAGAAGACCATTGTCTGTCGTTGAGTGTAATTGTTTGCGAAATACTGAGAGAACATGCCATGAAAGGACTCGAGTCACTACTGAAGCCACGTTCTGTCGCCATTATTGGCGCATCGGATAATCCCAAGCGTGCCGGTTATGTTGTCATTAAAAACCTGCTGTCTGGCAATTTTCATGGACCCATCATGCCTGTCACCCCCAAATACGATGCCGTTGCGGGAGTGTTAGCCTACCCAGACATTGATAGCCTGCCTCGCGTACCTGATCTGGCCGTGCTGTGCACCAATAGTGCCCGAAATGTTGGCATTATCGATCAATTAGGCCGTAAAGGTGTCAAACTAGCCATCGTGCTCGCTGCAGGAATGAACAGAGAGCCAGATAGTGACGGTGTCACAGAAGACATGCGCATGCATGAAACCGCCAGACAATACGGGATGCGCCTCATCGGGCCAAACAGTATGGGAATGATCTTACCCTGGCACAATCTCAATGCATCTTTCTCTCCGGTTTCGGCCAACAAAGGCAATATTGCCTTCATCTCACAGTCTGCAGCTGTGTGTACCACAATTCTGGACTGGGCTAAAAACAAGAATATTGGCTTCTCAACCTTTATCTCGCTGGGTGATACCTGCGACATCGGTTTTGCAGAACTGCTGGACACATTGAGCCGTGACAGCAAAACACAGGCTATCTTGCTGTACATAGACTCAATCCGCGATGCGCGTCGCTTCATGTCCGCGGCACGGGCTGCGGCGCGAACCCGGCGCATACTAGTACTGAAAAGTGGCCGGACAAAAATTGGCAGTGCCGCTGCGCATCTTCACACAGGGGGAGAAATCGGCCTGGATGCTGTCTATGATGCCGCGATCAAACGATCGGGGATGCTGCGGGTGCACAACACCCATGATTTGTTTGCCGCAGTGGAAACACTGGCTCATGCTGTGCCCTTGCGCGGTGAACGATTAGCCATTTTAACCAATGGTGGCGGCCCTGCGATTATGGCCGTTGATGCACTGAGTGAACGAGGCGGGAAACTTGCCACACTCAGCCCGGAAACTGTCGAGAAGCTTTCCGCTGTATTACCGGCCAGCTGGTCTCAGTCCAACCCGATTGATATCGTCGGGGACGCCGATATCGCCCGTTATGAAGCGGCAACCAGGATTCTGATAGACAGTGATGATTTCGATGCCCTCCTGATCATGCACTCGCCCTCTGCCATTGCACCGAGCAAAGAAACAGCCGAGCACATGGTGAAAGTACTTCAGCAGCACCCCCGTACCGCACATTTCAACATCCTCAGTAATTGGGCCGGAGAGAACCAGGCCTTGAAAGCCAGGCAGGTTTTCACCCAGTCCGGTTTTCCTGCTTACCGGACGCCGGAAAGTGCTGTCACCGCCTTCATGCACCTGGTCGAATACCGGCGCAATCAGAAACAACTGATGGAGACTCCGTCCTCTTTCGGTGAGACCCAGAGCAACCCAGGGTTGGTGCATCAATTATTGGATCAGTTACTCGATCAGAAAATCTATCATCTGGAAACACATGAAGTACGCCCTGTACTGGAAAGCTATGGTTTTCATACCCTGCCGACCTGGATTGCCTCAGATCCCGCAGAAGCCGCCCATATTGCCGAGCAAATTGGCTATCCGGTTGCCGTTAAGTTGCGGTCTCCTGATATCCGTCATAAATCTGAAGTCCATGGTGTCATGCTGCATCTGCGAACGGCAGCAGAGGTTGCCAATGCCTCTCAGGCGATTCTGGACCGGGTTTCTTACAATTACCCAAAAGCCCGTATCGACGGTTTGCTGGTTCAGCGCATGGCCAACCGCTCTGGTGCACAGGAGCTACGCATTGCCGTTCACACCGATCCCGTGTTCGGACCTGTCATTCTCATTGGTGATGAAGCTGCAGAGTGGGATATCCATCGAGATGCCGCCGTTGCGATTCCGCCGCTGAATATGGCGCTGGCGCGATATCTTGTCATCAACGCCCTGAAGACAGGCAAAATAAAACAGCGCAGCTTGCCGGATCGACTGGATATTCCGGCCCTCTGTAAACTGCTGGTCAAACTTTCGCAACTGATCATTGATTGCCCGGAAATTATTGAACTGGATATCCATCCCTTACTGGCAGCAGGTGAAGACATGACGGTGATCGATGCATCCATGACCATTCACCCTTTTACTGGCGATACACAACAAAGGCTAGCGATTCGGCCGTATCCAAAAGAGCTGGAAATTTTCACTTCGCTGAAAGACGGTTCACCGATTTTACTTCGTCCGATTCGCCCTGAGGATGAGCCCGGCCATAAAGACTTCATCGCCCGGGTTTCGCATGATGACTTGTACAGCCGCTTTTTCTCCGAAGTCGGTGAATTCAATCACGAAGCCCTGGCGAATCTCACTCAGATTGATTACGACCGTGAAATGGCCTTTATTGCGGTGACACTAGATCCTGACTCACATACTGAAACAGAAATTATTGGTGTCAGTCGCGCGGTGTCTGATCCCGGTAATGAAGAAGCTGAATTTGCAGTGCTGGTCCGCTCTGATCTCAAAGGGCAAGGACTGGGGAGCATCTTGCTTAACACCATAATTCAATATTGTCGGCAGCGGGGGTTACAACGGTTAACCGGAATCACCATGCCCAACAATCAGGGAATGTTGTCACTCGCCAGAAAAAGCGGCTTTCAGGTAGAGATACATTTTGAAGATAAAACTGCAGAACTTCTGTTGGCATTACAAGATGACAGCCAGCCCGCCCAAGGTTAACCAATCTCCACAAGCGTGGCAGGGGGCTAGCGGTGACAATAAAAAGGCTGACCATCAACCAAAGGTCAGCCTGCTTTTTCATGGCTTACTGAGTTAACGCGCTACTCAAAACGTCGACACAAACGAGCATCAGTTCAGGTGCTTTTTCCATAACTGCTCAAGTTGTTTGATCGCCCAGGTTTTTGCCTTACCCATACGGCTGCGATTCCAGGCCAGGACCAGTTCAAATTCCCTGACAGGGTTATCCCCGACCATGGCCAGCTTCCCTGTTGCTAAATCATCCTGAATGAAAAAACTGGGAATTGTCGCAACACCAAGGCCGGCACGTAAGGCATTCAACTTATCATTCATGCTGGACACTGTGAGTAACGGTTGCTCTTCAAGAATATTGTGAGTGATCGGCGGCAGATTCCGTGCGGTATCTGCAACCGCAATCCCTCGGTATTGCTGGCGAATCACGGGATCGAGCGGATTCTTATGTTGATGAATCGGGTGATCCGGATGGGCAACCCAGACAATATCCATTTTGCCAAGTGGCTGAATTTTCACTTCCGGCGGCGCGACACTGGGCGGCGGTGCAATCAGAATATCGGCTCTGTCCTGCGCAAGTGCTTCCCAGCATCCGGCCAGAATTTCTTCACGAAATTTCAGGCGGGTTTTACTTTTCTTCGCCAGTGCATCAATCAGCGGAAACATCAGATCGAGCTTAATCAAGCCATCATAGGCAATGGTCAGATCTAACTCCCAGCCGTGCGCCAGCGCTGTTGCATCAGAGACCATTTCATCCGCCGCGGATAATAATAATCGCCCCCGGTCCAGTAACAACCGGCCAGCTTTGGTAAACGCAGCTTTATGACCGGAGCGGTCGAAAATCACCAGATCCAGATCCTGTTCCAGTTTCTGAACCTGGTAACTCAGGGAAGATGGCGCTCGGCCGAGCTCTTCCGAGGCTGCGGCAAAACTGCCGCGACGCTCAATCGCATCTAAAACCATCAATGCTTCAAAGGATAATAACCGGTTCAATTTCAATCCCTGTGCCAATACAGCCATTTATTATGAGGCTGTTTTAACACATTCACCTGAAAATGCCTATCTGTGCATACCGTGCAATGCATCAGGTTCAAACGGTTAACGGCACCTCAGAAAGCCGTTCCCGACGGCGGCGATTTCTGAACACCAGGCCTAAAGCGGCCAATGAATACAAAACAGCCAGCCCCCAAAGCTGAAACCACCAGGCACTGATCTGACTAAAACTCGCTCCCATCTGATTTAACCGCAGAAATCCGTTAATCGCTGGTGTCGAAGGCACCCATTGTGCCAGCCAGTAAACCGGGGCTGGTAGTGCGGAAACGGGCCATACGAAACCAGCCGAGAAAACCAAAGGCAGTGAGCTGAGCAGAACGATTATTGTCGCCAGTTCCTTTCGGGGGATCAGCTCACCAAGGACGATGCCTAACGCTGTGACTGAAATCAGAAAAGGCAGTGTCAACATCAGCATATCGCCGATTGAAGCCTGACGACTGATACCATAATCCTCAAAACTCAGCCCAAAGTAATAAGCAGTCAGCGGCAGATAGATCACGGTAAACAAACAGATACGTGTAAAAATCATTCGCCAGGGAGAGCAGGTATGCCAATAACCCGGCCCTGCGGATCGGTGCATTTCATTCTGCGCCGCGCCCACTAATGCAGAGCCAATCAGCAGTGTCTGATGGAGTATCAGTACGAATACGGCCGGGACAACGTAATTGATGTAGCCCATGGTCGGGTTAAATACTGGCCGCATATTGAGTTTGAGCGATGTGTACTGCTGCGAAGCTAATGACAGGTTATCACCTTCCATCACCATACGGGCCACTTTTGCTTCTGCGCTGAGCGTCCCCGTTGCGGTTGCCAGCCCTTCCACCACAGTCCCGTAAACCAGAAACAGCGCCGCATCGCCGGCGAAAGAGACTGTCGGGCTGGTGCCAAGCAGGAGATCCCGGTAAAAGTGCTCCGGGATTACGAGCATCCCTTTCACTTCTTGTGTTTGAATCCAATGTTTTGCTTCTTCAATACTGGCGGCTGTTTTCGTCACAGCCACCTGAGGTGTCGCATCGACCATGCGGATCAGCGCCCGGCTCACCGCACTGTTGTCCAGATTGACAACCGCAATCTGCTGCTCGCGCGGAAGCTGGTTTGAATAAGGCAGTGGGTAAATAAGCGAGTACATCAAGACGCCGCCAAACACGGTGAATATAATCGCAGGGTTCGTGAACACGGCTTTCAATTCACTCAGAAACAATTGACGCCAGCTCATATCCCGCCCTCCGGTTGGCGCTTACGCCAGACAAGCATTTTCAGTATTCCTAACCCCATGGCCAGCAGAAATACCGCAAGCGCCATCATCTGAGGCATCGCTTGCTGTAAGCCCGTGCCATAGTTCACCTGCTGGACCTGAATTTCAATGTAATGACTAACAGGCAACAGCGCCCGCCAGCCGGTCGCAATCGCTGGCATGTCAGTCGCAGGAAAGGTGATTCCCATAAAAGCAAACGCCGGTGCTGAAAATCCGGCCACGAAACTCATTGCGCGCGTGACATCCATCGCCAGGAAAAAGAACAGCACGGCCACACTCTGACAAGCAATGACCATCAAACACTGCGCCACCAGTAAAATGCTCCAGCTACCGTGCATTGGCCAGCCCAGCAGTGAGTACATGCCCCACAGAAACAACACACCCTGCAGAATAAAAACCGCCGCATAAGGTATCAGCTTGCTGACTAACTGCTGAACCGGGTGTTGTCCCAGCCAGGTCAGCAAACCCTGCCGCCGCTGCTCTGCCGCTAGCGCCATCACAGTTGTGGCAATGATGAATATCTGCCACATCGCGGGAATCGCTGCCGAGACCAGAAACTGCCCATAGTGCGAGTTACTGTTAAATAACGGGGTGATCTGATTTCGCACAGGCAAGGCCTGCCCAAGCGCCTGTTGCGGAACGGGTGTACCAGACACCATATTGCTGATCGTATCGATACTGGCAGCATAGGTCGTCTGCGCTGACACGAAAGCGCTGTTGATCAGCTTGGCAATCAAAATAAACTGGGCGTTATAGAAGACTGTCACAGACGGAGCGCGCCCGAGCAACGTGTCTTTTTCCAGAGAATCAGGAATCACCACCAACGCATAAATTTCTCCGTTGCGCATTAATGCGGTGCCCTCTTCGACCTCGCTGAACTGCCGGGCAACCGACAAGGTCGGGCTGGCATCGTAGTATCGGATCAATCCGCGCGACAGGCGGCTGTGATCCAGATCGACCACACCGACGGGAAGATCGCGGGCGATCCCTTGTGAGAATATCCACCACATCAGGACAAACAGACTTAAAGGCAAAAAGAACAGCATCGCTTTCAGCCAGGGTTCCTGACGGATAAGCTGCCACTCTCGCTGCATTGCGTTGAACCACATCTCAGCGCTCTACCAACACACTCATACCGACACGCAATCCGTCAACGGGCTGCAGCGGACGTGCTTCGACTTCAAAAGTGCGCATATCGAACCCTTGCTGGGTGTCTGTTGCCCGCCATGTTGCAAAATCTCCCATGACCGCAACATGCGTGACCGTAAACGGGATGGTTTGATCCCCCAATGCCGGCACCTTCGCTTCAAATTGAGTGCCCTTGGCAAAATCGGCCAGCCTGTCTTCCCGGACATGAAATACCGCCCACGCATCATCCATATCGATGATGCTGACCACCGGAAAGCCTTGTGGTGCTAATTCGCCACCATGAAGCAGGATCTGGCTGACTTCGCCATCATGCCAGCTGGAGATCTTCGTATCCGCCGCATAGGCTTCAACTTCTGCGACCGCCCCGGCAGCCATTCGCTCTTTTTCCTGTGCAGCGCGTTTGGTTTCTTCCCGCGCCCCTTCTTTGGCCATTTCAAACATCTGATAAGCAGCTTGCTCTGTATAGCGGGCCGCTTGCCACTGGGTATAAGCCTCATCCCTTTTCTGCTCGGCGACAACGCCGTCACGATAAAGATTGTTGATACGGCGATAAGTTTTTTCAGCAAGGGCCGATGCTGCTTTGGCTTTTTGCCACTGATCGCTGGCGGCCGAAATTTCCTGAGCACGTGCGCCATTTTGTGCTTCATCCGCAAGAGCCCCAGCGGCCTGCTGACTGGCTTTCGCCTGCTCGAGCTTGGCATCAATTTCAGGACTCAGTAAGGTAAAGATCAATTGCCCTTCAGAAACTTTATCCCCTTTGCGCACCAGGACCTGATCAATTCGGCCGGCCACTTTCGAAGAGATATTGTATTGCTGAGCTTCAATCTGTCCCTGCAAGCGCTCAACATTCGGCTGATAGGCATGCCAGAATCGGTATCCCAGCCAAGTGGCCAGCGCAGCAGCCGGTAATACCACGGCAAGCGTTTTGAACTTACTCATTTCAGTTAACCTTAAGTCCTTTATCATTTTCATATTGGTCGAAGGTATTGATATCACCACTAACCGCCAGTAATCGCGACAATGCTGTGACGTAGTGATAAGCCGCTGCGAAGCGCTGGGTTTTGACACTCGCCAGATATAATTCAGCATCGACGACATCCAGAGATGTCGACAGACCCTGACTAAAGGCTTTCTCACGCAACACCACACTTTCCTTGGCCAAGGTAATACTGGAGGCCAGTCCGTCATATTCTTCCAGTGCCTGAGAAGCTTCCCGGTATGTTTTTTCAACCAGCACGCTCAAGTCCTGCTCTGCCTGTGCGCGCAGATAATTCACCTGTGTCATTGCACTGTGGGCCGCTTTGACTTTGTCTGAACGGCCTGAAGAGTCGAGTAGCGGAATACTGACACCCACGCCTACCGCCCAGTCTGGCGTTGTTTTCGCTGCCAGCGTGTCTTCTTCATAAAGGTTGTAATTCCCGTACAGAAAAACTTCCGGGTAGTATTTGCCTTTTTCTGCATCTAACACGCCGTTCGCCTGCGTTTTTTTTGCATCAAGAATATGAAGACCGGGGTAGTCACTAAGGGTTTTATCAATAAAGGTGGTCATTGCCGGTAGTCCTTCATTGACGAACAAGGACGTTGAAGGCAATGCAGGCGTTTGTAATTTCAGCAAGCGTGTCAGAGCAACTTGTGCAATTTCCAGATCGCGCTGGGCTTTCAGGCGCTCAACGCGGGCTTTATCAAAAGACGACTGGGCCTGTAAACGCTCAACTTTGGCTATCTGTCCTTGCGATTCTAACTTCAGGGCATTTTTATAATGCTTTTCCAGTCCGCGTTCCGCCTCCTGACGTGTGTCCAGCACTTGCTGCGCGAGCACCACACCAAAATAATAGGTCGACAGATCTTCAAATTTGGCATGCTCTTTCATCTCAAGCATGTATCTGGCTTCCTGAGTTTTCCCTTTCGCGATGTCCTGTGCCGCCATCACTCTTCCCCCGAGAAATACAGG
Source organism: Photobacterium sp. TLY01 (assembly GCF_021432065.1). Classification (NCBI taxonomy): domain Bacteria; kingdom Pseudomonadati; phylum Pseudomonadota; class Gammaproteobacteria; order Vibrionales; family Vibrionaceae; genus Photobacterium; species Photobacterium sp. TLY01. The sequence continues at coordinate 1,055,859 of NZ_CP090365.1, forward strand.
CCAGATCGCGCGCACTGAACTGGTCAGAATATCTCTGTCGGTCAGTTGTGAGGTGAACATTTTGTCGAACTGCCCCGGAGTCATCCCCATGAGCTGGGCCAGGCCACCTAAACTGTTTGCCTGGCTTCGCCCGGCCGGGGTACTCGCAATCAAATCAGAAGGCGCAATCTCAATAGGACCGTCCAGGTAGGTATAGTTGGCAGACACCGTCACTCTGGGTAAAGACAGTGCTTTCGATGCCTCTTGCAGGTATTCGGCCTTTTCGACATTGCTTTTTTCTGCCGCCAGTTCATCGTTATTGTTTCGGACAATTTGCCAAGCATCGTCAAAACTGACCGTCGCTGCTTTCACCGGGAAACACACGATATTGATCAGCAGCGCCAGGGTGATGGGGTTAGCCAGAGTCGGCCTTACATTCATCGTATATCCTTAATGACCTCGGAATGACTGCTCATGTTAGAGCAAATACTCTACTTTGCAAGATTCAATGAAACAATTATTTACATCTAGATCACAAGATATTGTTTTATAAGCATAACAAAAGAAAAAGCCCTCGGTTGAGGGCTTTGATACTTGATTCCAAGAATGTGGGTTACATCAACCATTTCCACCAGATAAAGATGGCCAGAAAACCGTAAAGATAAGTTAAACCCGCCCATGACAGCAATTTCATTGATTTCGACAGTTTCAACTCTTCAGGCAATGATGCCGTGGACACCAGGCGATAATTCAAATAAGCAAAGACAGGTGTCGTCATAAAGGCCAGGATCATGGCAAAGTCCATCATGGGCATCAGCGCTGAAGTGAAGAACAAAATGATCGCCATCGCAAACACACTGACAACAATCATCCACCCATTAATATAGCTGTTTTGCTCCAGTGGTTTTTTCTGAATAACCAGCTGTGCTTCGGCAAGCGCACGAGAATAACCATCGATAACGGTAATCGTACTGCCAAAAATACAGAAGAAAGCGATCACGGCGATCAGGTAACGAGACCACTCCCCGATGGTAGACGCATACATGCTCACTAACTGATGAGAGAAGCCGATTCCTGACGCTTTCAGTTCAGTCCCCGTGCCATACAGCACCAAAGCACCCAGTGAAAGAAACACAACCGCCAGAATTGCCGTACCAATGTAGCCAACATTGAAGTCAAACAATGCCGAGCGCGTTGTCACTGTTTGCTCTTTACGCTGACTCTTCAGCCAGAGAGAGGTCAGGCATGAAATTTCAATTGGCGCCGGCATCCAGCCCATCATTACGACAATGAACCCGAAAGATGCCAACGTCCAGGCAGAAGGGCCCTGGTATTCTGCAGGCGCGGCACTGCCATTGCCTGCGGCTATGACAACCGCAGAAATAGTGGCGATCACCAGCACCGACATAATCACTTTCGACAGCCCATCCAGCGCTTTATAGTGACCAGCCATCAATATGGCCAGACATGCAACAAGCACAATGGCAGAGAGAACCGGCAGGGGTAAATTGCCCGGCATGAAATAGCCCAGCAGGCTGGCACTGAACAATAGCAGCGCTGCTGTATTCACAATACCGGATAACAGATTCAGCCCTGAGAAGACCCACAGATAGCCACGCCCTAATTCGTCGTAGCCTTCGACCAGGCTTTTGCCTGTGCCCATGGTGTATTGGATACCGGCTCTGAAAAATGGATATTTAAAAAGGTTGACCAGCAAAATAATTGCAGCCAGTTGCCAGCCGTATATGGCCCCGGCTTTCGTTGATGCAACCAGGTGTGATCCACCAACCGCCGCCGAGGCCATCATAATTCCCGGCCCTAACGATTTGATTAATTGCTTGATGCCACTGCCCTGTCTGGATTGCGGCGGGATAGATACTGTGTCTGACATTCAAATACGTCCTGTATAGTTTTTTATAGTAATGAGCTTCTTTGTCTCAGGTTTAAAAACGTTGTGCAATCCCCTACCTGGCGTGGATTTAGTGATAAACGCTGAAAAACTGACATCCAAAGCATATGCCACTCACTACTCGTTATATTTGCATCAGTAAATTTTATGAACCTTGATAAAAAAACGATAAAAAAAAACATTGATTGCCAGCACGGTATCGCAGCAGCGGATAAAAACGTGGCGCAAAGCCGCTATAAAACGATGATTTCACCAAAAATTCCGCACTCCAACCGGACAGGGCTTATGCTTGTTAAGAAAGCACCATCAGTTTTTCATACTCGCTTGAGCCTTTATGCCTACAGCTAAACACAATGACAGTGCGCAAGCTCCCTCTTCTTCAAGTGTTCCGCGCCGGATTCGCCGGGGCCTGTTATGGGTCTTTATCGTCGCTAGCTGCGCATTAGCCTCACTCGCCGTAGGTGTGACTTTCTGGTTAGCCGGTGAAGGGATCCAATTAGGGTCTGTCTCTGGCATCAGTTTGTCGAAGCAAGGCATCTCCGTTAAAAAACTGAGTCTGAATATCAAAGACAATGAATTTGTGCTGAATAACGTTTTGCTGTTACACCGCTATGCCGGGGAACAACAGCCGACTCTCAAGGATGCCCCTCAGGAGGCTTCTGCTGCCGGCTGGAGAGTTGAAGCCGACAGGCTGGCAGTAGCTATTCCGCCGGCACTTAGAAAGACTTTACTTGAAAATGGTTTCATCGCTGACAGTGTTACTTTCGACAAGGTCAAACTGATAACTCAGGGTGCACTGACCGAAGGACAGTTCGTGATTACCGCCGATCTTGCGAATGCGATCCTGGCGACACCTTCATCGAAGACGACCTATCCGCAGTCTTTACATAACATCAGTATTGGTGTGTCCACTACCCCGAAACTGCAGCTCAGTGGGACGATCGGGCGCGGTGAGATTCAGCCACCTTTGGCAGCCTTGATGACAAAGAGTTACCCCGTCACATTCAATGGGCTTTCTTTTGCATTACCGGCCCAGGAGGAATCACTTCCCCTGTCGCTCACCATTGAGCACATCGCACTGGCAAACACATTGTCAGAACAATCTGACCCGAATGGGATACAGCAACTCTCTCTGGCTGTCGATTTATTATCACCACAGCACTCGCTCGCGCTGAGTATCAACACATTTCGCTGGGATCCCACGGCTTTCTTGTCTCAGGAACAGTCTTCAGCATCGGTGAATTTTCCCCATTTGGGACACATCACCAGCCTGCTGTTTCAGGCACCGGTCCAACAGATTGAAATCACCTCCATGGCAATCACTGATTATTTGTCACAGGCCAGTCTTGTTTTCCAGCGAAATACAAAACACACCCGGTTTGAGTTAAAGGGGACAGTGATTTCAGCGCAGCAGACTTTGTTACCGCTAGACAGCTACTTTCAGGCTGATGAAAATCAGCAAGCGGTATTTTCGGTAAAGCTCACTGATGCCGAACAGACAAGTGCTTCTGCCAGTGACTTAGTCACCTGTCATGCCCGCTGGCAATTTACGTCAGATCTGCCGCAGTCTCTCAACTGTAAAAGTGACAACGTCACCAAAGTACTCGATTATTTTGCGATTCAATCCATCTCCCTGCCCGACCCAAATCAGCAACAAGCCAGCATTCAGCTCAACCGGGTGGAACCACAACCGCTTCAGACGGAAATTGACCGGCCCGGATCGATGTCTGTGGCCGCCCCACAGTCAGCCACATGGGACTATGCCATTGAGATAATTTCGCCCAGCCGCATTCAATTCCGCTTACCCCGTTCACATCAGCGCAGCGGGCTAAACCTGGATGGTCCCGTCACCTTAAAACAAGACGGCCGCTGGACAGGGTTATTGTCGTTTGACCGGCAACAGGCGCAGATGAAGTTATCTTCCCCGGAAGACTTAGACATTGAGACAGAAAACCCGGCGCTTCAAGGGCGCTTCAGTATCCACACCTTTTCTTGCGCTCTGCCTTTAGTCGCAACGGTTCAGCACACAGCAGCAGCCCGGCCTCAATGCTCCGGCACCAGTACGATCACAGGAATCGCTCCCCTGATTGAACTTTCTTCCCTGACAATCAGTGAAATGCAGCTGAAACAGCAGATAGCGCTACAAAGCTCTGGCCACGTACTCAAACTGCATCTGAGGGAAACTCAGCTCCTCGCAAAAACGATCGTCTTACCCGATGTGTCAGATCACAAGCAAAGTACCTTACGTCAGGTACGCGTCGATATCCCCGATATCAGGCTTCAGCTGGACAATCTCTTTTCATCATCACCGGCGAATACACCGGAAATATGGCTGCATCATGCCGGAAAAAAACCTGCCACACTGGAGGCTGCCTTCAGCAGTTTGCGCACCATGAACGCAGGTTCTGAGCCGGGGAAACAACAAGCCTCCCTTCCCGCCCAGCAATTTGACGGTCATGTCGCGATCACTCTGGACCAGTTCGAGGCAGATAACCATGCTCAGACATGGTCGCTTTCCAGCGATTATTCAACACGACTGGCGCTCAACCTGAATAACCAGACGCTGCCTGTTATCCGCAATCAGGGAAAAATGACACTCAACGCCGATGCGCTTGCCATTACAGGTTTGTTCAGTAGCGCGCAAAGTCAGCCATGGCTAGATATTTCATTCACTCAGGAATGGAAAAGTCGTACCAGCCGTATTCAGATAAGACAAAAACCCATTGTTTTCTCGGCAAAACAGAGTCTTAAAAAGCATTATCTGGCACCACTGGCTGTCAGCGCTGATCTGCATTATGGCAGCGTGAGTGCCCGGGCCGATCTGAAATATAAAAATGATCTCTGGTCCGGAACGCTGGATATTTTCACAACACATTTAAGCGGGCATATCAAAGACACCCACTTTGCCGATCTGAATGTGTCATTCACCAGTTTACTCACCAACAACACGATACGAAGCCGCCAACCACTAACTGTTCATGCTGGCTGGCTACACTTCGGCACCCTGTTTCAGGACATCATAGCCAGCCTTGATTTCGATACAGGCAAGTCTCACTATATGCTGCATAAAGCAAACGCCAATCTGCTTGGTGGCCAGATCAGTACCCGTAATGTGGTCAGTGACTCTTTGACCAATATTGACGTGATTCCCTTGCGCATACAGCGTCTCAATCTTAAGAAATTACTGGATTTATTTAACCCGAAAGATGTCGAGTTAACCGGAACGCTGGATGGCGTTTTGCCGGTGCGCATTGTAGATAAAAATCCCGTGATTGAAAAAGGTGCTTTATTTTCAAGAAGTCCGGGGGGATTTCTGAAATACAAAGAAGGGGCAAATATCAACGAAAACGTCAGGAGCGGAGGCGAAAACAGCCTCAAAGTGATCACCCGGATTCTCAGAAATTATAAATACGACTCTCTTGCGGTTGATATAGACTATTCCAAAGAGGGTCAATTAAATGCTAGTGCCAGGTTCAAAGGCCGGAATCCGGATTTTCAGAACGGAAGACCGGTCAATATTAATCTGAACCTCGAAGACGATATCCCAGCACTGATCAAAACGCTCAATACGATCAATGCGTCTCAATTTGAGCGGATTTTTGTGAAGCAACTTGGTCTTGAAAATTAGACTTTTGCGCTGAATTTATTGCAAATGACTTGAAAAGGTCGACGCCCATGGATATTCAGTTTAAGTATTACTGTATGACAGGCTGTTTCGCAGTGATACTCTTAATGACTAGTGGTTTGTCCGGATGCACACCGACTGTTCAGGTTGCGGCATCAGACAAGCCGATAGAGGTCAATCTGAACGTGAAGATTGAACATGAAATCAGGATTAGAGTGGATAAGGAAATCGATGATCTCTTCAGTGACGATGATGTCTTCTGACAAGGCGGAGCGCCTGTTATGAAACGCATACTGACTTATCTGGCCATATTTCTGTTTTGTACATCTGCATTTGCAATTGATTTACAACAGGCGAAAGCACAAGGCTTAGTGGGTGAAGCCAACAATGGTTATCTTGCTGCTCTGGCACCCTCACCCTCTGCGGAAGTACGTCAACTCATTCAAACTGTGAACAGCGAGCGAAAAGAAAGCTACCAGCGTATCGCCGTATCAAACGGACTTACGTTAACAGAAGTGAGCCGCCTCGCTTACAAAAAAGCGATAGAAAAAACCGAAAGCGGCCATTTTTATCAGAGCCCAAGCGGATTGTGGGTTAAGAAGTGACCTCGCGTTTAGTGCGCCATTCCGCCACCATCGATAGATAACACACCTGGATGACAGAAATTTTCAGTCATATTCACTCCCAAGACGCGGTATACTTCAGCTCTCATTTTCTGTGTGCTGTAGAAAGATGCTGTTCCAACCTGCCTTACTGAAACAACAGTTGACGCGTTATCCCCTTTTCTGGCTCGGTGCGTGTATTTGCCTGATGCCATTCATCAACTCCCCTGTGGCGCTGATTCTGGGTTTCTCATTTGCCACCTTAGGACTTGTCCCAGCAGATATTCCGGTCGCTGCTATCACAAAGAAATTGCTGTCAATGGCAATCATCGGTCTGGGTTTCGGTATTCAGCTTGATGTTGCCATTGCGGCAAGCAAGGCCGGTTTAGGGCTTATTGTGGCTTCCATTGTCGTGACTCTTGCCATGGGATGGTTACTGACCCGATGGCTGAAGTTAGACAGCAAAACCGGCCATCTGATTGCATCCGGCACCGCCATTTGCGGCGGCAGTGCTATCGCCGCTGTGTCGCCGGCAATCGGCGCAAACAGCCATCAGACCTCGCTGGCACTGGCCACTGTGTTTATCCTGAACTCAGCGGCCCTCTTCTTATTTCCCTCGGTTGGCCATCTGCTGGATATGACACAACACGAGTTTGGTGTCTGGGCTGCGATTGCCATTCATGACACTTCTTCTGTTGTGGGTGCTGCAGGGGCTTATGGCGACGAAGCATTAAAAACAGCCACCACGCTCAAATTAGCCAGAGCGCTATGGATTATTCCGCTCGCGTTTCTCAGTGCGCTAATGTTCAGAGGCAAAGAGAAAAAACTCGCCGTGCCAATGTTCATCGTCTTCTATTGTATGGCCATGCTGACGGCACATTGGCTGCCCCAATTTTCTGAGCTGTATCAGGGGATTTTCGCGCTTTCGAAACGCGTGCTGGTGGTGTGCTTATTTATGATTGGGGCAGGAATTACGGTTCAGAAACTGCGTGCAGCCGGGTTTAAACCGCTGTTGCTGGGTGTGTTGCTGTGGTTGGTCATTGGCCTGAGTTCATTGCTTGCTATTTTGCTTGGAGCGGCCTGAATTGCTTAGTCGGTATCCCATTGCGGTGCCGGCTCTTGGTCGCTACTGTGCCTTTTACCAGACCAGGCTCTTGTGGCAACCTGATAAAAAAGCAACGAAAAAGCCAACAGACTCAGCAAAGCGCTCCAGCCGCCCGTTGTCACCGTTGCCCCTAATGTCAGCAGCAAGACCAGTGCTACCGATTTCTTTGTTTTATCCATCTGAGTGATTACTGCTTTTTATCTTTCCTGAAGCTCATTATTGTTTAAGCACCACTGCCGATAAAAATACCGAATCACACTAAGAAAGCAGGTTTCGTTATAACCATAAGTAGTTAAAGCACTGTTTTTATACCGCCAGTTATTATCAACCAGATGCATGCAACCCCGGTACTTTGGTCTAGGCTAACAATACACCTCTGTAATCCTCTGTAAGCACAGGAGATCATCCGTATGCGTCGATTTGAAAACTTGCTCTTTATCAGTGATGGTGTGCAGGATGAATTGGATGGATTGAAACAGGCCATCAGCCTGTCACAAGCTCACCACAGCACCCTGACTGTGTTGATTATTTATCCTGAATTGCCTGATTCGCTGGGAAATTATCAGGGGAATTGGGAACAAGCTCTGATTGAAAACACCAAACTACAGATTGCACAGGCAAAATCCGCCTTGTCATTCTCCGAACAATCTGTGATGCCAATCATTCTGGCACAAAGCAGCAAAAAGCCCTCGACCTTAATTATTCAGCATGTCATCAGAGACAACTATGACATGGTGATCAAATCTGCCAGTTTCAATCAGAATGAGGCTGGATTGAAAGCGATTGATATGGAATTACTCAGGCAGTGCCCCTGCCCGGTCTGGCTGTGCCGTCCCATTACCCATGCGCAGAGAAAAGTTCATGTCGCAGTAGCGATTGATGCCGAAAACAATAGCAGGGAAGAAACGGATCTGGATCTGATGCTGCTCCAGCTATCCCGCTCGCTGGCGGACGATTGCGACGGCAGTCTGAACATCATTTCCTGCTGGGATTTCCCATACGAAGAAATTACCGGCAACCCGTTTATTCATGTCCCAGAGCAGGAGCTTCAGCTGTCCATCAAGGAAGCGGAACAAAAAAACATAGATGGGCTGAAAAAACTGATCACCCTATCTGGCATTAGCGGGCCGGTAAAAGAATTCCATCCCAAAGGCCTTCCGCAAACTTGCATCCCCGACATCATTGAAAGCGAAGGCATTGAGTTGTTGATTATGGGAACAGTTGCCCGATCGGGCATACCCGGATTTATTATGGGAAATACTGCTGAGGATATTATCCAGAATACGAAATGCTCGATTCTGGCGCTCAAGCCCAAAGGTTTTGTATCGGATGTAAAAGCTTATTAGCGTAAGTATTACCGTTGTCGATAATGATGAAAACGTCACAACAAAAAACGGGCTGCCACTTGGCAGCCCGCATCTCACTGAAACCTATAGGGCATATTTTACTGTGCGTTCATCGCATCCAGCTTCGCACCTACCGGGCCGGAGAAGTTGTAACCGTCATGCTTATCCCAGTTAATTGACCAGGTCATGACCCCAGCATAATTACTGTAATTAAACGCAGGAACCACAGTCTGACAATGGGTACCCAAGGTCAGACAGTCCAGCGCATCCAGAATATTCTGAGTCGGCGCCTGACCTGAGTTGGCAGAGCTGGGGCCGGATGGCAGACCAATGGCAACCTGATCATCACGCAGTGGCGCAAATTGCTCGCCATTGGCTAAAGTGAATCCCTCGATCAGCATTTTGGACTGTGCCACCATCATATCGACAGATCCTTCCGGTGCTGCACCTGGCAGATATGGGTTTGGCAAACCACCATTGTTGTATAACTGCACATGCAGCAGATCCAAGGTATCACGCAGTGCATCAATCAGTGGAATGTAAGCGCCCCAGATACCGGAATACGCCACCATACCGCCCTGCACATACGGATGTTCAGGAGCCATCGTCAGGTACATATCCCCGCCCATATTGGCTTCAATCTGCTTCAGCGCGCGAGGCAGACGCGCCTGAATCTGAGAACCATGAACCAGGTTGGAGCCGCTTTCAAGGTCAATATCCAGTCCATCAAATCCCCATTCGTTGATCAACGCAGTCAGACTACTGACAAAATGCTGTTCGTCCGAATCCGTATTGAGGGTAATGGTGCCTTCAGCGCCGCCAAGGGATAAAACAAATTTCTTACCCTGAGCCTGCAGCGCCGCCATGTCCTGCTTGAACTTCTGAGGATCCAGTGCCGGACAGCTGCTGTGCATATCACCACTGTACAGGTTGAAATGAACTGTCCCCGTGCTGTTGCGATCGTTCTCTGCAAAGGCAATATCGATGATATCCCATGCATCGGACATCTCACTGAGGTTCATCGGACAACCCGCGCCATTGACAAAGTTATGCCAGTAACCAATCAGCTTATGGGTTTTGGCTGACTGCTGAAGCACCTTAACGGTCGAGGCAGCAGACGTGACTGTCAGTCCGGTTGCATCTGTAGCCCTCGCAGAGACGGTGTAATTCCCCACAGCGCCTGGCGTCCAGTTTGTGCTGTATGGCGAGCTGGTATCTGTCGCAACGACTGCACCATTGACCAGGAACGCCACACTACTCACCGTGCTGTTCAGTGATGCCGCATCTGCAGACACAACAACAGATTTACCTAGCCCCACAGCTGTGCCGGATGACGGCGATGTCAGCGTCACGACCAAAGGTTCGTCACTGACATTGACCAGAACACCCGCGCTGCCCTGATTGTCTTCATTATCTGTTGCGACAGCCGACAAGCTGACTGAACCGTTTCCTGTCGCTGTCCATGTAACACTATAGGGTGCTGACGTATCGATGCCTAAACTCTGCCCAGCGGCAAAGAATTCCACTTGCGACACCGAACCATCAGCATCAGTTGCATCGACAGATAGCGTGACAACGTCACCGTTCAGAACGGTCGCATTATCGGCCGGAGAGCTAAAGGTGACTGTCGGCACAACTGCACAGATCCCCTGTGCTGTCCAGGCATCGGTCCAATAAAGTCCGGTTCCCGGTTCGTAGGCCCAGGCCGAGTCTGACGAACACCAGCCAGCCACATCACAGCTATATTTATAATTTGCACTTTGAACCAGATCCCCAACCTGATAACTGGTGCCAGCCTGATAGACAGGTACGCCAGCACAGCCGCCGCCAGTGGCCCCAGAAACAGCAACCGTAACGACTGAGCTCCAGGTCACCGCACCATCATCGTCTGTGGCTTTTGATTTAAATGCGTGGCTGCCCGCAGTGGCAGACCAGGCCGATTCGAAGGGCGAGGAACTTGCCGTCCCTACCAGTTGGTCATCCACATAAAATTCAACAGAAGCCACTGTACCATCCTGATCCGTGGCATCGGCACTGAGCGTGACAAGATCACCTTCCTTGATTTGTGAAACGGTCGTCGGATTCGTCAGTGCCACGCTAGGAGGTTGGTTGTTACCTTCAGCCACCACACTGATAGTCACGGAATCGGTTCGGCTCGCACCCTTATCATCGGTTGCCACAACACTGACTGTATGGTTCCCTTCAACCGTATTCCAAGGCACAGAATACGGTGCGGTATCATCCATACCCACGGTATTGCCGTCCACTTTGAAAGTAACATCAACCACCTGACCATCACTGTCACTCGCATTGGCAGTCAAAGCGATGGCTTCATTCACACCAAACTGGGCATTATTTAACGGTGACGTCAAAGACACAGTCGGACGCTGGTTCCCGTCAGGTGCATCGCACACTCCCAGCAGAGACCATTCTTCGTAAGGATCAGAATATTGCACAGGATCTTTCCCCTGACTCCACCAGTTCGCCTGGTAGGCATTATCCAGATGCTGGACTTGTGTCCCGCCGCTGTAAGGCGCACCACTTTCCCAGACCGGCAAAGTGGTACAGTCAATTGCATAAGCCGATACCGGGCTGGCCAGTACCAGTGCAATTGCCGTATGAATGAGGTTTTTTTGCATTGTTAACGTCCTTATTCTCTTAAATGAAGATTTTCCCAAAGAGTTAGTTGCTTAGTTCAGATAGAAAATTATCCAGACCAATCATGGACGACTTTTTAAGCAATGATAAATAAGACAAGAGGGAATTGAGTACAACCCTCAGCGAACTCTCATTTTAAGATCTGTACATACAGTTCGAACGCAAAAAGACCGAAGAAAGATCACTTTTAGCAGGGAAGAAAACAAGGGGAATAATAAGGGGGCTGAGCGCCCCCCTTTCTTTTTGCTGCCGGTGAAATAATCAGCCAGCGACAGTACTAAATAAAAATAAGTTGTAGGCGACAATGGCAATCAGTAACAACAAACCTTCAAAGCGGTTGATGCGACCCGGACCACGGAAGCCCATGCACATCACAACCAGGGCAACGGTCAGGCCCATCATGACAGTCCAGTCGCGGGCAAACACTTCAACGCCAATACCGCTGATCGGTGAAATCACACCCGCAATACCAATGACTGCCAGTATGTTAAACATATTGGAACCGACAACATTACCAATCGCGATATCGTGTTCACCTTTACGTGCCGCTGCCACAGAAGCAGCCAATTCAGGTAATGATGTTCCCAGGGCCACAATCGTCAGACCAATGATCAAATCGCTGACACCAAGCGACTGAGCAATGGTGACCGCCCCCCAAACCAGAATTCGGGAACTCACGACCAAGAGCACCAAACCAATCAACAGCCACATCATGGCATTCTTTAAGGGCATCGCATGTTCTTTGAGTTCGCTTTCTGTTTCTGCTTCCAGCGCATCGCCTTTCCCTTTCAATGCAGAATAAATCGACCAGCCAATCAAGCCAAAAAAACCAATCAGCAAGACAATCGCTTCAACGCGAGTCAACTCACCGTCCCAGAGCAGAATACCTGCGAGGATACCGATGAGTATCAGCAGCGGAAGCTCTTTTCTGATGATATTTGACTGAACGGCAATCGGGGCAATGATTGCCGTAATCCCAAGAATCAGACCGATATTGACAATATTAGAACCCAGTGCATTCCCGAGCGCCAGATCCGGTTTACCATCAATTGATGCCATGGCAGAGACCACCATTTCAGGTGCCGAAGTACCAAAGCCCACAATAATCATACCGATTAATAATGGCGGCATACCGAAATGGCCGGCACTGGCAGCAGCACCGTCGACAAATTTATCTGCACTCCAGACTAAAAGAGCAAACCCCAGCAATAAGGCTAATGATGCGGTGATCATGTATGTACATCCCAATGTTTAACAAAAAGTAACGTTCAAAAATGAGTAAAAAAACAGGTTGTACGAACGTTTTCACGAACACGGGATTTAAGCGCGCCAAGAATAATGGGTTTACAGATTTTATGGTAGCAAAATTATCACAGGATACTGATAAATCTCACTGTCTGATTCACCGCCTATCCTTGGCTGAAATATGCGGTGAATCCAGAAAAAGAAACGCTCTGATAATTCCTGAAACACACTGTGTTCTCAGCACACGAATGGCATAACCATGAACCGGTACTGACAGTGTAATCAGAGATAAACGAACAACCGCAATGTGGAGGACAACTCGTCACTTTGCCACTGCTGATAGGTGACTTCAGTGCGTAATCCCAGTTGCTGACTGAGTGCCCAGTGCCAGCTCGCCGTTGATTCCGTCCGCCAACGCATCGCATCCCACTGGTAAAGCCCTTGCGCCGACACAGCCAGTTTGTGCGCTTCACTCGCCTGCCAGACCAGTCCGGACTCCATCCCCAAGCCCAGAGACAGATTCTCACCCTGCGCATCAAAATAGTTCAGCTCCGAAGACATGAGCGCATAAAAGTGCATCCGGTTCGCATCCCCCCAGGATTTACCGTATCCGCCCTGCATGAAATATCTGCCTGTCAGGTCAACCGTACCGGGCTGCTGGTCATAGCCGGCACGAATATTCCAGGAGAGTGAATCAAAGACCCGATAATCAGGCGCCAGTGACATGGCATCAATCAGATAAAGCTGGTTCAGATCCACATCGCCATCCTGGTCAACCCCTAGTTGCAGGTCGAAAAAGCTGATCTGTGCCCCCGGAATGTAACCGCCTGCATTATCCAATAGATCATGATAAGCCACGCGCCATTCCAGTAACGCCTGATCGGCGTTGTGATTGCTGTAGCGGTAACCCAGTCCAAGCCGGCTTGAATTATGACCTTCATCGGGCGACATGGCAGGCCTTACGGGGTCAGAGAATGGCGATGGGGTATCCAGCCGACTTCTGGCAATCAGCAGTTTCTGTAACTGAGGTGCAATCTCTTCCCGGGCTAACGCCTGATCATAAAATTCAAAGTTGAGCCACTCATAAGCCATTTCCAGAATGGCGGCTCTTTCACTCAGTGAGCCTTCAGTCGGATACTGGCCCGACATGGCTGCCCGTGCTGATAAGAGCTGCTGATCATCCAACTGCTCAGCGTAATGCATTAAACGTGTACCAAAAGAAGCCCGATATTTAGGAGCGTCGAGCAGTCCTTTTTCTCTGAGCACTTTGACCGTGTCTGACGGAATCGCCTGAAAATCAAAACCAGAAGTCAGATCCAACCCTTCCCTGCCCGCTTCAAGCAGTGCCAGCAGCTGATAGGAGCAATTCTCGTCAATGAAATAATAGTCAAACTCAACACCATTCATTTCCCAGAGATGGCGCAGGACCTGCTGCACTTCTTCTTCATCCAGGTTTAAGGCATATTCCCAAATATCTCTTGATTCTAAATCATTGTATTCACGAACTTTTCGGTAGTAAGGCATGACACTGAAGGTGCCGGGATAACTCCCGAACAACCCTTTCGTCGCGTACAAAAATGCATTGTCATTGCTCGCTGGCGTGGCGGCAAAATTGATGGCAAAGGCCACTAATTCGCGGTGTCGGTTCTGATCTTTTGCATCAACACGCAGTAAGGTATGCCCGAACATAGACGATGGGCTGTTCATAAATGCGGTCGGGAAAACCAGTGTCAGCCCTTTGGGGTTCAGTGCTTGCTTCCACAGCTCTTGCTCAGGACAAACGGGAGTTGGCCAATCTGTATGTAATTTTTGCTTTAACCAATGAAATCGAGCCGGATAACGGCAGCTTAAACGCTGATCATTCAGTGAGCTATCGGGCTGTTTTGCTTCGCTGTCAAAGCCTTCAACGGTTGCCTTCAACTCGGCCAGTGGATCATCTTTTCCCTGCGGACTGAGAAAGAAAGCAGGCGAATCGACCAGGCTGTGAAACGACCCTGTCAGGCCGGGCTGATAATGCCCCAATGTATGCCAATAATCTGAGGTGGAAAGGTGCACCAGATCTTGCTGGGTGTACGCAAAAGCTGTGCTGCTGAAAACGCTGAGAGGGAGCAGTGATAACCAGAACTTCATGACAACATCGATGGGATCAAATAGGTTCAGTCAAGCGCGTTGAATGAACAAAGCACCAGATTAGAAAAAGATACAGCGCCCATTGGCGCTGTATCTGAGCAGTTCACGCCTGAAATCAATTACAGTGCGTAAGCTGCCAGTGTGTTCTGATCAGCAACCATAGTGTTCAGGTTCGCCAGAACATCTGCAGAAGTGACGTTCTCAGAAGCGAAGATAGACGCATAGTTATGACGAGCAGTCGCGTTAAATTCAGCTTTAGCTTCATCGCTCATGCCCCAGACGTCAGTCAGGGTTGCCAGCGTTTCACCTTCACCGCGTGCGATATCACGAGCCAGGTTGTCCATGTTACCGTCGATAAACATCGCCAGTTTTTCTTTAGAAGTGATCACGCCGTTGCCGTCACAGCCCAGTGTGCCGAAGGTGATACCGAAAGTCTGGTTACCAGAAGTACCGTTCGTTGTCGCACCCAGTACTTTAAACACTTTGCCTTCTTGACCGGCAAACACCATAGAACCCAGACCACAACCGATATCCTGATCAGCCATTGCTTGAGAGAATGGCATCATGCCCGCGAAAACTGCCGCTGCAATTACTTTTTTCATTGTTATTCCTTAGACTTAATTAACACAAAATGCTTGCATCACTCTTATGCGTCCAAAATCATAACAACTTAAAGCGACATTTCAATTTATACAGGGCAAAAACTTATTTCTTTACAATTTCTTAGCTCAAGACCTGATTTTTATTCATATTCATCCTTTTGATTGAGTTAAAAACAACCAATCCAGACGAAATCACTCAACCGAATCACGGCGATCTGAACCTCACTCATGATGCGTATTCGCGATACTTTTGACTTTATCGACTAAATCAATTGGCAAGGGGAATACAATGGTTGATGTTCGATCATTGGCAATTTCAGTTAATGTCTGCAGGTAACGAAGTTGAATGGCATTAGGCGCTTTATTTAGCACTTCTGCTGCCTCCATCAATTTTTTAGATGCTTCCAGCTCACCCGTGGCATGAATCACTTTTGCACGACGTGAACGCTCAGCCTCAGCCTGGCGAGCTAATGCACGCACCATACTGTCATCCAGATCGACATGTTTGATTTCAACATTTGCTATCTTAATGCCCCAGTTGTCAGTGTGCATATCAAGAATGCCCTGCAAATCTTTATTCAGTTCATCTCTTGCTGACAGCAATTCGTCCAACTCATGCTGGCCAAGCACTGAACGCAATGTTGTTTGGGACAATTGACTGGTTGCTTCAAGATAATTTTCGACATTGATGATTGCCATTTTGGGATCAATCACCCGAAAATAAACCACGGCATTGACCTTAACCGACACATTATCTTTGGTGATCAGATCCTGTGTTGGCACATCCAGCACTATGGTTCTCAGATCGACCCGAACCATTTGTTGAATGATCGGGATAATGATGATCAAACCAGGCCCTTTTACTTCATAAAAGCGCCCCAACAGAAAGACAACAGCACGCTCATACTCACGCAATACTCTGAACATGCTGATGATCAGCGCGAGTACCAGCACAATGACAGTTGCCAGGGTATAGGTAATCATGGTTTATTCCTTCTCTTTGGCCGCAACATGTAAACACAAGCCATCGACTTGCTTCACAACAATTTCCTGACCAACCCGGAGCGGCGTGTCGCACCGGGCTTGCCAGATCTCACCCTCGACCAGCACCCGCCCCTCACCGGGGAAACCACTGACCACTTTACCGTGATCACCCAGGAGCATTTCTACCCCAGTTGAAACAGGCTTACGGCGGGTTTTGAGCAACAAAGTCAGAACGACAAAGGTAAACAGTGCTGAGGTAGCCGTCAGACCCACAATCAAAGGAACGGCAATTTGATACCCGGGTTCTTCGGTATCCATCAGCATGACAGAACCAATCACGAAGGAGACGATACCGCCCAGACCCAATATGCCAAAACTGGGGCTAAAGGCCTCTGCCACCATCAAAATGATCCCCAGAATGATCAACCCCAGCCCCGCATAGCTCACGGGCAGAAGTTGTAATGAATACATGGCCAGAATCAGACAAATACCACCGAGCACCCCTGGCAAGCCGACACCCGGGTTGTAAAACTCTAGCAGCAAGCCATAGATGCCAATCAGCATAAGTATGTAGGCCACGTTCGGATTGGTAATGACAGCCAGAAACTTAAACCGCCAGTCCTGTTGGCGCTCTACGTACGCGACATTCTCAAGCGATAATGTCTGCTTTACCCCGTTAATCAGCACGGTTCGCCCATTGATCTGGTTCACCAGATCATCGAGATCGGTTGCCATAAAGTCGATGACATTTTCTTTGAGTGCCCCTTCGGCATCCAAACTGGCCGCTTCCCGCACCGCTTTTTCTGCCCAGACTTCATTTCTGCCATGCAGTTTAGCCAGGCTGGTGATGTAAGCCGCCGCATCATTAATGACTTTCTTTTCCATCGCCGTTTCGGCTTTGACTTCATCCCCTGACTGCGTGCCTTCTGCGGGTTGCTTCGCCGCGTCATCCTTTCCTGCCGGTTCCTGATCGTCAGAGTCATCAAACGGATTATCTTTTTTGCCGCCTGGTGAGCCACCTGTTAGAGAAACAGGAGTAGCAGCGCCAAGATTTGTACCCGGTGCCATCGCAGCAATATGGCTGGCATACAGAATATATGTCCCAGCGCTCGCTGCTCTGGCCCCTGAAGGGCCAACCCAGGTGGCCACGGCAACCGGCGATGTGGTGATAGCGCGGATGATTTCCCGCATTGAGGTGTCTAACCCACCCGGCGTGTCCATTTTCAGCACGATCAGTGCAGCCTGATCGTCGTGGGCCTGGTTGATTTCACGTGACACGAAATCGCTGACCGCAGGTCCGATCCCACCTTTGATATCAATTAACCATACATCGGATGCCTGAGAACACATCGGCCAAAGTACAGCAAGCCAGAATGTCAGAATGGAAAACAGCTTCATGGCGCGTGCTCCCAGTAGGTGTACCAGACTGAACCAGAGAGAAAAACCTGAACGCTTAAGCGTTGGTTTTCCACCACCTTAAGCATAGCGCACAGAATTCAGTGCAGGATTGATCGCAGTGCAGGGCCATCAAACCCTGTCACTGCGGTTGGTCAGTCAGGATGTGCGGCGAGAGAAAAGACGGCCAAGTGCTGAAGGATGGTGAGACCAGTGTGTATCAAACATATCCATTAATGCCGGGTTGCCGTAGCGCGACAGGCAAACGGCATGGAAACGGTTCTTATGCTCCTTCAGTTTTGCGACCCGCTCCTGCATCTCCGGCGATTGTGACGGCGCAATGAAATCTGAGAGCACAATGAGATCTGCATTCTTATATTTATCGCCGCTCATCAGCATCAGGGACTGATCCAGTACCGGCGTTAAATCGGTACCGCCGTGAAATGAATAAGACAGGAAATTTAACACTTCACTTAAACCATCCTGACGGGTCAGTTCATAGGTGATGTGCTGGGTAGAGAACAACATGACGTAGCAGTCTCTGTCATCAGCCAGTGCAATCTGCATTAAGCCATAGGCCAGGGCTTTCGCACACTGCTCAGGGTAGCCGGACATTGAGCCGGAAGCATCAATGCATACAATAAACGGTCCTTTGTCCTGCTCAACCTGCTTACTCTGTTTCTTATAGGCTTTCACTTTACGCAGTTTACGCTGAGCACCCTGCATTCTGTAATTCATCAAACGTTTATCAACCAGATGCTTGTAGAACACCACTTCCAGCTCTGGGTAGGCAAGAAACATGGCTTCATTAGGCAGTAAACGCGCCAGGTCATCGCTGGGATGCACACCTACAATATCATCAGTGACGTTGTCACTCTTTTCTTCGACCATTCTCAGCTCTTCCGTCTGCACCCTGGCCTGACTCGGATCATCGACCTCACTGGCCATTCGGCCTAGCTTGTCTGCAATCTCCTGAATTTCATTATTTTTCTGAAGAAACTTTGCGATCGATTTCAAACGCTCTACATCCGTTTTGGTCAGTTTAGCTTTTGCCATGTCCCAAAGACGGCCAGCACGTTTTTCATCGCCGGATTCATCGACCTTCTCCATTTGCTGCATGGTTTCGATGCGCTGGTACAGGTCTTTCATCAAAGCTTCTTTGTGATGCTCTAACTCAGATTCCTGCGCTTTCTTCAGTGCCACTTGCAAATGTTCATACCATTGATGACAAAAGTAACTGTGAAACATCGGGTTATGTTTCTTCTGATCATGATCGAGCAATCGGCGCGCTTTAAAATAGAAACCGGACGTCGCTTCAAGCTCATTCACAACCTGCTCTGCATTATCCATAAACGTATCGGCAGACCACTCACGAACCTTCTGATACAGGGCCAGTTCCTGACTGAACCGCTCGGCCACATCCACTTTTGCAATGCGGTGTTGTACATAGCTGCGCCATTTTCCAACCTGATGCTTCATCGACGACTTAATGCCCGGGCTGGCGTCTGCCGCCATCATCAGCTGTGGCCGGGTCATCAGCTCGTTCACTGCATTTTCAATGATGCCCGACTCGGTCAGCATCAAAGCCAGGTTAATCCCTTCGGTAACTGGCATAGCCCTCTCCTGTTATGCGAAGTACTCGGTCAGGCGGGTTAAACGCATCGCGCTTTTATCCAAATGACGCTGGATTATCTCTATTTCATCACTCGCAGTAGCCAGACTCTGCTCGATCAGTACCGGAAATTCAGGATCAACAAAATTATGCGGTAATGCCCCATGAAAACGACTGCGTGCCAGCTTTAACAAGTGAGCCGCTTCGTTGATCGCATCCGTTGCTTGCTCCACTTTTTCCTGCCAGCCAACCAACTGTTCCTGACTGACACCGTAATCTCCGGCCATACCGACCAGTACGTTGCGGTTCGCAATATCTTTGATCACCAAGCGATCGGTCGCGTCAATTTCAAAGTGTAAGCGGCATAAATGCGTATTCTTATTCACAAAGCCATAGATATCGCATTGTCCGGCTTTGATCTTTTTCTCAAACTCATCGCCATCAACATACACCCAGCGGCTATCGCCGGTTTCCTGTTCGGAAACAGAAGGATTATGCTGCAGCATGACCAGCTTGATCATGCGCGGATTATGATTAACCGTGTACCGCTTAGCGCCGGAAAAATCGTATTTGTACCTTTCCTTGCCCATCAAGGTGTCATGGCCGAATGTCACACAAAGCTTGCTGGCAACCGCCTGATGGACTTCCTCTATCTGGTGCTGCGCCGTATCAGCCTGCTGCGTCGCGGCTTGCTGACCGAAGACCTGATTGACAGAGAATTCACGTAAAACCTCCCGGATTTCCTGCCTGGATTCCGGGCTGTGCCACAAACATTCTTGCAGCAACAGTAAATCCAGCGGATTAATACTGTCGCGACCATTGAAAAAAGCACTGGCTTTCAGCAGTCTGACTGACTTTTTCCAGCGCCGGTCTGAGATGTAAAGCTCGCTGCTGCCCGATTCCACCTTCTCTTCAATCGTGGATTTCAGTTGGTAGATAGTCTCGAAAGTCGCTTCATCAAGATGGATATGATCGATCAATGCCTGCCATTGCTGATATTCTTCTTCTTTAATTTTCAGCTCAGCAGGTAAACTCGCCATCTCTGGACCTTCACCCAGCAACATGGCTTTGAAATTTTGTTTTTCCTGGATCCGATTGACGAAAACCCGAACCAGCATACGGTCGTATAAGGCTTCCAAGCCGCTGTCTTCATCCGGTAATTCGTTGGATGCAGTAATCAATAAACGCATGGGGACCTTCAGCGTTTCCTGACCATTTTTAAACGTCCGCTCGTTGACGACCGTGAGTAATGTATTGAGGATCGCGGGACCCGCTTTCCAGATCTCATCCAGAAAAACGACCTCCGCTGTCGGTAAGTAGCCATCAACCAGACGAACATATTTACCGTGGTCTTTCAGCTCCTGAATCGACAGAGGGCCAAACACCTCTTCCGGGGTTGAAAACCGCGTCATCAGATAATCAAAAAAGCGGCTGCCATCAAAAGCTTCTATCAATCGTTTAGCAATCAGGCTCTTTGCAATTCCGGGAGGACCAAGCAAAAAGACACTCTCCCCAGACAGTGCCGCCAGCAAACAGAGCCGAATGGTGTGCTCTCTTTCATAGACCCCGTTTGACAGGGCCTGAATCAGTTTCTCTACCCGCTCAGCAAGCAGCGCTTTATTGGGTAAACTATTGGCCGCCATTGATAACATATTTGTCATTTCCTCGAGGCAAAAGGGTCTGATGTAGCCATGAAATGGGTGAACCTGAAAAATCTCATTCTAGCCACAGAATAGCTGTAAAAAACACATTGTTACAAGCTTGTTAATATACACAATTTGTTACAAACAGGGTATATCAAACTGAGTAGGCAACCAACAGAGATCAATCATTGATTGCATTTTTGATGCACGCCGGATGAGCACAAAATCACAGAATGTAATGGATTGCGATACATGCACTGGTATGCGGGCTATGTCTCCAATTGATGCGAGTTAGCGCTACCTCAAGATCAATCATCATGATAATATTTTGGTCAATTATGAAGAAGATCTCTCAATTGCCTGTCGGGCTGACAATTATTGTATGTTTTGGGGTGTTGTTAACGACCTTTATCCCCATGCAAGGCAACCTGGATGCAGTAACGTCAAGCCTGACGCTTGTGCTGATTATCCTGCTGGTTCGCGAAGTCGCCAGTAAAGAAATGAAGTTTTTATTACTTCTGTCTGCCTGTACCTACGGGATTGGTGTCATTGCAGATCTTCTTGATGATATTCCGGAACTTGCAAATCATTGGTTGTTGATACGGACCGATGATGTTTTCAGCAATATCGGTGTGTTTTTACTGTGTTTCTGCTTCATTAAACTCTTACATCAACGCCGTGAGTTAATACAAAAACTAAAGCAACAAGTTTCGAAATCCCGAGAGCTGGAACTGGAACTCAGCCGCCAGGCGTTGCAGGACGATCTGACCCGCTTGCAAAACAGACGCTCGCTTTTCAGGCGATTTGACCACATGGCAATTCATCTGAATCGCGGCATTATGGCTTACATTGATATCGATAATTTCAAGCAGGTTAACGACCGTCTTGGCCACCGCCAGGGAGATTTGGTACTCATTGAAATAGCCAATATTCTTTTCAGGCATTCACCAACCGGCAGTCAGATCTATCGCATCGGCGGTGATGAATTCGTCGTGCTTCTTCCCAGTGAAGACCAGTCTCAAAGCCAGGAATGGCTTGATCAGCTCTATGAGCAAACCCAGGATCTCAGAGAAACATTCAAACTGGGCATCAGTGTAGGTCTTGTCCCCTTTCATCCGGGTAATCTCAGTGATCCGGATTTACTGCTCGCGAAAGCAGATAACGCCATGTATCAGGAAAAAGAACAAAAAAGCCGCGTCGAGTAACCGCAATTCGGATTCACAATTCTGTCATATCCCCGTCATACCATACTGGCTACCTTGTCGTTCAAATTTGGAGAGACGCAATGTTGCTTCGCCTGGCTTCTTTACTGGCCGTTATCACCCTATTACCCATTCAGGCTCATGCTAAAACCATTACCGTATCCGGTTCCACATCCGTCAGTCATATCCTTGAGGTGTTAGCTGAACAGTATGAGCAGCAACATGCCGAAACCTCCATTGCAGTGCAAGGCACAGGTTCGGCAGCCGGCATTTCGGCCGTTAAACAAGAAGCTTCCGAGCTCGGAATGAGCTCACGGTTTTTAAAAGAAGAAGAAATACGCCCGGATTTATCAACCACATTAATTGCGCATGATGGCATTGCACTGGTCGTGAACAAAAGTAACCCGATTAATACCCTGAACAAAGAGCAGGTGATGGGGATTTATCAGGGTAAAATTACCAACTGGAAACAACTTGGAGGAGAGGACCTCCCGATTGCCGTTGTCAGCAGAGAGAACGCATCAGGTTCACGATTTTCTTTTGAAGATTTTATGGGGCTGACACGGACGATTGGTGATAAAAGCGTCTCTGATATCAATGTAAAAGCCCTGGTCGTGAACACAAATGGCATGGTCAAAAGCCTGATTTCCAGAAATAAGCACGCTATTGGCTATTTGTCGCTCGGCTCTGTGGATGATTCGGTGAAACCACTGGCTTTCGAAGGTGTCACGCCCAACCTGGAGAATCTGGAGTCCGGACAGTATCAAATCTCCCGCCCGTTCATCATGCTTTACAAGAGCAAAAAGCTCACATCGGACGGTCGTGATTTCCTCAACTATCTGTTGTCTGAAAACAGCCAGAAGTTGCTGCATGATCGCGGTTATATTCCCGTTGTACACTAAACCTGCCACACATTTGGCTTACCTGAGGATCAGGTAAGCCAAAATCAGATCAGGACACAACCGGATATTTCAAACCCGCGCCCCACTCTGTCCAGGAGCCATCATAAACCGTCAGGTTTTCTCGTCCTGCCACATCAGCCGCAAGGGCCAAAATGCAAGCCGTGACCCCGGATCCACAACTGAAAATCAGCTGCTGATCGTGCTCAGAAATAGCATCAAAGCGTTGCTTCAGTATGGATTGCGACACCAGTTTACTGTCTTTGACCAACTGACCAAACGGAAGACTTTTGGCATTCGGCATATGGCCACTGCGTATGCCTTCTCTCGGCTCTGGCTGCTGCGCATAAAAACGCGCCGCCGGGCGGGCATCCAGTACAACCACCTGAGGATCCGCTAATTTATTCAGCAGAGTCGGTGCGTCGATCACCCATTCCGATCTGAACCGGGCAGAAAATTGCCCTTTCTCTGCCACTTCGGTTACGGATCCCGATTCTAACGAGCCACCGACCGCTTTCCAGGCAGGTAATCCGCCATCCAACACCGCAACCCTGTCATGCCCCATCACTTTAAACATCCACCATGCACGCGGTGATGAAAACAGTCCGTGCGAATCGTAAACAATGATCGTGTCATCATTGCTAATGCCTAAGCCAGATACCTGGCTGGCAAACTGCTCTGCACCGGGCAACATATGCGGTAGACTGGAATCCTTATCGCATATCTCTTTATCGAAGTCGAAAAACACGGCGCCCGGAATGCGTTCATTCTCCCACTCGGTTCTGGCATCGCGGCCACTGCCCGGCATGAACCAGCTCGCGTCCAGTATCACGATATTTTGCGCATCAGCATGTTCCAGCAGCCAGTCAGCACTGACAACAGACGATGGTAATGAATTCTCTGCCATACCCTAATCACCTATCCCTATGAATTTCAGCTGTTTGTCGTAAATCCGGTCATTGATTCATCACAGCCACTCAAGTTTTCAATCATACATTCTGATAGTGATAGCAGGGAATACGACCAGACTAAATCTTTTTCTCAGTAATCCAGCGACTTGCCACATCAAACAAAAACAGGCTTTGCTTGAATCCAGCGGTTCATCAGGTTAATGTCCCTGAACCCGGTACCAGCACTTTATGATTTTGCAAGGACGCGAATATGGACTACTTTCCTGTCTTCACCCAATTACACAATA
The DNA here is from genome assembly GCF_021432065.1 of Photobacterium sp. TLY01. NCBI lineage: Bacteria > Pseudomonadati > Pseudomonadota > Gammaproteobacteria > Vibrionales > Vibrionaceae > Photobacterium > Photobacterium sp. TLY01. Next base: position 1,079,993 of record NZ_CP090365.1, read on the forward strand.
AACCTGTCCTGGTCATCGGGGGCGGAGAAGTTGCCTGCCGTAAAGTCGATCTGTTATTACGAGCCGGCGCGGCAATCACACTCATCTCGCCACGTCTGCATCCTGCGCTGCAAAAACTGGCCAGTCAGCAAAAACTGCGCTGGTTAGCTGAGTCTTATCAGCCGGGCAGTTTGGGGGGCTATTATCAGGTATGGACGACCACAGACGATCGCGAGCTGAACAAACGTATCTTTCAGGATGCCCAGCAGAAGAAAATTTGGGTCAATGCCGTCGATGATCCGGCCCATTGCGATTTTATTACCCCATCAATGATCGATCGTTCCCCCATCCAGGTCGCCATATCCAGTGGCGGCGCTTCACCGGTACTCGTGCGTTACCTCAGAGAAAAACTCGAAACCCAGCTCGCACAAAATTTGTCTCTGCTGGCAGATTTCGCGGGCAGACAAAGAAATCGCCTGAAACAACATTTTGATACGGTCGATAAAAGAAGGCACTTCTGGGAACAGTTCTTCCGCCTGCCTCAGGTTGAAAGTGCTCAGTCTGACGACGTCCTCGAGGCAGCCTTTGTTCAGCTGCTGGCTCAGGCGAATTCAGCAAAAGGAACCGTGTGTGTGATTGAAACCGGCACCGATGTTGAGATGCTGACATTGAAAGCGTTACGACTGATGCAGCAGGCTGAGATGGTGCTTTACACCGATGAAGCAAGTCAGGCGGGTTTCATTGATCTGTGCCGCAGAGATGCTGATCGCGAAGCCTGCAGTGAGGAGAATCTGTTGCATACAGCGGAGGCCCTGCTCAATCAGGCCGTTCGCGTCTGTATTCTGGTCAGAAAAGGACGGACATCCGCATCACTGTCTGCTTTTTGCCGGCAGCATGATGGTGAGGTCCTCCCTTCACTGTAACCGTTTATTTTGCAGAGGCAGCCGGTGTAAGTTCAGACTTCAATGCTGCCTTCTGCGCACGTTTTTCAGTTTGCGCCTTCAGCCACAAACCGGATGTTTTCATGGCATAACCAAATACGACGCCAAGCATCAACGAAGGAATCACCAGTTGCCAGTGACCTGCCGCCGCAAATGTCGCACAACAACCGATAAATGTCCCCGGAATAAAACTGAGCCACGTGCGCTTTGCCTGCACACACATCAAAAATGAAACCATACCGGTTGCGATATAACCGAACAGCTCTGCACCCGCCCAGGCTGAACCGTGAATGATCAGCATCGCCCAGGCGACACCACTCAGATTGGTCGCCATGCTGATACCCACGCCCTTCAACCCTTCCTGAGGCGACGCAAAATAAGTGGTACAACCCAGAAATCCGGCCCAGCTTAACAGGCCAAAGGAAACAGCCACCCAGCCCCACAGACCAGATAACAGACCGGTTGTTATAGCGATTGCAATTAAAGCTGACATGTTAAGACCTCTGAAAACGAGAACGTGATATTGCCTGTGCGATGAATACAGAAGTCTAATCACTCTACCCGCCCAATAAATTGACACACATCACACATACAATGAAATTAATGAAACGCAATATTTTATACAGTGAACAATGCCACAACAATCAGCTGATCGACGCCTGATTTAATCAGAAAAAATGCAGTTTTGACTCTGATCAGCTTGTGATAACTTAATGCTTTCTAATACCAATGTTTCTTCAGAGATGCAGTCAACACGGAGTGCCACCATGGGGCCTTTAATGCTAGATGTGTCAGGTTTCGAACTTGATGCCGAAGAGCGTGAAATTCTTCAACACCCCACAGTAGGCGGAGTCATTTTTTTCGCCCGCAACTACCATGACAGAGAGCAGTTGTTTGCTCTGACGCAAGCCATTCGTCTGGCCGCAAAACGTCCTTTAATCATCGCAGTCGATCAGGAAGGCGGACGAGTTCAGCGCTTCCGTGACGGTTTCACTTTATTGCCTCCAGCCCGGGCATTTGCAACAGCCGACAATGGGCTCAACCTTGCCCGGCAAGGCGGCTGGTTGATGGCCGCTGAATTACTGGCTATGGATATCGACCTCAGCCTGGCACCTGTTCTGGATATCGGCTTTGACTGTAAAGCGATTGGCGATCGCGCGTTTTCAGACCAACCCGAAGAGATCATTCAGTATGCAAGTGAGTTTATCCGCGGCATGAAAGAGGCAGGCATGGCTGCGACAGGGAAACATTTCCCGGGACACGGCGGCGTCATTGCCGATTCACACCATGAAACCCCTGTTGACGAGCGCAATACGATTACCGATCGCGATATGTCAGTCTTTAAAGCCCTTGTTGAGAAACAACTGCTGGATGCCATGATGCCGGCCCATGTGATTTATCCTGCCTACGATGATAAACCCGCCAGCGGCTCTGACTATTGGCTGAAAAACGTGCTTCGACAGCAACTGAACTTCAACGGGGTTGTCTTCTCAGATGATCTCAACATGAAAGGCGCTGATGTACTGGGCTCTTACGGTGATCGTGCGGTTGCTTCTTTGCAGGCAGGCTGCGATATGGTGATGTTATGTAATAACCGCAGTGGCGCGATTGAGGCACTGGAAGCATTGCCGCAAACGCAGACTCCCGTGCTGAATACTTTACTCAAAAAGCCATTTGCAAAGTATGCAGAGATGATAAGAACAGCAGAATGGAAGCAACGCTCCGAAGCCATTCGCCGGCTTCAGCAAACATGGCAGGAAAAAACGCACTAGTTTGCTGCCTGAAGCCTCATACAGTTTGCTCAACACAAACGCCCGGAATACCGGGCGTTGTTCTTTTTGCAGGACATGACGCTGAGTTAAAACTTGTGTTCCACCCCGACGGTCAGGCCATAAAGGCTGTTATCCTCATAGACAGTGCCGGAAATGTCTTTACCGTCTTTCACAATTTTGTACTGAGCAGCCCCAAACAGCGAGGTGTTGCCAAAGGAATACTTGCCTCCGACCTGAACACCCTTTGCCCCGTTTCCTGGTGCCAGTGGATTCAGATTTCCCTCACCAGCACCTTCGGCATAATTCAGCTCAATACCGCCACCGAAAGCTGGTGTAAACTGACGGGCCAGACCCAACGCATAGGTGACACTGTCGCGATCAAAGGTGACGACTTCACCACGCACCTGTGTTTTGATGACATGTTCACTCCATCTGCGCCAGTGGGCAGAAAAGGTCATTAAGGTGTTCTCAGCCACCCCGGTCTGGAAGTCAAAATCAATGGTTTCAGGCAGCTCAATTTCCGAATGACTTGATACCGAGCTTGCCTTACCCCCTGTTTTATTCACGATTAAGGCGCCAGATTCGGTCGTATCAAATGAATGCTCAACTGCTGACTGGTATGCAACGGTGGCGCGTAACGCTATTTTGGGGATATGGTAAGACGCACCCACTGTATAACCAAAGCCGATATCCTCTCCCAGATCCAAATCTAAACCACCAAAGCCACCATTCATGTTGGTGTTAAATTTCGCTTTAATTTCAGTCTGGTTGATGGTGGGGCCAGCAAAAGCTGAAAAAGAGGGGGCAAATTGGTATTTACCTGTTAAAGCCACGGTGCGGGTTTTCACATCAGCGCTGGAACCTTGCCAGAAACCACCTGTATGCTGAGTATCAATATTGTTTGAAAGATAATACTGGGCATTTCCAGAAAACTTATCTGTAAAAAAGTAATTCGCCGCACCCTGAACATAGTGCGTATCATTGAAGATATCTCCTGTATCTCCAAAGGTAGGGTGGCTCCCCTGAATGTCGTAATTAAAGTAGGAATACGACACCGCCACCTTATCATCAGGGCTGTACAAATTACTGTAGCTATAGCGTCCAAACTCATAGGCTGCTCCATGAGAGTAAAAGCTCGTTGCTGACAAAATTGCGGCGAGTAATGATTGATACTTCAGCTTCATTGTTCGAATACCTCTACATGTGAACCCGCACTCACCACAGTGTGATAACGAGGGGCAAACTCCCCCCCTATTGCTAACCGTTTGCCTTGCACTTAATGCAGTCATGAGCAAATACGGCTAACAACACCCCCCTGTGACCTATTTGTGATGAGACGAGACTTCCGTTGTCGTTTTATTTCGAAGTTCTCAACAACATTGTTAACACTTCGTTATTATTTTGTTTCGAAAAGAGGTTAACTGAATCAAAGCTGAACGTCCACACTAAATAGGTCATACGTCCGATTAATTTAAAGAAGTGCTGACTGATCACAGAAACACCCTGCTAAGATGTGACGATGGTTCAGACTATATAGATTGATGAGGCCAGTAAAAATGCGTAACTCAGAAAACAAACCACGACAAAAACGCCGCTGTGCGGTCACACACTGCGGCTGTTGTAGGTCAAGCTACGAAAAAGAAATGGGATGGAGAAAATAATTCCAACAAAAAGTGAGGGTTATTCAGTAGCAATAAGTGTCGACAATAATCGCTTCAGCGTTTTAGAAACAATCTCCTGATTGAAGTTTTGATCCCCACTGACCAAAGCAAATTCAAACTCTCTGAAGGTAAAGATGACCAGATTGGCATCAATTTCAGGATGTGGACTGCCTATCAGTTCCGCCGTCTTTTCGATCAAACGCATCACTTGCAACTTATACTCACTGACACGTTTAACCAGCATCTCTGACTGCCCCAGTGCAAACAGAAAATGGCATCGAATTGTCAGCTGCTTTCTGCGCGTCTCATCTGTCAGCTCGGTCGAAATGTACTGTGTTAACAGTTCGGTTAGCTGTACAACACAGGCTTCCCGATCTTCAGTCGATCCCTTTGCCAGATAATCTCTGAGTATCGTATCCACTTGCTCCTGAATCCATTGAATCTGTTTCACTTCCCGTCTGGCAAACTCTTCAAATGCACACAGAATCAAATGATCCATGCTTTCGAAGTAATAACTGGTCAGTGATAACCGAACCTGAGCTGCACTGGCAATATTCCGATGTGACAAGCTGTTCAGGCCTGTGGTCGCAATCAGTTCCAACGTGGCTTCAATGATTTTTTGTCGGGTAAGCTCTCCCTTTGTCGTTTTTCGAGAACTAGCTGCCATCTCGACTTATCCTTGATGTTTATGAAAAGTAAAAGTTTGCATTCATGGCAATGATATCGAAAACCTCTCACTACATAAACTCCAGCGTTTCACTTTTGGTCGGCATGCCCATAGTTACCCGCCTGGAGCTACTTTCTGACAGGATACAGGTGCTAAACAGGCGAATTTACATACAGTTCAACGCCTGTTTTTCACCCGATGATGCATAAAAAAATCCCCGAGCTTGGCTCAGGGATCGATGTATATGCAGGCGCTGTCTACCGCCATGTGTTTCTGCGTCTCTACGCTGGCTTACAGTGATTTACTGGAGTAGTTAATGTTCTTGCAGGTTTTCTTTTCTTTTAGTACGACCACAATCCCGCCAACAATAAACGCCATAACCAGTAGTGTCTCGAACATAACTTTCCCCAAATTCAGATAATCACTGCAGTCTCAAACGACTCGCCAAGAAAAAATACACAGAGCGGCTAAAACCTACAGAAAAGTAGTGCTTCCGTCTCCGGTTTGGCAGTTATCTGTTCAGTCAACATATCCGAAAGGGACTCAGCATCAATAGCATACTGAGAAAAAGGTTCAAATCCGGCTTTCCAACTGAAAGTTTCCTAAAACATCCCGGCGACTAATTTTTAGCCACGCGTATTTTGCGCTTTATTTGCACAAAGTGCCAGCAAAATTTGCCTTACGATTCTTTAAGCTGGAGATAAGTTTTACTAATAAAAAATGCGGCCTAAACAGGCCGCATCTCATTTATCTCTCTGTCTGATACGTTATAGCCAGCGTTTCTGGCCGGTAAATGTGACAGACAGCCATGTATCACCCAGTTCGCCTTTCAATTTATCCCACAGTAATTGACGAATCTTATCCTGACGTTTAGTCGTCCAGTATTTATCGTCTTTCACAAGGATGTTGATTTCCAGATCGTACTGACGGCCTGTTTTAGCAAAGTGGTGGGTATAGTCATCGAAGTTGTACTGTTTAGACAAATCTTCAATCACACTATCAACCCGGTTCTGCACCTGGTCATGTGGCGCGACTAACAGCACCTCACGCAAGTTACGGCGTAGTACCTTAATCGGCAGAACCGACGCAGCAATCGCCATTGCAGACACCAAAATTGGATCGACATAAGCATTCCAATGCGAATAGCCTATTTTATCGAACACCATGACCAGCATAAAACCAACTAAAATTGCGGCACTCAAGATGCCATCGACCAACCATTCCTGCGAGTCGACCCGAACAAGTTCCGAGTCTACCTTACGGGCAATGTGAGTTTCCGTGAAATAGATGCCAAAACAACTGATAGTAGACAGCACTGCGTATACCATTGCATGTTCCAGCACAACTTCATGGCCACCGTTGACAATGGTTTGCACACCACTCACGAGTGCAAACAAACAGGTTACCAAGATGAGCAAGCCATTGACGACATTGATCAAAGGTTCGATGTGGGCGTAACCAAACTGGAAGTGGTTATCGTCCGGTCTTGAGACCAGGTAGGCGGTATACAGACTCAGGCCTGTCATACCCATACTCAGAAAAGAGAACATACCGTCGAGCAGAATCGCACTAGATCCCACATACAGCCCATAACCTATACCCATAGTGGCAAGCAGGACCGTACCGGCGAGAGACATTTTCAGTGCCAGACGTTCCTTACTAATTTTACGGCTGATAGCCATAAATTCCTCCTCATATACCCATAGTGTTGATATTCATGTCAGCTCTAATGTTTGACCTTGACCAGTCAATCATTCAAGCATGACGGTTTCATGAAACTGCGAAACTCGCTTTGGTAGCATGCACTTATTCAAGCGCATCTTCAAGCCATTGCAAAAACGCAGGTTTTCGTAATGCGGTGTTCAAGCTCGCCTGTTGGCGCCCTTTCCTGAAAGCCAGAACAGTCGGAACACCTCTGACTCTGTATCGTTTTGCCAAATCCGGATGCTGATTTACATTCACTCTGACAAAACGGTATTGTTTTTTCTGCTTTGCAACTTGCTCAACCACGGGCTTAAATGCCTGACATGGCGCACAATTATTCCCCCAAAACGTCACGATCACAGGTTTGGGACTTTGAATCAGCATAGCAAAGTTCTTACTATCTGCTTCAACCGGGCTGCCATCCAATACGGCTTTGGAGCAATGTACACAAGAGACAGTATTAGATAATGAAGTGCTCTGCAGAGACACAGCCTTGTGACAATGCGGGCAGTTCACAGTAAAACTTGGCATGATTTCCCTGTTTCCGGGCCTGTACTTTGTTGTTCAGACAGACCGTCAGAATTAAAATTTTCGCCAGTATACCACAACTTATAAAAAACCAGGATATGGGGAGGTGCCAGCCTCTTTCACTCAACACAATGTCACAGAGAAGGACAAGTTGCTGCCTGTCCCATCCCGTTAAAAGTCAGTGCGCTGCAACTGCAGCCGCTCAATATCACTAAAAAATGAAATGATCTTGGCCCGACTGACACTGTAGATGAACTTTGTCCCATCGCACATTTCGGAATCAGCGATTTTTATCTGGGGTGATTTCAACTGCATGAATTCACAGGCGGCCTGCTCTTCACACGCAAGATCCCGCTCCTCATTCAGCGTTTTCCAATAATCAGCAAAATGATTGAGTGCTGTATCCAGTTGCTGGTAATTCTCCGAACTGAGCTCAGGACGAAGCACTTTCAATTCCTTTTTTCGTTCCGTCAGGAATGTGTTGAAGTTCTCAGCGTAGCTGTCTATCGCGGAATGACTGTAACAGGCCTGCTGGACATATCTCTCCTGCTGGGCATAGACATTATCGCTGCCCCGTTGCGAAGAACAGGCAGATGCCGCAAAGCAGGCAATAAAGACCACAAAAGACAACTTCATTTCACACACTTCCCGTTCCTGAATCCGGGCCGCATCAGCCTTTCTCGGCCCTTCAATATATAGAAAAGTATGTGTGAAATGCGCTGTTCAACACGTGTTAAGACCGCGATTTCTTAACACTGAGGCATCTTGTTCTTTCTTGAGAAACCGACGCCTGTGAAAACTACGTCTGTGGAACCTAGGCCTTAGGAACTCAGGACTCAACCTGAGTGGCAAGCTGAACGCTGTCCCCCAACTGAATATCTCCCTCAGACAGCACACGGCAGCATACACCACCACGCCATTCTGGTCTGAGTGCCTGAGTCATGCCCTGAAATTGCTCATCCATTCGGGGGCAGGGATCCGTCTCTCGTGTAATCTGAAGCTGTAAACTCCCAATAGAGATCACATCACCGACATTACGCTCGGAAAAGCGCATTCCTTCCACCAGCAGATTGGCTCGGCGGATGGTCCAGGGCAATGTCTCCCCCACTTCATCACATGCATCTTGCCAGGAATCAAGGGACAGGACCGTCACCTGCCGCTTGCCAGGTTTACCACGAAAGTCACCTTCGACACCGTTTTCACAGGTTACATTAACTTGATTTAATTCTTCCATAACAGCACGTGACGCTTTACGTCTGGCGATTCCAATTAACTTCATCCAAACATCTCCCTGGCGCTCATCAGAATACAGCATTAAACACTGGAAAATCTCATGCTGTACCGAATTCTTTACTTAGTTGGCAATGTGTAACCAACGCACTTTTTAACACTTTGATTACAATTAGAAGTGTTCGCCACTTCGTGTATGTAACGCATCTACTATACCCAAAAAAATCAGGTTGCATCGAAACTTATTGCAGCGCTAAAGATGGATGGGATAGCCGGGGTTAGCAATACACAATTCACAACTGTGACTTTTCTGCCCTCATGGTTTCGGGCAGTGACAAAAGGAGCTTGATATGAATGTTCAAGCCACAAGTATGCACCGCTACTTAGATTATCAGGGACAACTGCTCTCGCCGCTTCCGGCATGGGCGGATATCCCGACGCTGCAAGGCTTTTACAGGGACATGGTACTGACCAGAGTTTACGACAACAAAGCTGTCGCACTTCAGCGTACAGGTAAACTCGGGACCTACCCGTCTCATTTAGGATCAGAGGCCATAGGTATCGCTGTTGGCCGGGCACTCCGGCAAGACGATGTCTTTGTGCCTTACTACCGCGATATGCCTGCCATGTGGGCACGCGGAATAGCCATGGAGAAAAATCTCCAGTATTGGGGTGGCGATGAGCGAGGCAGTGATTTTGCATTTAACGACCAGCCCTGCCGTGATCTTCCCTTTTGTGTGCCAATTGCCACGCAATGTACCCATGCTGTCGGCGTTGCTGCCGCACTGAAAATCCAGGGGGGCCATCATGCTGCGCTGGTCACCTGTGGTGATGGCGCGACATCAAAAGGAGATTTCTTAGAATCCATTAACTGTGCCGGCGCCTGGAATATCCCTTTGGTCTTTGTCATTAACAATAACCAATGGGCGATCTCTGTGCCCCGCAAATTACAATGCGGCGCCGAGTTTCTGTCCGATAAGGCCAAAGGAGCCGGCATACCCGGCATCACAGTCGACGGTAATGACATCATCGCCATGTACGACATCATTATGAAAAGTTTGGATCGAGCGCGGAAAGGCAAAGGCGCCACCCTGATCGAAGCCGTCAGCTATCGTTTGGGTGATCACACAACCGCTGATGATGCCAGCCGTTACCGAAGCGAAGATGAGCTGCAGCAAGCCTGGCAATATGAACCCGTCAAACGCCTGAAGGCTTTCCTTGTCGCGCAGGATGCCTGGTCTGAGAATGATGAAAAACAGTGGCTGGCTCACTGTCGTCAGGTCGTGGAAGATGCAGTCGAACGCTATCTGGCGATTCCTCCTCAGCCCCCTGAGTCCGCCTTCGATTATCTTTATGAACAACCCACGGATGACATCCATCCCCAACGGGATGCCATTATCAATAAAGCAATGCGCATGCAGGGAGGCCGCCATGGCTGAGATGACCATGCTGGAAGCCGTCAACCTCGCGCTACATCATGAAATGGCCAAGGATCCGAATGTGGTCATACTGGGTGAAGATGTGGGCGATAACGGCGGCGTATTTCGTGCCACTGTCGGCCTGAAGAAAGAGTTCGGTTTAAAGCGTGTGATTGATACACCATTAGCTGAGTCTCTGATTGGCGGCGTTACCATAGGCATGGCAAGCCAGGGGCTACGTCCGGTTGCTGAGTTCCAGTTTCAGGGTTTTGTCTTTCCGGCACTAGAACACCTGATCTGCCATGCGGCCCGCTGGCGTAACCGTACCCGCGGCCGGCTCACCTGCCCTGCCGTTTTCCGAGCGCCGTTCGGCGGCGGGATCCATGCCCCGGAGCACCACTCCGAAAGTGTAGAAGCCATTTTTGCCCATACCGCGGGTTTGAAAGTGGTTATCCCTTCCTCGCCAAAACGTGCCTATGGCCTGCTGCTCGCGGCGATCCGCAGCAATGACCCTGTGATGTTCTTCGAACCCAAGCGTATCTACCGGACAGTAAAATCCGATGTTATCGATAACGGTGAAGCGCTTCCGCTCGATACCTGTTTCACATTGCGTAAAGGGCGAGATTTAACATTAGTTACCTGGGGAGCCTGCGTTGTCGAAAGCCTGGAAGCAGTGAACGAACTCTCAAAAATGGGCATTGAAGCCGAAGTCATCGATCTGGCATCGATAAAACCTATCGACATCAACACCATTATTGCTTCGCTGGAAAAAACAGGCCGCTTGCTGGTGGTGCATGAAGCCAGTAAGACCTGCGGTGTCGGTGCCGAACTGCTAGCACAAGTGTCTGAGAAAGCATTGTGCCTGTTAAAAGCGCCACCGATTCGGGTAACAGGTATGGATACCGTCATGCCTTATTACCGCAATGAAGCATATTTCATGATTCAAAAAGACGACATTGTCATTGCGGCCAAACAACTTGTGGAGGGATGGAAATGAAAACATTCTCCTTGCCGGATCTGGGCGAAGGACTCGCCGAATCAGAAATTATTGAATGGCATGTCAGTGTCGGTGATACCGTGGAAGTCGACCAGGTCGTGCTGACCGTTGAAACAGCAAAAGCCACCGTTGAAGTCCCTGCGCCTTACAGTGGCACCATTGTCAGTCGGCACGGTAATGAAGGTGATGTCATCTCCATTGGTAGCTTGCTGCTGGAGATCGACGAAACAAATTCAACCGATGCCAATACCAAAGAAACCAGTCAGCCAGAAAAGTCCCACCGGGCCGATGCCGCCACAGTGGTCGGCAACGTCTCCAATCACGCACAGAGCGTCAGTGCTGATGAGTTTTGGGTTGGCAGTCAGGTAAAACCGTCCTCTGAACATATCAGCGCCTTACCAGCCGCCCGGCTTTTGGCTCAGAAACTGGGGGTAAACCTCAGGCAGATCAACGGAAGCGGACCCAATGGCGTGATTGTCGAAGCCGATGTATACCGGGCCTGCGATCAGCAACTGCCCGGCACTGAAGTGCTAAAAGGCGCTCGCCGGACGATGGTCGGCAGCATGACAGAAGCCCATCAGCAAGTCGCCGCTGTGACCATCACTGAAGAAGCATTGCTGGACAAGTGGCCGAAAGACGAAGACATCACCACCCGGATTATTCAGGCCATCGTTTCTGCCTGTGAACAGGAATCAGCGTTGAATGCCTGGTTTGATGCCGAAACCATGACGCGCTGCGTCCACCAAAAAGTTAATATCGGTATCGCGGTCGACAGCCCTCACGGCCTGTATGTCCCGGTACTCAGAGATGCAGGCAGCCTGAATCCGAAAGCCATCCGACGCTGGATCGACGAAACCGCAGAAGGGATCAGAGCCAGAAAAATTGGCCGTGAAGAGTTTCAGCATGCCACCATCACACTGTCTAACTTCGGTGCGATTGCCGGTATTTATGCCACGCCTGTCGTCACACCGCCTCAGGTTGCCATCGTGGGCGCAGGCCGGCTCATTGATAAACTCGTGATGAAGGACAATAAGCCGCTGTCTGTGAAAGCCATGCCGCTGTCTGTCACCTTTGATCACAGGGCCTGCACCGGAGGGGAAGCAGCCCGGTTTGTCAGGGCCCTTGTTCAGCACCTGTCAAAACCGCATGGTTAACACATAAAAAGTTAACGCATAAAAAAACAGGCCAGTGCAAAGCTGGCCTGTTTTCATCTGTCTCGATTTTCGTTATTCGTCCGCTGACGGATCTGCAGGTTTTCTCTTCTTCGGCATAAAGACGTTGTCCCCAACCGCCATATTATCGTAGAAACGTTTATCCAGTTTCTTCTTCGGTTTAGACGCCGTTTTGGCTTTATCCTGCTGAGGCTTCGCCTTGGTATTCTTCTTCGGTTGATACGTTTTCTTCGGTGCAGGTTTCAGCCCTTTAAACTTACCTTCCAGTCCTTCCAGAGCGGTGAAACTGATTTGTTTCTGCAGGAAAGCTTCCACATTCTTAAAGCTTTTCCAGTCTTTCGGCCCCACCAGCGACACCGCATCGCCTTTATTACCAGCGCGGCCTGTACGACCAATCCGGTGAACATACTCTTCAGCATGCTTGGGCATGTCAAAGTTAATCACATGTGAGACTTTACTGATATCCAAACCCCGTGACGCAATATCCGTCGTGACCAGAATCTTGTGAACATTCCGCTCAAACTGGCTCATGATGTTATTACGCTGGGTTTGATTCAGGTTACCACTTAAGGCCACCGCTTTGAGTTTCCGCTCATTGAGCAACTCAGTCAGGCGGTTTGTGTCTTCTCGTGTCGCGGTAAAAATAATGACCTGGTCATAATTTTCCTGCTCCAGCAAACGGTCCAAAATAGCCTGTTTATGATCCAGGTGATCACACAAGATAAAACGCTGCTCGATATCACCATGATCCTGCGCCGCATGTCCAACGGCAATACGCTTAGGGTCATTGAGCATTTCAGATGCGATATCAATCACTTCCGGATCGTCTAACGTAGCAGAGAACATCAGCGTCTGACGGCGTCTGTGATCAGCGGCCTGGTGTATTTTGCGCAACTCCGGCGCAAAGCCCAGATCCAGCATACGATCCGCTTCATCCATGATCAGCATTTCCAGACCGTTCAGGTGCGTGCTGCGGTGCTCCAGATGGTCCGCTAAACGGCCAGGTGTTGCCACCACAAACATGGGGTCATTGCGTAGCGCTTTGACCTGATCATTGAAGTTTTCGCCCCCGACAATCAGCGTGCTGTCATAAGGTGTACCAGCATTCAGGGTGCGTAATTGTGCATAAACCTGCTTAGCCAGCTCACGGGTCGGCGTCAGAATAACCACGCGCGGATCACGCTTAGTAAAGGGTTTACCACGGTACATGCGCTGCATGGCCGGCAGCAAAAATGCCAGAGTTTTACCGGAACCGGTTTTCGAGGAAGCCAGCAAATCTTTTCCAGCAATCGCAACAGGAATGGCTTGCTGCTGGATTTCTGTCGCCTGCGAGAAGGCCATATGACTCAATTTTTTCAGCAGTCGCTGATCAAGACCAAGATCTTTAAAGTGCAAAGTATTGCTCCGGTAAAACGCTCTAAAATAAGACGATTTCCTGCTGATTGCCCGTGATCTGGCTCACAGCCGGAAGAAAATTTAGCGGCGGATTATACCATAGTTCTCTTGATTCACCACGACAAGATAACAAGACAGTGCACCACACGCTGCGATCACCGCTGCTTTGTCCAATCCTAATCAAAGGCTGGTCAGTCTGAAACAAAATGGCCTCAGCGGTTACTGAGGCCATTTTCGTCTGGTGATTATTGCGCTGTTAATGTTTCATCATCACGCGCCAATCACGCCACCGTCTTCACGGGTAATCATCATGATGGTCGAGCGCGGTTTGGTGTTCCCACCGTAAGGGAAATGCGATGGTGCACCTTCTTCGCCCGGGTGCTGAACACCCACAAACATCGTTTTGTGATCCGGTGAGAATGTCAGCCCGGTAATTTCACACGCGACCGGTCCAGTCAGAAACCGGCGCACTTCGCCTGTCATGGGATCGCCACACAGCATCTGGTTATTGCCCTGCCCGGCAAAATCCCCTTTGTTCGAATAGTTGCCATCCGTCTGAATCCACAAACGACCTGCGCTATCGAACCCAATACCATCCGGGCTGTTGAACATATTGCCGGTGTTGATGTTGTCGCTGCCAGCGTACAAGTCACCATGATGGACACTCGGGTTGCCCGCTATCAGATACAGATCCCAGACAAAGCCTTCACTGGTGTGGTCGCCATTCAATGGCATCCAGCGCACAATCTGACCGTAGTGATTTTTCGCCCGCGGATTCGGCCCACCCACTGGCTGACCTTCTTTCCCACGGTTCTTGTTATTCGTCAATGTACAGAATACATGCTTGTTGTCCGGATGTACGGCGACCCATTCAGGGCGATCCATCGTGGTGGCGCCGACCTGAGTGGCAGCACGACGGGCAAAAATCAGCACTTCGGCCTGATCGTTAAAGCCATTATCCGGTGTTAACCCATGCTTGCCGAACGTCAGTTCAATCCACCGTCCCTGACCTTTCAACTGATCGTCATTCATATCGAACCGGGCAACATAAAGTGTACCTTCTTCGAGCAACTTGCGATTCGCTGCATCGTTGCCATGCTGATAACGGTGCTTAGAAACGAACTTGTACAGGTGCTCGCCGCGCTCATCATCCCCCAGGTACACCACAGCATGGCCGTCTTGATTCAGTGTCAGCGCCGCATTTTCATGTTTAAAGCGGCCTAATGCCGTGCGCTTCATTGGCGTTGACTGCGGATCATTTGGATCGATCTCGACGATCCAGCCAAAACGGTTGGCTTCATTCGGGTTTTTCAGCACATCAAAACGTTCATCATGCTGATGCCATTTGTAGTCGCTGGCTGATGCAGAAATGCCATAACGGGCCTGATCTGCGTTTACTTCACCTTTTTCATCACTGCCGAAGAAATCATCAAAGTTTTCTTCACAGGTCAGATAAGTGCCCCAGGGCGTTTGACCGTTTGCACAGTTATTGAACGTACCTAATGGCTTGGTTCCTGCCGGATCAGCTTTGGTCTTCATCAGTTCGTGACCCGCAGCCGGCCCTGTAAGCATCATCGGGGTATTGGCTGTAATACGGCGATTTCGTTTGCCGCTTTTATCGATCACCCACTGTCCATTTTTGCGCACGACTTCCACGATAGTCACGCCGACAGCCGCCTGTGCCTTACGCACATCATCAGCCGTCATGTTGTTGCCTTTATGATCGAACAAGTACTCGTAGTTGGTGTATTCATTATTGATAGCCAGAACACCGCGGTCTTCACTGATAGCAAAAAAGCTCATACCATCCGTGTTATCACCAAACTGACGCTCTTGTGCCCGTGAATCCTGTTTTCCGCTTTGGTCAAATTCAGGTGCACCAGGAAAGATCGGATCGCCCCATGACATCAGCGGGGTTGCCTTATAGCCTTTTGGTACCACTACTGTGTCAGCGGTAGAAACGGGCACAGGTTCAAAATTCAACAGCGAGGATGTAGGTGAAGCAGCCACGGCTTTGGCTACCGGGTTTAATGCCAGAAATGCCCCGGCACCAGCGGCAGCGGTTCCAGTCAGAAAATGACGGCGCGATAATCTCGCCTCAATCATTTTTGTTAGTTGCGAGTCCTGCTCATCACGCTTCCACATCGTATGCTCCTTATTATTCTTCGCATATCCAAATAGATTTAACGAGCGGAGCATATGCACTAAATCTTACAAACACATGAAAGTTATATGTCTTAACGATGAAAAGGCATTGAAAAGTAGCGAGTTAGCGTATCACGCCTGCATAAAAAAACGGCTCATGAAGAGCCGTTTTTACATTGGACTGAATCCGATCAGTGACTGTCCGGATATCCTTGCGGGTTTTGAGACTGCCAGCGCCAGGTATCAAGCGTCATTTGATCCACAGTACGGGAAGCTGTCCAGTGCAGTTCTTTCTTTGCTTTACTTGGATCTGCCCAGCATTCTGCAATATCACCGGGGCGTCGCGGCGCGATCTGATACGGCACCGCTTTCTCTGAGGCTTTTGCAAAGGCTTCAACCATCTGTAAAACACTCAGACCATTGCCCGTACCCAGATTGTAAATATGCAGGCCGGCTTCTTTGCCTTTGTGCGTCAGTGCAGCGACATGACCATCTGCCAGATCGACCACATGGATATAATCACGCACACCTGTACCATCCACTGTTGGGTAATCATCGCCAAATACAGAAAGGAATTCCCGACGGCCCACAGCGACCTGAGCAATAAACGGCATCAGATTATTGGGGATGCCTTGCGGGTCTTCACCCATTTCCCCTGACTCATGCGCCCCAACCGGATTGAAATAACGCAGCAGTGTGATGCTCATTTCAGGATGAGCATGCTGGATATCCGTCAGGCACTCTTCGACCATCAGCTTACTGCGGCCATAAGGATTGGTTGCACTGGTCGGGAAAGATTCCAGAATCGGCACGCTTGCCGGATCGCCATACACTGTCGCCGAAGAGCTGAAAATAATGCTGTTCACACCGGCTTTACGCATTGCTTCAACCAGTACCAGTGTGCCGTGAACATTGTTGTCATAGTATTCCAGCGGCTTTGCAACCGATTCACCGACGGCTTTCAAGCCTGCAAAGTGAATCACTGATTCAACATCATTCTCACGAAAGACTTTATCCAGAAAAGCACGATCACGAATATCACCTTCAAAAAACGCTGGTCTGACACCGGTCAGTTTTTCAATTCGCTCCAGCACGGTCTTCTTACTGTTGTACAGGTTATCGACAATGATCGGAGTCATTCCCGCTTCTATCATTTGTACGCAGGTATGACTGCCTATATACCCCATACCGCCTGTGACCAGAACGCGCATACAATCTCCTTGTTTTTTGCTTCTTCATTTTGCTGCAGATGCTGAGTATATCAGAGAATCTTACACCGTCATCAGACGCATTCCCTGTGGCGCTTTCAATGAGCTGCCAAACAGATATTTTCTTTTGAATCAATCTCAGGCGATGCATGTTCACAGCGATAAACACTCTTATCCGTGTTCAGTGTTACACTGGCTGACACATTCAGTTATCCAAACATATAGAGGCAATATGACATCACAGACCCTGTGCCAGTGGAAAGGCTTTTCCGTAGAACAAGGCACACACCAATTGCCGGATGGACGCGACATCACTTTTACCACAGTCCGCCATCCGGGCGCTGTGGTGATTGTGCCGGTCACGGCGCACGGGGAACTGGTTCTGTTACGCCAATACCGCCCTGCAATCGGACGCTGGATTCTGGAATTCCCGGCAGGCACTCTGGAAAAAGGAGAAGATATCGCCTGTTGTGCGAAACGGGAACTGGCCGAAGAAACACAGCTCGCCGCCAGTGATTGGCAGGCATTGGGGGAACTTCTGCCGGTCCCTGGCTTTTGTGATGAAGTGCAGCATGTCTTTCTGGCCAAAAACCTTTCTCCAGCCCAAGGTGAACTTGATTCAGATGAAATTCTCGAAGTCGTTACGCTGACAGTGAACACTTTTCTTGAAAAGGTGAGCCGGAATGAGATTCAGGATGCTAAAACACTGGCCGTGTTTCTGAAATTACAGGTTATGGGGCTCATCTGACGACAATCAGTCATTGTCGTATTCCAGACCCCCGGCTTTATATTGCTCACTTTCACTGTTAGCTATATAGCGAACAAATGTAACCATCGACATTATGTTCGCTATATAGATAACTTTTACGTAATCAACTACACTGTTTGCTATATAGCGAACAGGATTTCAAAATGGCCAACCGAGAGAGCATAGGTAAAGCAATCGCTACGGCGAGAAAAGCCAGAGGCGCGACACAGAAAGCCATGGCAGAACAGACCGGCATTAACAAAACCACCCTGTCAGAAATTGAAAACGGCCGCTTTACCGGCTCTCTGGACATTTTCGAGCGCTACCTGGATGCCGTTGGCTTGCAATTGCAGGTATCACCGAAGCAACATCAGTTACCTGACTGGGATGATATTGACACACTGTTTGACGAGGATTGAGCATGACCCTGGATCACCTGCCCGCCAAAATAGAAAAGATAACTGTGTGTCTGGATGAAGATGAATTAGGTGTGTTAACACACGGTTCTGTTCACCATTATCAGCCAATACAAACTCGGCGCCATGTCTCCCTCACCATGACAAAATCCAACCTGGATGGCTATGCCTCCGGCGCACTACACCCTATTTTTGCGCAGAATCTGCCTGAGGGCTTCAATCGCCGGTTCATTGCTGAAAAACTGGCAAGATATGCCCGGGTCAACGACATGTACCTGCTCGCCCTGCAGGGTGAACACAGCATCGGTATGCTCAGTTACCGAAGTGAATTGCAACTTCCCGAGGCGGATTCGGTATCCCTGACTGACATTCTGACTTATCAGGGCAGCACGCCTTTATTCCCGCAACTGCTCGAGAAATATTATCTGCGCAATGCGCTGGCCGGTGTGCAGCCTAAAGTCAGTATTCCCAAAACCGACCGAACAGTAGAACAAAAAGATCTGATTGTTAAATCCTTCGATACCGAGTTTCCGTTGCTGACGGTCAACGAATATGTCTGTATGGAAGCAGCACGCTATTGCGGATTAGAACCGCCAGCCACCTATCTGTCTGACAATATGGAAACCTTTATTGTCGAACGTTTTGATAAACCAGAGGGCCAGTTACTGGGATATGAAGATTTCACGACCTTGTTGAAAAAGCCCAACAACCCGGATGCCAAATATACCGGCAGCTACGAAACGCTACTCAAAGCAACCCACCTGTACACCAATAGTTTGGCTGAGGTGGAAAAAATGTATCGATACATTGTTTTCAACTGCCTGATCGGCAACGGTGATGCACATCTGAAGAACTTCGCATTGCAATACACACAAGACATGAAACACATCTTTGTTTCCCCGCCTTTTGATATCACTCATACCCTGATTTACGACACCATTGACAATAAAATGGCACTGAAGATGGCGAACAGCAAAGTCTTCCCAGATAAGCACCATCTGTTAAAGCTGGCTGAGTCCACCAGTTTCAGGATTCGGCAGGCTGATAAGATCATTGAAAAACTGGCACACGACATCAAAGACTATATCAATCGCTCCGATGAAATCCGGTTAATGGAAGGGCTGAAAGCCTCCATCGACAAGTCAGTTTCTGGGGCCATGGTGTCCAGCTATAGCGCAAAGTCGTACCGGCACGACAAAAAACGTAAGTTTGAATAATTCGCCTGAAACAGCAATATATTTCCTCAAGCAGATTTAAACAGGACATTACCCTATTCATTTCACAAGTCAAAATGTTAAATCAATGTTCTGTTCGCATGTATATCAGAGAAGATTAGCGGGCCTACGAACTATAGACTGCAGCAATGGCACCTTTGTCATAAGCGTTCACAAAAAAAATACCAATCGCAATAGTGATCAACTTTCAGAGCAATGTCAGCAGCATCATAGTGCATCATACAAAGCTGTAAGTGATTGTCTCAAAGGCAGTATCGATATCATTCCCTAAAGTTACTGATGTGAAAGCAATAAAATGGCTAACACAGATAACGTCAGAGCGTTACTTCACAGTACGCCAACATAAGAATAAATTAATAAAGGAATATCGATATGAATATAACAAACTGTAAAAAAAATACTTTGCATTGGCCTGGGTTCTGAGTGAAAAAACAAATTACGCCATAGAACTGCAAGAGAAGTTACTCAATACGGACATACTTTTCATACAAAAAAGCATAAATAATATTTCACAGCTACAATTCAGAGACACGCCAAATTTAATTATTATTGATGCCATCAACAATGATTTTGAGCGCATAACGCTCGCAAAAAATGCGTTATCATTTCGGTTTATTCTGCAACAGACAACACCTCCAGCATTCATTGCAATCATTAACAGTGAATTTGAGCGAAAAAAGCAGTTATTTGATATTGGTATTACTGATTACATCAGCTGTCCATTCATCAGTAAAGAGATAGACTATCGAATAAAACACATACTGCATACAGACAAAAACACAAAAAACACACCGATAAAGAATGTTCCCTTCACTGAGAGAAGAGACATCGGTACGATCAGGCATTCCATGGATTCACAGCTCATACTAATTGAAAAGTGCATCACACACCTCAATGACGCGATATCTGAAGATATCAAGTTAGAGACACTCTGTCGGGTACTTGGTACAAACAGAAACAAACTGAACCAGGTGTTTAAAGATCATTTAGGCATGACTGTCTTCGAGTGGTTGCGAAAACAAAGGATGCATAAAGCAGCAGAGTTGCTCGAAACATCATCACTCAACATTGTACAAATCGCAGAAAAAGTGGGATATATGGATTCGAATAACTTCTCAACTGCATTTAAGCGAATCTACCATCACTGTCCGAGTCAGTTTAGAAAGAATTTTAAATCCTCAATTCAGGATTAAAGCACCACAGAAATCACCATAAACCATGAGTCGCTCAAAGATTCAGGTGATTTTATCAAAGGAAAAGAGGCTAACATTGCCTAACATTAAATTGTTCTGAGAAAGTCATTTTCAACGTCTAAGAACAAGATAGGAAAATTCACTACAACGTCAAAAGGAACTTTATCATGGCAATTAACGTACAACAAACAGGCCCCATCAATAATTTATTCCCTGGCTCACCCAATGTGTTTAACAACAATCAGAAAGAAGCGGTTTACAATGTCATCGGACAACTGACCTATGCAGATATTTACCGTAATAATGCAGGCACCATTGTCCAAAACCAAATTATGCGTCTGGACATGCAGGGCACCTTTATGCAAGGTAACTATCGTTTTCATAATCTTCAGGTTCAGGTCAATGGCGTGAATGGCAATAGCACTGTTGCTCACGTCAATGTATCTGAAGAAACAATGACGAACGATCAACCCAATCAGCAAGGGGTATTAAGGAAAGTGCAATCAGCACTGAATCAAAGCTTTGATCATGCCGACAGCTATCAGGTGACGGGTACAGCGCCATAGCCCATCCGTCTCCTGCCACAAGTAAAGAGCCCATTCAATGGGCTTTTTTATTGAAAGAACAAAGTCCATCACATTAAAAAACGAACACCAAGATATCAAAAAGAAAATAAGGTATGAAACAAAGGTTTCCAGTAAAAAATAGTATTACCTTTAACGTGTGCCTGAAAACTCAAGCACCTTAACCAACGAATACAAACGTCAGTTAATCGATGAGGAAAATAATATGTCACAGTCACAAATCAACTTAAACTTCATTAACCGCTCTAATGATGTCAACAACAGCGAAGTGGTTATTTTCCAGAAAAATGTCGCCGAGAGTTTTGACGAAATCGCCATTGCCTGGCGTGTTATCCAAAACTGCGGGCGTAATGATAACCATCCTTTCGTTTATCCTTTGAAATTTGAAGTCTGCGCAAGTGACTCCTTTGGGAACTATACCCCCCAAATGACAGCTTACGATGGTCAGGCTTATGAAATGGTCAAAGATACTTCCGGTGATGTCCTGCGGCTTGCCAGTTCACCCGCCGTATCTCAACAAGAAGTCGAAGTGCGTAATAACCTGAGCAGTGGTTCGATCAATGCCAATATCTATCGTGACGGAAAGCTGCTGGCTGCTAAAACCAATGTTTCTCCGGGTCAGAAAGGGGTTTTCCAATTCCATCCAAGCATTTTCGTCGGGGTTGTTTCCCAGGTGATCGAAGGGGAAGTGATGAATTCTGCGATTATCCAGCAAGTGAACACTGAAATTAACCTGTTCGGCATTCAAAGTGCCGATCTTGTGATGACCGGTGGTGGTTCAGGGCCAACAGCTTCACCATTTGAATTCCATCTGGAAAACATCAACAAATAAGCATCATTAACCCAGGTGTTACAGCTGTGACTGTAACACCTGCTTCAATTCCTTTTTTCTGCGAAGAGGCATGATCATGACAGACATTCAAACAACCTCAGCTTCTCACACTTGGCAATCTGGCGACTGGAAAGATAAACCCAATAGTCAAGCACCATATAATGGCATCCAGATCACCGGTATTCCGCAATATAGTGATAACGGCACGTTTATCTCAGCAGCCATCACCATTACAGATTACACGAATAATCCGGCAGGTATCAGCAGTCATATTCAGGCATTAACGACCGAACAAGGACAAACAGACATTCCTGCACCTGAAGCGCCGGTCGGTTCCGCTGAGCCTGAGGCTGACAAAAGCAGTGAAACATCAACTTCAGCGCCTGAGAGTACGCCAGATAACAGCGAGGCAACAACTGTCGCCACATCAGAACAAACCAGCACTGAGCCGGATAACAATCAGGATACACAATCTGATTCAAATGGTGAGAGTAATAACGCCTTTACCGCCAAAGGATGGGTGGCACTGGAAAGTAATACCATGGACATTTTTCTTCGGGTTCATTTTATGTACGGTCTCGATCCAGTTCAAAAAGAAGAACTCGGCTACATTATGGGCTTCAGTACTTTATTGAAAAGTAATGACTGATACGTTCGCCGTCCAGCGAAGGAGGAAGTATGCAAACGGATATTTGCTTTCGAAATTTATCACTGAACACTCATTTACCGAGTGTCACCATCTTTCAGAGAAATCATCTGAATGAAGAAGCAAGGTCCATCGCATGGAAAGTCATACCACACTGCCAGTACAGATGGCGTCATCCTTTCAGTATCGAAAGGAAATACAGTTACCGGCTCTGTGATGATCAGGGGAATTACAGTATTGTCAGAGATTTATTTCCGGAGAAACTTCCCCATCACGACGAACAGGGCCTGCTCATTACTCAGGACACCAACATTATTTGTGTGAGGAAAACCATCAATAATAAGTATACAGGCATTCAGTTACTGAAAAACAATCGCATCATTGCGGGTCACCCTTTAAGCACTCACTGCCACACGTCGTTTCGGCTGACAGACGAGTTTTATATCGCGGCAGATCTGCGGACATCACAAGGAAAGCGCATACACCCTATCAATATAAACATGAGTCTGGCAAGGTTTGATATTTACAACAAAACCCGCATCGACATTACGATGACGGGCGGACAACCGGGGGCTGAGTCCAGCCCCCTGACGTTTCAGATTGTATCTGTTTAAGAGACTATATCCACACCCGATTTGGCAAGGTACGACGCCATTTCTTCCGGTGGCACCATGCCACCGCCCGTTGCCCAGACAAGATGAGTGGCATTGCGCATTTTCTGCTGATCCAGCCGCATTCGAACGGCATAGTCATGCGCTCGGCTGACATGCACGGGACCGGGCATACCCGCCAAAGCAGACGGCTCAAGCTCAATGCCCTCACTGTGCGCTAACTGTCCCAGTAAACGGTACATGTGCGCATCCGACAGCGTGAAATACCCGTCCAGCATTCTTTCCATCGCCCGCCCCACAAAGCCTGACGCCCTACCCACAGCAAGACCGTCGGCGGCCGTTAAGTTATCCAGGCCAATATCCTGGACAGAGATTGCATCGTGCAATCCTGTATGCACGCCCAGCAACATACAGGGCGAATGGGTCGGTTCCGCAAAAATACAGTGGACGTGATCGCCAAACGCCATTTTTAATCCGAAGGCAACACCACCCGGCCCGCCCCCGACGCCACATGGCAGGTAAACAAACAGCGGGTGCTTATCGTCAACAGTAATTCCCTGCGCTTCAAATTGCTTTTTCAGACGCTCTCCGGCCACAGAATAGCCAAGAAACAAAGTCCGGGAGTTTTCATCATCAATAAAAAAGCAGCGCGGATCTTTCTCTGCTTCTTTGCGCCCTTTTTCGACCGCAACGCCATAATCCTGCTCATACTCCACCACATTCACGCCATGTTCTCTGAGTTTTTGCTTTTTCCACGCTCTGGCATCGGCTGACATGTGAACCGATACAGAAAAACCCAGCTTGGCACTCATGATGCCGATCGACATCCCCAGATTGCCTGTCGAACCTACCGCTATACTGTACTGACGGAAAAAGTCCCTGAAAGTATCCGAATACAATTGACTGTAATCATCAGATACAGATAACAGTCCGGCTTCTGTCGCCAGCTTTTCAGCATGCGCCAGCACTTCATAAATACCGCCCCGCGCTTTAATCGAACCGGAAATCGGCAGATGACTGTCTTTTTTCAGCATCAAACGACCCGCAATCTCAGTGCCATAATGCGCTTCAAGGCACTGCTTCATCGCTGGGATATCAACCAGCTCAGACTCAATGAAACCGTGTGTCTTTGCCGTTTCAGGAAATGCCAGGGCCAGAAAAGGCGCAAATCTCGCTAGTCTGTCACTGGCATCCTGAATGTCCTGAACATCCAAACCGACGTAAGGTAAGGCTTCACTGACACAGGTCACAGCCGGGTTAAACCAGCACACTTCCTCCAAAGCGATCAATTGATTGAGTAATGGATGATCAACCTTAAGCTTTTCCACATCAATGAGAGTCATGGCAGGTTCCTTCAATGTTGCCGACGATTGTTAACTGGCAGAGAAACCCCGATTCTATGCGGTGTCAAAGTGTCTGAAAAGATGTCGAGACAGAAATCAAAAAAACAGCGCCAAAAAAGCCACCTTTCTGGTGGCTCACTTACTATAGTGTCTCTTCAAGTGGCATGAGGCGCCATAACGTAGCGACACTACTGTCAGCAATAGTGACCAGATAATTGGTGTCGCCAACAATTAAAGTAAATAGAATAAATTGATAGTCATCGCGATCGAAAGTTGCATCTGAACATCCTGTCACAGATGCAGCATCATCTCGGTAATAATGTTTTTTCTGGTACACAGTTCCTGAAATCGTACAGCCACCATTAATCGTAAAGTTGCCCGCTACATCAATAGAAAATGTATCGCCCGTCTCTGAATTCGTATAAGTACCATCAAGGGTTTCAAGAGATAGACTGCCACTGTTTCGATCGAGACTGTATGACGTAAGTTGATCGTTAATAACGCCCATAAAAGAAACTGACTGCCGATAGAAGGTCAGCGTGACACTGTCTTCCATGTTCATGGAATACGCCGAGCTTGAAAGGTAGGAAATACCTGTTGCCGTCATCCTGGTACCACTTATCGTATGCGATGTATTCATCACAACAGCGCTGTCATCAGTATCCAGCAACACAAAACCACCATCTTCAGTGTCTTCATCAACCATCATGACAACATTATTATCAACGTCGACATAAATGCCATCAATATCAATAGACGTTGTGGTATCTGAATCACTGTGACTCGTGTCATTATTGCTCGTTGTGTTGCTATTATTCATCAGATTATCTTGGTTTATCACTGGCCCAGTGCTATCACCGCCACAAGCGGTCAACATTAAAGACAGTAATACCATGCTTAACATTTTTGTTTGCTTCATAGCATCCCTTTTAAATATCTATTGATATAACCATTAATTTTTCCCATGGTTTATATGCGAACATTTTCAATAAAAAATTAACTCAGGGAGTTCACACCTTATCTATTTAAACAAAACACATTTTAACTATGAATAAAAATACATTTATTCATCCGTATAAAAAATATTCATCAAAGCAATGAAATAAATCAAGAGTCATTATGAATAAGACTAAAAATGTGTTTCGCTTCTGCAACGCATCGTCTGAAATGATTCTGCCGATCGATAACAACAACTACTCAACAAGCACTGATTAGCAGTATCAGCGATACCGCATAAACTCAGACAGCCCAGACGCCACAAAAATAACACATAGATCACAATTTATTAACATTTATGCACACAAGCGCAAAGTAAACACTATGATTCCAACTCATCGGAGGTCTAACAAGGAGAGTTACATTGAAACAATTCATCAGTTTCTTCATCTGTTGTATCGCAGCCTTTACCTGTCAGGCTGGGAGCAGTACTACCGGTGTAGCAGGAAAAGGCTATACCGAGACCCAATATCCCATCGTCCTGGTTCATGGACTGTTTGGTTTTGATTCTCTGGCAGGGATCGATTACTTCTACGGTATCCCACATGCACTGAATAAAGACGGCGCGACTGTTTATGTTGCTCAGGTTTCTGCCACCAACAGCACTGAATTACGCGGTGAGCAGCTATTGGCACAAGTAGAAGACGTTTTGGCCATCAGCGGCGCAGAAAAAGTGAACCTGATCGGACACAGCCACGGTGGGCCTACTGCACGTTACGTGGCTTCAGTAGCACCTGAACTGGTGGCGTCCGTGACCAGTATCGGCGGTGTGAACAAAGGATCGCGCATTGCAGATATTGTCCGGGGCACAGTACCGGAAGGCTCACTGCCGGAAGGTATTGCCGTTGAACTGGCACAGGGACTGGTCACCTTGATCAATCTGTTGTCCGGCGGCAGTGAATTACCACAAGACCCGCTTGCCTCACTAGCCGCGCTCACCACTGAAGGTTCATTGGCATTTAATCAGAAGTACCCGGAAGGCATCCCCACCACCCGATGCGGTGAAGGAGATTATGTCGCCGACAATGGCGTGTATTACTTCTCGTGGAGTGGGACGAGCAATTTCACCAATGCGCTGGACCCGACCGATGCGGCAATGACAGTACTGGGTCTGGCGTTTGACGAGCCGAATGATGGGCTGGTCGGACGTTGCAGTTCACACCTGGGCAAAGTGATACGTGATGATTATCAAATGAATCATCTTGATGAAATCAATGGCTTGCTGGGCATTACGCATTTGTTCGAAACCGCACCAACCACACTTTACCGCCAGCATGCGAACCGTTTACAACAACAAGGCTTATAAATCATGAAAAAGACCGTACTGTCACTCATTGGTGTAGTCGCAGCGGCAAGTGCGGTCTGTTTCTACGACCCAACGATCTCCGATGCACCCGCTATACAAGTGCCTTCCCAGCAAGACACCAAGGTAGACACTTATTCATCTCGCGATACGTTTGATTATTTTCTGTCAGGACTTGGAGAAGCAGATCTTGAAACCCTCAAGGCACATTTCAACACTTACAATGCCGGTCAGCCGAATGCTTATCAGCTGGACAACGACTTGTTTGAGCGATTCATTCAATATCGGATGGCACTGAGCAATATTAACCCCGATACCCGGTATCCATTACATACGGAAAGCCTGCAGCGATTGAACGATCAGGTGATGCAAACCCAGTCTGCCTTTTTCAGTGCCGAAGAACAACAAAAGCTGTTTGGTGAAGAAAATATGCAGCGGCAACTCGCCTTGCGGCAACTTGAATTAAAAGATCACATGATCAATCAGGACGATTACGACGCTGCCTGGGAACAGGAAATCAATACCCTTCCCCCAGTCATGCAGCAGAGCTACCGAAATGCAGCAATTTTGTCTCAGCTTCAAGCCACAAACGGATTAGACGAACAGGAGAAGTATCTGAGACAACAAGCATTAGTGGGGGCAGAAGCTGCTGACAGGCTGGTAACTTTGCGTCAAGCACGTGCAGATTTTGAAATAAAGCTGGCGCACTATTTTCAGCAGCGAGATGTGATTTTAACGGATAACAACCTGGCAAAAGAACAAGCGCAGCAGGCGTTACATGAACTCAGGCAGACCTCATTTTCCGCAAGCCAGATCCGACGTGTCCAGGCTCTGGAATCGATTCGGGATAATCAGCTCGTTGCTCAAAGTCAGTAAACAGAATATGCCCCGGCTATCCGGCCAGGGCAAACTAGCATTAGAACATCAGTCTTTTTTGGGACGTTTGTTTTTCGGAACGTAGTTCAGCACAGTGACAGGGACAGGTTTTTTCGGTGCGAAACCTTCGACTTCCCGACGCTCAATCAAATGCCCGAGACGACTTTCAATCATGCACAGGTTTTTGAAGTTATCTTTTGACACAAAAGAGATTGCTTCACCGGCCGCATCTGCACGTCCGGTTCGACCAATTCGGTGGACGTACTCATCTGCCGGGAAAGGCAAATCGTAATTGACCACACGTGGCAATTCTTCAATATCGATCCCACGGGCACCAACGCCAGTCGCGATCAGATATTTAATCTTGCCTGCTTTAAAATCGGCCAGTAACTGTGCTCGTATCGCCTGACTACGCCCGCTGTGAAACGCTTCGGCTTCAATACCGCGCTTTTCAAGCTGAGAGGCCAGCTTCGCTGCACCATGTTTGGTTTCAATAAAGATCAGCGCCTGATCCCACTGGTTTTCCAGAATCAGATGACTTAAGAGCGCAGATTTCTTGTCTTTATCGACCGTCACCAACCATTGCGTAATATTCGCTTTTGATGCCTGATTCGCCGCGATACTGATTTCGTACGGATTCTCGACGACGGATTTTGCCAGATCCCGCACCTTGTTCGACAAAGTGGCAGAAAACAGCAGAAACTGAATATTTTCCGGCAGACGATCCAGGATTTTATTGATGGCTTCGATGAAGCCCATATCCAGCATGCGATCGGCTTCATCCAGCACCACCATCTCGATCTCTTCGAAATATACAGCACGCTGACCATACATATCGATCAAACGGCCCGGCGTTGCCACCAGCACATCCACGCCATCGATCAGCCGTTGCTTTTGCTGCTGCTCATCGACACCGCCATACATCGCCAGCGACGTCAAACCCAGGTGCTTACCATAATGGGTGACTTTTTCTTCCACCTGCATCGCCAGCTCACGGGTTGGCACCAGAATAAGGGCACGAACGCGCTTTTTACGCTGGGTCTGACCTTGACTCAGTCTTTCCAGTATTGGCAACACAAAACTGGCTGTTTTACCTGTACCTGTCTGGGCGGCAGCAATCAGATTCTGCCCTTCCAGTATCACAGGGATGGCTTTCGCCTGAATCGTTGTCGGTTTTGTGTAACCCAGCTCGGCCACTGCTTTATTCAGTGGTGCACTAAGTCCGAGAGTAGAAAATGGCATGTATCGCCCCTGGTTGATCTGAACGCGGTAAAAGTAGAGCAGCCCCTACATCAAGCGCGGGAGTTTACCACGGAGTCTGCTGACCAGTGAGAAGAATTATCTCCCGATTTCCCTCCCTGAATATTGAGAGGGAAGCCGAGGCTAAATCAAACCCTTTAAACAACGTCTGTGCCCGCTTCATCTTCCGGCACAATATCGGTTTCCTGCAGCGCATCTTTCAGCCAGGCTTTGACCGGCGCTGACTGCAGCACTTTGTCCATATAGAGCTTGCTGAGATCGGACACTTCAATGCCATATGTTCTGAAACGAAGCACGACAGGTGCATACATACAATCGGCAATACTCCACTCACCAAAAAGCCAGCCGCCATTGTCGCTATATTTCAGCATCTGCTCGCGCCAGATCTGATCAATCCGTGCGACATCATGCTGCGCCGCTTCAGACAACTCAATGTGCCGTCGGGCACGGCAGTTCATGGGCATTTCATTGCGCAGTGCCGTAAAGCCAGAATGCATTTCACAACTGATTGCCCGAGCCTTTGCCCGCTCGACCTTATCCTGCGGCCAGGCACGTCCCTGACAGTAAGCTTCGTTGATGTACTCACAGATCGCCAGCGAATCCCAAACCGTGACATCACCATCGATTAACACAGGGACTTTCGCGGCCGGCGAGTAAACCTCCAGCGTGCGGTAAAAATTGTCACTAAACAGCGTGAGCTTGTTTTCATGGAACGGTATACCATTCTGAACCAGCATCAGCCAGCCACGAAAAGACCAGCTTGAATAGTTTTTATTGCCGATAATCAATTGCATCTTTTGTCCTCATACTGGGTCGTCTTGAACGTTTCAGTACACCTTACGCCTTTGCTGCTATGCTGACTAACGCATAATTTTGATATCTCCTATCAGGATTCAGAATGGATATTCATCACTTTTCCTGAAGTCATCCAATACGCCCACTCAGAACTCATATGCCGGGATCACTCCGTCTTATTTTTCACACGTTTTACTGACCGGCATTTAATATTTTTGCGACTCGCCCTGCAATTGATAAATCGCCTGTAAAAAGAGTGAAAATGACAGGCCAAAACGGCATTCAGACTGAGATTAAATCATTCACATCAATAAGTTAGCTCTGTACAATCGCTCAACATCCTCTCTTCAATCAACACACTATGTCGCTCAATCACAATAAATCCAAACGGTTTGTTAAAGCGGGTTATCAACCACTGGAAGATTATAGCCCGCCGAATAAGTCATCAGTCACTGCATCCAGTCATACCCGGCAACCTGTCGCTGAGTACGTATGTAACCTTCTGATTTATTGTTCTTTGGATGAACTCGGCAGCTTGCAGACAGGCTGCTGGACGCTGAAACGTACCGCCACAGAAAATGCGGTGACAACCTGGCAAAAATCACCGGGAAAGAACGGGCACAGCCTGCTGACCGCATCTTGTGCAGAGCAGGAGGAAAAGCAACTTCTGCATGAGGTTTTCCAGCAGGCGGGATTCGCATCCTCTTATCGTATTCAGCCTCAGCCAACAAATACCGGCCATATCAACGCAGAGTTTGTGCCGGTGAAGTTAGCCGTGCAGTTGGAAAAATGGCTCGGCTGGCCCACCCTTGGCTACTTTTATTATTTTTGCGACAACAAGCTGACCAGAGAATGTAAGCTGACCGGTGAAGACAGATGGAGCTTTCAGTTCACCCGTTCTGACGCCACCACACTGACCGACGAGTTATTGTCTGACCATCACTACAGCAGCCTGCTGCTGCCTTATCAAATCGAAGGACAGCCCGTTTCAGGTCAGTACATTCTGTTTCGCAAACAAAAGCTCTCTGGCGACGAGTTTGCCCGTCTCTCACCAACCTGGCTGGAAGCGCATGCTGTGGCGCTGGATATGCAGAGTATTGTTGCCAGCCGCACACAGGCACTGCTTGAGCGCAGCACTCAGGACACCGCACCGCCAGAAAATACCGCAGCGAAAACACATCACACCGTCAAAATGCAGCCAGATACAAGGCAGCGTGAAAGCTGGTCGGAGATTGCAGAACAATACGGTCTGACGGCCCGGCAGTTACTGGATCTGAACCCGCAGTACAGTGAGGATCCCCTGAAACTCCAAATCGGCGATTCCCTGCAAATCACCGAGCTGAACAGGGACACACAACCCAAACAACCTGATAGTCCCTCCCCACTCACCGGCATTGAAACCGGTAAAGGGTATCCGTTCGGCAATGTCTGGGGCACCTATACCCAGCGTTATATGATGCCGAATCTGCTGCATATTCAGGAAAACAGTCAGATTCTCGCCCAAACCCCGGTTGTCAATACCACGCAGATAAAACAGCGCATCCTGCGAATCGGCGTCTTCTTCGACGGCACCGGCCAGAACAAAGACAATGACTTGTACAAAGAGACCTATGGCAATAAATCCCGTTCGAATATTGGGCGGTTATTCGAGGCTTATCCTGATGTAAAGGAAGAATCATATGCTATCTATGTATCGGGAGTTGGTACTGTTGATGGTGCCCATCAAGATCCTGGTGAGATTGATGATGGCGATGATGAAAAAACCTTTGGCCAAGCACTGGGTGTCTTTGATACAACAGGCGCCTTCGCCAAATGGCAAAACTTGCTCAAACAGCTCGCTAACATTATTAAGAAGTTAGATACAGAAGGCTCTTATGATGCAATAACCCATATTGAATTTGATGTCTTCGGCTTCAGTCGTGGTGCGGCTTTAGCCCGCCATTTTGTCAATGCTGCCTTAAAGGGTCTTCCCGATTACACACGCAGACGTCGAGGGAAAGATTCTCTCGGTATCACCCCCAACCTGTTAGGAACAGAAGACCCTCACTGGTTTAACAGTGAGCAAGGCTATGAACTGGATACCTCACGGCAAGTCAGTGTCCGATTTGTCGGACTGTTCGACACGGTCGGTTCATTTTACTGGCCCGGCAATGCCGATGAAGGCAACTTCCAACTTGTACTACAGCCTGATTGTGCGCAAAGCGTTGTGCAGTTGTGCGCACATCACGAATTTCGCGTGAACTTTCCATTAACGACACTGAAAACCAAGGGTACACTGCCAGACAACTTTTATGAGGAAGTCTTCCCTGGTGCACACTCGGATGTCGGTGGTGGCTATTCCGCCATTGAACAGTACAATAAAAAAGGCCTGGACGAACGATATGAATTCCCCATGCTCACGACTTACAACAGAGAATGGATCAAATCAGAATCACTGGTCGGTAAAGTAATTCATACCAGTGACGGAGTGAGAACGGTTCCGGATAACCCAGACAGTAAATTGATTCCATACCTAGAGTTCTTCATAGCTGAGAGAGAGCCAGGTTGGATACAGCACTGCCAGGAATCGTATGGGCAATATGGTGCGATCAAACGAGATAAAGCCATGTTGCATTATTACCGCCTGCAACCGGTCAACAACGCACTATCCGGTCTAACTCAGGAACGCATGAAACAACAGGCGGAAAGCATCGGGATAAAATGGATTGCATCCGCTTACGAGCAACCCAAAGACTTTGTCACAGACGACGATATTCAGCAACTTTGGCAGAAACTAGCCGTTCTTCCGGTGGGGAGCATCTCACAAGAGCACTGGCAAGCCAACGTAGAAAAACACGGTCACAAATGGATCCATCGCCCACATGACGCACTCATTAACCCTGGTTACTTTGAGGTTTATGAGTGGCTTGTGAATAAACCTAATCGAAACGATGACGATAAAATAGTAAGGGAAATATTCGAAAATGCTTAAATGGTTAACCATATTATTGGGTTCGTGCATAGCTCTCTCTGCATGTTCATTCTCCCCTTTTACTGAAAATTTTGCAGAGATTGGAAATGCAGGAAGTACCACTGGTCCGCATATTATTAAACGGATGACTGTGACCGATACAAATGGCGGCCGGACAAATTTTGCTTATGGTGCAGTTAGTAGTTACCCAGGTAAAAGTGCAGACATTGGAGCAATTGGTATACCCAACTTCATTCAAGGGTATTGGTCTAAAGGCTGGGATAGCTATGAAAAGTACTACCATATTACGGCCTCAATCGACAGTAAACTGGCAGAAAAGAAAATCAGCACATTAAGAGACTATTACAAAAATCACGGGGATTCTCTGGCAGCTATGGAACTTACTGTTGATGGCCCGCGTGTTCGTCTCATTTATACATTGAGTTGTTATACAAAATTTGATGACTGCACCCCCAGAAAGAACGCCGATCCTAACGGTTGGGTCGTCCGCTCACCCGATAACACCACAGAAGTTGTCGTTCTCTTCGACGGCACGGGTGAAGCTTCCGATACGCCTTTTCCTGGCTCTCCTTACGATAAATGAATAACAAACTTTTTATCATACCCCTGATATACAGCCTGTTTGTAGGCTGTTCCAACAAACCAGCATCTATTGCTTCGATTGGAACTGCAGGAAGCACAACCGGTTATCACAGCATCAAATTGATGTATATAGAAGATACACAAGATGGAGGAGCCAGTTTTGCTCATGGTGCAGTAAGTAGCTATTCGGGAGCTAGTGCTGATATCGGCAGTATTGGAATTCCTAAGCACATTGACGGCTACTGGGCCAAATATCATGCTGACGAAGATGAATTGATTGCTTTTTATCGTATCTCTACACTCATTGACAGCAATCTGGCAAAGCAAAAAATTGAAACACTGCGTAATTACTGCAAAAACCATAGAACATTGAACACAAGGATTAGAGTTGTCGTAGACAGTGAAAGAGTGCGTGTTTTATATTCGATGAATTGTTATTCATATCGTATGGATTGCACCCCCAGAAATAACGCCGATCCTAACGGTTGGGTCGTCCGCTCACCGGATAACACCACCGAAGTTGTTGTACTCTTCGACGGCACGGGTGAAGCCTCCGATACGCCGTTTCCTGGTTCGCCATACGATAAATGAATAACAAGCCCTTTATCCTCTTCATGTTTTGCAGCCTGTTAACAGGCTGCTCAATGGCCTCAACTCCTATAGCCTCGATTGGCATAGCAGGCAGCACTACCGGTTACCACAGTATTAGAGTCATGAATGTAAAAGATACAACAGGTGCAAATGCAGGCTTTGGCTATGGTGCAGTAAGCAGTTACAGCGGAAAAAGTGCAGATATTGGTGCTATCGGCACGCCTGCTAAAATCACAGGGTTTTGGGCTAAATACAATATAGAAGGCGATAAATTTACAGCGTTTTACAATATAAGCAAACAAATAGACAGCAAGCTTGCAGGGCTAAAAATTAATGCTCTTCGAGAGTATTACAAGAGCTTTAAAACAGCAAACACTGCAATGCAGTTAATTGTAGACGGCCCTCGCGTTCGCCTTCTATACACAATGAATTGCTTTTCAAAGCTGGATGATTGCACCCCCAGAAATAACGCCGACCCTAATGGTTGGGTCGTCCGCTCACCTGATAACACCACCGAAGTTGTTGTACTCTTCGACGGCGCGGGTGAATCTTCCGATACGCCATTTCCTGGCTCGCCCTATGATAAATAAAACAGGCCTGACGACGTCTTCCACTGAAAGAATAGAGAAAACCCCTTAAACCTTGTTTCACTGGGCCTTTGCCTGTCCAAAAGACATTCATTCTCTGCACCTCACCTGACACAAACACAGGCTGCCTCGATAGCTGCCTGTGTTTATTGCTGGGTTTGGCTTCGTGACATTTTGGCCGCACTCGCTGTATGCTTGCCTGACTCTTTCATGTCAATGGATTTCGTCAGGGACGCTTATGGATATTGATGCGCTGCGCAGCTTTCTCGCTTTTATTGATACCGGAAGTTTCACCCGGGCTGCAAAACAGACTTTCAGAACCCAGTCTGCCATCAGTATGCAGATGAAAAAACTGGAGCAGGAATTAGAGAAGTGCCTGTTTCAACGTGAAGGCCGTCAATTGGTGTTAACGCACGAAGGGCAACAGTTAGCCAGTTATGCCCGGCGGCTGTTAAGTCTTCATGACGAGGCCGTAACCAGCCTGAAATCAAACGCTGACACCCAACCTTTGCTGATCGGTTGTCCGGACGATTATGCAGAAACCTTGCTGCCGCACCTTGTTTTCCTGATTCGCGAGCAACTTGGCCCGGTTCAGATACACATCACCTGTGCGTCCAGCGTGCGTTTAAGACAATTGATGGATAAAGGCGAATTAGATGCCGCCATGCTGACGCGGCATCCGGATTCGGAAGAAGGCCACTTTCTGATGCACGATCAGGGCGTCTGGTATGGCACAGCACAAGTCGATTTGCTTCAGCGTCGTCCACTGCCAATTGCACTTTTTCAGGCAGACTGTAAATTCCATGCCGCAGCGCTGGATGGCTTGATGAAACAGGAAATCAGCTTCGATCTGATCAGTTGCAGCAGCAGTGCGACAGCACAACGCGGCATGGTGCGGGCCGGGCTGGCCATCGGGGCCATGGCACGCAGCAGTATGGCGCCGGATTTACAAGTTTTGAATGCGGATTGGCTGCCGCCATTACCGAATATTGATATCGTGCTGGCGCTGGCTTCCCGGTCGCAGTCCCGGCTGACCGCTCAGCAGGCTAAATTAATCAGCCATGCGTTTCAGCGCAATCCACCCGAGATTCCATGTGAGTCACAGCCGATGGCAAAACCACGCGGCATCACACTCATGAAAACTGCAATCAAATGTGAATAGCACTCGCCTGCCGCTTTATTTTGTGGCATTGTCCCGCGACAGAAAACTGCGATACACATGACCTGAAGATAATAAGACGATGCCCGAAAATCAGCCCAAATGGATGTCCATCCTGACGAAAATCACTGTTTACCTGTCGCTGCTGATGTTGGTCATTGGTGGCGGACTCGCCTTGTACGCGATCGTGTATGGCCCCTAGTTTATCGGCAATATTTTACGAGCCAGTCATTCACGGGCCATTACGGCCCGTGTTATCTGGAATCTCCATCAAATGAACAAGCGGTAACTACATTCTCATACCGCCATCCACTTCCAGTACCCGTCCGGTGAAATAGTCATTTTCCAGAATGAATTTCACCGCATGCGCAATTTCTTTGGCCTGACCTACACGCTTTAGCGGGATCATGTTCTCAAGCCTTTCTATCGCTTCCGGCGGCATTTGATCCGCCATTGCCGTTTTGACCACACCCGGTGCGATTGCCGCAGCGCGAATCCCATAGCGTCCCAGCTCTTTTGCCCAGCAAACAGCCATAGTGGCGACTGCGGCTTTAGAAGCAGCATAGTTGCTCTGACCAAAATTTCCGGCTCTGGCAACACTGGAAATGTTAATAATCACCCCAGGACGCTGGGTCTGGATCATGCGGGCAGCGGCCTCCCGCCCACAGAGAAACGTCCCTGTGCTGTTCACTGTCATCACGGCATTGAACTGCTCAAGCGACATTTTTGTTAATGCGCCATCTTTCACTTTAACCAGCAAGCCATCACGCAGAATACCGGCATTGTTCACCAAACCATCCAGCTGACCAAAATCGTCGATGATCTGATCAAATACCCGTTCGACCTGGTTTTCCTGTGTCACATCCGCTTCATAGGTCAGCGCTTTACTGCTTAGCATCTGGCATTGCGTTCGTGTCTGCGCGAGACCTTCCTGATTCAGATCGATCAAGGCCAAATCAGCGCCGGCCTGAGCCAGTGTCACAGCCATCATCTGCCCTAAACCCTGGCCAGCACCGGTGATTGCAATCACAGCATTTCGTAGATCCATACTGCTCTCCTTTCACTCTAATGTTGTTTGACTTCACCGTGATAAAACTCGAACAGACTGGAAAAATCGCGCTGCTCATTGCCATTCGCATTGTGGAAAGCATACAGATTACGCGCCAGTGCGCCCATGGGCACAGCCGTCTGACTTTGCAATGCTGCATCCATCCCTAATCCCAAATCTTTGAGCATCAGTTTACTCATAAACCCAGGCTGATACCCTTTACTGGCAGGCGCATTCTCCATCACGCCGGGGCAAGGATTGTAAAGCTCCAGTACCCAGTTCCGGCCAGAGCTTTGCAGCATGATGTCTGACAAGACTTTAGGATCCAGTCCGTTTTCCATGCCCAGATTAATCGCTTCACAGGCACCGGCCATTTGGACCGCCAGCATCAGGTTATTACAAATTTTCGCCATCTGCCCGGCACCGGCAGGTCCCGCATGAAAGATGTTTTTACCCACATGCTTCAGAACCATTTCCGCGCGATGAAATGCTGCATCGGTGCCACCGACGATGAAAGTCAGCGTACCGGCTTCTGCACCGGCAACACCGCCAGAGACAGGCGCATCGACAAACGCCAGCTGATGCTGCAAAGCATGGCTGGCGACTTCTTTTGCCGTTGCAGGATCAATGGTGGAAGAGTCAATCAGAAAAGTGCCGGATGAAACCAGATTGAGCAGGCCGGCTTCAGGCTGTCCTTTTGGCCCCAGATAGACATCATGGACATGCTGACCTGCCGGCAGCATGGTGATCACGGTATCGGCCCCCGTTACCGCCGCTTTCAAAGAGGACGCCACCGTAGCGCCCTCTTTTTCGAGCTTGCGGGCCGCTTCAGCATTGATATCGTAAACATTGACCTGAAAACCCGCTTTGAGTAAATTCCTCGCCATCGGGCTGCCCATGTTGCCTAGTCCAATAAATGCAATTGCTGCCATAACACACTCCTGTTCAGACGCTCTCAGCCCGGATCTATGTGTAGGGAATAGCTACTATTCTTTGCCTAAATCACGCAGCGGATGATCATCTTCACTCCACATGGGTGCAAAAAGGTCATCAATCACGCTGCTGTCCACTGCCGAGACCGTGGGAAAAATCCATTTCGGTTCGCCGCACTTATCAATCAGACGTGCCCGGACACCTTCCTGAAACTCGCCCAGCATGCCGCAGCGAACAGACAAGCCCAGCTCAAGCCGGAAACAGTCAGCCAGTGAAAGGGCTTTGTAGCTCGTCATTTGCCGGTAGCAAATATGCGCGGTGACAGGGCTGCCCTGTTTCAGGGTTGATTTCGCAGTTTCCAGCCAGGTGCCTAAACCATCAATCGACTGAATTTGCTGACAGATTTCACTCAGATCTCGCCCAACGCTGGCCGCCTGGATTTGAGGGAAATAAGGGATCATCTGGCTCGGCGGCCATGCAGATTTTGCCGATTCCGCCAATTGACTCAGGCAGTTTGTGACTGCCTTGCCTGAGTCGCCAACCTGCTGCCAGTCAATGGCCTGCAAACCGGAAAGCACCGCCTGTTTGTGTTCAGCCAGTAAAATATAATCGGCCATTTTCAGATCGAGCGCATCACTGGCATTCACACGTGCACCAGTCAGCCCCAGAAACAGTCCAATCCCGGCAGGTAGCTGATTCAGAAACCAGGTACCACCAACATCTGGGTACAAGCCAATCGTGATTTCAGGCATGGCCAGTATGCTGGTCGGGGTCACGACCCGGTGACTCGCCCCCATATACAGCCCGATACCACCGCCCATCACAATACCTTCACCCCATACGATCAGCGGCTTTTTGTACTGATGGATCTGATAATCGCAACGATACTCAACACTGAAATACTCAGTCAGAAACGCTTCAGGCGACGCGCCACTCTCACCGGCCTGCTTGTGGGATTCCGCTTCAAGCATGGCATGGTACATCGCGCGCACGTCCCCCCCCGCGCAAAAGGCTTTGCTGTGTTCGCTGTGAAGAAAAACACACGCGATATTACTGTCACTTTCCCAGTCCGCCAGTTGAGTGCTTAATTGCTTGAGCATAGGCAGGGTCAGCGCATTCAATGCTGCGGGATTATCCAGTGCCG
This sequence comes from Photobacterium sp. TLY01, assembly GCF_021432065.1. NCBI lineage: Bacteria > Pseudomonadati > Pseudomonadota > Gammaproteobacteria > Vibrionales > Vibrionaceae > Photobacterium > Photobacterium sp. TLY01. The sequence continues at coordinate 1,118,663 of NZ_CP090365.1, forward strand.
CAACACCAATGCGGGAGCCGTCAGTACATTCCAGCTCGTTAAATGTCATTGTTCCTGTCATGATCTCTCCATTCATGATCTTTTCATGCTGCGTGCCCCCCATGACCATTGTGGCGAACACGACATCCAGTATTTCTGTTTTATTCGTTTTTCCAGACTGGTGCGCGTTTCTCCAGAAATGCATTCACCCCTTCTTGTTGATCGGCAGTATCAAACAGGCGGACAAAACGCTCCCTTTCCTGAATAAGCCCCTGATGTAATGGCGCAAATCTTGCCTGCTGTATCAAAGCTTTACAAGCAGTAACCGCTGTCGGGGACTGGTTCGCGACTTCCGCCGCCAGTTTCATTGCGGTTTCCAGCCCTTGTCCTGAAGCCACCACTTCTTCAACCAGACGAATGTCCAGTGCCTGCGAGGCGCTCACCCGTTCTCCACACAGAATCATGCGTTTTGCCCAGCCTTCCCCCACCAGCCAGGCCAGATTTTGTGTGCCACCAGCGCATGGAAGCAAGCCGACACTGGCTTCCGGCAGTGCCATCACCGCATGGGCCTCAGCAATACGGATGTCACAGGCTAACGCCACTTCCAGACCTCCGCCCATGGCATAACCGTTGATTGCTGCAATTGAGACTCCCCGGTAAGATGACAAGGTTTCAAAGGCCTCACCGAAGCAGTACGCCATGTCAGCCGCCACGCCTTTATCGCCGCTGGCGAAGAGTTTGAGATCGGCACCGGCAGAAAAGAATTTCTCCCCTTTTCCGGTCAGTACCAAAGCATAAATGGATTTGTCTGTATTCAGTGCTTCGACCAGAGATTTCAACTGATGAAGACTGTCTGCCGTCCAGGTGTTGGCTGGCGGATGATTCATGGTCAGTACCGCGACATGACCATCAATCATCACCTCAATCGGACCGCCTGTTTGTGTCAGTGGATGCATCTTTCCGCCCTCATATTCTTCATTTCCATGGATATAAGTCGCCTGAGTACGAAGCACATCATTCAAAGCAGTGCAGTATCATCGTTTAGTAACCGACGCGCGATGATCAAGCGCATGATTTCATTGGTTCCTTCCAATATCTGATGGACACGCACATCGCGGAAATGGCGTTCAATCGGATATTCCTGAATGTAGCCATAACCACCGTAGAGCTGCAGTGCCTGGTTACAGACAGCAAATCCCACATCAGTCGCAAACCGTTTTGCCATCGCGCAATAGGCCGTGGCTTCCGGATCCCCACTGTCCAGTTTACTGGCGGCATATCGCACCAGTTGACGGGCCGCCACCAGCTCAGTCGCCATATCAGCCAGTTTGAATTGCAGGGCCTGAAACTGAGCGAGCGGTTTACCGAACTGTTTGCGCTCTGTCATGTACTGCCGGGCCAGATTCAGCGCCTGTTGCGCGGTACCCACAGAACAGGTGGCAATGTTGATCCGGCCACCATCCAGGCCTTTCATGGCAAACCGAAACCCCTGACCTTCTTCCCCTAAGAGGTAATCAGCCGGAATCCGGACTTTATCGAATGTCACCGCGCGTGTTGGCTGGCTGTGCCAGCCCAGTTTTGGCTCTTTACGGCCGTAGCTGATACCCTCAGCATCGGCCGGCACGATGAACGCCGAAATGCCGTCAGGCCCGGCTTCTCCGGTCCGGGCCATCACAATCAGCAAGTCCGTCTCTCCGGCTCCGGAAATAAAAGCTTTTGCACCTGAGATTTCATAGTGATCCCCTAAACGCACCGCTTTTGTCGTCAGCGATGCCGCATCAGAACCGGCATTGGCTTCAGTCAGGCAATAGGATCCGAGCCATTCTCCGGTGATCAATTTCGGACAGCATTCCGCTCTTGCCTGATCGGTTGCAAAACTGGCGACCATCCAGCTCACCATATTGTGAATGGTCATAAATGCTGTGGTTGAAGTACAGCCCATGGCTAATTGTTCGAAAATGACAGAGGCGTCAAGACGGCTGAGTCCCATGCCCCCATGTTCTACCGGTGTATACAGGCTGAGAAAGCCCATTTCTCCGGCATTGCGTAACACATCTTTGGGAAACGTAGACGTTTCGTCCCAGCTGGCTGCCATGGGCAGTAATTGCTCCCTGGCAAACTGACGGGCAGCATCTTCAAAGGCACGTTGATCTTCATTGAGTTCAAAATCCATTGCTCACTCCGGCACAGGTTGTCATCAATGATCCATATTAATGGTCAGGTTAGGCCCTTTCGGGATGTCGTCATCAAACCAGCGCGCTGTCACCGTTTTGGTCTCTGTGTAAAAACGGACGGCCTGTTTGCCATAAGCATGTAAGTCACCATAGAAACTGCCACGCCAGCCTGTGAACGAGAAAAATGGCAATGGCACAGGAATCGGCACATTGATACCTACCTGACCGACCTGGATCTCATGCTGAAACTTGCGCGCTGCCGCGCCGTTGGCGGTGAAAATTGACGTGCCGTTTCCGTAAGGGTTGTTGTTGATAAGCGCAATGGCTTCTTCAAGCGAACCCGCTTCGACACAGACCAGCACAGGACCAAAAATCTCCTCGCGGTAAATGCTCATCTCAGGCGTAACGCCGCTGAATAAGGTCGGCCCAACCCAGTTCCCGTTCGGGTAATCTTTCACCGTGCATTCACTGCCATCCAGTTCACACACCGCCCCTTGCGCTTTCCCTTCCTGAATCAGTCGCAGTACCCGTGTTTTGGCTTCCGCGCTAATTAGCGGGCCGTATGCGGCATCTTCCTCATCCCAGCCGCCGGGCTTCATGGCTGCCATGGCTTCTTTCAGTTCGGGTATCCAGGCTTTTGCGCCGTCAACAAACACGGCAACCGAAATTGCCATACACCGTTGACCGGCCGCCCCGACGGATGCCCCCACCAGATTGTTGATCACCTGTTCTTTGTTCGCATCCGGCATGACAACCAGATGGTTCTTCGCACCCGCAAACGCCTGAACCCGTTTCAGATTATGGGTGCCTGTCTGATAGATATAGCGGGCGACCGGCACAGAGCCGACAAAAGACACAGTGCGGATATCCGGATGTTCCAGCAGATGATCAACCTGGGCTTTGCGGCCATGGACGACCTGAAGTACACCGGGAGGCGCACCGGCTTGTTCGAACAATTCTGCCAGCCGGACAGAGGTCAGAGGCACCTGATCGGAAGGTTTCAGCACGAAGGTATTCCCGGCCGCGATAGCCAGCGGAAACATCCACAACGGGATCATGGCCGGGAAATTGAACGGCGTAATACCGCTGCAAACACCCAATGGCTGGATCAGAGAGTAAGTGTCGATGTTCGTGGCGACGTTTTCAGTGGTTTCCCCCATCATCAGGCTGGCAATGTTGGCAGCCTGTTCAACCACTTCAATGCCGCGCCAGACATCCCCTTTTGCGTCGGCCAGAATTTTGCCGGTTTCACTGGAGAGCAAACAGGCCAATTCATCATGGTGTGCTTTGAGCAGTTGCTGGTAACTCAGCATCAGTCTGGCCCGTTCAGGCACAGGGACCGTCTTCCATTTCTCAAAGGTGGCTTTGGCACTGGCGATGGCTTGATCGATCTCGGATGTCAGTGCGCAAGGCAGATGGGCGATCACTTCATTGGTCGCGGGGTTGGTCACATCGACCCATTCATCGGACTGCGACTGGCAAAATTTTCCTTCAATAAACAGAGGTACTTTCTCAATCATTGTCACGTCCTCTCAGCTGTCTTTCCATTGTTGGCGTTACTGCTGCCAGGTACGAATATTATAGAGCTGGTAATTCGATAGCGATCGCAGTGGCTTCCCCGCCACCGATACATAGCGAGGCAACGCCTTTGCTGACGGCGCCGTCTTCCTGCTGTTTACGACGCAGGGCATGGATCAGGCTGACGATGATACGGGCACCACTGGCCCCTATCGGATGGCCAAGCGCGCAGGCCCCGCCATGAATATTGACCTTGTCGGCGTTTAAATGCAGTTCACGCACCGCAATTTGCGTCACGACCGCAAACGCTTCATTGATTTCCCACAGATCCACGTCATCAACTGACCAGTTCAGGTGATCCAGTAACTGACGGATAGCGTTGACCGGTGCCAGGGTAAATTCAGACGGCAGACGGGCATGGGTTGTCTGACCGCGAATGATCGCGATGGGCGATAAACCATGGTGACGGGCAGTTTCACTATCCATCATCAGCAACGCGGCTGCACCATCGGCAATGGCGCTGGAATTGGCGGCTGTCACTGTGCCGTCTTTAGCAAATACCGGTTTCAGCTGCGGGATCTTGGCCGGATCCACTTCATTAGGATGCTCATCCGTCTTCACCAGACGCTCCCCCCGACGATCAGCCACTACGACGGGACAGGTTTCCTGATCGAACCAGCCATGCTCTATCGCCAGCCTCGCTCGCTCGACTGACATCGCAGCCCAGTCATCCATGTCTTCCCGGCTGAATTGAAGCTCATCCGCAATCTGCTGGGCATACACGCCCATCAGTTCACCCTCGTAAGCATCCTGCAATCCATCCAGGAAAATGTGGTCTTCCGTTGTCTGGTGCCCGAGGCGAAAACCGCCCCTGGCCTGCCGGAGAAGATACGGTGCGTTGGTCATGCTTTCCATGCCACCGGCCACTGCAGTGTGAATACTGCCGGCACGGATCATATCTGCAGCCAGCATCACGGTTTTCATTCCGGATCCGCACACTTTATTCACCGTCACGCAGCCGGTCGAAATAGGTAAGCCGGCATTCAATGCCGCCTGACGGGCCGGTGCCTGGCCACAGCCGGCTGGCAGTACACAACCCATCAGTACTTCGTCAATGTTCAGTCCATCGGGCTGTTCGGGGGCGAGTTCATCGGCGAAAATTCCAATACTTTCCAGGGCGCCTTTGATCGCATACGCCCCCAGTGTCGTTGCTGATAAAGAAGAAAACTGCCCCTGAAAACTGCCCAGCGGGGTTCGCTTGGCCGACACGATCCAGACTTCCTTTTCAGGCTGCTGAGACTCGCCGCGTTGGGATGCGGCTGTCTTGGTGGTGGTTTCCATGACCCGGCTCCACTTTTCTTGACGTTTACGTAAGCATAGCACTAACATTTACGTAAACGTTAAGAAACAAAACAACAACAATGTCACTTCTATTTGGTTGATAGGCGTACAGAATTGTTGCCATGATGCCGGCCAGGCCAGCGTTCTGACACCACTCTGTGACCGTCGGTTATTCAGTCCCGCTTCATCCGTAACGAGAGGACAGCAGCGTGGTGGACACCTTTAAGATCAGTGAACTTGCCAAAGAATTTGGTATCACCACCCGCAGTATTCGTTTTTACGAAGATGTGGGACTGCTCCAGCCAGACAGGGAAGGTGCGATTCGCATTTATCAGCGGCGGGACAAAACGCGGCTGAAATTAATTTTGCGGGGAAAACGACTGGGGTTTTCGCTGGCCGAAATCCGCGAACTGTTTGACTTGTACGACACCAACCAGAGTGACGGTCAATTGCGGCAAATGATCGCCATGATCGACGAAAAACAGCACAAACTTCAACGCCAGTTAAATGACATCAAAGTTGTGATGGAAGAGCTCAATGCCGCAAAAAGCAGATGCAAGCTGGCACTGAACGGTAAAACGAAAGAAAAATAACCCGTTGGCAAACTGCCAACTGAGCATGACAACATTTTGTTGAGAATACAGCCGTTTCTCAGGACCAGTCCGTTCACCGGACTAAGGGAGATCCGATGAAAGACCTGTTTACCCCACTCAACTTTGGCCTCGGCGAAACGCTGAATATGTTACGCGATCACGTCAACCACTTTGCCGCCGATGCCATCGCCCCCATTGCTGAACAAATTGACAAAGACAATCAGTTCCCATCGCACTTATGGACGGCGCTGGGTGAGATGGGTCTGTTGGGAGTGACTGTCAGTGAAGAATTTGGCGGAGCCGGCATGGGCTATCTGGCGCATGTGGTCGCCATGGAGGAAATCAGCCGGGCTTCTGCCTCAGTCGGGCTGAGTTACGGTGCGCACTCCAACCTGTGCGTGAATCAGATTTTCCGCAATGGTACCCAGGCCCAGAAAGAAAAATACCTGCCTGGTCTCATCAGTGGTGAGCAGGTCGGCGCGCTGGCGATGAGTGAAGCCAATGCGGGTTCCGATGTGGTCAGCATGCAGCTCAGGGCAGACAAAAAAGACGATCGCTACATTCTGAACGGCAACAAAATGTGGATCACCAATGGACCGGATGCCCATACCTTTGTCGTGTACGCCAAAACCGCTCCTCAGGCAGGATCGAAAGGCATCAGTGCCTTTATCATTGAACGCGATTTCCCTGGCTTCACCCGTGCCCAGAAACTCGACAAATTAGGCATGCGCGGCTCCAACACCTGTGAGCTGGTGTTTACCGACTGCGAAGTGCCGGCTGAAAACCTGTTAGGACCAGAGAATAAAGGCGTCGAAGTACTGATGAGCGGACTGGACTATGAACGTGTGGTTCTGGCAGCCGGTCCGCTGGGGATCATGCGCGCCTGTCTGGATGTGTGCCTGCCCTATATTCACGACAGAAAACAGTTCGGAAAGTCCATAGGGGAATTTCAGTTGGTACAAGCCAAAATCGCGGATATGTATACGCGCATGAACGCGGCCCGTGCCTATGTTTACACGGTTGCTGCGGCTTGTGATCGCGGTGAAACCACTCGTCAGGATGCCGCGGGCGTCATTCTTTACTGCGCAGAACTGGCCACCCAGATGGCACTGGATGCGATACAACTGCTGGGCGGAAATGGCTATATCAACGAATTTCCAACCGGGCGTCTGCTGCGGGATGCCAAGTTATACGAAATTGGTGCAGGAACATCGGAAATCCGCCGCATGCTGATCGGCCGGGAGTTATTTGAGCAAAGCCGCTAAACGGAATTGTTCCACGGGATCAACAGCACACATCTTACAGGGACAGGCATCATGGCAATCTTAGACAGTCATATCCAGACACATGACTCACAGTTCCGGCATAACCAGCAGGCCATGGCTGAGCTGGTCGATGAGCTTCACACTCGCCTCGCATTTCAGGTGCAGGGCGGTGGCCAGAAAGCACAGGACAGGCAAAGAAAAAAAGGCAAACTCCCCGTCAGAGAGCGGATCGACAATTTGCTTGATTCAGGCAGCCCCTTTCTTGAAATCGGCCAGTTTGCGGCCTGGGAAGTCTATAACGAGGCCATCCCCTGCGCGGGAGTTGTGGCCGGTATTGGCCGCGTGTCCGGCACAGATGTCATGATCATCGCCAACGATCCGAGCGTCAAAGGGGGCACTTATTACCCGCTGACCGTGAAAAAGCATTTGCGGGCACAGGAAATTGCCGAACGCTGTCACCTGCCCTGCCTGTACCTGGTCGATTCCGGCGGCGCGAACCTGCCCCATCAGGCTGAGGTTTTTCCGGACAAAGATCATTTCGGACGGATCTTTTTCAATCAGGCCAGAATGTCAGCCAAGGGGATCCCACAGATTGCCATCGTCCTTGGCTTATGTACCGCAGGCGGTGCTTATGTGCCCGCCATGGCCGATGTCGCCATTATGGTGAAAAACCAAGGCACCATTTTTCTGGCAGGTCCGCCCCTGGTCAAAGCAGCCACCGGTGAAGATGTCAGCGCGGAAGAATTGGGAGGCGCCGATGTGCACTGTAAAACATCCGGCGTTGCTGATTATTACGCCGATGATGAGCGCCACGCCCTGGCTTTAGCCAGACAGGCGATCGCCAGTTGTCACCGTGCTGCATCACTGGCTGAACAGCCAACCTCAGTGCTGCCTCCCCGATACCCTGCCAGCGAGCTCTACGGCATTGCCGGCACCGATCTGCGCAAACAAATTGATGTCCGAGAAGTCATCGCCCGGCTGGTTGACGGGTCTGATTTTGATGAATTCAAAGCCCTGTACGGCGAAACGCTGGTCTGCGGTTTTGCCCGTTTACACGGCTACCCCATCGGTATTGTTGCCAACAACGGCATTCTGTTTTCCGAGTCTGCGCAAAAAGGGGCGCACTTCATTCAGCTATGCAGCCAGCGCAACATCCCACTGTTATTTCTGCAAAACATCACTGGATTTATGGTCGGGAAAAAATATGAAGCAGAAGGGATCGCCAAGCATGGTGCCAAGATGGTGATGGCGGTGGCCTGTGCCAATGTGCCGAAATTCACTGTCATTATCGGCGGCTCTTATGGTGCAGGTAACTACGGTATGTGTGGCCGTGCTTACGATCCCACCATGATCTGGATGTGGCCAAACGCCCGGATATCCGTGATGGGCGGTGATCAGGCGGCCGGTGTACTGGCACAGGTCACGCGGGACAGCAAAGCGCGTCATGGCGAAACCTGGTCAGCCGAAGAGGAAGAAGCTTTCAAAGCCCCGATTAAAGCACGCTATGAGCGAGAGGGATCGCCGTATTTTGCCAGTGCCCGACTGTGGGATGACGGGATTATCGATCCCGCGCAAACCCGGGACGTACTCGGTATTGCTTTACAAGCGGTAGCCAATGCGCCTGTAGAAAATACGCAATTTGGCATATTCCGGATGTAACCGCCGACAACTGTGAGGAGGGAATATGACCTCTAAAATTACCCCGGTGTTTCAGTACAGCGATACCGCAGAAATTCTCCATGCGACAGCCAGTGACCCTGTGCTCTGCACCATCAGCCGTCAGGGAGTTGCCACACTCACACTGAACCGTCCGGATAAAGCGAACGCCTTTGATGATCAGCTGATTGCGGCAATTCGGCATTATCTGCAGCAATTGGCAAGCCGTGCTGAGGTATCCGCACTCGTGTTACGGGCGGAAGGCAAACATTTCTCGGCCGGTGCTGATTTGCGCTGGATGAAAGCCATGGCACGGAAAAAACGCCATGACAACCTGAATGACGCGCAGGCGCTGGCCTGGTTGATGAATGAGCTGGACACCTTTCCTCACCCCACCATAGCTGTGGTGCAGGGGTCGGCTTTTGGTGGTGCGCTGGGTCTGATCTGCTGTTGCGATATTGCCCTGGGCAGCCAGGATGCGCGCTTTTCTCTCAGCGAAGTCAAACTCGGACTGATTCCTGCAACCATTGCCCCGTACGTCTGCCGTACCATTGGCCAGCGTCAGGCCAGACGATTGATGCTCACCGCTGAAACTGTGGATGCTGACACAGCGCGTCAGTTGGGCATCCTTCATGAAATCTGCGATTCAAATGATAAGAATACCGCCGATTCTGCAAGCTTATTCGATGAGATGCTGCAACAGACCCTTGATCGCTTGTTGGCGAACAGCCCGGCGGCGATGGCTCAGGTCAAAACCCTGTGCAAGCTGTGTGAACAGCGGCCGATCGATACGGATCTGATTCGGCAAACCAGTGAAATGATCGCCGATATCCGGGTTTCCCCTCAGGGACAGGAAGGACTGAACGCATTTTTTGACAAGCGTCATCCATCCTGGGTGACAAACAATACGGCTGGGCAAGGAGACCACAATGAGTAAACCAGAGGACTTGCAACCCGTTTCTGAACATCCTGCTCTTGCCCCTCAACACACAAGGATACGCGACATGGGCAATTCACTGACACCTATCCGTCGCTTGCTGATTGCCAATCGGGGAGAAATTGCCTGTCGGGTGATTCACTCTGCCCAGCTCATGGGTATCACCACAATTGCGGTGTATTCTGATGCCGATCGCCATGCCAGGCATGTCCGCATGGCGGACGAAGCGCTGTATATCGGCCCGTCCCCTGCTCTGGATTCTTATTTGGCTATCGATAAGCTGATCAATGCTGCGAAAAACAGCAAAGCTGACGCTGTGCATCCCGGTTACGGTTTTTTGTCTGAAAATGTGGCGTTTGCCAGCGCCTGCCAGCAACACAGCATTATCTTTGTCGGACCGGGTCCGGATGCCATGGCGGCGATGAGCTCAAAATCCGATGCCAAGGCCATCATGGAAACAGCAGGTGTTCCCCTGCTGCCCGGCTACCATGGCGAAGATGACAGCCTGACTAATTTAACCGCCGAAGCGAGCCGCATTGGTTTTCCTGTCATCCTGAAACCAGCGCTGGGTGGCGGTGGGAAAGGCATGAAAATTGTGTATCAGCAGAGCGAACTTGCCGAGGCTGTGCTATCGGCAAAGCGGGAAGCAAAATCCGCTTTTGGAGATGACCACTTACTGTTAGAGAAATACCTGACTGAGCCCCGTCATATCGAAGTCCAGATTTTTGCTGATCAGCACGGCCACTGTGTTTATCTCTCGGATCGGGACTGTTCTGTTCAGCGACGCCACCAGAAAATTATCGAAGAAGCACCAGCGCCCGGCCTCAGCGACGCACTTCGCCAGCAAATGGGCGAAGCGGCGGTTCAGGCCGCACAGGCCATCGACTATGTCGGTGCCGGGACGGTCGAATTTCTGTATGACGCCCGGCAGCACACCTACTTCTTCATGGAAATGAACACCCGGTTGCAGGTCGAGCATCCGGTGACTGAAATGATCACAGGTCAGGATTTGGTGCAATGGCAGATTCGGGTTGCCGAAGGCAAACCCTTACCGCTGACCCAGTCTGAGATCCGACATCAGGGACATGCCGTAGAAGCCAGGCTTTATGCCGAAGATACACAGCACGGCTTTCTTCCCGCCTCTGGCCTGATTCACTTTCTCAGTGAGCCGAATTCCGGGGCATTTTCTGTGGGTGCGACGCACACAAACCGCGTACGCATCGACAGCGGCATCACACAAGGTGACACCGTCACAACATATTACGATCCGATGCTGGCGAAAGTGATTGCGTGGGGTGAAGACAGAACTTCTGCGCTCCATCAATTGCAATCTGTCTTGTCGCGTTATCAACTCGGCGGAGTTGCCACCAATATCAGTTATCTGCAGCGAATTCTGGCTCACCCGTCTTTTATTCAGGGTGAACTGTCCACGCATTTTATCGAACAGCATCAAGACGTCCTGCAGGCACAGGTTGACAGCACTATCGACGTACAGACATCAGATGGCGCAGGTTATCAGTTACCCCGTCACTTAGTGCTCAGCGCAGCCAGTCTGTGTCTGCTGCAGAACGCAACAGATCACCAGACCGGCTGGCGGCTCAACCAACCGGCACAGCACCTGATCACTTTGTATGATGCTGAAATGGCTGCAAACACTTTTCGTTTCATCACTGACAATGACGATCGTAACCAGCTATGCCTTACCCAGTGTTCAGTCGGTTCTTCGCTGCATGCAAGGCATGACGAACAGGTGCTATCCCCGCTGCTCTTGCGCTTGCTGGCAGCAGACTCGGTTCAGCAGGTTACGGACGTGACCCTTGAAGTTGATGGAAAACACGAGCAGATTCGTCTTGTCTTCGATCATGCGGCACAAACTGTCTTGTCATTTACCGAACAGGAGCAATACGCTTATCAGCTCCGTCCAATTTTCGGCGCACATGAGTCCGGCGCCAAAGACAGTCCTACCGCGCCTTTAAATGGCATCGTAGCAGAAGTACTGTGCCAGCCGGGCGACAAGGTAGAAAAAGATCAGGGCCTGATTGTGATTGAAGCCATGAAAATGGAATACACAGTCCGCGCTCCCCATCAGGGCCAGGTACTCGCCGTGTTAGCAGGCGCAGGGGATCAGGTACAACATGGTCAGGAGCTGGTGCAAATCAGTCCAGCGACCGATGCAGTCGATTGAAACCAGAGTGTGTAAACAATGACAACTTTTTTTCCTGCCACCAGCGATCTGCCGAGTCGGGTGAAAATCGTCGAGGTCGGCCCGAGAGACGGTCTTCAGAATGAAGCCAATGTCAGCCTCAGCGATAAAGTTCAGCTCATTGATATGCTGTCCGCCACAGGGCTGACACATATTGAATCCGGTGCTTTCGTTTCACCCAAATGGGTGCCGCAGATGGCCGACTCAAGCGAGGTACTTCGGAGCATTCACAGAAAACCTGGGATTGTCTACTCTGCCCTGACACCCAATGCCAAAGGCGTTGATCTCGCCATTGCAGCCGGCGCTGATGAAATTGCGATTTTTGCCGCCGCGTCGGAAAGCTTCAGCCAGAAGAACATCAACTGCAGTATTGCCGAAAGCCTGGTTCGTTTCGAGCCTGTATTACTGAAAGCCAAAGCACACCAGCTCCGCGTTCGCGGTTATCTTTCCTGCGTCACGGATTGCCCTTACGAAGGACAGACGGCACCGGCGCAAGTTGCCAGTGTTGCCAAACTGCTGTATCAGATGGGCTGTGATGAAGTGTCACTGGGCGATACGGTTGGTAAAGCCACGCCGCTACGGTTTGCCCGTATGCTGGACGCCTGCCTTTCTCATATTCCAGTGGATGCGCTGGCAGTCCATTGCCACAACACCTGGGGTCAGGCACTGGCAAATATTTATCAGTCACTGCTGATGGGGATCTCGACTGTGGATGCCAGCGTCGCGGGTCTCGGCGGGTGCCCGTATGCGCCGGGCGCAAGCGGTAATGTGGCGACCGAAGATGTGGTGTACCTATGCGAACAATCCGGGATTTCAACGGGCGTTGATCTTATGAAGCTGGCTCAGGCGGGCGAGTTCATTTGCAGGCAATTGGGTAAACCCCCGGCTTCCAATGCCGCATTGGCACTATTATTCGCAAGCAAAGCGTAGCAGGCAAAGCGGGTATTAATCCCTCCTGACGGGTTAAAAATATGGCCAACCCAATGGCTGGCCATATTTTTTACTCCGGTGAGGCAAGTCAGTCAGAGCGTAAATATCGCTGCTCTGCTTCCAGCTCATTCACCACTCGCCATACCTTCTGCTCACGTCGTTGCTTTGTATCCGATGACATAGTCAATCCGGCACCTTTCAGCGAATCTTCAGGCCCGACATACTGATCGATATGCTCATTAAACAGAGTCCGAAACTCTTCCATCGTCGGCATGCAATAGTGTTCGTTTTCGTAGACTTCGAAAATATGTTCTACTTTTAGTGAGATATCACGTTTGATTCCATCAAAATCTGACATATCCATCTTACACCTCACCACCAATTCCAATAACCCATACAGACTTGTACAGATTTTCTAATCCAGATTAGTGTAGCCCAGTTCTGTGACAATAAAGTTGCCGTTTGAAGGACAAAATAGTCGCAAATCATTCCTATTTGCGATAACTCACCGCGGCAAAAGCGTTTTCCCCCCAACCTGACTGAACGCCTGTTGAGCAATTTCATTTGTTACTTACAAAAATCCGATCATCTTCGAATTTTTAATTCTCAATATTAAATGGCTTCGTCCTGCGCCTGATGGCTATACTCAAATGGCTTGAGTTTCAATTTGTTAGCATTCGGTTTCGAGGGCTTACATGAGATGTCTGCTACTTTTCAGGACCATACTGATACCGGCCATCTGGCTTGCATTGCCTGTGGTGTGTCTGGCCGATGACCCGCCAGAGACAGATCCCCGGCTGCTTTACGAAGAGGGACCGGAAGACATCATCTTTTCAGACTGGCTGGAAGACACCCAAACCTCCCTGTCTGAAACCATTATCGACATGAGCTCAAATATCGACCATTTTCTCAGTCTCGAAGACGATGAAGAGCCAATGATCAATGAAAGTTACCTGCGAATTCGTATTCAACCGAACTACTCACACAGGGAATACTTTGAATTTGACTCAAGTGTCTCTTTGCGTATGGATCTGCCTCACACAGAAAAAAACTGGAAGCTGATCTTTGAAACCGACCCGGAAGATTTCGAAAGCCTGGAAGACAAAGAACGCGGACTGGTAGAAACCACCCGTACCGGCAACCGCGGTGCTATTGGCGGCGTCCGGCTTGAAAGCCGTCAGGTTGGTGAATGGTATGCCGATTTTGATGTCGGTCTGAAACTCCGTTTGCCGTTGGATCCTTTTACCCGGGCACATTTCCGACGTGTGGACAAACTCGGTGCAGGTTGGACGGCTCTGTTACAACAGGAAGTTTTTTATTTCCACAGCCGAGGCCCCGGCAGCGTCACGTCTGCTGACTTCTATTACGCTGTCGATCCCACAGAACTGACCATTCTCAGAGCCGGAACAAGTGCACAATTTCTGGATGATGACAATAACTGGCAGTTCGTGAATCTTGCCGAGATTTATGACAGAGTCAGCAGCCGTAATCTGTTCACTTACACCATAGGTGTCAGCGCAAACAGCCGGCCCGATCTCGCGGTTGAAAACGCCTGGGTCGCCTTTAGCTGGCAACGCCGGCTCCATAAAAACTGGCTGTATATGAAGCTCACCCCCACCATCAACTTTCAGGAAGAATTCGACTATAAAGCCAACCCTGGCCTTCTGGCCGAAATAGAGCTGTATTTCACCAAAAACCGGCAGTTTAATCAGCTTTACCGCAGCATTCCACGCCCCTGATGTTACGACAGGGTAAACCACTCAAAGCCAGTGTGTAACAAATCGGTTCCAGAACGAATAGTTAAGGCGAAGTCCCCTCTGGGTTGTTACAATGCCGGCCATGATGCCTGCAAGCACGGTTCGATATATCACATGAACACAGCTGACTTTCATGGCAGACCGTGCTAACCCCTCATTCTTCGTGGTTAGTCAGATTCACCACCGATTACAGGACACATAACTTGAGCCATGCCGACATTGCTTCGACCTCGTCGAACGATAACCCGTTGCTATTTTCAGCGCTGCCATTAAAGACTGAACTGCTGGAAAACCTAGCCACCATTGGTTTTACTGAAATGACGCCGATTCAGGCACAAAGCCTGCCATCCATCCTCAACGGCAACGATGTCATCGGCCAGGGCAAGACTGGTTCAGGTAAAACCGCCACTTTTGGACTGGGTTTACTCAACAAACTGGATGTAAAACGGTTTCGTATTCAGTCGCTTGTACTGTGCCCGACCCGCGAACTGGCCGATCAGGTCGCGCAGGACATCCGGACGCTGGCTCGCGGAATTCACAACATCAAAGTGCTGACCCTGTGTGGCGGTGTGCCTATGGGCCGGCAAATCGGCTCTCTGGAACACGGTGCCCATATTATCGTTGGTACGCCTGGTCGCGTGCTCGATCACTTAGAGCGTGGCCGTTTAAGCCTGAGCAATCTGAATATGCTGGTGCTGGATGAAGCCGATCGCATGCTGGAAATGGGTTTCCAGCCCGCATTGGACGCCATCATTGAACAGGCCCCGCAACAGCGGCAGACCCTGCTGTTCAGTGCCACGTTTCCAAAGCAGATCCAGTCTGTTGCGGAACAAATCCTTCACAAACCTGTGACGGTGAAAGTCGCCTCGACGCATGAAAAAAGCACCATTGCCCAGTCCTTTTACCGTTTGGAAGACAACCAAGCGCGCATGCAGGCATTGCGACTGCTGCTGCTGGACAAGCAACCGGAAAGCGCCGTGGTGTTCTGTAATACCAAGCGCGAAACCCAGCAGGTTGCCGATGAATTAGCCAATTACGGCTTCAGTGTGTTAGCGCTGCACGGCGATCTGGAACAAAGAGACAGAGATCAGACGCTACTGCAATTTGCCAATAAGAGTGCCTGTATTCTGGTGGCCACAGATGTAGCAGCCCGCGGACTGGATATTGATGCATTAGACGCCGTCTTCAACTACCACATGGCCCACGATACCGAGGTGTACATTCACCGTATCGGTCGAACAGGCCGTGCTGGCAGCCAGGGGAACGCGTACACCTTCTATGGCGAAAAAGATGGCTACAAGATGGCGTTGCTGTCTGATCATTTTGAACGCGAGATCACCAGCGATCCGCTGCCTCCAGTGACGTTACTGAATAACAGACCGGCAGTACCTGCCATGGTCACCCTTCAGATTGATGGCGGCAAGAAGCAAAAACTGCGTCCTGGTGACATTCTGGGTGCACTCACAAGCAATAACGGCATTGAAGGTTCGCAAGTCGGAAAAATTCACATTACCGATTTTCGCGCTTATGTAGCTGTTGACAGAAAAGTCATGAAAAAAGCGCTTGCTAAGATCACCAGTGATAAAATCAAAAGCCGCTCTTACCGGGCCAGAGCTTTACGCTAATGACGGATTAATAGCTGTTGGCTGTTGAATGAGCCCTCAGACCATAGCGTATGAAAAACGGACCGTCATTCACTGTGACGGTCCGTTTTTTTCAGCACCGATTCGTTGAGCGATCAGTGCCCGGTTACGAAAGCAAGTACCGGTCCTGTTCCTGTTTCGTAAATCAGTTTCACCGTCATCAATAAGGTGACCGTGATAAAGATTGGCCGCACCACTCTGTCGCCGTTGCGAATCACGACTTTGCTACCCAACACAGACCCCAGCACCTGGGCGACGCCCATGATCAGCCCAATCTGATAATTCACACTGCTGATTGAGATAAAGAAAATCAGCGACACCAGATTGCCCATCAGATTTAATGGTTTCGTGGCAATACTGGCCTGCTTGATCGTGTATCCCAGCAAGATGGCAAATGCGATCATCCAGATCGCCCCTGTGCCCGGCCCGAAAAAGCCATTATAGAAGCCAATGATCAGCCCCATAGACAACATGAAGGTCCGGGACGAGACCTTCGCCTGCTGCGCCACAACATTCTTCAGACGCTTAGACAAAATGGAATAAACAGTAATAGCAACCATCAGAACAGGCAGCAGCGCCCTCAGAATGTCCGCCGGGAACAAGCTGACGGCAAACGAACCCGCCGTTGCCCCAATTGCCGTTGCTATCATGCCAAGCAACAGGCCGGCGAGGTTCACTTCTTTGTGCCATAAGTAGGTCACAAAGGATGTCAGTTCACCAATCACTGCCTGTAAGCGATTCGTCCCCAACGCCGTCAGCGGTGGCACACCCGCCAGCAAGAGACTCGGCACCGTAATTAAACCACCGCCACCAGCAATAGCATCGACAATTCCGGCAATGAATGCCGCACAGAACAGCATCAGTAACACGCTGTCTGAAGGAGCAAAGGCCAGGGATTCCAACATAGTTTTTCCTTACTTTTTTAACGACTTTATTCATCAACGCCATGCACAGCGCTCCAGCCGTTTTTGAGCGCCGTGCATGTCTGTTGTTTAACGCATTTTCGAACGAACAATGAGACGGTGCATCACACGTAACTGGCCGTAATAGTCGTTCACGGCATGATGCTGAAGGCCACGGTTATCCCACAAGACAATGGTGTCGTTTTCCCACCGCACTCTTGCAGTGAACTCATCGCGGGTGATATGGCTATAGAGATAATCAAGAATTGGTGCGCTTTCCTCAACAGACATCGATGTAAAGCGGCTGGTGTGCTCAGCGTTCACGTAGATCCCAGGGATCCCTGATTCTTCATGTCGCTTGGCAGAAAAATGTGAAGCACTAAAGAAGGTGTTCGCCATGGCGATATCTGTAAAATTCACCAGATGCGGTGCTTTTGTCCCCGCTTCCTGAATTTTATTTGAAATGAATTCCGCTTTTTCAGACAGCAAAAACTTCTGCATCCCTTCCGACAAAGCGGCAAACGCTTTCTGGGAATCTGAAAATACGGTATCTCCCCCGACTTCCGGGGTCTGCTTCGCCGCCAGCAAAGTGAAATCGGGAGGGCACTCCAGATAAGTGGAGTCGACATGCCACACACCACTGAATACATTTGTGTGCTCAGGTTCTTTGCGGATTTCGACAATTTCAGGAAAGCCTTCAATGCCGCTGGAAAACGGATAGCGCTGTACTTCGCCAAGCCGTTTCGCAATCTGCATCAGTTGCTGAGGTGATGTGTCCTGCTTGCGGAAAATGAGTAGCTTGTGCCGAATCAAAGTCGAGTACAGTTCATCAAATTGCTCAGAGATCAAAGTAGCGAGTTGTTTGTTGGTAAACTCCAGGCCAAAGCTTGGAGCCAGGGGCTTCTCTTCACTAGCCAATGAAGCCATTGTTACGTCAAGACGAGTCATTGTAATCATTCCACTCTTAATCAGTTAGA
The DNA here is from genome assembly GCF_021432065.1 of Photobacterium sp. TLY01. Taxonomy (NCBI): domain Bacteria; kingdom Pseudomonadati; phylum Pseudomonadota; class Gammaproteobacteria; order Vibrionales; family Vibrionaceae; genus Photobacterium; species Photobacterium sp. TLY01. Next base: position 1,136,538 of record NZ_CP090365.1, read on the forward strand.
AGGAGCGGACATAGTTGTAACCTTGTTGCATGTTAAGTTAAATTAATCTTTATTTATTCCCATATTAAGATTGAGATTAATGATAAATTCTCAGGATATTGAATTTTTCAGTGTGATTGCAGACAGCCATTCTCTGGCGGCTGCCGCCAGAAAGCTTAATGTGACACCACCCAGTGTCACCCAGCGTCTGCAGGCATTAGAGCGCAAAATGTCCGTCACTTTGGTCGACAGAAATCTGAGAACCACCAAACTGACGCAGGAAGGAAAAAAACTGGCCCGGGAAGGCAGAGAGATCCTGCTGGCGCTTGAAGCCCTTCAGAATGACCTCTTATCGAACCAGTCCATGATCGAAGGCAAACTGAATGTTCTTGCACCGCTGGGATTTGGCACAACTCATATTGCGCCACTGATTGCCAGGTTTCAGCATCAGTACCCAAATCTGGTGATTGATTTAACGCTCACCGATAAGCCCAGCTGGTCTCACCCGATCAAACCGGATGTGATGATCTATATCGGCCAGTTAAAAGATTCATCACTGCGCTGCATTCACCTGGTTGAAAACAAACGCTACCTGCTTGCATCGCCTGATTATCTTGCTTCCGCAGCATCACTGAAAACACCGGAAGATCTTCATCAACACTCATGTATCGCCCTGAAAGAAAATGATGAAGATGTCACCATGTGGAAATTTAACCTGCCGTCGAAACAAATGATCAGCATCCGAATCGAGCCGAAATTGTCCTGCAATGTCGGACAGGTCGCTAAACAGTGGGCACTGGATGGTTACGGTATTATTCAGCGTTCTGAATGGGATGTCAGTAAAGAAATCGATCGTGGTCTGCTTATCCCGGTGCTGACAGACTATCAGCTCCCTAAAGCCAATATCGTGGCCTTGGTGTCAGCAGAGAAAAGTAAGCGATCCCGTAAACTCAGCCTGTTTCTTGATTATCTGAGCAATCATTTGCCACAGCGCTGGTAACGTAAAACGATATGAATAAAGATGCCTCGCCTGGTGTAAGCGCGTATACCTCATGGCGCTAAAGACTGTTTGCAAAGCCGCAGTCCGGCCTTTATTTAAACGGAATGATCACCCCCATGCTGTATAAAGTCGGGTTCATGTCATTCAGCCCGACCAGCGTACTCGCTTCAGCGTAACCAATCCATTTGTCGTTAAAAGCACCTGATACGCCAGCATGAAACCGACCGTAAAATTGATCGTTGGACTGAGTAATCACAGGCAAGTCACTGCTGGAGTACATGGATTTAAACTGACTGATGATACGATCTGAATGGTATTGGTAGTCATAATGCAGGTAGCTTTTCACATAGGGCTGGAAAAGCCCTAAGCTGGTACGGAAGGGCTTGGAAATGGTCGCGCCGGTAATAAAGGTGGTCCCTTCCAGTTTATTGACATCATCAACCTGTGAAATTACATAGTTTGAATTGCCTTTCGACAGTCTCTCGTTATATCTGTCCCTGTCTGACAAGGTGTATTGTACTGAACTTTCCAACGCAATTTTGGCATAAGGGTAATCAATCACATAACCACCGCCCAGCATAAAAACCCACACGTCAGAATCGGCATCATCCATACTGCTGACCACGGGATCAGTATACATGTTCACCTGACGGCTCATATCTGTGTCGATCAGTGCATAACTGGCAGTAAAATCTAGGAACCACTCGTTTTCGAAGTAACTGAAATAACCCGATGCGACCAGACCGTCAATATCGTTACCGCCTTCATTTTCATAATCAGACGATTGGTAAGAAGGCATGCCCAGCGCTAAACCAAACAGGTAATTATTATTCAATAGATAGTCGCCACCCATGGTCAGTGAATAACTGTTATTCGCTGGTGCGGTGCGATCAAACGGGGACGATTTGAAATGAAACTGTGGCTGTGTGCGATCGACACGCATATAGGTACCCAAGCCACTCTGCGAATTTTCGGCATACGTCGAATTGGTGTAATCGCCGCTAATAAAAGAAGAACTGAAGGTGCGAAGACGACTGTCTTCCCGGACACTGCTGGTTCGTGAGCTGATATCACCGGGGTATAAAGCAAAAGCTGAAGCATTCAGACTGGCGGCTGGGTGAAGGGATTCTTTCTTACTGGGTTTGTCGACCCTGACATCGCTGGCCATTGACGATAAAGAGTCAATCACCTCATCGGATACCGAACTGACGAAGCTGAATTTCCCACTGTCTGCCCATGTGAATGATGGTAAGATGACTGCCAGCACAACGACAGACAACCCGACACCGCGACACTGATGTGCGCTCTTCATACAGCCCCCTAAACTACACGCTTTTTGATATCCGTACGCCTTTATTAGACGTATCTAATGCATCGTCTCAAGTGCTTTCCTCTTGAGTATAGGGAGGTGAAATTTTGAGCAGTGTCGCAAAAATAACACTGCGATTTTTTTGCGATTCGAAGTATTACGCCTCAGTATGTAATGAATACAAAACCCTTGAGCAACTCGTTGAAGTCTGGCTATTTACTTTTCTGACACTGGACCTGATGCACAGCACCAAACTTTTTTCTTTTTTTATGGACATGCCGGGAGGTAGACATGAAATCCCTGATAGCCCCCTTGTTTATCGCCTCCCTGGCAGCTTTTCCTGTACAGGCAGATGATCTGGAACAGGCCGCAAAAGATGTCTGTGGCTGCCTCGCCCAACCCTATGCAGAACTCGAGAAAGCCTTACAGGCCATGAAAACAGACAAGGGCAATGACCTTTCCAGTCTGATGAGTTCCAAAGGTGAGCTCACCAAAATGATGGAAGCCACACAAAGCTGCATGGAAGATCTCAGGAAACAGTATCCAGAGATCGACGCTGATAAAGCGTTACAAAAACAGGTGATGGAAAAGACCCGGCAGTATTGCCCTAACCCGTTAGAAACGTTGGATCTGAAAGCGCCGGCGGGTTGAGGATCATTTTCGCTGAGATAAATACGCTTTGTCTGTCATTCCCATGACGATAAGAAGTGAGCACAACAATGAGTGTAATTTCAGTAGTGTTGTCGGTTTGACGCGCTTGAGTCCGGTGCTTTTCTCAACTGTGTACGACGCGCGCCAGTGACTCTTTGCTGGCACAAAGCGTAACCAGAAATGCCTTTTGTTCTTTGATGTTGGCCGGGACGGTTGTAGGCGCTCCCGGCGCCGACAACCTGAAAATTCGTCCTGAATTTTCCCCTGGGGTTGTGAATTGCTTCAATGTGGCGCAGGCGATAAACAAGTGATTTCAGGTAAGACGGAAAGTTTGTCGCGCTTGAGTTTGGCGCTTCTCTCTACTGTGTAATACGCGCGCCAGTTACTCTTTGCTGGCACAAAGCGTAACCAGAAATGCCTTTGGTTCTTTGGTGCTGTCCGGGGCGGTTGTAGGCGCTCCCGGCGCCGACAACCTGAAAATTCGTCCTGAATTTTCCCCTCGTTTTTTCAGAAATTTAAGTTTCTAACTCGTTGCTGGTCAAACACAATTCAAATTCTTGTGTCAAATCTCTCACATTCAATTAAAAACTGAATCTTTGAATGTTTATTAATGTGCGGGCCAAAATGACACAAAGATGAACACCAAAATCAAATTGGCTTCTGAACGAGATGAGAACAAACCTCAAGGATAAATTCAGCCCTTTCTCGAACTGAAAGCTTTGGAACTTCAATCAGTTCATAACCGAACTTTTTGTACGCGTTCACCATTTCATGATAGGTCGCGACCGCTTCATTAAAATCTTGTTTACGCTCGATGTCATTTTCATAGATTGTTTCCCAAGGTGGGAAAATAAACACATTTTTGTGATAAATCAGCTCGCGACAACTTCTTAACAAGAGCTCTGAAACGGTTATTTGTTCAAGCTGACTATAACCATATGAATCGATGATACTCCGGTCAAAGAAGGTCAAAACTGAATCATCATGTACTTTGTAGTTGTTCAGTTCTTCAAGAACCATGGCATCACGAAATGCCACTTTATCTTTCCAGGGTAAAGCAACCCCATTCCGCTCAATTTGTGTTTGAATGACCTTACGGCCAGCTTCTTTAGCGCTTGGGTATCCCAATTGCTCTAAAAAATTGATCACTGAGGTTTTTCCTGAGCCAGGGCCACCCGTAAAAACGACACGATTATTCAAAAAAACCTCCCAAAACGGCTAGCGAATGACATGGACTACCTTCTCACGAGTTTCTGGCTTGAATATGTCTGATTTCAGGCTCACCGATGGCCCCGATTTAGCCAACCATAGCTCAAGAATCCACGGAGAAGATAACCAAAGCCAGATGTTGATTCACAGACAATCATCCGTCCTAAACCCTTAAAGATACTTCCCAGTTTCACACCCAATATTACTTTCTTAATAAGAAGCGGCGTAAGTCTCTTTCTACTCGCATGACAAACAAGATATACACTTTTTCAGCCTCATACTTGTAGAAAATACGGCAGGGATTAATCACGATTTCACGGTAATTTAAATAATCCAGTTCAGGCGGTACACGTCCTGATTCCGGGAAGGTTTCCAGGCGTTCAACTTTTGCAAAAATGGTTTGAACCAGTTCTTTGGCAGCGACAGTATTTTCAAGGGCTATATATTCAGCAATCTCGTTAAGATCAGATAACGCTGGTTCCGTCCAGATTATTTCAGCCATTTTGACATTCTGTCCTTCGCTCCATCATGACTCACACTCTTACCGTCCGCTAATGCGCGCTCTCCTCGAGCGATCCCTTCAAGGATTGCTAAACGATTTTGCATAAATTCATAATCATCAACATCAACGAGATAAGCTGACGGCTTACCGTGCTCAGTAATCAGCACTGGCTCTTTTGTTTCATGAAGATCAGCAAGGATCTTCGTCGCTTGGCGCTTCAGTGATGTAACCAGTTCAACTTTCATTCAAGCCACTCCATGAAAAGGCAAAAGTGATACTATTCTATCACTTGGAGTATAGCAAGTTTGATACAGACGAATGAATGGTATGAATGCCCTCTGCAGTCTCAGCCATAATCAGATAATTCTGATTCAGAATTTTGAGGAATCCGTCATCCCACAATCTATTTAAAATCATGATTTTTATGTTATTTAAATGAATCATGTCTGGAAAGCGTCACATTTTCACAGTCGTTCGAAGCCGTTGTAATCAGGACTCTGCAAAGTCGCTCAACGCATTGCCTTCAAAGCGGTAATACTCTTTTTCCTGGACCAATCTGGCCCCGATAGAGACGTAGAATTTTCCTGCTGCCGGATTCGTACGTTCTGCCGTCCAATCCAGACGCTGACAATCATGACTCACAGCAATTGAAGCCAAGTGTCTCATCAACGTCAAACCAACACCTTTACCCCGCGCTGAAGCAGAAACATACAGGTCTTTCATATACATCTGGCCAGAGAGTTTTGGGGCGGGAAACATCATCGCATAGGTCGCGAATCCAACAACCTTATCGTTATCAAAGGCCGCAACCACTTTCACACCAGAGTGCTCTGAAAACACTTGCTGACATAAGTAGTTAACCAATTCGCTCTCCGTTGCTGCTTTATCTCCAAAGTAATACTTCTCAAGCTCAATAAAAATTTAGAGGAGATCAAGACAACTCTCCTTACTCACTTGCTTTATGTAGTGGTTTAATAAACCCGGACACCATTTAAGGTGGTAAAGTAGCCACCAAAGAAAGAGGTGTTCAATGACCAAAAAACGACGCTCATTTAGTCCTGAGTTCAAGCGTGAAACTGCAAGTTTGGTACTCGACCAGAATTATTCAATACCTGAAGCATGTCGCTCCGTTGGCGTCGGAGAGACGGCACTTAGACGTTGGGTTGAGCAACTCAGAGCTGAGCGCGGAGGCCAAACACCAACATCGAAAGCACTCACGTCAGAACAACAAAAAATTCAGGAGCTTGAGGCACGAATCAATCGCTTAGAGCGGGAAAAAGCGATTCTAAAAAAGGCCACAGCTCTCTTAATGTCGGACGAACTCGAACGTACGCGCTGATAGACCAGTTGAGGGAACATGAATCGGTTCACTTGGTCTGTTCAGTATTCGACATTTCTTCATCCAGTTATTACGAGTACAAACAACGACAACAACGCATTGATGTTGAACGCATGGAACTTCGTAGCGAAGTCAATCGACTCTTTACACTCAGCCGAGGTGCTGCCGGTAGTCGTACAATCACCTGGATGATGCGTGAACGCCGTTATTCCATCGGTCGTTTCAAAGTCAGAGCGCTGATGAAAGAAGCGCAGCTTATCAGTAAGCAGCCAGGTCCACATGCTTACAGGAATGCGACCGTTGAGCGGCTGGATATTCCGAACCGTCTCAACCGAGAATTTCATGTGTGTGGCCCTAATCAGGCTTGGTGTGGTGATATCACTTACATCTGGGCTGGTAATCGGTGGTGCTATCTGGCTGCTGTGATTGACCTGTTCCGTCGTCGTGTTGTCGGTTGGGCGATATCAGATAAACCAGATGCTTCATTGGCCGCAAAGGCTCTGACCATGGCCTATGAGCAAAGAGGCCGGCCACAAGGTGTACTGTTTCATTCAGATCAAGGCTGTCAGTACACCAGTCGTCTGTTTCGCCAGCATCTATGGCGTTATCGCATGACTCAAAGCATGAGTCGTCGTGGTAATTGCTGGGATAACGCACCGATGGAGCGGTTGTTTAGAAGTCTGAAATCGGAGTGGATACCAGCAACAGGCTATCCATCGTTCACAGACGCAACTAAAGATATCAGTCGTTATCTGATGGGCTATTACAACAGGGAAAGGCCACACAGCTACAATGATGGTATTCCGCCTGCAAAGGCAGAAAATCAACCTAATTTACTGTCCGGAATTAGTTGACCACTACATTAATATCACAAATATTCCTTATCTGTGATGCCCTGAGAATACGGCGGGCATCTTTAGCGCCTTTTAACGAATGAGAACGCAGTCTTCCCTTGCATAACCTGCCGCTGTTGTTATCAATCGAAGGAGCCAGGGCGAGAGCATGAACAGATCAAGATCACATAATAGATTCAACTTAGGCTATTCAAAGACAGTAAACACAGTCATATCAGCTCTGAACAAACCGAATAGTGTGATCTACATTCCTTCGTGATCTAGCCCTGTCGAAGGAGCCCATGCAGCCTGATTTGTTTCATTGCTGGCGGCTAAACAACAGGTTGGCTCCAGATACTTCGAGAAAAGCAGCGCATGCTCTGTTAAAACACTTAGCCATTTTCGGTTTTGTAAACCATTGCCTTTAATATATTCCTAATATGACATAAATAGGCTGCCCCTAATATTTTTATTACCAGAAATAGAGTCTCGGATGCGTACAGCACAACAGCTAAACCTGAAGCAGCTAATGCAATCATCACCGAAAATGCTGCAATTCGACCAAGGCCAGCTATGAAATCAGATTTGAAATCCGTAGCATCCAGCATTATTCATAAACTATAGGTTATTTGGTCCCGGAGTCATGTTAAGTGCAAAACACGCAGGTATAAAGAATAACAACTTCCAGATTTCCACACTATTTCCTCCATGAAAGCTAACGTCTTGGTTTTGAGGCAATCCGGAGAGCTAGAGAAGCGCACAGCCACTTGCTCATTAATATTAGAACATAGCTTTAATACGCCGCGATAAAAAGTCTGTGCATAGATTCTCGTAAATTGAATTACAGATTTCTCTGAGGAACTCTTTCTCATCCATTCCGTCAACACCTGCAGACTCAACCATAAGATCCCAAAGCCTCTTTCCTTTCCTATCAACTTTCCCTCTTTGGTAAATACTGACGATTTCATCGAGCGATCTTTTTCTAAAGAAGCGGTCATTAATTTCTCGAAATAATCTTGGATCGACCTCGTCAACCAAGTGCTTATGGAGGTATTTTTCCAAGCTTGGTATTGGCAAAAAGGTGACATTGATTCTTGATAAATTTTCATCATCCTGTTTTGCTTTATCGAACTGCTCCTCAATGTCGCCATCCAAAACTGAAATAATCTTAGCTGCTTTGCTGGCGAGATTAGATTCGATTATTTCTTGGTGGAGCCGAACAGTATTTCTCCAATCTCCACATGGAAGAATATGATATAGCTTCCCACCGTACAGCCTTTCAGAGATAATCACTTTATCTACGACAAACTTTGCAAGCTCGTCCTCACAAAGAATCAAAAAATCATAACTATCTTGGTTGTATAGAAATCTAGTAGCATACGCAGGGTAACACGGGTTTATAACTTCAATGCTTCTGTCTGGCAAATTTTGAAGATAATATATGTTGTCCGGCTTTATGCCGCGAAGAAGCTCTGTAGAGTGAGTAGAGAAATAAACTGCAAGATTATACTCTTTTGCTATAGATCTCAGAAAAATAAGAAGCCGGTTAATTGCTACTGGATGCAAGGCAAGCTCAACCTCGTCGATTAATATAAAGGATCTATTTTTCGTTCCTTTTCTCTTTTGTTGAAATATTTTATTATTCAGAAAGTGCAATAGACTAAGAAGAAGATTTTCCCCAGTACTTAGCCAATACTGACTTAATCGTCGGTCGGGATACTCCATAAAATACGGCACTGTTTCGAAGCCAAGTTGAGAAGCGACTCCCCTATTCTTTACTTTTTTTATTGTTGGGTAGACATTGTTTCTACCATGTAAAATCTCATTAAAATTTTCATTTATAAATTCATCAGCATCAACTAAGTGTTCATCTCGAACAGTGTCCGAAAGCTTTAAAGACTCTAATGTCGAATCCGAAAATCTTGTTCCATGTATAATACTACCTTCTATAAAGCCATCTATTTTTATTTCTTTTGACGGTTTACCTTTTATCTGCCATCTAGATCCGTTCTTCTCCCAGTGGTCTTCTTTTCCAGAATAATAATAGTCTATTTTAGAGTCGTGGCCACAATTACCAAATAAATCAGATAAAAGTGCAGGGCGAAATGGAATTGCCAAAAGCGCCATTATAGTACTCTTACCAACTCCGTTTGTGCCCGCTATAGCGTATAGCCCCTGCTCTATAGGGATATCTAAACTAAATCTTTTGATACTTTTAATATTTTCTATTTCAATCTTTAAATCTGGCACATTTTATCCTTAATATGAAGTATGTGGCAATAATTAACGCCGCCATCAACTGCTTAAGTCTGGCGTTTTTGTGCGCTACGCCAAAAGCATGACAGATTGCGTAGTCAGTTTTCATGGACTTGTTAACTACTTAACTTGTTGAACCATATTTAGTTCGTATTATATCGACTCGATTTTTTAATTCATTTAATTTAATCTCAAATTTACTATGATCGTTTTCATTATTCTGCTCATAAGTAATCAATTCAATATTATATTGGCTCTTAATAGTATCCTTAATTCTTGCTGCGTATGATTTTGACCCAACCATCGCATAGCTAGGGTTTGTAGTGTTCGTTTCAATATTGTTATTTTCAAGGATTAAATTAATATCAGGATCTTCAATACCACAACCAATAAAAAGGACTGTATTTAGTTTGTATAATGACGAAGTGATCTCAAAAAACGAACGGTATCTCTTACGTAAATTGAAATAGTCTGAACGGCTAAGTATTGTATCGGCAGCATGCTTAGCACAGCCATGCATTTTAATTAGTATTGTGCTCGGAGACCTTACTGAGTCCAGTAACCCATCACGAGTATGTTCATATTGAGTAAATGAGTTGTGTCCGGAATTTTCTATTAGAGCTCCTTCTACTAACGTATCGTAATTTGTAGTCAAAAAAATCCTTGGTGAAATATCGACCAAATCCTTATGCGCATTAGAAGGAACAAAATTTTTCTCAATAAATATTTCACGTATTTTTGCATTATATTCAGCAGAATTCCCTTTGGTGCGAATTACTTCTGCTGCATCTAGATATCTTTTCTGGGAAATAAATTCATCAACTAAGTCTTTATCTTCATTATTACTTAGAGTTGAGTCTTTTAATGTATTCAGTAAAGCCTCCCAACTAGGAGGTCTATTACCATTTTCATCTACTGACTGGCAGGACATTCCAGAACCAAGGTGAATAATACAACGCTTCTCTACAATTTCCCTAACAAGAGAATCAGGCCACATTGATAACATCCCCAAGGTTATGCATTACACGATCAGAAATCACATCGAACGCTTTAATGTAGTTCTTTGCTTGAGTATATTGTGACCCTGCCATTCCATCAGCTGAATTCAATGTTGCAATAGGGGCTCCAACAAATTGTGACAAAGCTAATATCCCAAACATATGAGGAATTTCCCCCAGATTTAATTCAGCATGAGAATTAATTTCTGGCTTTTTAAATATGCTTAAATTCTCATCAATTTCAGGCTCGAAATTGTCTATAATTCGTTGGTATGATTGAGTTGTTCTGACTGTACCATCCGCATGTTTACGAGATATATAAGATTGAAGAGTGTATCCTAAAAACCCACTATCGATACTTACTTTCGGCTTTAGATCTGACTTAATTATATCCCAAATATGAGATTTTTCACTCTTAAAATTCTCATATTTAGAATTATAGTAAGGCACCCATTTTTCAAACCATTGTTTTATATTTTTTATTGCTACCAAGCTGAATATATCGCAACTCATAGGTGAGATAAAAAAGTCTGAAGCGAGCAAGGCAGTTCTATTAATTGCACCTAGGCTAGGGCTTAAGTCTATAAATACGTAATCGTAATTTTCTTTGTGTGTTTCTAAAATTGTATTTATCCAATTTGATATCCTCATCCCGCTTACACTATCAGGGTCAGAAAGTTCATTCCATTTTTTACTAAGAATATCTTCATACGACGCTAAAAATGGATTCCCTGCAATGATAGAAGCTTGGAATCTTTCACAAAACATTGGAGTAACATCGGTGTTAATCGTACTTTCACCAACTTCATAATTATCAAATGCATCAACTATAGTTTGGTGTGGCTTTTCAAGACCACGATCATAATATGGAGCTATTACCTCACTGGCCAATTCATCCCCCAACATATAATGGGTTATATTGGCTTGTGGATCTAAATCTAATACCAAGACTCTTTTGTGATGTTTCATGGCAAAGTGTGTCGCCAAATTTGCACAAAAAGTGGTTTTACCTACACCACCTTTGTTGTTAAATATTGCAATGGTCTTCATTTTTCATTCCCCCTTAAAAGGCAGTTAGCGCCCGCACTTTCGACTGGTTTGTAACGCAGCAGAAAATCAATCTGACAACATGCGTTTTTTTATGTCATTCACTTTCTAATTCTTGTGCATGAGTATCAATTTTTTCAGCCAACTTACGACAATTTTTAATTAACTCCCTAATACTTTCTACCGATACGGTGACAGATTTTCCTTCCTTATCATAACCAGCTCGATGTACACAATCGTGTCTAACTTTAACGGCTCTAAAGAGCCATGATATATCCCCAAAATCATACGAAAGCACTTCCGCGTACATTGGTTTTACCTTGCGCATATCATGGAAGATAATTCCTTGTAAATATGTGGCAACAGTTGACTTAATGTTACTATGCTGAGCGTAAATCTCGTTTACTGTAAACTTGTGATTCCCAAACTCAGGATCTGTTTCGATCAGTTTTCTCGTTAATTTGTCGGAGTTTGTGACACGATGAATGAATGTAGTTGACAGAAAGTGCTCTAGCGTGGAAACAACATGAGCGTGCAACATCACCAACAAGCTAAATTGAGCGCTTTGCGTAGTTTCTATTTGAAGCATTGCGGGGATCTCAGCCAACTGTTTATTAAACATTTCCAGTTGTTCTGAATTAACTAATTCCCACTCAAGTTCATCTTCCTCAGGATCTTCCAAATCCCACTGAGACAAACTCACATATGAGCCTGAAGTAAGGCCATCGATTTTCGCCATGATAGACTGATCATTATCATCGTCGAACCGAACAACATAACCATAAAGCAATCCATCATTGCTGTAATCACCATCAATGTCGTAAGCGATTTGCTCTAATTCATCTTCGGTAATTCCGAGGAGGTTAGCCAAACGACAATTCTTTTGTACTTCAATTCGATCAAACCAGTATTCTTTAGCACTGCCCATTTTGGTGACTCCCAACCGGGACATAACATTTTGTTATACGACATCATGTCGCATAACTCCTCCAACCAAAACCAATTCAGCGTGTAACCCTCCCCGAAAAACATGTCGCTAGTAATTAGAGCTTTTCCGTTTACACTGAAATAAACGGAGAACGCATGATGAAAAAATCACGCTACACAGAAACACAGATCGTGAAGATCCTGAAGGAAGTGGAGGCTGGCCGTAAGGTCAACGAAGTCTGTCGTGAATACGGTATCTCTGACGCTACCTATTACAACTGGAAATCGAAATATGGTGGTATGGAAGCGTCCGATGTGAAGCGGCTGAAAGAGCTTGAAGATGAAAATCGCCGACTCAAGCAGATGTTCGCTGACCTCAGCCTTGAGCATCGTATTGTGAAAGATATTCTGGAAAAAAAGCTGTAAAGCCAGCGGTTAAACGCGAACTCGTGGAGTATGTTCGTCAGCAATTTCGGGTCAGTCTCAGAATGGCCTGCCGCGCAGTTGGCATCAGTGATTCTGTCTATCGATATCAACCAGACCCTCATCGAGATGATGAGGTCATCGCCAAGTTGCAAGAAGCCGTAGAGCGATATCCTGCTTATGGTTTTGGCAAGTTATTTAAAGTTCTCAGACGCTGGGGATATCCATGGAACCACAAGCGCGTTTACCGTGTTTACTGCTCACTCAAGCTCAATATGAGGCGCAAAGGAAAAAAGCGGTTACCGAAACGGGAGCCAGTCCCGCTGGCACGTCCTGACGGGGTGAACTGCTGTTGGTCGATTGATTTTATGAGTGACGCTCTGGCTTGCGGCAGACGTTTTCGTACGTTTAATGTTGTCGATGATTTTAACCGCGAAGTGTTAGCCATCGAAGTGGACTTAAATTTACCAGCCCCAAGAGTCATCCGGGTTTTGGAGCGTATCACAGCGTGGCGCGGGATGCCCGGCAAACTCAGGATGGATAATGGTCCAGAATTTATCTCCACAGCGTTAGCCGAATGGGCCGAAGAAAATCGAGTTGAACTTGAATTTATTCGACCAGGAAAACCCACTGAGAACTCATATATTGAGCGCTTTAATCGAACCTATCGCACAGAACTTCTCGATATGTACGTTTTTAAAACGCTGAGTGAAGTTCGAGAGTTAACCGAACAATGGATGAAGGAATATAACGATGAACGCCCTCATGATGCCCTGGATGATCTGACCCCGTGGGAATACTTAGCAAGGTACGAAAGCAGGAAAAACTCTAATTTAGGCTGCCATTAAAGTAGGGAGGGTTACAAGCGTATGATTATTTTGCATTATTCAAGCTTAACCATATAAACTAATCAGTAAGTTATACGACACCATCTCAAGTATAATACTCAAACTTCTTATGCCACCCAATTGATATTAATTGCTTTTTTTGTATTTCATGACTTACCACAAAAATCAGCGCGTATGGGCTTGTGATTAAGAGACATCAGTCACTTAATCAGTAAAAAGAAACCGTAGCCATGGAGCATGCTCACTTAACCTCAGAAATCGCACTCGCTGTATGGGTTTCCGCCTGCGCGACAATGACAGAGGTAGGTAATAATGTATGCCTGAAAACATACTCCACAACAACAACCACAATATTCAAGAAACCCGCTCCCCCAGGGAAAAATTCAGGACGAATTTTTAGGTTGTCGGCGCCGGGAGCGCCTACAACCGACCCGGACCACACCAAAGAACAAAAAGGGGTTTCTGGGTACTCTTTGCCCCAACAAAGAGTACCTGGCGCGCATCACACCATGTCAAAAGAACCACCAGACTCAAGCGCGACATACCTCCGCTGCACCAGAATCCACAGCTACAACACCCCAAAAATCCGAAACAAACCCGATCCCCCAGGGAAAAATTCAGGACGAATTTTTAGGTTGTCGGCGCCGGGAGCGCCTACAACCGACCCGGACCACACCAGAGAACAAAAAGGGGCTTTCTGGGTACTCTTTGCCCCAACAAAAAGTACCTGGCGCGCATCACACCATGTCAAAAGAACCACCAGACTCAAGCGCGACATACCTCAGCCGTACCAAAATCCACAACAACACCCAAAAAAAATCCAAGAAACCCACTCCCCCAGGGAAAAATTCAGGACGAATTTTTAGGTTGTCGGCGCCGGGAGCGCCTACAACCGCCCCGGACCACACCAAAGAAAAAAAGGCATTTCTGGACACGCTTTGTCCCCACAAAGAGTGTCTGGCGCGCATTGCACCATGCTAAAAGAACCACCAGACTCAAGCGCGACATACCTCCACTGCACCAGAATCCCAGCCGCTGCCCCGAACCAAAAATTGTTATCCAACCACACTACTGCCATAATCCCCCCACTCGCGAGTTCCACACTCTAGCCTTAAAGCAATACATAAGTAGATCAAACACAATGACAACACAGTCAACGGTCATTATTGGACTGTACAACCCCAAAAGCCCGACGAATGTGGGCGCAGTGATGCGTGCCGCAGGCTGCTATGACGCAACCCAAGTGCGTTATAACGGTAACCGCTATAACCGCGCGGCAAAATTTCACACCGATACCCATAACAGCCATGAGCGCATTGATTTGGTCGAGATGGACGATCTCACCGCCGGGCTAGCGGACGGCGTAGAAATCGTTTGTGTTGAATTGGTGGTGGGCGCGACGGCACTGCCTCGCTTTACCCATCCTGAAAACGCTGTGTATGTGTTTGGCCCGGAGGACAGTTCACTGCCACAAGAGGTTGTCGATAAAGCCGATCATGTTGTGTATGTCCCCACCAATGGCTGCATGAATCTGGCAGCGACCGTCAATGTGGTCTTGTATGACAGATTAGCCAAAACACTGGGTGCGATTGATGACCATCAGCAAGTGGTCGCGAACCGGGACAACAAAAACAAGCTAGCCGTCAAAGGCTGCGTTTGACGTAAAAAAGGGCCATCAAATGGCCCTTTCTGTTTCATCGCAACCGTCAGCTCTGTGCCATTCGGGTTGCTGTACTCTCTGAAAAACGCATCGCTCGGTTTAACCCGGCATAAATTGCCAGAACAAAGTCGACAGCGGTGGCAGGTCGATCACCATCACTTCACTGCCTGACGCCTCATCCCAAACGGTGTTCACCGTTTGTTCTACCGGCATCCCACTCCCCCAGTACTGAGGGTCATCACTGTTGAGCATTAACCGGTACTGACCTGATTGCGGCACCGGAATAGGGTAACTTTGCCGGGGCACTGGGGTGAAGTTACTGACCACCAGCAACTTGTCGCCATTGCGGGCGAAACGCTCATGCGCGATCACACTGCGGGACGCATCATTTTGCACACACCAGGCAAAGCCTGCCGCATCACAGTCCAGTTCATACAGAGCCGGAGTCGATTGATACAGGAGATTTAACGCCCGCACTAAACGCTGGACCCCAATGTGACGGCCATATTGCAGGTAATGCCACTCCAGCACGCCATCGTGATTCCACTCCGCACTCTGAGCGATTTCTGCGCCCATAAAGTTCAGCTTTTTGCCCGGCTGACCGTACATATAGGCCATATAGGCGCGCAGATTGGCCGTTTGCTGCCATTCATCACCCGGCATTTTATTGAGCAGCGAACCTTTACCATAAACGACTTCGTCGTGTGACAGCGAGAGCACGTAATTCTCACTAAATGCGTATACCAAGGGAAACGTCAGCGTATCGTGATGGTGCTGTCGGTGAATCGGATCCTGGCGGATATAGCTCAGACTATCGTGCATCCAGCCCATGTTCCATTTGAAGCCAAACCCCAGTCCGCCCTCATAGGTTGGCCGTGAGACGCCGGGAAAACTTGTCGACTCTTCCGCAATCGTCATGGCATTGGGATACAAGCGGTACACTTCTTCATTCATCCAGCGCAACAAACTGGCTGCGTCATGATTGATATTGCCGCCCTCAGCATTGGGTATCCACTCGCCGGGTTGGCGTGAGTAATCCAGATACAGCATGGATGCCACGGCATCGACCCGCAGGCCGTCGATGTGGAAATGCTCAAACCAGTAAAGAGCATTGGCCACCAGAAAACGGCGCACATGCTCACGGCCGTAATCGTAGATATAGCTTTGCCAGTCCTGATGCCAGCCACGGCGCGGATCCGGGTCGTGAAACAAGGCGGTCCCGTCAAAAAAGGCCAGTCCGTGATCGTCAGCCGGGAAATGTGCCGGCACCCAGTCCAGAATCACGCCTAACCCGGCCTGATGGCACTGGTCGATGAAAAACTTGAAATCATCCGGCGAGCCGTAGCGGCTTGTCGGAGCAAACAGTCCCACCGGCTGATAGCCCCAGGAGCCATAGAAAGGATGTTCCGCCACCGGCATCAGTTCAACATGGGTGTATCCCATGTCCGTCAGATAAGGGATCAGCTCAGCCGCCAGCTGCCGGTAGCTCAGGCTTTCACCGGATGCCTGCCGTCGCCACGAGCCCAGATGCAACTCGTAAATCGAAAGCGGCTGTTCGTGTTTGGCTGTCACCTGCCGCTGCTGCCAGTGTGCATCCTGCCAGCGATAGCCGCTGTGGTCATACACTTTGGATGCAAACGACGGATACTGCTCGGCCTCATAGCCCCAGGGATCGGCCTTGTGCGGCAGGCTGTTGCCCGACTGATCACGCAGCTCAAATTTATAGCGCTCACCGGTGCCCAGCCCCTCGACAAAACAGCCCCAGTAGCCTTGGTCCAGTACGGATAACGGATGGGCGCGGCTGTCCCAGTGGTTAAAATCCCCCACGACACTGACCGCAGATGCATTCGGCGCATACACCAGAAAACGTACGCCGGAGATCGGTGAGCCGCCGGTTTCAAGTGTTAACCGTTGCGCGCCCATATGATGATACTGGCTCGAAGGATGAGCCAGTTCAGCCAGATCCGGCAACCAGTCTTTGATCTTTACTCGTCCGGCGCCCACACTTTACTCCTGCTTCTCAGCCGCCTGGCGGCGTACATCCGTCAGTCGTTTCGTCAGATCCATGATGTCCTGACGGTTAAACAGATCTTCAAGATTCACCGCCAGCTTACGTCGCCAGTTCGGATATTCATCCACTGTGCCCGGAATATTGACCGGCTTATCCATTTCCAGCCAGTCTTCCAGCTGCAGGCTCAGCAATGCACTGGAACCGGCCGCAAGATGTAACTGCAGCGCTTCGGCAAGGGTGCGATCCATCGGGACATACTGCGCGTCACGGCCGACATTTTGCGGCAGGAAGCCATGCCAGTTGACGCTGTCCAGAATGCGCTGTTTGCTTTCGGCACGGCTGTCGAACAATCCCTGCAGTTGCTGTTCATCCGGGTACAACCCCAGCTCACGGCCCAACTTGAGATCGTCGCAATGCCAGAAGCCTCTGAGTGTCGGCATATCGTGGGTACACAGGGCCGACATCGACTGCGCGGTATAGTGAGACGGAGAATAATAGCCGCCGTCTTCCGCAGTTTCGAAGAAAAAGACCTTGTAAGAGTGGATCCCGGCGCTCGCCAGTTTATCGACGATTTCATCCGGCACTGTGCCCAGATCTTCACCAATCACAGTACATTGGTGACGATGACTTTCCAGCGCAAGAATCGCCATCAGATCATCGACCGGATAGTACATATACGCGCCTTGCTTGGCCGATTCACCTTTTGGAATCCACCACAAGCGAAGCAGACCCAGCACATGATCGATCCGTAACGCACCGCAGTGGCGCATATTGGCACGCAGCAGTTCAATGAACGGCTGATAGGCCGTTTTACGCAAGGCCTGCGGGTTAAACGGTGGCAATCCCCAGTTCTGCCCCAGCGGGCCGAGAATATCCGGTGGCGCACCGACACTGACCCCCTGACACAGCGCATCTTGATCAGCCCAGGTTTCTGCGCCGGAATCACAAACGCCGACAGCCAGATCCCGGTAAAGCCCCATCACCATGCCTTTTTCTTCGGCAAGCTGCTGCGCTTCTGCCAGCTGGGTATCGGCCAGCCATTGCAGATACATATACAGCTGAACCTGCTCAGGATGTGCGGCAATGAAGTGTTTCACAGCAGCATTATCAAAATGGCGATATTGCTCAGGGAAAACCGGCCAGCCCCAGATTTGATCATTGTTCGCTTTCAGCTCGGCATGGAGTGCATCAAACGCCGCCTGATGCATCAGGCTCTCCCCGCCGGTTTCGACGAAATCCAGAAACTGTCGGCCACGGGCGCTCAGCGACGCCAGATGGCGCTGCTGAAAGGTGTGAAACAGCATGGGCAACACAAGCATTTTCAGACTTGCCACTTCACTGTAATTGACCCAGTTGCTGTCACGGGCCGCCACCAGACGCTGCTGGAATGCATCACTGCCCACTAACTGCAACGCCTCATCACACTGAGCGAATTCCGGGACCGAGCACACATCAATATAGATAATATTGAGCCAGCGGCGGGAAGACGGGCTGTACGGACTTGCCCCTTCGGGATTGGCCGGAAACAAAGAATGGATCGGGTTCAGGCCAACAAAATCGCCGCCACGGGATGCAATATCAGACACCAGATGCTTGAGATCGCCAAAATCGCCGATCCCCCAGTTATGACCGGTCCGCACTGAGTAAAGCTGGACGCTGGCACCCCAGAGTTTTTTGCCCTTCTCCAGCGCTGGCTGCTTATAACAAGCCGTTGGGGTGACAATCAGTGTCATCTCATACGGTGACTGACGGCGTTTACGAAAAATCTCAAGCTTGTGGTAGCCCAGCGCCAGTTCAGGCAGCGCGAACGTCATCCCGTTGCCCTGCTCACGGTCATCAGCCACCAGCTGCGACTGCAGCCAGCCTTCCATGACGTCGCCCTGCTCGGTTTCGAGCCGCCAGCTGAAGTCGCTGATCCGGGCACTGCGGCCCAGGGTCAGCTCAATATGAACAGGCTCTCCACGGCGGATCACTTTCACCGGTGCCAGCACTTCTCTTGGCTGCAATCTGGCCGCTGAGGATTCGAGCGCCTGATCACTACTGGTATCGTAGCCCAGCGCAGCCAGTAACCGATCCAGTGTCTCGGTACTGACCGGTGTTTCTTCACCCCAGGCACTGATGTAGCTGTCTGCCAGCCCGGCTTGTCTGGCAATCTCTTTCACAACCTTTTCTGTTCTCATTCTTCTTCTCCGTGACACGCTTCAGACTGACTGTCTCTCCCACAAGTACAGTCTTTGTCACTCCTTACAATAAAGCCGGGACTAGCCAGCCCCGGCAAAAATATCAGCGTTTCACCGCTTTTAATTGCCAAATATTCTCTACATAGTCGCGAATACTGCGGTCTGAACTGAACTTGCCGACCAGCGCGGTATTGAGTATGGCTTTTCGCGCCCAACCGGCTTTATCCCGGTAAGCATGGTCAATGCGTTCCTGAGCCGCCACATAATCCGCAAAATCAGCCAGCACCAGATACGGATCGCCCCCTTCGAGCAGGTTGTGGCGAATGCCCGCCAGTGCGTCCGGCTCACCCGGTGTAAAGGTCTCACCCAGCAACAGATCCAGTGAGGCTTTCAGCAAGCTGTCAGACTCATAGTAACGGGTTGGCTGATAGCCTTTCTGTACTAGTTCCATCACCTCGTCCACCAGCAAGCCGAAGATAAAGATGTTGTCATCACCGACTTCTTCCCGGATCTCAACATTAGCACCATCCATGGTGCCGATAGTCAGCGCACCATTCAGGGCCAGTTTCATATTTCCGGTACCGGAGGCTTCCTTACCGGCTGTCGAAATTTGTTCAGACACATCCGCCGCCGGGATAATGATCTCCGCCAGGCTGACACGATAGTCAGGGATAAAGACCACTTTCAGCTTGCCACCCAGACGAGGATCATTGTTCACTTTGTCTGCCACTTTATTGATGGCAAAAATGATGTCTTTGGCCAGCGCATAACCCGGCGCGGCTTTGGCTGCGAAAATGAACACACGCGGCTGCATATCAAATTTCGGATCATTGAGCAGACGGTGATAGAGCGACAAAATATGCACCAGGTTCAGGTGCTGACGTTTATACTCATGAAGGCGCTTGATCTGCACATCAAAGATGGCGTCGGTGTTCAGTTCAATGCCCATGTTGTCGGCCACCCAGTCAGCCAGACGTTGTTTGTTGGCCTTTTTCACGGCCATGAAAGCTTGCTGGAACTCGGCGTCATCGGCAAAGTCAGCCAGTGACGACAGTTGTTCCAGATGAGCCGGCCAGTCTGTACCAATTTTTTCATCAATGAGTGAGCTCAACGCTGGGTTACAGAACTTCAGCCAGCGTCGTGGGGTGACACCGTTCGTGACGTTCTGAAGTTTACCCGGATACAGTGCGTCAAACTCAGGGAACAGATCGCGCTTGACCAGCTCCGAGTGCAGTGCTGCCACACCATTCACCGCATAGCCGCCAATCACGCACAGGTTTGCCATGCGCACCATGCGCTCGCTGCCTTCCTGAATCACAGACAGTTTGCGTTTCACCTCATCATTGCCCGGCCATTTTGCTTCGACCTGAGCCATAAACCTGTGGTTGATCTCAAAGATGATCTCTAAGTGACGCGGTAACAGATTTGCGATCAGAGATTCGCTCCAGGTCTCCAGCGCTTCCGGAAGCAAGGTGTGGTTGGTGTAGGCAAAGACTGAGTTACAGACAGACCAGGCATCATCCCAGCTCATGAAGTGCTCATCGAGCAGAATGCGCATCAGTTCAGGAATCGCGATCGTCGGGTGAGTGTCGTTCAGCTGAATGGTTTCCAGTTTGGCCAGATCTTCAATCGCATGACCTGCCGCCAGATGGCGACGCAGAATATCAGCCACTGAACACGCGCAGTGGAAGTACTGCTGCATCAGACGCAAGGTTTTCCCCTGCTCATGATTGTCATTCGGGTACAGTACTTTGGTGACATTACCGGCCTGAATCGCCGCCTGCTGCGCCCCGATGTAATCACCGTCGTTAAACAGCGCCAGATCAAACGGTGCCGGCGCACGACATTCCCATAAACGCAGAGGATACACACTGTTATTCTGATAACCGATAATCGGCAGATCCCAGGCGATCCCGTCGACTTGCATGCCAGGCACCCAGCGGCGACGTTCAGCGCCAGTCTCGTCGCTGTACACTTCCACATGACCATATAAGCCGACCTTCTGGTTCAACTCAGGGCGTAGCACTTCCCAGGGATAGCCTTCCTGGCCACGCCACGCGTCCGGAGCTTCCATCTGGCGGCCATGATCAAAAGATTGTTTGAACAGACCGTACTCATAGTGCAGGCCATAACCTACAGCCGGAAACTCCTGTGCGGCCAGTGAGTCCATAAAACATGCCGCCAACCGGCCCAGTCCGCCATTACCAAGCGCAGGATCGCGCTCTTCTTCCAGTAAATCGGTCAGGTTCTGACCCAGGGCTGCCATAGCGCCGGACACCTGCTCGTACAAACCCAGGCTGATCAGATTGTTCCCGGTCAGGCGGCCAATCAAAAATTCCAGTGAGAGATAATTTACGCTGCGGCAAGCTTGGGCAGACAATTGCTGCTCGGTCTCAATGAGATTGCCTGTGCTGATCTCGGCCAGTGCACGGCTCATGGCCAGATACCAGTGGCGCGATGTCGCTGTCGCTGGTGTCTGGGCATAAGTCACCAGAAGATGTTGCTCAACCGAAGCCTGAAAAGCCGCCTGATCAAAGGTAGGCATTTTGGTTTGCGTTTGCATCATTTGTTTCTCGCTGTCGGGTTGTAATTGTAGAAAATGAAAAACTGTTGAGGCTAATGCTGCCTGCGCGGTTCCGGAAAAACATCCTCCCATGCCGGAGAGGCGGAGGGATGAGCACGAGGGCGTAGTGACAAGCTCACCAGAATTGTGTGACAACCCGCTGACTTTTCGGGTGATACGCCTCTGCGGTTCTGATATTCATCACAAATATCGCGGACCATGCGCTTGTGCAAAGAAGCGATAAAATTCGCAGCACCTGTTACAAAAGTGTGACAAGCCCCTTATTTTTGGGGATGAGAGGTAAAACAACTGATGATTTAGTGAGTAACTCAGGTGATGATAAATGCGCCTGCACACTCATTCATGACAATAAAGATTAATCAGAATTATGTGGATACCTTCAAAGCTTACCCGTCCCGGACGGTTACACAATGCGATCATGCGTCCCAGATTGCTGGACCTGCTGCATCAGGCGCCCTCATACCGTCTGGTGCTTTTCCGATCTCCGGCGGGTTACGGCAAAACCACCATGGCTTCTCAATGGCTGAATGAGCATCCGCATACAGGCTGGATTAACCTTGATGACAGCGATAATGACACTTTTCGTTTTGCCAATTACCTGCTCCAGGCTCTCAATAAGGCGACAAAGGATGCCTGTCTCAAGACGCGGGCGATGGCAGAACGCCGCCAATTCGCCTGTCTGAGTACCCTGTTCAGCGAGCTCTTTGCTGAGCTTCAGGATTATCCGCATCAGACCTATCTGGTCCTGGATGATTATCATGTCATCACCAACGAAGACATCCATGACGGTATGCGTTTCTTCCTGAAAAACATGCCGGATGAACTCACCCTGGTGGTCACCAGCCGCAGTCTGCCGCCCTTGGGCACAGCCAACCTGAGAGTCAGAGATCTGTTGATCGAAGTCGACCATGAATGGTTAGCCTTTGATGAAGAAGAGACCGCGCGCTTTTTCAGTAAACGTGTTGCCAATGAGATCGAAACCAGTGCACTCAGCAGCCTTCGTGCCCAGGTTGAAGGCTGGCCTTCGGCCTTGCAGCTCATTGCGTTGCATGCACAGCAAAAACCGAACCACCTGGCTGAATCGGCGTTATCTCTGGCCAACTTTAACCGCAGCCACCTTTGGGACTATCTGGCCGAAGAGGTCTTCGACCTGCTTGATGAAGACACCAAAGCCTTCCTGCTGCAATGCTCTGTTCTGGATATGTTTAACGCTGAACTGGTGATTGATTTGACCGGGCGCAGCGATGCACTGGTGAAGCTGGAGTATCTGAACCGCTACGGGCTTTTCATCACCCCGCTGGAAGGCGCCGATAACTGGTACCGGTTCCATCACTTATTTGCGGAGTTTCTGCGCCACAAACGCCATTCGCATATTCCTGAACAGCGCGAAGAGTTGCATAACAAAGCAGCGAAAGCCTGGCTGAATCAAAGCAGTCCGCAGCAAGCGCTTTATCACGTACGAAAAAGCAATAATCAGGCGTTAATGGTCACGATTCTGAGCGATCACGGCTGGAGTATGTTTCACCACGGTGAGCTCAAACTGCTGGAAGAATGTATCGCCAATTTGGATCGCAACATGCTCTTTAGCAGCCCGCGCCTGATCCTGCTCCGACTCTGGCTGGTGCAAAGTCAGCACAGGTATAACGAAGTGGGTGATCTGATTGCAGAGTCTGAAGCTGAAATGCAAAGCAATCACATCAGTTTCAACGACGCGCTGCAGGGCGAACTGAATGCGTTACGGGCGCAGGTGGCAATTAATCAAAGCAAACCGGAAGAAGCCTTACTGCTCTCTGAACAGGCACTGGGACAATTACCGGCCAACACCTATCGCAGCCGCATTGTTGCCACTTCAGTGGTGGGCGAAGTCCATCACTGCCTCGGCAATCTCAGTCGTGCACTGCCGATGATGCAGCAGACAGAAAAAATGGCTCGTCAGTATCATGTTTATCATCAGGCGCTTTGGGCCTTGCTGCAGCAAAGTGAAATCCTGCTGGCTCAGGGCGCCGTACAGCCTGCTTATGAGCTGTTAGAGCAAGGATTTAAACTCGTCCGGGAGCAGCAATTACAGCAAGTCCCGCTGCATGAGTTTCTGCTGCGCCTGAAGGCGCAGATCCTCTGGTGCTGGAACCGGCTTGATGAAGCGGAAGAAGCGGCATTAAAAAGCCTGGATGTTCTGGCCCCTTACGATGATACAAAGTCTCTTCAGGCCTACTCTATGCTGGCCCGGATTGCTATCACACGCGGGGAACAGGACAAAGCCGCGCGCTATCTGCAACGCTGTAACGAGCTGATGGAAACCGCCGATTATCATATCGACTGGCGTGCGAATGCCGATGTCGCCAATTTACTCTACTGGCAGCGAACCAAAGAGCTGGGGAGTGTCCGTCGCTGGTTATCACAAGCCGAGCAGCCCGAGGGCGCCTGCAACCATTTCCAGCAGCAGCAATGGCGTAATCTGGCCATGGCGCACCTGATGCTGGATCAGACTGACCAGGCACAGGATATTCTCAGCATGCTACTGGACAGTTGCGACAAGCATCAGCTGGTCACCGACAGAAACCGCAACCTGATCCTTCAGGCCGTCATCAGCAAAAAGGCAGGTGATCGACAAGCCGCGTTAACCCATCTTGCCGAAGCACTGCGGCTGACCAACAGCACAGGGATGGTCGGTAACTTCCTGATTGCTGCGGAAGAGATTCAAGACTTACTGCAAGCCTTGATCGATGAGAAATTATTGAACGAATTGTCGCAGCACCGGGCGCGTCAGCTCTTGCGTGAAATGAGCAGTAAAGAGCGCCATCGACTGGTTCATTTTGATGAAGCCTTTGTCGAAAAGTTGCTCAATTTACCGGATTTACCTGAACTGATCCGAACCAGTCCGCTGACACAAAGGGAATGGCAGGTACTGGGATTAATTTATACCGGCTACAGCAACGAACAGATCGCGTCTGAACTGGATGTCGCTGCCACCACGATAAAAACCCACATCCGAAATTTGTATCAAAAGCTCAACATCGCGAACCGGAACGAAGCGATTGAAACCGCTCAGGAACTGCTTAGCCTGATGGGTTACCAGGCCTCTTGATGATGCCCGCCTCAAACCAGGGGAGGATTCTCCTCCCCCTTCACTCATCCCTGCCCGTTGATGCTGGCACTCAGCTTGCTAGCAGCTCAGCAGTGGTAACGGCCTGAATCTTGACCGGGAAACTCTCTGCTGCCGACAGCACAAAGGTATGATGCTGGCGGATTAACGCTCCGGTTGCATACGGTTTATCATGGGTGGTATGCGCATCAGAAACCAGTGCAATTTCATAACCCAGTACAGCCGCACGCCGTGTCGTGGTATCGACACAAAAATCTGTCGCATAGCCGCAGACGACAAGCTGTTCAGTCTCAAGACGATCCAGCGTGGCTTTCAGCACAGTGTTATGGAAAGAATCCGGCGTTGTTTTACGCACAAAAACATCCCCCTCTGAAGTGATGAGATCTCGATGGAGCTGCCAGCCATCACTCTGATAGGCAATCTCAGTGTCAGGCTCTTCATGCTGAACAAAAATCACAGGCAAAGCTTTCTCTCTCGCCCATGTGATGAGCTGATTAATTCGTGCAACCACGGCATCTGCTTCAAATGGCTGCGGCTCCGGTTCAAAGCAGAGACGCTGTACATCAATAACCAGAAGGGCTTTTTTCATTTTGTGTCCTTACATCATGATATGGCGGAGAAAATGTCAGTTCATCCAACAGTTGCACAATATGCATTGAAACCCATGCGTTCACAATCCTGATCTCAGAATGAAGCTGCAGCGAGTTCAACTTTTTAGAACGATCTGTTCACTTCTCTGCGCTGGTGCTCCGTCGCAGTCAGCGTAAAATCGGGAGTATCAGAAGGTATTCATTCAGTGTAAAGGGGGCAGTATGTTTCACGCTCACGTATATTTTGACTTACCACAATTGGATTTAGCGGAACAGGTACGCCAGCGCATTATTGCAGAAAGACAAGCCGATATTCTGGCAATTTATCCGCTGGTGCCACGCTTGGTTGGCCCGCACGACAAGCCAATGTTTGAAATGCACTTTGCAGATAATCAGACAGGATTTATTGATTGGCTGGATCAGCACAGAGAAGGTTTGTCTGTACTGATCCACCCGGTGTCAGCCAATGAGCTGGATGATCACACAGTCCATGCACGCTGGCTTGGTCAACAGCTGCCCGTGCACACGGCCATTTTTACAGCTCGACGGTGATCTTTTCCGCCAGAGACATCGCCAGATTATTGTCGTAGTACGCTGCTTCATTGATGAAATGCGGGTAAGCTTCATAATCGCCATCCCAGCAAATCTCACTGCCGTCAAACAGGGTAAAGATAGGATCGCCGCCATGCAGAGGCTTGAAATCGTTATCCTGTACATTTTTATGCACCATGCCGATTCGCTCACCTTGCGCGTTTTCCGGCAGTTTTAAGGTTTCGGTGTAACGAAATGCTTCATAAGTGGGCGGTAATTCCGGCAACTGGCCTTTGTTATACAGATCGACATAATCCAGGATATGACCTGTCATGGTTTCCATCCAATCCAGCACATCCTGTCGAATGACCGACTGCGGCTGAGGGCCAATCTCCACAATCACACCCTGCTGGGCAATCGAACAAACGAACTTATGCTCAGCCAATGGGATTTGATCTTCAAAGACCACCACAGCTTCAGGCATGTTCGCTTTCACGTACGCGCCCATCCGGATATTGAAATCATCCGATTGCAGCACAATTAACGTTGGCCCCATGTTGCTGGTTGTATTATGTAAATCAATGATGAAATCGGTTTTGGCGTCGCCTTTAGGACCCAAAACAGCATTCATGACCTTCGCCCTGCTTTGCTCATAGTTCGCCAGTTCAGGGTTGGCCAGATCGTCCACCGCAAACTGGCGGTTCAGATCACTGTCAACGTAGCGTTTATTCTCTTCATGCGCTTTTGGATTAGCAAACAAAGTCTGCGTAGTGAAGCTCTCCCGGGTAATGCGCCTGGCATCTTGCTGCCATTTACGCAGCAGATAAATGCCGCTGAATTCATTGCCGTGAGTACCGCCAACAACAGCGACAGAATTAATGCTTTTCATCCTTATCATCACCACTTGAAGTATTGGAAAATTTGAAGAAAACCCAGTATGCCAGCCTTCTCAACGGCAAACAAACGAATAAACAGGCAAATTTAAGGCAAAGTTATTCACAGGTTAATAGTCAATCTTTCCTCGCATCGATTTCACCTGACCGCGCTGTGTTTTCTTATCCACCCGGCGTCGCTGAGAGGACTTGGTCGGTTTGGTGGGCTGGCGTTTTTTCTCTTGCTTCGCTGCAGACTGAATCAAGGCCTGCAACCTTTGCAGCGCGTCTTCTTTATTCTGCTCTTGTGTTCTGAACTGCTGCGCCTTGATAATGATCACGCCCTCTTTCGTTATCCGCTGATCAGAAAGCTGCAACAGCCTTTCCTTATAAAAATCAGGCAAACTTGAGCGCTTAATATCAAAACGCAAATGTATGGCACTGGAGACTTTATTGACATTCTGCCCGCCTGCTCCCTGAGCACGAATGGCGCTGATGTCTATTTCCCAGTCAGCGATTTGTACTGTGTTTGATATATGCAACATAACAATTGAATCATTTGAACTTCACTCTCTTGTATTATCCGAGCCACACGCCTGAAATACCAACGAAAAGCCAAACAAGTCCGGGTGATCAGGCCTTTAATCTGTGATCTGCTCTGCATCTCGCTTGCAGGAGGATTCATCGTATTTCTGAGGCGGCGTATCCTGTCATCCTCAACAATCATCATGTTTTACAACAGTCTGTTATGAATACTTTATTAGGATATCTGGCAGAATCCGGTCAATTTTTGCGTCCATGGATCAGTGACATCGCCACAGCGATGATTGCATGCCTGCTCGTTGTGTTTGGCTCAGATATCAACCGGATTCTTCGGCGTTATCTTTCAGGTACGAACTTTATTCTCCGTACCTGTGCCTTCATTTTTGTGAACGCCTTTGGCTATGGCTTCCTGATCATTGCTGCTGCACCCTGGTTAGCCACCAAGCTCAGCGGAATGAGTAATGTGTGGCTGTTTACGATAATACTGGGGACTTTCATTTTTCTGGGCAGTTGGGCGCAACGAAATAACCAGGTGTAAAAAAACCGCCGTTCATTACGGCGGTTCATTCAGACAATTCGCTGATTAGAAATTCACGGTCAGACCATCAGTGCCAAGCACCTGATCCAGCAGCGTGGTATCAATGATCAGCGTATCCCCACTTTGCTCAGGATCATCTTCGTTGCCATTACACACCAGGTTCAGGTCATAAGTATCTAATGGCAGGTAGCCAATCTCATACTGGCCTGTAACAGGGTCTACCGGTGCTGATGTCAAAGGTTCATTGTCTGAACCTAAGTCTTCAAACTGACCACCATTGGCTAATGAGTACACATAAACAAAAGCATTCGACAGATCACTGCTACACAAAGATGCGCCAACCGTGCCATCTATCGTTGCGACAGCTGTATTATCAACAACACGAACGCCGCGAGGTTTCAGCTGATAACCGTTGGCATTCAGTACCATACTTTTACGCAGATCAAATTCAATGGTATAAGCCTGGGTTGAATCCGCCTCAACAGTAAACCCATCCAGTTTCAGCTCGCCGCTGGGCACGCGGATATCTTCCACTGCATCTGTCTCAGTCACAACATGTGAATAGGGTGTACCGTCAGAATAGGTACCATTTTCCAGTACAGAGAGACGCATCTGCGTATAGTTACCTGCCAGCAACACTTCATCGCTCAATACCTGAAGCGCATCACTGCCCTGATAATCCAGCAAATCAATCACCATGAACTCAGGATTGCCGTTTGCATCTTCAGGAATAGAAAGTCCATCCGGCACACATGATGCTGAGCTTTGATCCGCAGCAAACGACGTTGTTCCCCAAGACGCTTCACTGCCGCCTGAGTGATGCACAGTAATGTTGTCAAATGCCACACAGACTTGCTTTAAACCGTCAACCGGGGCATCAGACATGGCCAGAGAAACCTTTCCGGTCGACTGGTCATCGGAATCTGATCCACAACCGGCCAAAATCAGACTGACCGTACCGGCTAACATTAATTTTTTCATTTGATTGCTCCACTTGCTTTTTAGTCAAGCTTAACGAGTTATCGCATTGAAAACAGCTGATGCGGCAAAAGTTAACAGCAATATGACAGTGAAAGAGACGGCGCAGAAATGAAAGGCGGGAGAAACTGGCTCACAGTAAAGTGAGCCTAATCGACACGCATACAACCATGCTGAACTGAGCGAGGATTCTCAAGACGGTGCAGGCAGGAGCCGATGGATTGCAGATCCTGATATTGGTACTTCACAACCATTGCCGCCGCCAGCAGCAAGCCAATGAGCGAGATGCGAGTCAGCCACAACCATTGCTTATGCAATGCCATTGCCAGAGTGAACAGGCACCCTAAAACGATAAGCAGCAAACTTGGTGCAATATAACCAAAAAGCACTCACTCACCTCAAAAATATGCCAGTTGGCGAAATAATACGGTGTTATTCACAATATTTAAAGGTGATTTATATACATTTACACTCGCTTGGAGAACGAATGACATCAGAATAAATGAAGGCAAATGCAGTCTTGAACTGAGATCTCAGTTGAAACACCAAAAAACAAAAAAGCCTCGATTTCTCAAGACTTTTGTGTACAAAGCAACAACAAGAACCTAAAGATTAAATCACAAGGCCGCCATCAATTTTCAGCGTCTGACCCGTGATAAACGCGGAATGATCACTGGCTAAAAACAGCGCACCGTTCGCAATGTCTTCTGGCTTACCCATGCGCTTCAATGGCGTTTTCGACTTCATATACTCCAGAATTTTTTCTGGCAGGTTAACGGTCAGCGGTGTCTCTACAAAACCAGGGGCGATACAATTTGCTCTGACCTGAGCGCCTTTTCGTGAAAATTCCTTCGCCCAGCCCTTGGTCATCGCAATCACGCCGCCTTTTGTGGCCGCGTAATTACTTTGTCCGATATTACCGTCTGTGCCCACGACAGATGACATGGTGATGATTGATCCTGCGCCTGACGCCATCATGACAGGGGCAACAGCCTGCGTCATGTTGAACACCCCTTTCAGGTTCACGTCCAGTACCATATCCCACTCATTTTCGGTCATTTTCTCAATCAGGTTATCCCGGGTGATCCCGGCATTATTTACCAGCACATCAATACGACCATAATCTTTTACAATGTTGTCAACAAAGCGACTTACTGACTCCCGGTCACAAACATTCAGCTCAATGGCTTTTACATTTTTGTAAGTTTTCTCCAGTTCAGCCATTGCTGCTGCATTCATATCACAGGCATAGACAATCTCTGCCTGCTGGTTGGCAAAGGTCTCCACAATACAACGGCCTATGCCTTGTGCGCCTCCCGTTACGATGCAAACCTTATTGTTCAACATACTTAATTCCCTCTGAGTTCAAAAACTGAAGCGAAAATCGAATCCAGTGCGGGCACACTGTTTCACCGCTCACTTCCATCATATTGATTTTAGAGCAAACAAATCAAAAGATTACCCTCAATGCTGCAATTCACCTTTGCGACCACTCTATTTAATCTATTAATCTAATCGCCTGCGGAATACCAAAGCGGTAATCAGCAACCCTATCAAGATAGTTTGTTACCAATATGACATTAAATTACATCAGTCGCATTTTTCTTCGAGTCATCAGTGATATTTCATATAAAACAGTGAATTAATCGCTATCATTATCCCGTCATCAACTCTTCACTGGTAATGAAGGCGGTGTTTGCTATAAATGTATCAGGGAAATGCTCAGGGATTAGAGGCAGACATGCTTGATAAGGTAGTTTTTTTTCTACACGTCGTGCGACATGGCTCGTTAAGCGAAGCAGCAAAGCAGTACGGAATTTCTGCGTCTGCCGGCAGTCGCTGGCTCAATGAGCTGGAAGAAAGCATGGGTGTCAGCCTGCTGAAAAGAACAACACGGAAAATATCGCCGACTCAGGCAGGACAACGCTTATATGACAGGTTCAGCCTGATCAACGGTGAGATCAATGACGTCTTCAATGAAGTTCAGAATCTGAGCCATGAAGATAAAGGTCAGATACGCATTGCCAGTACACCCCTGTTTGCCAAGCACTATCTGAGCCAGATTATTGGTGAATATGTTCAGCTTCACCCGTCTATCAACTTTGTTGTTCTTGAAACCGCGTTCGAAGTCGATCATGTTCATGAAGTTGACTTCGCTATCCGTGCCAATGCAACTTACAGAGGCTTTCAGGATAAAGACAGTTTACTGGTAAAACGATCCCTTATCCGTGAACCGCTGATCGCCTGCTGTTCGCCCAAATATCTCTCGCTACATGGTGAGCCGCGTTTACCAGAGCATTTAAAACACCACTTTTGTCTTTACGCCACCACACTGGTCGGAGGCAATAAATGGATCTTTGAGCAAAATGGGGAGTACAACTCTGTCGAAATAGCCCAAACCGTAGAAGCAGATGACAGTGAAATTCTGAAGAATATTGCGCTTGCCGGCGGTGGTATTGCTTATCTGCCTTATAGTCTTGTCAGCGATGAATTGAATAACGGCCAGCTTCAGCCTGTGCTCAAAGATTATGTCAGTAGTCAGTTTGAACTTAACCTTTACTTTAAACCCCGTAAGTATATGCCTGTACGTTGTGTCAATTTTAAAGATTATTTAATTGAACGGGTTGAGGAAATGGACAGAATAAATAAAAAAGCCCTGGGATTGCCCGCCCCTGTAAAAATGCGTGTGACAGTATAGAGCGCTTGGTCAGTTTTTTTTGCGATGATTTCCGGTGAATAGAACGTATAAAAAAACCGGGGAAACCCCGGTTTTTCTTTCATCAGCCATTCCGTCAGGAATTAGTCAGCACATGGCTTGCTGCGCTCATGACGAGGAGCGTGGTTACGTTCACCACGGTAGCTGCCACGATGGTCGCCACCACGATTACGGTCAAAACGGCGTTCGCCATCACGACGACCACGGTTTCCATCACGGCCGCCACGCGGAGCACCATCACGTGGTGCACCATCACGACCGCCACGACGGTGTTCGCGAAGCACGTTGTCTTCAACGACTACAGCTTTTACGTCATTCTGACGAATGCGCAATTTCTTCAGCTGAGCGATGATATCCGGCGTCATCTTCTTCGGTAACTGGACATAAGTATGCTCAGGTGCCAGCTTGATTGCACCGATAAAGTCTTTACTCAGACCCAGTTCGTTCGCGATTGCACCAACAATGTCTTTCACCTGAACGCCTTGCTCACGACCTACTTGCAACTGGTACGTATCCCAATCAGCAGTGTTGAACTGGCGTCGCTCGCCTCTTTCACCACGATCACCACGTTCCGGGCGGTCACCACGGCGATCACGACGCTGCTTCTCACGCTCAATGGCAGCAATCATTGGATCCGGACCTTTGTAGAACAGCGGACGGTTGCCTTGCTGACGTTTCAGCAAGATGGCAGCCAAAGTGGTTGCATCAACATCCACTGAGCTCTGCAGTTTCTCAACCAGCTCGACAAACGCTTCCAGACTCGCGCTTTCTTTCTGCTCTTCCAGCTCTTTACCCAGACGATCCAGACGAGCCAGGGCTACGTCATCACGCAGAGGAAGCTGAATTTCTTCCATGCGGGACTTGGTGACGCGCTCAATGGTACGCAGCATGCGGATCTGGTTGGTGCGAACCAGAAGAATTGCTTTACCTTTACGTCCGGCACGGCCGGTACGACCGATACGGTGGATGTAAGATTCCACATCGAACGGGATGTCGTAGTTAAATACGTGCGTAATGCGTGGTACATCAAGACCACGAGCAACAACATCCGTAGCAACCAGAATATCAATCACACCGCGTTTGATGTGATCAACCGTACGCTCACGCAGCGACTGAGGAATATCACCATGCAGTGCCGCCGCTTTAAAGCCACGGGAAGACAGCCAATCAGCCAGTCGCTCGGTATCCTGACGGGTACGGACGAAGACGATCGAAGCATCGGTTTCTTCCGTTTCCAGCATACGAATCATTGCTTCGTCTTTTTCTACGCCTTTTACGACCCAGAACTGCTGTTCAACTTTTGCTACGGTACGGTTTTCACCAGCAACATCGATGCGAGCAGGGTTACGCAGGAAACGATCAACGATTTCCTTCACCATCGGTGGCATTGTTGCAGAGAAAAGCACACGCTGCGCTGACTCTGGCGCTTGTTCCAGAATCCAGGTAACGTCGTCAACGAAGCCCATCTTCAGCATTTCATCGGCTTCATCCAGAATGAAAGTATGCACTTCATCCAGATGCAGACGGTCACGGCTGATCAGATCTTTCACACGACCAGGGGTACCCACGACAATGTGAGCACCATTTTTCAGCGCTCGCATTTGATCAACGATAGAAGCACCACCGTAGATTTCTAAAACTTTCAGACCCTGGATATTTTTACCCAGGTTTTTAATCTCAGCTGCAACCTGAATCGCCAGTTCACGGGTTGGTGCCATCACAATTGCCTGAGGCTTATGCTGCTTCAGGTTAATTTTGTTCAGCAGTGGCAGAGAGAATGCAGCAGTTTTACCTGTACCCGTCTGAGCCTGACCCAGCGCATCGGTACCGGTTAAAAGAAGTGGAATGGAAGCAGCCTGGATTGGAGTAGGTGCCACGAAGCCCATCGCATCAAGTGCGGATAAAAGAGTGTCGGCCAGATCTAACTGGCGAAATTCTGTAACAGATTCTTGCATTGGGATCCCAATAGGTAATCGAACGTAAACGGGGCCCCTTTGCCTTTAACACGGTTCAGCAACTGTATCCACAAGCATGGGCCTCGACTAAGGCGCGCATTGTGCGCTATTCAAGTCGAAATTACCAGAAAAAATTGATTGCTGTCACAAATTATAACTTAAGCAATTATTTATTATTCAAACAGCTTGCGATGTATACACTCTGGCAGGTTTTCTAGGCATACTGATTCTCATCCCATTGAAAATATTGATTCCTGCCCGCTTGCTTCGCCAAATATAATCCCTGATCTGCTCCGGCTAACAGTACTTCTTCCAGAATGTCTTCCGTCGGCACTCGGGTATATAACCCTATACTGATGCTAATCACCCCTTGACGCGTGCCGGAATGTGGGATCTTTAACTGATTGATAGCTTCAAGCATTTCTTCAGCCAGCAGCCTGAGCGCCTCAGTATCCATTTCTGGAACAAGGCAGACAAACTCTTCACCGCCATAGCGACTGAATACCGCTTTTTCATGCCTGCTGGCTATCTTGTCTAATGTCACAGCAACCTGCTTCAGGCACACATCACCCCTTTGATGCCCGTAAGTGTCATTAAAAGACTTAAAATGATCGACATCGAGAATCATGATACTCAGTGGTAGCTGTCTGCGCTTGGCCACCTGCCAGTAGCGTTTCAGCGTCAGATCAAAAAAACGTCTGTTCGCGACGCCAGTCAGGCCATCCTGCATAGACCAGGCTTCCAGCCGTCGGTTCGCATCTTCTAATGCTTTATTGGTCTGCTGTAATTCCTGCGTGCGTAAATGAACCCGCTGTTCAAGTTCAGCATTTAGCCTGGTCAATGCTTCATGACTTTGCTTAATCACGATTTGCTGACCCAGTGCAGCACCAAATAATTTCATGATCTCTTTCTGGTGATCCGTCAGACTTCGCTGGCTGATCAGGTTATCCGCTGCGATCCATCCGATACAATGATCACTGTTCCACATCGATATCATGGCATTCCAGCCTGTACCGACCTGTTGCGTGCCGTAATAAAGCGGCGCATTTTCCTTTACCACAACCACATCTTTACGGCTGAGTGCTTCATGTACCAGCGGATGATCAGGAATATCGTTCACAAAACTGCTGCGGGAGACAACGTTGCCCTGAGGATCCGTGCCGTAGGTGCCTTGCATGGTGTACTGCTGCATATCGGTCAGAAAAATTGCTAACCGGTCGATGCCCAGTTTCTGACGGCCCAGTTCTATTGCGGTTCTGTACAGACTGTCGAGATCGTTCGACTCAGCCAGCGCCAGTGTCACTTCATGTAGCTGCTTTAATAATGATAAGTACTCTCTGAGCGAGTAGTTACGCACCTCCAGTTCAGCCTCCACACTCCGACGGCTGATATTATGGGTCAGTGCTTCTTCTCGCAGCATGTGGACGCTGATATCGGACGCGATTAACAACAGCACGCGCTCGAAAGCTTTCAGGTTGTCATCCAGACGTTCCGGCTTTGGCGTTTCTGCATATAAATAGGCTACCGTTTTTTCGTGCATGATGATCGGAAAAACCACCTGACGCCAATCACCTGACGTATCCTTCCAAATGGCTTTGAACGGTGCAACAGACTGTGCAGACACGGCCTTACGGGATTGTTTAGATTCTAAAAGTAAATCAGACGGTACACCGTTGTAGCTCGATAAGGGTAAAGGATGCAGGTAGTATTTAAACTCTTCGTTACCCATCCAGCTTGCCAGCACTTTCGATTGGCCTTCATGCTCAACAATCAGTGTCAGGTAGGTTAAATCCAGCATATGATGCAGCGTTGAAAGCAAACGATGGCACCAACGCTCCATGTTTGCCTGACGGGCAAGCGTATCAACGAGTTTATCCAACTCATCGTTGAGTTTAAACGGCATGCTTTTCCTTACGCGATTATCTGTCTTATCACTTCATCGTGGGTCGAACAGAGTACAAAATACTCCAGATTGAAAATAATAACGACCTCAGATGCACACTTCGAAAATTGCGGCCTAACTTTCTGCAACATTTGTGACCAATCATTAATATGAACAATTAATGTCCGTTACCACAAAGAAAAAGCCAAAATGGCTATTGATGCATATATCATTGTATATTAAGTCGTTATGACATATTCATACTGAATAACAGATCACATTCTGGTGACCTGAATTCCGGCAGGATGTCCAATTTTCACAACAGCACGCGTTGCCCGTCTCAACCGCGAAGGCCGGAAAAATCGGATTACCCTTGGTTTTGAGCCTGTTAAAACGTATAGTGTGACGGTTCATAATCCGGGACCAGGCATAATGTTTCAAGATAATCCGCTTTTAGCACAACTGAAAAAACAAATTCAAGAATCACTTCCTAAGAAAGAAGGCCAAATCAAAGCCACCGACCGCGGCTTTGGTTTTCTGGAAGTTGATGGAAAAGAAAGTATCTTCATTCCACCTAACTATATGAAGAAGGTCATGCACGGCGATCGAGTCGTTGCTGTGATTCGTACTGAAAAAGAGCGTGAAGTTGCTGAGCCGCAAGAATTGGTTGAACAGTTCATGACCCGCTTTATTGGCCGCGTCAAACTGATCAAAGACCGCCTGAATGTTGTTCCGGATCACCCACAGCTGAAAGAAGCGATTAAAGCCCGAACAATCAAGGGATTAAACCCTGAATCACTGAAAGAAGGTGACTGGGTTGTCGCGCATCTGACTCGCCACCCGCTTGTGGGTGATAACAAGACTTTCTTCTGTGAAATCAAAGAAAAAATCACGGACAGTGAAGATAAAATTGCCCCTTGGTGGGTCACACTGGCACGTCATGATTTGCCCAATGCTGAACCTGCTCCGCAAGAGAGCTGGAACATGCTTGACGAAGGGTTGACCCGTGAAGACCTGACTGAAATCCCTTTCATCACGATTGACGGCGAATCCACCAAAGATATGGACGACGCCATCTATACCGTTGCGAAAGAAGATGGCAGCTTTGAAATCACTATCGCGATTGCCGATCCAACTTCTTATATTGAGGTTGGCAATGAGATGGACAAAGAAGCCCGTGAACGCGGCTTCACAATCTACCTGCCCGGCCGCAACATTCCGATGTTGCCACGTGAATTAAGTGATGAGCTCTGTTCTCTGATGGAGAATGAAAAGCGCCCTGCACTTTGTTGCCGTGTGACGGTTGATAAAGACGGTGTGATTGGCGACGACATTACTTTCTTTGCCGCCTGGATCCGCTCACAAGGCCGTTTGAGCTACGACGACGTCTCGGACTATCTGGAAAATGGCAGTACAGAAAACTGGTCTCCTTCAGCTGTCATCGATGAGCAAGTCCGTGCCCTGCAGGCTTTTGCCAATGCCCGCAGCGACTGGCGGAGCAAAAACGCTGTCGTCTTCCCGGATCGTCCGGATTACCGTTTCGAGTTGAGCGAAGACAACGATGTGATCGCAATCCATACCGATCCGCGTCGTACGGCCAACCGAATGATTGAAGAAGCCATGATCACCGCGAACATCTGTGCCGGACGTATGCTTCAGGAAAAATTCGGCAAAGGCGTTTACAACACCCATGCCGGCTTCAATCCTGAAAAACTCGATACCGCCATGGAGTTTCTGACCAGTGCAGAAGCACCATTCGACAAAGAGCAGTTATTGACGCTGGAAGGCTTTAGCGCCCTGCGCCGTTGGCTGAACACGCTTGATACCACTTATCTGGATAACCGACTGCGTAAATTCCAGGCCTACAGTGAAGTGGGTAACTTGCCTGCTCCGCATTTCGCTATGGGTTTGGATGTCTATGCAACCTGGACCTCTCCGATTCGTAAATATGGCGATATGATCAACCACAGAATGCTGAAAGCGGTCATTTCCGGTAATGCGCCTGCACAAACGCCAGATGACAACATTGGTGAGGAAATTGCTACTCATCGCCGTAATCATCGCATGGCAGAGCGTGATGTGGCTGACTGGCTGTATGTCCGCCTGCTGAAAGATGCGGTTCAGCAAGGAACAGTATTTACCGCAGAGGTTTTCGACATTAACCGTGCCGGCATGCGTGTTCGCTTGCTTGAAAACGGGGCTTCGGCTTTTGTTCCTGCACCGCTGATTCTGGACAATAAACAGCGTATCGAATGTAACGGTGATTTAGGCATCATTAATATTGATAAAATTCGCGAGTTCCAACTTGGTGATCACTTCGACATCGTGCTGACAGAAGTGCGTGAAACAACACGTCAATTGGTTGCCAAACCTGTGAAGCAATTTCCTGAAGTGAATACTCAGGAGCCGGCAGAACATCAGGCTGAAACTGAAAAAGCGTGATCATCCCAAGAACCAGGCTGGCATTCTCCAGCCTGGTTTCTCTCTCCAATCTGAATCGTCTTAAATACACTCTGGTATTCCATGTCCTATCTCAACAACGTTGAACAATGGCTAGATAATGTCGTCATTGGTTTGAATCTGTGCCCGTTTGCTGCAAAACCACGCAGAAAGGGACAAATTCGTATTGCTATATACGAGACAGATTCTCTGGAAACACTGCTGGAAAATATCTATCAGGAATTAATACGCTTGGATGACACGCCAGTGTGTGATCTTGATACAAGCCTTATCGTATGCCCTAACGTTTTACAAGATTTTGACGAGTACAATCAGTTTCTTGATATGGTTGATGCCTTGATCAGGCAGTGTGATCGGGATGGTATCTACCAGGTAGCCAGTTTTCATCCTGATTATTATTTTTACGGGACTCAACCAGATGATGCTGAAAACCTGACCAACCGGGCACCATACCCCATCTTCCACCTGATTCGTGAAGACAGTATGGAAAAAGTACTGGCGCACTACCCTGATCCTGAAGGTATACCTGAGCGCAATATTGAAAAAATGAATGCATTATCTGAAAAAGACATTCGTCGTCTTTTCCCGTTTTTATTTAGCAAACCCTAAATGACAAACCACGCAGGGATAATCAATTTCATACATCTAACCTATGAATCAGAATAACTCATCGGCCAACCTTATCGAGTGTAAGCATTCAAATGTGTTGGGATTAAGCATTAAGTTAGCTATGATATCTCCTTGATAGGGAATATTGTAATGCATACACTCTCATTTTCAGTATTTAGAAACGCCAAAATGCGTTTCGCATTGCCTTTGGCCCTCGTGGCAGGCACTTTTGCGGCTCATAGCAACATCGTTGCTTTCATGTCGCAACACGTTGATGTTTTGCTACTGCTTCCCTACATTCTGTTGAGCCTGGTGATGATGCTGTGTCAGCCATTCAACCAGAGTAAGACAGGGATCAGCGCAATGCTGATGCTTCTGGCGTATTACCTGATTCAGCAAAACCTTCAGGCGCCACTTTCACAGTCACAAACCGGACTCACCTATATTTTACTGGCTGTACTGCTGCCACTGAATCTGTTCCAGCTTCACTTCATCCCGGAGAGACGGCTGTTCTCACGTTTCGGTTTGATCTACCTCAGTATTCTGGGCCTGCAGCTATGCTGGGGCTGGTTACTGATCAACCACGTCAATCCTGAACGTTATAACGCCACCTGGCAGATGTATTTTTATACGATTGGTGAGTTTTCTCCGTTACCTTTGCTCCTGATCATCATGATTGTTGCCCTGGCCTGTGCCAGTGCTTCGATTATTCTGAAAAGAAACCAAGGCTATGATCAGGCAACTTTCATCTGCCTGCTATTTACCGGACTCACCCTGTTTCAGTTCCAGCAACCTTACATATCCAGTATTGCATTCACAGCCGCTTCCAGCCTGCTTTTGCTGAATCTGATTTCCTGTTCTCACGAACTGGCTTTCATTGATCCGCTCACAGGTATACCCGGGCGCAGGGCAATGGAAACGGAGTTAAAACACCTTGGCCGCACATACACGCTGGCGATGCTGGATGTCGACCATTTCAAAAAATTCAACGATAAATACGGCCATAAGACAGGTGATGATGTCCTGCGTTTAGTTGCCCAGCTTCTCCTGAATATCAATATCAAAGCAGATGTTTACCGTTTTGGTGGCGAAGAGTTCACCATTTTGATCAAAGGAAAGACCAAAAATCAGTGTCTTGATGCGCTCGAAGAATTACGGGAAGCCATCGCAAGTTACCCGATGCACATCAGAGATAATGAAAAGCGCCCTGCCGATGATGAAGACGGCAAACGTAAACGTGGTAAGCGGAAACAATCCGAAGTCGTACAGATTACTGTCAGTATCGGTGTTGCAGACAGCCTGGAAGATTCCAGAACCGCCAACGTTCTAAAAGTGGCGGACAAAGCGCTGTATCAAGCGAAGCAAAATGGCCGGAATCAGGTCGTATAGCGTTCTATCATTCTGACTTGGTATCAAAGCACAAAAGCCTTATCTGTACTGATAAGGCTTTTGTATTTTTCTGTTCAGGATTTTATTTATATCCACCAACAACCAGTGGCAAAACCTGCTTTAATTTCACCTGATTTCTGTGCACCGCTTCCGCAGGCAGCGGCAGGAAACCATGTTTTTCAATGATGGACTGGTTATCCTGGTCAAACGTGAGATCAACCAGTCGCTGCTGCTCGCTTGTCAGCCCTTTCTGTTTGGGTGGAATATTCAATGACAGATAATACACATTTGCCAATGGATAACGCCCCGACAGCACAGTTTCCGGATCGATGGTGAAGGCTTTGCCTCTGTCATCTAAAATAGCAATCCGCTTCAGGTCGTCGGGTACACCAGGTAAAACAGAGTAGCCAATTGCATTGATATCACTGCTGATCTGCTCGTTCATTTCATCGTGACTACTGAGAAATTGTGTCGCCAGATATTGATCTTTCCCGCAATCCACCAGCTTAGAGAAATTTAAGTGTGTATCCAGCTCACCGGAAACAGCATAGGGAACGGCCGTTGAAAAATCCTCATTCTGATGATCCGGCAACTGGCGCCAGTCCAGCTTCTGAGGTGAATCCTGACAGCCGAAAATCTGCTTCAGCTGCCCCATCGTCATGGCCCTTACAGGGTTATCTTGATTAACGAGAATAGAAACTGCATCGTAAGTAAAAAATATCTGTACCGGCCGATAACCGAATTTATTTTCAAACAAGGCGATTTCGCTATCCAGCCATTTGCGGGAACTAATCCCCATACTGGCTTCATTGGCGATCATCGCCGCCTGAATATCGCCTTTTTCAATCAATTGAACAGGCGTATTGTTCGCATTGGCCAGTTCATGAACCATTACATTCAGCTCTTTTTCAACGGCAACAGCGGCATACACTGAACAGCTGGCCAGCATGATCCCCGTTGCAATCAGGGTGTGTGTCATCAATCGCATGGTGTCATTTATCCTGTCACTGAGTTTGCTCGGAGCTGAAAATTGTCCAAGCCGGCTTCACGGTCATTTCCGGTTTAGTGATCACAGCAATGGTGCGGCGTTTACGTACTTTTAAGAACTGGGTCAGTGACGTAATCTGCGAATACCGCTGCTCAGAAATACGTTCCGGGGCAATACCGTTCAGTACCAGAGCCTCTTTAATGACGCCTGTACGCCTTTTTGCCAAGGCATCATTATATGCA
This sequence comes from Photobacterium sp. TLY01, assembly GCF_021432065.1. Taxonomy (NCBI): domain Bacteria; kingdom Pseudomonadati; phylum Pseudomonadota; class Gammaproteobacteria; order Vibrionales; family Vibrionaceae; genus Photobacterium; species Photobacterium sp. TLY01. The sequence goes on from NZ_CP090365.1 coordinate 1,177,690, forward strand.
TCTGTCCCTTCCGGGCTGGTGTCCCCCACTAAAATCACTTTGGCTTCGTGATTGTCATTCATGATAGCGAGCAGTTCATCGAAAGAGTCTGATTGATCCATCCGGATATGATCATCATCAAAATTGAAATACACCGATAAGACATCCAGCTTCTCAAATATCTGCCAGGAAGCACAGCCATGCTCATCCACCTGGGCACCCCGCAAAGTGTCTAAACAGACATCCCTTTGATTGATCACGCCATCCTGATCTGAGTCACGCAGATCATCCATCTGGTGGCGTGTCGTGGTTGTATCCGGCATGTCAGCACAGGCAGACAATAATAAAGGTAAGGTGATCAATCCAATCTGGCGAAGTCTCATCCGCGTTTCTCCTTCTCTGTCTGCCATTCTTCAGGATGTTCTACGCGTAATGCATAAGTCAGAATCCCCATCGCATTGAACATGCGGTAAGCGGCCAGGGTGTGATCGTATGACGCATTGACATAGTTCTTTCTGGCAAGGAAGACTTCCACCTTTGCGTCCAGCACATCAAGCAGGCTACGTCGCCCAACATTAAACTGCTGTACATAACCATCTTCTGCTGCTTTCGCGGCATCCACGTTCTGTTGCAGCAGCTGTTTTTGTTTATCCAGCATGTTATAGGCATTCCACGCCAGTGTTGTTCCTTCGCGCACCTGACGTTCCGCTCTTAAACGGATTGATCTGGCTTGCTCTGCGCGCCAGGCAGCCGATTCCACGCGGGCATTGGTGCTGCCACCGTTGAACAAATCATAATCCAGTGTCAGCATCACGCGGGCATCTTCCTCCGGCCCTTCGACGCCCCCGATGTTGTCATTTTTGTTGCCATAGGCTTCCAGTTTCAGCTCAGGGTAATAGCCCCCTTTCTCACGCCTGACTTCTTCGCGAGCCGCTTTGATATCCAGGATGGCTGCCTGGATCTCCGGATGATTTTCAACGGCCTGGTTGATCGCGATATCCAGATCAGGCGGCAACAAGCTGTAATCAAATACAGGCGTCACCAGTTCTTTGGTCGGCAGCCCGACCAGGCGCATAAACTGGGCTTCCTGATCGTACAGATTATTCTGGGCAGAAATCAGCGTAGATTTCGCCGTAGCCACACGGGCAGCAATCTGAGCCAAGTCCGAGTTACTGCTCAGCCCTTTCTTTTTCCGGTCAAGAATATTGTTATAAATGGTTTCATGATCGATCACATTGCGTTTGCTTAACTCAAGAATTTGCTGAGATTTCAGGTACTCGAGATACACACGCACTACATCGAGTGCAACATTTTCTGCGTCGGCGATCAGTGTCAGTCGCTCAGACTCAGCCTCGTAGCCCAGGCGGTCAATATTGGCGGATGTTTTCATGCCATCAAAAATCAGCTGTGACACTTTTACGCCCATTTCAGTGCGTGTCAGTCCTCTGTCATCCGGCGCAATTTTATTCCCGCTGCTATAACGGGTTTCTTCATAGCCCGCCGCCGCGTAAAGATTAACCTGGGGCAAATAGAAGCCTTGCGCTTCGTCCTGATCTCTGACGACAGACTGAAATCTGGCATATTGTCCCAATACTTCCGGGCTGTAATCGATGGCCGCTGCAACCGATTCTTCCAGGGAAAGTGCATAAGCAGAGGATATTCCCATCGGGGTCAAGCCCAGCATACAAGTCATCAATAGTCGTTTGGATCGCATTACCTATCCTGTCCTTGTTGTTATTAGGGTTCACGCAGAGCAACTTCTTTCGCTCTTAATAAAGGTTTAAGCCAGTAGCTCAGAACAGTTTTCTGGCCGGTCAATATATCAACGGCTGTTTGCATACCGGGTATGATCGTGAAAGGCTGCGCCTCTTCATTTGCATCAAGCCGGATATGCGCCCGGTAATAAGCATCCCCTTCTTCCGTTTGCAGTGCATCAGCACTGACATAAATGACTTTGCCTTTCTGACCGCCATAAATCACAAAGTCATAAGCGGAAAATTTTACCGTCGCTTCGAGTCCCACGTGCACAAAGGCGATATCCTGAGGCGAAATTTTGGTTTCGACAATCAGACTGCTGTTATAAGGCACCAATTCCATCATGGGTTCTCCGGGACGAACAACGCCGCCAATCGAGCGGATCAACACATCTTTGACCGTGCCATCCACCGGGGATAAAATTTGTGTCCTTTTGAGCTGATCGGCCAGTGCCTGCTGGCTTTCATTCAGCTGAGCCAGCTTGGCCGAGACTTCGTTTAACTGGCCCTGTGCCTTGGAGCGAAAATCAAACGCGATCCCTCTGAAATCAACAATCGCTTCAGAATAAGTCGCTTTCTGCTTTTGTGCCAAAGTGTTGGCGCTGGCCAAATCACCCACCAGCTTGACATAGTCACGTCTCAGTTTAAGCAGCTCAACTTCGGCCACGGCACCGCTTGCCACAACATCCCTGAGCATTGAGATCTCTTTTTCGACAATTTCCAGACTGCGCTTGAGCGTCTGTATGGTGTTCTGAGTATCTCGGTATGCCTGATCCTGCTGATCAATACGAAACTTCGCCTGCTCCAGTTCAGAAGCAAGTTGTTCTAAACGCTCAGCATAGTTGGCTCTCGCATTCAGCTCAGCGGGTAAGCCCGGATCAATGTCCAATGGCTGCTTATCGATGACAACTTGCTGACGCCAATCGTCTGCCTTTGGATTCACCTTCACACTCCCCAGCTCGGCTTTGAGTCGCTTTTCCTGAGCCAGTAAGCTCTGGACCTGCTGGCCGGCCTCCTGATAAGCAGCGCGAAAGCGGGTATCGTCCAAGATCATCAAAGGCTGGCCCTGACTCACCCGGTCGCCCTGACTCACTAATACCTGCCTGATAATGCCGCCTTCCAGGCTCTGAATCTTTTGTACCGATAATGTGGGAACCACTTTTCCTTCGCCTACGACCACTTCATCCAGCTTGGCCCAACTGGCCCAAATCAGGGTGGCTGCACACAGCGCGACACACAGCCAAATCAGCTTACGTGACCGGTAAGCCTGACGATTGTTGGACCACATGATCTGACTACTCATGCTGACCCCCTTTCACGATGCTGACTGAACGAATCCGGCTGTTCTGCCTGCCTTCCTGACGGGACAGAATGTCCTGTGGCTTGCCATCGGCCACCAGCTTGCCTTTATCCAGCACCAAAATACGGTCACAAAGCGATAAAAATGACGGCTGATGAGAACAGATAACCATAGCAGTACTTCTCGGCAGCCTTTGAATGCTCTGGAAAAGCTGTGCCGTTGCCTGTTTGTCTAACCCTGTGGTGGGTTCATCCATCAGTAAAAGAGAGGGATGGCGATAAAATGCCCGGGCGATGGCCACAGCCTGTCTCTGTCCACCAGAGAGATGCCGGCCATTTTCACCCACCTGAGTTTCCAGTCCCTGCGCCAAACGCGGCATATAAGCATTTAATCCGGAGAATTCAATCGCGTTTGCCAAACGTGTTTCATCGATGACGTCATGACCAAAGGTAATGTTTTCATAAACGGTACCGAAGACAAATCCTGGCGTTTGTCCTACCCAACCTACGGCATCTCGTATCACGCTGGGTGGCCACAAATTGGCATCCAGTTGCTCGTAATACATTTGTCCATGTGTTGGTTGCAGTTGTCTGGCGATCAGCGCCATCAGTGTGGATTTACCTGACCCCGCATTACCGATGATGCCAATGCGTTCACCGGCTTTCACATTGAACGTCAGCGTTTCCAGGACATCCAGCTCTGAACCCGGGTAACGAAAACTCACGTTATCAAGGGCGAAACTGCCTTTAAATTCGCCGCGATCAATCACCTGATGCGGTGTTTCTTCCTGCGGTAAAGCCATAATCTGGTTCAGGCCCTCTATGGCCGAGCGGGTTTGCTGATAACGCAAAAGCAGCATAGAGAGCTGATTGACCGATCCGGCCGCCCGGCCGCTTAACATCACGATGGCAATTAATCCGCCCATGCTCAGGTGACCTTCCGCAATTTGATATACACCCAGCGCAATCAGAAAGACGGTCACCAGTTGTTGGCTGCTCATAATCGAGTGCGAGACCAGGTTTGAATAATATCTCGACTGTGTCTGCCACTCAGACAAGGCAACCACTGTTTGTTCCCAGCGTTTTTGCACCAAACCTTCCGCATTATTCTGCTTGATTTCCGTCAGCGAATTCAGGTTGTCAAACAACTGGGCCTGTCGTTGCGTGGCGTAGCGGCCGGATTCTGTGAAAGTGTCGGCAATCTTATTTTTCATGACGGCACTCAACAGCAGCAAAGCCAACATAACAGTGACAGGCACAAACATCATGACCCCGCCCAGCCAGCCAATCAGCAATAAAAACAGAACAGTAAAAGGTAAATCAATCAATGCCACCAGGGTGATCGACGTAAAGAAATCTTTGACACTGTCAAACTCCTGCAGCTGGCGGGCAAACGCCCCCACCGACTGTGGCCTGTGCTCCAGCTGCATGCCCATGACCCGCTGGAACAATTGAGCCGACAATTTGTTATCCAGATACCGGCTGGCCATATCCGTGACTGAGCTTCGTGCACTGCGCAGCAGCCAGTCGAACACAATCACCACCAGCACACCAACAGACAAGACCCAGAGCGTGTTAAATGCCTGATTGGGAACAACCCGGTCGTACACATTCATCGTGAACAGCGGCATGACCAGCGCCAGTAAATTGATGACAACCGAAGCCACAAACATATCTCTGTACCAGGGGCGTACTTCCCTGAGTACGGCACGAAACCAATGCTGCGGCTTCGCTGGTTTCACATCATCGACCCGGCTGTCGCTTTGCGGCACGGCTGACACCTGCCAGATTTCCGGCTGTATCGCTTGCTGAACTTGCTCTTCTGACCAGTGCTGTTCTTCGGTGTTTTGTCCCGGGAAATGCACCCTGTATTGCCCCTGATCTTTCGCAATCAGAATCACGGGCAGGCCGGCTAACGAAGTCGCCACTGCAGGCAAGGTCGCCTGATCAAGAAGGCGTTTGTCTATAGCACCACTTTCCAGTTGTACCTGCGCCGCCGCACGTATAAATAGCGTTTCAGTCAGCAGGCCTTGCTCCAATGGCAGCCCTGATGTCACCTTCAATGGGTGGCAACGCAGACCATAATGACGGCAGAACCAAAGCACCGTTTCCAGCCATTCATCTTTCAGCGGTTTATCCGACATCTTCATGCTCAGCTATTTACAATTAAGTTTTGGTCATCAATCATTTTCTGGAGCAATTCAGCTTCAGAAACCCCTGAGGCATTCCCACCGTAAAGATCATCACGAGAGACGTTATCCAGCACGATAATTTGCTCGACCTGGCTTTCATCCGGTTTGACATGAATTTCAATGCCCGATGCAGTTTCTCCGAAATCAATCACCGCATCTGCCGACGCACCGTCGGTGATATTCAGCCCAGCCAGTATGCCACTTAAATCAATGGCATCGCTGTCAGCAGAATAGTCAAAGTTCATAATGGTATCCGTTGATGGGGAGCCAGCGGTTCCGCCGTCCAGGACAAAGCGATCCGCCTCGCTGGTTGCGGTAAAACTGTTATCACCGGGTTCTGTCAGGCTGACCTGGATATTTTGCGGCATGCCGGTGGCGGTATCGCCACCAAGTGTCGCAGAAGGGGTTATCGACAACTCAAAGTCGCTGCTGCCACTGTAACCTCCGGCAATGCTCAGTCCGTCGACATCGCTCTGATCGATAATCCAGTCACTGCCTTGCTTTGTGCCTGCCGATAATGTCATGCCATCCGGTAATCCGGAAATGGTCAGTGTGCCTGCCTCATTCGCAGCAGGATTCATCAGCGCCAAAGATAAACCCAGCGGAATCTGGCCATTGGCTTCCGCAATGATGCTGGGGTACTCGACGGTCAGAACCGGTGTATCCACCACTGGCGTTATCGTGATCACCATATCTTGTGTCGTTTCAGGCCCGTGATCGGTCACGTGGGCACCCAGAACCTGATTGCTGTCCACCGTTGAGGCCGTCAGCGTGATATTCAAATCGCCGAATGCATCACCGGCATAGAGCTCAAAACTGTCGACCTGGCTGGCCGGCACAATCAAAGTTGCTTGCATACTGCCATCGGCATTGAGCATAAAACGGGCAAACAGATCGCCAACTTTAATGCGATCAAGCCCAATCAGCGCGCTGGGATCAGAATCTGCATTCACTGTTACCGTCAGCGAAATAAATTCATCGCTGCTGGTTTCAGCGCTGGTGATATTTACCGGGACAGTGATTGGATCCCCTTCACTGCCCGACATCGAATCGGGCACGCCAAAGAACTGGGCATTGTCCCCCACCGGATTCACCCCAACCGTAAAATCTTCCGTGGTAAATTTCACATCTGTGGTGCCAATCTCCTGGGTCATCGCTTCGAGCGTCAGTGGCAGGTCACCACTGAAATCCTGCGGTGGCAAGATGTAGATGCTCCCCAGTTGATCCGGTTGTACCTGCCAGGCCATGGTCGGTGTGCCGTTAAATGTGCCGCCGTCATAGCCATTGTTCGGTAACAGCACATATTCATCGCCCTGTTTCAGCACCAGTACCGCACCATCAGGTACGCCTTTAATGGACAAAGACAAGGTTTCAGATCCATCCGTATCGATGAGAGAAGCGCTGAGGTTTGACAGCGCAATATAGCTGTCTTCATCACCGGTAACATCTTCTGCCGTTAATTGAGCCAGATCGGTAACGGGGGCAACGTTAATCGTGATCGTGGCAGACTTGTCTGCGGTATCTGTGACGGCCACACCGGTTGCTTCATCGGTAATGTTTGCGGTCGCAGTGATCGTGATATCACCACTGAAATGAGCGGGCGGCACTAAGGTGATTTCGTCCAGACGGGCGGGATCACTGACAAGCCAGACCCCATTCCCCTGATAGGATAACAACCCCGGATCATCAGCAACCAGTTCACAACCAACAGGCAAAGTCAGGGTCAGTGAATTCACGGTTTCCTTCCCTTCGCTGGGGATCCCTTCTCCCTCGATACTCTGGCCGCTCTCAATACTGTCACCCAACACAAGCGCCAGATTAATATCCGCGGCAACATCTTCCTGCATGCTGGTGACATCAGACGTGAGCGTCATCTCATCCACGACCGGCTCAACCACGATGTTGATCTGCTGATTAGTCGTGACGCTGTCACCGTTACAGCCCGAGGTTTCAATCACAGCGATATTCAGAACCAGGTTGCCTGCCCAGTCTTCATCCAGGCCCACCACCTGCAGGGTGGCTAAACCTTCCGGTGGAATGGTATAGCCAATCACATTGCCTTGTTTATCGTATTCTGTAATGACGCCTTGCCCCTGAATCGTCACCCCTTCAGGTAAGCTTGAAGCATCAACAAAGAAGGAAAGCGCATTGTCGGGATCGCTGGCAACGTCCGGGTTCAGCAAACCGCTCAGATCAATCGGTTCACCTTCCTGGGTATGGACTGGCTGGCTGTTATCCTGAATGTCGTCCGGTGTCCCGACAGGATCACAGGTTCCGCCACCAGAGTGGCCGGTAATCTGTATATTCAGAGGCGTATCAATAAAGCGCGCATCTTGATCGTCAATCACACGGGCACTGACAATAATTTCAACAATACCCGTATCTGAGGCGCTGGAAATCGTGGCTTGCTGCAACAGCATGGCCGCCTGCTCTTGGAACGAGTCGCTGGTCAGCCCCGTGGCGGGAATGACCCAGTTTCCGTCTGCATCCTGAGTCGCGCCATTAGGATGCTCGACAATAAAGTTGTAACCGGCAGGCATCTTAATCAGGATGTAATCCAGATATTCAGACCCATCCAGATCCGCATCGACAAACCAGACGGAATCGGACAAATCGATCGGCCCGCCATCTGTGCTTTTCAGCACTTCAGTCGTTGATTCCAGACGGGTATCCAGTTCTACCCGGCCATGAAACTGAACATCCACCTGTGCCTGAATCCATTTGACGTCTGTGTCTGAGGGATGATCTGGTGAGGTGTCTGTCACCTGATAAGACACAGGGAGCTTGAATGTACCGCTCAGATCTTCAGAGGCACGGACGGTTATCCGGCCACTTTGGAACAGCTCAGCCAGGCTCGCATCCGGATCAAGCGTACTGACATCCAGCCCGCCTTCCGGCACCTGAATCTCAACGCCATCAAAGTAAAGCGTCAGTTCCTCAGGAAGAGAATCAATCTTATATCCCGTCAGTGCTTCACTGCCATCCACATCCTGGCTGGGCACAGGTAACACGGTCACACTGGCTTCTCTGTCTTCGATGCCATCCGCCGTGAAAATGGTGCCATCCTGTTCATCAACCACAGGAGACACAGTGATATCCACCCCCAGATTAAACGTGCCTGAGTCCCCGTCCGGTTCTGTTGAAACCACCAGAATATCCAGGTGAATATCGCCGCTGAAATCCTGCGGGGCCTTGATATATGTATTCTGTAATTGTTCGCTGGTGATCTGGTACTGGATGCCGGTGTCGGGATCAACATTGGCGATTGGCAGCGTCAAGGGATTGCCTGCGCTATCAACCAGGGTAAACCCATCCGGCAGGTTGGTTAACAGCAAATTCAGCACTTCAGACTGATCGTCGTCTGAGGTACTGAGCATAAAATCAAGCGGGATCAAGCTGTCTTCAGCAAAAGGTGAAGTACCTGAAATCACCTGAGTGTCAGAGTCAAACTGCCAGTGGCCCTGCCCGCCATCTGTGACATCCGGGGCATCGACCACACCTTTGAGTTCAATATTGATGGTTTGGGTGCTGCTCTCTGCCGTCTGATGGATCGGATCCAACCCATCGGCTGTGGACTCAGTGGCGATTGCTGTCACTTTGACTGACAAAGATTGAGTCACAGAGCTGATATCTTGCTTCGGAATGAGCCTGATCTGGCCTGCAGCCACTTCATCTGCAGAGACCACATAGACGCCCGGTGACACTTCCTGCGCCGTACCGCCTTCAATTAACCAGCCATCCTGCACTTCGATACGATAAGAGAGGGTTTCTGAACCGTCCTTATCTGCCAGCTGACCCGTAATAATGTTATTCAGGTTAATGGCTTGATCTTCAAGCCCTTTATAATCCTGAACAGATAACTGGGGCGCATCGGCATCCGGACTGACATTCACTGTGACTTGATGGTTGATTTGTGCGGTTTTATCACTGCTGTCAGCAAACACATTGCCGCTCTCAGTGGCAATTGCGATGACGGTGAAGGTGAAAACACCGGCCAGATTGGCATCGGCCCGAATGGTCATCTGCGACAACTGTGCCTGCGTATAGGCTTTTCCTTCCTGAACCACATTGCCGTTAAGCATCAGGGTAATGCCGTCAGGAATGCCACTCAGTTTGTAGCTCAAACTTTCTGAGCTGTCCTGATCCACCAGATTGGCTGTGATGTCCAGCGTGGGCGCATTGGGATCATCTTCCACCAGATCATAAACGAAGGTGGACTCCGCCCATTCCGGGGCATCGGCGACAGGCAAAACGGAGACATCAAGCGTTGCATCAATGACTTTTGAGTCGTTATGAGTGCTGATGATTGCTGATATATCCAATGATATCTGAGTCGTGGTATCAGACTGATTGAAAGGCGGTAAATAAGTGAGATCTCCGGCGGGCTCTACCGCTCTTCCGTCACCGATTTGGGTTAACTGATCGCCATAGAGAACAATCACACCATCGACCGCCGTCAGCGCTTCGCCATTCAGATACAAGGTGCCGCCCTGAAGGGATGCCTCGCTGATTTGAATCGAAGTGACCTGCTCACCCTGATCGTTATCACCGGGTGTGACGACAATATGCAAAGCGCCGGTTTGGGTATCTTCTACCGTTTCAGCATTCAATGTCCGGATACTGCCGGCGTTATCGCCCAGAGTCAGATTCGCAGTATTGGTTGCTTCATCGCCATCATGATCACGAACCACATAGGTCAGATCATCAATGATGGTTGGATCCGTCTGCACCGCACCTTCTGTGGTCAGATCCAGCCGGCCATCCTTGTGCAAACGGAAAGAGCCATAGATTTCATTGTTTTCGGTATTGACCAGATTGACATCAAAATAATCAACCCCTTCGCTTGCGAAATTGTATTCCACGCCGTTATAGGTGAAACGGTTCAGTTCTCCGCCATCGGCGCCCAGACGAACATCGGTCAGCAAATTGGTTGAGAAGCTTTCGCCTTCAACCAGTTCCAGGGTACTGTCGGTGCCTTCCGGTACGGAATCCTGCACATTCACAGTCAGTGTCACGCTGTCGGACGTGTCACCATCCACATCAACCGCATGAACGTCAAAGTTGAGCGGCAGGTTGTTTTCTCCGTTACCCGACGGATGATCCAGCGCGGAGACTAAAACAAACTCCGTTGTGCCATCGTTGTTGAGTTTAAGCCTGAATACCTCGTCACCTGAAGTCTGCGTTTTCGCGATGTACCAGCCATTGACATCTTTATCACTCAGCAACACAGCCTCGCCGCCACTTTGATAGCCCAGGGCATTGAAAGCATCCACATCCAGGACGATTTCAGCAATATCATCACTGCCTTTCGCGACAGATATCACAGGCGTTGCTGACACAATGCCCGCTTCTGTGCCATCACCCAGCAAGCCATCTTCATCCACAGAGATGGCGCCCGTCACCGACAACACCGGATCTTTACCATCAAAGACAGTCACTGTCGTATCCGCTTGTTGCTGCGTGCCATCACTGTCTGTGACAACCACAGGCAGCGTCAGATCAATCTGAGTATCTTCCTGACCTGAGTCACCGTGATCGATTGGCTTGTGCAGTGAGAAATCCAGATCCACGCTTGCTGTCGTACCTGAAGCTACCGAGATCGTTTCAGGCAAGGTCACCGTAAACACGCTTTGACCATTTGGCAGGATGGCATCGTAACTGCCATCACCATTATCGCGCCAGATCAGCGCTTCGTGGTCGTGGGTAACGGGCTGGCCGTTACTGTCCAGAACCGGATCGCCATTGTTCAGCTGGAGGCCGATTTTGACAATCGGATCCTTGTTCGCTGTAACCGTAAGCGACACTGTCGCATCGGCATCCAGTGCCGCTTCAACCTTAGGTAATTCTGTAACAGAGATGGCCCCGGAAGTAATGCCACCGGACTGGCTGTCATTCAGATCAATAGGAAGCGTTAATGTTGAACTGTCACCGTCATCATCAATCACAGTCACCACCAGAGGCAGTGCCGTCTCGCCATTGAGCTGATCGATGGCTTTTTTCAGCGTGAAGTCATACGTGACTGTAGTGTCGGATTCCGGTTGATAGCTTCCCAACTGAACCGTAAAGACTTCTTCGCCACCGGCCCAGGCTGTCAACAGACTGCCATCGGCTGACAGCGTATAGGTGATCGTCTCACCGCCGCTGCTTAAATCCGGCTGATCAGCAAGATGAAATGCCAGGCTCTGAATGGCATCGCTGCCGACAGTGAGATCGAAGCTCCCTTGCCCGACAACATCCCCGGACGCCAGATCATCTTCATTGAGGTTAACACCTGATACAGAGCTCAGTTGCGGGTCAGCCCCGTCTTTGATAGTCCAGACAAATTCGCCTGCAGGAATCGTCGTCCCGTCCGAGTCTTCACCGATAATCGTCACCGGCAAAATGATGGCGTCGTTCGCAGTGGTGTGATTCATCGGCCGTTCTAACGTCAGCTGAACATTGCCTTCAATGTCACTGCCGACCACCCTGCCGGACATGGTCATACTAAGTACGATCTCGCCCTCAGCCGTGGTGCCGGTGATCACCCGGCCATCACTGCTGAGCGTAAACTGAATCAGCTGATTATCCGCACCCGTCGTCAATTGAAGCGCATTTAACGAAGCCAGCGTTGCCGGGTCGAAAGCAAACGTCGCCGTGGCAGGATCATCTGAACCGGCAATAAACTGAATGCTGCCATCAAAAGACTGGGCACCGTCGGACACTTTGCCTTCAGTGGCCGTCGCGGCATCGTCGACAATTTTTCCCGCGGCACCGTCATGGACATTGATGACAACGTCTGCAATGTCATAATCGATATCGCTGTCACCGGCCAGATAAGAAAACCGCACCGTTTGTTCCTGACTGTTATCCAGATCACGGTCGGCTTCCAGTGTCCAGCGGCCGTCACTGTAAATAGTCAGAACCCCTTGTGCCGTCGTAAATTGCGCACTCCCGCCAACTGGGATCGCCGCGTCTTCCATGACGTTATCACCATCAAAATCATGACGAATGAAACGTACAACCAGACCTTTGTCCAGGTCATAATCATTGGCAAGAATATTGCCTGAACTGAGTGAGGCTTCGACAACATCAAAGCTGTCATCTTCCGCGACGGGTTCCGAATCCAGAATATAGGTCACAACTGGTGCCAGAACGGTTTCTGTGGTGCCGTCCGCATCCTGCTGTGTGCCTTCGATCATAATGGCTGTTTGTGTGGTGTCGGTACCGATACCTTGATCGACCGGCGCATGCAGGGTGACGGTTATCCCATCTCCAGCTCCGTTAATCACAGCGCTCAGCACCAGCTTGCCATCGCTGCGAATGACATTCAGGCTCTGTCCATCGGCAGATAATTCGGCACTGACTGACAGACCGTTTGACGTCAGTGCATTGAGATAAGGCTGATCCGCATGAATACTGAACTCAGCAAATTGAATGTGAATCTCTGACACGGCTTCAGATGTGCCATCGCCATTTGCGCCCAATTCAGATTCTTCCAGCAAGACGCTGTCAGGCAACACCAATGTCGGCATGTCATCCGTGGCCTGGTTGCCGGCCAAATCGGTCACGCTGGCATCCATGGTCCAGGTTGCCTGTGCATTCAGTGCGCTGATGTCGATATTCTCGATCAGCCAGCGACCATCCGCCGCGATCTGACCGGTCAGCAAGACACTGTTCGTCCCGTCAGAGACAGTCACTTTGACCGTCTGTCCTGCTTCAGCACCTGTCGTCGTTCCTTGTAACGAAGTCAGGTTGCCGCCTTTAAAGTTGTAGATTCCCAATCCATCAAGCGTGTCGATGTCTATGGTCACCTGCGTATCAATCACGACTGTGTTATCTGTTGCGCTGGCCGGGTTACCGGCCAGATCGCTGGTGGTTGCAGTGACACTCAGCGGGCCATCTGCCAGTGCTGACAAATCTTCCGTGATTTCCCAGGCGCCCTGGTTCACCGTGGCGGTGAAGCTGTGCGACACATGATTACTGTCGGTCACCAGGATGGTCACCGTCTGACCATCTTCGACATTCGTGACGGTGCCGAACAAACGAGTGGCAGGCAGCTCAGACGGATTGAGGAAATTATCGTCTCCGCTGTCTACATTGACCGTAATCGCCGCCTGGGTATCTTTGATGATGGTATCTGTGTTGGTGGCCGGGTTGCCTGCAATGTCTGTGGTGTCCGCCTGTACGGTCAGCTCACCATCAGACAAGCCGCTGAGATCCAGATCCGACAGGCTCCACACGCCGCTGGAAACTGTCGTCTGCGCCGTCACTGTGTCGCCGTTGATGTCTGTGATGGTCACGAATACCGTCTGACCGTCTTCGACATCATTGACCGTACCTGTGATATCGCTGAGCGGCGATTCCACGTTATTCAGGTATTCATCGCCCTTGCCGTCAATCTCGACAGTAATGGCGGCCAGTGTATCTTTGATCACCGAAGCTTCTGACGTGGCCGGGTTGCCGGCAATGTCTGTGGTTTCGGCTTTGACTGTCAGTTCGCCTTCGGCCAGGGACGAAATATCGCCATTGATGGTCCATTTGCCATCAACGACTGTGGTTTCCAGCTCAATACTGGTGCCGGCTGAATCCGTCACAGTGACATAGACAGTCTGTCCGTTTTCGACATTGGACACAGTGCCACCGGCCCAGCTGGACTCCGATTCTTCTTGATTCAGATAATTATCACCGTGACTTAATATCTCAACCGAAATGGCCGCCTGAGTATCTTTGACGATCGTATCGGTATTCACAGCCGGGTTGCCTGCAATATCCGTGGTTTCTGCCAGAACCGTCAGTTCGCCGTCCGCCAGGCTGCTGAGATCCAGATCGTCAATCGACCAGACGCCACCCGTCACTGTGGCGTCTTGGGAAACTGTGTTGCCGTTAATGTCAGTGACAGTGACAGACACAAGCTGGCCATCTTCAACGTTTTCGACCGTGCCGGACAGATCACTGACCGGGGCTTCAGCAGCATTGAGGAAGTCATCGCCTTTGCCGTCTATGGTGACTGTAACAGCTGCCTGAGTATCTTTGATGATGGTATCTGTGTTTGAGGCCGGGTTACCTGCGATATCCGTGGTTTCCGCCAGAACGGTCAGCTCACCTTCTGCCAGACTGCTGAGATCCAGACCGTCAACAGACCAAGCGCCTGCGGAAACCGTGGCTTGCACGGTGACGCTGTCACCATGAATATCTGTGATAGTCACAGTCACGATCTGGCCGTCTTCGACGCCAGTGACTGTGCCTGTGATATCAGAGACAGGTACTTCGTCTTTGTTGAGGTAGTTATCGCCTTTACCGTCGATATCAACCGTGATGGTTGCCTGGGTGTCTTTGATGATGGTGTCTGTATTTGAAGCCGGGTTGCCTGCGATGTCTGTGGTTTGCGCCAGAACCGCCAGCTCGCCATCCGCCAGGCTGCTGAGATCCAGATCGTCAATTGACCAGACGCCTCCTGTCACTGTGGCGTCTTGGGTCACTGTGCTGCCGTTGATGTCGGTGACAGTGACAGAAACCACCTGGCCGTCTTCAACATTCTCGACCGTGCCGGAAAGATCACTGACCTGGGTTTCAACCGCATTCAGAAAGTTATCGCCTTGGCCATCGATAACAACCGTGACGGCCGCCTGAGTATCTTTGACAATCGTATCTGTATTGGAGGCCGGGTTGCCGGCAATGTCCGTGGTTTCTGCAAGAACCGTCAGCTCACCGTCTGCCAGGCTGCTGAGATCCAGATCGTCAATTGACCAGACGCCACCCGACACTGTCGCCTCTTTCGTGACTGTATCACCGTGAATATCAGTCACAGTGACAAACACACTCTGGCCGTCTTCAACGTTTTCGACTGTGCCGGAAATATCACTGACCGGGGCTTCAGCGGCATTGAGGAAGTCATCGCCTTTGCCGTCGATGACAACCGTGACAGCGGCCTGAGTATCTTTGACAATCGTATCGGTATTGGAAGCCGGATTGCCGGCAATGTCCGTGGTTTCTGCCAGAACCGTCAGCTCGCCATCCGCCAGACTGCTGAGATCCAGATCGTCAATTGACCAGACGCCACCCGACACTATCGCCTCTTTCGTGACTGTATCACCGTGAATATCAGTCACAGTGACAAACACACTCTGGCCATCTTCAACGTTTTCGACTGTGCCGGAAATATCACTGACCGGGGCTTCAGCGGCATTGAGGAAGTCATCGCCTTTGCCGTCGATGACAACCGTGACGGCCGCCTGGGTATCTTTGACAATCGTATCGATATTGGAAGCCGGGTTGCCTGCTATATCCGTTGTTTCTGCCAGAACCGTCAGCTCGCCATCCGCCAGGCTGCTGAGATCCAGATTATCAATTGACCAGACGCCACCTGTCACTGTGGCGTCTTGGGAAACTGTGTTGCCGTTCATGTCGGTGACAGTGACAGACACACTTTGGCCGTCTTCAACATTTTCGACCGTGCCGGAAATATCACTGACCGGGGCTTCAGCGGCATTAAGGAAGTCATCGCCTTTGCCGTCGATGACAACCGTAACAGCGGCCTGAGTGTCTTTGATGATGGTATCTGTGTTTGAGGCCGGGTTGCCTGCGATATCCGTGGTCTCTGCCAGAACTGTCAGTTCGCCGTCTGCCAGGCTGCTGAGATCCAGGTCGTCAACAGACCAAGCGCCTGCGGAAACCGTGGCTTGCGTAGTGACACTGTCACCATGAATGTCTGTGATGGTCACAGTCACGCTCTGGCCGTCTTCAACGCCAGTGACTGTACCTGTGATATCAGAGACAGGCACTTCGACTTTGTTAAGGTAGTTATCGCCTTTACCGTCGATATCAACCGTGATGCCCGCCTGCGTGTCTTTCAGTATGCTTGTGGTGCTGGACGCCGGGTTACCCGCCACATCCACGGTCTCGACGGTAATGGTCAGCTCACCGTCCGCCAGTGACGAGACATCGCCGTTCACCACCCATTTGCCGTCCACCACAGTGGTCTGCGTCTGAATCGTCAGCCCGTTCACATCCGTTGCTGAGACTGTCACGGTCTGGCCGTCTTCGACATTGGACACCGTACCGCCGGCCCAGCTGGAGACTGATTCAGCCTGATTGATCACGTTATCGCCATTGCCAAACACTCCGACCGAGATCGCCGCCTGAGTATCTTTGATGATGGTATCGGTATTAGAGGCCGGGTTGCCTGCGATATCTGTGGTTTCTGCCAGAACCGTCAGCTCGCCGTCCGCCAGCCCGCGCAGATCTTGATCCGGCAGGTGCCACACGCCACCGGATACTGTGGTCTGCGCCGTGACTGTGTCGCCGTTGATGTCTGTGATGGTAACAAATACCGTCTGGCCGTCTTCGACATCTCCGACCGTGCCTGTGATCACACTGCCAGGCACTTCAAACTGATTGAGGAAATTATCACCCTGACCGTCAATATCAACCGTCACAGCTGCCTGGGTATCTTTGATGATGGTATCTGTACTGGTCGCCGGGTTGCCTGCAATATCTGTGGTTTCTACCGTAACTGTGACTTCGCCGTCCGCCAACGACGAAATATCACCACTGGCGAACCACTTTCCGTTAATAACGGTGGTTTCCACCTGAATGCTTGTCCCGTCTGAATCAGTGACTGTGACATAAACTGTCTGTCCGTCTTCCACATTAGATACTGTGCCGCCGGCCCAGCTTGAGACCGACTCTTCTTTGTTGAGGTAATCATCGCCGTTGCCAAACACCCCCACAGTGATAGTGGCCTGAGTATCTTTGATGATGGTGTCTGTGCCAGAGGCCGGGTTGCCCGCGACATCTTTGGTGGCAGCACTAACGGTTAGCTGTCCATCAGCCAGAGACGACAGATCCAAGTTATCCAGCACAACCTGACCTGCTGAAACGATACCGTCATATTCCAGGGTATTGCCGGCTGAATCAGAAATGGTAACTTTTACAGGCTGACCATCTTCGACATGTGTCAGTTGTAGCGTGACTTTTGTCTGCTCCTGACTGATTTCGGCCAGATTCAGATAATTATCGCCGTTACCGTCCATCTCTACACTGAGCTCAGCCAGCGTATCTTTAATGGTCGAATCTGACGCATCGACGCTGTTATCCAGCACGTCCGTCGCAACGGCATAAACGTCCAGCGGGCCTTCGGCAAGGCCGCTCAAATCAACATTATCAATCTCGTACCTTTCATCCTTGACCCTTGCTGAAAGCGACAGTGTCTTGCCGTTTACATCGGTAACCGTGACGCTAATTGTCCACCCGTCCCGAATGTCGATGGCATCACCACTGATCGTGACCGATGGCACTTCAAATTGGTTTTCGTAACCGTCGCCACCATCATCAATACGGACGGTCAGTCTGGCATCTGTACTTAACAGGTTTAGAACGCCATCAGTCGGGGAATTGCTCTCAGCTCGATACGAAGTAGGCTGAGTGTCGAAACCGGCTTCCGGCAAAACTTCAGGTAAGTCTGGCGCGATATAGGTGACAAAACCCGCGCTGTCGCTGGAGAGATCCTGGCTATTATCGGAGGAGGCCGGTGCGGATGATGCAGGTGTATCATTCTCTGAAGACGCAGGCGCGGATGCTCCAGGGGCTGACTCGCCAGCTTTAACGGCTTGCTCAACCTGACCGGTATCTTCAACCAGCGTGATGGTTGGATCCATGTGCTCATCTGGCGCCAGTCTTTGCCAGCTTCCGTCTGGCATTACTTTCCAGATTACACCCTCAATCTCAATATAAAATATTGGATCCATTGCCTGCTCCTGAAGCCTGATTCGCTGATAACAACACGTTCACATTAAAACGAGTCGCATATTAGACTAATATTCTCAGCTACAAACACAAGTAAAATTATTACAAGCAAAAAAATTCAATCGCCAGAATTCACTGAATGAATAAAAGGCATATTTTTCAGGTGGGCATTTATGTGGAAATAATGAGCAGGAACATCGGAAAAGGTCAGGTATGAACCTTAAAAAGACCCTGTAAAGTGTAATGCTATTGGTGAGGCAGATAATAAAAAGCCCGGTGAAAACACCAGGCTATGGTTACTAATCAAACCACTTTTTGTAAAAAAACAAAAAGAAGGTCCAGCTATGCAGCAACGCCAATAATATGAGAGAAGTGACTTAACAGATCGGCGGCCAAACCAAAGCTAAGTATTCATCTCGGGAGTGGCCTGCACCTAAGTGAAAGCAGGCCTTTTTATCATTATCCTTTTACCCCTCCGGCAGTCAGACCACCGACAAGAAACTTCTGAGCCAGCAAAAATACCAGTGTGATGGGCAGTGCCGACAACACAGCGGCGGCAGCGAAATCACCCCACAGGTAATTTTGCGGATACAAATATTGCTGCATTCCAACAGCTAATGTGTAGGAATTTACATCACGTAATAACAGAGATGCAACAGGAACTTCGGTTACAGCGGCAATAAACGAAAGAATAAACACCACAGACAGGATAGGTACAGATAACGGCAGTAAAACCAGTCTGAACGCCTGCCACGGACTCGCCCCATCTAAGGCTGCAGCTTCTTCCAGTGAATTGTCGATGGATTCAAAATATCCTTTAATTGTCCACACGTGCAGCGCAATACCGCCCATGTAAGCAAAGACCACCCCACCGTGAGTATTCATGCCAAGAAACGGAACATAGGCACCCAGTCGGTCGAACAATGCATACAGTGCTACCAAGGCCAATACTGGCGGAAACATCTGTAATATCAGCATAGCACGCAGAATTTGGCTTTTACCGGCAAAGCGCATTCTGGCAAAAGCGTAAGCGCAAGTTGTGGACAACGCCACAATTCCGATGGCAGTCAGTCCCGCAACTTTCACAGAATTCCAAAGCCAGGTCAGTACCGGAAACGGTGGCAGCGTTTTACTGCCATCGGCATGTTCAACGGCAATTCCTAACGCCAGTTTCCAGTGTTCCAGTGACGGGTCACTTGGAATCAGCTCACCAGAGGCGTAGTTTCCTTCTCGGAAAGAAATAGCGACCACCATCAGCAGTGGCAACATGATCAGCGCCAGAAAGCACCACATTGCAATATGCGTCGCCCAGACGCGATATTTTAAAGATTTCGGTTGTACCATCGCCATGAGTCTTCCCCTTACTCAGCATCCAGTTTTGTGAATTTCATATTCAGTAATGACAAACCGCCAACCAGCAAGAATATTAAGGTAGCAATCGCCCCCGCCAGACCAAAGTCCTGTCCGCCCGCACCTTCAAATGCGATGCGATAGGTATAACTCACCAGAAGATCGGTATGGCCGGCTGGCACGCTGGTGCCCAGCATGTCCGGTGCGCCGTTGGTCAGCAGCTGAATCAAGACAAAGTTATTAAAGTTAAAGGCAAAACTGGCAATCAATAGCGGCACCATCGGCTTCACCAGCATCGGCAGCGTAATGCGGAAGAAATTATCCAGCGGACCGGCACCGTCCATGGCGGACGCTTCATACAAATCATCAGGAATGGCTTTAAGCAAACCCATGGCCAGAATCATCATATAAGGGTATCCCAGCCAGGTGTTCACAATCAGAATCATGGTTTTGGCCAGAAACGGATCGGTAAACCATGCAGGGCTTAAACCAAACAGACCTTGCAGAACCTGGTTAATTTCACCAAAACTCTGGTTAAACAAGCCCTTGAAGATAAGAATCGAAATAAAGGCAGGAACGGCATAAGGCAAAATGAGCAGCACACGGTAAAGGCCACGCCCTTTCAGAGCTTCCCAGGACACCACCTGCGCCAGGACGACACCTACGGCCAGGGTAAACACAACCGTCAGGGCCGAGAACAGGATGGTCCAGATAAAAATGCTGACAAAAGGCCCCTGAATGCCGGGATCGGTAAATATCCGGGTGAAGTTATCCCAACCGCTGTTGACGATAAAACCCGGTGACATGGATTCACCGATGAACTGCCCTGCCTCGTTGACTTCCTGATAATAACCCGTCTCCCAATTGGGTTTGTACACCTGCTTGGTCTGCTGGTTGATCAGCGTTTCACCATCGTCCTGCAGTGCAAAAAGCGACTGGCTGGCCGCAAATTTACGCAGCCCCGACATCGTCAGGTGATCGCCGTTTGGCAAGCTGACGACCAGGGCGCTCAGCTGCTGACGGTTCTGAATCACTGTTTTGAGTGGCGCTGCCTCTGTTGATGGTTGCTGTGCCAAAGACAGATTCAATGATTCTGGCAATGCCTTCAGATCAATGGGATCACTCAGATACCAGCCATCCTGAGTATTGAGTGCTAACTGGTAGCTTCCTTCCTCACCATACAGCGAAAAGCTATAGCTTTCTCCAGTCTGAAATGACTGCTCCATTAACACTGACTGGGCGCGTTGAAAGCTAAGTTGATTGCTGCCGCTGTAGTTGGTGAATGAGAGGCCAACGGTATACACCAGAGGGAAGATGATAAACAGAATCATCCCGGCGACCCCCGGATAAATATAGCGGTGCGCATAGGTGCTCTTGCGGGCGAACACATACACGCCCAGCGCAGTCAGAATAAGAGTGAGTAACGCAAATGCATATTCAGCACGTGCATACATCAGTATGGTGGCATAACCGTTTATGGCGCTCACTCCACCCAGCGCAGCCCACTTTAACCAGGTTCGCAGGGCAGGTTTGTTTTTTGAGTTCATGGTCATATCGGTAGCGTCAAGAGCCAGTTCGGCAACAGGATGAGACTGCATCATCGTTCCTCGCAGTACGTCAGAGGAAGGAGCAAGCAGATGCTTGCTCCGATAGGTAAGTTTACTTGGTCATTCGATCAGCAACAGTATTTAATGCGTCTTCAACAGACTGACGTCCATTCACGACATTGTTAATCGCTGCTTTCTCTGCATACCAGAAAGAAGACATCTGAGGGATATTCGGCATGACTTCACCGTTCATTGCATTCCCCATGGTGGCAGAAATACGGGCATCCGAGCTCAGCTCTTCCTGGAACGAGTTCAGCGCAACCGCACCCAGCGGGGTGTCATTGTTCACTGTGCGCAGACCGTCGTTTGTCAGCAGGTAGTTTTCAAGAAACTCAACTGCCAAATCTTTATTTGGCGAAGCAGAGCTGATACCAGCGGTCAATACGCCAACAAATGGTTTAGACGGATTGCCATTCAGCTTCGGCAGCATGGTCACGCCGTAGTTGATGCCTGCTTTATCAATGTTCGCCCAAGACCAAGGGCCATTGATCGTCATTGCCACGTCGCCTTTGTTAAAGCCGGCCTCAGCAATGGCATAGTCGACATCTGGTGCAATCACACCTTGATCTACCAGGCTCTTCACAAAGCTCATTGAACGTTTGGCACCTTCGTTGTTCACGCCAACATCTTTCGCGTCATAGCCGGAAGCCGTGAATTTAAAGGCATAGCCGCCGTCAGCTGCCAGCAGAGGCCAGGTGAAGAAAGGTTCTTGCAGGTTCCACATGATGGCGCGTTTGCCTTTCTTTTTCAGCTCAGCATCCAGTGCAGCCACGTCTTCCCAGTTCTTCGGCGGTTCCGGCAGTAAATCTTTGTTATAAATCAGTGATAATGCTTCAACTGCAACCGGATAACCCACGTATTTACCGTTATACGACACGGCATCCCAGGTGAAATCGGCAAACTTACTGCGATAGGCATCAGAAGGTTTCACTTCAGTCAGCAGCCCAGCCTGAGCATAACCCCCAAAACGGTCATGCGCCCATAGAACGATATCCGGGCCGTCTCCTGTTGAAGCCAGCTGAGGAAACTTTTCTTCCAGCTTGTCCGGATGTTCAACTGTGACTTTGATGCCAGTCTCAGCTTCAAACTTTTTACCGACTTCAGCCAGGCCGTTATAACCTTTATCACCATTAATCCAAATCGTGAGCTGACCTTCTTCAATGGCAGCATGCGCTGAAACAGAACTGAGTGCGGCAAGGGTACAGAGTGCGACAGTACTGAGGACTTTCTTCATTGTTATATCCTTCCAGATGGTTAACGTTGCGTTTTCAATTGGCAACACATTTTCCAGTCTCTATCATCTATCAGTCATTCTTGTGAAGCATCATCCCAGGCGCTACGCCCCCCATCATGCAGAGTGGAAATCGTGATCCTAATCATCCCCGTGGGTGACCAAGTTCAAAAAACAACGATCATTCGTGACAGAGAGCACATACTACTTGCAATGATTTCAGCAGACAGCACACCGCCTGAGAAAATGTGATCTGAATACTCCTCCCCCGCTCATCCCCCTGAGAAGAATAGTTCAGGGAGGATGTTGGACACAGGTGTTTTACGCACAATGGCATCGACCTCAGCAAGGCTTGAGCGTGTTCAACGGTAAACTGTCTTTTTATTGTTGACTGTTGCTGCATGAAGCAACATTGATGTCCACCACTTGGCATCGTCACACCTGCGGAAATGTTGGGGAAGTCATTTTCGCAGTTTACGGGTAGCAGCCACTCCAATGCCGCTGTACTTTGGGCGCTACCCTGTTTTTTTCTACACCGACTTTACTGGTACGCAGAATGGCATCTACCATGGTGCGGGCCAGAGATAACATAGAGGGAAGCCAGATGGCGAGTGTCACTTTACGCAATGTTAGTAAAGCTTATGGCGATAACCTGATTTCAAAAAACGTCGATCTGGATATCGCTGAAGGAGAATTTGTGGTGTTTGTCGGGCCATCTGGCTGCGGTAAATCCACGCTGTTACGCTGTATTGCTGGTCTGGAAGACATTACCTCAGGTGATTTATACATAGGCGAACAGCGGATGAATGACATCCCACCAGCCCAGCGCGGTGTGGGGATGGTTTTTCAGTCTTATGCGCTCTATCCGCACCTGAACCTGTTCGACAATATGTCGTTCGGCATGAAGCTGGCCAAAGCCGATAAAGCAGAAATCCGTAAGCGGGTTGAAAACGCCGCTGACATTCTTCAGTTAGGCCACCTATTAGACCGTAAGCCCAAATCGTTGTCTGGCGGACAGCGCCAGCGTGTTGCAATTGGCCGGACACTGGTCGCGCAACCCAATGTTTTCCTGCTGGATGAACCTTTGTCCAACCTGGATGCGTCGCTTCGTGTGCAAATGCGGATTGAAATCGCCAAACTGCATAAGCAACTGGGCTGCACCATGATCTATGTGACCCATGATCAGGTTGAAGCCATGACGATGGCAGACAAGATTGTGGTGTTAGACGGCGGTTTTGTCTCTCAGGTTGGTAAGCCCCTTGAGTTATATCATTATCCAGAGAACCGCTTTGTTGCCGGTTTCATCGGCTCTCCAAAGATGAACTTCATGAGCGTCTTTGTCGAGCAGGTTGAAAAAGAGCGCGTCATGGTTCAGTTGGCGAACGGCACCACATTCTGGATCCCTGTAGATGGCACCACAGTCACCCGCGGTGATCGGATGTCGCTGGGTATTCGCCCTGAACACCTGCTCTCAGGTGATGAAGGGGATGCTACCGTTGAAGGCGACATTCAGGTGGTCGAAAAACTGGGCAATGAAACGCAGGTGTATCTGAATCTGAAAGGGGTTGATGCGGATTTCGTTTACCGCCAGCCAGATATACTGGATGTTGAATCAGGCCAGGTACTCAAAGTCGGTATTCCGGCACATCGCTGTCATCTGTTCCATCGTGACGGCCAGGCTTGCCGCAGACTCTTCCAGGAATTTGGCGTGTAATCTTTGTCAGTGAGAACATCTGTTCATCGCGACTCTGTCCGTAAACATACGCTATAAAACTGAATCCAAGCTGTTTTCACCGCTCATCACCGGGAAGCCCATCAGGCTTCCCGGTTTTTTTATTCCTCATACATCTAATCAACAGTAAGTTCAGTACAAGATAGGAATAAACAGGTGGCCGATTTTACAGTATGCTTGTTAGTGGAACGTGTCAGGACGACACTGACTGGCACTGTGTTACAGCGATTGAGCCGGAGGTCACAATGAGTATCCGAGAACGCATTGAAGACATTGAACTACGCCTCACAGCCGCTTATCAGGAGGGTGATTATCAGCAAGTAAGAATGCTGGAAAACCAACTGAAAGAAATTCGTGGCCAGCACAGTATTGTGGATGACAAAGAACCTTACACCCCGGAAGGCAGATTCTATCCCGATGACGGGGAGTGATTACCCTCAGTCATATTTCTTCAGCCCGGCCAGATGATGGCCGGGCGAATCATAACCAGAATTCACCAGATTATCTGGAATTGGCGGGCCTGAATGGGCGAGAAAGATGTCATATTGAAAGTGACTCGCTGAGCAGTGCCACTTGCGACGCCAAACGAGCTCCTCGCCTGTTGCCAGATCAGGTTTTGTGCCTGAATCAGCCCGACCGGGGCGGACAGGTGATCACTCAGCACATCTGCAACCTGTCCATCTGCATCGACAGTGACGGGGGCATAACCTGTGGCGCCGTAGGTATAGTCTTTCTGACCCTGAGGGCCAGATTCACTGAGTAAAGTGTTCCCCAGCCAGTCAAACTGCGTTTGTTCACCATTGACGGTTTTGCTGATCCGGCGTCCCAGAGGATCATAAGTATAGGCAGCGGTCACTTCGATGCTGGATTGCAGTGTGGTTTCACCATTTCCGGCATCTGCGCGGGTCACCCGCTCGCGCTGGTAAGCGACTAAACGTTCTGCGTCGTTATAGGTGAAGCTTTCGATGGTGCTGCCGTCTTTACGGGTTTTCTTGTTCAGGTTACCGCGCAGGTCATATTCGTAGCTGAACTGGTTGTCTTCCAGCAACTTGCCGTCCGGGCTGTAAACACCACCGAAGTCTAACCGGTTGCCTAAATCATCGTATTGATACTGATATTCACCAGTGACTGTGTTCGCCTGCACTAAGCGCTGGCTGGCATCGTATGCAAAGGTCTGATTCTCGCCATCCTGAGTGATGCTTTCCAGCAGCCCCGCCAGACTGTACTGATACTGCCAGTCTTTACTGAAAGCGCCCTGATTGTAACGCCTTGAGGTTAAACGGTTTAATGCATCGTACTGATTGGTTAACACCAGCCCGTCGGGTGTTTGCTGGCGGGTGAGAATCCCGTTGGCATTCCAGTTGAATGAATAGCTCCCCTGCGGCGTGGTCATGTTCTGGCTCTGACCATTCGCATCATAGGCGTAACTGACGGGTGTTCCTGCGTTATCCCATTGTGCAATCTCACCAAATGGGGTGTAGCTGTACTGATGGGTCAACCCCTGACTGGATTTTCATTGCCAACCTTCACCAGCAGCCAGCATCATTTATCAGTTAGGAAAGAGCTTATCCTTCATTTTGAAAAATAATAAGAGCGAGAGTAAATACAACAAAAAAGCAAGTAATCGCCCTCCCAACATAGGTACAAGCAGCCCCATTTCTAACTTTTTAAATAAAGATGGTGTAATCACATAAACAGGATAGTAATAACCGGTATCAAGGGCTAACCACACTAATCCATTTGATGCGTTCACTATTCCCAGAAGATATGTTGCAACCGGGAAAATCAAAATCAACAGACTAAGATAAATCCTCAGCTTTCTAGCCATTAGTTGCACCTCTTACCACGTCTTGTCATACGGCAAGTTAGAAGGTTTGCTAGTCGGTCATATCTTGCTTCAGTGCGTATGCAAAATCCTGACAATTTCTGCACACAACACAATATGTGTTGTTATCCCATTCCCGCGAATATTGTCCAATGCTTGATGCATTAAATTATCGTCATAGACAGGCCCAAAAAAAAGTCATAATCATTTCTGTTATAGCCATCGTCTGAACGAATATCGTCAGCAAAAAAATCCAACATTTTCATTTGGATTACCGTCAAACCAAAGCTGTTCATGTGCGCGATGATAATTGCTTCTTCCTTCGGGAATACGGTTGTTACTGTAATAAGATTCATCACCACTCAATGGTTTGAACCCAAATCTTTCTAATCCCAATGGCGATATAACTCAGTGGATTACCTCAACATAAGAATAAGTATCCACAGTTAGTAGATCAGATAAAAACCAAACTCTTAAACAACTACCAAATCAAGACCATAATTACATTTAACTTTGACCATCATTAAATACATCAATTAAAGTCTCGACTTGAAGGCCTAATGCATTAGGCTCTCCATCATTACTCACTCCATAAATCATTAGATAATCAGAAAGGGAGCTAATCACAACCTCAACCTCATCTTCAGACAGATCAATCAAATATTGACCTGAGGGATACTTACCTTTTTCGAAATACTGCCCATCTTTTTCATATTCAATAAGTCTTTTGACCAAGGCTGAATCTTCAACTTCCTCAATTAGAAGTTTGATATCTGACAAGTTAATTTTAAATTGCATTGTAACTACCTTATTGATTTAGGATTATAACTAAAACCTAAGTCATTAGCCTTGGCCTGTGCAGATCCACTTCCTGAAGAACGGGTCGTTCCTTGTTGCCAAATTTGAGGCCCTCGAGATTTCCCATAAGTCGTAACTACTTTTCCTTCACCATTCAATATAACGGTAGCTTTACTGCCTTGATACTTAACCAAACCGTTAGCCTGTTCTACAACTTTTTTTGGATTCCGAACTGCATCTAATATGTATTCAGCTTTGACACCTTTACCACCATTTCTTCCAATAGCCTGGTTCAATCCGTGTTTTGTATACCCAGTGATTTTACCTGCAACGGCTTTATTCGCAACCCGGCTCGCAGCCCCCCAATCCCGTTACGCCGGGTATCACTAATCCCGCGACATCAAAACTCAGCGCTGTTAAGTTACTGCTTAAATTCCCACAATCACCAAGAACATTGTCGGTTAAAATTCGATATAAACCATAGCCAATAAACCCGAAGTCAGCGACAGTGTCAATAATTAACCCTGTCGAATCTGTATAGTTCAGCGGGTCTGCACCGGCATAGCTGTACAGGTTGTATCCCCCACCCAACCCAATCGGATCCCACTGAATGTACCGCCCAGTATTCGGATCGTAATCCCGGTAGAAATTGTAGTTCAGGCCGGACTCCGCATCCCGGTATTGCCCTGGAAAACCAATGTTGAAGGTGAGTGGCTGAGCAGTGCCACCTGTTTTCCCAAACGGGCTCCTCGCCTGTTGCCAGATCAGGTTTTGTGCCTGAATCAGCCCGACCGGGGTGGACAGGTGATCACTGAGTACATCTGCAACCTGTCCGTCTGCATCAA
The DNA here is from genome assembly GCF_021432065.1 of Photobacterium sp. TLY01. Taxonomy (NCBI): domain Bacteria; kingdom Pseudomonadati; phylum Pseudomonadota; class Gammaproteobacteria; order Vibrionales; family Vibrionaceae; genus Photobacterium; species Photobacterium sp. TLY01. Next base: position 1,205,025 of record NZ_CP090365.1, read on the forward strand.
TCGTGACTGGAGCGTAACCTGTGGCGCCGTAGGTATAGTCTTTCTGACCCTGAGGGCCACTTTCACGAAGTAAAGTGCTCCCCAACCAATAAAACTGCGTTTGCTCACCATTGACGGTTTTGCTGATCCGGTGTCCCAGTGGATCATAGGTATAGGCAGCGGTCACTTCGATGCTGGATTGCAGTGTGGTTTCACCATTTCCGGCATCTTCGTTGGTAACCAACTAAACGTTCTGCGTCATTGTAGGTGAAGGTTTCAATGCTATTGTTTAATTAGAGTGTTTCGCCAATATCGGTCTTATCTAGGTTATTTGTTTTTTAAATCAATAACTAAATAACTCTCACCATCAAATATCCCAAGAATAATAAAATTCAATTTTTTCAACACATTAGAAAAAAAATTATTCATATCATCTACATTGCCATTTGAATTAAAACATTCGAATAAAACACATACAAAGTGCCAACTTAGCTTGGTTGCGTAAATCAATTCAAGTAAATCTTTATCTGAATCAACCATCTGTTTACTTATATAATGATAGGCATCGCCATTATATAAAAAACCCCGAGATTTAAAGTCATTTATTTCATTTTCACTCGCCATTACATCATCAAAAACACAACACAAATCATTCCTTTTTATTAAATCATAAATAAATAATGACAGCCAATCACTTGAATCAACAACTTTCACTATTCCAGAGTCATTTTGATGATCCTTTGAATTCACATTAAACACACCACCCGAACTGAGATTTATCTCAGAAATAGCATTAAAATTCTTAGGTACAATTACGTAGCATGGATAAATATTATTAATTATTTTTTCAATCAAGCTCTTATAAAACTCATTACTATCATTTAAGTAGCTACTAATATATTTTCTGACTATTTCAATATCAACGTTAATAATATCAATGTTAATGTTATTATTTTGGTTTAACTGTTCCATCTGGATAAATCCTCCACCCTGGACCTTTCCTATCATTTAAATCCCAATGCGGACCAACAGGCTCACCATGATCAAGATCAGGATGTAAACTCTCTGGACCATTTGGGTTCTTATAACCTCCATATGGACCACCTTGAGGTTCTTTTCCCTTCCAAACCCATTCCTCACCGTCTTCACCTATAGGAGGCTTTGTTGGATCATCAAAGTCAAAATCAGGAATAGGACAAACATTGGAGTCACCGGTACTCCCCTCCTCATTATTATAAACAATCCAATCAATTAAGGCAGCTCCTCCTATGGCTATACCGTACCCTACCCATTTGGGCCAAGCTGCATCTGTTGGATCTGGTATCGCTGTATCTGTGCCAATCCAGCCACCAACAACAGCAACTGCAGAATGACCTAAAGGATCAACATAATTTAGTGGGTTCCCAACCACATAAATAAATGGATTTACCCCACCAGTAAGCCCTATTGGATCATACTGAACATATCGTCCAGTTCTAGTGTCATAGTCCCTAAATAAATTATAACTTAGCCCTGACTCAGAATCGTTGTACTGCCCAGGTAACCCGATATTCAACAATATAGGTTGTGGTATTGATTCCAAAGTAACCCCAAACGGACTCCTCGCCTGTTGCCAGATCAGGTTTTGTGCCTGAATCAGCCCGACCGGGGCGGACAGGTGATCACTCAGCACATCTGCAACCTGTCCATCTGCATCGACAGTGACGGGGGCATAACCTGTGGCGCCGTAGGTATAATCTTTCTGACCCTGAGGACCAGATTCACGGAGTAAAGTGTTCCCCAGCCAGTAGAACTGCGTTTGTTCACCATTAACGGTTTTGCTGATCCGGCGTCCCAGAGGATCATAGGCATAGGCAGCTGTAACTTCGATGCTGGATTGCAGTGTGGTTTCACCATTTCCGGCATCTGCGCGGGTCACCCGCTCGCGCTGGTAACCGACCAAACGTTCTGCGTCGTTATAGGTGAAGGTTTCGATGGTGCTGCCGTCTTTACGGGTTTTCTTACTCAGATTACCGCGCTGGTCATATTCGTAGCTGAACTGATTATCTTCCAGCAACTTGCCGTCCGGGCTGTAAACACCGCCGAAGTCTAACCGGTTGCCTAATTCATCGTACTGATACTGATATTCACCAGTGACTGTGTTCGCCTGCACTAAGCGCTGGCTGGCATCATAGGCAAACGTCTGATTCACACCATCCTGAGTGATGCTTTCCAGCAGCCCCGACAGACTGTACTGATACTGCCAGTCTTTACTGAACGCGCCCTGATTGTAACGCCTTGAGGTTAAACGGTTTAATGCATCGTACTGATTGGTTAACACCAGCCCGTCGGGTGTTTGCTGGCGGGTGAGAATCCCGTTGGCATTCCAGTTGAATGAATAGCTCCCCTGCGGCGTGGTCATGTTCTGGATCTGACCATTCGCATCATAGGCGTAACTGACGGGTGTTCCTGCGTTATCCCATTGTGCAATCTCACCAAATGGGGTGTAGCTGTACTGATGGGTCAGCCCCTGACTGGTTTCCGACGTCAGCCTTGCCCATTGGTCATAGGCGCGAGTCAGGGTATCGTTGGCATTGCTGATTTTGGTCAGCTGACCACGCGCATTGTAAGCGTATTCAACCACTTCCGAGCCAACCGACAGCGTGACCAGCCGTTTACCATCGTCATATTCATAACGGGTCAAGATTCCCATCGGGTCGGTACTGCTGGCCAGCAGATTATCAGTCCGGTAGGTATAGCTTTCTTTGCTGCCGTCATAACGGGTCAGCACACTCAGCCGACCATAGCTGTCGTAACTGTAGGTTTCCGAAGCGCCGTTGGGTGCAATCACAGCGGTCAGCTTTCCGGCCTCGTCGTATGTATAGCGGGTTTCAAGGCCCGCAGGGTCCCGCTCGCTGACTTTACGGCCCAGCGCATCGTACTGATAACGCCAGCTTTGCCCGGCGGCATCCGTCGCTTGCGTTAAGTAGCCATTGCCGTCATAACTCAGGGTTTGGGTTTGCCCCAGTGCATTCACGACAGCAACTAGCTGCCCCTGATTGTTGTATGTGAAGGAAGTGACATTGCCTTCCGGGTCTGTGCTGTTGGCAAGCAAACCATTTGCCAGATAACTGCGATGTGTCGTCTCCCCCTTCGGCGTGGTGACAGAGGTCAGATTGTGGCTGGCATCATAAGTCAGCAAGATGGTTCGGGATGCGCCACTGTCTGAGGTTTCAAGACTGCCATTGGCAGGCAGATAAACCATGGCATTCGGATACCGGCTTTCTCCCCGATACTGGTACTGCGTGATGAGATAACCGTAATGCTGCTGCGTCACCCGATCGGCATCATCCCGGCTTACCGTCTGGCTGTAACCCATGGGATCGGTCACAGATGTCACATAGCCTTTTTCATCCCGCGTATACACGGTTTTGTAACCCAGTGGATCAATATCTTCGATGCGCTGACCACCCGCACTGAGTTTGAAACGCCAGTTCGCGCCGGTACTGTCTGTTTTGGTCACCCAGTCGGCACTGTAGTCGTAACTGAAGGTATTACTGCCCTCGGTGTAAGATTTCACGCGGGCGCCGTTGTAAGTCACCGAGGTCACTACAATGCCGGCTTCATCGCGGATTTCTTTCAGTTGACTGTAAACAAAAGCATCACCACTGGGCTGATACCGACCATACAGATAGGTTCGAGTCTCACCCGTAGGATCAGTGACAGCAACCAGTTCACCGTCCGCGTTGTAATCGTAAAGCCACTGGCGTCCGGCCTGGTCGGTCACGGCTTGCACACGACCACTCGCGTTATAAGCCAGTGTTAACGACTGAGAAAAGCCATTACTCAGTTCGATCAGGCGCTGATTTTCATCGTATTCATACTGCACCTGATTGTTGTTGCGGTCTGTTTTTCGCAGCACCAGCCCTGACGAAGAAAAGGTCACCGAGTGGCCTTGTTCAAAGGCAAGGGTTGGTGTTTCACCATCAATCAGGATTGCTTTCACGCGATCCGGCGACTGATAGCCGCCTTGCCCGTCCGGCAGGAAAGTCATCCGGCGGCCATTGCCAACGCGATAGATAAATTTCGTGAGGGTTTCGACGCCACCATCAGCAGTCTCCTGCGTATCCGTGACTTTCAACAGAGAGATTTCGCAATTGAACGTCCAGCCTTTCCCGAAGGGACCATCTTTCGGGTCATTCGAGTTAAAGACCCGGCGAATCGACAAAGGCGTCGCTTGGCCCACGACCAAATCCACGTCATGCCAAACGAAGTGGCCGGTTTTTAAATAAACCGGGGAGCCCTGTTCACAACTACTCTCTTCACTTTCCGATTCACCGGGCCCAGGCTCATTTTTCGGATTATTGTTCAGCGTGGTATCGTGCCCCTGATCCCACGGGTAGTGATAGGCCAATAAAGGCGAACTGAATAACAGCGCACTGAAAAATGCCGTCACCGCTGCGAGTCTGATCTTCATGATGCATTCTCCTCTGCGGGAACCGTTTCAGGCTGGATAGCACGAATAGATTGCGTGTACTGATTGAATCGTGTCTTTATCTGCTCCAGCTGTGCCTGTTTTTCCGGATGAGACAGCAGGTAAACGGTAATATCCCCTTCATGCACAACGCCAAAACGCGCATGTTCTGCCGGTGAACAATCATAACGTGCGAAGGCTGCATTCACTTTCTGCGCAGTCTCCGAGTCGGCTTCATACATCAAATCCACATTGGCCTGTTGCTGTAGCAAGATCAGGCGTTGCGCCATTCCATCCACCGTATGCTGGCGTGACTCAATCTCAATGGAAACATACTGCTCAATACTCAGATTGCATGCGGCCATAACGGGCGCTGTTACCCATGCGAACAATACGGCAATAAGAAATTTCATAGTCTGCTTACCTGTAATTTGATAAGACGAACGATCATTAGTAATACACCCGCTGGACGGTATATAGGTACGGGCTGACATAGCCTTGCGGGTCGATGGCACGGATGCCGAGGCGATATTTCCCGGGAGCAACTCCATTACCATCGTCGGCTTTCACGTCCCAGATGAGTTGCTGATTCCCTGCAGCCACATTGCTGAATAATTGCCGCCGAACCAGTGCACCGGTATCGATATCGCTGACGCGAAGTTCAATATCCGCAGGTTTATTCAGTGAGAAAGACAGATGACTGTTGCCATCGCTGGTTTCGGTATGGGTATTCGGTACCACGATAGAAGGCTGTGCCTTAAAGCTGTTCAGCACCGGGCCGGAGGACAAAAAGATGGTATTATCCCCCATCGAATATCCCCAAATCCCAAACAGGAACTTGTTCGAAGCGGTCGTCACAACCGGCTTGCCATCATCGCCCAAACCACTCCACACGATTCTGTGTTTACCTTTCCCCAGCGGTTCACGGTTTTTAAAGGTCACCAAGCGGGTATTCGTATTGAATAACCCCATAAACGCCGTCACCTCAGAAGGCTTGTTCAGCGTAAACTCAATCACCAAAGGTTTGTTGTTATAGGGCTCAAAAGTGCTGGGGATCCGGCTGCGACTGGGGTTATAGACCGCGCCACTAGTAGAAGGACGTAAATCAAAACGCACAACCCTGCCGTCTTTGCGATAGTTCAGCACGGCATAATAATCGCCCTGTGGCAGTGGCTGTCCCTGAGCATCCAGTCCATTCCAGATATCTTCATAAGCGCCTGCCTCCCTCTCCTGCCAGGGAACAAGCGTACGGACGATCTGACCCAGGCGATCTTCAATTTGTATGGTCAGCGACAGATTGGCACTGATCACGGTTTTCACCCGTGCGGCCTGCCCGGCTGTCGGATCGATACTGTTGCCAATAATGCTCAGGCTCAGACTTTCCTGTACCGTGACCTGCTGAACATCTTTGGCACTGCTGCCGTCACTGAACTGCACCGTCAGTGTGGGAAAAAAGGTGCCGGCACTTTTGTAAACCCACTGAACCGGATCCAGGGTAGAAGTGATTTCATCGGTGAGCCCATCGCCATCGAAATCCCAGAGCAAATCCTGAACAGCCACTGAATCCTTGTGGGTGACCGCCGGTGTCAAAGTCACCGTCAGCGGAGCATCCCCTGCCGGGTTATCTAGTGAAACACGGGCCGTCGGTGAGTCCGGATCCACAGCGCGAATTTCAATATTCGGTAACGCAACCCGGGTTTGTTTGCCCAGCGTGTCGGTCACAGACACGGACGCCTGAAAATTGCCGACTTGCTCAAAAGTAAAGCTCACGGTTCCGGCAGTATCACTGGTCGTATCCACCTGCCCATCACCGTTAAAGTCCCACGCAACGCTCGCGATCCCCTCATTATCTGTTGCACTTGCCGTAAATTGCACAGTCAGGGGCACATGACCATTGGTTTGATTCACTGTGGCACTGACAACAGGCGCTGCATTCTCCACATCAATGTCAATATACCCCGTATCTTTCCGACCAATGGAGTCGGTAATTTCCAATGCTGTCTGATAAGTACCGGGCATATTGAAGGTATAACTCTGGCTTCTGCCAACGGTATCCTGGCGATCGAATACCCCGTCACCATCAAAATCCCAGCGATAATAATTAATCGCTTTATCCGTTGTAATATTCGGACTGAACAAGACTTTCAGCGGCGCTTCACCGGAAGCCGGCATGGCGATAATTTCCGATTGAATCGGCACCGAAATTTCAGCGAGCAAAGAAAACTGTGCTTCTGACTGATTACCCCAGGTATCTTCCGCTTTCACAACCAGAGTAAATTCACCATCTGCCCAGGGAGAAAGCGGCTTGATGATTAAATTATCTTCCAGCCATTCCAACGCAAATTCAGTATTCTTTGTTGATGTAACTGTATAGTCTGCAGGCTCCTGAGACAGATGCGCATCTGTCACCTGTACAATCACTGGCTGATATTCACTTGTCAGCGGCTCATTGACTTCCGGACTGATGAGGGAAATATCCGGTCCGCTCAGATCAGCTTCACCGAGATACACCCATGGTCCCCAGGGCGATAAACTGCCCGGCTCCAACCAAATCGTCCACCAGGCTGCAAGATAGAGCTTCCCATTGAAAAACACCGCATCGCCATGGCGGTAAACCTCATGACGGGACCAGGCAGGCGGCAAACTGTTCATGTAAATCGGCGTCCAGACATGAGGAGAAACGTCCGGTTGTTCACCCCGGTTCCAGAATTTCGCCAGATATAAATGATCGTCATACACGACAAGATCTTTCCCCCGATAAATCTGGGTTTCCTGCCATGGGGGGGCATCAAATAATTCAACGGCTACCGCCTGACAACTTGTCATCAATACAAATGCCAAGACGACATAATGAAAAGCTTTCATCATGCTTCCTTTGAATAAACCTGAGGATAAATGAATAGAAAAAGCCTAGACAACGAGAGCCGCTGTTCGTTTACTTTTTAATGTGGATTATCAGAAAGGTGAGAAGCAGCAATTTGCTATGAAAATGACAACACCATCAGTTTCTTTCAGAGGCGCTTGTTTTGTTTGTGCGCGGTATTACGGTCAGTGAAATATCAAGAAACGCACCAACAAATAGCCCTGAGAAACAATTATTCATTCACAAATTTAACGGACGAAACACCCACCTGTCCGTCGAATCCGGTAATGTTAACTGTCAGATAATGAACGCCCTTCGAATAATTAGAGGGCTTAAATTGCCAGGTAAAAGGTACATAGCCCTGTTCTTCTTCCGAAACGAACTCACCGTCAATGAAAAAGCCGACTTCATATAAACTCTCTTCAACCAGGCCGCGATCCTGTTGGGGAATATCGACTTCGACGGTGGCCAGTTGGCTCTCCGGGTGTTGTTTTAACCTCAATTGTACACGTGGATCCAAAGGCAGGTATTTGGGTTTGAAAAAGACCTTAGAAAGTAATTGCCCGTTTCGCGTTTCCTGAATACTGGCTCGCTGATCCGCAGATTGTTCAGGGTATCCCAAAGACTGACGCCAATGTGTGTAGCTTTTTGCTTCATTCCGCCATGTGATAATACTGTTATCAGGGAGCTGATACGCCGTTGCCATCACAGCGAAATTTTCCAGACCGGTAAACGGAAACACATCTGAAGTATCGCGACCATTCCACTGAATCACATGGGCCCCCGCCGCTTTGGGTTGCCAATTAACAATGGTGCGTAACATTGCCCCTGATTGAATGCCAGCACGCATCAAAACCCGGGCTGGTCTATCCAGGTTAATTTTCAAGCGGTGAGGCGACTCTATGGTGAGTGGCACATGCTCAATCACTTCCCCACCAGAACTGTCTTGAGGGGAAACAGAAATTAATGTTCCGTTTTGCCGGTAACGAATCACAGGAAACCAGGCTTCGTTTGGCACTGGCTGATTCCGCATGTCCGCCCCGTTCCAGGACAACTTGAGTACACCTGCAGCTGTAGATTGCATCGGATATAAAGTCTTCACCAAATCACCATCAGGCGAGACAATATCAACCTGAAGCTCAGTTGCCTCAGCCACACGAATCATGATCGGAAATTGCTGATCGCGTGCAATATCAAACGTATGAGAAGTAAAGGATTCTATTACAAAAGGATGCGAATCAGCCTGAGCAAACCATGGAAACACTGTCATCATGACAAACACTAACCAAGCATAACGACTTTCCATTATTTTCACTGTGTAATCTCCAAATCCCTGATATCGCGAATATGATCCAGCTGGATCTGTTTTTCACCCTCGTCACTCATTTGCATTAACTGGCCGCGACCACCTGTCCGGCGTACGAAAAAAAGCTCGCCAGTGTGTAACAATGATGGCCAGAGATCTGTGCCATCCGTTCGGGTCAGCTGTGTTGATTCTCCGGATTTGTTGGTTTGCCACAGCTGAAAATGCTTTTTCGTTCGTAAGCTATACACAGTCCGTTGCTGATGCGTATCCCAGATCGGATACCTTAATATTCCATTGTGCAGCGTCAGTTGCTTTGCATCGCGAGTCGCCCGATCTTTTACCCAAGCTTCCTGAACAATCCCACCGCAGTCCAGCATGCATGTGACAACACTGAACATGTATTTATCGTCATTTGCGCTTGGGTCAAATATTTTACCAAGCTGTTGATGAATATCTGAAAAATGCTGGCGCTGCGGTTGCCAAACCGACAGTGCTGTATACTCACTTTTTCGTTCAAACAATCGGATGGCAATGAGTTCCTGTCCTTTCCTGCTGAGTCGAATTTGCGTAAAAGCATCCCGAGCGTCATTTAACACTAAGATTTGTGTGGCAGCGTTTTGCCTTTCAGCAATGGTGCCGTCGGCATAAATGAACACCATACGATCCGCTGATGGCGACCAGGTGAATTCTCTGGGCTCAATCAAATCGTAGACCAGCTCAGGCTGGCCACTTTCACCCACAGTAAATGCCCGCCAGCCTTCCGCTGTCAGACCAATAAACGACATTCCGCGGGGTAAATCCTGTGCCAGGCTCAACGACGGTAGCCATAAGGCAACAAGAAAGATGAGCCATGCTTTCATCCTGTACTGACCCTTCGCATTGGTTTCAGACGAAGCAATAATCTTCGGAGAATACCGATACCAATCAGTATCATCAGCACAATCAACACCATCTGTATGATGGGATGACGCGACTCCGTACCGATTGACAAAGCGTGCCAGGCAGCCAGATAAAACGCTGGCATCGCAAACAGGTGCCCCCATTTTTGCAATGTCCCGGACAGCCAGATTCTGGCAAAAACAGCCGACAGGATCAGAATCAGCGCAACCAGCCCTACCGTAATTCGCGCGTGATAATAATCGTCAATATCCGGCAGTAAAAAATGGCCTGTAAAGTGACCGCTTCTGAGTGAAGTTGCCGCAATGAAGCCACTGACATGGAGCAATACCATCAGGAGCACACTTACCCCGACCCAACGATGCACCCTTTGCTTGTTTGCAAAACTGAATTTGACTTGAAATAGCCCGATGAGCGCCTGAACACCAAAAAGGAGCAGAGAAATCAAAGCCGCCAGTTTAGACAGGACGTAAACCCCCTGACCCGCAGGGACGACATCAGTGAAATACAGAAGCGGATTGCCGGTATTTTTGCTCCATACGATCAGCGGCAAAAACACGACAAACAGCGTTACAAATAAACATTGCACCCGATTGATTTTCAACATCACCACTCCCTGGCTCATGGTTATTGTTCAGTTGGGAGTCCGGCGGAACGCCAGCCATTTAAACCCGCCGGTTCCATTAAAACAACATTCTTGAGCCCTTTATTCTGCAGTGCTTTTGCTGTTTCAAAACCGCGGAAGTCTTTCAAACAATACGGGACAACATAGCCATAACCTTCCATATCTGAAACATTAAGCTCATTGATTTCTCGCAGTGGAATATTGATGGCGCCCGGAATGTGCGATTCTGCATATTCATCCGGTTCTCGGGTATCAATGAACAATACAGCCCCTTCACGTTGTGCTTTTGCCAGCACCTCAACCTTTTCCTGAGTCACACCATGCGCATATTCAGCGCTGAACCAGTTTGCCTGCGACTGAAAAGCCAGCAACCCGAATAAACATACAAAAAACCGCATTGCCAATCCTTTGCACAAAATCATTATTGAAGAACATAGAAAAAGATATGCAACTCTGCTGATTTCAAGCAATAAAGTTCGGCCTGGCCGGCACCTGAACAATTAAAGTGTGGGCATCGTCTAAATCATCGATTGATAACAAACAAATCAGTTACAGACTGTGCCCGATCAACGTTCCAGATAGACGGACGATTGCTCTCCTCCCGGACAAAGCGTGATCTCACTATCCGTTTTTAACCTGGATAACATCGCATTGGTGAAATTTTGTGATCAGCTATTCAAAAAATTACGTTTAATCCTATTTTTTTGATTCCCCCCCTACAAAGTGTGATCCATACACTCAGCCCCCCTACTCCTCCATAAATCAACCGCTTCAGGGAGGATGTTACGTCTTTATTGCAGGCGCAGAATAAAAACATCCATTACGGACGCATCCTTATCAAAAAAAGCACTAGGATTAATTTCATACAGTGCAACGTTGACGAAAGGACGCGCTGATCAGGGTGAGCTTTATCTGTACCTGAACACTCTGATTACTGCCTTCGGCGGAGCCGAAGGCAAACAAGATAATAAAAACGCATCCATCAAGGAGTTTAAGCAATGAAACTGAACAAAATCTGCCTGACAGCCGCTGCAGTCTCCGCAGCGCTGATGTCTGCCGCAACCTATGCAGAAGTGGACTTTCACGGCTACATGCGTGCTGGCGTCGGTGTGAGCGGCGAAAACGGTTCAACAGTCGCTTATGAGAAAAACAAAGTCGGCCGTCTGGGCAATGAAAATGACGTGTATGGCGAGCTGGGTCTGGGCAAGGAAGTGTACAACGAGAATGGCAAGTCATTCTATGTAGATTCCATGCTGGCTGTTGCGACAGACGGTTCTAGTGACTGGGAAGGCCTGGGTGTCAACGACGATGGTTCAGATAACATCGCACTGCGCCAGTTCAATGTGGTCGCAAAAGGTTTCATTGCTGGCGATCAGGATGCGGCTTTCTGGGCCGGTAAACGTTACTACCAGCGCCACGACATCCATATTTCTGACTTCTACTACTGGGATACATCCGGTGCGGGTGCTGGTCTGGAAAACCTGAGTGTCGGTCCGGGTAAAATGTCTTTTGCTGTGATTCGTGATGATTCCGGCGATGTGAACGTCAACAACTTAGATGTGCGCTATGCTGGTCTGGGCCTGTGGAGCGATGCCAGCCTGGAACTGGGTGTGAACTATGGCCTGGTCAACGCAACAGACGATCAAGATGCCGCCAATGATTTCAATGACGGTGTGATGCTGACAGCAGAGCTGACTCAGGGCGGATTCCTGAACGGCTTCAACAAAACGACGCTGCAGTTCGGTACCGAAGGTTACGGTGAGCAAATGGCTGGCCTGGGTGCGGGTCACTATTTCAACGCCACCTCAAACGATGGTGCGCAAGGTTACCGTCTGATCAACTGGGGTGTGATTGCACCGTCTTCCACCTGGGAAATTGGCCACCAGCTGGTTTACGCAAACACCAGCTATGACAGCAAAGATGATCACACAATCATCAGTGCCGTTATCCGTCCTGAATACAAGTGGAACGATAACGTGAAGACTATCTTCGAAGCTGGTTACTACGACGAAGACAATTCTGGCGTTGATAAATCTGGCAGCAAGCTGACGATCGCTCAGGCGCTGACAGCAGGTCCAAGCTTCTGGGCGCGTCCGGAACTGCGTTTCTACGCCAGCTACCTGTCTGATTACGATAACGACAATGCCTTTGGTGCCGGTAACGATACCGAGTACAACATTGGTGCCCAGGTTGAAGCCTGGTGGTAATCAAACACTAATCCTGTGTCGTAAAAAACAGCCAGTCCCAGACTGGCTGTTGTTTTTTTAGGGGATCACAAACGTGTCTTTCATGCAGCAAACTGACGTTGGCTTTGGCGCTACGCTCACGAGCGAAGGCTGCCATTTCTGTTTATATGGGCCGGATATTCTTACGCTGGCGGTGGTGCTATTCGATAAGGAAGGCATTGCCACCGCACGTCATCCTCTTCAGCGCCAGGAAAACGATCACTGGACCGTTTTCATCCCGGGTATCGGCGAGAACACTGGCTATGCCTTTTGGGTGACCACGGTAACTGGCCCGTCAGCGCAATGGCTGCTTGACCCCCATGCACACAGAGTACAGCATCATCCGGCACGTCATTCTGGCACAGATCGGGTCGCTGCGCCGGAATGGATAGCCTACACCACTTACCATGATTTCGACTGGCAAGGATGCGAGCGCCCAGCCATCGCTTTGGAGAAAATGGTTCTGTGTGAAGTGCATGTAAAAGGCTACACCAGGGCCAATCCGGATTTGCCCGCTCATCTGCGCGGCACTTATTCAGGGTTGTGCCACCCTGTCACATTGGCCCATTTCAGGCAATCAGGCATCACCAGCCTGCAGCTTATGCCGATTGCGGCAAAAGCAGATGAAACACACCTCGCTGCCAAATCTCTGACCAACTTCTGGGGCTATAATCCGATTGCATGGTCTGCTCCGGACGAACGTTTCGCCTCAGCCGATCCGGTACGCGAGTGTAAAACCATGATTCGTACCCTGCATGCACACGGCATCGAAGTCATTCTCGATGTGGTCTACAACCATACTGCCGAAGAAGGAAATGGCGGCCCGGTATTTCACTTTAAAGCACTGGATAGCCAGAGCTACCTAAAGGACGAGCAGGGACAGTTCAAAAACTATACCGGCTGTGGCAATACTCTGGATCTGAGTCATCCGCCCATGCTGCAGGCCATCTTGCAGTCATTGCGCAGCTGGGTGCTGAATTATCAGGTGGATGGGTTTCGGTTTGATCTTGCGGCAACATTGGGTCGAAACCATGACCACTTTTCGTCAGAGTCTGCTTTCTTTACCGCGATACGCAATGATCCGGTGCTCAGCAGCGTAAAACTGATTGCCGAGCCCTGGGACATCGGCCCGGATGGCTATCAGTCAGGCGCTTTTCCTGCCGGCTGGCATGAATGCAACGATCAATTCCGGGACCATTGGCGCAGTTTCTGGCTGCATGATGCCCCTGATGCTGCTATTGCCCCTCACCTGTTAGGTTCGCAAGCACAGTTTCCTGCCCAGAACTGGCCGCAAAAAAACAGCATCAATTACATCTGTTATCACGACGGGTTCACCTTGCAGGATCTGGTTTCATTTAACGACCGTCACAATCACGCCAATGGCGAGAATAATCGGGACGGTCATCCCGATAACCGCTCCAATAATCAGGGCACGGAAGGTTTAGCTGCAACAGCCGCTATTCAAAAAAGACGGGAAAAACAAAAACGCAACCTGATGACCAGCTTATTGTTCAGCCTGGGGATCCCCCATCTGTTAGGCGCTGACTTGCACTCCCACAGCCAGCAGGGAAACAACAATGCTTATTGTCAGGACAATGACACCAGTTGGGTAAACTGGGTACTATCCAAAGAAGCGCACACCTTCAGGAGCTGGCTCCAGTCACTCATCCAGCTACGTCAGAGTGTTATGCCCGCGATCATGGCGGCAATGGCAGACAAAACGTCTGCGCCGGCCACGATTCACTGGCTGACTCCCGCAGGAAGGCCTATGGATGACCAGAGTTGGGCCGGACGCCAGCCCTTTTCCTGTCTGATTCAGGCCGACGATAATCACGCTCTGTTTTATCTGTTCAACCCTGATGATCATCCGGTACGTTTCCGCTTACCATCGTCAATGCACAACTGGACTTGTCTGGTTGATACAGCAGAGCAGCAACTGACGGTTCGGAACATTCAGCAATCTGATTGCCTAGTCCGGCCCGCTTCCATGGTGATCCTCATTCCGAGGCCATAACACAAGGGTTCGTCGTATCTTCTAAACTTAGGGTCGGTATAAACTTCAGGCACAGACTTGTAACCCCGCCACAACAATGATAATAATTATCATTAAAGTTATCGAGTGTGGAGCGATTGATGAGCAAATCCAGTACGCTGTACCGACAGTTCTTTCTGGCTGAAGAGCGCTTTCTGAATTACCCGCTGATTCCGGGGTTTGAGCAGGATGTCATTGTTGACATGACGCAGGCTGGCATGAATCTGGCAGCGTTCTACGGACAACAGAATGCATGGCGAAACCCGCTGCTCCAGGAGTTATTTCTACGGCGCGTCTTCTTTCATTTGTGCAACAGTGTTGAAGATAAACATCAATCTCGTGTTTTTCGCCGTATTTGCCTGGATTATCTGCATTGCCCGTTGCTGGCTCTGAAAAAATGCTACGGCGACAATCACGTCAGTAAATTCCTGTCTCTGAAACAAAGCCTCCTACAGTTACATCATTCCTCCGGATTATAAGGAACCACGGAAATGACGACATCCTATCGCATTGAAAAAGACAGCATGGGCGAAGTGAACGTCCCGAAAGATGCACTTTATCAGGCGCAAACCCAACGGGCCGTGAACAACTTCCCCATCAGCGGGCTGACAATGCCGATCCAGTTCATCAAAGCCCTGGCATTTGTGAAGCAAGCCGCCGCAAGAAGCAATCTCGACCTTGAATTGCTGGATTCAGACATTGCCCATGCCATTATCGACAGCTGTCAGGAAATCATTGATGGCCACCACCTCGACCAGTTCCCGATCGATGTT
Organism: Photobacterium sp. TLY01; assembly: GCF_021432065.1. Lineage (NCBI taxonomy): Bacteria > Pseudomonadati > Pseudomonadota > Gammaproteobacteria > Vibrionales > Vibrionaceae > Photobacterium > Photobacterium sp. TLY01. Next base: position 1,220,178 of record NZ_CP090365.1, read on the forward strand.
TTCCAGACCGGCTCCGGAACCAGCTCCAATATGAATGCCAACGAGGTCATCGCCACGCTCGCGTCAAAGCGTGCGGGGCAAGTAGTCAGCCCAAATGATCATGTCAACATGGGCCAGAGCAGTAACGACGTGATCCCAACGACGATTCAAGTCAGCGCCGCGCTGGCATGCCACGAGCAACTGCTGCCTGCGATGACGCACATCTGCCACACCCTTGATGAGAAAGCATCCGAAGTTGGCCATATCGTCAAAACCGGTCGGACACACCTGATGGATGCCATGCCGGTTACGTTGGCGCAAGAGCTGCTTGGCTGGAAAACACAGATCGAAAAAGCACGCCTGGGCATCCAACATAGCCTGGAGAATGTTTCAGCATTAGCTCAGGGAGGAACCGCGGTCGGCACCGGAATCAACGCAGATCCGAAATTTGCAGCCGTGTTTGCCAACAATCTCTCAGTATCAGCTGAAATTCCGTTTACCAGCAGTGATAACTTTTTCTACAACCTGAGCAGCCAGGACGCGATTGTTGGCCTGTCGGGCCAGTTGAAAACCGCCGCTGTGGCCATGATGAAAATTGCCAATGATCTGCGCTGGATGAATTCAGGTCCTTTGGCTGGCCTGGGGGAAATCGAGCTCGAAGCACTGCAGCCAGGTTCATCCATCATGCCAGGCAAAGTGAACCCGGTTATTCCTGAAGCTGCGGCGATGGTGTCCGCTCAGGTGATCGGTAACGACACTGTCATTACCGTTGCCGGCCAGTCCGGTAATTTTCAGCTCAATGTGATGTTACCTGTCATTGCCTATAACCTGCTGCAAAGTATTGAACTGCTTGCGAATACTTTTACCTTGCTGGCCGATAAAGCCATTGCCAGTTTCAATGTTCGCGAAGATAAACTGCAAGAAGCGCTGGCAAAAAACCCGATTCTGGTAACAGCGCTTAACCCGGTCATCGGCTATCTGAAAGCGGCCGAGATTGCAAAAAAAGCCTATCAAGAGAGCAGAGATATTCTGGATGTCGCGGAAGAGGAAACCGATTTGTCGCGGCAGGAGCTTGAACGTTTGCTTGACCCGCAAAAACTCACCACTGGCGGTGTTGCCCATTAATATGGAGCATGAATGCCTTTTCGTCGTTGCGCAGCATTCAACATCCTCATCATTAAGGGTCAGCCTCAGCTGACCCTTGAAAGTAAAATCTCAGAAAGCAGCTGTGGCCGTCCCAGATAAAAACCCTGGATATAATCGGCATTCAGCATTCTGGCCACTTTCAATCCTGCTGCGTTTTCTACCCCTTCAATCAGCAGCTTTGCGCCAAGCTCCCGGCCAAGCCCGACCACTTTGCGTAAAGGTGACTCCTGACCGGAGAGAAAGTCCGCCAATAGTGAACGATCCACTTTGATGAGATCGGGCTGTAAAAAGCGAGCACGACATTCAGATGAGGCTTTCACGCCATAATCATCCATCGCGAGCTTCATCCCTTGTGCACGCATTTGCTGCAATATACCTAACAGTTCAATATTACTGGAGCAATCGTGTTCCAGTAACTCAAAAAACACCTGCTCAGATTTCAATCCTAATGCAGTCAGGCGCTGATGAAGCAGTGAGGCAGGCACATTTTTGCTGTGAATCAGCAAAGCATCCGGCACCATATTGATAAACAAAGCATAAGATGCGAAAAATTGAGCAAAATTTTTCACATGAATCACTCTGGCCAGCCTGTCCATGTTGACCTGATCGGTTTCATCATAGTATTCAGGTGCGAAAAAAGGTTCCGTGTTCAGCTCATCGCCACATTCATTGAACACCCTGACCAGGGCTTCAAACCCGAAAAGATCGCCATTTACCTGGTGAATGGGCTGGAAAGCCGTCTTCAGATGATAAGCATCATAGACGGCACTGTAACTGCCATCAGCCTCTGTGGTTAAATGCCTGTTTATCTCTTCCAATGTGGCAATAATTTTACTCACACATCATCTCTTCAAACGAAAACAGGAAAGCATACACTTGGTTGCTTACATTCTCCGGCCTGTGTAACACAATAAAAAATGCCGAATATATAGATATGAGCGACCAGAAACTGTCTCAAAATTGAGACATCATAATTTTATGCGATATTGCTCAGGAAAATGTCACAAAAAAGTTAAATTTATGTATTTATCGCTGACTCGTGACTTCAAAACGACACCTGACTGAAACATTAGTGTCATTATTTACACCTAACCTGTGCCCTTAGAACCAATCAAAAGGAACAACACGTTGCTATCCAACACACAACCCATCACGAAATTACCCAACCTTGCCATCTTTGATTTAGATGAAACCCTTATTGCCGCTGATTCTGCTTCACTATGGGTCAGGTTTATTGTCGAGAAAGAACTGGCATCACCGCTTCTCATCGAACAAGAACAACATCTGATGAAAGATTACGCGAAAGGCAGCATGAATATGCAGTCCTACATGACGGCGACATTAGCGCCGATTGCAGGGATGAGCACCAAGGCGTTGGCACCGTTCATTGACGAGTTCATTCAAACCTGGATTCGTCCTGCCCTGTTTCCGGCCGCCCTTGAGCGCATTGAATGGCATAAACGCCGTGGTGATACCGTCATTATTATTTCTGCAACCGGCGAGCATCTGGTCAAACCGATTGCTGAATTGCTGCAGGTTGATGATGCATTAGCTATCAATCTTGAAATCAAGGACGATACTGTAACCGGGAATACAACAGGCACCTTAAGCTACAGGGAAGGCAAAGTCGTTCGGTTAGAAGCCTGGTTGGAAGCACACTCAGAGTCATTTAATGCACTGTATTGTTATACCGATTCCATCAACGATCTGCCTTTGCTTCAGGCAGTTGATCATCCTTTTGCTGTGAATCCTGATCCGGCTCTTGCACTGCATGCCCAAATGCAGGAATGGACTATCATGAACTGGCATCACGAAAACGATATTCAGCGCTAAGCCTCATACAGCATATTTTTGCTTCATCAGCCCTTAATTTCAGAGGGCTGACATATCTTCTTACTCTTTTTCGACCTTGTTCAATTTCTTTGACCAGGATGTTCAGGTTAATGCACTGATTTTTGAAATATTTACCACTAGAATAGGTAAGTAGTTTTTAATCAGGGTACCCATGTTCATGAACAAAGCAGTCAAACATTATGATTGGGTTTCAATTACCCTTCACTGGGCAAGCGCAATTGTCATTATTGGTCTTTTTGCCGTTGGTCTGTGGATGGTGGATCTCAATTACTATTCATCCTGGTACACGGTGGCACCTCACTGGCATAAATCAGTCGGTTTAACTCTTGCCGCTGTGACCCTGTTCCGACTGCTATGGAAAACAGTGAAACAACAACCGGCTATTGAAGGAGCGGCCTGGGAAAAAGCGCTCGCTAAGCTGGCACACCTGGTCATTTATGTTCTGCTGTTCGGGTTATTTGTCAGCGGTTATCTGATTTCAACCTCGGATGGACGCGGCATTGATGTCTTTGACTGGTTAACTGTTCCTTCAATGGGTGAGTTATTTCCGGATCAATCTGATGTAGCAGGAGAGATTCACGAGTACCTTGCTTACGCCCTCATCGGATTGGCTACCCTGCATGCGGTAGCTGCATTGAAACACCACTTTGTTAATAAAGATAACACCTTAAAGAAAATGTTGGGAGTTAAGGAAAAATGAAGAAACATCTTACCGCGTTGAGCCTGGCTGCGGCCCTTGTTTTACCTGGCATCGCAAATGCTGCCGATTATGCCATTGATAACAAAGGTGCACACGCCTCTGTTAACCTGAAAATCAGCCATCTTGGCTACAGCTGGATCAAAGCGCGTTTCAATACCTTTGATGGTACTTTCAGCTATGATCCTGAAAACATTGCCGCATCAAAAGTGACGGTGAACATCGACACCAGCAGCTTCGATTCCAATCATGCGGACCGTGACAAGCACGTTCGCAGCGAAGATTTCCTGGAAGTGAGCAAGTATCCAAAAGCAACCTTTACCAGCACCAAGGTGACTGACAAAGGTAATGGTAAACTGGCTATCGATGGCGACCTGACACTGCACGGTCAGACGAAACCTATCACGATTGATGCTGAATTTGTTGGCGCAGGTAAAGATCCATGGGGTGGTTACCGTGCAGGTTTCATGGGCACAACCCGTGTTGAGCTGGCGGACTTTGGTATCCAGGTGATGGGTACTTCAAGCTACGCAGACATGGAACTGCATGTGGAAGGCGTTCGCCTGTAACCCAGATTTCACTCTGACTTACAAAATCCGGCTTTTATGCCGGATTTTTTATTTCTGCAGACAAGTGACTTCAGAACAAGGCTATCCCTAGCGCTCGTTTCACATCATGCAGCACGTTTTGGCTGGCTATATTCGCTTTCTCAGTGCCTTTTCTCAACACATCCACCAACATGCTTTTGTCTGACAGTAACCGCTCCCTCTCCTGCCTGATCGGCTCCAGCAGCGTTTGTAAGCAATCTTCCAGGATCTGCTTGGTTTTACCGTCACCCAATCCGCCCTGACGGTAGGCTTGTTTTAGTGATTTTACATAAGCAATATCCGGATGAAATGCGTCCAGGTAGGTAAACACCACATTGCCTTCGATTTGTCCGGGATCCTCAACCCTTAAGTGATTTGGATCGGTGTACATGGCTTTCACCGCCGCACGTATTTCCTTTGCACTTGCGCCAAGCGTGATGGCCGTCCCCTGGGATTTTGACATCTTCGCTTTACCGTCCAGCCCTGGCAATCTGGGTACCTTACTGATCAAAGGGCGACATTCCTCCAGAATGCACTGCCCTGCAATATGATTGAAGCGCCGGACGATCTCATTGGTCTGTTCAATCATGGGTAATTGATCATCACCAACCGGAACAAGACCCGCCCGAAATGCTGTAATATCAGCAGCCTGGCTGATGGGATAAGTCAGAAAGCCGGCGGGGATAGCCCTGCCAAATCCTCTGGCATGGATTTCATTCTTTACTGTTGGATTACGCTCCAGGCGTGCAATGGAGACCAGGTTGGCATAATACATTGCGAGCTCAGGAAGAGCCGGTAACGAAGACTGAAGGCAAATAGTAGTTTTATCTGGGTCAATTCCCACGGCCAGATAATCAGCCACGACGTTCAAAATATTGTCTGCGACCTTTGCCGGATGATGACCGTTATCGGTTAACGCCTGTAAGTCAGCGACCAGTATGGTCTGTTGATGGGAATGCTGAAGCATGACGCGCTGCTGAAGCGAGCCGGCAAAGTGCCCTAAATGTAAGGGGCCGGTTGGCCTGTCACCGGTAAGAATTTGTTCTTTCATTTATTTTCCTCAGTGTAGTAAACACCAGTGGCCACTAAGGAAACATTCATTCGGAAGAAACGTAGTGCATTCATTAGCAGCCAGTATGGCGGCAAATGAACGTAAGTATTCAGCGCCGCTCTGTTAAGAGCGCCACCAACGAATGGATAGAATAAGCGTGAAGCCGAATATTTTCATACCCCAAACACTAACTGGCTATCGGTCGCCTTGCAACCATATTCAGTCAGTTTCTCAAAACTTGAGTTTGGCATTCAACAGACAACCGTCATTCTGTTGATAAGGCTGCTGTTTATTCTGAATTCGCTAAGAGATAAATAAAAAGCCAGAGCGAACCACTCTGGCTGACAACCCGTTAGCTGGCAGGATACTCCCCTTCTTTTCTCTGACGAGAACGCTGAATGGTCCAATGCTCATTCGGATCGTAATTTTCATCACACAGGTCGATTGAGAAACCCATATCAACAATTTCTTTCAATGTCAGGTTATCCGCCAAATGGGCGATATCACCAGATCTATTACGTAATTCCATAACCGTACCTATCTCTGTCACCTACATGATAACCCGTCCCTGATGTATCTCCCTTCCCTGAAGCCTCTCTGTGACTTTAACTATAGCTTCATTAGAAGCAGTATGCGGCTTTCAGCCCTGTTACCTTACCTTCAGAGGTAAACAGTAAAAGCTGGATCGGTCTCTAATTTCCAGTACTAAGAATAAAATCAATATGATGAATTCCTTTTGCCTGACGCTCAGGCTACTATAATCGGAATACATTTCTTGTCTTCCTCTGTGCAGACATGAGGCAATCCGGCGAGTGGATTAAGGGAAGCTGCAATGCTCAAAACCGCAACAAATCAATCTCAGGGGATGCTGCTGTTCCGGCTGAATTCCCGGCAACTCTTTGCTATCGGCACATTGAAAGTTAAAGAAATCGTGCCCTTTACGCCATTGACAGCCATTCCGCAGTCCCACCCAACCGTGTTAGGCGCAGCCAGCCTGCGTGGCGATACGCTGCCTGTCATCGACATGGCTAAAGCAATTGGCTACCCGGCGCTGACTCAGGAAGAACTCAAGAAATGCTACATTATTATTACTGACTGCCGCCGCAAACTGGTCGGTTTTCTGGTCCGTGGTATCGATAAAATCACTGAATGTAACTGGCACAATATTGATGCGCCGCCGCCCTCCCTTGGCCGGAACATCTTTGTCACGGGTGTGACGAATATAGAGAATCAACTCGTTCAACTGCTTGATATTGAACTGTTACTTTCTAAAGTCTTTCCTGACTCACCGGAAAGCCTGCATCCGGTATTAACCGATGTTCAGCGAGAAATCCTCAGACCACTCAAAATCCTTTTGGTGGATGATTCGGCCGTTGCACGACGCCAGCTTTGTCAGGCAATGGACAGCGTCAGTATCCCCTACCACATCGCCACCACAGGGACAGACGCGCTGAGAATGCTGAATCAGGCTGCCGATGCCGGTCAGCCATTTGAAATTCTTGTCAGCGACATTGAAATGCCGGGCTTGGATGGCTACGAATTAGCCTTTGAAGTGCAAAATAATTCAAAACTCACAGGCACTTACATCATTCTTCACACGTCGCTTTCCAGTGAGATCAGTGTCTCGCAGGCGCATCAGGTCGGTGCCCATGAAGCACTGACTAAATTTGAAGCCAACGAGTTAATTCATGCCATGTTACGCGGTGCGCACCAGCAGCAAGAAAGCAAGGTTGGCTGAAGTTCAAAAAAATTACATCGTTTAGTCCGTTCTAACAAAAAACTGACATTCAGTGCGGCAGCTATGGCACAGTTGCCGCTATCAGTATTATTCAGCTATCAGTAACGGATTAACACCATGTTCAAGCGCATTGTCTTCAGTGCCATGCTTCTGACTGCCTCCACCACTGCTTTCGCCAATCCAGAATTGCTCTCTCCCGATGAAGCAAACCACGGTCATTTTCAGCTCATTGAAACCATTGAGATCCAAGGGGATATCGATGACAGCATTGCCCAGCTGATCGATAAATCACTCGAAAATAAAAACGGCCAATACTATGCCATTGATACCATCAAAGAAGACACCAGAAAGGAAACACTGACGCTCGTCATCAAGCTCTACAACGAGCCGGCAGGTATGATGACCGATCAACTGGCAGCGTAAACTTTCGTTCAACAATGTGTTTCCACTGGTTTTTCCGATTCCTTTTGTTGGGCAGCCCCTAAAAGAGTAGTATGTGTGCCTCTGCAACTTCAAAGGCTTAATGTATGAAATACCAGTGGATTCTGTTTGATGCTGACGAGACTCTTTTTCACTTTGACGCTTACCGCGGCCTGAAGCTGATGTTTTCACGCTTTGAGGTCGATTTTACGCCTGAGCATTTCTCCGACTACCAGCGCGTCAATCAGCCGCTTTGGGTTGACTACCAAAACGGTGATATCGACGCACAACAGCTGAAGCATCAGCGTTTTGAATTCTGGGCGCAGCGACTGGGTGTGACCACTGCGACCCTCAACAGTGCCTTTCTCGAAGCCATGGCAGATACCTGCTCTTTGTTACCCGGTGCTGCCACATTGCTTGAACGCCTAAGTCCTCACGTGAAAATGGGCATCATCACCAATGGTTTCACTGAGTTGCAGGATATTCGCTTGCAGAGAACCGGTGTCGAACATTATTTTTCTTCTCTGATTATTTCGGAAAAAGTAGGCGCCGCCAAACCCTCCCCGGTCATCTTTGACTATGCCATCAACGCGATTGGCAATCCGGCGCCGAGTAAAGTACTGATGGTGGGAGATAACCCGCATTCCGATATTTTAGGTGGGATCAATGCCGGAATGGACACATGCTGGCTGAATCATCACGATGCACAAACACCTGAAGGTATCAGACCAAGCTACACTGTGCGCCATCTGGATGAGCTGACAAATCTGCTCTTTCGCTAAGTCTTGAGGAGTTGCTCTGGATGGGGGGGAACGATTGATGAAAGATGCAGTACCTTAGATATAACAAAGCGCACCTGTGAGTGCGCTTATCATGTCTGGCTAGCCAAACTGAGGGGCTATGTTGTCAAAAAAGCCTAATTATTCGTAGTCGAAATCGATGTACTCACCGCTGTCCTGACGCTGTCGCGTTGATCGGCGTTTTTTCTTCCGCGCCTGCTGATTGTAATCTAAAAAGTCATCGTTAAAGTCACTCTTAAATTTGGACTTAGACCCTTTGCGGAACTTCTCATCTAACTTTGCCATGCTTGTTTCCTGACACACAACCAGATAAAAACATTGAGTATATTCGGTTGCCATGATTGGCAGACCATCACCACTAAGCATAGGGTAACGATTTAAAAATACACAAATGCTTAGTGTTACAATCAGGCGGTCAATTCGTTCACTGTACATAGCCAAAACAGTGATGAACTAGATGAACCGACCCCTTCAGCAGCGAGACTAATGCAAAGCCCGAATCTCTGTACAACAAGATATTTTAATCAAGACAATAAAATATTCTACTCGCAAAAATAACCTCAGACACGCTCACTAACTTCACTGAATGCGACATCCAGCAAGCTGTTCAGCAGCTCAACTTTTTCATTGTCATCACGCCAGACTAAGTACAAAGACTGCTCCATGACCGGGGCATGATTGACCAGATGCAGCTCACCGGATTCCACACTGTGAGCAATAACCGGAGACGGTAAATAGCCGACGCCACCATTATTCAGCAAATGTTCTAAAGCCATTTTACTGGAATGGGTATGTAGGATAGGTGTTTTCTGCAGTTCATTGATCCGGCTGTGATCAACGGCAAACCGTGTGCCCCAGTCCAGATAAATCAAAGGAAAGTCCTTGATGTCAGCCATACTGCAATCAGACTGATGACAAACCAGCTGTAACTGATAGTCCCTAACTTTATTGACCATCAGATCATCAATCTTAGGTGGCTCACTCGTAATCACCACATCCAGGCTTTTATTGAGTATCTGCTTCGCCTGAGCCTGACGGGGAACCGTTTCCAGGCGCAAGGCTAGTTCGGGAATCGCACCATAAATACGGCTGATCCAGTCTGACAGGCCGTCAAACTCCCACACCAGAGCGGAAGCCCCCAAGGTGATCTGATTATTCCGTGAGTCCGACAGTGCCACATCCTGACGCGCCCTGCTCCAGGTCTGCAAGATCGCCTCCGCATACGGCTGAAGACGTTCACCCGCCGCAGTCAGGTGGACATTGCCGCGCTGACGTGAAAATAACGCATTTCCGAGCTGAGATTCCAGCTGGCGTATCCGGAAACTGACTGCAGACTGAGTCAGGTATAAGTTATCGGCGGCACGGCCAAAATGCCGTGTTTTCGTCACTTCTAGAAATGTTCTGAGTAGTTCGGTGTCCACAAGTAAACCTACATAATGAAGAGTGGGACTCTGGGCATAAACACCCTTAGCGATAGTACACTGCCCCTCCCCCTCTGATCATCAAAAAGTTTTATCGTTACGACGAAAAAGCTTTGATTTACAACTCGACAAACCTGAAAGAATATCTGCGAAAATCTCACATGGCAGGTGATCAGATGAGAAATGTAGGTAAATTTTACGACGATAAAAATTTCCCGCGCGGCTTTAACCGCTCTGGTGTTTTCACTGTTGGTGAAGCCAGCATTTTGGAAAGTTACGGAAAAACCATGCGTGGCATCCACGAAGGTCTGCTCCAACCAGAAACACCGGAAGAAGAGCAGTTTTTTGCTGAAATCACAGGACAGCAGGAAATCTCTTCAGACTTTGCTAAGTGTTGGGTTAAGTACCTGAAACAAACTTCGACCAAAACACGTAGCTATACCCTGTGTAACTCACCTCGCAAATCATCAGCAAACAGTTTTGAAGATGATAGCGATGATGGCGGTAGCGATGACGACATGGATTTTTAATTAATCCGTCATTTATCGCCATAGCAAGATGCTTTACCGAGCCATTCGCTAACCGCGCATGGCTCTTTTCTTTTTTGCCCGATAAACCGGGCAATCAATTGGTTAATTGAAATGAAAATTTGCTTCGTAATGTACCCATGGAGCAGAGTCGAGCCTGAAACAGACTCGACGCTGCGTTTGATCCATGAAGTTGCCAGTCGCGGCCATACTGTCGCTCTGACTACCCCGAGTAACCTGACCATGCGTGACAGCATGGCTATTGCTTTTTGCCGGGTGCTTAAAAAGTCGACAGTGTCTAACAATGTGCCAAGCTTTTACCGCAAAGCGGAGTTTCGCAAAGCAGAGCTGCCACTGGCCGGATTTGACGCCATTATCATGCGTGCAAACCCGCCGCTCGATACCATGGCGCTGAACTTTCTGGATTCAGTACGTGACGATACTTTCATTTTCAATGACATCGATGGTCTGCGTGTTGCGAACAACAAGCTCTATACCGCTTCTTTACCGGATCCCAACCGCGAGTTCATTCCGGTAACACACGTGTCGAAAAACCGGGAATACCTGGAACGAGTTCTGGAAGAAAACCCCAATGATCGCATGATCATGAAGCCGCTGAACGGTTACGGCGGCAAAGGCGTAATTCTGGTTGAAAAAAGCGCGAAATCCAGCGTGCGCTCCTTGCTGGATTTTTATATCGGCGACGACCACAACTATGTGATTTTACAAGACTACATTGAAGGTGCAGAAAAAGGCGACGTTCGTATCATGATGCTGAACGGCGAGCCGATTGGCGCCATGAAACGTGTGCCGGCCAAAGATGATGTGCGCTCTAACATTCATGCCGGTGGTCAGGAAGTCAAGCACACCCTGACGAAGCAGGAAATGCGACTGTGTCGCCATATCGGGCCCAAACTGGTTCGTGACGGTCTTTACTTTGTCGGCCTGGATGTCATCAATGGCAAACTGGTTGAAGTGAATGTCCTCAGCCCTGGTGGTATTACCCGTATCAATCGCCTGAATCGCACCAAGCTTCAGCGTGAGGTGATTGATTTCGTTGAAAGCGTTGTCAAAGCCAAAGACATCAGTATTGCACGCAAGAATAAATTCCGTCAGGTTATCGAAGATGCGTCAACTAACTGAGCAAGATGTGCTGGCATTGATCCAGCAGCACATTCCTTTTGAAGGACAGTTGGCTGACGGCAGTGTCACCATTCGTATCACCGAGTATCAGCCGATTGTCGCCACTGCGATTCACAACGGCAGTCGGTTACGCCCTGAACTGGTGGCTAAATGCCACCTTTCAGAAGCGGAAAGGTACTATGAGGAAGATCCGTACACAGGCGATTTCATCACCTCCCTGCCCATTGTGCTGCAAGGCGAAGACTCCCGATACGAGTACGACCTGAACCGCAGTCCGGAAACCTGTATTTATCAGCAGGCCTGGGGGAAAGATGTCTGGCACGCTAAACTGACCGAATCAGAAAAGCAGACTTCTTTAGCAAAACATGCCTGTTATTACCGCATTTTTCGTGCACTGATCACGTCTCTAGAGCGCAAGTTCGGCTACTGTGTTATCTATGACATGCATTCATATAATCATGAGCGCATAACGCAGCCTTGTCCGACATTTAATTTAGGGACAGCACAGATTGATCGTAAAGCCTGGCAAGCCGAGGTCAATGACCTGCTTACCCGGCTAGGACAAATCCAACTCCCCAATCAGACGGTCACAGCTGGTGAAAATCTTGTTTTTCAGGGTATGGGATATCAGGCAACCTTTGTTCGTGATAATTTCTCCCGCACCCTGATCTTACCCATTGAGATCAAGAAGGTGTATATGAATGAAACAGGTGGTGAAAGTTATCCGTTAGTTATTGAGCAGTTGAAAACCGAATTAAAAGACACCTTGACCGGTCATGCTGCCTTTGTGATGCAAAACAGGACAAAGCAACCTGCACGCCGACGTCAAAATGCCCATGTGCTGGACTCAAAACTGCCAAAGGAAGTTGTCCTGCTGGACCGCCAGCTGTACAAATTTGCCCGTGGCCTGAATACGCTCAGTTACATCAATCCAATTAACCTTAAACAGGAAAAACGCCGGTTTCTACATAACCGCGATGTCTATCATCCGCAGTTTACCTACCGTCAGTTAGATCTGGATCCTTATAAATTTCGCGAACAGTTGTACCGGTTACCGGTAGAAGATATTCGTGATGCCGGGATTCAGTCGATGTACCGTAAAGTCATCGACCAGTTGGCCGTTCGGATTGACTTGTTGACCAGTCTGGGCCATGAAGAGTTTTTGTACAACTCATTGCGCTATTACGGCCGGCCAGATGAGAGCGATATCGCTAATGCCAACTTCATTTTGCATGCCAGAGAATATGCTGAGCCCGAAAACGCCACCATCAGTGCAGAAGAAGCGGTGGTTGCGTTCAACGAAGCTGCCGACGATTACGGTTTCAGCTGTAAAATTCAGGGCACAACCAAGCTGATTGCACGCGCTATGGTGAGTGGCCGTACCGTGAAGATCAACCTGAACAGCCGATTCACGCAATCGGATCTATATGCGTTGATCCACCATGAGATGGGTGTCCATATGGTCACCAGCGTGAATGCCGAAGCCCAGCCGCTCAAAGTGTTGCAGCTTGGCTTACCGGGGAATACGCATACGCAGGAAGGTCTGGCGATTCTGTGCGAACACTTGTCGGGCAACTTCCCGTTACACAGGCTGAAAACCCTGGCGTTGCGTGTGGTTGCAGTTGATATGATGGTTAATAAACGCAGCTTTAATGAAACCTTCAATACGCTGAAGTTTGATTACGGCCTGTCCAATGACACTGCGTTTACCATTACAACCCGTGCATACCGTGGTGGTGGTTTTACTAAAGACTACCTGTATCTCCGTGGTTTGAAAGACGCACTCAGACTCCATAAAGAAACAGACCTGACCTCGCTTTTCATTGGTAAAACAGGCTTTGAGTTCAAACCATTGCTTGATGAACTGATTGAACGCGAGATTTTACAGCCACCTCAGTACCTGCCTAAGGCACTGAAGATGAAGACGGACACCGATCCCATCATTAACTTCATGCTGAACTGCATCAACTAACAGGCACAAAAAAGATGCGCTTCCGTCATTGGTAAGCGCATCTTTATTTACAGGCTTTTGATTGCCGTGTTTATTCCCATTCCCAATGACGGCCGTCATGTTCCTGAGTAAACAACATCCGATAGCCTGAGATGTTTCTGTGTGGCACATCTCGCATCACTTTATGGAACTGCTTGTTATCCAGGTGGATCAGATTTTCATGATCACCGGATTCAATATACAGTTCATCCTGTTCAAGCAGCAGATCATCCACCAGCATGTTGATTTTATAAGCTTGCCCCAGTGAAGGGATCGCACCGGGTTCGCAGTCCTGAAAGATCTGGGTTAACTCATGCTCACCCACTAAAAAGAACTGCTTGCCCATGATGCGATTAATTTTATCAATCATGACCCGGCGGTTAGACGGCACAACGGCCATCAGATAATCACCCTGCTGATCCTTAAGCAATACGGCTTTCGCCACTTGGGAAGTCGGAACATGTGCAGAGACCGCCGAACTGAATGATGTATCGGTATGCCTATGGTGCGTCAGACTGAAATCCACATTATGGCTGTTGAGGAATTGCCCAACTGTCATCGCCATCGCCATAAATCACCTCCTGGAAATCCAGCGCTCGGGCTGAACGCCCTACAGCCAAAGTATGAAAGGGGTGCGGCAATTTTGCGAACTTCACACCGATAAATTTCATGGGTAATTGTAAAGGAAGGCGAACAAACTTACTGAATACGACGGATCTGCCAGAATGCCTTTTGCCAGTACGGGGTGTCTAAACTGGACACAACGACCCCCTGAGACGTCGAGGCATGCAGGAACTCATTGTTCCCCATATAAATACCGACATGGCGCATCCGGCGTCCTGTTCTGAAAAACACTAAATCCCCTTTTTTCGCCATGTTGCGGGGAATCGCCTTACCCAGTTGCGACTGCTCTGCGGTGGTGCGGGGCAGCATTTGGCGATACACCTCAGAATAGGTCAGCTGAACAAAGGCGGAGCAGTCAATGCCACGCCTGGAACTGCCTCCTAAACGATAAGGCGTGCCTTTCCAGCTTTGATAAACATCAAGAAAGGTAGGAGTCGGCGGTTTGATGGCAATAGAAAGCGGGGGCTGAGGGGGCGGATTCACCGCAGCATGAATTTCCCGGGTTTCCGCTGGCACTTGCGTTGTGGTGCTGCAGCCAGTCAGAACACTCAGGCCAGCCATCGCGGAGAGCATCAAGATCAGGCGTTGCTGGCGGTAACCCACATGCCTCCTTGTTCCTGCCATATCAACCTCTGCACAAAAAAATACCACAAAGAAATGATTATGCATGAAGCCATGGCCTGATGCACTGCCTGACGTGCCGCCTGATTAATCTTAAAGCAACTCTGAATCGTGCCCAACGTGCGGATTCATCATTGATGACGACACAAGGCTATCAAGCTCTGAAAGCAGCCTGATTCCCGGCACCAGTGCGTTCACTTTTAATAGACTACTTTTCAACGGGTTAACTTCCTATTTTGTGAGCTGTTGCATATCAAAGTCTCAGGGACTTTTGCTAAATTTCTCAGCTGAATTAATCTAAAAATGTAGTTTGTGTTTTTTAAGGAGTTGCTGTGCTCGCTTTCGTCCGTCTGTTCCTGGCTGCCCTTTTTATTATCTTCACCTGCTTGTTTGCGCTGGTGTACTGCCTTTTCAGCCCCAGAGATCCAAAGCATGTCTATTTTTTCAGTCGCTGGTTCAAGATACTGCGGAAAATTGTCAATGTGCATATTATTGAACGGGGACAAGAGCGGATCCAAGGGATTGAGCGCGCCGTTTATATCTCTAATCACCAAAATGTGTTCGATTTTGTGACCTCGCCCGGCATGGTCCGGCCGCGAACCGTCTCAATCGGTAAAAAAAGCCTGCTGTGGATTCCCTTCTTTGGTCCCTTGTACTGGATCACCGGCAATATACTGATAGACAGAGAAAATAAGGCCAAAGCCCGCGATACCATCAAACAAGTGGCTGATACCATTCACGAACGTAATCTGTCGGTATGGATGTATCCCGAAGGCACCCGAAGCAAAGGGCGCGGCCTGCTGCCTTTTAAAACCGGTGCATTCAGAATGGCCATTGAGGCCGGTGTGCCCATCGTGCCTATGGTTGTCAGCAGTACCCATCACAAAATCGACCTGAATCAGCGGGATAACGGCACTGTGATTGCTGAATACCTCGACCCGATTGATACGTCTGAATTGACGATGCATGATGCCCGGGAATTAGCTGAACATTGCCGAGACATGATGCTGAATCACATCGCGAAACTGGATGCTGAAGTGGCAACACGCAACACCCAGTCAGCGACAGTTGTAGCAAAAACAAGTTAATGGGTTTCTGGCGTCTGTTGATTGCTCAACGCGTCAAATGCCCTGAGCAATGGCTCACTTTTCAGAATCCGGTTATGCCCCAGACCACTGGTTTCAATCAGACTGACACCTGGCAGGGCATTTGCTTTCTTTGATTGTTCAAACAACGCAAAACGATCGCCCGTATCGTGAACAATTACGATATGTCCCTGGTGGCCAGCCAGACGTTGGTGGCTGTCCACACGATCAATCGGATACTGATACTGCTGCTCAACGGCTCGAATCACATCCTGAAACAAACGCAGTGAGAAGCCCGAGCCCTCAACAACCCGGTACAAGTTATCTTTGTAGTTCAGGATCGGAGCGACCAGCAGCATGGGCACACCGGCCAGTTTCGCGTGCTTACTCTCAAGCATCATGGTGCAGCCCATACTGTGCGCAACAACACCAGCAAGATCTTCGACGGCTTGCTCTAGTACGGCATCCAGACCTTTGACAAAACCGGGCAAATGCCCGTGCCGCCCCTCACTCGCCCCATGCGCAGGATTATCAAATGCCAGCGCAGTAAAGCCTGAAGCCGCAATCCGTTCCATCAGGGTATAAAACTGACTGGCCGAACCGGACCAGCCATGCCCAAGCAGCCACGTTGGTCCGCTCCCCAGAGAATAGGTCATGATGCTACCTTCAGAGCTCTCGATCACTTTTTGTTGCAACCCCTCAGGAGCCTGCGTGTTTGCCGAGTATCGTTCAGGTGTTAACAACAAGTTCCGTGCAGTTTTACGAGCGTGTGACGGCGCAATGCGATGATAAGCACGGGTTGCCACGTTGATTGCACGGCGCCTGAGATTCACGCGCCCCTTGGTGTTGAAGTATATTTTGCTGCTCATCATTTGGCCTCTGAAAAAAGTACGTACGTGCTTTTTTTGATATCTAAAAATTAGTCTGACGCTCTGTCTGACCGCCAACTGGCAAGTATCAGGTCCACATCCGTCCAGAATCTCGGGTTATCATCCGCTTCCAGACCTAAAGAATGAAAGAGCTGACTGCTGAGATAAACCCCATACAACCGGAACACAGACTGCCAGGTATCTAAATCTTGATGGAACTCCCCGCTTGCCTTCCCCTGCTCAACCTGGCGGCATAAATAGTCCATCCAGCGACGGGTAATCCTGTCCAGCTCCTGCTGAACAGGATCATCGCTGCAGCGCCCCTCTTTCCAGGCATCGATAAACATGCAGCTGCCCTGAAAAGAATGATTCCAGGCTAGCCAGTTCTGCAGTAATAACCTGATTTTTTCTTCTATCGACTCCCACCCGGCAAGCCGGGCTGGCTGGATAACATGCTGAGCAAAGTACTCCCCCGCAAACTGCAAAACGGAGACCTGTAGATTCTCTTTCGAGTTGAAATGCGCAAACAGTCCGCTTTTTGACATCCCTGATGCCTTCGCCAGTTGCCCGACAGTCAGGCTGTCCAACCCATCCCGGCTGGCCAGATCAAATGCCGTTCTCAGTATGTGTTCCCGGGTTAACCGACCTTTGCTCATTGCACTTCCTTTCGTTACCTGCATGCGATTAAAGCACGATCGTTCTTTTTCATGCAAGAGGAGTCAGGTCCAACCAGACGCCCCTTAATCACCAGAAACGGTCATGCTGACGGTTTCTGGCGCTGATGACCCGTCACAGAATGACAAGAACAGGTACGACAGAATAGCTGAAGCAACCATCGCGTGCTTTCAGACTCAGCTTTTAACGCTCTGAAAAATGAAAAAGACTGTCAACTTTAATAGGACAGTCGCCAGCTTCATGAACCGCATCCTGCGCCTGCTTCAGCGAATCGTAACTGCAGGGTATCCCGTAAACATCCGTCAGCGGATAATCATTCCCGGCTTCATCTTTAAAATTCACACTCCAGCCAGCACTGAGAAAATCGTGGACCAGCCGCGCTTCCACCAAAGTGTGCTGCATCAACATTTCCCGGCATTCAGACAGAACCATAATCAAACCCTCTCAACGTCTTTAAGAGAACGGATCTATTGAACAAGTGGATTTCCTTGCACCACTCGTCAAGATTCTTATCACTATAAATATAGTTAATTCTGCATCAAAGGAACCTTAAACGAATGAGCCCTTCCCAATCAGCCTGGAGCTCCTTAAAGCCTGTTTCTGCCTGAAACAAAGCAGCACCATGACGAACCCCTGCATTGAGCTGCTTATTGTTAAAATTATTATTCATTATTTTTTGTGCGGTTATAGCGTATTTCGCTATCCAAGTATTGATAAATCCAATGCATCTATGCTCTCATTCGCAGATAAAAAATCTTAATAAAACAAGGGTTATACGTGTCCGCTATATCCATTCACACCATGAAGGACGGTGAAGTCACCTTCCCAGCAGGCGAGCAACTCGTTTCAGCGACGGATCTCAAAGGCAATATCATCTATTGCAATCCCTGCTTCTGCCAAGTGGCCGGTTATACCGAAAAGGAATTACTGGGAAAACCACATAACATCATTCGTCATGCCGATATGCCCAAAGCTGCATTTGGCGATATGTGGATGCACCTGAAAAAAGGAAACGCCTGGCGGGGTATCGTCAAGAACAAAACCAAAAATGGCGGTTATTACTGGGTCGACGCATACGTCACACCTATCTACCAGGACAGTAAAATCGTGGGTTACCAGTCGGTACGCGTGAAACCCACTTCCGAGATGATCAAAACCGCCAGTCAGGCTTACAAAACCCTACGCCAGAGTGAAGGCAAAACCAGTGTGTCTCTGTCGCTACCGGTGTCTCTGCGTTACGGCTTACTGGCTGCCGCGATTTTGCTGCCTGTGATGAGCAGCCTGATGCAAGGAGGATTCTCGCTGACTGCGCTTTTGCCGCTGCTTCCGATGCTTGTATTACTGCTGTTCTTCCGCCAGGAGCTGTTCCAGACACCACAGCAACTGAATGCGCTCAAGCAAAGTTATGACAGTATCAGCCGGCTGATTTTTTCCGGCAACAGTGCATTTTCCGTGGCGGATTATCACCTCAAGATGGCCTCAGCAAGAATTCGTACCGTGTTGGGCCGAATGAAAGATGCAGCCCACCCGCTTCAGGAACTGGCAGAGGATCTGAGTGAAACGGCCACCCGTGTCAATCAGGCAATCAGACATCAGAACGACAACATTCATCGTGTTGCCAACGCACTGGATGACATGACTGACTCCGCACAAACGGTCAACCAGCATGCTGATCACTCAGAACAATTACTGCTCAATACCCAAAATTACAGCGATCAAACCCGGGTGCAATTAGATACCACTCAGCAAAATTTACAGGCTCTGTCGGCGCAGGCTGAGCAGGCAACGGCCACAACACTGCAATTAAGTAACGAAGCGGCAAAAGTGAGCTCAGTCATGGATGAAATTCGCGGCATTGCCGATCAGACAAACCTGCTGGCCTTAAATGCTGCCATTGAGGCTGCTCGTGCTGGTGAGCATGGGCGTGGTTTTGCTGTGGTTGCTGATGAAGTTCGGGCTTTGTCGTCGCGAACCCAGACAGCGACAGAGCAGATCCAGAACAGCATTGAACACATGCTGAATACCATCAATGAGTGGCGTTCTGTGATTGAATGTAACCGCGATCAGACCAATCAGTGTGTGGCAACAGCCGCAGAAGGTTCCGGCAGCCTGAAAACCATGGAAGCCAATATGGCTGAAATGAGCCTGCTGATACGGAAAATGGCCCAGGCGGCTGAAGGCCAGGTTCAACTGACCGATCAGACCCGCCAGCACATTCACTCCATCGCAGCAGCGTCAGAGCAAAACTTTAAAGAATTGCTGCTGGTTGAGGAATCGAGCGCCGGGCTCAGGGCTAAAGTCGACGACTTTGAAGCACTGGCAAAACGTTTCGAGGAAAGATAACCCTTCCCTTTGTCTGACTGGCCTGGCTGGCCAGTCAGACGCGCCCCTCTGCTGACACCATCCCACCTTTTATCCGTCGCCATCTGGTATGTGACGCATTACTTTCGCTTACCTTGATCTGTGACAAGTGTTCACCACCGAGTTCGATGGCGAATCCTGCTGGGCAGAGATACACTCATTCACAGTATCTTTTTTAGTCAAGGAAACACGATGGCTGATTTACAACAGACTGAAGCGCCTTGTGAAGCTTGTGGTGTCGCGGCTGAAATTGGCTTTCTCATCCGCGAAGGGGATGATGTCTCAGAGCTTTCATTTCATGGCCCGGACAAGAATGCAATCGAAGCTGAATTTGCACCTTTTCTGGCATTAGCGAAAAGTGTGAATACCAAAGTACAGTATCAGACCCTCTACAGCGACGACGGCACAGCAATGACAGCGAGCCTGCAGTTTGAATGCAGTGCTGAAAAACTGATCTTCGACCTCAAGTCGCGCTCCCTGCCTTCACAATAAGCTGCAATCGGAAGTCATATCGGGCAAAAATTCTGTCCCGATATGGCTATTTGCTGCCATCCCTCCCACTCCTCTGTGATATGATTCCCGCCAGAGAACTATGCCAAGATAACAATGCAATAGGATGCGCAGGAATGACCAACAAAACTATCGCTTTCATCGGGTTAGGCACTATGGGTTTCCCTATGGCCGGGCACTTAGCCACTGCAGGCTTTCATGTCGTGGTGTACAACCGCACGACAGCCACAGCAGAGAGATGGCTCAACACTTACCCGGGCAAGCTTGCACTGACTCCGGCAGAGGCCGCACAAGAGGCCGATGTCGTCCTGACCTGTGTCGGTAATGATAACGATGTCCGTGAAGTCTACTGCGGAGAACAGGGAATCCTGTCAACCATTCGTCCAGGCACATTATTGATTGATCACACAACAGCATCAGCCGATGTCGCCCGTGAAATCGCAGAAGCCGCCAGCAAAGCGTCAGCCACATTCATTGACGCGCCAGTCTCTGGCGGTGAAGCTGGCGCTGTGAATGGCTGTCTGACCATCATGGTCGGCGGTAGCGAAACAGCATTTCAGACAGCCCAGCCTATTTTCAACACTTATGCGAAAGCCTCGACCCTGATGGGTGATGTCGGGTTCGGCCAAATTACAAAAATGGCGAACCAAATCTGCATTACCGGTATTCTCCAGGGCTTATCTGAGGCCATTACGCTTGCTAAGGCAGCAGGATTAGATATCGAGAAAATGACCGATGTGCTGAAACACGGTGCGGCCGGCTCATGGCAAATGGAAAACCGTGCTGTCACTATGGCGGAAGATAAATTTGATTTCGGTTTTGCCATCGACTGGATGCGAAAAGATCTGTCTATCTGTTTCGAAGCCGCCGATAAACTGTCTGTCCCACTTCCTCTTGCCCGTCAGGTTGATGCGGAATACGCGAAACTTCAGGACAGAGGTTTTAATCGCGCAGACACATCGGTATTAATCAAACAATTTGATCAATAACGCCGACCTGGGTTCATGGTAGGGTTGAAATATGCGTTGATAGTAATATCAGCGCATATTTTTATCCAAGCCTTTGGTGACACTACTCCCAATTCACCAGCTAATGCTGTCTTTTCTTCTGGTACTGATTACAATTTGTCAGGAATAGACTGAATACAGACCTGTGTCGTGATAAATATGACAAAGCAACGCCAGCCATTTTTCCTGTTCGCCGTCCTGGGCTTTGTTCTGATAAACAGCCAGACCGTTGCCGCGAATCAATTCATTTCAGAAATAAAGCTGCTTAACTACACAGATAGCTACGGTAACGTGTCGCTGCGGCATTCAAAAACCATTACCCTGCCTAACCCGCTTCATGTGAAAGGCAATCTGAATCTCGAAAATAGTGATATTCGTTATTTACCGGGTGTCGTTCGCGTCGATGGAAATCTCAACCTGGCCTATAGCAACATTGTTTCATTGCCTAAAAAGCTGGAAGTTTCGGGATATCTCAATCTGGCCCACACCCGAATTACCAGACTGAGCCCGTACCTTAAGATACCCGGGGATTTAAGTTTGATCGGCATGCCCATTACACGGTTACCCCCTTACCTGTTTGTCGGTGGCGATCTCTATCTGGCTCATACCAAAATTACTGAACTTCCTCCCAATATCACAATAAAAGGTGATATTTATTTAGGAGGCGTTCAATTGAAATCCATTCCGGAAAATCTACGTATCGGCGGGAATATCTATCAATAAAATTGATGTCCCCGATCAATCCCGGACATCAATACTTTTTACACCGTCCAAAAACACTAAAGCCAGAAACACATCATGAGTGTCTCTGGCTAACTTTACTTACTTTTTTACATAACCAATCTGATTTTTATCTTTTTCGTCGCTTTCGCATCAAGTGCGTTCATTTACTTTTCAGTTTCGACTTAGAAGACTGTGACTGGTAATAGAACCATTGTCTACGGCTTTTATTTGTCATAATTCACCTCTCGATAAAACATAGATAACAAGCCAAGTTTTTCTAAAAATCTTTGCTACCTAATCCGTTCACTTTACTCAAAGATTCATTACAGTTGAATGACATTGAAGTATCGTTAACGTTACTCTCTCCAATTGCGAATACTGATCAGCATAATCAACAAAACTGTTGTGTCCTTTATGCTCAGATTCTGGAGAAGAATAAACATGAAGCGAGAAGGATTGATACTGAGTGTTCTGATCCGACACTGAACTTTATGACGTTTGGGGAACGTCATCCTTCAATTCAGTTACCTCACCTGAGGTTCGGTTTTCCAACGCTTTTTCAGAGTTATCACCATCTAGTTCACATCAACAAAAATCAATATAAGAGTGTCCGGCACATTTTTCAATACCATTTTTGACCTTTTTTGTGAGTTTATGCTCACATTTTTCTCATACGTTACACATCTGAGTTACAAAGTGTTGTGAATCAAGCCCTTAACAATTCACTACAATTTCACAACATCAAATCGTATGATTTTGCACCATACTTGAGCAGTATTACAGTCGACTCAGGCTAAAATTGCTTGGAACACATTGAAAAATAAGCTTTCTATCAATATTTTCCCATTTGACAGATACTCATTCACTGTTAACATAATGTTACTAAATTAACAGAGGCGTATCATGGCAGCGCACACAATCACAATTGAGCAATCTGCTCAGGCACCGAGAAAAGTCCTGTTTGAGTTATTAACAGATCATCAGAATCTGGGACGCTTTTTTGATGGGTCTTATCACCTGATCCGACGCGGAAAGCCAAAACCCAACGGTATTGGCGCAGTACGCAGGGTTTCAGCCGGCCCCTTTACCTTTGATGAAAAGATCATTGACTATAAAGAAAATGAACATCTGCACTATCGCATTATCAACGGCGGCCCTGTTGTTGAGCATGGCGGGTGGATTCAGGTTCACAGTCTGAATGCTGATACAAGTAACATTCAGTATCGCATCAGCTTTTCCCCAAAAATTAAAGGCACGGGATGGCTGATCAAGCTCATTCTGGAGAAGAGTATCCGTAAAGCGCTTGCCAATCTTGCCCAACATGGTGAAAGCAAATGGAAATGCTGATACTGCTGGCGATCAGCCCGCTGTTTTTTATCTCAATGCTATGGGAGTACAAACGTTTACGCCGGGAAGGCAACCCGGATTACAACTGGAAAGAACTGGCGTGTAACCTCACCCTGGCCGGTCTTCACCAGAGTGCAGACCTCATCGCCACTTTATTGCTGATGCCTTTTTTCCTCTGGCTTTATCAGTACCGCCTGTTCGATATCGAGATGTCTCTGGTCACCATTGCGCTGGCATTTCTGCTGCAAGATTTCTGCTATTACTGGTTTCACCGTGCCTCGCACCATATCAATTGGTTATGGGCCTCGCACATCGTCCATCATTCATCTCAGCACATGAACTTCACCACAGCGTTCAGACAAAGCCTGACTTACCCTGTATCGGGGATGTGGATCTTCTGGCTGCCTTTAATCGTCATCGGATATCCGCCGGCGACCGTTGTGTTGGTTGTCTCGGTCAATCTTGGCTTCCAGTTCTTTGTGCATACCCGGGTGATTCAGCGCCTTGGGTGGCTGGAGCACATTTTCAATACCCCATCCCACCACCGTGTGCACCATGCCAGGAACCCTGAATACATCGATAAGAACTTCGCTGGCGTGCTGATTCTCTGGGATAAGCTTTTTGGCACTTTCGTACCTGAAAATGACAGTACGGTCATACGCTATGGGGTGCGTGAAGACTTTAGTGGCTGGCGCCCTATCCAGGCAACCTTCCATCACTGGCAGCATATTTTCAGCTGCGCTCTGGCCCCCAACCTGACGGTAAAATCACGT
The DNA here is from genome assembly GCF_021432065.1 of Photobacterium sp. TLY01. Taxonomy (NCBI): domain Bacteria; kingdom Pseudomonadati; phylum Pseudomonadota; class Gammaproteobacteria; order Vibrionales; family Vibrionaceae; genus Photobacterium; species Photobacterium sp. TLY01. The sequence continues at coordinate 1,244,126 of NZ_CP090365.1, forward strand.
TTACTCTGTCTGTTCGGCCCTCCTCGCCACACCCGATGACCGGATAACTGACATTTGTTTGATCCAGATAAAATATATGGTCATGAAACAGAATTAATATGACCTCTCTTTCGATCATCATATTGGAGGGGTTCAGGTGAGACAGCCAACTTTAACAACCGAACGTTTGTTGCTTCGTCCATTACAACTTGCCGATGCAACCTTGATTCAAAAACTGGCAGGTGCGCCTGAAATTGCTCTGGGAACCACGAATGTACCTTACCCGTATGATTCTGGTATGGCCGGACAATGGATCGGCCGCTCATTAGCCGGTTGGGACAATGGCACGCTAGCTATTTTTGCGATTGCATTGAAAGACACGGAACAACTTATCGGATGCATCGGGCTGCATAATATCAAACAGCGCCAGGCACAATTAGGCTTCTGGTTAGGTATCCCATTCTGGGGCCATGGCTATTGCGCAGAAGCTGCCCGCCGGTTAGTCGATTTTGGTTTTTTTGATCTGAAACTCAGCAGAATATTTGCCCAGCACAGGCGTCTCGATCCCAGACCGGGAAAAGTTCTTGAACACGCAGGCCTTTCCTTTGTCCGCGTCAAACCCGACGCCATGCGCGTCAACAGAATCACCGAAGATCTCTCCTATTACGAAGTCACGAACCCCAACCTTGTTGAAACTTAAGCCCTTATGTCCGCTGTAAAAATTCTGCTGAACAGCAAAAAAACACCACAGAATAATCGCCTTCGTTAACGGCTTGTAATGAAATTATCACCCGTAAAATACATTGATTACTATAATAATGGTGACGGTTAAGTAACGATTAAGTTATGAATCACTATATTCATAAGGGTAATAAGTGGGGCAGGCATACTATCCAATCTGAAAACAGGAAGTTGTAACCTAAATGGGGTTTACTTATCACAGGAGTGAAATTTTTTGGAAACAAGTAGGTCTAAAAATGAGAGCCCTGTAACTAATGTACCCCTAAGATACTTAGGCACAACCTAATCGATGGCTTTGCCACTGATAGATGAGGTGAATAATATGACTAGCTTTAAAGTACTCACTGCAACCGCTGTACTGCTAATGTCGACGTCAGCTCTTGCTGATATTCGGGTAACGGATGCGAATAACGGTGCTTGGGTCACAGTGACCGAAAATGGTCAACCTGCTGCCAATGCATCTGTCTCTGTTGCTAACGTACCTCAACAACGCAAAACATACACCACTGATGAACGTGGTCGTGTATTCATTCCACTGCAGCTGAACTCTTCCCGCTCAGTGAAATTCGAGGCCACTACTGAAAATGGCCAGAAATCATCTCGTTATGCATTTACTGGGTCACGCAAAAACTAAGTACAGTCGCTAAGATGAAGGCTCCCAAATGGGAGCCTTCTGGTTTTAAGCGTTCAAAAAACAGAGACTTGAACTTGCTCTTATCTCACTGCACCATAAGCGAGACACTTTGAATATAAAATCAAACACAATAATTAAAAAATCACTGTTACAGGAGAGTAAACAGTCATGGTTGATTTTTCGACAGCAGCGACCCGAAGCGTATTACTGACAGGATCATCAGAACACAGCAAGCGGCAAGAACTCAAACACGCCTTCAATGAAACCTGGGCACTCTACGAATCCCTCTTTTCCCTGATCAACAACCACGCAGCCTATTTCAAGAAAGCCGAACCCCTCCGGCATCCGCTGATTTTTTATTACGGCCACACAGCGGTCTTTTATATCAATAAGTTAAAACTCGGCAAATACATAGAAAACCGGATTGATCCTCACTTCGAGTCGATGTTTGCGATTGGTGTTGATGAAATGTCCTGGGATGATCTCAATGACGCCCACTACGACTGGCCAAGTGTTGATGCGGTACAAGCCTATCGGCAGCAGGTAAAAGACACAGTCAACCAGGTGATCGATAACATGCCCCTGACCCTGCCCATTACCGACCAGGATCCTGCCTGGATCATTCTGATGGGCATCGAACATGAACGCATCCACCTTGAAACCTCTTCTGTGATTATGCGCCAGCTCCCGCTGTCTGATCTGACCCCATCTTCAGACTGGGAAGCCTGTCCGGAAGCAGGACCCGCACCTTCTAATCAACTGATCGCTATGGCCGGCCGTTCGATCTCGCTGGGTAAACCCGAAGATGCCGAGACCTATGGTTGGGACAATGAATACGGTATCCAGCCCTATAAAGTGCATGACTTCAAAACCAGTAAATACCTGGTGTCGAATCAGGAGTACCTGGATTTCGTGAAGGATGGCGGATATCAGCAACAAAGATACTGGACAGAAGAAGGCCTGGCCTGGCTGGCCTACACAAAAGCTACCATGCCGCGGTTCTGGCTTGAGCGCGACGGCAACTTGTTACAGCGTAACCTGACACAGGAAATCCCGCTGCCGCTGAACTGGCCGGTAGAAGTCAATCAACTTGAAGCCAAGGCATTTTGTAACTGGAAAGCCGACAAAACCCAGCAATCCATTCGGCTGCCCACAGAAGCGGAATGGTACATTCTGAGACAATGTCTTGAAATGGCTTCCCCTTCCTGGCTGGAAGCGCCCGGTAATACCGAGCTGGCCTATTATGCCTCGTCATGCCCGGTTGACCGCTTTGAGCATAACGGCCTTTGCGATATTGTGGGGAATGTCTGGCAATGGACAGAATCCGCTATTGATGGCTTCCAGGGATTTAAAGTCCATCCGTTATACGATGACTTCTCCACCCCTACTTTTGACGGCCAACATAATCTGATGAAAGGCGGCTCATGGATTTCAACCGGTAATGAGACAATTCCGGAATCTCGCTACGCTTTTCGTCGCCATTTTTATCAACATGCGGGATTCCGCTATGTCGCTTCTGAGCAGGATCCAGCCAGTATGGAAAATCTGAATATCTATGAAACCAATGAGTTAATCGCGCAATATCTGGAATTTCACTATGGGAATGAGTATTTCTCTGTCCCGAATTTTTGTGTCAACGGGGTGAAGCAGTGCCTGCAGGAAATTTCATTACATAGCACGCAACGGGCGCTGGATATCGGCTGCTCCGTCGGCAGAGCCAGCTTTGAACTGGCAAAACGGTTTGATCACGTAGACGGTATCGACTTTTCCGCCCGCTTTATTCAGCAGGCCTATGCCCTGCTTGAGCAAGGGGAGAAGCGCTACACCATTCCAACCGAAGGCGATCTGGTTGAGTTCAAAAGTATCACCCTTGACGAATTAGGCTATCAGAACCTGAAAGGCAGCATTCACTTCAGCCAGGGTGATGCCTGTAATCTTAAACCCCAGTTTACCGACTACGATCTCGTCTACGCTTCTAATCTCATTGACCGGCTGGCAGATCCCAAGGCATTTCTGAACAGTATTGCCGAACGGATTGTACCGGGTGGGTATCTGGTCATTACGTCGCCCTACACCTGGCTGGAAGACTATACGGCCAAAGACATGTGGCTGGGGGGCATCAAGGTGAATGGCGAGAATTTCACCACTTTAGACGGGCTCACGGAAACGCTGATCCCGCATTTCGAACTGATTGCTGTGAAAGAAATTCCGTTTGTGATCCGCGAGACGAAACGAAAATTCCAGCATACTGTGTCAGAAATGACCATCTGGCGGAAACGTTAACCGCCCGCAGGAATCACGGCTCGCCCCAGGCCAATACATTTGTTTTGGTCTGGGGTAAACTAGCCGCTTTTTGAAATGAGTACTGGCAAGTGAAAACACCGTGCGTGGCGAAGTGTAAAAATCAGGAAGGGATCTGCAGTGGTTGCCTGCGAACCATGAAAGAAATCGGAGAATGGCGGCTCATGAACGATGATGCGCACACCCAGACTATCGCCCAGATCCAGGGCGTTGAAACCACACACAACTGTGAACGTTGTGGGCAACCGGCTTATTGCGCGATTGAGGATGGCAACAGCCAGTGCTGGTGCTTTGAACTGGACAGACGTGATACCAGCAGCCTGCCGAAAGGTCAGTGTGTTTGTCGTGCCTGTCTCGCGAGTCTGCCATTGCTGTAATCGGTAAACTGCTACTATTAGAGGTGACATTGCCGTACACCTGAGAGTGAAGCTCGCATGAAAAAGTGGCTGCTGTTTATGGTCTTATTGAGCCTTCTGGGCTGTAATCCTCCGCCCAAAGCAGGATTTACTGCCAGCGATTTGCAGCAAGACTGGGTATTATCCAAAATTGATGGCAGAGAGATCACCCAGATAGAAACACGGCCCCCCATCAGCCTGAGCCTGGACAGCCAGTTCAAAGCCACAGGATTCAGTGGCTGCAATCAGTTCATGGGCCTGGCGGAGCTAAAAAATGGTAACCAGTTCCGCATTACCTCACTCGTGTCCACCAAGATGGCTTGTATCCAGAATGAAGTGGCAACCGTTGAAGCGGTTATCGTCAGCTCACTGCAGCAATGGAATACGACGGCACTTGAAAGTGATACCTTATCTCTGACGACAGAACAGCACGTACTGACCTTCGTTCCCAAAGATCTGTCCGTGCCACTCGACTCAACCAATCCCTGACAGCCCGGTTCAGCACTCCGTCTTACCGTGCCAGGCCAGATACGCTGCGGCTTTCTCCGGCGTCATATACTTACCTAAGGTCTTTTCCGGGACCTGAGTTAAATCCACAACGATCAAGCCATCCAGCGCATCGTTGAACTCAGGATCAACGTTAAAGCACACCAGCTTTCCGTTTAAACCCAGATACTGCCGCAATAAGACCGGCACACTCTTTCCTGCATCCATCCGAGAAATGACCCGGGAAAGTAATTGGACGTCGGCCAGTGCGGATAACATCTCAGGCTGCCAGAACACCCGGTGATTACTGGATAAAGGATGTGTCGGCGCCACCAGACGTGCACTGTTTTCATCGGCATGATGTACAGACATACAAGCCGTGAGCAGTTGTCTGGCTTCCTGGCTGTACTCATCACTGATACTGACCGGACCAAACAGATGCGTATATTTCGGATGCCGGCAGACAAAAGCTGAGATGCCTTTCCACAATAACAACAAAGCACTCAGACTGCGCTGATACTCTTCTGCCACCACAGAACGCCCCAGTTCAATCGACGCGCCATACTGGCGGATAAATCGCTCGTCGTAACGGAACAGGGTGCGGGAATACAGACCCTGCAGGCCTTGCTTGGCCATCAGCTCATCGGTGAGTCCCAACCGGTATGCGCCGACAATTTTCTCAGCCTGGCGATCCCAGACAAACAGATGCAGATAGCTTTCATCGAATCTGTCCAGGTCAGTCGCTTTGCCTGTGCCCTCTCCCACCGCTCTGAAATTGATCTCACGAATCCGTCCCAGCTCTTTCAGGATGGCCGGGATCTGCGCGGCACGGGCACAGTAAACGTCAAACTCACCGCTGCTCAGCAGCTTCTCATTGTCGCCGAGGTTGGCGATATCCTTTTTCAGTAAGGATAAAGGGACAGGCGCAGCAATGGCTTCATTTGAAGAGACCATTTTGGGCACATCTGCGAGTGAAACCGATGCACTTGCGGGGATCAAACCGGCCTGGCTGCCCAGCAAATAGGTATTGAACTTCAGGTAATTCACTAAATGCTGGTCGTCACGGATATTTTTCACTTCACTGAACCGAATGCTGTCTCCGATAGCAATCGGAATCGGCGATTGCTGCTTATTCAGCATTTCTCTACCCAGCATCAGGGTGCGCAGCATAGGATGAATTTTCCCCGCCATGTAAAAATGACGGCTGTTGCGCCCGCCGATAAACACAGGGACTGTGGTGGCTTTATGTTTGTGGATCAAACGGCTGACCGATTTACTCCACTCTTTGTCGCGAAGCTGCTTTGATTGCCGGTCATAGGCCGATACTTCACCGGCCGGAAAGACCAACAGCAATCCACCTTCGCTTAAATGACGGTTAGCCTCACGCAAGGCTTTCACATTGGCCCGAACCGCATTGTCCCCGTCAAAGACATCCACCCCAATAAAGAGCGAATCCAGTTCAGGGACAGTTTTGAGGTAATGATTGGCCAGAATCTTCACATCCGGCCTGATCCCGCTCAGGATTTGAGCCAGAATGATACCCTCGGCACAGCCAAGGGGGTGGTTCGCCACCACAACAACCGCATCCTGAGCGGGAATATTCTGGTAGCTCCCTTTTACAACATGAAAATCTATCCCCAGCACGTCAAGGGAATAGCGAAGAAACGACTCGGTATCTTGTCCAACAGGCCTGTCAGCATAAAAGCGACTCAGTCTGTGCAACCCCGTCGCCCACTCTGTCAGTTTCTCACCGACCCCAAACGGGGTTTTCCGTGGTAAACGAAAAGGACTTACGGTTTCCATACTGTCTCCATCCGAAGTTGGTGTTCGGTACGAGTATGAAAAAAATGTATGACTCAACCATGTCAGTTCTGCGGCAGAATGATGAGAGAAATACGTCAGTTTGATGAACCGGCACCGACTTCACATCTGCAGTATCTGCAGGGCAAAAAACTGAAAGACAGTCGTTCTTAACATTAAGCCATAGCAGAGGGAGTAAAAACGCTATCTTTCTCTGTATAACTCAAACGATCATATAACCCCCAAAGGATGGAGGTGGCTGGGAAAGAGGATGAGCTGTTGTGAAAAAACTCATGCTGATACTGGTACTGAACCTTGTGCCACTATTCCTTCTGCTGTTGGCCTTCATGCCGGTGCACTGTTCAGTCAGCATAACGGACTGGCTCAACTGGCTGCATCAAGCTCCGCAAGTTTCCCTTCATACCCTTTGCTATTCGCCGCAACCCAGCCACAGTCACGTTAACAGGCTCTGACCTCCTCCTCTTTGCACAATTCTGAACTATTCTCTCAGTAGGAATCGCAAAAATGTCCGACTGAGCGAAACACTGTGCACCTGCGACTCACACATGACTCAGTCCCTTGATTCCTCGTTGAATAAAGGAATGTATATTTGGATACTTTGCTGGGAAACATTGGCTACTTGTCAGCCGCCACAGGTTTTCTGTTCATTTTTTTGCTGCTGCTGACAACCAGAGAAAAAAGCCTGCCTAAAAGGCTGCTCCAGCTGAACTGTCTCCTTGGCACAGTCTGGGCCATCATGTCCTTTATTCAAATCCGCGACCAGCTTTCCATTTTGCCTGTGCTGCTGACCGAGAGCTTACTGACGTTGGGCTGGTGCCTGCTGGTATCCAGCAGCTTAACCAATGCCGGGCAGGTGAAAGACATCTTCCGGGAAAAAGCCCCCCGCTGGCTTTGCCTGTTCATCGCCGCGACCCTACTGCTTGAACTGGCACGCTTTGCCTGGCCAGTATTTGGCCAGCGTACTTTCCTTTTTCTGCACTTATGTCAGGCGATCATCGGCCTGTGGTTTGTCGAACTGCGTTTTCGCCGGACCCAAAAAGACGATCGCTGGGCCGTCAAGCCGATTTGTCTGGGGCTGGGGGTCTATTTTGCTTACCACTTTGCTTTGTATGCGGATGCCTTTCTCACCAACATTCTGGCTTCCGGTTTCTGGCTCGGCAGAGGCTGGATAGCCCTGATGTCCCTGCCCTTCATCCTGCTGACAGCGCGGCGGATCAAGCACTGGCAAAGCCGGGTGTATGTCTCACGGGATATTATCTATCACAGCACGCTGTTACTCGTGGCGGCAGGGTATCTGCTGGTGATGGCGCTCGCCGGTTACTATATCAAATCTATGGGTGAAAGCTGGAGCGATACCGTTCAGATCCTGTTTTTTGCTTTAAGCGCGCTGGTACTGGCCAGCCTTTTTCTGTCAGATACCTTTCGCAAAAACATCATGGTCTTTATCACCAAACATTTCTTCGCCAATAAATACGAATACCGTGAAGAATGGATGCGTTTTGCCACGGCACTTGAACACCCGGAAGGCACACAATACGACACAGCGCTGCGTGCCATGCTGCATCCGTTTGGCTGTCACAGCGGTGTGTTAGCCACCCGGCAAGGCCCGCACATGAAAGTCCGGGCCTGCCACAATATTGACAGCCAGCATCCGGATATTCAGAGATTACTCAGCACAGCATCACTACCGGCCATTGAGCATCAGTGGATTGTGGATGTCGACGCAACCCGGCAAGGAAAGGAGCCCGCACCATTCCGGCTAGATATATCCGCGCTGTCCGCTGTGCAAGAGTTGTCTTATATCGTGCCATTGTCGAGCAGCAGTGGCACCCTGGGCGTGTGTCTGCTCTCCAGGCCCACCTCGACAGAAAAAGTGAACTGGGAAGATCGTGATTTAATGAAGGCGATCAGCCGCCAGTTGTCTGTGTATCTCAATGTGTTTGAAACCAATCAGAAACTCGCGGAAAGCCAGCAGTTCGATACCTTCAACCGCATGTCTGCTTTTCTGGTTCATGACCTGAAAAACGTGTTAGCGCAATTGCAATTGCTCAGTAAGAATGCAACCAAGCACAGGGATAACCCGGATTTTATCAGTGATGCCTTTGACACGGTCGATTCTGCCGCGCAACGGCTGACCAAAGTGCTGAACCAGCTCAACAACAAGCGGGTGGAAAGCCAGTCTGAACAAGACACCGACATTGAAGATCTGATCCGACAAGTCTGCGATACCCGCGCCGTCCGAATGCCTGCACCGCAATTCATCAGGCAGGCCAGCCTGCCGTTTACCCTGAAAACAGACAGAGAACGCTTCAGCAACATACTGTCTCATCTGGTTCAGAATGCACAGGAATCCACCGGTGAACACGGTTATGTGCATGTATCGACAGCACGGCAAGATGGCTATTACCAGATCATCATCGCTGATAACGGCAGCGGCATGAGCAGCGATTTTATCGAGCACAGATTATTCAAGCCCTTTGATACCACCAAAGGCAACGCAGGCATGGGGATTGGTGCCTATGACGCAAAAAACCTGATTGAGCAATTAGGCGGCTACATAGAGGTGGCATCAGCGCCAGGCAAAGGGACGACCTTCACGATTCATCTGCCTGTCACTGTGACAGCCTGATCCCCCGGGACAAAGCATTCGCCAGAAAGGAACGAAATATGGATACATTACTTGTCATTGAAGATGATCCGGGTATTCAAAAACAACTGAAATGGTGCTTCCCTCAGTACGAGGTCGTCATGGCTGATGACAGAAAATCTGCCATTACCGCGTTACGACGGTACGAGCCTAAAGTCGTGACATTAGATCTCGGTCTTCCACCTGATGAAGCCAATGCATCAGAAGGGCTGGCGATATTACAGGAAATTCTGGCGCTGGCACCTTACACAAAAATCATCGTGATCACCGGCAATGATGACAAAGCCAATGCGCTCAAAGCCATCGAACTGGGCGCGCACGATTTCTATCACAAACCAATTGATGATGACATTCTGGCCGTGATTATCGACCGGGCATTTGTGGTCGCCAAGCTGGAGTCGGAAAACCTCAATCTGCGCCAGTCCTCACTGGAAGCCAATGGTTTCATCGGAAACAGTCCGCAAATACAGCAAGTTTGCCGGATGATAGAACGCATCGCACCGACGGAGATCACCACCCTGATCCTGGGGGAAAGCGGTACAGGCAAAGAAGTGATCGCCCGTGCCATTCACGCCAAAGGGCCAAGAGCGGATAAACCTTTCATCGCCATCAACTGTGCCTCTATTCCGGAGCATCTGCTTGAAAGTGAGCTGTTTGGCTTTGAAAAAGGTGCGTTTACCGGCGCGCATAAAACCACGGCCGGCAAAATCGAATGTGCAGACGGTGGCACGCTGTTTCTTGATGAAATCGGCGACATGCCCTATCCGTTGCAAGCCAAAATACTCCGCTTCCTGCAAGAGAAAGTGATCGAACGTGTCGGTGGCCGCCATGAAATTCCGGTGGATGTCAAAATCATCTGCGCCACCCACCAGAATCTCGAACAAATGATGACAGATAAAACATTCCGGGAAGATTTGTTCTACCGCATCAGTGAAATTACCATTCATAACCCGCCACTGCGCGATCGTGATCAGGATATCCTCATCCTGGCCCGCTACTTTTTGCAGCAGGCCAATCAGCAATCACCGCGGAAAATCAGCGGCTTCACCGATGACGCTATACGCGCAATGCTGCAGCACAACTGGCCGGGGAATATCCGTGAACTGCAAAACAAGGTGAAATCGGCGGTGATCATGTCGGATAACAAATTCATCAGCTCGCTTGATTTAGCGCTTCAACCGATCGAAGACGACCTCGAACCCATGGCGTTCAATCTGCGTCAGGTCAGAGAAGCGGCTGAAAAACAGGCCATCGCAAAAGCGCTGTCACTCAGTAACGGGAATATGTCTCACACCGCCAATATCCTGGGGATCACGCGGCCAACCCTGTACTCGCTGATGGATAAGTATACGGTGAAGAATGAGTGAATGGGTTTGATGGGATGTCTGGGTATCGTGGTATATCTGGGTATCGTGGTATATCTGGGTATCGTGGTATATCTGGGTATCGTGGTATGTCGCGCTTGAGTTCAGTGACTCTCTCGCCATTGTCGGATGCGCGCCAGTGACTCTTTGCTGGCACAAATAGTCACCAGAAATGCCTTTTTGTTCTCTGGTGTGGGCCGGGTCGGTTGTAGGCGCTCCCGGCGCCGACAACCTAAAAATTCGTCCTGAATTTTTACCCTGGGGTTGTGTCTCCAATCTGCATTCTCAAGCCGTCATTTCCGCGACAGGCGGGAATCCACATAACGAGTGCAATTCTTAAGGCTGAGTAAGTATGTCGCGCTTGAGTTCGGTGACTCTCTCGCCATTGTCGGATGCGCGCCAGTGACTCTTTGCTGGCACAAACAGTCACCAGAAATGCCTTTTTGTTCTTTGGTGTGGGCCGGGTCGGTTGTAGGTGCTCCCGGGGCCAACAACCTAAAAATTCGTCCTGAATTTTTACCCTGGGTTGTGTCTCCAATCTGCATTCTCAAGCCGTCATTTCCGCGACAGGCGGGAATCCACATAACGAGTGCAATTTTTAAGGCTGAGTAAGTATGTCGCGCTTGAGTTCAGTGACTCTCTCGCCATTGTCGGACGCGCGCCAGTGACTCTTTGCTGGCACAAATAGTCACCAGAAATGCCTTTTTGTTCTTTGGTGTGGGCCGGGTCGGTTGTAGGCGCTCCCGGCGCCGACAACCTAAAAATACATCCCTGTATTTTTACCCTGGGGTTGTGTCTCCAATCTGCATTCTCAAGCCGTCATTCCCGGGACAGGCGGGAATCCATAAATTGAGCTGACACTATGTATGGTCCACCGATGCTGCTTATGGCAGGTGGTAGCGAGTACTTCGACCACCTGACTCTGACTTAACCAGACACCTCAGTTCAACCAATGTGGCTAAGTGCCGGGTGGCTGTTGGTTTGCTCACTTTCGCCACTTTATGGTACTGGCCAGCGCTGATTCCCTGCTCAAAGTCGCCATCCAGCATGCGGTTAAGTACTTTAACCTGCTCTGATGTGAGACTGGTCTGGTCAACTTTCCGCCAGAAATTTGTCTTATATATGGTTTGATCGATTTCTTTGAGCACCAGTGAGAAGGTTTCATCCAGGATATTGAAAAACCACTGTAACCAGGGGGTAATGTCCAGTTCACCTTTCTGGGTTTGCTCTAATATTTCGTAATAACTGCCTCGATGAGCAAGAATTGCCACAGACATCGCATAAAAACGCACTGACTGCTGTTCCGCCTGAGCCAGTGCTAAATCTGTCAGTAATCGGGTGATACGACCATTCCCGTCATCTAGCGGGTGCAGTGTAACAAACCATAAATGCGTAATTGCCGCTCTTAATAAGGGATCAAGGGAAGGATCGGCTTTGGACACATTGAACCACTCAATAAACTGAGCAAGCTCCCCTTCCAGTACTTCCCTGCCGGGCGCTTCAAAGTGAACCACCGGGCGATCAATCCTGCCGGAAACAACCTGCATCGGCGCCTCTCCCCTGAGCCGGCCACCAATCACAGGGTTGAACATCGTATAACCTTCGGGAAACAGTCTGTCGTGCCAATGTAAGATGCGCGCCAGCGTGAGCGGAGCGTCTGCATTCTCGACGGCATCGAGCATGATTTCAGCAAATCCGTCAGACTGCTCTGTGGTCGGAAATGGCCTTTCCTCACGAATACCCAGCCTATTAGCTAACGATGAGCGAACAGAGAACGCATTGAGTTTCTCCCCTTCTATCGCGCTGGAATGAAGGATATTGGCTAACAGCGTATCAAGCAGAGTTTGAGTGCTGTCTTGCGACTGACTCATCATCTTGCCCAATAAAATCCCCTGATTCAGGCGAACTTCTCTGAGACGCGGTTCGATAACGCTTTTATCCCACGTAAAATTCGGCCAGCCGGGTTGTTGCCATATCCACATCTGTCGCTCCATGATGCAATAAAACACCTTATTCGAATCAAATTATGATTCATTAAAGAGGGTTAATCAAATCACAGAGTGATTCGAATGAGATGTGTAATCACGTCATTGTGCTTGGTGGTTATGTATGGGTTTCGTAATATGTCTGAGTTTAATGGTATGTCGCGCTTGAGTTCAGTGGCTAACTTGGCACCGTCTGATGCGCGCCAGTGACTCTTTGCTGGCACAAACAGTCACCAGAAATGCCTTTGTTTCTCTGGTGATGTCCGTCAGGTTGTAGGCGCTCCCGGCGCGGACAACCTAAAAACTCGTCCTGAATTTTTACCCTACAACTGTTGGGGGCAAGTAAATCGTAAATTCATTTATCGGTTCAATTAAAACACTGTACGGAGCCTGTTGCTCTGATTCGTGAACGATACCGAGATCAGACAGAAGCTTAAATTTTGCTGACAGTAACTTAGCTGGTTTAACGTCCAACTGTTTATGCCATACGCGATATGTACCTGGTTTCTTGTCTCTTCGATAATAAAACCCTGCCAGAGGGTGCGTCAGATAAACTAATGCAGATTCGGTATCCGGGAATCCCGGAAAGTCAAATGAATCAGATTCTGATTGAACTAAATCAACAGATGCTTCGGCCCAACTCGACTGTGTATCCATATGGTATTTATCGTACAAACCAGTCGCTTCATTGAAAGTGCAATCGAAGCTAATTTTTCCTGAATGCCAGGGAAGACTCCATAAATATTTTGGCACAGTTAGTGTCCAGGAATCTAAAACTGTACCCAGGAACCAGACGCAACGTTCACCCGTTTTGCTATCGATGATGTATATTCGATAGTTTGTTTGCCCCATGGTAAATTTTGGAAACGGGAAAACAGCCGAAGTAAAATCAACATCAATAAATGGAACGACTGATATTAACCCCATTTTTTTACCGTTAATGTCGACAGTATCCAATTGGAACCTTTCAGGTAAAATCCCTTGGAAACGCTCAGCCGGAACAGCATAAGTAATAATCGCAAAATGCTTCAAGCCACAATGTATATCTATACCCTTTGGCTTTGGTCTATCGGTTAAGTAATCTTTTAGCTTTCGCTTTTCTTGCACGATAATTCCTTGAAATTTATAGAATAATATGGAACCCCATATCAGGCTTTTCCACACTTGATACCAGCACCAGAGTTAAATTACCGGAGTTTACCATGCCACAATTTCACTATGTCATTGATGTAGCCAAACATAGTTACAGTATCTACGGTGAGGATCATCAAGGCAAGATGGATAACTGTCATGAATCTTGGAACCACTTTTAAAATATCATCTCAGGCGAATGTATGTCGCGCTTGAGTTCGGTGTTTGTCTCGCACGACTTGATACGCGCCGGACACCGGCTTGGTGATGCTGGCGAATTTTTAAGAGCAAAAAATGACAGCTTTGATGTCCGATAACTTTAACTTGTTACGTAGTGAAATAAAAAGCTCAATTTCGATAGCTTTTCATATATTATGACCTCTGCGTGCGATGTTAAAAATAAAAAAATTAAGCTCATCAACGCACCACCAATTATACCTACCGAAACAAACCAACTCGCCCACAGAATAAATAGAGCAAACCAATCCACAGAACCATCACAGTGAAACTCACAATGAGGATTGTGTTGCCAACCTAAGTAGCACATTGTAAAGCCAATCAATAATCCAATAACTGCGCTAATTTTAAAACTCGTTACCATCATCTTCCTGTTGCCCTGATGCATAACGCCACCAGCAATGACCAAGTCAAAGCGCGGTGCTTTATGTCTCCACCTTAATCGCTTACAGGGTAGTTATTTCTGCTGAACATAAATCAGTTGTTTTGTGTCAAATCCCCGCTCAGACGACATTTGAATGAATTTTTCCATCACCGCCGGTTCAACTGATGGCGTTCGAGAAAGTAGCCATAGATAGTCAGTATTCGGGCCAGACACAAAGGCGTAACTGTAATTTTTACGATCCAATTCAAACACAACGTAAGAACCGTAAAATGGACCAAAAAATGAGACTTTGAGATAACCATCTGTTGGGCTGTTCACAAAGTAAGCTTTGCCTTCCGCCTCTTTCCACTCGTTATCAGCTTCAGAGTAACCCCGATTGATCACCGAAACACCGCCATCTTCACGCATACTGTACTCAGCCGTGACCTGACTCAGGCCTCTTTCGAACGAATGGTCAAGGCGGGCCACCTCATACCATTTACCCAGATAATTATTCAGTTCAAACCCCGACACAGGTTTTACTGATTCAGGCATACCCATGCAGCCACTAAGCAAGGCTGCACATATCATCAACAAGGTTACTCTCAAAATGCCTCCGAATACTTAGATGAATGACAAAGGGCTTGTCTTCAGGCTTTACCACATTGGGTCATGTTTGATCCCGTAATAACCGCAGGCTGCCCCACATTCTGATTTATGTATTCATTTAGTCAAACACAGCTTCAGTATCTACGGAGAGGATCATCAAGGCAAGGTAGAGATCCACAGAACCACTTGAAAAGGGCATCAATTCAGGCGGATATATGTCGCGCTTGAGTCCGGTATTTTCACCGGCACAGTTTGAGGCGCGCCAGTGACTCTTTGCTGGCATAAACAGTCACCAGAAATGCCTTTTGTTCTTTGGTGTTGTCCAGGTCGGTTGTAGGCGCATTACACCCATCCTCTCAGCCAGGCAGCGATGAATGGCGCAAAGAAGGTTGTTGCAAGAACAACAGGCCAGATATTGCCATCCTTGAATGTGTAGGCCTTGAGCAACTCGGACAACGATTTGCCTTGCCAAAGCCCGAACGAAAACTCAAAAACGAGTGTAAGAACAAGCCAGCCCGCTCCGACAGCACAGAGCACGAGAGGCCGGCTGATATGCAGCCATGGCAGAGAAAAGTACGCCACGCCGATGATGAAAGCTGAGAGCAGTATACCGCTAAGCACGAGCGCGACTGGCGTGCCGAACCTGGGTACAAGTACCGATTCACGCAGCACGCCATTGGCAACAGCCAGAACGAGGATAACAATCCAAATAACCAGCGCCTTGAAAGCGACTAACATCAGCATTGCCTGCTCCCATCGTGCCTAACAAATGACATGGCGCCCTTCAGACTTCACCAATTTTGTATGTCTGATTTCATGCTAACCAGAGGCCACCATGCCACAAATTGTCTATGGCATCGATTTAGCCAAACACGCGTAATACTTTTTATGGCCATGATGTCAGCAATACTGTGCAGCCTGATGCTATCGCCATGGAACATCTAAATCCCGAACAGAATCCGGATGTACTCACTTCCTTAAGGCCCGTAACATCCATGATGTTTTTTCATGTATCCGCATGCGGTCTGAAACTAACGCTGCCGTTGATTCATCGTCTGCAGACTGCGCCAACTTTAAGACCTCTCGAGAGGTTTTCACAACCTGTTCATGTCCTTTGGTTAACAGGTCCACCATTTCTTCTGAACTCGGCACGCCTTCCACTTCCTTGATTGAGCTGAGTCTCGAAAACTCTTTGTAAGTGCCCGGAGCAGGTACATCCAAGGTTCGAATACGCTCTGCGATATCATCTACAGCAGTTGCCAATTCGGTGTAATGTTCTTCAAACATCAGATGTAATTCGCGGAACTGAGGTCCGGTCACATTCCAGTGAAAATTATGTGTCTGTAAATACAAGGTATATGAGTCAGCCAAAAGGTGTTTTAGTCCTTCCGCGATTTTCTGTCTATCTTCAGTCTTGATTCCAATATCAATGCTAGTCATCCAGTTTTCCTCGCTTGATGTCAAAATTCGTCTATGACATTGATTTAGCCAAACATAACTTTAGTACCCACGGCGAGGATCACCAAGGTGAGGGGGTGATCTACAGGACCACTTTGAAGGACATCATCTCTTTCGGGTCGGTTGCAGGCGCTCCCGGCGCCGACAAACGGGAATCCATACAACGAGTGCGATTTTTAATGGCTGGGTCAGTATGTCGCGCTTGAGTTCGGTGTTTTTCTCAGCACCGTAGGATGCGCGCCAGTGACTCTTTGCTGGCACAAACAGTAACCAGAAATGCCTTTTGTCCTCTGGTGTTGTCCGGGCCGGTCGTAGGCGCTCCCGGCGCCGACAACCTAAAAATACATCCATGTATTTTTACCCTGGGATTGTGAATATAAACAAGCAGCTGCGTTGGTCGGCGTATCGCCTATGAACTGGGAAAGTGGACGATATTAAGGACATCGAAAAATACAGGGCGTCCGGGCTCAAGTCAGAACTGTTCTGTACATGGCTATGATGTCCGCTATGCAGTGTAACCCTGTTTTTAAACGCACCTATCAACGACTTCTGGCAGAAGGAAAACCCAAAAAAGTGGCGATTATCGCCTGTGTCAGGAAGATGGTTATCATCCTCAATTCTATGTTACGCGATGGCGTCTTATGGAATAAAAAATCAGCATGATTTTAACGATTGACGACATAGTCGTTTGTTATGTTTACTGAATACGATGTACTTTTGTAGATGTGCCAGCTACCTGCATCACGTAACCTGAACCCGAATTGAAAATGACGACACTTGGCATGTGTGAATATTTGTACGTGTATTTATACGCAGATTGTTGCCAAACTTGCCCGTTTGTAAGTTGATAAGATGTTTCACCTTCCCAACCATTAAAATCACCATTAATCCGGCTTTCAATCACATCTGAAATTTGAGCAACGGGAACAATTTCATTTTGTCCGACGACTTGAAGATAATAGACACCATGTCGGCGTAAAATCTGAACTTCAGGACAAAATGCATAGTAATACCAATATTTATACTGACTTTGAACCCAGTACGTTCCATTGTTTAACTTAAACAAAACCTCATCGTCAAAACCTTCAAAATCACCATCAATTTTCGCTCTACAAACAACTTCAAAATCATTCATTGATCATCTCCTTATGAAACATAACGCCGCGTTAAGTAGTGAGCAACGCCAACCACCTAGCCTAAACATTTACACCGTAAACACTTAACCCAACTTAGAATGCAAAACGCCAAGCGTTGGGAATCTGCCTTAAACGTCTTGTATGGATAATAAACCCGGCTTAAGGGTAAAGTGAGACCCAGGCTTTCGCTGCAACGAAAGCTTTCTATGTGGTAGTTCGGTTGAACGCTGGCTCCTCTATTGAGAGACCGATAACAAACATGAACACCACATAGGACTCCAAGCACCACACTCGAATAGCCGACTGGGTCTCGAACCCGCATTTCGCAATGCAGAGTTAGCTTATTATGAATACGTCAACACTTCAAAATGTAAATATCGGCGTCGATACCGGAAAATCTCAACTCGATATCTACGTACGACCACTCGGTATCTTTTTCTCCGTTTCTAACGACGAGAAAGGCATCAAACAAGCCATCAAAACCATTCAACAACATTCGCCACAACGCATCGCTGTAGAGGCCACCGGTCGCTTAGAAATGCCTTTTATTTTGGCCTGCGTCGAGGCCGGTCTGCCTTACGTGATTGCCAATCCCATTCACGTAAAACGCTTTGCCGGGGCCATTGGACAACGCGCCAAAACAGACAAGCTCGATGCCAAACTCATCGCCCACTATGCTGAAGCAATCAAACCCACACTAACCCAACTCAAGCCAGAGAGTATGCGGCTGATGGCGGACTTAGTCATACGCAGGAATCAGTTACTTTCCATGCAAACCATTGAAAAGAACCGGCGCCAAATCATGCCCAAACAGCTGACGATGACCATCAAGCCCATCTTGACAGCATTCAAAAATCAGATCGAGAAAATAGAAAAAAAGCTTATTCAACTGATCGAAAGCTGCCCTGAATATCAAGCTAAAAATAACATTTTACAAAGCATGCCGGGGATCGGAAAAATCGCCGCAGCTTCTATTATCAGTAACCTTCCCGAACTTGGTTATATCACCAATAAACAGGCAGCTGCGCTCGTAGGTGTTGCCCCCATGAACCGTGAAAGTGGACGTATAAAGGACTTCGAAAAAAACAGGGCGGCCGGGCTCAAGTCAGAACTGTTCTGTACATGGCTATGATGTCCGCTATGCAGTGTAACCCTGCTTTTAAACGCACCTATCAACGACTTCTGGCTGAAGGAAAACCCAAAAAAGTGGCGATTATCGCCTGTGTCAGGAAGATGGTTATCATCCTCAATTCTATGTTACGCGATGGCGTCTTCTGGAATGAAAAATCAGCATGATTTTAACGATTGACGCCATAGTCGTTTGTTAGGCGATTACTCACCCTCAGATGAAAACTGAATAAATACCAATGATTCAGAGAGATACTCAAACCTTTTCTCTTTGGCATTTTCTTCCACAGGTTCATTGAGCCAGTCAATCAATTTTTCCTGATTATCTCGAAACCCTTCTGAACCAAGCTTTTGTTTAACGTCAGTAATTAGTTCATCGACACTAATACTTTTTCCTTCTACCGGTTCACTACACCAAATAGGGGTAGAGTTTTGCTGGTCAAAATATATAAAGTGTCGATCATTATCAGTGTACATTGACGGACAACTCTTTAGATCAGCAAGCCTTAATGTTTTTAAGTCAGGAGCAGCATACAGTTCATGTTGTTCAAACAACATAGGACAGGCATAGTAAACGAAGGAGCCTGCATTATTTTGATTGAGACTGTATAAAAGCTCATGCTGTGAAAAGCCTGTATTCATGTTTTTTTGAGTATCAAGTTTTACTCTGTAGTGAGGTGAGGATTTAACCGTAGATGGCGTCCACTTAGATTTCCTTCTACACTCCTGAACCACCTTAAACTGAAAAAACATCCCGAGGAAGAAATTGTTTAGGCTATATCCGTTATTCAGTGCACTATCCTTTAGCTGTTTAAACAAGCTATCCGGAGATAAACTTGATTGTACAAATGCCTGATCAAAACCGACAAAACACTCACGTGAAGTGGAGTACTTATAGAAGTTAAACTTACCTTTCCCTAGTCCTAGATTTGATTTAAATTGCTCCAAGATTGCATTGTGATAATGCATCTCTAGGACCGTTTCCGTAATACTCATTTCGCTCCTCATAAATTAATGATATCAACTATCGCCTAACGCCCTGTTAAGGTGTGAACAACGCAATGCCGAAGCTCCCGTATACCACCTTAATCACTTAAACCAACGCATAGTAAAAATGCTACGCGTTGCGAATCACTCTTAAACAGATTGTTATAACTAAGTCAGCGCGTGTAGATACTTGGTAGCATTACGAGTAATCCTATAAGACATACCACCATAATGTTCTTTCTTAGATGATATCAGACCTAACGATAACAACTGCTCTATATCATCTTTAATAAACATTATGTCTAAATTCTCAATCCACCTAAGTTCGGATTGAGTAAAACCTGAACCAGGTAAACGAGTTAAAAATATTGAATACATTTCATCATCTGATAAACCATATCGAGTTTGACCAAAACAAGGTACCTCAGCGAGTATGTATGATGATTGGTTATTCATCGATTTCAGTAAAGAAACGGCTTGGTCAGAAAGTTCTTCATTTTTTCTTAGAGCTTGACCAAGTTCTTTAAAACCGGTCATTCTAGATGTTAGCTTAGATAAAGCATCATCGATCGATGAAAGCTTCAACATTAATTCGTCATGATTTTGTCCCAATAAAGATTTAATGCTCAGACTTAATAGATGGTTTTCTTCTAGTTCAGTTCGAATATCTTTATGCCTCTTATCTTCTAACCACTGAATAAAATCTCTATATTCGTCATCAGTTGTAGCTCTTCGTTCGGACTTAAAGTTACAAATTAAGCCGATAATAGTCGCTAACGACCCAAAAATTTCCACTATAAACTCCTTAGTTATAACGCCCTGTTAAGGTGTGAGCAACGCAATACCGAAGCTCCTGCATACCACCTTAAACACCAAACGCAACGCATAGTGAAAATATCAAGCGTTGCGAATCACTCTTAAACAGATTGTTAGGTTTGTTCTACAAATATTCCATTGCTTGCTGCTTAAATGTATCGATGATCACATTATGAAGAGCCAACGTGCTGCGTTTTTGTTGTTCATAAAATTTTAGGTCATCCCCCTCAATACCATCAAAAGTTACATGTTCGTTGTAAAGATCCCTTTGGAGATCAGCAATACAACATGATATTTCAGCGGATAGGTAATTATTACTAAACACTCTATTTGGAGAGAAGAACCGTTGATAGTTAGGGCTAAATTCAGAAAATGACTCGAATTGTGAAGAAAGAAAGGCAGGACCTTTATACTGTTCATGGTTAAACAACTTCCTGCAATACTCACTAGAAAACTCGTTATCGCTACTCTCAGGCGCACGAACCTCTACACGCATTATTGGTTGGTATACACCTGTAGAAGTTTGAGGAAAATACTTCGTCATTAGGTCAGGCTCTATAATTCGTTCTGACCCGCGCTCAAAATTTATGAAGTGACCGTCTTTACCCACAACAGCAGTCTTATTCTTAATTACAGGTAAGCCGAACGCCTTATGAAGTAACATATCTGTAGATATGCTAATAAAGAACATCCCCTCTATACGAAGACCAAACACCGATGGCATAGAATCAAATAACGGAGTATCAACACCAAGAATGGTTAAACCCGGAATGGGATCAGCACTTTTATAGAGGAAAAGGCAACGGTCTTTTTGTCCTACTCTTTGATTTATGTAGAAAGACGGCTCTATGCCTCTCCAGTTTTTATTCAGGTAAAATGATGCCAGCCATAGCCCCGTTCGCACTTTATCGAACCAGTCTAAAAGTAAGTCCGTTTCTGATAAGTTAATAGGAAAACCAGCTTCTATTCTTTGAATAATAGGTTTAACTTCACGCTCCATAACTCCATATTGGTCGTTACACGATTTACACGCAGGAAACGTGTAAGAAGAGAAGTTGTACTTACGAACTTCGAGCTCTTTTGAATTCCAATTACGCCCAAGAGATACCTCACGATTTGGATCTCCGGTCATTGAAAGTAGCCACTTGGGTAGAATGTGTTCTTTGTTCTTATTTGATGGTTTTTGACCACAAAAGATACAAAACTTGTTATTTTTGCTCAATTTACCTTTTACCTCTAAAAACCTAACGCCCTGTTAAGGTGTGAGCAACGCAATACCGATGCAGCCGCATACCACCTTAAACACAAAACGAAACACATAGCAAAAATGCCAAGCGTTGCGAATCACTCTTAAACAGATTGTTATATCACCAAGCCTCAGGGTTCTCACAACGAGGGCAAACGTTGACTAAATTTTCATCCCAATACGACATCTCTTCATTAGCCCAAGGTAAGCCACAAACGTCACAGTCTACTTCAATTTGCCCTGACTCTTGATTCCCGCAGAATGTACATTTATAACCTGTAGGCGATTCACTATCAGGGATAATTGTTTCATTATGACACTCTTCACAATAGTACTCATTCCACTCAATAAACATTTGATGCTTAGGTCGAGTGCCTCTGAATAATGCATCCTTTGCTTCATGCACATCCATATGCGCTTCTGCTAAGGCGTGCTCATATTCGTCAGCCAATACCTTAAAAGTGTCGTAACAATGCTTTCCGACTTCCTTTTCTAAGTTGAATAACGAAAACACGTCTGCAAATTCATCTAACCCTCGAACTAATCGACCAATGCACAAGCGAACTTCCTTTACCGTGAATTCAAACTGAAAGTGTTCAATGGCATTACGAATCCCTTTCATCCAGTCAATATCATCAATAAAGTTTTGATCAACAAAATGGTTACCGGTGATTGAACAAGTTTCGTGTTTGGCGATAGCCAACACATCACTTACGTTAACAGTAAATGGATTGTCGTGACCAGCCACTACAGCTTCGAAATCAAAGTCTTCTTTTTCTAACTCATAGTACGCTGCCAAAAGATCTATTTTCTTTTCTGATGCTCGTTGTTTTACTTTTTTATAGCACTTAGAAAAAACCAAGTTTTCATCAAGGCTTTGTAAATACATTTTTAAAACAAGTTCAATCGCATGGGACAAGTGCAGGATTGTAAATTTATAACCCTTGTCATCACCATTTTGAGCACTCTCTAGCTTAGCCAGTGCTTCGTTAAAACTATCTATTGCGTTCGATTTTATATCTAATTTTATTCTCATTATTGCCCCTAACCTGCTGAGTTCCCTGGTGATATAACATTTTATTCAACGACATGGTGTCACATAACTCTGTCGTGTAACTAATTCAGGAAAAACCTAACTAATCACTTGATTTCATTCAATTAAACACACGTATCATATAAATCCGTCAGTAAGATATACGACACCATGTCGTGTATCTTACTCAATCGCCTGATGCTACCCAATTGATATTATTTGCTTTTTTGTATTTCATGACTTAACGCAAAAATCAGCGACACATAAGCTAATGAGAGAAGCGACATCGATCACTTACCGAACACAAAGAAGTCACAGAACCCAATGCTCGACAAACCCACCCAGCCAGCCAACAAGAACGAACGCGCTTTATGGATTCCCGCCTGTCGCGGGAATGACGGTTTGGTAATGTGTATTGATGGTACAAAATCAGGGAAAAATTCAGGAAGAATTTTTAGGTTGTCGGCGCCGGGAGCGCCTACAACCGTCCCGGCCCACACCAAAGAACAAAAAGGCATTTCTGGGTACTCTTTTTGCCTCAAAAGAGTACCTGGCGCGTATCAACCCATGTCAAATAAGCCACAGAACCCAATGCGCGACATACCCACCAAGCCACAAGTGACACTAGCGATTAGCATCAGCATCAGCATCAGCATCAGCATCAGCATCAGCAGAAATGCTGGCAAGCACCACCTCAGGGGAAAAATTCAGGACGAATTTTAGGTTGTCGGCGCCGGGAGCGCCTACAACCGCCCCGGACCACACCAAAGAACAACAAGGCATTTCTGGGTACTCTTTTTGCCTCAAAAGAGTACCTGGCGCGCATCAACCAATGTCAAATGAGTCACGAAACCCAATGCGCGACATACTCACCCAGCCACCAAAAACGCACTCGCTGTCTGGATTCCCGCCTGCGCGGGAATGACGGATGGTTACATTTGCAGAATAAAAAGGAATCACTCCCTCAGGGAAAAATTCAGGACGAATTTTTAGGTTGTCGGCGCCGGGAGCGCCTACAACCGTCCCGAACCACACCAAAGAACAACAAGGCATTTCTGGGTACTCTTTTTGCCTTAAAAGAGTACCTGCCGCGCATCAACCCATGTCAAATGAACCACAGAACCCAATGCGCGACATACCTCAGCTGCACCAGAATCCCCAGCCACAAAAATGACACCCGCTGAATGAAATCCCCTTAGTCAGAAGACTCCATCAACTTCCTCACCCAATACTTCTCCCGCAACCCTGGCGGATAATCCTCATTCAGGATCAGCTCATCATCAATGCCTTCTTCGCCCGACTGCAACAGCATTTTCCGCTTGTTGATTAATAACTGGTCCAGCTTACGGATGGTGGCAATTTTTCGTTCAATCACATTATCCAGCACTTTCTCAATATCATTGAGTGCCTGAAAGGCGTGCGCAGTTTCAGACTGTCTGTCTGCCTCTAAATTATTTTTATATGGCGCGGAATACCCGCGTGACGGATCGGGCTGAATGGGCGGATGATCACCGTCCACATTCGCTGAAGTTTTGCTTCTGGGTGTTTCTCCGGGAAGCTCTTCGCTCATCTCCGCAATCACATGTTCGACATTGACGGTATTGATGGCCGTCAGGCCTTCCATGCATGCATAAAGAAAAATCCTGTCGGCAAGAATATTGATTTTTCTCGGTACGCCTTTGGTGTATCGGGTAATGGCTTCAAAGACGCCGTCGCTCAGGGTTGGGTTTCCCCGCCAGTTCACGCACTGTAAGCGATGCAGCATGTAGCTTTTCACCTGATCGGCGGTCAGCGGCTGTAAATGGCAGGAGGCGATGATACGCTGCCGCAGTTGTTCCATTTCAGGCAGGCGGATAATGCCTTTCAGCTCTTCCTGGCCTAACAGAAAGCTCTGTAATAACGGCTTATCATGGAACTGAAAATTCGACAGCATTCTCAGCTCTTCGACGGTTTCCGGAGGCAGGTTCTGCGCTTCATCGACCAGCAACACGGCGCGTCGGCCTTGCTGCCTCAACCCATAGAGATGCTGTTCAAACCGCTTCAGTATATCGGCTTTGCTCATCCCTTCTGTGGGGACGTTAAACTTAGCGGCAACCAATTTCACCAGTTCATCTGGCGAAAGCCGGGTGGTGGCAATTTGGACCGCAGTGACAGATTCATCCAGGCTGGACATCAACCGATGAACCAGAATGGTTTTCCCTGTGCCTATCGGCCCTGAGACCACAATGAAGCCTTCTTCTAAAGACAGTCCGTATTGCAGATAGGACAACGCTTTCTCATGGTGCGGACTTGCGAAGAAAAAGCGTGGGTCGGGACTTAACTTGAACGGTTTATCCGTAAATCCAAAATGCGCTTCATACATAACTAAAACTCCACCCTTACATCGATGAAAATCCGGGTTTCATCGTAATCATTTACCGAGTCCGACGATGAACGCGTGTAATATTCCACCCCGGTCTGAGTGAACAGCTCAGGCCGGAAAAAATAGGTAGTGTCCAGACTGAACGTATGATAATCATCACTTTCATCACCGGTTGAAAGATACGTAAAGTCATAACGTTCGTAGGCATAGCCAATATGGCCGGACAACACACGAGACAACTGATGATTCACATCCAGTTCAATACCCCGGGAGTTGTCGTCTGTCAGATCAGACAACGACTCCAAGGTTTCCCTGTCTATCTGGTAGAGAGAGAAACTGTATAACGTGCGACGAAGTGTCAGTTCAGACAACCAGCGCGCCTCTTTTCTCAGATAGATTTCATCAATGCGCCCGCCATCAACAAATCTGTCCCTTTCATAGCTGTCCGGCGATTCCGTGTAAGTCAGGGTATTGGTCCAGCGCCGAGTGCGGTTTCGGATTTCAGCGGCATAGCTGTCCCCTTTAATTCGCTTGTCGTATTCGAAATAAAGGCGCGTTTTATCTGTCGGATTTAAGTTGATTGCACCGGCCCAGAAATCACTGTTCACATCGTCTTCTGAGAAGTTGTAACTCACTTCACCGTAGGAATAACGGTCGATAAAATAGCGGACACCGCCGCCCCAGTTGAAAATTTCATTCTCGGAGGAATCCGTTACACCGTCGTAATTCTCATAATTCAGTCGCAAAAAGGGCGAAAATCCGCTGATGGTCTGCAAGCCGATGATTTCATTCAGCCGGGTGAATTCAGTGGCAATACCATCATCACGGCCTTTCCGGTAGTCATAAAATGCCCCCAAACGCCAGAATGTATCCCGTACCGAACGGCCATTGGCGTATACAATATTTCCGCCCCAGCCCGTGTAGTTACCGATGTCATCTTCGTTATTAATCACATTGGTATAGATTCTGGAACGTAAATCCATGGTGCTCAACGGGTTGGTCTGATAGCTCAGGCCCACTTCGGCTTCATTGCTCTGTATCGTGTCCCCGCTGATCACATCGGCATTTGCATCGGTTGCAATGTCGCTGGCGATGTTATCGATAGACGCGCTGGCATCCACCTGAAACCCACTACGCCCCAGACCTTTGTAGGCAATAAAATCTAAATCCTGATACAGTTCATCGCTTTGTTCGCCCTCGGTGTAATACAGATACCCCAGCGCGTAATCCAGGCTGATTAATCCCCGATTCCCTTCGATGGTGCCTTCGATGCCAGCTTCCAGCTCAGTAATAAAACTGCTTTGCGGGTTGCTGGCGGTTCTGTCTACGTTGTCGGTAAAAGTGAATTCTGTTGCTGCGTATGGCGTTAACTTCACATCCGCCGCCTGACTGGGTTGCCCTAACAGTGAAAGGCTTCCCAGCAAATATAAACTAGGATTGATCCTCTGTAGCGCCATACTCATGTCCATGTCTGTATTGACCAAATACATTGCGCACGGCTTTGTTCATCACAAACCCGATTGCCATATCCTTATTCAGTTGAGACACCGCGACTTCTACATCGTCCAACCTTGATCTGTCCTGCTCCACCACAACCAGTGCCTGTCCCAGCAACTTGGACAAGGTCATGGTTTCCACAATGCCCAGTAATGGCGGGCAATCAAAAATCACCATCCGATCCGGATACCGGTGCGCCAGTTCATTCATCAGTTTTTCCATCTTATTACTGGCCAGCAACTCATTGCTCAGATGGTGCGG
Organism: Photobacterium sp. TLY01; assembly: GCF_021432065.1. Taxonomy (NCBI): domain Bacteria; kingdom Pseudomonadati; phylum Pseudomonadota; class Gammaproteobacteria; order Vibrionales; family Vibrionaceae; genus Photobacterium; species Photobacterium sp. TLY01. The sequence continues at coordinate 1,270,744 of NZ_CP090365.1, forward strand.
TTTACCGGCCGGAATCAGACGCAGATTCGGGATAGACGTCGGATAAATGATTTCCGACAGGTTCGTGACGTTCCCCTGCAAAAAATCGATTAACCCGGCCTGCGCCTGTATGCCCAGCATGTCACTCACCCCGGGTTTCAGCACATTGGCATCCACCAGTAATACAGTTTTGTCTTTTTCAGATGCCATGCTGAGCGCCAGATTAACCGCCGTAAAGGTTTTGCCTTCCCGCGGTGATGCGCTGGTCACCATCAATAAATTGGCTCTTTGCTGAAACTGAGCCCCACTGCCGAATGCGGTATGAAATATTTTTTGTTTTATGGCTCTGAACTCATTGGTGATCGCCGCATTAACCTGCTTGTCTGTATGCGAAACCATGCCCAAATCCCGAAGCCGCTCGCTATCGATTGCGATGGTTTCCGGCCGTCGCCAGGCTTGCGGAAATCCGTCTGACATCACGGGCTGATGAACCGGTTGATACAGGGCGTCCGGTGCCACTTTCTGACCCAGACTCTGAACCTTAGCTGAGTCGGTTTCATGGACGAGATCCTGAATCAGTGACTGACCAGACAGCAACTCTGCGCTCTCAGCCATGTCGTTTTCTGATGGTGTTTTTGCCGTTTTCTGATTCCGATCAGCCGACTTTTTCTCCATCGCTTTCTGAATAATACTCATATCCAACCCATCTCCTGCATGATCAGCGTATGAATTGAAGTCACGACATTCAACGCCATGAAACCCAGGAAACACACAACCAGCGCTGCACTCACCCAGACAAAACGCCATTTTTCTTTCCGTGCCACAGCGGCAAGGCCAGACTGCTCTGTCGGTGAAATACCGCCCAGTACGGGTAAGCCTGTCAGCTGATACAATTGGTTAGCAGAGCTGGCAACCGGGTAGAGCTGGCTGGTCAGGAAAGCAAGGCCTACCCCTACTCCCAGGCCCGCAATCAAAACCAGGGCTAAGAACAAGGGACGGATTGGCCCGGATGGCTTCAGCGGTGCTCGCGGCGGATCGACAACCCTGAAGGTGATGTCATCCGACGCCGCGCCCACTTTCTGGGATATCAGTGCGGATTCGCGCCGGGATAACAGTTCTTCATATTTATTTTTGGTAATGTCGTAACTGCGGGTCAGCCCTGTCAGCTGCGCTTCGACATCTGGCATACGAACCAGTTTATCCTGCAGGAACAGCGCTTTCTCTGTTTGCGCCTTTTCGCGAACCTGCAGCGAGGCCACTTCGTTCTCCAGCTGGCTGATCAGCAATTTCAGGTTCTGAAAAAATTCAGTGCTTCTGAAATCACTGTTGCCATCATCGGTGGACAAGGCCAGCCATTCGCGTTTTTGCCCTTCCAGCTCTGCGATCTGACGCTTGGTTTCTTTCACATCCGGATGCTTGTCTGTAAAGCGGAATAACAGACTGTCCAGCCGGACCTGAAGCGCATCCAGCCTGTCATCATATTCGGTACGCTGTGCCCCCTGATTTTTGGCAGCCAGTGCCATTTCCTCATTCAGCTTGCGCTTGGCCGTTTCCAGTTGCGTCTGACGTTCCTGCAATTCAAGCTGGGTGTCTTCGATGTCGCCGTTCACGGCATCTAACTGACCTCTGAAGCCCATTTCGGAGCTGGGTAAGTAACCGGCATGTTCCCGCTTGAATTCAGCCAGCTTTAACTCGGCATCCGCCAGCCGTTTCTCATAATCAGTTAACTGGCGCGCAATGAACTCACTGGCTTTATCCGTATCCTGCCGGTTTTTCCCCAGGGTATTTTCAACAAACACATCCAGGGCCGATTGCACGACGTTTTTGACATAAACCGGATCGGTTCCGCTGTAGCTGATACTGAACAGGTTTTCCCTGCCCGCGGACTTGATCTCTATGTTTTCTTTTAATTCGGCAAGAATATCTTCATATTCCTCGTTGGTGGTGGCTTTTAAATCGGCATCGGTATAGCGGGCAATGGTTTCCAGGTTCTGCCGGCTCAGCAAGGTTTGCACCATCAGGCTCAATTCCTGATTCGAATCATTCGGTATCGCCAGGCCTTTCAGCAAAGGTTGCAAGATCGAGCGGGTATCGGCATACACTCTGGCTTCAACTGTGTATTGGTTTGGCCACAAGGTCACCACAGCCCATCCAAGGGGACAGATGACCCAACTGGCGATGATGATCCATTTGCGGCGTAGCCACACACTGTGCAGATACTCAATCAGGTTCTGAAATTGTTCCTGCATGTAACCTCCAGTTAGAACCAGGCTTCCGGAATAATAATGATGTCACCCGGCAGTATGTCGACGTTATCCCCAATCTCGCCGTCACGCAGCAAGTTCCCCAGATTCAGCCCGTAGGCCCTTTGCTGACCATTCACCACGCGGATCAAACGTGCGTCATTGCCGTCTGCGAAGTCTGTTAATCCGCCAACAGCCACCATCACATCCAGTAGCGTCATGTTTTCCCGATAGTTAATCGCCATGGGGCGCTGGGCTTCCCCAATCACGCGCACCTGTTCACTGTAAGGCCCGACAAACCCTTGCACGATCACGCTGACGATCGGATCCCTGACATATTCCGCCAAACGGGCTTCAATGCTACCTGCCAGTTCTGTGGGTGTACGCCCGGACGCCGGAATGTCATCCACCAGAGATGTGGTTAACATGCCGTCAGGACGAACCGTGTAGGCACCGGATATCTCCGGATTCCCCCAGACAAAAATATTGAGGGTATCGCCGGGGCCAATCAGGTATTTGTATTGATTGATGTTTTTTGTCAAAGAAGGCTGAGGCGTAGCCTTAGGTAAAGAGGGCAACGAATTTGACGTACAGCCAGTCACTAGCACCATCGCGGCAGCCGTCAAACAGGTTAACTTCAATCGGTGACCACTTCTTGTCATATCAGCATCCATCCTGCGTATAAGTCCGTGTCTCACATACCTTTTCCAAGGTTCAGAAGCGTCCAACTAAGTTGCAATTACAGCAGGCAAAAACGTCATTGAACTAATTTAACTATATATGATTTTTTTATTTTGCAGATTTTTTATGCTTGTCGATACTCAATACAGGAAGGGGCATTTTATTTATTTACACCTGGGACAAGGGTGATTATGACTTACTCAAGATTTCACGACTTAAATTTAAGCAACGCCGTGCTTATTTTTGCAGATATATTAATGCTTTCTGCTACTTTTGCAGGGACACAACTATTTCTTTTTTATTTCAATCCGGCCTATTTACAGCATACCGACATTCTAATAAATGTCCTGAATCTCATTTATTATACACTTCCAATACAATTAGCTCTGCTAGCTGTCGGGCTTTACAATGAAAAACTCCGGGAGTCACACAGTGGCATCACAGTCAGAATATTGGTTGCCATAAGTTTGGCGTATATGCTGTCCACCAGCCTGTACCTGATCACGCCCCTGCCTTTTCCTGCCGGTTTTATCCGTGAATGGATGTATGGCAGCGCACTGGTCGGTTTAATGATCGTTCGTTTTATCGCAATCCGATCCCGCTATCAGATGCTGGGCAGACTGAAAGTACTCATTCTGGGCGCAGGCGAACGGGCCAGTCTGATCAATCGTTGCATGAGACGGCAATCTGACCGGGTTCATGTTGAGCTGACCGGGTATGTCCCCATGCCCGGTGATCACCGTGAAAATTCTAATGTCAGCCCGGTGCTTGACATTTCAGGCTCGCTGGAAGCCTTTGTACAATCCAACCAGATTAAAGAAATCATCATTGCTGCGGATGAGCGCCGCGGGAACCTGCCCACCGACAGTCTTTTCCAGTGTAAAATGAATGGCGTTCAAGTGATTGATATTATTGATTTCATTGAACGGGAAACCGGACAAGTTGCTGTCAGCCATATCCATCCCTCCTGGGTGATCTTCAACCCGCATGCGACCAGCAACAAAGTGGGACGCTGTTTATACTGGCTGTTTAACTGCACCATTGCCATGTTGCTGTTACTAATCACCTGGCCGATACTGATCGCCATCATTGTGATGATCAAATGGGAAGACGGGTTCCGCGCGCCGGTGCTTTACTCCCAGGTCCGGGTCGGGCTTAAAGGAAAACACTTCTCTATCTATAAGTTTCGCAGCATGAAAACTGACGCCGAGTCGCAGGGTGAACAAATGGCAAGCCGCCGCGATCCCCGCATCACGCGCGTTGGCCATGTCATCAGAAAATACCGCCTTGATGAACTTCCCCAGTTACTCAACATTGTGAAAGGGGATATGAACTTTGTTGGTCCACGTCCGGAACGCCCGAGTTTTTCCAGCCAATTTGAACAGCAGATTCCCTATTATAATCACCGCTTATATGTAAAACCCGGTTTAACGGGCTGGGCCCAGTTAAAATACCCATACGGTGATAACCTTGAAGATACCATTGAAAAGCTCAAGTTCGATCTCTATTACATCAAACATAAAAGCGTAATACTCGATATATTAATACTGATCAGAACCTCTGAAATTGTCTTGTTTGGTAAGGGGCGATGACATGAAAAAAATGAATTCTCTGATGCTTACGCCACCAGTTAATGCAATGACGGTTGATGTTGAAGATTATTTTCATGTCTCTGCCTTTTCATCCATTATTCAGCAAGCACAATGGGGGAAATCCTACCCTTTGCGCGTAGATTACAGCACCCGGAAAATAATGGATATTTTCGCTGAACATGATGTGAAAGCGACTTTTTTCATACTCGGCTGGGTGGCTGACGCTTGCCCTTCCCTGATAAAAGCCATTGCAGATCAAGGTCATGAACTGGCATGCCATGGCTATCATCATGTCAAAGCAAACCAGCAAACGGAGAAGGAATTTTTTCAGGATGTCAGCCGCAGTAAGTTTTTGATCGAAGATCTTTCGGGAAAATATGTCAACGGTTACCGGGCACCCAGCTTTTCAATTGATGACACAAATCTGTGGGCATTCGATATTCTTCATCGCCTGGGTTTTACGTTCAGCAGCAGCACCTATCCTGTCAGGCACGATCATTACGGGAATCCGGACTGGCCACGCTTTATTCATCAAAGAAATGAGGGTTTGGTTGAAATTCCCATTCCAACCTATCAGGCATTCGGAACCAATTTTCCGATCGGTGGCGGTGGTTATTTCCGGCTCTATCCTTATGCGCTCAGCAAACACCTGATCCAGCGTTTTATGAAGCAATACCAGCAGCCGTTCTGCTTTTATTTTCACCCCTGGGAAATTGATCCGCAGCAACCCAGAATCACTGAGGCACCGTTCAAATCGCGCTTTCGCCATTACCTCAACCTAGAACAAATGACAGCACGACTTCACCATTTGCTGCAGGATTTTCAGTGGAGCACTGTCAGCCAGGCCTATCAACTGAATGGACATGACGATGAAACAGGAATTGACGATCCGCAAGCTGAACCGGAACGACTGCACAGCCTGGGACCAGTACGTTGATGCACATCAGGACGGCAGTTTTTTCCATTTAACCGGCTGGCTGGATGTCATCAAAGAGGTGTTTGGTCATCAGCCACATTATTTACTGGCAGAACAGTACGATCAGCTGGTTGGTGTGCTGCCATTGTTTGAGCAGAAAAGCGCGCTGTTTGGTCATGCGCTGATTTCAACGCCTTTCTGTGTGTATGGCGGTGTATTGGCCAATGATGATGATATCCGTTGCCAGTTAGAAGCGGCGGCCTTCGAGTTAGGCTGCTCTCTTGAGGTCGATTACATTGAGTTGCGGGATCGCGAGGAAAAATCTTGTGCTGATCCCTGGTTTCGTCATTGCCAGCATGCCACGTTCAGAAACACGCTGGCCGACAACCCGGAGGACGTTCTCTCCGGCATCAAGCGCAAACAAAGGGCCGTTATCCGTCATGCAATGAACAACAGACTCAGTTGGGACGAGCAGGATAACCCGGATCTGTGTTTTGATCTCTACGCGGAAAGTGTCAGAAACCTGGGGACACCCGTGTTTCATCCCGCCCTGTTTCAAAAGCTCAAGCACACCTTCGGACGGCGCTGTCACACACTGGTGATCCGTGATGCAGCCGGGCTGCCTGTTTCCGGGGTGCTGAGTTTTTACTATAAAAACCAGGTGCTTCCCTACTACGGTGGCGGCACGCAAGCTGCCAGGGAATTAAAAAGTAATGATTTCATGTACTACCAGCTGATGCTGCTGGCCCGCGCCAAAGGGGCTGAAGTGTTCGACTTTGGCAGAAGCAAAATTGATTCGGGTGCTTATCACTATAAAAAGCATTGGGGCATGGAAGAGCAGCCGCTGCACTATCGTATCGCGCTGGTGAACGCAAAGCGGCCACCCAACCTGTCCCCCAATAACCCAAAATATCGTTATTTAATCAGGGCCTGGCAAAACATGCCTGTTGGCATCAGCAAGCTGATCGGACCGCGTATCTCGAAATACCTTGGCTAAGCGACCATGGAGCACGACAATGAAACCCGCAGTGTTATATCTTTGTCACCGGATTCCATATCCCCCCAACAAAGGCGATAAAATTGCCAGCTATCATTTGTTGAAGTTCCTCAGTCAGCACTTTGATGTTTATCTGGGTTGTTTTATCGACGATAAGCATGATCAGCAGTATCGCCATAAGGTAGAAGCACTGTGCCGCGATGTGTGTTTCATTACCCTTCATCCGACGCTGGCCCGCCTCAAAGGCCTGCAAGCGCTCTATAAAGGACAACCCATTACACTGCCCTATTACTCTCATCCGGCAATGACTGACTGGGTGCAGCGCACCCTGAACCAGCATCCCATTGAGCGCGCCCTGGTGTTTTCCAGCAGTATGGCGCAGTATTTGCTCAATGCGCGTCCTTCGCTGCATAAAGTCATGCATTTCGTGGACGTGGATTCTGAAAAATGGCGCCAGTATGCCCAGAAAAAGCAGGGTGTGGCCAGTTATCTGTATCAGCGTGAATACCGGACACTCGCAAAGTTTGAAAAAGCGATTTGCGCCGATTTTGATGTCAGCTGCTTTGTCACAGAAACAGAGCGGCAGTCGTTTGCGGCCATGGTTGAACCCGCCTTACACAATAAAATTCATACGCTGGAAAACGGCATCGACAGCGGCTACTTCTCGCCGAATGCCGATTTCAGCCCGGTGACCGAACATCCGATTCAACACGATAACTATGTGGTTTTTACCGGGGCTATGGACTATTGGGCCAATGTGGATGCCGTGACCTGGTTTGCCCGCAAAGTCTGGCCAAAGGTGCTTCAGGAACATCCTCACAGTAAATTTTATATCGTCGGTTCATCGCCTTCGGCCAGTGTCAGGGCGCTGAGCAGGCTGCCGGGCATCGTCGTCACCGGCCGGGTTGCTGATGTGCGCCCGTATCTGTTTCATGCCAAAGCCGCTATCGCACCAATGCAAATCGCACGCGGGATTCAGAACAAAATCTTAGAAGCCATGGCGATGGAAAAGCCGGTTCTGACCACACCACAAGGTATGGAAGGGCTGGAACACTACCCGGGCAATGATCCGGCTCAGAACAACTTCATGGGACAGACACTGTATGTGGCAGAAGACCCGAAGGCGGTCACCCACTGGGTATGCGAGCAATTAGCGCGCCCGGTTCGTGCGGCCACACAATCAAGACAGTGGATTGAGGACAACTTCAGCTGGGATGCCAAGTTATCGCCCGTACTCACCTATCTTGAGGCGCAACATGTCTGACCGGATTGAATTTCGCCTCGCCATTCCCGTCATTGGCTGGTTATGGCTGTTCTGGCCGTCACTGAGCAATATGGTGTCTGTCTGGGCCAATTCGAAAACCTATGAGCATTGCTTCCTGGTGGTGCCCATTTGTCTCTGGCTGGTATGGCGAGAGCGTAATGCCGTCAAATCAGTGCGTCCGTCGATCAGCTGGACGGCAGCCGCATTCCTTATCTTCTCATGCTTGCTGTGGCTGTTGGGCCGGGCAGCAAGTATTGGTTTATTTGAACATATTGCCGCCATCGTCAGCCTGCAGTTATTGCTGTGGGCGGTCTTGGGCACCGCTATCATTCGCCGGTTCTGGTTCCCTTTGCTGTATTTACTCTTTGCTGTCCCCTTTGGTGAAAGCCTGATTCCCAAACTGCAGATCATCACCGCCGATCTTTCCGTCTGGCTGCTCAATCTCAGTCAGATACCTGTCTACCGGGAGGGCTTATATCTGACCATTCCCAATGGCCGGTTTTACGTCGCCGAAGCCTGCTCAGGGATCCGTTTTCTGATGTCCAGCGTGGCATTAGGTACACTCTTTGCCTATCTGCAATTCAGCAAAGTCTACAAGCGCACCCTCTTTGTCGCTTTTTCGTTTATCTTCCCGATCCTTGCCAATGGCATCAGGGCCTATGGCATTGTGATGATCGGTTATTTCAGCAACATGGAATATGCCGCCGGGGCGGATCATCTGGTTTATGGCTGGCTGTTTTTCAGTGTCGTTATACTGGTGATCTTTTTCACCGCCAGTCTGTTTTCAGACCCGCAGCCCCTCTTTAGCAAACGGCCAAACCAGCAGCCTGTGGCATCATCTCGTCAGGCATGGGGCGTCGTTGGCATGATTTCTCTCATTTTTATGTCTGCCGCCTTGTGGGCAAAACAGCTTGAGCAGGACCGGCTCCAGCTGTCAGATCAGCAAAATCGCATCAGCCAGACGCAAGCCGCTCTGCTGACCGACTGGGGTATCTCCTTTCCGTCCGCGGAACACAGCCAGCGCCAGAGCGCCGCTGACGGCAAAGCGGAATTCTATACCGCCCGCTATAACATCTGGCAGCGTGACGGCGAATTAATCAGCAGTAGCAATCAGCTGTTCAATAAAGACATCTGGTCTGTCGATGCCAGCCAGCCGGTAACCTTACCTTCAGGCATTGATGCTCAATCAATGACAGTGTCCAATGCGAAAGGAAGCCGTATGCGGGTGGTCTATTGGTACTGTGTGAACGCGTTTTGCAGCAGTAATCCGCTGGCGATCAAGCTGGTTAAAGCCTCCTATCGCCTGGCCGGCCAGCAAGGTATCTCAGATGTTTTTGCCATCGCGAGCACGGAGCTGAGTGATAACCAGATCAAAGACATCATTGATGTTGGCAACAACAAGCACAAGGTCACCTTAAAAAACAGCCACCAGCGGTGATAACAACACCAGGGAGAGGGTTATGTGTGGTATTGCGGGCATTTTCAACGTGCAACATTCAGGCATCATTGATACGCGGCTGCTGCAACACATCAACAGGATACAGCACCATCGCGGCCCGGATGATGAAGGCTATTTCGTTGATGATCTGGTCGGGCTGGCCCATCGACGCCTGTCGATTATTGACCTGTCCGGCGGGCATCAGCCGCTGTTCAACGAAGACAACACAGTCGCAGTTGTCTTTAATGGCGAGATTTACAATTTCAAAGCCCTGGTCAAAACGCTGAAAAGTCTGGGGCATCAATTCCGAACCGTGAGTGATACTGAGGTGATTGTTCATGCCTGGGAGCAGTGGGGTAAAGACTGCGTCAGCCATTTTCGTGGCATGTTTGCTTTCGCCATCTGGGATCAAAACACCTCGACCCTCTTTCTTGCCCGCGACAGACTGGGCAAGAAACCGCTTTTTTACAGCCAGACAGCCAAAGGGCAACTGGTATTTGCCTCCGAACTGAAAGTGCTGCTTGCCCATCCCGATGTGTCCCGCACCCTGCGCAACGAAATGGCCGAAGAATACCTGATGTTCGGGTATGTGCCTGACCCGTTTACCGCTTATCAGCACATCTTCAAGCTGCCTGCCGGGCATTTTCTGCAGCTGACGCCGGGTGCCAAACCGACGACCAAAGCTTACTGGGATCTGAGTGCGCCTGCGACGGCACTCAGCTGGCGCGATACTCAGGAAGCTCTGGTCGACAAACTGCTGGAAGCCGTCAGAATCCGCATGGTGTCGGATGTGCCCCTCGGCGCCTTCCTGTCAGGAGGTGTGGATTCCAGCGCGATTGTGGCGCTGATGTCAGGACTGCAATCCAATCCGGTCAACACCTGCGCTATCGGGTTCGATCAGGCCCAGTTTGATGAAAGTCAGTATGCCCGCCGTATAGCAGCGCAGTATCAAACTCAGCATCTGGATCGCCAGATCAACGCCGACGACGTCAGTTTAGTGGAAGTGCTGGGGCGACTGTACGATGAACCTTTTGCGGACGATTCAGCATTGCCGACCTATCTGGTCTGCCAGCTGGCCCGACAGCAGGTCAAAGTGGCTTTGTCCGGCGACGGGGGAGATGAACTCTTTGCAGGCTACCGTCGTTACCGGTTTCATCTGGCCGAGCAGAAAGTCAGAGGGATGATTCCCGCTTCAATTCGTGAACCTGTATTTGGCATGCTGGGCCAGATCTACCCCAAAGCCGACTGGGCGCCACAGCGTTTCAGAGCCAAGACAACCTTCCAGTCGCTGGCCATGAACAGTGTCGATGCATATGCCAATACGATCTCAAAACTCAGGTTCGCTGACAGGCAGCGACTGCTCAGTGCAGCCTATCGTCATCAGCTCAGTGGTTACACAGGGAGCGAAATACTTCGCCAGCATGCCCTCAACGCCCCCACCGATGATCCGCTGAAATTGATCCAGTATCTCGATCTGAAAACCTGGTTACCCGGCGATATTCTGACCAAGGTAGATCGCGCCAGTATGGCCAACTCCCTTGAAGTACGGTCGCCATTGCTTGATCACCAGTTGCTGGAATGGGCGTTTCAGATTCCGGGTCAGCACCTGATTCGCAAACAGGAAGGAAAATTCTGCTTCAAAAAAGCGCTGGAGCCTTACCTGCCCAAAGAGATTCTATACCGCCCCAAAATGGGATTCAGCATGCCGCTGGCCCACTGGTTTCGTACCCAGCTCCGCCCGATGCTTCATGCGCAGATTTTGTCTTCCACCATGCTGGACTGTGGCTATTTTAATCCGCATCAGCTGCGAAACCTTGTGGCTGAGCACGAAAGCGGCCAGCGCGATCATGGTGCCGTGCTCTGGAGTTTACTGATGTTCACCCAATTTATGGAGAGGCAGGCATAGTGAAAATTCTGACCATTTCAACGCTCTACCCGAATGCGAGCAATCCCAGACACGGCATTTTTGTCGAAACCCGGCTGCGCCAGTTAAAAAAACATTACCCGCAGACAGAAATCACTGTGATAGCGCCTGTGCCCTGGTTTCCATTCAGTCATCCCGTGTTTGGACAATACAGCGAATATGCGTCTGTCCCCTTCACTGAGAGCCGTTATGGCATCCGTATTTATCATCCGAGATATCTGGTGATCCCGAAACTGGGGATGTCTCTGACCCCGTCGACGCTGGCCTACTCCCTGCGCAAGCAGATTGAATACTTAACACGACAAGGGTTTGAATTTGATCTGATTGATGGTCACTATTTTTATCCCGACGGAGTCGCCATCGCTGCCGTTGCCAGCACAGTCAAAAAACCCTTTACCATGACGGCAAGAGGGACAGACATCAATTTGATCCCCGCCTACCCCAAAGCGCGAAAACGGATTCAGCAAGTGCTGTCGGTCAGCAACCATAACCTTGCGGTATGCGAAGCGCTGCGACAAAGCATGATCGAACTCGGGGCTGCGCCGGACAGAGTCAGCACACTGAGAAACGGAGTGGATTTAGAACTGTTCAGTTTCAGCGATGAAAGCCAGCAACCCGCGCTCAGACAGGCCCTGAACCTGCCGCTGAATGTCCCTGTCATCTTATCGGTTGGCCTGCTTGTGGACCGAAAAGGTCACCACCTGGTCATCGAGGCGCTGCGTCACATTCCGGACGCCCTGCTGCTGATTGCTGGTACAGGCCCGAAAGCAAAAGCACTGGCCGCTCTGGCCAAGCAACAAGGTGTAGACCAGCGGGTCCGTTTTCTGGGCAAACTCAGTCAGGAAGAATTATCCGCCTATTATGGCGCGGCAGACTTACTGGCGCTGGCTTCCGACAGAGAAGGCTGGGCAAATGTCTTACTGGAATCCATGGCTTGCGGCACACCCGTTGTGGCGACCAATATCTGGGGAACCCCTGAAGTCGTCCGTAAACCACAGGCCGGCACTTTGGTTGAGCGGAATGTCACCGCCATCGCCGACGGTATCCGCCAGTTGCTCAACAAACCCTTTTCCCGTGCGGAAACCCGTCATTACGCCGAGCAATTCGACTGGTCTGCCACCTCTGAGGGGCAGTATCAGCTCTTCAACCGTTTGATCAAGGATGCCTCATGAAGATTCTCTATCACCACAGGGTCGCTTCCAAAGATGGTCAGTATGTCCATATCGAGGCCATTATCGGTGCCCTTCGCGAGCAAGGCCACGAAGTGGTTGTGGTGGCACCGGCTGTGTCCGATCAAGCGGCATTTGGCGCGGACGGCGGCTGGGTCAGCAAAGTGCGCCGCATGCTGCCCCGTTTCTTATCTGAGATCCTGGAGTTTGGCTACAGCGCTTATGATTTTGGCAAGCTGTGCATCACTTTATACCGGGAAAAACCGGATGCCATTTACGAGCGCTACAACCTGTTTCTTCCCTCAGGGATCCTGGCGAAACAATTGTTCAATGTGCCACTGATATTAGAAATCAACGCCCCGTTGTTCGATGAGCGCAATGCCTACGGCGGATTGTCACTCACCTGGCTGGCCCGCTGGTCTGAACTGTTCACCTGGCGTAACGCCGATCATACCCTGCCGGTCAGCCATGTCCTGGCCAGTTATGTCCGGGGGGCTGGCGTCCCTGAACCTGCCATCCGTGTGATTCCCAACGGAATCGACAGCCGCTTGTTTCATCCTGCTGTGAGCAAAGAAAAAAAGCCTGAATTCGCAGATAGCCTGGTGGTTGGATTTGTCGGCTTCTGCCGCGAATGGCATCAGTTAGATCACGTTTTATCACTGATTGTTGATTTCAACCGGCAGCGGAACCCTGACGACCCGGAAGTGAAACTCCTCATCGTCGGTGACGGCCCGGTTCTGGATGACCTGAAAAAACAGGCGCGCGCGCTCAAAGCCGAGCACCAGATTCACATCACAGGATTGATTGATCGCGAGCATATCCCAGAATGGTTATCTCAAATCGACATCGCCCTGCAACCGGCGGTCACCCCCTGGTGCTCACCGCTCAAGCTGATCGAATATCTGGCGTGCGGTAAAGCCATCGTCGCGCCAGACAGCAAGAACATTCAAGAGCTGCTGAGAGATGGTGAGAATGCTCTGCTGTTCCAGGCGGATCATCTACCCGATATGCTGGAGCAGATTAAACGTTTGTTGTCCGATGAGGCACTGCGTCAGCAATTAAGTGACAATGCGGCAGCCAGCATTGCCAGACAGCAACTGACCTGGTCGGACAATGCCCGAAAAATCGTCAGTATTTTTGAGTCTTTGATCAGTAAATCCTGATCGTGGCCAGAGGAAGGGCACATGGGGGCACAACGTATCGCTCTGAGATTCCGGACATCAGGTCGACATGCATCAGAGCGAAGAGAGACCTTGCAGCCCGGACATCGCTTTACGCCGTGCCCGTCGCTGGCTGACCATGACTTTCACCTGCATGCTTAACGCCGCCATCGCCGCGGCCAATACCCAGAAAAGCTCAAGATAAGCCAGGGATAGCGCGGCCCCTGCCGTACAGTAACCCAGCAAAGACACCTGCATCATGCGCGCCAGATCAATCTGCCAGTGGTGAGTGTCATTCCATGGCGGTCGGCTCAGTGTCACAATGACCCAGCGCATTTTCAAAAACAACAGCAGGATAAGCAGCATGAACAGGGAGAACCCGACAAAGCCATGATCCCCTAACACCTGAAAATAAATACTGTGCGCGGCCCAGCTTTCTTCTCCGGGGGGCGGCGTTTCAATGATATCGATTTTATAAATATCCAGCGCGAGCCTGTCCCACACCGGCTGAAAATAAGTGGCTTTAAAGCCAGCGCCCAACACCGGTCGTTCCAACGCCATCAAAGTGTGGATTTTCCACGACGTCAGACGGTTGGTGAAAGAAGAATCCTGAGTGGCTGTTTCTATGGTTTCCATCCTGTCATACCACTTATCCGGTAGCAGCAAGACAGAGAGTGACACGATCATTGCCACACCCAATAACGTCAGAACTTTCTTATTGCTTCTGAACCAGAAATAACAGCCGATCACAGCCAGAGCAAGTACACCGCCTCTGGAATAGGTCCCCAGTACCGACAGAACACACAGCACTAACATGCTGATCAGCCCGATACGAATCCACTTTTCCTGAACGGACTTCAACTGATAAATGCACAAAGGGATCACCATACATAAAGCAGCGGCAAGGTGGTTGTTGTCTGAGATCAAATGGCCGGATGGCCCCTGGATTTTATGTCCGCCTAAGCTGGCCAGAAACTTCAGCCCTTCCACGGCACCAAAGAAGCCCACTGACATTAAGATCCCCCAAAGCAGCATTTCGAACTCATGCTTTTTCCGGATGATGAGTGCAATCATGATGAACAACAGGAAAATCTTGGAAAATTTTTCCCATTCCGGCCACACCAGTTCAGGAAAAATAATGGTGTTGTAGGTGGTTAAACCGGTATGGAGCCAAAACAAGACAGCAATGAAGACAACCCCGTCAAATATAACCGCGGGTTTCTTCCTGGAAAAAAGGTAAGTCATCAGCGTCAGCAAGGCGAACACAGTGTTGTAGCTGATCGGCTTGGCAAACCCGTAAACCCAATAAGCAGGCACAAATAAACCCGACCACAACCAGAGAGAGACCGCAATGTAAGAACGTCTCAGCGCAAAACAAGCCAGGATCAGAAAAACGCTGATTAAGACGACATCTCTCATATTCCTGCTCCCTAACGCCGATGCTTTGACTTATTTTGCGGCTTTTTTGCGTCGCATGCTTTGTCCTGTCTGATTGAACGTATGCAAAGATACACCAAGATAAACAGACCCGTTGCGAAAAGGATTGATTCCACGGTCCAACTCCTTATCTGAGCATGTGAAAGGCTCAGATGACCTGGGCTTCCAGCTGGCATTTTTAACAGGAATGTGATTTTTTTAACCCCTCCTTTCACTATAGATCCTGATGATGGAAGCAACAAAATTTTGACTATGAATCATTTGTCATCGGATTTTTCATCTGTCTGCCGAACACTGGCTCCAGAAGAGCGGTGCAATGAGAAAATATGCAATCAACTTAATACAATTCAACCGGGACCATAAAATAGCCGGTATCTCGGCCACAGAAAAACACATCAATCAAACATAGGTATTCTGATTATTTTTCCTAATTTCGTTTGTATACTCCGATATTCAGGAATCACCCGGATTAACACAGGCAATAATCCCAGTACAGAAACCGCATACACGAACACGCCGGTTGCGATACCCAAGAGCAATCCCCATAAATGGCTCTCTATTTCAGAGACCACGGCCATGACACAGAAATACATCCATAAAGAAATAAAAAACGGCACCAAAATAGCAGGGAGTACACGGCTGGTCTGCAGCCGGATAACCAGTAAGAAAATCAGGATTACGCAAACCAGAAATAAACCGCCAACCACTAAACGTACAAAAGACAGGCTGTCGGGGTCATCGTATCCGGTCCCATAAAAACTGCCGATCACCAACAAAATCGCCAGACAATCACATTGAAATAACAGCGGCATTCTGGATTTTAAGATCAATACCGTTTGTATCAGCATGTACAAGGTCATCACTATCATTAAAAATGACAAATTCTGCATGACTGGAATCACGCCAATCCATTTTTCTCCCAGCACAACATAGACAAAGTCTTCCGCAATGGCGCACACACCAAAAGAGACAGGCATGGCAAGAAACATGAGCAAGGCCATTTGTGAGTACAGCCGCTCTTTCAGTAAATTGTCCTGATCTTTCAGTTTAGAAAACACGGAAAATGCCCCATGATTCATCGGCGCAAGAAAATCAGTAAACGGGAGCCAGGAAAATTCCTGCCCCATATTATAAAAACCGACATTTCGGCTGTTCAGAATATTACCCAGCAGCAACATATCGACCCGGGATCGCAGATACCCGGACACAGAGACGAGATACAACCACTTGGATATGATCCACTGTTCTTTCCAGTACTGTGTGCACCACCGGGGCCGAAACGGGCAAAGAATATAACTGGTGATCACTTCAATGACGGCCATCAGAATTACACCCGCAATGAGTGCCCAATAATTTCCAATCACCAATGCAACGGCTATGGTACACACACTGCCGAGGGTTTTCGCCACCATCAGCATCATGGTTTCCATTTTAAAGTTGAAGTTTTTTTCGAACAGATCCATGCCCACATTATGGAAAGCAAGAATCAAGGGAATCATGCTGACGACACGAATCACAGTCGCCATCTCTGGCTCGCTGGTATAAATGGCGACCCAATCTGCCGACAGAAATAAAAAAGACGCAGATACCAGACGAAACAACAAATTCAAAGACCAAATGCTGTGCAGTTTATTTTCATCTGTCATATCTTCCATCAGCACATATCTTTTTGTGCCCACAGTCGACAGCGCAATGAAAAAATACACAAAAAACATCGTGAAACCGGCAATCCCATAGTCTTCCGGCGACAGTAAACGCACCAGAACCAGAGTACTGATCAGCCCGATACACCGGTTATACCAAATCGTCATCATCGACCACTTGGCCCCAGAAAATATCGCTTGGGAATACTGATCGGCCATACTTTACTGCCCTTATCCCTGACTGAGCGCCATGTCTTTTGCCAAAACAACTTCGCCATTCAGCTCACGCTGAAACCAGTCGATATAACGTCGCGTGGTATTTTTTAATCGCTCACAGTCTTCGCCTGTAGGCACATAAGGCGTCATGCCAGCCACCAGGCTGGGAGAGTGAAATGACAACACAAACACATCCTGGCCTATCGCCATCTGAGCCTGAGTGATCGCCTGAAGCTGAGCAAGATCATTACCTTCCGGTGACAGACGGTGCCGGCTGAGACGCAGCAACTTACCAAAAATGCGGCTGAGCCCGTTACGATTGACTGTCCGGCACCACGCCGGACACTGATTGGCTTTCTTTTCAACCCGCCTGGAAACCGATAGCCAGGAACTGGTATGGGGAATATGCCGAATTGTATTGTCGACAAAAAGGGCATTGGTATAGTCACTGAAATCCGGCCCTTGCTGATGGCTGAAATCACAGTAAGCACTGATACTGAGATCAACCTGATAGCCCAGTGCTCGCAGGTGCTCACTGGTCCATCGGCCATAGCCGTAGCGTCCCGCAAGATACGTCACCGGAGAGGCGCCTGACACGGCATAAATTCTTTCTGTCAGCCGGCTTATTTTTTCATGCTCAAGTTCGGGTGCCAGATTACAGGGGTAGGATTCAAAATCCGTGACGGCCTGATCCTGAACAATCCCGGGTGGGTTCACCCAGGGATGCAAATGCGCCGCAAATTCAACAGATTCAGCCCCGTTTTCTTGACAGTGGGCGATCACTTCCCTGCCTCCGGCACTGTCAACAAACGGATAGTCCATGGCCAGCGTGATCTTCGCGCCACGCTCAATCAGCTCCCCCATAAAAGGGATCAGAACGTGATGGTGCGTCACAGCCGTATTGGTGCTGTGAAATCCCTGATTCCAGTCAAACTCTTCCTCAGCATGGATCACAACCAGTAGTTTCACGTCCATCGTTTCTCCTGATTCACTGCAATGCCAGCCTGCAACGACACCATTCTGAACTTCTCCCCGAGACGGGATTGTGCTGATGTTGTACGGTCTGCTCAGGTGTTTCTCCAGACAGCCACCCAAGATCAGTTACCATCAGCATGATTTATTTGTGATGTCTCTGTTAAAAATGGCACATGAACCCCAGTGCCACCATGCCAGATCATAAAATTGTCTTACCCGTTTTCAGAATCCATTCATGCCAGCTATCGTCATTTCACCTTCTGCCATTGCGCTAACTGCTTATAATTTCATTTTTTTCTGTTTCCATTCCTGCGGTGATTACGCCAACACGGCACACAGGCTCTGCCGGATCACACAGCTGAGTTATGGTTAATTTGTGGAACTTGCTTCATCTTGTCTCAACATTCTTACCTATACTCGATCTTGAATATTGTTTGATGTTAATCACACTTTTAAAGCAGATATGAGCCGGGAGCGGACTGATGATTTCGAAAGGAATAAAAACCTATTTTGCGACAATCGGTGTTCTCGCTCATGTCGTGATACTTGTCGCCGGTGTGTTTCTGGTGAAACACTGGAGCGCACAAAACCAGACTCTGCCCGCTGCTTTGCGCCAGTCAGCCAGCCATATTGAACAAGCATTTCCAAAGCTGGCACCTGTCAATCAGGCCGTTGCCAGTGTAGCCGGTAACCTTGCCAGCCCTTCATACTTCTGGCGTGAATTTGATACCAGATACTGGCCATCCGTCGGGCCTGAATGGTCATCAGCCGGCCCTCAGTCAGAAACCAGTCAGCCCGCACCGCTCGGCACCCTTTGGGTATCCGATGAACAAAGTTTTGAAAAAGCGTTGGAAGAAGTGTTACCCGGCCAGGACATAGTGGTGAAAAAAGGAACTTATTTTTTCAGCAGCAAACGCCTGAATATCAGCCAGGTTACCCCCTCTGCATCGCGCCCTGTGGCCTTGCGGGCAGAAGAGCCGGGCACAGTGCTGCTGCAGCTCGACGGGTTGGAGGGCATCGTGATTAACCAGCCCTACTGGACAGTCTCCGGGCTGACCTTTCAGGGTGTTTGTCCAACCCCTTCTGATTGCGATCATGCGCTGCACATTGTTGGCGATGCCGACCACAATCTGATTCAGAACAATGTCTTCATTGATTTCAACGCCGCCATCAAGGTCAACCGGATGGCGGATAAGTTTCCCGATCACGGCACGATTCAACGCAACCACTTTTATAACACTCAGCCGAGAGACACCTCGCGATCCGTAACGCCCATCAACCTTGACCATGGCAACGCCTGGACGATCAACCGCAACATCATCCGTGATTTCATCAAATCCGGCGGTAATCAGGTCAGCTACGGCGCTTTTATGAAAGGTGGTAATGAACACGGGATCATAGAAAACAACCTGGTGATCTGTAACAGCACCAGCCGCAAATATGAGGGTTATCAGATTGGTCTGTCACTCGGTGGCGGCGGTATGGAGCAGGAAAACCGGCGAGGACAAACAGATCTTGAAGGGGTCAACCACACGGTCCGTAACAATATCGTCCTGCATTGCAATGACGTGGGGCTTTATATTAATAAGTCTGCCAATTCCCTGATCAACAACAACATTCTCTATCACACCTCCGGCATCGACGTTCGTTTTCCGCAATCCAGTGCCGAACTGGTCAACAACATTGTGAGCGGCAAAATACGGGAACGCGATCAGGGCAAAGCGTCTGCCTCACACAACCTCATTCTTTCCCCGGACTATCTGACCGAAAAACAGCAGATGGACGATTGGTTTACCTCACCAGCAATCGGCAATTTTTCACCGAAAGACGATGAGATCAAAGCAAAACTGACCCGCAGTGCCACTGGCTATCCGGTCGCAACACAGGAAAAAAATCTGTCGGACTTCTGTGGCAACCCGATCAGTGCACAAGATACATTTGCCGGCGCCTTTAAGGACAGTCAGCACTGCTTTCGGACAAGGCCCGACGCTTCAGGGCTCGTCGCTTCAAAGCACGAATCGCTTTCTTCACTGAATAAGTAAAATGCGGATAGCGAAACTGATGGATCGCCAGCCGGCATTCTCGGTTGGCGAACGTTTTTTTGTAGCGGGCAATCCCGCCCATGAAATCGTATCCCAGCGCCCCTTTCTCCCAGGCATCCTGGATCAACAGATAGTGGGCAACCAATCCGGGTTTGAGATGATTATCCCCCGGGCCATAATTGAGCGCACTTAAGTAGAACAGCACCCAGTGGCCATAATGAAAATTATAAATCACCCCCAGATCTTGCTCGCCGGCCTGCAGGTGATGAATCGCAACCTGCCCTTCCGGCAGCCCACGCCGGATCAGTTCGTGATGAAAATGAAGAAAACCGGGATTCGCAAAACCACTTTGTTCTGATTTATTCCCCCACCGACTCATATGGTAGTCCGCCGCATGATTGAAAAATTCAAGCCCCTGGGCGACTGAAACCGCCGTGGTGATTTTCATTTCGCCCAGCGCCCTGTACTTGTTCAGGCTGCGTTTGATCTGATAACGGGCATTTCGCGATAGGAAGCTATCCAGCGTCTGTTGTTGCTCCTTGAGCGGTGCAAAATCCAGCGCAAAAGCCACCGATTCCCAGACCACTTCCTTCTCGATGGCGGCTAAACCCGGACTGGCCGCCGCGGGCTGAGGCAGGTTCATCACAAATTCCACGTCCAGACTGGCGCCAACCTCGAAGGAATCTGTGCCATTCATTTGCGACATCACACAGGCTGTCATCAACGGGCGAACGGTATCAGCGACTGTCTTGTCCATCAGGTAATCGTTATATTCAATCCAGATTTGATCCTGCGCGGGAATACCGGTCCGGTGAAGGCAGAACTGTCGTCCATAAGACAGCCCGGCGATCTTTTTTTCTTTCATGACGACAATGCCCAGGCCGACAATCTTTTCATCTTGCTTAGCAAGAACAACACAAAAATTGTCCACAAAACAATCCAGCCAGGTGCCTATCCAGAGCCAGGATAAAAACAGATTCGGTTCAGCCCGCGCTTCAAGCGCACGCCAGTGTTTTTCTAACCACTTTTGATCGGGGTTCACCATCCACTCACACTGTATCAAGCTGTTTTTACTTTCCATTTCTTGTCCTGCGCCCTAATTGTTCCGTTCGCATCAAGCATAGCAGAGCAACCGGCAACGCACTTTTCAGCGGGTTTCATGGCTGTTTTTTACTGCCACGATGCGTACAACAAACTTTTATGTCAAAGCGATTCGTCGCAGTGTCAAAAATGTGACTATTCTAAAAAAGTCCATCTGAAAATTCTGACAGGGATGATTATGGCTTTTTTACCTCGCACCACCTTTCATGTGCTGGCACTTGCTGGTGTTATCGCTGTCACACTCACTGCCTGCGGCGAGCAGTCTGTCGATGAGTACATGACCAAAGCCGAAACTTATCTCAGCAACAATCAAATCAATGCTGCGGTGATTGAGCTGAAAAATGCAATCCAGCAGCATCCTGATGCCAATCAGGCGCGGCTGATGCTGGGTCAGATTTACCTGGATCAGGGCGATTATGCCAGTGCCGAAAAAGAATTGTTTAAGGCACTCAGAAGTTCAGAGGAAAAAGACAGTATCGAGCCCTTGCTGGCTCAGGCCTATCTGGGACAGAAAAAAACAACCGATATCATAGATCTGGCCCAACATCCACAAAGCCGGCAAGCTGAAGCACTGGCAGACATTTACGCGATTGAATCTCTGGCTTTGCTGCTCGATGACGATCCGGATGGTGCTGAGCAGGCTTACCAGCGGGCTGAAAACACCGGACAAATCACCCTCTATACCCGCCTTGCCAGAGCCAGCTTAGATGCCACCAGCGAGCTCAATGACACGGCGCTGAGCCAGGTCAGCAATATCGTTCGCGTGTATCCCGCCAGCAGTGACGCCTGGCTGCTGAAAGGCCATATCGAAACCAGTATGGGGCATCACAAAGACGCCGCTCAGAGCTATCGAAAAGCCGTAGATACCGCCCCGAAAGCCATACAAAACACCCTGTTTCTGGCACAGGCACTGGTGAAAACGGAACAATACAAAGAAGCAGAAAAGTATGTCGATCATCTGCTGACGGTGTTCAGTGGTCACGTCCTGAGCAATGAACTGAAGGCCACCATTCTTTACGCCGAAGAGAAACAGGCAGAGGCAAAAGTCCACGCCGATCTGGCGATCAGAAACGGCTCCAGAAACCTGCCCACTTACCTGATCTCGGGAGTCGTTGCTTATCATCAGGGCAATTTTGAACAGGCCAATGAACGATTTGAAAAAGTCGCACCTTTTGTCTCGCAAAACCACATGATTCAACGCCTGTATGCGTCCAGCCAGCTGAAACTGGGCGACATTGAAGGCGCCTTGCAAACCATGAATCAGTTTGACGCCACGGACAAAGCAAGCAGTGACTTTATCTCCGATATGAGTCTGGAGCTTGCCAAAATCGGCCGCAAAGATGCCGCGATGTCTCTGGCAGAAAAAGCCAATCACAGTCCGACCACCAGCAAACAGCTCCGTCTGGGGCTGCTTCAGTTAGCCAGTAATGACACCACCGGGGTCGACACTCTCCAGCAGATTCTGGAGACAGACCCAAACCTGACTGAAGCCAATTTGGGGCTGGCCTATTATTACCTGAAACAAGGCCGGATAAACGACGTTCAACAGATTGTCTCGACCTGGCTTGAGCGTAATCCGGACGATCAAACGGCTCAGATGCTGAATGCTCTGGTGCTGCAAATTGAGAAAAAGCCCGATCAGGCGCAAGCCATCTATCAGCAGGTACTGGCAAAAGACCCCAAGAACTTGCAAGCCACGTTGGGGCTTGGCCAAATTGCCGCCAGCCACAATGATGTGGCCACCGCGTTCGGGTATGCCCGCACTGCCTATTCCCATGACCCGGGGAGAAACCTGACCACCCGGGCATTGTACAAATATGGCCAGCTTAGCGGTCAACTGGATGAAGCTGTGTCGCTGGTCGCTTCTCAGGTCGAGGCCCACCCGGATGATACCGCACTGAAATTAGATCTGGCCCGCGGCTATATGCTGCAAAAAAAACCAGATCAGGCACTCAGCCTGATGACGAGCCTGACGCCGCAGCAGCAAACGGCCCAAAGCTGGCGACTGCTGGGTGATATTTATTTCAGTCAGCGAGATTACCGACAGGCCGAGCAGGCTTATGCCCAATGGCTGGCGCAGGATGTGCTCAGCCAGCAAGCCTATATGCGTAATATTCAGATCAAAGAACTGAACAATAAAATGAGAGACAGCCTGCTTCTGGCCGAAAAAGCCGAGCAGTTATTTCAGAACACGGCGGTATTTTCGCTGATGAAAGCCGGGCTTCAGCTGAAAATGGACAATGCCAGCGCCAGTCAGGCCACACTGGATGCATTGCCGGACAAGGTCAAGGCACAAGCTTATTTCATGCGATTACAAGCGCTGAACTACCTGCGGCGCAAAGACTTTACCCGAGCGATTGAATGGCAACGCAAACGCTATGATGCTTCGCCCGGAATCGCCAGCGCCAATGATGTCGCCAGTGCTTATTCGCTCAACCAGCAAACCGACGAAGCTATCAAATTCCTGCAGGGGGTCATCCAAGAGTACGGTGATAAGGCCGCGCCCTTGCGCCTGACACTGGCTCAGTTGCAATTTGAGCAGCAACCTGAACAGGCTATAGCGCAATACCGGCATATTCTGGAACAGCAGCCTGATAATGTCGTGGCTTTGAATAATCTCGCCTGGCTGTACTTGTCTCAGGAAAAGTATCCGCAAGCCTGCGACAGTGCCTCGAAAGCCTTAGGTTTAGCACAGGAGCATCCGCAGATTCAGGATACCTACGGTTATTGTCTGCTGAAATCAGGTCAGGCAGCCACTGCGCTGCCCATGCTGGAAAAAGCCTACCGGCAGGCACAGACTAATCCTGAAATTGCCCTGCACTATGCCGAAAGCCTGCTGGCAAACGACATGAAGGAAAATGCGCGGGAAGTCCTCATTGGTGTGAGCACCTCTGACCCTGAACTGCAGACACTGAAAAACAAACTGGAAGAACAAATCCGGCTGTAAACTCACTGCCCCGCAATGCGGGGCGATAGGTTCATCCTCTTTTCTGCCAGCGTGTAAGGACCCAAAATCATGCTTTTCTGTAGCCGCCGAATCCTATCGACCCTTGTGCCTGTGCTGCTCTGCCTTGGCGGCATGCTGCTGACTGCCGCCAGGGTACAAGCCGCATTACCTGACGTGATTGCGAAAATTAAACCATCAGTCGTCGGGGTCGGGACTTACAACAAACTGGCGACACCGCGGGCAAATTTAATCGGGACAGGTTTTGTCGTCGGTGACGGCACACTGATTGCCACCAATAATCACGTTGTGCCGGCGATTATCGAAGTGGACAGAAATACCGGGTTTGTTGTCTTTGTCGGGACAGGCGCTTCACCGGATGTCCGCACCGCAACCGTGATTGCGCGTGACAGCGAGCACGATCTGGCCTTATTGAAAATCACGGGCAGCCCCTTACCCAGCCTGTCGCTTTCCCCCCGCCCGGTGCGTGAAGGCGAAATATACAGCTTCACGGGCTTTCCAATTGGTGCCGTGCTCGGCCTGTATCCGGTGACACACAGAGGCATGGTGTCCAGCATCACGCCGGTTGCCGTCCCGGCCCGCACAGCCAAAGAGCTTTCAGTTGCTCGCCTCAAACACCTGAAAAATCCTTTTGTCGTCTACCAGTTTGATGCCACAGCCTACCCCGGAAACAGCGGCAGTCCGGTCTACCATCAGGACACAGGTGAAGTCATTGCCGTCATCAATAAAGTACTCGTACAAACCAGCAAGGAAAATGCACTGAGCCAGCCGAGTGCCATCACATATGCCATACCCATCCGGCATCTGAATCAGCTGTTAAGCGCACGCAATCAACCATGAGCCAGCATGCGGAACCGATCGCACTGTATGTTTTACTGAAAGAGCGGCAATTACTGATCTGGACATGGCTGCTCTTTGTTTTATATGCCTTATTTATCGCAGGGCTGACCTTAATGCCGGCTGCAGAGAAAGGCTCACTGGCCGATCTGGACAGTTACGGTATCTCCGGTCTGGACAAACTGCTTCATGTGCTGACCTATCTGCTTTTCGCCATGCTGGCACTTTGTGTCAGCCGGCAATACCGTTTTTACATGAGTATGCTTATCGGGCTGATGCTGTTTGGCAGTTTACTCGAAGTTTTTCAGGGCATTCTTCATCTTGGGCGCGAGAGCTCTTTTTCCGATGCCGTGGCAAATCTTTCTGGAGTCATACTGGGCGGGTTGCTATCTTGTTACCTGGAACGGCATGCTGCCCAGAAAAGCAATCGAAATCGCTAACTGAATGCACACACCGGGAGAACGTCCTTATTTTCCGGACGACGTTCCACTCACGATTCTTACAAAACAATGGAGACTTTGAATGAAGCGCGCTCTGCTCTTTTCTGCCATGATCGCAGGAGCATCCTTACTGGCAGGCTGTTCAGACAACGAAGTCGGTGACGTCAGTCTGGGCGTATTTACCACAAAAGACATCAAACTGAATGTACTCAGCGATCCGCTGGTCCCTGGTGTCACTTGCCACATTGCCAGCATCGAAGCGGATCTGGATTTTTCCGATCCCAGTGACTCATCCATTTCCTGCCGGCAAACCGGCGAAATTACCCCCGAAATGATCGCCGCAATTGATAAATCGAAATCGGGTGATGTGGTCTTCAAGAAGTCAAAAAGTGTCTTTTTCAAAACCATGAAAATTCGCCGGGTCTTTGATCACGACAGCCAAACCCTGATGTATTTGTCTTATTCCACCAAAGAAACATCAGGCAGCTATAAACACAGCCTGTCCACGGTGCCACTGTGGGGAACGAAAGCGTATCAGGCGCCTGCCGCGCCACAAGCACAGTAACGGATCACCCTCATTCAGGTTACTGTTTACATTCAGTAACAAAAACACATGCATACTGCATCGCAGCTCTGATCATTCACAGAGCTGCTGCAGGTGTGCGCCCAGCCAGTCTCTCTTCCCGCTTTCTCAACCACTTAAGTCGCTATTTTCGATCACTAAGTTAGATTTTTACCGCAAATACAATACAGTGATATCTTGACGCTCCACCTAAAGCCGCATTTAATTATTTAACAAGATAATAACAACCACGGAATGGAACATTACAATGACTTTGCCTTTACAGCCAAACACATTAAGGGATTCGCTCATGACGCAAGCATTACCTCATGAACGCATGTTGAAATGGGCAGAAGAGCGCCCGGATGACATTTTTCTCCGCCAGATCATCAACCGACAGTTTACCGATTTTACCTACGTTGAAGTCGTCGACAAGGCGTTGCGGCTTGTCAGCGCGTTACGTGCTCAGGGCCTCATGCCTGGCGACAAAGTGGGTTTGATCTCAAAAAACTGCGCAGAATGGTATATCTGCGATCTGGCCATGATGCTCGGCAGTTATATCAGCGTGCCTGTCTTTCCGACAGCCGGCGCAGACACCATAGAACACTGCCTGAC
Source organism: Photobacterium sp. TLY01 (assembly GCF_021432065.1). Classification (NCBI taxonomy): domain Bacteria; kingdom Pseudomonadati; phylum Pseudomonadota; class Gammaproteobacteria; order Vibrionales; family Vibrionaceae; genus Photobacterium; species Photobacterium sp. TLY01. The sequence continues at coordinate 1,296,940 of NZ_CP090365.1, forward strand.
GCACAGTGAAGCCAAGCTGGTTTTCATTGGAAAACTGGATGATAACCGCGCGATCAATACCGTCTGTCAGAACCTGGAAGAGCTTATCACGGTCAGCTTCCCGTACCCGAATACCCCCGAGTGCCATCATTCATTCAATGCGCTCATCGACTCGCACGCACCGAGTGAAGAGCGCCCGTCCCATCAGGACGAGGATGTGATGTCGCTGGTGTACACATCCGGCACATCAGGTTTACCCAAAGGGGCCATTCTCTCTTATGGCGGCTTTGCTTTTTCAGCGCAAAACCTCATAGAGCACATCGGTATCGTCGACAACGAACGTCTGTTCTCCTACTTGCCTCTGGCGCACATCACCGAACGTGTTTATATTCTGGGCACATCAATGATGGCCGGTGTACAGGTGGCTTTCCCTGAGTCACTGGATACTTTCATTGAAGATGTGAAAATGCACCGCCCGACATTATTTATCTCCGTCCCCCGCCTCTGGACGGTCTTCCAGCAGCGGATTCTGGAAAAACTACCACAGGCAAAACTGAACATTCTGCTGAAAATTCCTTTTGTGTCTGGTCTCATCAAACGCAAACTGGCAGACGGTTTAGGCCTGAATGAAGCACGCGTGCTCGGCTGCGGTTCAGCACCAGTTTCACCGGCACTGTTGCGCTGGTATGAAAGCATCGGGCTCAATATCACTGAAGCCTGGGGAATGACGGAAAACTATGCCTATGGCACGCTCAATCTGCCATATCGCAGCGACAAAATCGGGACAGTCGGCAGCGCGGGTCCGGGCGTAGACATCAAGATCGCAGAAGATGATGAAATTCTGGTGCGCAGCAAAGGCCTGTTTTCCGGTTACTACAAAAACGACATTGCGACCAAAGAAAGCTTTAATGATGAAGGCTGGCTGCATACCGGTGATCTGGGCAGTCTGGATGAAGAAGGCTTCCTGACGATTCAGGGCCGCAAAAAAGACAATTTCAAAACTGCAAAAGGCAAATTCGTTTCACCGGTTCCGATCGAAAAACGCCTCTTTGAACTCTGTGGCATTGAAATGATGTGTGTGGTGGGTTCAGGGATGCCCGCCCCTATTCTGCTGGCGGTCGCACATGCTTACCCTAATTTTGACCGGGACAGATATGCGAAAAAAGTGAGCCGGGCAATCGAAACCATCAATAAAGAATTGGAATCACACGCGAAGATCAAAGGCGTGCTGATGATCAAGGAACCCTGGAGTATTGAGAACGGTGTTTTGACCCCGACACTGAAGATCAAGCGTCATCTGCTGGAAAAACAGTATCACGATACCGGCTGTAACTGGCCAAAAGATCAACTGATTCAGTGGGAAGAATAAACACGGCCGCCGTGACAACAAGTGGTCTTTTACATATGTAAATAAACGGGCAGCTCAAAGCTGCCCGAATTTTTTGCAGAGAACGAATGGGTTATTCGTAATCGGCGTACGGATTCACTGTTGGCAATGCAATGGCTTCACCAAAGGCTGACAATGTCAGGCTGTCTTGTGTCATGGTTACCGAGGTTTCATCCATCACAGACTCACCAAAGGAGTAACGAACTTCTTCCTGTCCCTGACAAGCCTGTCGATCTCGCACAGTCGTCGCTTCCCGTACCTTCACATTACGTGCAAGATACTCAGCAATCGCCAGCTGACCGTATTTCTTTTGCAACATCGCCAGCGTTTTCTGTGGCGACAGCACCAGCGCGGACGCGTTGTTGCCACCAAAACCTTTGGCGTTAATAATCACGCCCTGCATATCATCACCGGCTGTGCCGGCAAAGTAATGATCCATCAAGATATTCAGATTGGACTGGTGCACATCATCGGCAATATGATCAATGGTTTTGATGCCCGGAATCCAGCCGTACTGCCAGACCCCCAGCGAAGCAATCAGCTGATCGCCGGCCGCCGCACTCATAGAATGACCGACATAAGATTTAATCGCCGTCACCGGCCAGTTTTCAATGCCGAAGGTCTTCGCCACCTCATTGAGTATGTGGCTTTCTGTGACGCGGTTTTGCGGTGTGCCTGTACCATGTGCCTGCACAAAGGTTTTCTTCACACCGTCCGGGCCGAGAATAGCCTGTGCCAGTGCCGCAGCCTTAGCCACAGTGACATAGTTGCCCACACCCGGCGCAGAAATCGATTTTTTATTGCCGTCAGCGTTGATAAACACATCGGCAGCAGAACCATAAATGTTCGCCCCCAGCTTCAGGGCCAGTTCTTCTTCCATCAGCACCACAAACTGGGCGGACTCGGCCATGGTAAACCCGGCATTATCAGAAAACGGACGGCAGGCCCGGCGGTTATCTACGGTTTCACTGTCATCCAGTGCGCAGAGCTGAGCGTCTTCAGCTAACGCACCCATCACGCGAAATCCTTCCATGATTTCAGACACCACTGGCGCTTCGGCGTTTCCGACAATCGCCACTTTGGCCGCACCACTTTGGATGTCTTGCATGCCTTGACGCAAATTGTACAGGAAGGTTGCACAAGCCCCCATATTGGTGCCTGTTGTACCCACGCTGTTAATCACATAGCCATTGATGAAATCGGCTGGCATTTCAGCCAGCGATAAAGCCATCATTTTTGAGCTGACCCGACCGCCCGTAAGTGGTGCGGCAACCATACCGGCTATGGACTGATCATCAATTTGCGCCAGCGCACTACCGGCATATACAGCAACTTCGTCAGGACGGATATGGGTCAGTATTTCCGACCAGTCAACACCCAGGGAATTGAGCGCATCGGAAGCACCGTAAATGGTCAGTTGCAACCCGCGAGGGTGGAACCGAGAGTTATACAATTTACCCGGTTCAAAGCCACGGGGAATATTGCCGCCGCTGCTGACAGGGAAAGTGACATAATCGGCCAGCAGTGCATCCAACTCACCCGTGACGGTAATATGAACTTTGCTACCCTCTTCTTCCAATTGCCAGCTCTCCGGCACGTGCGCGGGCAGCTTAGATTTGCGCAGCGTGAAACAGATCTGTTCCTGACCGCCTGAAATCGCAGCTTTATATTGCTGCAGTACACGATCAGGATCGAAGGTTTCAATGCGACGAATTAAGGTGCCGTCTTTGATCGCCTCAATCACAGTGTCAGTGATGTCACCGTCTGCCAGCCCCATTCGGTGCGCCAGATCCTGCCAGGTTGAATGCATATCGCTGGCCGGCAGTATGTCTGCCAGCATGCGTTTATAACTGTGAAAACCTGAACTACGACCTGCGGCATTGATACCGCCCATTCCGACAATCAGAGGTAATTTCATTGTATGCTTCTTGCTTCATGATTTATTTGTCTATCAGATTACCAAGTTCCACTGGCATTTCACCTGGCTTTTACGCCATAATTACTGACATCAACGCCAAAACTGCTCAAGATGACAAATTTGTGTCTGGATGAACTGCCGGCTTCAGCTCAGGTTCAGAAAATATCGCCCCGTTTCATTTGCCATCATGTTTAAAACAGAGTGCTGACCATGAAGATTGCCTTTGTCCTGTATCCACGTGCGTTAATCACGGGTATTTCTCTTGCTGCAGAGATGCTGAGCAGTGCTGCCAGTCTGAGACCCAAACAGGATCAGAGGTCAAAACCTGTTTCAATTTCCGTTGTTGCAGAGAGCCTTTCGCCACCAGCGGTCAAATCCGGGTTGCGGTTACAACCGGATCTGACCCTGAAAGCATCCGGACAGTTCGATTTTGTGATTCTGCCGCCTATTTGGGGCAATCCGATTTCTGCGCTGAAGCAATGTCCGGGGCTGGTGCCATGGCTAACTCAACAGTATCAGCAGGGCGCTAAAATTATCGCGACTGGTACCGGTGTCTGCTGGCTGGCCGAAACCGGACTGCTTGATCAGCAAGTTGCGACCACGCATTGGTATTACTACGATAAATTTGCCGCGCGCTACCCGGCTGTGGTGCTGAACCGTCAGGCATCCATTACTGTGGCGAATGGTTTGTATTGTACTGTTAGTATCAACTCGCAATCAGAGCTGATTCTGTACTTAATCCGTGAGCATTTTGGCCAGAGTGTGGCAAAAACGGTTGAAACACATTTCGGGCACGAAATTTCTCAGTCAGATCAGCAACCCTTCTATCAGATAGGGGGAGAAGTTCAGTTTGATGAGTCTATCGCGCTGGCGCAAGACTGGCTCAAACGCAACTTATCCCGGCCTATCACCGCAAAAGACGTGGCTGAGCAGTGCGGCCTGCCATTGCGGACATTTCAACGCCGGTTTAAAACCCAGGTCGGCCAGACCCCGCATGAGTATTTACAGTCTTTGCGCATGGAAGCGGCACAAATCTTATTACGTGATTTTGGACTGTCGCTTCAGGATGTCGCAGAACAAGTCGGTTACCGCGACGCCCATCATTTCAGTACCCGGTTTCAGCAGCAGTTTACATTGAGCCCGTCTCAGTACCGTCACATGGTCAAAGCGAAGATCTATCAGGCCTGAATTCCTCAGTTCTGAGATTCAGCATCACTTAATTGCCGGATCAATCATTTAGCCTGCTTCTCTGCCCCACTGATAGTCACCCAGTCGCTATGCTATGAGTAACTAACAACTCAATAAGATCTCGGGTTCAACTGGGTAATGTCTGTCTCGATGAACTGGAAAATCAAGTGATGTATGGTCGTCTCCCAGTGTTTTTCATGCTGTTTGTCGCCTGCTCTGCTGCCAGCGCCCCCCCACAGCCGTTGCCGACCAGCACCACAAAACTGGATGACCGCTCCTGCCGGTTAGACCTGTACCATCTGGCCAGAAATCAGGACAACAACATTGAACCGGACTTTCAGATGGCGCTCGTCGCGGATCACGGCTTTAACCGGCGTTATGTCGCGCTGAAAGCTGACATCTCTTATCCGCATGGCTTCGAAAATTTCAGTTATTTTCGAACCGGTCAGCCTGTTGAAATTTTCACTGCGGACTGGAAGAAGTATTACGGCAGTCTGAACCTGTCGGACACCTCCCGCAGCTACAGCATTTCCCATTTGGTCAGATTGGGCAGCACAAACCCAAGACAAGCATTTGATCTCCTGGTCAGACTAATCGTCGAAGATGAAGGTCGTTTCGAGTTCCACAGTGCCAACAAGCACTATCGGTTCTATCTGGAGGAAGGGCACCTGGATGATTTTTTACAGTGTCTGAGCAATCAGGTGACAAAATAATAAAAATCAACATGATGTTGTCTCAAACACAAAGGTTACAGCCACAGAAATAACAAACGCCAGCACTGTGTGCTGGCGTCCGGTATCTGGCATGGGTCGAGTTTTATCGGCTTTGAACCGGCTCGTATTCCCCTTCAATGACACGCCCTTTTGGCGTCATCTCATCCGTTTGCGCGGCATTGAACGTGGCAAATTCTTTCGCGAGTTTGCGCTTGAGAAACGGCTGAGCAATCAATGCAATCAACGCCATGGTCAATCCCATGACTGCCGCAAAGGTCAACGCAAAGAAACCGACAACCAGTGCAATCACACCAGTAAGGATATTTTTCATCAGTCACCTCATTATCAGGTACAGGACACAGGAAAATACCTTTATCCAGGCGCCCAGCCTCGCACAGTAAAGTTGAATGTAACTTGAACGGACGACAAGTTATCAGCATTTTTTCGCTTCTCGTGAAGTGAAATAGGGAGCTATTTCCAGGTTACTGATGACACCCCCTCTGATTTCACCTGACAGTCTTCGAGATGATTCACTTTTCTTGGTCACCAGAAAAAATCCGCTGGACATGAGAACCTTTCTCATGCTGGAATATTGTTATGTTATAACAAATCATTTTAAAGGCACATGAAAAAGATCTTATTGCTCGTCATCGTGGTTGCTGCTGGCGCCCTCGTCTTTTGGAAACCGTCTTCGCCGGCTTCCCAGACGCTGGCCATTTCAGGCCCATTTGAATTTAATAGTCAGGATATGTCGAAAGACGGATTCCTGTTTTCCCGTCTGCAAGTGGTGGAGTCACTGGTTGGCATCAATGAACAGGCAGAGCTCTCCCCGTTGCTGGCTGAAAGCTGGCAGCAAAGTGCAGACGGCCTGAACTGGGTATTCAATATCCGCCCGGGCGTCAAATTCCACGACGGCAGCCTGCTCACAGCCGAAGCAGTTGCTCAGTCACTCAATCTGGCGCTTAGCAAACCAGGTGTCATTCGCCAGGTGCCTGTCCAATCCATTCAGGCGAGGGAGAACCAGGTGATCATCACGCTGGATCGCCCATTCCGCGCGCTGCCATCTGTGCTGGCACACTACTCAACCGCGATTGTGATCCCCGGCTCTTTCAGCGAGAACGGTCAGATCGTGGCGCTGCAAGGGACAGGTCCATATCAGATTGACGCGTTACAGCCGCCGCACAAAGCTAAAGCCAGCCGTTTTGCCGACTACTGGGGCCAGAAAGCGCACATTGAAACCATTGAATATCTGGCGGGCCACCGTTCTGAAAGCCGGGCTTTGCTGGCGCAAAGTGGTCAGATGGATCTGGTCTACACGTTGGACCCGATCAGTATTGACAGCCTGAAAGCGGCCAACAATCTGCAGCTGCATGTCGAGTCTATGCCGCGTACTGTGCTGGTAAAACTCAACAACGCCCATCCGTTTCTGAATCACAAGTCGGTGCGTCAGGCATTGAGTCTGGCGCTGGATCGGGAAGGAATTGCCCAATCGGTACTTCGTTTACCGGGTTCGGAAGCCTACCAGCTTTTTTCCCCGGCCTTAGGGGCCTGGCATATCAACCGGCAAGACACAGCTCAGCGTAATCTGGAACAGGCCAGAGCACTGCTTGCTGAACAAGGCTGGCGCGCGAACGAGCAGGGTCTGCTGGAAAGAGACGGCAAGGTTTTTCGCATTCAGCTTGTCACTTACGCCGATCGCCCGGAACTGCCACTGATCGGCACAGCACTTCAGGCACAATGGCGTGAACTGGGGATCGATATTCAGATTTCGATTGATAACTCCAGTGCAATTCCGGCCAAACATCATGACAACAGTCTGGAAATGGCCCTGATCGCCCGTAACTTTGGTACTCTGGCCGACCCACTTCCTTTGCTGATGAATGACTTCGCCACTGAAAAAGGCTCAGACTGGGGACCAATGCACTGGTCTTCGCCCACCTTCAGCCACCTGCTGGCACAACTCGCGGCAGAGCCGGACTCAGTGAAATACCGCCAGCTGGCCCGGCAGGCAGCCGGATTACTGGCCGATGAAATGCCGCTGATCCCGGTGACTTATTATCGCCAGATTGTTGCGGTAAACGACAAGGTCAGTGGCTTCACATTCGATCCGTTTGAAATCAACTACCGGGTGTCGGAGATGCAGTTCAATGATTAAAATTCTGTTCTCCCGGCTCTGCCAGGCGCTGTTTGTCGCCTGGTCTGTCGGCACACTGACTTTTGTGCTGATGCGCCTGATCCCGGGTGACATCGCTTATCGTATTGCAGCGGGACGCTATGGCTACGACTACGTCGATGCCGAAGCGGCGCAAGCTGTTCAGACTGAGCTGGGGCTGGATCGCTCCGGCATTGAGTTGTATTTCAACTGGTTGTGGGATTTGCTGCACTTTAATCTGGGTCATTCTCTGGTCAGCGGAGAACCTGTTATACAGGCCCTGTCTCACCAGTTAGGTCACTCATTGCTACTGGCCGCCGCCGCCACGGGTTTATCGCTGCTCATTGCCATTCCGGTCGGCCTGTATTGTGGCCGCCGCGTCAATCAGTGGAGCGACCATGCTGCGCTGTTCAGTGCCATTATCATCAAGGCCCAGCCGGTCTTTCTGATTGGTCTGTTGCTCGTGCTGGTGTTTGCCTTACATTTCAACCTGTTCCCAGTGGCAGGTTTCGGCGGTCCGGAATATCTGGTGTTGCCCGCATTGGCGCTGGCACTCAGTATGGCCGCCATGTCGAGCCGGATGATCCGCAACGCAACCCATCAGGTGCTGAACGCGCCCTACTTTCAGTTTGCCCGGCTGAAAGGACTGAGCCACGAGCAGGCTTTTAGCCGCCATGGTCAGCTCAATATCGCACTGCCGGTCATGGCTTTCGTCGGCATCCAGGCGGTCAGTCTGGTGGAAGGTATTGTCATGATTGAATCACTGTTCTCCTGGCCCGGTATTGGCCATGCTTTATCCCACGCGATTTTTCGTCGCGATATTCCGGTGATCCAGGGTGCCGCCCTGATGATGGGGTTGCTGTTTGTGGCCATCAATACACTGGTCGACATCTCCCAGTACCTGCTGGATCCGCGCCAGCGTCTGTCGAAGCAAGAGGTGATGGCATGACAGTATTTACATCACTTTCCCGCCGTCAGTGGCTGGGTCTTTGTGTGCTTGCCACTCTGGTACTGTTCACCGCCATCGAAACCCTGATTTACCAAGGCGATCCGGCGCAGCAGTCGCTGTCTCAGGCATTTGCGACGCCAAGCTGGCAGGAGCCGCTGGGCCGCGACCATTACGGGCGCAGTAACTATGCCCGCCTGGGCAGCGCGATTACAACATCCTTGCTGATGGCACTGGTGAGTGTGGCAACCTCGGCGGCACTCGGCCTGCTGACTGGCATCATCGCAGCCTGGAAAGGCGGCTGGTGGGATAAAAGCCTGTCCTGGCTGGTGAACATCTTGCTGTCACTGCCGGGTTTGATTCTGGTACTGCTGTTTGGCGCGATGGTGCCGGGCTCCTTTATGATCCTGTATCTGGCGATCTCACTGATGCTTTGGGTTGAATATTTCCGGGTGGTTCGCAGCCGTACGCAGGTGCTGCTGCGCTCTGCGGAGATCGAAGCCTCCCGGCTTTATGGTTTTGGTGCCTGGTATCAGTTCAAACGCCATCTCTGGCCGGAGCTGAAAACAGATCTGTTCACGCTGGGTTGTTTTGGCGCCGGCAATGCCATTCTGGCACTGGCTTCCATCGGTTTTCTCTATGTCGGACTCAAGCCGCCCGAAGCCGAACTGGGCCTGATGATGGTCGAATTGTTCCGTTACTACCAGCAAGCGCCCTGGGTGCTGATGCAACCCATCGCTGTGGTCTTTTTACTGGTGATGAGTTTCCACCTGCTGGCACAAGGTAAACAGTCATGAACGTACTCTTAAATGTCGAACAACTCTCGGTACAGGCGCAGCAGCAGATGCTGGTCAATCCGCTGTCCTTTGAATTGCGCCAAGGTGAGGCCGTCACGATTCTCGGTGAAACCGGCTCAGGTAAAAGCCTGTTAGCCAATGCCATTATCGGCACCCTGCCCGACACACTGTCGATGCAAGGGCACATTCATCTGTTCGGACAGGCGCAGCAGGATCTGAGCCTGTCTGAGCGGCAGAAATTATGGGGGAAAAAACTCTCGGTACTGCCGCAAGAGCCATGGTATGCGCTCAGCCCCCTGATGGCCGTGGGTGATCAGGTCCGTGAAGTGCATGAGATCGTCAACAATGATAAAGCGCAGGCACAGGCCCATACCGAGCGCGCGTTCACCAGCGTGGCGCTGAAGCAGGATATGGCGAAATACCCGCATCAGCTCTCCGGGGGCATGGCGCAGCGGGTGGCGTACCTGTGTGCAACGCAGGCAGGCGGTGAGCTGCTGATCGCCGATGAACCGACCAAAGGGCTGGATGCCAGCCGTAAAGATCAGATCATCGAGCAACTCGTCAGCCACAAACAACGCGGCGCTGTTCTGACTATCACGCACGATATAGAAGTGGCTCAGCGGTTAGGCGGTGAAATCATCGTGATGAAAAAAGGCGTCATTCAGGAACGCGGTCCGGCCGAACGCCTTCTGCAACAGCCGGAATCGGCATACGCCAAAGCATTGATCGCCGCCGATCCCCGTTTCTGGCCGCAGGCAACGCTGCCAGACACAGATCAGCCGCTGATAGAAGCCGAATCACTGACGATGCAGTTTGGCGATAAAACGCTGTTCCGCGATCTGAGTTTTACGCTGGCAGAAGGTGAAATTCTCGGCATCAGCGGCGACAGCGGCTGTGGCAAGTCAACCCTCGCAGATCTGATCCTGGGTTTACAGAGCCCATCGGCGGGCCGCATGGTGAACAAACAGCAGCTCAAAACAGGTGATGCCCTGAAACTGTATCAGGATCCCCCCAGCGCACTTGCCAAAAGTGCCACACTGCAGACGCTGCTCAATGATTTGTGCCGTCACCATCAGCTGGATACCCGTCATATTCAACCGCTGATGCAACGGCTGGCACTTTCTGAGGATCTGCTGAGTCGTAAAGCCACTCAGGTTTCTGGCGGTGAACTGCAGCGCTTTGCCATTCTGCGGGCATTGCTGATGAAGCCCAAGCTGCTGATCGCCGATGAGCCGACATCACGTCTCGATCCCATTACGGCAGCCAGTACGCTCCAACTGATCGTGGAACTGACTCAGGAGATGGGATGTGCTTTAGTGCTGATCAGCCATGACAAAGTGGCGCTGGAGAAAACCTGCCACAAGATCATTCAGCTGTAGCGATCATCTGACTGAAGCAGATAATGATGAGCGCTGGAACTGGCCCATCAAGAAAAACTGACAAGCCTGCTCATTCTATCGATAACGAGCAACAAGAAAGAGGCCGGCATAAACCGGCCTCTCTCAACCAGCGAAATTAAGGTGCTGAATCGACCTCGGCTGGCAGGTAATGTTTCGGCTCCAGCTTTAACCATTCAGGCAATACAGTCCCGATCGAAATCGATGACCAGGTCCCGGAAATGATGCCGATAAACATGGCAGTCGCGAAACCTTCTAACGCTGCCCCCCCCATCAGCCACAACGCCGCAACGGTGATCAGCGTGGTACCAGAGGTCACCATGGTGCGTGAAAACGTCGCGATCACCGCCTGATCATTAATCTCTGCCGTCGGCGTGTGCTGTTTCGCAACCAGCATTTCCCGAATCCGGTCTGCAATAATGATCGAATCGTTAAGCGAGTAACCCAAAATCGCCAGCACAGCCGCGAATACCGTGAGGTTAAATTCCATCTGAGTCAGCGCGAAAAAGCCCAGAACCAGTACGACATCGTGAATCAGCGCCAGTAAAGCCCCGCTGGCCAGACGCCATTCAAAACGGAAGCAGAGGTAAGCCAAAATACACAAAACGCTCACCAGCAGTGCGAGTCCGCCCTGCTCGACCAGATCCTGACCGACCTGAGAGCCCACCATGCTGTTACTGATGATGTCGACATTGTCGGATACCTGGTGCAGCAACTGCGCGACATCGGGCGCTGTCTGGCTTTGTTCTGCCCCTTGCACCGTTGCTTGTTCAGGCAACGCGTAGCGAATCATCCAGCGCCCGTCAGCACCGGATGTCGTCACTGAGGTGGACTCACCCAGTGCCGGTTTCAGTACGTCCAGCAGTTGATGGCTGGTCACCGTCGGGCTGATGCGCATTTCGGTCACCATCCCCCCGGTAAAATCCAGTCCCATATTCAAGCCTTTGACAGCAAAGGCTGCCAGCGAAATGACCATCAGCGCCACAGACACGACGCTGGTGATAAAACGGATTTTCCGAATCCTGGATGTCAAATAACACATCATCTTTATACCCTCACATCACGACGGTTGTCGCGTCCCCAAACCAGATTAATCAATGCTCTCGATGCAAATACGCCGGTAAACATGCTGGTCAGCAGTCCCAGCCCCAATGTCAGCGCAAAGCCCTGAATGGGCCCGTTTCCGATCGAGTACAGAATCAGGGCAGTAATCATAGTCGTGATATTGGCATCCAGTATGGTACTGAATGCACTGCTGAAGCCCAGATCGATGGCCTGAGCAAAGCTCCGGCCTTCTGCCAGTTTGTCTTTGATTCGCTCAAAGATCAGCACATTGGTATCCACTGCCATGCCCACCGTCAGTACCAGCCCGGCGATCCCCGGCAGCGTCAGCACCGCACCTGGCAGTAAGGCAATCAGGCCCAGCAGACACACCATGTTGGCCATCAGCGCGACATTGGCCACCCAGCCAAGACGGCGATACCACAAGGCCATAAAGGTCAGCGTCAGCGCCATACCTAATGCCAGTGCTGCAAAACCGTTTTCTATGTTTTCCGCGCCCAGCGATGCGCCTATGGTACGCTCTTCGACAATCGTCACCGGTGCGGTCAGCGAGCCTGCACGTAACAGCAAGGCCAGTTGCTGCGCTTCTTCAGGGGAACCCGCTCCGGTAATGCGGAACTGGTTTCCCAGCTGCGACTGAATGGTCGCAACACTGATGACCCGCTCGCTACGCTCGGTGTCACCCCGGGCATTGGTTTTGTATTCGCGGTAGACGGTCGCCATGGGTTGCCCGATATGTTTGCCTGAGAACTCACTCATGATCTTGCCACCGGCATGATCCAGCGAAATGTTCACTTCCGAGAAGCCCATCGGATCCATCCCTGCCCGCGCATTGACAATGTGCTCACCACTCAGGACCGGACGTTGATTCAGAATCACGGTTTGGCCATTGTTATCTTTCAGCCGGATCACCTCACTGGCGCCGGCTTCAGAACCCGATTTCACTTCATAGAATGCCAGACTGGCGGTGGCACCAATCACATTTTTAGCCTGCGACGGATCTTGCACACCCGGTAGCTCAATGCGAATGCTGTGCTCGCCCTGCCGCTGAACCAGCGCTTCGGTAATGCCCAGCTCTTCAATACGATCACGCATGATCTTCAGGTTCTGCTGTAGCGTCGCCGACTGGAAATCAAGCTTGTTTTGTTGGGTCGGTGTTACGCTCAGGCTATCTGCGCCCCGTTTGACTTCCCAGCCCGGATAATGCTGTTTCACATACTGGCTGACCTGACGCAACACAGTATCGCCTTTCGGCTCAGCTTTGGTTTCGACGCTGAAACCATCCGTACCTTGCAGCCTGATGCGTACGCCGCGCAGGTGCTCACTGCGCAGCATCTGCGTGACATCATCCACGATGGCGGCGCGCTGTTCCTGAAACGCGGTATCAATATCCACATTCAGCAGAAACTGCACGCCACCACGTAAGTCCAGGCCGAGCTGAATCGGGCTGAAACCCATTTTTCCGAACCACTCAGGTGCCACGGAGACGTATGAATAGGTGATGCTATCGCCTTCTTGCACCCGCTTATCCAGCGCTTCACGTGCCTGAGACTGATCCGTTTCGTTATCAAAAACGATGGTCATCTGGTTGTTTTGCTGCGTAATTTCCTGCGCCTCGATCCCCTGCTGTTTCAGGTATCGGTCCACGCTGACCACATGATTCAGCTCACTGTCGACGTTGGCTGACTGGATCTGAATAGACGGCTGCTCGCCGTACCAGGTTGGAATGGCACTCAATGCCAGTATCACCACAGTGACCACCAGGACCAGATACTTCCAGGCAGCATAGTGATTCAGCACCCGAACGGATGCTCTCGAATGATTTTTCTTCATCAATATCCCCTCAGCGATGTGCCGAGTTAAAAAACAATAAATGTGACAATGTCACTCAATGACGAGGGATAATCAGATGAAGTAATGACTGTTGAGTGCCACATACATGGCGTTGGTCTCTTTCCAGCCGGAAAGACGATAAGAAGGGCGAAAATCCTGATAAGCCACGTAATCAGGCGGCTGAACAAAGCGCTGTGTCAGGCGGCTATCGCTGACGGGATACAAAAGCGATGTCAGATCCAGCCGATCCGGATCACCGTCGTGAACATGGTAACGCTGCGGGATGTTCCAGCGAAAAGAATGGAGAATAGCGACGGCAGAACCCGATTGCTGCGATTGGGTTACCGGTGCTGAATCCGATGATTGTTTATGGCGGGCAGAAGGTTCGCAGAGAGCAGCATTGATCAGGCGGGATTCTGCAACGACCTGGTATTTGACCGCCGCTCCAGTGTCTTGATCTTCCGGACACGCCATCGCCTGCGCAGAGAAAAACAGCGCAAAAAACGAGAACCAGAACATGCGAATCATCTGCCAGGACATAAGATGCCAACTCAATAACCAACACCGCACTATAAGTCCGAGTGTGACGGTGCTCAAGTAAAATGTGAGCAAAACAGGTTCGTTGGATAACTGATTCGGGATTCTGATCGTGCGGCTAAGACTTACCCCTCGACTCAGCTGGCTTATTCTTCTGATTCATGACGCGCAGTGTGTCCTGCAGTGTCCATAACAGAGCTGAGGTGGAGACCCCCACCATGACAATCCCGTTTAACGATTCAATTGGTCCGAGTAAACGCCAGCGCTCGGACATCACAATATCGCCATACCCCAGGGTGGCGAAGTTCACACAAGAAAAATAATAAGCTGTCGCAAAGTCAGTGAACTCATCTAATCCGTAAAACAGCCAGGCCCAGACACCTATCTGTACGAGGTTACCGATGAGCAAAAGCGTCATCACACTCATCAGCAAAAGCAGTCGCGACCCCAGCCGCGGACTTTCGACCCAGGCATGATGACTGACATAAAATGACAAAGACACAACCAGCAGTACGCTTTGGAACATCAGGCAGATGAACATGACGCTCAGACCCAGAAAAATGTTGATCAGCATGTGGTATACCTCGCCCCGTTCGGACCGGTCAGTTACACTCAGGTTCACGATACAAGCACCGCTGATCCCCTGATGCGATGTGCAAGCAATCAGCTTCGCCGGTTGCCAAAACGTTGACTCAGCGGCACAGCACTGAGATCAATTGAACCAGTGGCATCAGATAAGCCTCTCCCGTCAACCGTCTACCACGTTTCGCCGTTATAGTGTTAAGATCACAGCAATTCATTGTGGCTTTGAGTGTGGTTTTCTGCTCGGTGAACCACCCTCAGAAACATCCGTTTTTGGGTGTCAATGACCTGATATTGAACCAAAGCTTTCAAACTCAAAGCACTGTCAAAACAAGTAAAAGGTTTATATTTTTAATGTCTAGCACAAGTATCCAATGGTTTCCGGGCCACATGCACAAAGCCCGCAAAGAAATTGAAGAAGCCATTCCAAAAGTCGACGTCATCATTGAAGTGCTTGATGCCCGTATCCCCTTCAGCAGCGAAAACCCGCTGATTGCCTCTCTGCGAGGCGATAAACCCGTGATTAAAGTGCTGAACAAACGCGATCTTGCTGATCCCGACATGACGGAGTTGTGGATTGCGCATCTGGAAAAAGAGCACAATGTGAAAGCCATGGCCATCACCACAGAAAACCAGAATGAAGTGAACAAAATTCTGGAACTGTGCCGGAAACTGGCTCCAAACCGTGAGGAAATGGGCAAAAACATCCGCACCATGATCATGGGAATTCCCAATGTCGGTAAATCAACCATCATCAATACCCTCGCGGGTCGATCCGTTGCCATTACAGGGAACCAGCCTGCCGTTACCCGTCAACAGCAACGCATTAATCTGCAAAACGGCATCGTGCTGTCAGACACCCCGGGGATTTTGTGGCCAAAAGTAGAAAACCCGCACAGTGGTTTCCGACTGGCCGCGACCGGTGCCGTCAAAGATACCGCCATGGACTATATTGATGTGGCTTTCTTTACGGTGGAATATTTGAAAGACGCCTACCCGAACCTTTTACAGAAGCGTTACGAGCTGGAAGATGAATTACCGGAATCTGAAATTGAGCTGATGGAAGCGATTGGCCGTAAACGCGGTTGCTTACGTTCAGGCGGCAAAGTCGATTTACACAAAGCGTCTGAGATTCTGATCAACGAACTGCGCAATGGTACACTGGGGCAAATCACCATGGAACGCCCTGAAATGATCACGCAGGAACTGATTGATGTGGCTCTGGACAACGAACGTAAAGCGGCCGATAAAGCCAAAAACAAAGAAGAAAGACGTAAGCGCTATCTGAGAAACAAGCGATAATCGCCACATAAAAAAAGGTGCTGTTCCCCCGCTACGCGGAACAGCACCACAGTCAATCACGACAAAATGTACCTACACTCAGTAGTCTGCAGTGGCTTGGAGATCGCTTGTCATCAATGACCTGAAAGATGACAAGTTTTCACCACCACAGCCTGACTATAACAAAGCACACATCGTGCCAACTTTTTAAGCTATTGATTTGTAAGCGGTTGATATAATTCCTGCCGCTTGTTAGCCAAAAACAACCCTAAAAATTTGCACTGGATAAGTGAATCTTTGCACCAAAAAGAACTACCGGGCCTCTTTTCACGAGACGAACGCTGACAATGAGATATAAAAGAAATAATTTTATGCTGCCAGCTCATGAAAGGTTAAAAATTAACCAAAATTATTTGATAGACAACAAATATTTACACATCTAAATAACTAGCTAATATCTATTTTACGAAATTATAAATACCTGAATAATAACAACTAACATTATGGTTAACACCAATTTAACCTAATTAAACACTAATAGCTCTAAATAGCCAATTTTCCATATAATATGTGTGAGAAAAACCGACTCTGGATATTACTTTTTCTCATTTTACCTTCACCGTTTTTCAGTCCATATTCTGCGCAATATACACAGGCATCCCCTGTAACGTCTTTGCGCAGGCCACCTCAAAGCTGTTGACCCAAACGGCTCCCCTGCAAGGCCAGCACCCTTTAATTTGGAGATTTGTGTAGTGAGTCATATCACTGCGACACGTCAGTCCGGCGGTATTTTTGTACCGGTTGTCGGCCTGGCGATTTTTGCTATTGCATCAGGTTATCTCATGAGCCTGATCCCACTGACATTAAGCTTTTTTGCGCTGCCAGCTTCTCTGGCAAGCTGGCTGGCCAGTACGTTTTATTTGGGCTTGCTGATTGGCGCTTTGCTGGTCGAAAAAGTCGTCGCACGTATCGGACACAGAATGGCGTTTGTCAGCTTTTTGCTACTGCTGGCAGTCACGATTGTCATGATGCCGCTAGTTCCTGAGCAATTGACCTGGCTGATTGCACGCTTTGTGGCCGGTATCGCTGTGGCAGGCATCTTTGTGGTCGTTGAGTCCTGGCTACTGATTGGCGATAACAAAAAAGAGCGAGCCAAACGTCTGGGCTTGTACATGACAGCCCTGTACGGCGGCGGTACGCTGGGGCAGTTTGGCATTGGCTTTATTGGGGTGGAAGGATTGCTGCCATTTGCCAGTATTCTGGGGTTGATCGCGTTGGCGACACTACCCGCGCTGGCATGCAAGCAATCACAACCGGCTTGCGAACAACATATCAGCCTGTCTGCCCGCCAGATTTTTGCATTGAGCAAACCTGCGGTGCTGGGCTGTTTCGTCTCAGGTATTGTCATGAGTTCTGTCTATGGGTTGTTACCCATTTCATTGCAGATGCAAAATCTGACAGCAGAACAAATTGGTGGCTTGATGGCATCAACTGTTCTGGGCGGCATGGCCATTCAACCTGTCGTCAGCGCATTGTCCTGTAAGATGAGTAAAACCCTGCTGATGGCCGCAGCCTGCCTGTTAGGGATTTTTGCAACCGGACTGATGAGCCTGATTCCTGGTTACAGTATTATGGTGGTGGGCTTAGCGCTGCTGGGGATGTCTTCTTTTGCGCTGTACCCGATTGCAATCTCGCTGGCATGTGATGAGCTGGATTCATCAGTGATCGTTTCAGCCACACAGATCATGCTCTTCAGCTACAGCTTCGGCTCTGTTGCCGGTCCACTGGTTGCCGGCACCTTTTTGGAACAAGAGCACGGACTGAACAACTTCTTCTTTGTTGCTCTGGCCAGCACGGCAGTTTATATGCTGATGGTCAGTCTGAAGCAGAAGCCACAGATTGTGGCGGGTTGACAGGGCTTTTTCGGGAAACAAAAGTTTCTGGCTGTAAAAAAGAGCGGGCGCAACTTTCGTTGCGCCCTTAGGTCTTACTTGCAGCAATCCAGCTACTTAGGTGCTCCCTGCATCATTCCTTGATATTGCTGTATCCTTCAGCGTTTCCCTAAAACTCCTTCCCGGAGATGTTCCACTTGGTCTTTCCTGACCCATTGCAACGTCCTGTTACAACTCTCTTCTCCGTCCTGGAGGTGTCCCTGACTTCTTCCTGAAGTGGTCCTTTTGTCATCCTGACCAGTAAGTTTCCTACCTACTGTATCGAATCCATCCGATTGTTCCCTTCACAGTCCTTGTCGATACGCCGTCCTGATGTACCGGTCTCATCCTGAGACTGCCAAAATCCGTGGCCTGTTCCTGTTCCGTTCCGTCAGTTCCTTCCGACGCGGTACAGATTACTCGATTCAGGATTCTGCGCAACGAACGAAGATCACACTTTACATGTCAATTAAAGCAACAACTCAGTAATTTAACCTATCAGATTGAATGATAAAGATTAATTTATTTTCCATGAGAATTAACAGCATTAAAATAAACGTAATCTCCCACGTCATTGTGAGATATCTCTTACAAGAACCGAGGAGGATATCTCAATTCATATCATTATCTTGCTGTCTGGCAGAAAGCAGTTGGCTTATTTCACTAACATCGCAGCACCAAAAACGCCTGCGCTATCCCCTAAAATCGGTTTCACAACAGGCGTTTTTAATACGGAATTAAATAAATGTGGCATGATCGCCTGCCTGCCTGCATCGTATAGCTTGTCGATATTGCCCACACCACCACCAACGATAATCACATCGGGATCCAGAATATTCACCACCTGCGCAACGGCAAGGCCAAAATAGTGGATTAATCGCTCCTCCACAGATCTGGCATCCAAATCGCCCTGCTGAGCCAGTTGCATGATGTCACTTAAAGATAAGTGATTACCTGTCCTGTCATGATAAGCTTGCTCCAAACCCGGCCCGGATATCACGGTTTCGAGACAGCCGTATTTTCCGCAATAACACGCGCGTCCTTGTGGCTCGATAACATTGTGTCCCCACTCACCGGCTATGCCATGCAAGCCGTGAATAATTTTTCCATTCACCACAATGCCAGCGCCCACACCAGTCCCCATAATGATGCCAAAAACGACTTCAGCATCAGGATTGATCTGTTTCACCACACCTAAATGCGTTTCTGCCAGCACCAGACAATTCGCATCGTTCGCCAGCCGGACTTCAACATTCAGCAACTCAGCCAGATCAGCATCCAGTGGCTGCCCGTTTAAGGCCGTTGAATTACAGTTTTTCATGACGCCTGTTGCCTGGTCCAGCACACCCGGCGTTCCAAAACCAATCGCTTTCGGGTAACAATCCAGCTGTTCTGCGCAGCGATCCACCAGCAGCTTGATTCGCTGCAGCAAATGTGTGTAACCTTGCTCAGCCTGACTGGGAATACGTTCACGAAGTATGCAGCGATTATCAGAACGCGCCATCACGGCGCACTCAACTTTGGTGCCCCCAAGATCAATGCCCCAATAATACGAATCCATGAACAACCGTCTCCTTTTCCACGCCTGAGATAAAATCGACCATAATTAGAATACCCTTTCCAAGACCTGATGAATGCCGGAGGTCGGTATTATGTTTTTGAAAGAAGCGAAAACCGGGGATCTGGTTGATGTGGTCGACATGGCCTCACTCACCAATCCTTTTAAGCGTCATGTCACTGTACAGTTTCAATCCGGTGAAGATTTGGCAGACCCTGTCTCTGTAGACAAACAACAGCTGGCTTTTCCCTCTGGTGAAGGGCTGCCCGAGTGCTGGATGAACGGATACTACCGCTTACAACAACGTTAAAGGCTGCTGCGCTCTCCGGAATACAAAGTGACCGCTGACACACGCTGAGCGACCTGAGTGGTCAACCGGTTCACCGCTTCCGACAGGGCATCCACCTGCGCACTATAGCCTGGTTCTTTTAAGGGGACCTGAAAGTTGAATGGTTGCACCGTTTTCAGGTCACCGGTTTGCCCGGTCAGGATCCACTCACCACTGAAGTAGGCAGAACCGCTGAAATGACCATTGAACGCATTAACCCTGACTTGCAACTTGGGCACATTCGTCGTTTTGATCGCTGCAGATAACTCTGTCGGCCAGTAACGTGACTGCTTCAAACGCAGATCGCCGTTAATGCGCCGTGTGAGTTGCCGGACAATATCTTCAGCCCACAAATTTTGCTGTGCCTGGACTACAGCCGTACTACTGGTTTGGTATACCAGGCCCGTGCCCGTCAAATGCAGCGCCATCTCAACCGGTAATACGACCAATATTGGTTGCTGCGTCACCAAGGCCGGTGCCGATTGCTCTGGGGCCTGGGGCAGCAGGTAAGTGGTGATATCAGATTCTTCAGGCTGACTGCTGCAACCTGCCAACAATAAGCCAGTGAGCCAAATAACAGAAAGTAAACCATGACGAAAATGCATTATTGTGCTCCTGCTGCGGGTATTGGATCTTTGCCTTTACTGTCTGAAAAGATCAGTGAATTCGGTTTGTCGTTTACTTGCCTCAGTACAGGTTGTAACTCTTTCATCACCTGCTCAAACCGGATCAGCACCTGCTCGAGATTGCGGTAAGTGGCACCTTCGGAGCCATAGCTGTTTAATGTTGCCTGAATCTGAGCCAGACTGTTTCGCAGCTCCGCTGGTATGGCTTTGGTGTCCTGTTGTGCAAGCAGCACATTCACACTTTTTGCTGCTTGCTCGGCGGCTTTCAAGGTACGCTCAGTTGCAACCAGCGTCTGATTCAACCCGTTCAGGGTATTCTCCACCGGCAAATTGTTTAATTTATCAAGCAAAGACGCGACCTGTTTCTGAATTTCAGCGAACCCGCCGGCTTTTGTGGGAAAGACATCATATTCCTGATAAGTCAGCAGCCTGGGATCCGGCTCCTCCGGGTAAAACTCCACATCTACCATGAGTTGTCCGGTCAGGAAGTTCGCTGTTTTTAATGAAGCACGTAAACCTTCCCGAAACTGATGGCTGAGATCTTCCTGTAAAGCCTGCAGGTTTTCAGTCCCTACATACTCCTGCACCCGCGCGAGCTCTAACCGGGCAAGCACCGGAATTTGCTGATTGGAGAAACCACGAGTTTGATTGGGTAAACGTAAAGGCACTTTGGACACAGTCCCAATACGGATCCCGCGATATTCTATCGGCGCCCCTTCACTCAACCCACGGACTGATTCGTCAAACAGCAATACATATTCAAGGTACTGATCATAAAAGCGCTCACGTACTTCATTCTGATTGTTATACAACCGGAATCGGCTGAGCTGCTTGGTGACGAGTTCGCCAGGCTCAGCGCCTTGCTGAACATTAAAACTCACGCCACCTGTGATCAGCGATTCCACCGAGCCGATTTTGAGGTTAAACCCCTCAGCTGACATATTCAGTTCAACACCAGAGGTTAACCAGAACCGGGTCCGTTTTCGAATCAGGCCATCATAGGGTTCGAAGATAAATAGCTGATAATTTGCTTTTTTAGACTGGGTATCAAAGCTGACCTGCTCTACCCGACCGACAGTGAACCCTTCATACAGAACAGGATCACCAACGCTGAGCTTTCCTGCTTCCTCATGGGTCAAAATCAAACGTAAACCTTTCGCGTCCAGCGGCGCTACCGGAGGAATATCCAGAACGGTGAATGTTCGTTGCTCATCATTTTCTACACCAGGCTGCAACTCGATATACGCGCCGGATAATAAGGTTTCTAACCCGGAAATCCCTTCTTTACCGATACGCGGTTTCACCACCCAAAACCGCGTATCGGTTTTGAGCATTCTTTCCGCGTCCTTATCTAACTGCGCCGTCGCTAAAATTGAATTGTAATCATCACTGAGTTTAACCTTGGTGATGACACCCACTTTAACATTCAAAGCTTTAATTTCAGTTTTGCCCACTTCAAGACCTTCGGCGGTATTGAGCTTGAGCGTCACCTCCGGACCTTTACTGGCCAGAAACTGAATCAGCATCCAAAAACCGATTAATACAGCAACAATCGGAACCAGCCATATCAGCGATAGCTGTCGAATCTGGCTGACTTCAGCCTTTGGTGGCGTTTGATCACTCATGAATGGGGCTCCTTCTGAATCGTGGTCGGTTGTTCTGACAACCGCTCTGTTTTCTCTCCTGGCTGCAGGTTTTGCCAGAAAACACGCGGATCAAACACCATCGCCGCTAACATGGTCAGCAGGACCACTGAAGCAAATGACAAGGCAGCCGGTCCCGGATAAATCGCCATCAAATTCTGTAACTGCACCAAAGCAACCAGAAGCGCTACAACAAAAATATCTATCATCGACCACCGGCCGATGAACTCAGCCATCCTGTACAGCTTCAAGCGCCGGATGGCTTTTCTGTTTTCATCGTCTATGTTTCGCCCTGCAGCATAAAAGAGCCACCCCAGTGCAACAATCTTCGCCAGAGGAATCACCACGCTGGCGATAAAAATCACCATAGCAATGGGATAGGAACCGTGATGCCAGAGCAGCACAACACCGCCAATGATGGTTGACCCTTCCGATTTTCCCAAGCTGACCGTATACATCATCGGGTACAGATTCGCCGGGAATAAAAAAACGGCTGAAGCCAGCAATAACGCCCAGGCATATTGCAGATTTTTAGCCGGATGATACGGATGCAATTTTCCGCCACAGCGTATACATCTTTGATGATGACCTTCAACAACAGGATTGAGCTGCGCACAAGTGTGGCAGGAGATATGGTTCCGCGAATGATGACTGTCACCCGCTTTTACTTCAGGCAAGGGCACCATAGGTGCAAACTGTAACCAGAGCCATGTTCGGTCGACCATGGCGACACATTTCACAACCAGCACGGTATAGAGACAAAATGCCCAAAATGACATGCCCAATCCGACATCAGCCAGCGCAGCAATTTTGATCAGGCTGACCAGAATGCCGATCAGGAAAACATCCACCATGAGCCAGGGTTCAATACGAAGCGTCAGCCGGCATAAACTTTTGACTCTGTGGCTGACACTATCACTCTCAATTTTTCCGTGCTCCGTACTTACCCAGTACAGATATAGCACGGAGGTGATATAGCAAGCCGGTAAAATGACAACTGTCATTAACAACAACAGGCCTAATAAACTATTCTCGAACTGAGCAAGCATCTGAGCAGAATGCATCAGAGTAATTTCTTGCTGAATACCTTGCACACTGAACGACATAAACGGGAAACTGACACTCAGAACCAGCATCACCAGACAGGCAAACCCATAGGCCAATGTTCGCTGTTGAGGATGCTTAATGGTTTTCATCAGCAGATGCCCGCAGCGCGGACAAGATGCACGCTGTCCCGGCTCTAACTCTGGCAAAGCAACCACCAAGCCGCATTCCTCACACCCTGTTATCCCCACTGTTTGCTGCTCGTGTTGCATCCGATCTTTACCTGTTCGGTCGTCATAAAACCAGTATAGATAGGGACGCTTTGGATGAGGGGGATTTCTTCAGAGATAAAACGTTCAAATACAGTGGGATGAAATGTAATGACGCGTATTATCGGGACAGACACTTTAACAATCGTCCCCCAGAAGGGGCTGTTGGGACAGGCACTTTAATTCTGGCCTCGACCAAACTTGGGATCTGCATACTGGCCAGTACTGTCGGGACAGACAGTTTAACACCACGAATGACGTTGATTATCGGGACAGGCACTTTAATCTCTGTCCCAGGACAGGCACCAATGTTTCAGACGAATAAACACGCTTGTGTTTCAACCATAAAAAAACCAGTGGCGAGCCACTGGTTTTTACAATACTGATATTGGCGTTCAACTAAATAATCAATTCGGGCTTGAAAACTCAATCGGTAATGTTTGCTTCACATAGTCACCAGGCGCTGGGCCTGTCGGCGGGAAGCTTTCATTGCCGATGTCACGAGCAGGCACCGGTTCTTCAGAATTAAAGCCATTCAACCAGGTATTCCAGTGATTCCACCATGACCCGTCGTGGTGAGTTGCCCCAGCCAACCAGGCTTCAGGATCGGATTCAGCGCTATCGTTGGTATAAAAACCATACTTATTTTTTTCAGGATGATTAATGATACCAGCAATATGACCAGACTCGCCCAGTACGAAGACTGAATCTCCTTTCAGGACTTTCGAACCGCGATAAGTCCCTTGCCACAGAGCAATATGATCTTCCTGAGTAGAAATAAAGTAAGTTGGTACTTTGATTTTCGACAAATCAATGTACACACCACCCACTTTGTACCCTTTCGGATCCATCAGCTTATTTTCCAGATAGAACTGACGCAGCAATGTACTGTGGCACGCTTTAGCCACATTCGTGCTATCACCATTCCAGAACAGCAGATCGAAATCGATTGGGCTGTTTCCTTTCAGGTAATTATTAACGTAATAGTTCCAGTACAAGCTGTTTTCACGCAGCAGACTAAAGGTCACACTCAATGAGCGACCGTCCATATAGCCTTTCAGTTCATTCTGGGCTTCAATGGCCGAAATAATCGGATCATTAATGTAAGCACCAATTTCACCTGGCTGGGAGAAATCGAGAATCGTGGTAAAGAAAGTGGCAGATTTCACACGGTTACGCATACGTTTCGCAGCGCTGTAGGCCAAGGCTGTGGCCAATAATGTCCCGCCAATACAATAACCGACCGTGTGAATTTGCTTGTCACCTGCAACATTTTCAACGACATCCAATGCTTTCAGCGCACCTTCCAATACATAGGTATCAAAATCCACATCTTGCATTGTTGCATCAGGATTACGCCAGGAGATCATAAAGACAGTATGCCCCTGCTCCACCAGCCAGCGAGCCATCGAATTCTTCTCTCGCAGATCCATGATGTAGTATTTATTGATAAACGGCGGAACAATCAATATGGGAGCCGCATTTACGGTTTCTGTCAGCGGTTTATACTGAATCAGTTCAAACAAGTCATTCTTAAAAATAACTTGTCCTGGTGTATTGGCGATATTATCACCCACCTGGAATGCATCACCGTTTGTCATGCGGATTTTCAGCACATCCGCGCTGGATTGCATGTCTTCATGCAGCAGTTCCATTCCCTTGATCAGGTTCTGACCGTTGGTTTCAACCGTCAGTTTTGCCAGCTCGGGATTGGTCGTAATAAAGTTGGTCGGCGATAGTGCATTGATGGCCTGGCGCGAGAAGAAATTCAAACGTTCTTTCGCTTTCTCATCCAATCCTTCTATCGAATCAATGGTCTCTTTCATCTTATTGCTGAACAGCAAGTAAGACTGTTTGATGCAGTTATAAAAAGCTTCGTTTTGCCAGGCAGGATCGATAAATCGTTTATCATCATGTGCCGGCGTAACAACATCCTGACTATCACCCGTCAGAGTGACGTTCTGCAAAATCTTCATCTGGCTTTCAAACCAATCCATCTGAATTTTTGCAATCACCGCAGGCTGGGCAGATGCACTTTCCAGCCAAGCCGTTGTGTCTTCCAGATTCAACTCACTCAGCGCTTTGTTGAGCGGAATATTAATGGCTGCCTTGCCGGAATCAAACTCCTTCCACCACGCTTGGTTCATTTCCTGGAGTTTAGCAAAGTAGTCCGTGAAAAAATTCGGGTTCATCGCGATGACCTCAGCTTTTGGACTAAAAATGCCGTCCACAAGACGGGACGGCATAAAGACAGGAAAAGAACTTAAGCTGGTGTAACTTGCTTTACATTCTCTGCGACCAACTCTTCAACTTCAGTTTTGAAGCCTTGAGCCAGTGCAGAAAACTTGTTGCTGTCATCAACCAGTTGCTTAGACAGGTTCGTCAGGTTTTCCAGCTGTTGGCTTTGGAAAGACGTCAGTGATTGCAGATCCTTGATTTCACTGATTGCTTTGAGCTGAGACAAACCCAAATCGCTGTAAGCACGTACCGCTGCCAGTTGAAGCTCAGTCAGCTCTTCCACGTTCTTCGTGAACAGCTTGTTGAATTTCACATAAGGTGCCAGAGATTTTTCAGTTTGCTCAGAGAAAGATTTAAACATTTCCGTATACATAATATGTTTCCTTAATTTAAGTGCTATTTTCAGCGCCAGTGGATACTGACGCCAGTTAGTTAACGAGTCGTTTAGACACTTTTCAGTACAATAGCTGTACCCATACCACCACCGACACACAATGTGGCAAGGCCATACTCTGTTCCACGGCGGCGCATCTCGTGCAGCAGACTGACAATAATACGGTTACCCGATGCACCCAGAGGATGACCCAGGGCAATCGCACCACCATTCACATTGCTACGTTCGGCCAAATCTTCGACCTTGGTATTCAAGTTGTCAGCCAACTCATGCAACACGCCCAATGCCTGACCGGCAAAGGCTTCGTTAAACTCAAACAGACCCACTGAATCAATGTTTAAATCGGCTTTCTCCAGGGCTTTCATCACCGCTGGTACAGGGCCAAGACCCATGACCTCAGGGGCAACACCCGCTTGTGCATAACTTTCGATTTCTGCCAGCGGTGTTAAACCATATTTTTCTACGGCGGCAGCAGAAGCCACGATGATGGCGCTCGCACCATCATTAATCCCGGATGCATTCCCTGCGGTTACCGAACCTTCAGGTTTAAATGCCGGACGCAGTTTCTGCAAGCCTTCCAATGTTGCATCGGCTTTCGGATATTCATCCGTATCAACCGTTTTCGTCTCACGACGCTCTTTCACTTCAACAGCCACAATTTCTTCAGCGAATTTACCCTGCTCAATGGCAACGACCGCTTTCTGCTGACTTGCCAGCGCAAAATTGTCCTGCTGCTCACGGGTCAGACCCACTTTTTCAACGACATTTTCAGCCGTCACACCCATGTGGTACTGGTTAAACACATCGGTCAGACCGTCGTTAATCAGCAAGTCAGTCAGTTGCAGATTACCCATTTTCTGTCCGTCACGGATAGAAGCAGGCACAGTGAACGGAATTTGCGACATGCTTTCCGCACCAGCAGCAACGATCAGTTCAGCATCACCGGCTTTAATGTGCGCAGCGGCATCCATAACGGCCTTCATACCACTACCGCATACCATGTTCAGGCTATAAGCCGGTACCTGCTCTGGAATACCTGCATAAATTGCAGCTTGTCGACCAGGTCCCATTCCCTGACCGGCACCCACAACATTTCCTAAAATCACTTCATCAATTTTAGCGGGGTCAACATTTGCCTGAGCCAGTGCACCTTTAATAGCAACAGCAGCAAGCTGCGCGGGCGGAACAGATTTCAGTGCGCCATTAAAGCTGCCGATCGGTGTACGTTTGGCTGCAACAATATAAACTTTGGTCATGTGTCGAGTGTCCTTACTTCTTCATTAGTGCATGTATAAACCGCCATTTACCGAGAGGGTCTCTCCGGTAATATAGGCTGCAGCATCACTGGCCAGGAAGTTCACTGATGCTGATACTTCATTCGGTTGTGCCAAACGCTTCATAGGAATTTCAGCCTTAATCGCGTCCAGCACTTCTGGTTTAATTGCTTCAACCATAGGTGTACCTGTGTACCCCGGTGCAATCGCGTTAACAGTAACACCGTAACGTGCGCCTTCTGCCGCCAGTGCTTTGGTAAAACCAATCATGCCAGCCTTAGCTGCTGAGTAGTTTGCCTGACCGAACTGCCCCTTCAGGCCATTCACAGAAGAAATATTGATGATTCTGCCGAACCCGTTATCACACATTGAAGCAAACAAAGGATGAGTCACATTAAACAGGCTGTCCAGATTCGTGGACATCACCTCTTTCCATTGCTGGACCGTCATACGTTTGAACGTACTGTCACGGGTAATCCCTGCATTGTTAACCAGCACATCAATCTTACCCTCTTCTTTTAAAAGAGTAGTCAGTGCCTCTTCACAGTATGCAGCATCCGTAACATCCAGAGGGAGTAAGCGGACTTGAGAATCAGAGTAATTGTTTTCAGCAAACCACTCTTTGGCTTTTGCTTCACCTGTTGGGAAATAGGTGGCAATCACACGATAACCTGCATCTACTAAACCCTGAGTAATTGCAGAACCAATACCACCTTTAGCGCCAGTTACTAATGCTACCTTTGTCATTTACCAGACTCCTTTCCATCCGTTACCAATACAAAACACACATCTCGCTTATATTACTGATGGACATTTTGTATTTTTTCTGAAGAGAACCTGCTGCTGTACATCTGAACCAGACCTGTTCCCTGCACCACGATTACGCAGCGTATCCACCCCACAAGTCACTTGTGTGACGCCTACATTGCATAATTATTATAAGAACACAGACACATATAGATATCAATATAGGGAATTCATCTTCTTCATAAAATCCCTCTATGGAATCAACCACGTATCAATTAATCGATTACATAATAAGTTCAATTTGTTAACGGAATATTTCAATGCATGAGGGATGCCAAGTTTACAAAATGCTGTGAATCAAGCGATTTCCTACTTCCGGATTCATATTCTCGCCGCAAAACTCAATGCTTCGCACTTGAATGGTGCAGGGTTGCACCATATTTAATCTGATCAATAAATCGCTTCAGGAAATTTTATTTTTAGTGGGAAGGTGATGAAGCGCAGCATAACTGCAACAAAAAAAACACATCTGACCTCACTGGAAAATTATTTAGGGGGATCAATCTTTTTGTTCTTTTTTCAGTTTTCATCAGATTGGTGACCTCAGTCACTTTGTCATGTAAAAAAGAAAAATTACATTTATCATTTGCTTGATATTTGTTGTGAACTTCATCAGCTGAACAAAGTCGAAGACCAATAACGTTATGCTTTTGAGTACGTTATTCGTGAAAACGACACGCTTCAGAGCGTGCAGGAAAAACAGTGGCTCCAAGGGATCAAAACACATGCTTGCAAAGACCTTCCAACAACTCGATCAATACCTACAACAGCAGGTCATCGGCCAGGCCGAAATGGTGCAACAATTACTCATTGCACTGTTAGCAGACGGGCATATCCTCGTAGAAGGCCCTCCAGGGCTAGCCAAAACACGTGCGGTCAAAACTCTGGCCGACTGTATTGAAGGTGATTTCCACCGTATCCAGTTCACACCGGATCTCCTGCCCGCAGACCTAACAGGAACCGACATTTTCCGTCCCGAAACCGGCGAGTTTGTATTTCAGCCCGGCCCTGTTTTTAACTCGCTGTTACTGGCCGATGAGATCAACCGCGCCCCGGCAAAAGTTCAGGCAGCAATGCTTGAAGCGATGGCAGAAAAACAAATCACTGCAGGCAGGAACACGTATTCGCTGCCGGCATTATTTTTGGTGATGGCAACACAAAACCCGATTGAGCAGGAAGGGACTTATCCGTTACCAGAAGCTCAGCTGGACCGTTTTTTACTGCAACTGAACGTTGACTATCCCAATGCCGACAGTGAATTGGCTATCTTACGGCTGAACCGCGGTGAGGCACTGGAAGAGCTCCAGCCCAGATCATCTGAAGCCGTACACATCAGTCAGGCTGATATCTTCAGTGCCCGCAAAGAAGTGCTGCAGATCCATATGGCTGAAGAGATTGAGCACTATATTATCCGCCTCATCATGGCAACACGTGAACCAAAGCGCTACAGCGATGAGCTGGCCGCCTGGCTGCAAATGGGCGTCAGTCCGAGGGCAACGCTGGCACTTGACCGCTGCGCACGAGCATACGCCTGGCTCAATGGCCGGGATTTTGTCACACCAGACGATGTGCAGCGCATGACTTATCCCGTGCTGAGACACAGATTACTGCTCAGCTATGAAGCACAAGCAGAAGGCATCACCCCGGACAGCATCATTCATACACTGATTCAACAGGTTACCAGTGCATGATAAAAGCAGTAACAAACACTCCCCTTCAACTGCCACCGCACAGTAACGGGTATGAATTGTGCCTTGCTGAACTGTTACAGTACAAAAACCAGTCCGTGAAGTGGCTTCCTCCTGCGCGCAGCGTGTGGGCTCAGCTCAATGGTCAACATCAAAGCCGGCAGAAAGGCCGGGGTATGAATTTTACCGAAGTGCGCCCCTATCAGGCCGGTGACGACATACGTGCGATAGACTGGCGTGTCACTGCCCGGACAGGAAAGACGCATACCAAGTTGTTCAGCGAAGAGCGCGAACAACCCGTGATGTTACTGATTGATTTCAGTCAGAGTATGCGTTTTGGCAGCCAACTGTTGCTGAAATCGGTGCAGGCTGCTCATTTTGCCAGTTTGCTAAGCTGGCTGGCCGTGCAGCAGCAGGATCGTATTGGGGCACTGGTATACAACGGATACAAATTAAATGAGTGCAGACCAACGGCTCGCCAACAAGGTCCGCTGGCGGTTATCAATGCCATGATCAACATGCATCAGTCAGACTCGCAAACTTCGGCTGATGACGGATTGACCTTTGCTGATGTACTTCGCCATATGCATCACTTATGCCCGAAAGGCAGTGACATTATCATTCTGAGTGATTTCTATGCGTTACAGGCCAGTGACAAAAAGCGGCTGAGCCAGTTAAGAAGCCATAACAGATTGCAGTTTGTGCATCTGTATGATCCCCTTGAGCTGGGTGAAACTGGTTTTCGTGGCCGTGAATTCGTCACCGACAGCCAGCAGTCAGCCTGGATTCACTTTGGGGCCCAGCGAACCCGGGAGCAAATGGCGCAGCAGTTCTCGCGGCATCTGCAGAACCTGACAGCGCTGGCGTCATCACTGGCAATTCCTTTTCATACGGTCTCGGCAGGCATTCCGTTATTAAAACAGATCGGGAGCACTCAGGCACCTCATCCGACGCCTGAGCCTTCCGTACAGAACAAGATGTAATTTTTATGGCACAAACACAGACGCATCCATTGCAGCTGGCCGATCTCCATTTGCCAGCGATACCGGATCCCTGGCCTCTGGCCTGGGGATGGTGGGCCAGCGCTTTGCTGATCATTGCCCTGTTTACCCTGTTGTATATCGTCTTGAATCATTTCAAGACCCAGCGAGGATTAAAAAAAGGCAAGAAACAGGCATTAAACCAGCTCAAACACACGCAATCGGTGTCAGAAATCAACGCCTTACTCAGACAGGCTGCGCTCACCTACTTTCCCCGTGAGCAGGTGGCAGGGCTGAGTGGCTATCAATGGATGGCATTTTTAGACCATCAACTCGCTGAACAACACCAGGGATTCGTGTCACTGAATGATGCATGGACACAGGCGCTGTATGCCTCTGAAACTGAAGAAGACATTCGTGATGCCTGCCGGCATCAGGCGGAGATCTGGTTAAAGCATGCCCTTCCGCCCCGTTTCCCTCAACATAGCCAAGCTGGAAAAGAGGACGCAACAAAAGGGGACAGGCATGTTTGAATTTATCTGGTGGTGGGTGCTCATTTTGCTTCCGCTGCCTTGGTTTATCTACCGCTTCAGCAAACCGGTTCAACCCGTGGCCGCCATCACATTGCCGGTGCTGCCGGAGAATCTGGTCAAAAAACCGGTTCGACGCTGGCAAAGCATTCTGGCCCTGCTGTGCTGGATAAGCTTATTAGGGGCACTTGCCAGACCGGTGTGGTTTGGTGATCCCGTTCAGATACAGCCTGAACACAGAGACATGCTGCTGGCTGTCGATTTATCCGGTTCCATGTCGATAGAGGATATGGTCGATGGCCAGGGCAACACGATTGATCGCCTGACTGCGGTAAAACAAGTGGTCACCGACTTCATCAGCAAACGCCAGGGCGACCGGCTGGGCTTAGTGCTGTTCGCCAATCATGCCTACTTGCAAACGCCATTGACCTTCGATCTGAACACGGTCAAGCAGCAATTAGGCCGAACTGTTCTCGGGCTGATCGGACAAAGTACCGCCATTGGTGAAGGACTGGGCATCGCGGCCAAAAGCTTTATCAACAGTGATGCCGAACAGCGTGTGATTATCCTGCTCAGTGACGGGGCAAATACCTCCGGTGTGATCAATCCGCTGGAAGCGGCAAAACTGGCTGCTGAAAACAAGGTCAGGATATACACAGTCGGCATCGGTGCCGAAGAAATGGTCCAGCGCAGTTTCTTTGGTGATCGTATGGTTAACCCTTCACAGGATTTAGACGAGCATGCGCTGACTCAAATTGCGTCACTCACAGGTGGTCAGTATTTCAGAGCAAGAAATCCGCAGGAATTAGCCAGCATTTATCAGTCAATCAATGATCTGGAACCTGTCTCAACCGCTCAGCAAACCTGGCGGCCAAGAGAAGAGTTGTTTCGTTTCCCGCTGGCAGGCGCACTACTCTTCAGCGTCTTACTGGCTATCCGTTGGAGGCGGTATGGCTGATTTTACTTTCTTACATCCCTCTTGGTTACTGGCATTGCTTCCGCTAGCTGTCCTTTTACCCTGGCTGGCGCAGCGCCGTGCGCAGACCGGACTGATTGCTGCGCACCTTCAACCCGAGAATAGACAACCTTCTCAGAAGACCCGGCGATTAGCGCTGCTGCTCCTCAGCGTCGGATGGATTTTGGCCGTGGTTGCCATGGCTGGTCCCAGCTGGCAAAAGCAATTGTTACCCGCCTCTCATCTGAGCGGTGCCAGAGTGATTATCATGGATATGTCAAATTCCATGTACGCGACCGATCTGCCGCCGAACCGTCTGACACAGGCCCGCTACAAAGCGATGGATCTTCTGCCCCACTGGCAGGAAGGCAGCACGGGCCTGATAGTCTATGCGGGAGATGGCTACATCATCAGCCCGCTCACTGCCGACAGTGCGACACTGAGTCACCTGATCCCCGGCTTATCACCTGCTATCTTACCGATACAGGGCAGTAACGCCGCCGCGGGTGTGAAAGCCGCCATTGATTTGCTCATGCAGGCCGGACGCCCGCAAGGCGATCTGATCTTGATCACTGACGGACTCAGTGAGAAGGAAGCCAGACAAACCGATCAGTTGCTGAAAGACAAGCAATATCGCTTGTCGATTCTGGCAGTCGCGACCCCGCAAGGAGCTCCGGTCACCATGCCAGACGGCCGGCTGTTACAAGATAACCAAGGGAACACAATCGTGAGCAAAATGCATCCCCGGCGGCTCGAAACACTGGCAGCAAACCATGATGGCATCATGGTGCGATGGCGGGGGAATGATCAGGATATCCTGGCGCTGATTCGGGCAACAACCCATCTCAGCGCGCAGTCAGAACAAGCGCAAGACAAAACCATTGAGGAAAAACTCAATGGCGGGTTCTGGTTGTTAATCCCGCTGATCCTGCTCGCGCTGCCCGCCTGTCGCAAAGGTATCGCATTTTCCTGTTTACTGCTCCTTTTCCTGCCGGTTGAGAAAAGTATGGCGTCCCCCTGGCTGAATCAGGAACAGGCAGCTTATCAACACTATCAGCAACAGGAATACCAGGCAGCGGCAGAGCTGTTCCAGTCACCTGCCTGGCAAGGCGCAGCCAAATATCAGGCAGGCGATTATGAAGGCGCCATCGAATCCCTCTCAGGTTTAACCGACCCGGCCTCGCGCTACAACCTCGCCAATGCGTACGCACAAGCTGGCCAGCTGGACAAGGCGCGCGATATCTATCAGGACTTGCTGAGTGCAGATCCGGATAACACAGATGCAAAAACCAATCTGGATATCGTCGAGCAGCAGCTCAGGCAGCAACAAGCGAACCAGCAAGGCCAGCAAGGCCAGCAAGGCCAGCAAGGCCAGCAAGGCCAAGACTCGCCTTCCGGGCAACAAGCTGGCAACTCATCCCGTGATAACAGTGAAGGATCGGATTCAGGACAACAGCAATCGAGCCAGCAAAACAGTCAAACTGGCCAGTCTGACCAGACAGCCTCTGCACCTGCTGGCGGCGCACAGCCAGAAGGTCAGTCACGGCAAGATGAACAAAGCCAGTCGGCGTCGGACCATAATAATGAAGGTGCCGCTGAGCCATCCCGTCCTTCGGCTGAGAATCAGCAGTCACCACAAGCGGGAGATCTATCGCAAGCCGGTTCAGATTCAAACCCGGCCATTTCCCCTGACAGTGAAGGACAGGCACCTATGGCGCCTACTGACGAACAAGCCCAGCCAAACGCTGATCAAAGCGATCAGCCAATAGCCGGTAATAATGAGGACAGTGGCGACGAGACCAATGGCCTGAGTGCCAGCCATCCGACATTAAAAAAACTGGAACAAATACCAGACAGCACCCGCGAGCTGCTCAGGGCTCAGATCATACTTCAGGCGAGAGAAAAGCCAGCGCCGGACGCACCTGAAAATCGTTGGTAGCCAAAGTCAGTTACAGAAGCAAGGACTCACAATGCATTCTAAGTATGTTACTTTTCTTTCCGCATTTTGCCGGACAAAGCTCTGGTTAAGTGTCGTGCTGCTGATTGGCAGCTTGCTCTCTTACTCGGCATATGCCGCCCAGGTTGTGGCCACGGTGTCATCCGATGAGGTTGGGGTGAATGAAATTTTTGAGCTGACAATCAGCATCGATGACAATGTCAGCGCCAGCGCACTGGACTTATCGCCACTCAAAAATGACTTCATTGTCGGCACGACCAGCACCCGTTCCATGAACCGTTTTATTAACGGTTCAGTATCACGACAAACACAATGGCAAGTCTCCCTCGCAGCCAAAGCCAAAGGTGATTTCACCATTCCGGCTTTTCGGATTGGCGCGTCCGCTTCAGACCCCATCCAGATACACGTCGGTGAGCGCACTGATGCGACAGCTCCAACGACGGACCTTGCCATTGAAGTCAGCGGGCGGATGGAAAAAAGCCGTCTTTATGTTGGCGAAAGTCAGATCTACATGGTGCAAATCAAACTCGGAGAACAGCTGGAAAAAGCCAGTTTAATCGCCCCTCAGGGCGAAGGACTGGAAGTGATTCAGGTGGGAGATGATCATCAGGCAGACACCGTACTGAATGGCAGACGCTACACCATCATTAACCGTAAGTACCGGGTCACAGCGACCAAACCGGGAGATATCACCCTCCAGGGTGCCAAACTTACTGGTACGGCCTTTAAAAGTAACAGTCGCCAGCGGTTTGGCTTGCGAATCCCTGTCAATATTCAGGCAGAACCCATGCCACTGACTGTGCTGGCGGAACCGGAAGGTTATCAGGGGCTGTGGTTACCAACTGCAGATCTTCAGCTGGAACAGACATGGAATCAGGACGAGTCAAACATGAAAGTGGGCGAACCGGTTTCGCGCACCCTGACATTGAAAATGAAAGGCACCCCACAAAGCAATCTGCCGGATTTATCCCTGACCTACCCTGACTCAGTCCGGGTATACAGCGAAAAGCCTGTTTACAAACAAGAGAATGATTACAGTGTCATGACGCTGAAACAGGTCATCATCCCCCGCCAGAGCGGGACCATTACCCTGCCTTCTCTGACGGTAAACTGGTGGAATACCGATAAAGGGGAAAAAGTCACCAGCCAGGTAGACGGGAAAGTGCTCGAGGTTCAGCCAGATTCGACGGCTATCATTCCCGGAGCCACACGTCCATCGGATGAACACAGTGCCAGTGCCTCACAAACCAGGGGGATTAACCCACAGGAAAACAATGAAAATCCTGCTGCTGTGGATCATCAGGCTCAGGGCGTTTCTGCCTGGTGGCCCTGGCTGACACTGGCCGCCACGCTTCTCTGGTTGGTAACGCTGCTGATGTGGCTGAGGAGCAAAAAACAGACGCCATTATCCGCAAACCCTGCCAGTCCGGCCAGTACCGAGAGTGATGTCACGGACAAACTGATCGCTGCGGTCAAAGCATGCCAGCCCATGCAGGTACAAACTCACTACAATGCCTGGGATAAATCGCACCTGACGACGACACACCGGCAGCAGCTGGATCAGGCGGTTAGCGCGATGATGGCGGCCTATTACAGTGAGTCCCCTCAAGCATGGGACAAGCGTGATCTGCTGGCTCTGCTGCAACACCAGCAGAAAAGTCGTAAAAAGGCGCAAACAGCCAATGGACTGGAGCCTCTGGTACCAGAGATACCGGCGGCAGAGCGAAAATAACCAGTTGACCCGTTAAGATACCAGCCCACAGAACCCGTGTTTCATCGATCCTGCCTTCGGGCAGGATTTTTTATTGGCTCACCATGCAGGGTCTGGAGCAAGGCTCGAGCAATACCGTACTGAACGAAATAAAAGCAGGACTATTGAGCCATCAGTAGATAAATCTTAGTGATAAACCGCTCACAAATATCAGCGTTCAGTAACGTTAAAAATGTGTAACCTAAAAGTTTCTAAAAAGAGTAGTGGAAATCCTTCGATTATCCTGTTAAAAAACCTTCCGCAAACAACATAAAACGCTTCCACACCAACTCAAAACATTCAGGATGTAGTATGAGTCAACCACAACCATTCCTAGCTAAAATTGCCAATGGCAGTCTGGTTATCCAGATTCTTATTGGTATCGTGGCAGGTGTCGTCCTAGCCGCTGTCTCAACTGATGCCGCACTGAAAGTCGGTTTCCTGGGCAGCCTGTTCGTCAGTGCTCTGAAAGCTGTAGCGCCTGTGCTGGTGTTCATTCTGGTTGCATCTTCGATTGCAAATCAGAAAAAAGGCACACATACCAACATGAAGCCCGTCATTATGCTGTACCTGTTCGGTACACTGATGGCCGCTTTGACTGCCGTGACCATGAGTTTCCTTTTCCCGACGACTTTGACTCTGGACGCCGGTACTGCAAATCAGGCCGCGCCTGAAGGGATT
The DNA here is from genome assembly GCF_021432065.1 of Photobacterium sp. TLY01. Lineage (NCBI taxonomy): Bacteria > Pseudomonadati > Pseudomonadota > Gammaproteobacteria > Vibrionales > Vibrionaceae > Photobacterium > Photobacterium sp. TLY01. Next base: position 1,333,365 of record NZ_CP090365.1, read on the forward strand.
GCAGAGGTATTGAATACGCTGCTGTTCAAAGTGGTTGATAACCCAATCAACGCGCTGCTGACTGGTAACTACATTGGTATTCTGGCATGGGCTGTGGGCCTGGGCTTTGCGCTGCATTCAGCATCTGATGCGACCAAACAAGTGTTCCACGATATGTCTAACGGCGTCACACTGATCGTGCGTTTTGTGATCCGTCTGGCCCCTATCGGTATCTTCGGTTTAGTCTCACAAACCTTTGCTGAGACAGGCTTCTCTGCGTTGACCAGCTACGCGCATCTGCTGGCTGTTCTGCTGGGTTCAATGGCGATTATTGCCTTCATCGTTAACCCGGCGATTGTGTACTACAAAACGAAGCAGAACCCATTCCCTCTGGTTCTGAAGTGTATCCGTGAAAGTGGTATCACTGCCTTCTTTACCCGTAGTTCAGCGGCAAACATCCCGGTGAACATGCAACTGTGTAAAGATCTGGATCTGCACGAAGATACTTACTCAGTCTCAATTCCTCTGGGCGCGACCATCAACATGGCGGGTGCAGCAATTACCATCACTGTGCTGACGCTGGCTGCTGTACATACGCTGGGGATTCAGGTTGATCTGGGGACTGCCCTGCTGTTGAGCGTTGTTGCTGCCGTGTCTGCCTGTGGTGCATCCGGCGTTGCCGGTGGCTCTCTGCTGCTGATCCCACTGGCTTGCAGCCTGTTTGGTGTATCCAACGAAGTTGCGATGCAGGTGGTTGCGATTGGTTTCATCATCGGTGTGATTCAGGATTCAGCTGAAACAGCTCTGAACAGCTCGACTGACGTTATCTTCACTGCGGCAGCATGCCGTGCTGCAGAAGCGCAGGAAGCTGCTGCTAATCCAGTGAAAGCCTGAGCCTAACGCTCAACGCTTTTTCTGAGTAACGAATAAAAATGGCGACCCTGAAGGTCGCCATTTTTATATGAATGACTTTTTCAGCCATACAATACACATCAGTTTTGTAATGTCTCCAATTGCTTGTTCAGCGCATCTTTGGCCTCTGCAGCCTGATCACCCATATCTTCAAGCACATCCTGGGCCTCCTCCATCGGGCGTGCATTCATCGCATCTTCAATCTGATCTTTATAGGTCACACCGATATAAATCCCCAGGCCCACCAGGGCAATCACAATGTATTTCAACATAACTATCTCACTGTTCTTTGTGTTCATTCTCAAGCAGTATACCGCCAGCACAGACCTTAAGCCTGCCATGTCGCTCCCAGAAAACAAGACCGAAGCAAAGATAAGTGACCAAGAATGACCTGCTGCTGACAATGGATTCAGGTCGTGGTCAGAGCCTCTCACGCCTCTGGTGCGGGTGATAAACCAAAACTCTGACGCCTGACTCAAAATTGTGCACCAACTGATCAGCCTGCACCATTCGTGGACAGCTCGGTATGATTTCCCCGACATACTTTCATCGCTATCGGAGTAACTGACTGTTTTTCATTGACTCTTTTGATTTTTATCAGAAGACCTGTTTCTGGCCTGCCCCTTGCTTCTGTCAGTGACAACACTAAAAAGGAGCAAAACATCATGGATAAAAAAGCAGTGACACTGAAATGGGCAGCCCTGGCCGCCTCAATGGCTTTATCTTTCAATACATTAGCCGCAGATGGCACCATCAAAGTCGGCATCCTTCATTCCCTCTCCGGCACCATGGCAATCAGTGAGACCACGCTTAAAGACACTGTGCTGATGCTGATCGACGAGCAAAATAAAAAAGGCGGCGTTCTGGGTAAAAAGCTGGAGCCTGTTGTTGTCGATCCGGCCTCTAACTGGCCGCTGTTTGCTGAGAAAGCGCGCGAATTGATCGAGAAAGACAAGGTCGATGTGGTGTTCGGCTGCTGGACATCGGTTTCACGTAAATCTGTGCTGCCCGTTTTTGAAGAACTCGACAGCCTGCTGTTTTACCCGGTGCAGTATGAGGGAGAGGAATCATCCAAAAACGTTTTCTACACAGGCGCGGCACCCAATCAGCAAGCCATCCCAGCCGTTGATTACTTGATGAATGAGATGGGCGTCAAACGCTGGGTGCTGGCCGGCACCGATTATGTCTATCCGCGTACCACAAATAAAATCCTGGCGGCTTACCTGAAAGATAAAGGGGTCGCCGACAGTGACATCATGATCAACTATACGCCGTTCGGTTATTCCGACTGGCAGTCCATTGTTTCGGATATCAAGAAATTTGGTGCGACCGGTAAGAAAACCGCCGTTGTGTCCACCATCAATGGCGATGCCAACGTTCCCTTCTATAAAGAGCTCGCCGCTCAGGGCGTTGCAGCGTCCGACATTCCGGTCGTTGCCTTCTCCGTCGGTGAAGAAGAATTATCCGGCATGGATACCTCGTCTCTGGTGGGTCACCTCGCCGCCTGGAACTACTTCATGAGTGTCGACACAGATCAGAACAACGATTTTGTCGAGAAGTGGCACAAGTTCATCAAAGATGACAAGCGTGTCACCAATGACCCGATGGAAGCCTCTTATCTGGGTTTCAACATGTGGGTGAAAGCGGTTGAAAAAGCCGGAACGACTGATGCCGATGCGGTACAAGACGCCATCATTGGCGTGACTGTCCCGAATCTGACCGGCGGTTACGCCACCATGATGCCCAATCACCACATCACCAAGCCAGTGCTGATTGGCGAAATCCAGGATGACGGTCAGTTCGTGACCGTGTGGGAAACCAAAGACGTGGTGGCCGGTGACGCCTGGTCCGATTTTCTGCCCGGCTCAAAAGACTTGTTCGCCAGCTGGGAAAAACCCATGTCCTGCGGCAGCTTCAATGTTGTCTCTGGCAAATGTGCGGGCAGCAACGAATAAACCACTGACCCGCATCACTCAGTCGTCCGGCCCGGATTGCCGGACGATTGGATCCGTTCCTGCATTCACGGACGACACTCATGACGAAACAACAACTGCCTGGACGGCTGACTTTGTTCCAGGCTTACATCGCTTATATTCGACAACTGCTGATACTGTTGATTTGCTTACCTGCTCTGGTATCGACGGCTTACGCCAGTTCAGTCAGCAACTTCACTGATGTGGAAAACAGCTTCGCCCAACGCAATTTCGATCGCAAAGCTGAAGCCATTGAATGGTTGATTGCGCAGCACCATCCGCAAACCAAAACCATGCTCAATGGCCTGCTCGATCGCACACTTGCTTACCAAAAAGGCACGCATGCTTTGGTGTTGTTACAGGATAACAACAATGCGTTACGACTGAGCAGCAATGAAGCGGTGAGTCTTGATAATCCACGTGATTATAAAAAAGTGGTCATCAATAATGCGCTGCGCACTTTGATTCAACGGCGGCTTTCCACCCTCGATGTGAGCAGCACTGATCCGTCTGTCCGATTAGCAGCCGTCAAGGCGCTGACAGGCAACACCGAGCCGGACATCCTTAAGGCGCTTCGCCTGCAGCTGAACCAGGAAACCAGCCCAGAAATCAAAGCGGCCATCAACCTGACGCTCGACATCGCCAGACTGGGCCAGGCCGCTGACGATAAAGCCAGCCAGCTGGCCTTGATTCAGTCGCTGTCCGATGCTGCACACCCTGCCGCGCAACGCGCCCTGGCAAAAGCCGAAACCGTTGCAAAAGATCCCGAGATTCACGGCGCACTGACACGAGCTCTCAGCGCCTACGAGCAGCGGCAACGCGTCTACAACGGTGTTGAAACCCTGTATTTCGGGTTGAGCATGGGTTCGGTGCTGGTGCTGGCCGGTATTGGTCTGGCCATCACTTTCGGCGTCATGGGGGTGATCAATATGGCCCATGGCGAGCTGATTATGCTGGGTGCGTATACGACCTATGTGCTGCAACTACTCATGCCCCAGCATACGGCACTGGCCCTGATCCTTGCCATTCCGGCGGCTTTTGTGGTGTCGGGACTTGTTGGTGTCGCAATTGAACGCAGTGTGATTCGTTTTCTCTACGGCCGCCCTTTGGAAACCCTGCTGGCCACATTCGGCATCAGCCTGATCCTGCAACAAGCCGTTCGCAGTATTTTTTCTCCGCTGAACCGCTCAGTGACGACCCCGGATTTCATGAGTGGAATGCTGGAAATCACCCCCATGCTCAGCCTGACCTGGAACCGACTGATCATCATCGCTTTCTGTATTCTGATCTTTACCCTGTTGCTGCTGGTGCTGAAAAAAACCTCACTCGGCCTGCAGGTTCGTGCCGTCTCGCAAAACAGAGGCATGGCCCGGGCGATGGGCGTCCGCTCTGAATGGGTCGATGCCATGACGTTCGGACTGGGATCCGGTGTTGCCGGGATTGCCGGGGTCGCGCTTTCCCAGTTGACGAATGTCGGACCCAACATGGGCCAAAGCTACATCATTGATTCCTTCATGGTGGTGGTGTTTGGCGGTGTCGGCAACCTGTGGGGCACCTTGGTTGCCGGCCTCAGCCTGGGCATTTTCAACAAGATCCTCGAGCCCTGGGCCGGTGCCGTGCTGGCGAAAATCCTGGTGCTGGTTTTTATCATTCTGTTTATTCAAAAACGCCCGCGTGGCCTGTTCCCGCAACGCGGCAGAGCCGTTGAAGGATAAGAAAAGGATTCATTATGCTGACCTCAATACTCAGACAGGATCGCGGAGGACAGGTGTTGCTGACCCTGTTGTTTACGGCCGCAATTATCGTGCCTGTCCTCAATCTTGCTGTCCCGCAGGGGCATCCGCTTCATTTGGAAACTTACACTGTCTCGTTGCTGGGCAAATATCTGTGTTACGCCTTACTGGCACTGGCTGTCGATCTCGTCTGGGGGTATCTGGGCATTCTCAGTCTGGGTCACGGCGCCTTCTTTGCCTTGGGCGGATACGCCATGGGCATGTACCTGATGCGCCAGATTGGTGATCGGGGCGTGTACGCCAACCCCGAACTGCCAGACTTCATGGTCTTCCTGAACTGGACCGAATTACCCTGGTTCTGGCACGGTTTCGAGCATTTCTGGTTTACCTGCCTGATGATCGTGCTGATCCCCGGCGCATTAGCGTTTGTATTTGGCTGGCTGGCATTCCGCTCGCGGGTGTCTGGGGTGTATCTGTCCATCATGACCCAGGCACTAACCTTTGCGCTGATGCTGGCTTTTTTCCGCAACGAGATGGGTTTTGGCGGCAATAATGGCCTGACGGATTTTAAAGACTTGCTGGGTGCCGACTTGCAGGCCGACACTACACGAATGGCCCTGTTTGTTGCCACTGTGCTGGCACTAATTCTGGGCTATCTGGTTTGCCGCGCAGTCATCGCCAGCCGGTTAGGCAGTGTGGTGATAGCCATCCGTGATGCCGAAGCCCGCACGCGCTTCATCGGCTATCAAGTGGCGCATGTCAAATTAGCCATTTTTGTCTTGTCTGCAGTGCTGGCCGGCATTGCCGGTGCCCTGTACGTACCGCAAATTGGCATCATCAACCCGGGAGAATTCGCCCCGCTCAACTCGATTGAAATCGTCGTATGGGTCGCGCTGGGTGGCCGGGCCACTTTGTATGGCGCCGTCATCGGAGCGGTCCTGATCAATTATGCCAAAAGCTGGTTTACGGTGGAGTTCCCGGAAGTGTGGCTCTTTGCGCTCGGCAGTCTGTTTGTCCTCGCCACCCTGTTTCTGCCCAAAGGCCTTGCCGGCCTGCTGCAACGTCGGGAGGTATCCGCATGACAACAGTCACCCCGCTTCACCCGAGCACAACGCCATCACGGCTGGACAAGCTGCTGACGCACAATCCGTTACAGCCGCTGACCCGTCGTCATGAAGTCTTCGACTTCCTGAAACCTCAGCATCACCCGCTGATCGACACACGACACAACATACTTTTGTACCTTGAGGGCGTTTCCGTTTCTTTTGATGGTTTTCAGGCCATCAAGGATCTCAACCTCTATATCAAAGAAGGGGAACTACGTTGCATCATCGGGCCAAACGGGGCCGGTAAAACCACCATGATGGACATCATTACCGGAAAAACTCGCCCTGACAGCGGCCAGGTCTGGCTGGGTTCCAACCTCAACCTGCTGGAGATGGATGAAGCGGCGATCGCCACGGCCGGTGTCGGCCGGAAATTTCAAAAACCCACCGTCTTTGAATGCCTGCCGGTCTGGACCAACCTGGAGCTGGCCATGGCCGGCCCCAAAGGGGTCTGGCAGACCTTCAGAGCGCGCCTTTCTGGCGAACAAAAGGACAACATTGAGCAGGTTTTGGCACTGATTGGATTAATCGATCAGCGCCAGATGCTGTCGGGGAATTTATCTCACGGACAAAAACAGTGGCTGGAAATCGGCATGCTGCTGATGCAGAAACCCAAACTGTTGCTGGTCGATGAGCCGGTCGCCGGCATGACGCATCAGGAAATGGACCGAACCGCCGAGTTGTTACGCTCATTGGCCGGACAGCACTCTGTGGTGGTGGTTGAGCACGATATGGATTTCGTGCGCTCCATCGCCAGCACTGTGACCGTCCTCCATCAGGGGCATGTGCTGGCAGAAGGCAGCATGGCAGATATTCAGAGCAACGACCAAGTCCGGGAAGTGTATTTAGGTCAGTAGATGCCTGCCGATCATCAAAAGGAATCACAATGTTAGAAATACAAGGATTAAACCAGTTTTATGGCGAAAGCCATACGCTGTGGGATCTTGAATTGTCTGTCCCCGAAGGTCAGTGCACCGTGCTGATGGGGCGGAACGGCGTGGGCAAAACCACACTGCTGCAATGCATTATGGGCTTAGTCAAAGCCCGCAGCGGGCAAATGACCTTTAACGGGCAGAACTTAGTACCGCTGACAACTGAAGCCCGCCCGCGCTGCGGCCTGGGCTATGTCCCACAGGGCCGGCAAATCTTTCCCCTCCTGACAGTTCATGAAAACCTGCAGATTGGCCTGCCGATACGCCCGCGCGGCGACCGGCGCATTCCTTCCTACATCTACGACTTGTTCCCGGTGTTAAAAGACATGCTGCACCGACGAGGCGGCGATCTGTCCGGCGGACAGCAACAGCAACTTGCGATCGCCCGGGCACTTGTTCTGGATCCGAAGCTACTGTTACTGGACGAGCCCACCGAAGGCATACAACCCAATATCGTCCAAGAAATCGGCGACATCATCCGAACACTGAACCACGAGTTCGGCCTGACTGTCCTTCTGGTTGAGCAGAAACTGCCTTTCGCACGTAAAGTCGGCGATCGCTTTTGTCTGCTGGATCGCGGGCGAACCGTCGCCAGTGGAGCAATGGCCAACCTTTCTGAGGCTCACATCAAGGAGTACCTCACCGTATGACGCAGAGCGATCTGAAGGCAACCCATCTTAAAGGGACAGGCACAAATAGAGGCTGGCTGGCAGAGATACAACTGGGCTTTGCTGATCGCGGTGACAAAACCGTGCTCAAACAACGAAGCCAGAAAGGGCCGCTGGCGGTACAGCGGCCCCTTTATCCCGAAGGCCCGGTGTGCCACACCTATTTGCTTCACCCGCCAGGCGGTGTCGTCGGCGGTGATCAACTGACGATAACAGCGCACGTCAGCGAAGGTGCTCACGCATTGGTGACCACACCCGGCGCGACGAAATTTTATCGCTCTGCCGGCAAGCTGGCGCACCAGCGACAGATCTTGCGTGTCGCGCCGGAGGCACAATTAGAGTGGCTGCCTCAGGAAAATATCCACTTCCCCGGCGCCAGGGTCAAATTCAACACAGAGATTCACATTGCACCAGGCGGGCGATTTATTGGCTGGGAGATGCACTGTTTTGGACGCCCTGCACTGAATGAGTGCTTCGAAACAGGGCACATCGCAGGACACTGCCGGGTATTTCTTGACGATGCCCTCGTATTGGCCGAAGGCATGAACCTCAATGCCTCGCTGGCCCAGCCTTCTCGTGCCGCCAGCCTGCGCGATTTTCCGATGAATGCGACTCTGCTGATTGCCGGAGAAACCGACGAACTGCTCATTGTGGTACAGGATTTGCTAAATCAGCATCATGAGAGTGCAAATAAAAACAATCTGATAGCAGGTGTGACTCAGATTGACGGTCTGCTTGCGGTTCGTGCACTGGCACAGGGCACAGAGCCTCTCTTACAACTTTTTACCCGTATCTGGCAGCACACACGTGCGCACTGGTCTGGCACTTTTCCCCTGCCACCCCGGATATGGGCAACCTGACGGACACAAGGCTCAGACATGGAATTAACACCCAGAGAAAAAGATAAATTACTGATTTTCACTGCGGCTCTGCTGGCAGAACGCCGTAAAGCCAAAGGACTCAAGCTCAATTACCCTGAAGCTGTTGCACTGATCAGTGCCGAGATTCTCGAAGGCGCCCGCGAGGGCAAAACAGTCGCCGAGCTGATGGATTACGGACGCACAATTCTGACCCAGGACGACGTCATGGAAGGTGTCGCCACCATGATCCACGATGTGCAGGTTGAAGCAACCTTTCCGGATGGCACCAAGCTGGTCACGGTTCACGAGCCCATCGTATAGCGACTTCTAAAAGGACAGACACCTGAATGAGTAAGGAAATTAAAAAGGACAGACACGCTAAGCCTGCGCTGATCCCCGGTGAGCTGCGAGCCGCCGCCGGCGACATTATTCTCAATCCTGGCCGTGAATCCTGTCAGGTGAGTGTGGCAAATCTTGGCGATCGTCCGGTGCAAATCGGCTCGCATTACCATTTCTGCGAGGCCAACGAATCGCTGCAGTTTGATCGCGAGAAAGCCCGAGGCTTCCGGCTCAATATTGCGGCAGGCACCGCGGTCCGTTTCGAGCCGGGCCAGAGCCGCACGGTCGAGCTGGTCGCTTTTGCCGGAGACCGAAAAGTCTACGGCTTTCAGGGAAAAGTCATGGGATCGCTGGACCAGGCCAACCACACGCCCACCGATAATAAGCAGGGAGAGCAATAATTATGGCGACCATGTCCAGACAGGCCTATGGGGAAATGTTTGGTCCGACAACGGGCGATAAGCTCCGGCTGGCAGATACCGAGCTGTGGTTGGAAGTAGAAAAAGACTACACCGTCTATGGCGACGAAGTGAAATTTGGTGGCGGTAAAGTGATTCGTGACGGCATGGGCCAGAGTCAGCGCCCTTCATCACAGACCCCGGATCTGGTGATCACCAATGCCGTGATCCTCGATTACTGGGGCATCGTCAAAGCCGACGTGGCTGTCAAAAACGGCCGCATCAGTGCCATTGGTAAAGCAGGCAACCCGGATATCCAGCCGAATGTGGATATCATTATCGGCCCCGGCACTGAAATCATCGCCGGCGAAGGTCAGATACTGACAGCCGGTGGTATTGATGCTCACATCCATTTCATCTGTCCCCAGCAAATTGAAGAAGCACTGATGTCGGGCATCACCACGATGATTGGCGGTGGTACCGGACCGGCGACGGGCACCAATGCGACGACCTGCACGCCTGGGCCGTGGAATATTCACCGCATGCTGGAATCGCTCGATAGCTTTCCGATGAATTTCGGCCTGCTAGGGAAAGGCAATGCCAGCCTGCCCGACGCATTGTACGAACAGGTTGCCGCCGGTGTCATTGGCCTGAAACTGCACGAAGATTGGGGAACGACCCCGGCATCCATTGACTGCTGCCTGAGCGTGGCAGAGAACACCGATATCCAGGTTGCCATCCACACCGACACCCTGAACGAATCCGGATTTGTGGAATCGACCCTGGCGGCGATCGGCGATCGTGTGATTCATACCTACCACACAGAAGGCGCTGGCGGCGGGCACGCGCCGGATATTATCCGGGCTGCGGGAATCGCCAACGTACTGCCATCGTCGACTAACCCGACCCGGCCGTACACCATCAATACCGTGGATGAACACCTTGATATGCTGATGGTCTGCCATCACCTGAATCCCTCGATTGCCGAAGATGTGGCTTTCGCCGAGTCCCGGATACGGCGCGAGACCATCGCCGCTGAAGACATACTGCATGACTTGGGCGCTTTCTCGATGATTTCTTCCGATTCACAGGCGATGGGCCGGGTTGGCGAAGTAATCACTCGCACCTGGCAGACGGCGCACAAAATGAAAGTGCAACGTGGCAGCTTGAAAGAAGACCCGGCGCATCATGATAATTTCCGTCTGAAGCGTTATATCGCCAAGTACACCATCAATCCGGCAATCACCCACGGGATCAGCCACGAAGTCGGCTCGGTCGAACCCGGTAAACTGGCTGATCTGGTGTTGTGGAAACCGGCCTTCTTTGGCGTCAAACCCAGCGCCATTATCAAAGGCGGCATGATAGCAGCAGCCCCAATGGGTGACCCGAATGCTTCGATCCCGACACCGCAGCCCGTGCACTACCGCCCGATGTTCGGCAGCTTTGGCAAAGCCAGCCAGCAGACTTCAATGCTGTTTCTGTCTCAGCTGGCCTACAAAGAAGGTGTGGCACACTCTCTGGGTTTGCAGAGCCGAATCGGCGTCGTGAAAAATTGCCGTACCATCCGTAAATCCGACATGAAACTCAACGACTGGCTGCCCAATATCGAAGTGGATTCGCAAACCTATCAGGTTCGTGCTGATGGCGAACTGTTGATCTGCGAGCCGGCAGTGGAACTGCCGATGGCACAGCGTTATTTCTTATTCTAATCAAAACAGCAGGATGCAATGATGATTGAGTTAACCCGCTTTATTCCCGCCGCGGAACGCACAGGCAATGCGAGCCATGCCACCTTAAGCCTGCCTATCGATTCTCGTATCAAAAGCCGGCTGAAAGTCACCCTGGATGATGGACGTGACGCCGGGCTTTTTCTGCCGCGCGGCTACATTTTGCGCGACGGTGATCTGCTCACCAACGACGACGGCATTGAAGTGACTGTCCTGGCAGCACCAGAATCTGTCTCCAGCGTCTACTGTGACGATGCGCACCTGTTGGCTCGCCTGTGCTACCACCTTGGCAACCGCCATGTGCCATTACAGATTCATGCGAACTGGCTGCGTTATCAGCATGATCATGTCCTGGATGACATGGTGCACGGCCTTGGCGGGACAGTCACTGTAGAGCAGGCACCGTTTGAGCCCGAATCCGGGGCATATGGCGGCCAGCAAGGCGGCGGACATAGCCACCACCATCATGATCACGAGCATTAAGCCCGGATCACACCTGTTTTCCACCATTGAATGACTTTAACAAGAAAAGGAACTTCACATGCACCAAGGTTCAACCAAACAACGTATTGTCTTTATCGGGACAGGCATCTTACTGTCTTCGCCGGCCTTTGCCCACGTCGGGCATGGCCAGGAAGCTGGCACCATCATCAATTCTTTTATGGCTGGCGTAACTCATCCACTCACTGGCCTGGATCACCTTGCTATGCTCTTGGGGGTGGGTTTCCTCACAGCTCAAACCCCGGGGCTGAAAAAGCAGATGTCCCTCATGGTCAGCGCACTGGCCAGCATACTGCTTGGCCTAGCGTTTGGCGCGATGACCGGCGGTTTCAGTGGCATGGAAGCCCTGATTCTGGGATCAGTATTTGTCGCCGCCGCTACACTGAGCTTTAAAGCCTTTGGCCGCAGTCACCTTGCAACCCTCGGCTCTATGCTGTCTGTCGCCATGTTACTGGCACACGGCTGGGCACACGGTGTTGAAGCACCAGCCTCAGCCCTGTTGTCTTTTGCGCCGGGTATGCTGGTCAGCGCTACCGGGATCCTGATTGCCGGTAATTTCATCGGCCGGGCAGTTCCGGCCCGCTGGCTCAGTCCGGTACTGGCTTTGAGTGGTGTAATGCTGGCTCTGGCTTCCTGGTGATGATTTCCCCATCTTCTGATACCACGGCTGAATTTCGGCTCTTTCAGTTGATCAGCCCTTCCCTGCCAATCGGTGCGTTTACCTATTCGCAGGGACTGGAATGGGCGATCGAACAAGGCTGGGTCCATGACAAAATCACCCTGAGGAACTGGCTCAGAGACATGCTGAGTCAAAGTCTGATCACCCTTGAATTGCCTGTCCTCAGACGGCTGTATCAGGCCTGGCAGTGTGAAGACACTCAGGCGATAGCAAAATGGAATCAGTGGCTGTACGCCAGTCGGGAAACCAAAGAGCTCAGACAGGAAGAAAAACAGCGTGGACAGGCAACGGCCACACTGCTGCAACAACTGGAGATACCGTTGCCACAACAGGTAGGACTGGTCGGAGATAACCAGCTTTCCGGCTTTGCTCTGGCTGCCACACACTGGGGAATCGACATGGACGCGCTGTGTCGTGGCTACCTGTGGAGCTGGCTGGAAAATACCACTATGGCGGGCGTCAAACTCATCCCGCTGGGACAGACGGCAGGCCAGCAACTCCTGCTGGAACTGTCGTCCATGTTGGCGGAGGCTGTGGTACGTTCTGCAGCCATAAAGGATGACGAAGTGAGCAGCTTCGCTCCGGCGCAAGCCATTGCCTCCAGCCGGCATGAAACCCAATACACACGCTTATTCCGTTCCTAAGGAGACATAATAATGGACTACAAACAACCCCTTCGCATTGGCGTCGGTGGCCCGGTCGGCTCAGGCAAAACCGCCTTACTGGAAGTATTGTGCAAGGCCATCCGTGATAAATACAACATCGCGGTGGTCACCAACGACATCTACACCCAGGAAGATGCCAAGATTCTGACCCGTGCCGAAGCACTGGATGCCGACCGTATCATCGGCGTGGAAACCGGCGGCTGTCCTCACACCGCGATTCGTGAAGATGCCTCCATGAACCTGGCCGCTGTTGAGGAACTGGCAAAGCGCCACAAAACACTGGACGTGGTCTTCGTAGAAAGTGGCGGGGACAATCTCAGCGCCACTTTCAGCCCGGAACTGGCTGATTTAACCATTTATGTCATTGATGTCGCGGAAGGGGAAAAAATACCCCGCAAAGGTGGCCCGGGCATTACCCGCTCTGATCTGCTGATCATCAACAAAATCGACCTTGCCCCGTATGTGGGCGCGTCTTTGGAAGTGATGGAAGCAGACACCCAGCGCATGCGTCCAACCAAGCCATATGTGTTTACCAACCTCAAAGAAAAACAAGGACTGGAAACCATCATCGAGTTTATTGAAACCGCAGGCATGCTGAAGCGCGCAAGTTAGCCTCTGACAGGGAAGCTTTTTAACGGGACAGGCACTTTTGCCAGAAAGGGCGCTGAGCTGATCATCAACAAAGTGTGACGGATAAAAACTGTCACACTTTCTTCCAC